>NZ_JAIQYY010000002.1:295283-467218 GCF_020181035.1 Streptomyces sp. CoH27
GAGACGGCCGTTGACCAGGGCGCGGTCGCACAGCTCGACGACCTCCTCGGCGTTCTCGCCGTGGGTCATGGCGTCGAAGGCACGCAGGATGAGCAGGGCGCGCTCGGCGTTGTCGCGGCCGGTGCGGGTGCTCGCGAGTTCGGCCAGGCGCCGGGAGCGGGCTGGGGAGACGGTCTCGCCGTGGATGGTCTCCCACATGAACTGTACGGCGGTGAGCCGCATCCGGGCGGGGCCCGGTTCGTGCCGGGCGGCCTCGGCCTCGACCGTGCGGACGGCCTCCTCCAGCTGGTCGTTGTGGAGCTGTGCCTGGGAGAGACGGATCACCGCGTCGACGCGCCGGTCGCCTTCGAGGCCGGGCATACCGAGCGCGTCCTGGAGGTGGTCGATGGTAACGGCGGGCGCGGTCAGCAGGGTGGCGCAGCCCAGTTCGTACAGGACATGGGCGTGGACGTCGGGGCGCGGCGGCTCCCGCAGGGCCCGTTCGAGACAGCGGCGGGCCGCGTCGGGCGCGCCGACGGCGAGGTGTTCGCGGGCCGCCTCGCGCAGCTGGGCGACGAGTTCCTCGTCGTCGTCCGGGTGCACCTTGAGCAGGTGCTGGGCCGCCTCGGAGGCGCCGCGGCCCAGGTCGGTGATGATCTGGGCGGCCACGCCGTGCATGGCGGTGCACACGGCGGGCGGGATGGAGTTGTAGACGGCGGTGGCGACCAGCGGGTGGACGAACTCCAGCTCGTCTTCCCGGCGTTCGGCGCCGGCCGCCCGGTCGGGCCTGGTGAGGATGCGGGCGTTGCAGAGGAGTTCGGCGCAGTGCCGGGCGAGGTCGTCGTTCATGGTGGCGAGGCGGGCGACCATGTGGACGGTGATGGAGGTGCCGAGGATGGCGGCGGCCCAGGCGAACCGGGTGGCCTCCAGGCCGAGGTCCTTGAGCCGGTCGACCAGTCCGCCGCTGCGGGCGGAGCGGTTGAGGGCGCGCAGTTCCCCGGCGCGGGACTCGACGGGCGGGAGCTCGCCGTCCCGCACCTTGGCGAGCAGTTCGACGGTGTAGTAGAGATTGCCGCCGGTGACGGCCCACACCTCACGGCAGAACGCGTCGTCGGCGTGCCGGCCGAGGGTGGTGCGGGTGAGGCCCGCGGTGGCGTCCGGGGTGAGCGCGCTGAGGTCGCTGACGGGGCGGCCCGCGGCGGCGGCCACCGCGTCGAGGTGGCGGGCGCTGTCCCCGCTGACCTCACCGGGGCGGCGGGCGACCACGACCAGTACGGACAGGTCGTCCAGGCGCTCGGCGAACGCGGCGAGCCAGCGCAGGGTCTCCTGGTCGGCCCAGTGCGCGTCGTCGATCAGCAGCACGAGGGGCCACTCCCGGCGGGCGAGCCGACGCACCGCGGCGACGAGTCCGTCGCACACGTACTGCGGGTCGGGGCTGCCCTCTTGCGGGTCGACTATGCCGAGGGCGGGTCCGGCGATGTCGTACCAGTCGCCGAGGTACTCGCGGGCCTCCTCCGGCAGCAGGGACAGCAGGGCGGGCTGGAGCAGCTGCCGTACCACGGTGAACGGGACGGACTTCAGGGTCTGCGCGCCGCGTGCGGACCAGACGGTGCAGCCGCGGCGTTCGGCGATCCGGCGGGTCTCGGCCAGCAGCGCGGTCTTGCCGAGACCCGCCTCGCCGCGGAAGACCAGCAGGCTGCCCGCGGACGACCGGTCGGCGCACAGGACGTCGAGCGCGTCTGCGACGGTGGCCATCTCCGCGTCCCGCTCCCACAGGGAAGCCGAGGCGGCCGTCGGCGGCCGTCCCTCCGTCATCCTGTTACCTCCCCAGGTCGCCCGAATGACGTACAGAGCACGAGCGTAGCCGTCCGGCAGTGCCTGTGGTGGGCGGTACGCGCAGCTGTTGCCCCGCCGGGTGAAAGCGGGTGCGCACAGGCGACGCCCGCCCGGCCCGAACCGCCGGTCAGCAGCCGACGGGGCGTCAACCGGGCCACCGGAGGCCGGTGGCGAGGGGCGGGCCCGGAATCGCCGTCGGAAAAGGGGGTGGGGAGAAAAGAGCGAGAGAAATCCGAGGCGAAATAATCCGGTCTGTTCCGTTCGCGGCAGATCCTCTCATCACACTTTCACGGTCGCCTCATACGGTGGGGGCATGACGCAGGTGACTCCCCCCGGGTGGTACCCCGACCCCGGGCAGACGAACGACGGTCCGCCCACCGAGCGCTGGTGGGACGGCAAGGCCTGGACGGACCAGACCCGCCCCGCCGGGACGGCCGCCGTGTGGGGTCCCCCGCCGCAGCCGGCGCCTGCGGCACCCTCACCGTCTCCGGTGTTCGGCGCACAGCCGGCGCCCGCCGCGCCCGCCGCACCCGGTGGCTACGGCGAGGCGCCGGGGTACGGGACGTATCCGGCGTACCCCGCCGAGCCGCCGGCCGGGTCCCGGCGCCGGCTGCGCAACGGCATAGCCGTCACGGTGGCGACCGTGGTACTGGCGAGCATCGGGATCGGCGTCTGGGCGCTGACCAAGGGCGACGGCGGCGGCAGCGGCGACCGCGCCGGAACGCAGCAGGGCGCGCCGGGCGGGCAGAACGGCGGCCAGGGCGGGCCGTTCGGCGGCGGCTCGGGCGGCTCCGGGGGCTCGGGAGGTGCCGGCGGATCCGGGGGTTCCGGTGAGTCCGGCGGTTCCGGCGGCGGCGCGCCGTCGCCGGGGCAGTCCGACGCGCCCAAGGTGCAGGGCGGCGGCACGGTGTCGGACCCGGTCAACGGGATCAGTCTGCCGGTGCCGAAGGGCTGGACCGGGCAGACGATCAGCGTCGGCGCGGAGGTGACTTCGGACGACTCCTACAAGTGCCCGGGCAACGCCGGCCAGACCTGCACCGCGGGCGGCGCCTACACGGCTCCGGCGGTGGCGCTGGGCCTGAAGGGCACGACGGCCGAGGAGGTCGCCAAGGCGGACATCGCGGCCAACGCCAGGCAGTCCTACGGCGGCACCACCTACGGCAGCATCACCTCGCACCAGGTGCTGGCCTCGCAGGCGGTGACGGTGGCCGGGCAGAAGGGCTACATGGTGCGCTGGAAGGCGGTCACCAGCAAGGGCTCCGACGGCTACGTCGAGTCGGTCGCCTTCCCCTCGCCCAACGACGCCAAGCAGATCGTCGTGGTGCGCTTCGGCATCGACGTCGGACAGCAGACCTCGGTCATCGAGGAGATCCTGAACGGGATCAAGGTCTCCTCCGGCGGCGGCAACGGCCAGAACGTCTGAGCCGGGACCGCCCGGACGCCGGACGTGAAAGGGCCGGGTGGGGCACCCCTCCGCTCAAGAGGAGCCCCACCCGGCCGGGGGTGCGCGCCGCCCCCGTCCCCACGGTGCGGCGCGGGCAGACCGCCGTTCAGTCATCCCGTGAACGACGGCCTGGGTCCTACGTCAGCCCGAGCGCGGGCAGCACGGTGGCGTCCACGAACCGGGCGAGGTACTCGGCGTCGGCGTACTGGCCGCTGAGCACGGGCCGTACGCGCAGGACGCCGAACATCATCGCGGGGATGTACTCCAGCGCCGGATGGCCGGCCGGGACCTCGCCCCGGGCAACGCCCCGCGCGAGCATCTCCTGCAGCGCGGCGATCTCCGGGTGGACGAGCGCCTCGCGCAGTGCCAGCGCCAGTTCGTGGTCGGCGGTCACCGCGTGTCCCAGCGCCTGGAGCAGCTTGATGTCCTTGCCGGACCAGTCGCCCGCGGCCCGCGCGGCCTGGCGCAGGTCCTCGGCGAGGGATCCGGTGTCGACACCGGCGAAGCGCACCCGGCGGCTGGCACGCAGCGCGGCCGCGACGAACTGGGGCTTGGTCTTCCACTGCCGGTAGAGCGTGGACTTGCTGCACCGGGTGCTGGCGGCGATGCCCTCCATGGTGACGGACTCGTACCCGCACTCGCGGATCTGCTCCAGCACGGCGTCGAAGAACTCCCGCTCACGCGCCGGCGTGATCTTGGAGCGGCGCGAGGCGGCGACCGTCTCCGGTCCGTCCGCGGCCTGCGACGTCATGCGGTGCTTCCTCTCTCTCGTGGGCCGGGCCCTGTCTTCAGTGTGGCGCACATCAATCGATACGTCAGTGTACCGGTACCGACCCGTATCGGTACACTGACGTTTCGGTACGACATCGTATCGATGAGTTCTACACGCACCACCGTCAGTGAAGGGGCCGGGGGATGACTGCGCGAACCGAGCCTGGAGAGGCAGAGGCGGAGCCGCCGGACGCGACCGCGCGCCCGGCGCTCATACGTGAGCTTCTGCTCGTCGCCGGGCTGTTCCTCGTCTACAAGCTCGGCCGGCAGCTGGCCACCGGTCACACCGGCAACGCCGTCCACAACGCCCACCGCGTGTGGGACCTGGAACGGACGCTGCACCTCCCCCACGAGAACGCCGTGCAGTCCGCACTGCTGCACGGCGACACCCTCGTCCGCATCGCCAACACCTACTACGCCACCGTCCACTTCCCGGCGACGCTGGCCTTCCTGGTCTGGCTCTACGTCAAGCGGCCCGCCCACTACACCTGGGCGCGCCGGGTCCTCGCGGTGGTCACCACGGCCGCGCTGGTGCTGCCGTTCACCTTCCCGCTGGCCCCGCCGCGGATGCTGGCCGGGACCGGTCTGGTGGACACCGCGAAGATCTACGGCCCGTCCGTGTACGGCCCGCCGTCCAGCGACCATCTGTCCAACCAGTTCGCGGCGATGCCCTCGCTGCACTTCGGCTGGGCGCTGATGGTGGCGATCGGCCTCATCGTGGCCACCCGGTCCCGCCTGCGCTGGCTGTGGCTCCTGCACCCGCTGATCACCCTGCTGGTGATCGTGGGCACGGCCAACCACTACTGGCTCGACGCGATCGTCGCCACCGCCATGCTCGGCATCGCCCTCGGCGTGATCCGTCCGCCGCGGCGGACGCCGCGCACGGCCGGGCGCGGCGCCGGCCGGCTCGCCCCGCGCGAGAGCGTCCTGGTGGGAGCGGTCCGATGAGCGCCGCCGCCTTGGTCGCCGTCGCCCTGTCCCTCGTCTCGGCCGTCGCCTACGCCCTCGCCGCCGTGGCCCAGGAACGGCTCGCCTCCCGCACCGCCGGCGCCGGACTGCTGCGGCTGCTGGGCAACGGCGCCTGGTGGTGGGCGGTCGGCCTGAACGCCGCCGCCGCGCTGCTGCACGTCGTCGCCCTCAAGTACGGCCCGCTCACCCTCGTCCAGCCGCTCGGAGCGCTCACCCTGGTCGCGGCCGTGCCGCTCGGGGCGCAGGCGGCCGGGCGGCGGGTCAGCCCGGTGGAGTGGCGCGGTACGGCGCTGACGCTGCTCGGGCTCGCCGCGCTGCTCGTGACCGCCTCCGGTCCGGCGCCCGAGCGGGTGCTGTCACTGCCCGAGGCGCTGGCGGTGGCCGGTACGACGGCCGCCGCGATCGGCATGCTGTCCCGGCCCGGTGCCCGTCCCGGCCTGCGGCACGCGACGGCGTCCGGCTTCGCCTCCGGTGTCGCCTCGGCGCTCACCCAGACGGTGACCGTGGCGGCCACGGACCGCACGGGCCCGGGCCTGGGCGCCGAGGTGATCGTGGTCGCCGTCCTCGTCGCCGCGTTCGCCGTCGGCGGGCTGCTGCTGTCCCAGACCGCCTACCGCGGCGGTCTCGGCGCCCCGCTCGCCGTGGTCACCCTCGCCAACCCGGTCGCGGCCGCGACGATCGGCCTCACCCTGCTCGGCCAGGGCCTCCAGGGCGGCGCCGGCGGCGTACTGCTGGCCCTCGCCGGAGCGGTACTGGCCTCCTGGGGCGTGGTCCTGCTCACCCGGGTCACCCCGGGGCCGGCGCCCGAGGCTCCGGCGCCCGAGGCCGACGACCACCCCGTGGCCGCGGTCCTGGCGCTGGAACCGGGCACGGCGACCGCCGAACCGGCGCTGGTGCCACGGCAGCCGAAACAGCCGGGGCACCTCACCGCACTCTGAGCACACAGAACGGCGGCCGGGGCGCAGCTCTTCCGCGCGCACCGGCCGCCGTGGTCGTACTTCCCCGGCCCCGTTTCCCCCGTGGGGGCCTGTTCAGTTCCAGCCCCGCGAGTCCTGCTTGAGGGCGGTGTCGACGGTCAGGGCCGTCGCGACCACGAGACTCAGCAGCGGCTCGGGCAGCTGGTAGTGGATCTGCAGGACATAGTTGTCCGCGGTCGTGAAGAGCGTCTTGGCGAGGCCTTCCCAGGTCTTGGTGATCCGGGCGACCTCGTTGTCCGCGTGGTCGACGATCGCGAAGTTCCAGGCCCGCCAGTTCTCCGCCTTGATCGCGCCGACCTGCCGGCCGTTCGCGTTCATCGCGAAGTTGATCTTTCCGATCATGTTCTGCTGGACGATCTCGCCGACCGGCGAGCCGTCCGGACGGGACACGACGACCCGGGACTTGAAGAACTTCGCGGGCCGGGTCAGCAGCAGCTGCGGCTGGCCGTAGGCGTCACGGATCTCCAGCTTGTGGGTCATGAACTGGTCGAGGCTGGAGACGAAGCGCATGATCTTCTTCAGCACCCCCTGCCCGACCTCGGTGACCGAACCGATGTCCCGGCCGTGCTGATCCATGACCTTGTACTCGTTGGTCACCTCGATCAGCTTGGCCTTCTGGTTCACGACCAGGATGGGCTCGGTGAAGATCGTGCCGCCGCCGGGGCCGCCGCCCTGGATCCCGGCCTGCTGCTGCACCTGCCGCTGCACCTTGGGGTCGGCGGCCTGCTGCTGCGGGACGCCGTACTGCTGGGCGGGGGCCTGCACCTGCGGGGCCTGGCCGGCGGGGGCCTGCGCCGGGTTGGTGTGCTGGGTCCACTGGGTGCCGTCCCAGTAGCGGAGCGTCTGGGGCGCTCCGTGCGGATCCGGGTACCAGCCTGCAGGAGTGTTCGATTGTGTGGTCACCGGGGCACACTACCCTGATCTGACCGGTACCTGACCAGTCCGCACGGAGCGGTGTTCATCGGTCGTTCACTCCGTCGCGATGGCCGGGTCGCTGACGCCGGGTCGGCCGTTCTCGACGTGCCCGGCGAAGCCGCGCAGGAACGCCGGGTCGCCCTCGCAGGTGACCGTCACGTCGTACCAGCGCTTGCTCGCCGTGAGGTCGACGGCGTGCCTGACGGTCGCGCCGGGCCGGACGGTCACGGTGGCCGGCCGGCCGACGTAGCCGTTCGTCACCTTCAGCTTCACCGTGCCGGATCCCTTGTTGGTGAAGGTGAGTTCGAGGTTGTCGCCGGCGGTCCGGGCGGTCACCTCCGGTCCCGCGGCCTTCCCCTTGCCCTTGAAGACGCGCAGGAAGCCGTTCGGGCCGTGCACGGTGAGGTCGTGGCTGCCGCCGGAGTACGCCGAGTTCCAGGAGTCGGAGAGGTGCTTGCCGGCCTCGGTGGTGTACGTCCAGGGGCCGTCGGCACGGTTGCCGGAGGTCACCAGGAACGCGGCGCCCGCGCGCGCCCCCGAGGCGAACGTGAGCGTGAGCTTGCCGGTCGCGGTGTCCGCAGCACCGTCCACCACCGGGGCGTACTTCAGCGGGCGGGTGGGCCGGTGGCCGCGCTCCTGCTTGGGCAGCGAGGGGTTGGCCGGGGGCTTGGGAACATAGTCGGGGTGACGGTTGTGGTCCGGCGGCTCGTAGGCGGCCGTGGACGGCAGCGCGACCGGCTTGGTGTCCTTGCGGGAGAAGTCGAAGGCGCTGGTCAGATCTCCGGTCACGGTCCGCCGCCAGGGCGAGATGTTCGGCTCGTGCACCCCGAAGCGGCGCTCGATGAACCGGATGATCGAGGTGTGGTCGAAGGTCTCGGAGCAGACGTAACCGCCCTTGCTCCAGGGGGAGACGACCAGCATCGGCACGCGCTGGCCGAGCCCGTAGGCGCCGGGCACGTGGCTCGCGTCGCCCTTGAACAGGTCGAGGGAGGGGTCCACGGTCGACTTGCCCTGCGCGGCGGAGGCCGGCGGGAAGGGCGGTACGACGTGGTCGAAGAAGCCGTCGTTCTCGTCGTAGGTGATGAACAGCGCCGTCTTGCTCCAGACCTCGGGGTCGGAGGTGAGCGCGTCGAGGACCTGGGAGACGTACCAGGCGCCGTAGTTGGCGGGCCAGTTGGGGTGCTCGGTGAAGGCCTCGGGGGCGACGACCCAGGAGACCTGCGGCAGCGTGCCGGCCTTGACGTCGGCCTTCAGCCGGTCGAAGAAGCCCTCGCCCTTCTTGGCGTCGGTGCCGGTGCGGGCCTTGTCGTACAGCGGGTCGCCGGGCTTGGCGCCGCGGTACTGGTTGAAGTACAGCAGGGCGTTGTCGCCGTAGTTGCCGCGGTAGGCGTCCTGGATCCAGCCCCAGGAGCCGTTCGCGTCGAGGCCGTCGCCGATGTCCTGGTAGATCTTCCAGGAGACCCCGGCCTTCTCCAGGCGCTCGGGGTACGTCGTCCAGCCGTAGCCCTTCTCGTCGTTGCCGAGGACGGGGCCGCCGCCCTGGCCGTCGTTGCCGACGTAACCGGTCCACATGTAGTAGCGGTTCGGGTCGGTCGAGCCCATGAAGGAGCAGTGGTAGGCGTCGCAGAGGGTGAAGGCGTCGGCGAGCGCGTAGTGGAACGGTATGTCCTCGCGGTTCAGGTACGCCATGGTCGTGGTGCCCTTGGCCGGCACCCACTTGTCGTACTTACCCCCGTTGAAGGCCGCGTGCGTGTCGTTCCAGCCGTGCGGCAGGTCCTGGATGAAGGCGAGGCCCAGATCGTCGGCGTCGGGGTGGAAGGGCAGGATGTCCTTCGTGCCGTCGGACTGCTTCCAGACGGACGTGCCGTTCTGGGAGACCGAACGGGGGTCGCCGAAGCCGCGGACGCCGCGCAGCGAGCCGAAGTAGTGGTCGAAGGAACGGTTCTCCTGCATGAGGACAACGATGTGCTCGACGTCCTGGACGGTCCCGGTGCGGTGGTGGGCGGGCAGGGCGGCCGCGCGCTGGATGCTGGTGGACAGCGCGGTGAATGCCGTGGTGGCACCCGCGAGTTGGAGGAAACGGCGCCGGTTGACTTCGGGCATGGGTGTTCGGGTCCTCTCGTCCTGACGTACGCGATGCCGCCCATATGACGGAATCTGCGCGGAGCGAGTGTTCCAAGAGCAACAAACGTCAGGGAAGGGTCCGGTGGCGCCCATGTGAAAGTCGGCTGTCCGTGGGGTGCCCGCCGGCCGCGGCCGGTACGGGCCGCGGCCGGTGGGCACCCGCTCACAGAGCGGACATGCCGGGCGCTTCGGTCAGATCGTGCGGGTGAGGCGGTCGGCGAGCAGCTTGGCGAAGCGTGCCGGATCGGCCAGGTCGCCGCCCTCGGCGAGCAGGGCGGTGCCGTAGAGCAGTTCGGCCGTCTCGGTCAGCCCGGGGTCCCCGGCGCGCTGCTCGTACGCCGCCCTGAGCCCGCTGACCAGCGGGTGCTCGGGGTTCAGTTCGAGGATGCGCTTGACCGGCGGCAGGTCCTGGCCCATCGCCTTGTACATCTTCTCCAGCGCCGGCGGGATGCCGTCGGCGTCGCTGACCAGGCAGGCCGGCGAGCTGGTCAGGCGGGTGGTCAGCCGTACGTCCTTGACGGCGTCGAGCGTCTCGCCCAGCCAGGTCAGCAGCGGGGCGTAGGCACCGGACCTCTCCTCCGACAGCTCCTCGTCGGCCTCGTCGGCAGGCAGGTCGACCGTGCCTCGTGCGACGGACTGGAACTCCTTGCCGTCGTGGTCGCGCACCGACTCGACCCAGATCTCGTCCACGGGGTCGGTGAGCAGCAGCACCTCGTACCCCTTGGCCCGGAAGGCCTCCAGGTGCGGGGAGTTCTCGACCTGGGCGCGGCTCTCGCCGGTCATGAAGTAGATCTTGTCCTGGCCGTCCTTCATCCGGGAGACGTAGTCGGCGAGGGTGGTGGGCTCGTCCCCGGCGGTGGTGGCGAACGACGCGATGTCGAGGATCGCCTTGTGGTCCTCGCCCGGGGCGAGCAGGCCCTCCTTGACGACGGGGCCGAACTCCCGCCAGAACGTACGGTACTTGTCGGCGTCGTTCGTCATGAGGTCCTTGACGGTGGACAGGACCTTCTTGGCGAGACGGCGCCGGATCAGCTGGATGTGCCGGTCCTGCTGGAGGATCTCGCGGGAGATGTTCAGCGACAGGTCGGCGGCGTCCACGACGCCCTTGACGAACCGCAGGTGGGACGGCAGGAGTTCGCGGGTGTCGGCCATGATGAACACGCGCTTGACGTACAGCTGGACGCCGTGGCGGGCGTCGCGCTGGAACAGGTCGTGCGGGGCGCGCGCGGGGAGGAAGAGCAGCGCCTCGTACTCGAAGGTGCCCTCCGCCCGCATCCGGATGGTCTCCAGCGGGTCGGTCCAGTCATGGCTGATGTGCCGGTAGAACTCCCGGTACTCCTCGTCCTGCACCTCCGAACGCGGGCGTGCCCACAGCGCCTTCATCGAGTTCAGGGTGTCGTCGCCCATCCGGATGGGGAACGCGATGAAGTCCGAGTACCGCTTGACGATCTCCCGGATCTTCCACTCGTCGGCGTAGTCGTGGAGGGCGTCCTCCTCGTCCGCGGGACGCAGGTGGACGGTGACCGCCGTGCCCTCCGGCACGTCCTCGACGGTCTCGATGGTGTAGGTGCCGCCGCCGTCCGACTCCCAGCGCACGCCGGTGTCCTCGCCGGCCTTGCGGGTGACCAGCGTGACCTTGTCGGCGACCATGAACACGGAGTAGAAGCCGACACCGAACTGGCCGATCAGCTCCGCCGATTCCGCGCTTTCGCGGTCTTCGCGCTGTTCGCGGTTCGCACGCAGCCGGCGCAGGGTCTCGGCCGTCCCGGAACGGGCGATGGTGCCGATGAGCCCGACGACGTCGTCGCGTGTCATGCCGATGCCGTTGTCGCGCACGGTCAGGGTGCGCGCGTCCTTGTCGGTTTCCAGCGCGATGTGCGGGTCGTCGGCCTTCAGGCGGTCGTCCGTGAGGCCGGCGAGGCGCCGCTTGTCCAGGGCGTCGGAGGCGTTGGAGATGAGTTCCCGCAGGAAGATGTCCTTGTTCGAGTAGATCGAATGGACCATCAGCTGCAGGAGTTGCCGCGCTTCGGCCTGGAACTCCAGCGTCTCGGTGCTCATTGTGTCCTTTCCCCTCAGTCCTCGATCCAGCCGTGCCGCTTGGCGAACAGGGCCAGCTGCCTGCGTACGGCGACGATCTGCTGCCCCGTCAGGTCGGGTACGGAGGTCAGCAGCAGCTCCGTCACCTCGCGTGTGTACTCGGCCGAGCCGAGCACGTCACACATCGGCTCCTGGCCCTCCGCGGTGGCCGCGGGGACGGCCCGCTCGGCCGCCGGTGCCGCCGAACTTCCCGGCTCCTGCGCGAGACGGACGGACGCGGCCTTCAGCCCGCGGCCGCCGTTCTCGATCTCGAACTCCACCGCCAGGCCCGGACGCACGGACGACTCGGGAATCAGCAGGTCGTTCACATGCAGGAAGACGTCCTCGCCCCCCTGGTCCGGAGCGATGAAGCCGTACCCACGCATCCCGTCGAACCGGACCACCCGACCGACAGCCATCCGCAACCCCCACGTTCCAAGCCGCACTCAGCCTCTGTACCGCCGCTCAGCGTACGCGACGCGCGAGGCCCGCCGGAATTCCCGGGCGACGCCCCACGCACCGTGCCCCAGCACGGTGTTTCCGCGAGGCGGAAGGAGCGTTGCGACCCTGCGACGCGCTCCTCGACGATGCGACCACCACGACAGACGGGAGCCGGACCGATGCCCCATGTAACCGCCTTCGCACGGAATCAGTGGTACGTCGCCGCCTACAGCCAGGAGGTCGGGCGCGAGTTGCTCGGCCGGACGATTCTCGGCGAACCGCTCGTCCTCTACCGCGCCGAGGAGGACGGCACCCCGGTCGCCCTGCACGACCGGTGCGTCCACCGCCGCTATCCGCTCTCCGAGAGCGGTCTGGACGGCGACCGGATCGTCTGCGGCTACCACGGTTTCACCTACGACCGCACCGGCACCTGTGTGTATGTGCCGGGCCAGAAACGCATCCCGCGCACCGCGCGCGTCGCCGCCCACCCGGTCGTGGAGCAGGACTCCCTGGTGTGGGTGTGGATCGGCGACCCGGCCCTCGCCGACCCGGACACCGTCCCGCGGGCCCGGCATCTCGACTCCCCCGGCTGGGTGACGGTCCGCGGCATGGAGCCGATCGACGCCGACTACGGCCTGCTCGTCGACAACCTCCTCGACCTCTCCCACGAGACCTATCTGCACGGCGGGTACATCGGCACCCCGGAGGTCGCCGAGACACCCATCACCACCGAGGTGGACGAGGGCGCGGGCATCGTCCGGGTCAGCCGGCACATGGCCGACGCCGAGTGCCCGCCGTTCTACGCCCGCTCCACCGGCATCACCGGCCGGATCACCCGCTGGCAGGACATCGAGTACCACGCGCCCTGCCTGTATCTGCTGCACAGCCGCATCGCGCCGACGGGGGTCGTGCCCGAGCCGGACGGCAGCGACCCGCACGGCATCCACACCGAGATCACCTACGCCATCACCCCGTCCGCGGACGGCAAGGTGTACGACTTCTGGATGGTCTCCCGGGACTGGGCGACGGACGACGCCGAGGTCACCGAGTTCCTGCGGGGCAACAACCACACGGTGGTCATGCAGGACGTGGACGCCCTCAACCTCCTGCAGCGGACGCTGGGTTCGGAGCGCACCGGCTATCAGGAGCTGAGCATCAACATCGACACCGGCGGCCTGGCCGCGCGCCGCATCCTGGCCCGGCTGGCCGAGGAGGGCGACAAGCCCGTGGAGGAGGTCCGGTGAGCACGCCCACCGGTGAGGTCTACCGGGTGGACTGGCTGCCGGGCACGGACGTGCTGCACGGCACCTGCCACTGCGGGGCGGAGCACACCGCGCAGGATCCGATGGCGATGTGGGAGTGGATGCTGGCACACCCCGAGGGGCACGAGGCCCGGGAGGACGTACGGTGACGGAGATCGAACTCGTCGTGGCGCGGCGGGAGTCGGCGGCGGACGGGGTGCTGTCGCTGACCCTGCGCGATCCGCTCGGGCAGGAGCTGCCCGCCTGGGAACCCGGCGCCCATGTGGACCTGCTGCTCGGCCCGGAGCTGGAACGGCAGTACTCGCTGTGCTCCGACCCGGCGGACCGCTCCGCCTGGCGGATCGCGGTGCTGCGGGAGCCGGACGGCCGGGGCGGATCGGCCTTCGTCCACGAGGAGTTGGGCGAGGGCGACAAGGTGCGGGTGCGCGGGCCGCGCAACCACTTTCCGCTGGAGTCCGCGCCCGGCTACCGGTTCATCGCGGGCGGCATCGGCATCACCCCGCTGCTGCCGATGCTCGCAGCGGCCGAGGCGGCGGGCGCCGACTGGTCGCTGCTGTACGGCGGCCGGTCCCGCGCCTCCATGGCCTTCACCGGGGAACTGGCCCGCTACGGCGACCGGGTGGCCCTCGCCCCGCAGGACGAGACGGGCCTGCTCGATCTGGGCCCAGTGCTGGACGGCGCCCCCGACGGCACCCTGGTGTACTGCTGCGGTCCGGGGCCGCTGCTGGACGCCGTCGAGGAACGCTGCCCGACCGGACGGCTGCGGGTCGAACGCTTTCAGCCCAAGCCCCGGCCGACCGGCTCCGACACCGCGTTCGAGGTGGAGCTCGCGCGCAGCGGCCGTGTCCTCACGGTCGCGCCGCGGGTGTCGGTGCTGGACACGGTGCGCGCCGCCGGCGTCGAGGTGCTGTACTCGTGCACCGAGGGGACGTGTGGCACCTGTGAGACGGATGTGCTGGAAGGCGTCCCGGATCACCGGGACTCGGTCCTCACCGAGGAGGAGCGGGCCGCGGGCGACACGATGATGATCTGTGTCTCCCGGTGCCGGGGCGCCCGTCTGGTGCTGGATCTGTGAGACGCCTCGGTGGTCGGCGCTCGGCGCCGCCCCTTCAAGGCGCCGGTCTCCCGGCCCGGCGCCGCCGGCGACCTGAACGCCGGCGGTGCCGGGTCAGTCCTGGGTGGCCGGGACGACGGAGAGATGGGGGGCCGTGCCGCGTGCGCGGCGCGGGCGGCGTACGGGGACGGCGGGGCGGCGGGGGTCGCGCAGGACCATCGTCAGGCGCCGGTAGCCGATGTCCCGCAGGGTCTGCGGGGTCTCGTCGACGACCCGGCACTCGGTGGGGCCCCGGCGCGGGTCGGGGTGGAGGAGCAGGCGGACGGCGCCGTCGAGCCGGGTCGCGGACTCGCCGACGGAGCGCATCCAGTGCGGCAGACCCTGCCGGTAGGCGGCCTCCATGATCGGGTCCTGGGCGATGTCCCGGCGGACCGCCTGGAGTTCATGGTCGTGGCCGTACGTCTCCAGCGCGGCCCTGAGGTGGGCCAGCATCGGCAGGCACCAGCCCTGCTCGTGCTCGCCGAGGACCTCGGCCGCGTCCGGGTGGAAGAGCACGAACCGCAGGAAGCTGTCCCCCGGCATGGCGGTGGGGTGGGGGCCCACCCCGCGGAAGAGCGCCGTGTAGGCCCCGTTGGCCATGACCACGTTCCAGCAGTGGTCCACGACCAGGGAGGGCAGGGCGAGGGACTCCAGCAGTGCGGCGTAGTCCTGAAGGTACGCCTGGGTGTCGCACGTCTCGGGGACGGGCCGCGGCGCCGGCCGCTGCCCTCCTGCCTGATGTGCCATCGGGAGGTCACCCCTCTTGCCTCTGCGGCCTTGACGCGGCCCCTGCGATCCTGCGGCTCCGACCAGCGCGATGTCAACTATCGTGGCATTTCCTGCCTGTTGACGGCTGAAATTCGCCACAGTTGTGGCGACACCTGGATGTGAGTTCGAGGCACCGGCTAATCTCCGGGAAGTTCACGGCGACCGCTCGCGAGACGCATGGCCGAGGCGGACGCGAAGGACGCAACTGCAAACCCGCGAAGAGACGTAGGAGTTCTGTCGGTGACGGATGGCTACGAGGATCCGGGCGCCACGGCGACCGCCCAGCTGCCGGCCGTCGTCGCCCGCGTCACCGCGCTCGCCGAACGGCTCGGCGTGCCGCACACGGAGGTCTTCGCCGTCGGCCGGCTCTCCGTGGCCTGCGGTGTGCCGGAGCCGGTGGTCCGGGCCCTGCTCAGCGGCCGGCCTGCGGGCGAGCCGGACGTCCAGGCACGCTTCCTGCAGCGACTGAGCCTGCTGCGCCGCACCCGGCTCAAGCCCAACGGCCGCAAGTACACCCAGCAGGAGATCGCCGACGGCGCGGGCATGTCCCGCCAGCAGGCCGGCGCCCTCATCAACGGCGACCGGCGGCCCACCATGGAGCACTGCGACGCGCTGCAGCGTTTCTTCCGGGTGCACGCCGGATTCCTGACCGCGGAGGACCCCGAGGCACTGGCGGGCGCGCTGCAGCGCACCGAGCAGGAGATGCTGCAGAAGCTCGCCGACCGGGAGCGGGCCGCGGCCGACGCCGCCGAGGATCCGCTGGAGAGGCTGCTCCAGGACCACGGGGTGCGCGGGATCGCCTGGCGGGCGGCGCAGTTGCCGACCGACCAGCACCGGGACAAGGTCGCGGAGTGGCTGGACATGCTCTTGGAGAGCGTCAAGCGGCCCGAGTCGTGAGCCGGGGGAGGACAGTGGGCATCGGCAGGGACATGCGCCGGCTGTGCGGCGAGCTGGTGGGCGGGCTGGCCCTGCCCGTGCCGGCGCCCGAGCAGGAGCTGTACCGCGCGCTGTGCGAGGCGATGAGCCGCCGCCGGGGCCGCCCGGTGCACTTCCGTACGGCCGTCTTCCCGCCCGGCACGGCGAGCGGGCTGTGGCTGGACCTGACCGACCGTGACATCGTCGTGGTGGAGGAACGGACCGCCCCCGGCCACCAGTTGGTGATCCTCGGCCACGAGCTGTGGCACATGCAGGCCGACCACCGCGGGCACCGGACCGACGGGGTCGGGGTCGCCACACGGCTGCTGGACGACGACGACACCGACCAGGCGGCGCTTGAGGCCGCGGCGCGGCGGGTCGCGGCCCGGACCCGCTTCGACCTCGCCGAGGAGCGTCAGGCCGAGACCTTCGGCCTGCTGCTGGCCAGCAAGTGCCGTACGTGGCTGGCCGGTTCGGCCCTGCGCGGGGCGGGCCGGCGCGACGATGTGGCCGGTCGGATCGAGGCGTCGCTGGGCTATCCGGGGCCGCAGGGCTGAGCCTTTCGCGGCGCGGCGCGCGTGGTGCTGCGTCCAGGGGATTTCCGGGGTCCGGCCTGCGCTGAGCGGGCGAGACCGGAGCCGAGCCGGACGGCGTTGTCAGTGGTGGGCGGCAAGCTGGAGAGGTGCCCCCGCCGCGGGGCTCGACCGTGATGCCTACTCGGGGAGAGCCGACCGATGCCCACCGCCGTACTGACCGACCGCGAGCGCACCGCCGTACAGGCCTACCTGCGGCTGCTGCACACCGTGCGCGCCGTCTTCGACGGGCCGCCGGACGACGCCCGGCCCGCCGTGGTGCCGCCCGCCGTGCTGGCCGAGGCGGAGCAGGCCCTGGCGCGGGCGGGTCTCGCGGGCAACGAGGCGGAGTTCTTCCGCCTGCTGCGGGAATGGTGCCCGACCGCCTGACCGGCCGGCCGTGCCGGACGGCCCGGTCCGTCGGCGGGTCTCACCCGTGCGGTACGACCACGGAGGTGGCGACCAGCCCGTCGTGTACGGCCCACCGGCCGTCGAAGACCTGGAGCCTGCGGCCCGCGACCTGAGGGCCGGGGACGAGAAGTTCGGCGCGCAGGGTGCCGTGCGCCGTGCCGTCCGGGCCCGGGTGCAGGGTGATGTCGGCCTCGGAGAAGTCCAGCCAGGTGCGGGTGAGCGGGAACCACGCCTTGTAGACGGACTCCTTGGCGCTGAACAGGATCCGGTCCCAGTGCACGTCGGGCCGCCGTGCGGCGAGCCGGGCGAGCCGGACGGACTCGGTCGGCAGGCAGACCGTCTTGCCGACGCCCTCCGGCAGCGGCCCGTGCGGCTCGGCGTCGATACCGAGGGAGAGCAGGTCGCTCGCGCGGGCGAGGACGGCGGCGCAGTAGCCGTCGCAGTGGGTCATGCTGCCGATCAGGCCGGCCGGCCAGACCGGCGCACCCCGCTCGCCGCTGACGACGGGCTGCGCGGGCACGCCGAGCTTCTCCATGGCGCGCCGGGCGCAGCCGCGGACGGCGGCGAACTCACGGCGGCGCTTGGTCACCGCGCGCTCGACGAGGGGTTCCTCCTCGGGAAAGAGCGGGGCGTCCCACAGCGGGTCGTCACGGTGTGCCTCCACGACCACGACCGACTCCGGGAGCAGCTCCTCGATCACCGGTTTCGACCTCCATCGGCAGGATACGGCGCAGCCGGCCCGGCGGCTCCGGACGCTTGCGCCACTCTCGGGGGTAGCCCACGGACACCTCCACGAAGCGGACTCCGTCGTGCCAGGTGGTGCGCGGGATGTGCAGATGGCCGTAGACCATCGTGGCGACGGGGAACCGGCGGTGCCAGTCGGCGGTCAGCGTGGTCCCGCACCACATGGCGAACTCGGGATGCCACAGCACGTCGGTGGGGTGCCGGTGCAGCGGATAGTGGTTGACCGGTACGACGGGCAGGCCGGCGGGGAGCGCGGCGAGCCGGCGCTCGGTCTCGGCGACCCGGGCCCGGCACCAGGCGTCCCGGGTCGGATAGGGGTCGGGGTGCAGCAGGTACTCGTCGCTGCAGACGATGCCCGTGCTCTCCGCGTAGGCCAGGCCCTCGGCCTTGGTGGCGCAGCCGGCCGGCAGGAACGAGTAGTCGTAGCCGAGGAACAGCGGGGCGACGGCGACCGGACCGCCCGGGCCCTCCCACACCGGGTAGGGGTCCTCGGGAGTGACGACACCGAGCTCCCGGCACACCTCGACCAGGTGCTCGTAGCGGGCGACGCCGCGCAGGGTGACGGTGTCCTTCGGGTGGGTCCACAGGTCGTGGTTGCCCGGTGCCCACAGCACCTTGCGGAACCGGCCGGCGAGCGTGGCGAGGGTCCAGCGGATGTCGGCGACGGTCTCGGCGATGTCGCCGGCCACGATCAGCCAGTCGTCGGCGCTCGCCGGACGCATGTGCTCGACCAGGGCGCGGTTGTCCGGGTAGCTGATGTGCAGGTCGCTGATGGCCAGCAGCTGTCCGGCCCCGGCCGTCGACTCCACCCCGTGCCCCTTTCCGATCATCGTCGCCTGGACCACAAGAGCACATTCCCCGATCCGGGACAAGAGGATCCCCGGCCGACAGGCCCCGCGAATCCGTAACACCCGCGTTGCACGCGCGGGCTCTTGAAAGCCGTATGATCGCCCCAACACCGATGCCCCAACCTCCCTTCTGACAGGGGCTGTTCGGTGTCCCTTCCTTCTTCCTGCCCGGGCACGGGCCGCTGCGCCCTGCCCGAAAACCCCCGAAAGGCGGCCTGCATGCTCTCTCGCGTACGCGTCTGGCTCAACCGCACGTACGCGGAGAACGTCTTCTTCATGGAACAGCTGCGGAGAAATCCCAGCGACCGCGCCGTGGAGATCCATGCGACGCACGCCGACCCCGACTCCCCCGTGCTGGCCGCCGCCGACACCGCCGACCTGGAGCCGGACGGCCTGTCCCCGGCCGGTTACGTCGAGTACGCCCTCGACCAGTGCGCCCGGCGCGGCATCGACGTCTTCGTGCCCCGGCTGCACCAGGCGGCGATCGTGGCACACCGCGCCGAGTTCGCGGCGGCCGGTACGGCGCTGCTGGCGCCGACGCCCGAGGCGGTGGCCGTGTTCGAGGACAAGGCGACCGCGTACGAGGCGGTCCGCTCGGTGGGCGTCCCGGTGCCGCCGTGGTGGCGGGTGCGCACGGCGGACGAACTCCTCGCCGCTGTGGAGGAGTTGGAGAAGGCCGGGCACAAGGCGTGCTTCAAGCCGGCCGCCGGTGCGGGCGGGGTCGGCTTCCGTGTGATCACCCGCGCCCCGTTCTCGCTGGCTCATCTCGCAGGCTTCCCCGGCCCGTACGTGCAGCTGGACCTGGTCCTCGATGCGCTGCGGCGGGCGGAGGACCCGGTGGACTGGCTGGTGATGCCGCGCCTGGAGCAGCCCGAGGTGTCCGTCGACGTCCTCGCCGGTCCGGACAACCGGGTGCGGCTCGCGGTGGGCCGGACGAAGAACGGCCGCCGGCGGGGTTTCACCCTGGACGAGCGCTGGCTGGCCCCGGCCCGGCTGATCGCGGAGGGCTTCGGGCTGCACTATCTGTCCAACATCCAGTTCCGCATGTACGGCGACGAGCCGGTGCTGCTGGATGTCAACACCCGGCCGGCCGGGGGGCTGCACCAGCTGTCGCTGTGCGGGATCAACGCCCCCTGGGCCGCCGTGCAGCTGGCCCTCGGCGAGGACCCCGGGGTGGTGGAGCCGCCGTTCCTGGGACAGGACTACACGGTGGTGTCGGGGCCCCGGCCGCTGCTGCCCACGGCGTTTCCGCGGCAGCGGGAGGCCGAGGTTCCGCTGCCGGTGGCGGCGATGCCGGCACCCGTGCAGGCGGCTTCGGCGGAGGTCCTGCCGCTTTAGGACGTACGCCGGGTGCGGGTTCGTTGCGGCTTGCCGCGCCCACGCGGCGCAGCCGCGGATCGACACAGCCCCGCGCCCCTTGGGGGCACGGGGCTGTGTCGTGTCTCAGCGCGCCACCGCCAGCCGCAGCGTGCACACCTCGAACGGCCGGAGCCGCACCGGCACGGCGTTCCCGTCCGTCCGGGCCGGTTCGAGCGGGCGTTCCAGCAGGTCGGTGATCTCGGCCCCGGCCAGCGGGAACCCGGTGCGCAGGACACCGCTCGCGCGGCCGCCCCGGGACTCGTACAGCCGGACCACCACATCGCCGGATCCGTCGTCGGCGAGCTTGACCGCCTCCACGGTCACGCCCTCGCCCTCGGCGGAGACGACCGGCTCGGGCTCGCCCGCCGAATCGGCCACCCGCAGCGGGAGGTTGAGGGCGTAGCCCTCGGCGACCGCGTCCTCGATGCTCGCGCCGGGCAGCAGGGCGTAGGTGAAGCGGTGGCGGCCCTGGTCGGCCTCGGGGTCGGGGATCCGCGGGGCGCGGACCAGGCTGAGGCCGACCCTGGTGGTCGTACCCCCGTCCTCGCGGACCGTGCGGGTGACGTCGTGGCCGTAGGTGGAGTCGTTGATCACCGCGACCCCGTAACCGGGTTCGGCGATGTGCACCCAGCGGTGGCCGGAGACCTCGAAGCGGGCCGCCTCCCAGGTGGTGTTGGTGTGGGTGGGCCGCTGGATGTGGCCGAACTGGATCTCGGCCGAGGAGTGCGCGGCGCGCACGTCGACCGGGAAGCCCGCCTTGAGGATCTTCTCCGTCTCGTGCCAGTCGATGTCCGTCTCGAAGTCGACGCGGGCGCTGCCCGCGCGGACGGTGATCGTCTGGGTGATCCGGGAGCCCTTGCCGAAGGAGCGGACCACGCGGATCGCGCCGACGAGCGGGGTGTCCTCGACCACGGTGACCGAGTCCGGCTCCAGCAGGTCGGTGTAGCGGTTGCGGTAGTGCTCGTCGATGTCCCAGGCGTCCCAGTAGTTCGGCAGGTCCGTGTGGAGACGGAGGAGGTTGCCGGGACCGGCGAGGACTTCGCGGCCCGCGCGCAGATCGAATACAGAAGACAGTGTTCCGTCGTCTGTCACCTGTACACGGACGATCCCATTTTCCATGCACCGCCCGCCGCTCACCGTCACCGGGTGCGGGGGCTCGGCCGGGTCGAGGGGCGCGGAGCCGTTCGCGGGCACCCGGACGTACACCGGTGCGCCCTCGGGGGTGCGGACCACCTCGGCGCGGTCCCGGGGGCTCGTGTTGAACACGCGGGGCGCACCGGTGCCCAGGGCGGCGATCGCCTCGCCGGTGAGCGCCGTCAGCTCCCCGGCCACGCGGGCGTACTCGGCCTCGGCCTCGCGGTGCACCCAGGCGATGGAGGAGCCGGGCAGGATGTCGTGGAACTGGTGCAGCAGGACCGTCTTCCACAGCCGGTCGAGCTTCTCGTACGGGTAGGCGTAGCCCGGCGCGTGCAGGGCTGCCGTGGTGGCCCACAGCTCGGCCTCGCGCAGCAGGTGTTCGCTGCGCCGGTTGCCCTGCTTGGTGCGGGCCTGGGTGGTGTACGTGGCACGGTGCAGCTCCAGGTACAGCTCGCCCACCCACACCGGGGCGTTCGGGTACTCGGCCCGGGCCTTGGCGAAGAACGCGTCCGGGTGCTCGATCTCGACCTTCGCCGAGCCCTCCAGGTCCTTCAGACGGCGGGCGCGTTCCATGATCTCGCGGGTGGGGCCGCCGCCGCCGTCGCCCCAGCCGAAGGGGGCGAGGGAGCGGGTGGCGCCGCCCTTCTCGGCGTAGTTGCGTACGGCCCGGGACATCTCCTCGCCGCTGAAGCGGGCGTTGTAGGTGTCGATGGGCGGGAAGTGGGTGAAGATCCGGGTGCCGTCGATGCCCTCCCACCAGAAGGTGTGGTGGGGGAAGGTGTTGGTCTGGTTCCAGGAGATCTTCTGGGTGAGGAACCAGTCGTTGCCGGCGAGCTTGGCCAGCTGCGGGTAGGCCGCGGTGTAGCCGAAGGAGTCAGGCAGCCAGACGCCCTTGGTCTCGATGCCGAAGTGGTCCATGAAGAACCGCTTGCCGTGGATCAGCTGGCGGGCGAGTGCCTCGCCGCCGGGCAGGTTGCCGTCGGCCTCCACCCACATGCCGCCGACCGGCGCCCACTGGCCCTTGGCCACGGACTTCTTGATCCGCTCCCATACGTGCGGGTAGTTGTCGCGGACCCACTCGTACTGCTGGGCCTGGGAGCAGGCGAAGACGAACTCCTCGTACTCGTCGGCGAGCGCGGTGACGTTGGAGAAGGTCCGGGACGTCTTGCGCTTGGTCTCGCGGATCGGCCACAGCCAGGCGGAGTCGATGTGCGCGTGGCCGACGCCGGAGACGATGTGCGCGCTGGCGTGGGCGGGTTTGGCCAGGACCGGGCGCAGGGCCTCGCGTACGGCGGTCGCCGAGCCGGGGACGTCGTCCAGGTCGAGCAGGTCCATGGCCCGGTCGAGGGCGTGGGTGATCTCGTGCCGGCGCGGGTCGTGCTCGCCGAGCTCCCGCATCAGTTCGCGCAGCACCTGGAGGTCGAGGTCGAGGTGCCAGACCTCCTCGTCGAGGACGGCGAGATCGGCACGCCGGAATGTATACAGTGGACGGTCGCCTGCCGTCCGTACATCGCCGAGCGGAGTCGGTGCCACGAATTCGTTCGCGAGGATGTCGGGGTTGGAGGCGGCCTCGACCAGGTAGTCGATGACCTCGCCTCCGGTCGCCGGGTTGGCGATCGGCACGTACTGGTTGAGCGGGTTGACCGCCTTCAGCGGGGTGCCGTCGGTGCGGTGGACGAGCGCCTCGGCCTGGTTGCCGGGCCAGTCGCCGGTGAAGCCGAGGTCGATGACGGCCTCGACGCGCCGGCCCGCCCACTCGGCCGGCACCCGGCCGTTCATCCGGAACCAGGTCGTGCCCCAGGGCGGACCCCATGGGGTGTCCATGGCGAACGGCGCGTAGGGGGCGGCCGCGGCCTCCTCGAAGGAGACCGGCTCCCCGGGCGCCTGCCAGGCCGCCACCTCCAGGGGGACGCTGGCCGCGTAGATCGCGGGCTTGATGCGCTGGTCGTGGAGGCGTGCGACACGCTCCTCGATGCGGCGGCGTTCGTCGTGCATGGGAAGTCTCCAGAAGAGAGTGAGAAAGCGCTTTCCGACCGCTGACTACTTTAGATAGGCCAGACCGGGATGGACCTCGGTGTACCCGTCGACCAGCCGGCGGGCCACGTTCACCGAGTCGACCAGCGGATGCAGCGCGAACGCCTTGACGGCCGTCGCACGCGAACCGGACTCGGCGGCCGCGAGCACCTCGCGCTCGACGGCCTTGACCGAGCAGACGAGGCCGGTGGCGTGGCCGGGCAGCGGGTCGACGGCGACCGGGTGGGCGCCGTTGGCGTCGATCAGGCAGGGGACCTCGATGACAGCCTCCGTGTCGAGCACCGAGAGGGTGCCGCGGTTACGGACGTTGAGGATCAGGGTGGTGCGCTCGTCGCGGGCGATGGCCCGCATCAGCGCCAGAGCGACCTTCTCGTAGCCGCCGGAGAGGTCGTCGGCGTCGCGTTCGCCGGCGCCGGCCGTCTCCCGGTTCTCGGCCATGTAGGTCGCCTCGCGCTCGGCGCGGGTACGGTCCCAGGCCTCCAGAGCGTTCGCACCCGGGTCCCTGACCTCCTCGTAGAAATGCGCCTGCTGGTCGCGCAGGAAGGCGCCGCGGGTCTTCTCGGCCTGCTGGTAGGCGCGGACCGCCTCGCGGTTGAAGTAGTAGTAGTGCAGGTATTCGTTGGGAATGGCACCGAGGGACCGGAGCCAGTCGACGCCGAAGAGCTTGCCCTCCTCGAAGGAGCCGAGCAGGTCCGGGTCGGCGAGCAGGCGCGGGAGTTCGTCGCGGCCCGCGATGCGCAGGCCGCGCACCCAGCCGAGGTGGTTGAGGCCGACGTAGTCGATCCAGGCCTCCTTCGGATCGGCGCCGAGAACCCGGGCGATACGGCGGCCGAGGCCGACCGGGGAGTCGCAGATGCCGATGACGCGGTCGCCGAGGTGGCGGGACATGGCTTCGGTGACCAGTCCGGCGGGGTTGGTGAAGTTGATGACCCAGGCGTCGGGGGCTAGGCGGGCCACCCGCTGGGCGATGTCGACGGCGACGGGGACGGTGCGCAGACCGTAGGCGATGCCCCCCGCGCCGACCGTCTCCTGGCCGAGGACGCCCTGCGCCAGCGCGACCCGCTCGTCGTCGGCGCGGCCCTCCAGGCCCCCGACCCTGATCGCCGAGAAGACGAAGTCGGCACCACGCAGGGCCTCGTCGAGGTCGGTGGTGGCGGTCACGGTGGGGGCGTCGGCGACGGTCGACGCCTGTTCAGCCAGTACACGGGCGACTGCATGCAGTCGACTGTCGTCGAGATCGTGCAGCACGACCTCGGTGACCCGCCCCTCGCCGCGGTCCGTCAGCAGTGCCCCGTACACGAGCGGCACCCGGAACCCGCCGCCGCCCAGAATCGTCAGTTTCACGCTTGAGCCTTTCCTGCCAGGACCACCTCGACACCGGCCTCCTCCAGGGCGGCCCGGGTCGCCGGGTCCACCGGCGCGTTGGTCACCACCATGTCCAGGTCCTCGGGACCACAGACCTTCGCCATGCCCGTACCCGGGAACTTCGCCGAGTCGGCAAGCAGCACGGCCTTGTCGCTCGCCTTGATCATGGCGCGCTTGACGGGCACCTCCACGACCGTCGTGTCCATCACCTGTCCGCCCGGGCGCACCCCGCTGGTGCCGAGGAAGAGCCAGTCGGCGTGCAGCTGCCGCAGGTTGTCCTCCGTGAGGAAGCCGACCAGGGAGCGATACTCGCGCCGGACCATGCCGCCGAGCAGCACCAGCTCGATGCCCTCGTCGTCGGCCAGTTCCTCGTACACCACCAGGTTGCTGGTGATGACGGTGAGGCGGCGGCCGTGCAGCTGGCGGGCGAGCCGGAAGGCGGTGGTGCCGATGTCGAGCAGCACCGACTGGCCGTCCTCGACCATCGCCGCGGCGCACGCGGCCAGCGCGTCCTTCTCGGCCACGCGCACCTCGGCGACCTCGGCGAAGGGCTGGTCGCCCTCCTCGACGACGGCGCCGCCGTGGACACGTGTGAGCAGCCCGTCCTCCTCCAGCTTGACCAGATCGCGTCTGATCGTGGCGGGGCTCACCCCCAGCCGCTCGGAGAGGTCGGTCACAGCTGCGGGGCCGCCGGAGCGCAGGGCCCGCAGGATGAGTTGGTGTCGTCGTTCTGCCAGCACGCCACGAACACTACTCGTCATCTTCAATCAAATCTATGCTCACTTCTGCTCGGGTATTGACCAATCTCGCAGAGCAGCGCACGATTCCGGTCATCGAAAATGACGAGTTTTGACGAGAGGCTGTGCGCGTGGACGACGACAGGCCCGATGTGCTGCTGACCGGGCTGCTCTTCTACGACCTCGTCCTCACGGGGCTCCGGAAGCCGCCGACGCCGGGCGAGGAGATCTGGACGGCCGGCATGGGCTGCGGCCCGGGCGGCATCGCCAACCTCGCCGTGGCCGCGTCCCGGTTCGGCCTGCGCACCTCGCTGGCCACGGTCTTCGGCGACGACTTCTACGGCGCGTACTGCCGTGGCGTCCTCGACGAGCAGGAAGGCGTCGACCTCTCGCTCTCCCGTGTCGCGGACGACTGGCCCACCCCCGTCACCGTCTCGCTCGCCTCCGGCCACGACCGGGCCCTCGTGACCCACGGCCAGGAACCCCCGTACTCGCAGGACACACTCATGGGCGACCCGCCCGAGGCGCGCACGGCCCTCGTGCATATCGAGGCCGAACCGCGCGAGTGGCTCGCCAAGGCCGCCGCGAACGGCACCCGGATCTACGCCGACGTCGGCTGGGACCCGGCCCAGGAGTGGTCCTCGGACCTGCTCGACCAGCTCGCCCTGTGCCACGCCTTCCTCCCCAACGAGACCGAGGCGATGGCCTACACCCGCACCGACAGCGCGACGGCGGCCCTCGGCACGCTCGCCGAGCTGGTGCCGGTGGCGGTGGTCACGCGGGGCGGCGACGGCGCGATGGCCGTCGACCAGACGACCGGCGAGTACGCGGAGGTCCCGGCCCTGGCCGTCGATGTCCTGGACCCGACGGGCGCCGGGGACGTCTTCGGCGCGAGCTTCGTCGCGGCCTCGCTCGGCGGCTGGCCGCTGGCGCAGCGGCTGCGGTTCGCGGTCCTGGCCGCGGGCCTGTCCGTCCGGCATCACGGCGGGGCGCTCGCGGCTCCGGGCTGGTACGGCGTCGACCGCTGGTGGCGCTCGCTGACGGACCCGGAACTGCGCCGCGCGTACGGCTTCCTGGCCGACCGCATCCCGGCCGACGTCGGCCCGCCCGTGCGCCACGCCCCCGTCACCCCGCCGGCCCCTCACCCGACCGTCGGCCCGCACGCCCGCGAACGGCGGCCCTGACCCTCGAACCCCCTCTCCACGTCGAACAGGAACAACAGGAGTGACCCGTGGACCTTTCTCGTAGAGGCTTCCTCCAGGCCGCCGCGCTCACCGCGGCCGCCTCCGGTCTGACCGTCGCGTGCGGCGGCGGCTCGGGCTCGGGCGGCACCAAGAACGGCAAGAACCTCACCCTGTGGTACTGGGGTGGCGCGCTCAGCGACAAGGTGGTCGCGGAGGCCAAGTCACACTTCGGCAGCGGGGTCGGGCTGACCGTCGCCTCCATCGGCGGCGACTTCAAGCAGAAGCTCACCACCACCCTCGCGGCGGGCAGCTCCGTGCCCGACATCACCGGCATCAAGGGCGAGGACATGGCGTCCTTCCTGCCCAACGCCGCCCGCTTCCTCGACCTGAACGACCTGGGCTTCAAGACGCTCTCGTCCCAGTACCTGGGGTGGAAGACCAAGCTCGCCCAGACCTCCGACGGCAAGCAGATCGGTTTCCCGATCGACATCGGTCCCACCGCGCTCTTCTACCGCGCGGACCAGTTCGAGAAGGCCGGGCTGCCCACCGACCCCGGCAAGGTCGCCGCGGCGGCCAAGACCTGGGACGACTACTTCGCGCTCGGCACCGAGCTGACGAAGAAGGCGCCCGGCACCTACCTCGTCAACAACATCGGCTCGGTGTTCACCATGGCCGTCGGCCAGGGCACCAAGCGGTTCATCGACAAGAACAACCACTTCATCGGCGACCAGGACCACATACGCGCCGCGTGGACCACGGCGATCCGCCCCTACACGCTCGGCATCGACGCCAAGATCAACGACAACAGCTGGAACGCCGCCATCGGCAAGAGCCTGACCACCGAACTCGGCGCGGCCTGGCACGCGCTGGACATCGAGCAGGCGGCTCCGGGCACCAAGGGCCAGTGGCGGGTGTGCGCGATGCCCGGAGGACCGGCCAACCAGGGCGGCTCCTACCTGGCTCTGCCCCGGCAGTGCCGCAACCCCGAAGAAGCCTTCAAGATCATCAGCTGGATCCTCAGCCCGGCCAACGACGCCCGCGGCTTCACCGACGCCGCCATCTTCCCCGCCGCCCCGGCCGCCTACTCGATGCCGGCCATGACGGGCCCCGACGCCTTCTTCGGCGGGCAGAAGATCATCGAGGTCTTCGGCCCGGCCGCCCAGGCCGTTCCGGACAGCTACGAGGCGCCCGCCGACGCCGCCGTCATGGCCCCCTACATGACGGAACTGACCAACGTCGAGGCCAAGGGCAAGAAGCCCGACGACGCCTGGAAGGACGCCGTCAGCCAGGCCAGGCAGATCGCCCAGCGCCAGGGGGTGAGCTGAGGTGACGTCACCTCCGGTCACCGGTTCCGCCGAGCTGCCCGGGCGCCTCGGCGGGTCGGGCCCGGCCCGCTTCCGCCCGCGGCGCACGCCGCCGGCGGGCAGCGTGCCGCCCAGGCGTCGCGGACTCCTGTCGTACTGGCGGCAGTACCTGGCGATCTCGCCCTTCTATCTGGTCTTCCTCGCCTTCTCGTTCTTCCCTGTCTTCTATTCGCTGTATCTGGCCTTCCAGCACTGGGACGGCCTGGGCACCATGCGGTTCGTGGGCCTGCAGCAGTTCCGGTTCCTGTGGAAGGACCCGGTCTTCTGGCTGTCGGTCCGCAACACCCTGGTGATCTGGGTCCTGTCCACCGTTCCCACCCTGTTCGGCGCCCTGGTGCTGGCGACGCTGCTGCACTCGGTGCGCCGCTTCAAGGGCTTCTACCGCATCGCCCTCTACGTGCCGAACGTCACCTCGATCGTCGCCGTGTCGATCTTCTTCGGCGCGGTGTTCAGCGACAACTTCGGCCTGGTCAACGCGATCCTCGGCATGGTCGGCATCTCGCCCGTGCCGTGGCTGAGCAATCCGTGGCTGATCAAACTGGTCATCGCGCTGCTGATGACCTGGATGTGGACCGGCTACAACATGATCATCTATCTGGCCGGCCTCCAGGCCATCCCCGCGCAGATCTACGAGGCGGCGAAGCTGGACGGCGCCGGGCCCGTGCGTACCTTCTTCCAGATCACCCTGCCGGTCATGCGGCCCATCATCCTGTTCACCGTCGTCATCTCGACCATCAACGGTCTGCAGAGCTTCAGCGAACCGCAGGTCCTGTTCGCCAGCAACGCCGCCAACGCGAACCTCGGCGGCCCCGGCCAGGCCGGCCTGACCACGCTGCTGTACTTCTACCAGTCGGCCTTACTCAACAACGACTACGGCTACGGCGCGGCCATCGTGTGGGCCTTCTTCGTACTGATCATGGTGCTGGTCGTCGTCAACTGGCGCATCGTGCAGCGCGGGAGGAAGTCATGACCGCGACGGACACGAGGCGGTCCCGGCGCCCCAGGGGCCTGACCGCGCACATCGTCCTGATCCTGGCCGTCCTGATCTCCGTCTTCCCGTTCGTGTGGACGATCGTCATGGCGACCAACACCACCCAGGACATCTACAAGAGCCCGCCGAAGATGACCCCCGGTTCGCACCTGCTGGAGAACATCCGGCATGTGCTCGACACCATCGACTTCTTCGGATCCATGCTCAACACGGTCGTCGTCGCGTGCGTGACCACCGTCCTGGTCCTGTTCGTCGACTCCCTGGCGGCCTTCACCTTCGCCAAGTTCGACTTTCCCGGACGCCGGGTGCTGTTCGCCACGCTGCTGGGGTTCATGATGCTGCCGCTCCAGCTGGCCGTCCTTCCGCAGTTCATCCTGATGTCCCACCTCGGCTGGGTCGGCACGCTCCAGGCACTGATCCCGCCCGCCCTCGCCAACGCCTTCGGTATCTTCTGGCTGCACCAGTACATCGAGAACGGCGTGCCGGACGAACTCCTCGACGCTGCGCGCATCGACGGCGCCGGGTTCTTCCGCCAGTACTGGAACATCGTGCTGCCGATGATCAGGCCCGCGCTGTCCTTCCTCGCCATCTACGCCTTCGTCGGCGCCTGGAACGACTACATCTGGCCGCTCGTCGTGCTCACCGACCCGGGCCACCTCACCCTCCAGGTGGCGCTCGCCCAGCTCCACGTCGGCCACACCACCGACTACAGCATGGTCATGGCCGGCGTGCTCATGGCATCCGTCCCGCTGGTGATCGTCTTCACGATCTTCGCTCGCGGCTTCATCGCGGGGGCCACGGAGGGAGCGGTGCAGGGCAGCTGATCCGGCGTGCGGTGGGGGCGGGGCGGGGCGGTCAGGGCCTGTCCGGAGAACGCGAGAGACGAGAGGGGAACGTGGTGACGGACGTCGAGGCCGGGGGAGGGCGGGCGCCGAGTGAGCGTGCGCGGGAGAGGACGGGACCTTCCGCGCGGCTGCCGTTCCCCCGTCACAGTGCCGCTGCCCCCGGAGGGGACGGCACCACGCACGGCAGGGTGCTCGTGGTCGGCATGGACGGGCTGCGCTACGACCGGCTGCCCCTCCCCCAGCCTCCGGCCGGGGGGACCCCCGTCTCGCTTCGCTCACCGTCCCACGCACCCGTGCTGCACGGCCTGATGGCCGCCGGCGCCCACGGCACCAGCCTGCTGCCGTACGGCGAGGCGGACGGACAGGCCGAGGGCGGGCCGTCGACCAGCATGGCCTACACCGACTCCGGGCCCGGCTGGTCGAGCGTGCTGACCGGGGTGTGGCCCGATCGGCACGGGGTGACCGGCAACGACTTCACCGGCGCCGACTACGCCCGCTACCCCGACTTCCTCAGCCGTGCCCGCACCGCCCGCCCCGGTCTGCGCACCGCGGCCGCGGTGTCCTGGCCGGAGCTGGTCCGCCGCGGCACCCTCGGCACCGCCATCGGCCACCGGGTGCACTACGACGGCGAGTCCGACGGCTACGAGACCGCGGACCGCCTGGTCGCCCGCACCGCCGAACGCTGGCTCACCGAGGAGGACCCGGACGCCGTGTTCGTGTACTTCGGCGCCACCGACGAGGCCGGCCACGCCACGGGCCCCCTCTCCCCCGCCTACGACGACGCCCTCTTGACCCAGGACACCCACCTCGGGCGGCTGCTGGCAGCGATCGCCGCGCGCGCCGACGAGCACTGGACCGTGCTGGTCACCACCGACCACGGCCACCTCGACTCCGGCGGCCATGGCGGCGACACCCGTGCCGAACGAGAAGTCTTCGTGATCCTCGCCGAGCCTGGCGGCGCCAGCTCCACCCGACTCGACACACCCCGCCTCGTCGACATCGCCCCCACCGTCCTGGACCGTCTCGGCATCCCCGTCGACCCCGCCTGGGGCCTGCGGGGCCGCCCCCTGCCCCGGCCCACCCCACCACCGACTCCGGAATGGTCATGACCGACGCACTGCCCGCCGATCCCCTGATCTCGCTGCGCCCCTGGGAGGCCCCCGAGGTGACCTCCTGGGGGCGCCTCCCCATGAACGCCGTCGACCGGCGGTCCGGCGCCCTCTCCCTGGACGGCGACTGGCAGTTCCAGCTGCTTCCCGCTCCGGACGCACAGGTGTCCGATGTGTGGTCGTCGGCACATGTTCCGGGTGTCTGGACCATGCAGGACACAGACGACCGTCCGCAGTACACGAACGTCCGTATGCCGTATACAGAATTCCCTCCGCAGTCGCCCGCCGCCAACCCGACGGGCGTGTACGAGCGCGAGGTGGAGGTGCCCGGCGAGTGGACCGGGCGCCGGATCGTGCTGCAGGTCGGGGCCGCCGAGAGCGTGCTGCTCGTGCACGTGGACGGGCGGCCCGTCGGCATCTCCAAGGACTCCCACCTGGCCGCCGAGTTCGACCTCACGGATGTCGTACGTCCCGGCGAGCGGTCGGTCGTACGGCTGACCGTGGTGAAGTGGTCCGACGCCTCGCACGTCGAGGACCAGGACCAGTGGTGGCACGGGGGCGTGACGCGGTCGGTACTGCTGTATGCGACCGACCCGCTGCACCTGGCCGACGTGAGCGTTCGGGCCGGATTCGACGGCGAGCTGCGCGTCGACTGCCGGGTGCGCGACGCGCGCGGGACACTGCCCGACGGGTGGTACGTCAGCGGTGAGCTGGAGGGCCAACTCCTCACCCAGGACAGCGAGTTCGACCGCGTCAACGTCGAGGACGAACGCGTCTCCGACTTCCTCGGCGAGGCCCGGATCCACACCACCGTCCCGGACGTGCGCACCTGGAACGCCGAGACGCCCGAGCTGTACGGCCTCACCGTCCGCCTGCACCGCGCCGACGGGACGGTCGCCGACACCTCGCGGCACCGCATCGGTTTCCGGGACGTCCGGATCGTCGGCCGGGACCTGCTGATCAACGGTGAGCGGGTGTTCATCCGGGGCGTCAACCGGCACGACTTCCATCCGCTGACGGGGCGGACGGTGTCGTACGAGGACATGCGCGCGGATCTCGTGCTGCTGAAGCGTTTCGGCTTCAACGCGATCCGCACCTCGCACTACCCGAACGATCCGACGCTGTACGACCTCGCCGACGAGCTCGGCTTCTACGTCGTCGACGAGGCGGACATCGAGTCGCACGACCACGCGCATGAGATCGCCGACGACCCGCGCTATCTGAACGCCTTCGTGGACCGGGTCTCGCGGATGGTGCTGCGGGACAAGAACCATCCGTCGGTCATCGTCTGGTCGCTGGGCAACGAGTCCGACTACGGCGCCAATCACGACGCGGCTGCCGGCTGGGTGCGGCGGCACGATCCGACGCGGCCGGTCCAGTACGAGGGCGCCGCCAAGCTCGACTGGGCGGCCACGGACGACTGCTCCGACATCGCCTGCCCGATGTACGCCCCGCTGGAGGACTGCGTCGCCCACGCCCTGTCGGGGCGGCAGACCAGGCCGCTCATCCAGTGCGAGTACTCCCACGCGATGGGCAACAGCAACGGCACCCTCGCGGACCTTTGGGCGGCCATCGAGTCAACGCCAGGTCTTCAGGGCGGGTTCATCTGGGAGTTCTGGGACCACGGCATTCTCCAGCGTGTGAACGACGGCAGACCGGTCGGGCGTGGGGGCGCCGGGCTGTATGACAACGGTGTCGCCGCGCCGGGCCACCGCTGGGCGTACGGCGGCGACTTCGGCGAGACCATCCACGACGGCGCGTTCATCGCGGACGGCGTGGTCTTCCCGGACCGCACCCCGAAGCCTGCCCTGTACGAGCACCGGGAGATCGCGGCGCCGGTGCGTATCGAGTGCTTCAAGCACGAGGGCATCGTCCTCGGCAACCACCAGCACTTCCGGGGCCTGGACTGGCTGACCGGCACCTGGGAGCTGTCCCTGGCCGACGGCCGGACGCTGACCGCACCCGCCGCACTGCCCGATCTGCGGCCCGGTGAGACGGCTGCCGTGCCGCTCCCCTTCGAGGTGCCGCGCGACGGCGGCGAGGCCTGGCTGACGCTGCGGGTGACCGTGGCCGAGGACCAGCCGTGGGCGCCGCGCGGCACCGAGGTGTGCGTGCCGCAGGTCCGGCTGCGCGGACCCGACGCGGCCGAGGACGCGCTCGTGGACCGGCCCGTCGAGGTCGACGGCGAGGGCCTGCTGGTCCATCCGCTGCTGGCGGCCGCCCCCACGCTGTCGCTGTGGCGGGCGCCCACCGACAACGACGAGCTGGGCGGCATGGCGGAGCGCTGGCGGGCGTGGGGGCTCGACTCACTCGTCCGCAAGGTCGTGTCGGTGCGCGGGGACGGCGGCCGGGTGACCGTGGACGCCGAGTACGCCGGCACGGTCGGGGTCGTCACGCACCGGCAGGTGTTCACACGGGTCGAGGGCGGCATCCGGATCGACGAACAGGCCGAGCTGCCCGAGCAGTTCGACGACGTGGCGCGAGTCGGCACGGTCTTCGAGACGCCCCCGGGCCTCGACCTGCTGGAGTGGTTCGGGCAGGGGCCCTGGGAGTCGTATCCCGACCGGAGCGCGGGAGCGCCCGTCGGCCATCACTCGCTGCCGGTCGACGCGTTGTTCACCCCTTATCTTCGTCCGCAGGAGAGCGGCGGCCGGCACGGCGTACGGCGGTTCACGCTGTCGGCGCCGGACGCCACCGGTCTCGCGGTCGTGCTGGACGAACCGCGGCAGATCTCCGTCACCCGGTACCGGGCCGAGGACCTGACCACCGCGGCGCACCACGACGAGCTCATGCCTCGTCCGGGCTGTGTCGTGCACATCGACGCGGCGCACCGGGGCCTGGGCACGGCCTCGTGCGGCCCCGACACCTTCCCCTCCTACCGCATCGCCCCGGGCATCCACCGCTGGAGCTGGACCCTGCGCGTTCTGTAACCCCCCGCCTTCCCTCCTTGTCACATCGCCTCTCACGGAGCACACGTGTGTACGTCGCATGACCACAACCAGGGCGAGGCCGCGCAGGCCGGTGCCGCACGACGCAGTTTCCTGAGGGCCACCGCCCTGCTGGGCGCCGCCGCCACGGCCGGGGTCGGCCTGCCGGCCGTCGCCGAGGCGGCTCCCGCGAGCGCGAGCGGCCGGCGGCCCGATCCCGAGAGCCGCCGCTTCACACTCGCCGTGATGCCGGACACCCAGTACCTCTTCGACGGGCCCAGCATCGACAAGGCGCCGGTCGAGGCGTCTCTGCGCTATCTGCTGGAGGAGGGCGGTGAATCCGGCGAGAACATCGCCTTCCTCTCCCACCTGGGCGACCTCACCCAGAACGGCGCGCAGGCCGAATTCGCCGCGATCAGCGAGGCGTTCCGGCTGCTGGACCGGCGGGGCGTCGGCTACAGCGTCCTGGCCGGCAACCACGACGTGAAGTCGTCGACGGACGACCAGCGCGGCCCGACGCCGTACCTGGACGCGTTCGGGCCGCAGCGTTTCCAGGGCAAGCCGACGTTCGGCGGGGCCTCTTCGGACGGCTACAACACCTACCACCTCTTCAAGGCGGCCGGCCGCGCGTGGATGGTGCTCGCGCTGGACTGGCGGCTGTCGGCGAAGGGGTACGCGTGGGCGAAGGACGTCCTCGCCGCGCACCCGAAGACTCCGGTCATCCTCACCACGCACGAACTCGTCGTCGGCGACGACCAGTTGTCGACGTACGGGCAGCAGCTGTGGGACCAGCTCATCAAGGACCACGACCAGATCTTCCTGACCCTGAACGGCCACTACTGGCCGGCCGGGCGGGCTGTCCGCAAGAACGCCGCCGGCCACGACGTGCATCTGCACCTGACGAACTATCAGAACCGCTACTTCGGCGGCGCGGCGATGATCCGCCTGTACCGCTTCGACCTGGACCGGAACGTCATCGACGTCGAGACCGTCTCCCCGTGGATCCTCGGCCGGGCCAAGAAGGGCCTGAACGAGCTGGAGCGGCAGGAGATCGAGCTGAGCGGTGATGCGGACCGCTTCTCGGTCGGCATCGACTTCGCGGAGCGTTTCGCAGGCTTCGACCCGATACCGGCCCGCCCGGCGCGGCCCGCGTCGAAGATGCTGATCCGGGGCACGGCCGCCTACTGGCGGTTCGACTCGGCCGTCTCCGGCACGGTCCGCGACCTGTCCGGCAACGGCAACGACCTCACCGTCGTCTCGGTGGGCGGCGGCACCCTCGGCTGGTCGGCGGACCACCACCCGGACCAGCCGGGCCACGGCAGCCTGGAGTTCACCGGGTACAAGTCCCCGCTGAAGGGCGCGTACCTGCAGACCGTCGACCGCGCGCCGCTCAACTCGGCGACGCTCAAGGACGGTTACACCATCGAGGCGTTCTACCGGCTGCCGGCCGACTGGGACCCCGGGCACAACGCGTGGGCCGGCCTCGTCAGCCGCAGGGGCACGGGCGGCGCGGCCGGCAAGACCGCCGACGACCCCGACGAGCCGCTGGCCACCCTCTCGTTGTCCAACGACCGCGAGCCGCAGTGGGCGATGCGCCCGCTCAACCAGGAGGGCATCGCCACCAACTGGGGCCAGGAGACGCCGCTGGAGACCTGGTGGCACCTCGCCGTCGTCAACGACGGCACGCACACGACCCTGTACGTCGAGGGCTGTCCGGTCGTCCGCAACCCGAAGGCTTCCGCCACCGGTATCGCCTCGGTCGGACTGCCGTGGCTGCTCGGCGGCTATACGTACGCCGACAAGATCGACCAGATCCTGCACGGCCGCCTCGGCGACGTCCGGATCGTCTCCCGGGCGCTGCCCGTCTCCTCCTTCATGACCCACTGACGCCCTCGAACAGGACACGTACCCGATCATGACCGAGCAGCAGCTGCCCACCTGGGCCGACCCTTCCGTCTCCCCCGCCGACCTCGACGCCCAGAGCGTGTCCCGACGCGGGCTCCTGCGCCGCGCGGGTCTGTTCGGTGCCGCGTTCGCGCTCGGGTCGGCGGCGACCCCCGCGTTCGCGTCCCCGCAGCGCAACCTGGGCGGGGAGGACCCGCACCTCGCCTACCTGGTCGGCGACCACCACGTCCACTCCGTGTACAGCCACGACGCGAAGTACACGTTCTCCCAGCAGGCCCGGGCCGCCGCGCGGTACGGCCTGGACTGGATGGTGTTCAACGAGCACTCCAACTTCGGGCACGCCTACTACGGCGCGAAGCTGGAGCACGCCGAAATCCTCAAGGCCCGCGCGGAGAACCCGCGTCAGCTGATCTTCCAGGGCCTGGAGTGGTACATCCCGGCCGCCGAGCACGCCACCGTGTTCGCCGCGCCCGGCCCCAACGAGACCGAGCTGCTCACCCGGTTCGAGCTCGCCTACGACGGCAAGCTGCTCGGCTACACCGACGGCTCCGCCACCGGCACGGACACCGCCCGCAACGAGGCCCACGCCGTCAAGGCCGTCCAGTGGCTGGCCGAACAGCGCCGCACCGGCTACGTCGACGACGTCCTCGTGCTCGCCAACCACCCCCTGCGCCTCGGCATCGACTCCCCGCACGAGATGCGCAACTGGCGGGACGCAGGGTGGGGCGGCGGGAACGAGTGGGCCCCCGAGATCGTGATCGGCATGGAGGGCGCGCCCGGCGCCCAGGGCGCGGCCATCCCCGGCTGGCGGGGCCCGGCGTCGATCCGCGGCGAGTACGAGAACAAGCCGTCCGCGCAGTCGTGGTCCGGCTATCCGGCCGACGCCTACCTCACCTACGGTGGTTTCGACTGGGCGACCGCGACCGTCGGCGGCCTGTGGGACTCGATGCTCGCCGAGGGCAGGCTGTTCTCGGTCACGTCCAACTCCGACAACCACCGCACGGTCTTCGACACCTGGAAGAACGGCGACTGGGCGCCCGGCCGGAACTTCGACAACACCGGCAGACTGCCCGACCCGGTGAACACGGACACCCCGCAGCCCGGCAGCGACTTCTGGCCGGGCGAGTTCAGCCGCACCCACGTCGGTGTCACCCGCTACGGCTACCGCGCGGTGATGGCGGGCCTGCGCGCGGGCCGGGTGTGGGTCGACCACGGGCATCTGCTCGACGGGCTCGACGTGCGCGTGCGGCGGGACTGCGACCACGGCCAGGGCGTCACGCTCGGCGGGCGGCTGCGGGTCCGCGCGGGCGAGCGGATCACGCTGTCGGTGACGGTCACGACGGCCTCCCGCGCCAACCCGCACGGCATCCTGCCGCGCCTCGCGCACGTGGACGTCGTCCGGGGCGCCGTGCGCGGCCCGGCCGCCGACCGGGACAGCTGGCGGGCGCCGGACACCACGGTGGTGCACACCGCGGACGTCAGCGGCCGTACCGGCACCTACACCCTGCGCATCCCGCTCACCGCCGGCGACGAGTCGTTCTACGTGCGGCTGCGCGGCAGTGACGGAAACCGGCACGGAGCCGGTTACCTCGGTGCGTCCGTCGACCCGCACGGCCCGGTCCCGCACGAGCCCGGGAACGGCGACCCGTGGGCCGACACCTGGTTCTACTCCAACCCGGTCTTCGTCGACGTGACGGCAGCCCGGTGAGCCCGGTGACACACCGGCCGCAACACCGGTCTGTCACCCGCGCCCGCTGATCCGGCGCCCTCGTCCGCATACTGTCAGCAGTGACGTCCCCGCCGGACCCGGCCGGCGGGGCTGCCCGGCGACAGGGTGAGGTGGGTGTGTGCCGGTGAGCGAACTCTCCGCCGCCGACCGGTTGCTGGCTGTGCTCGCCGCGTTCGACCACGAGCATCCCGCCCTGTCGCTGACCGACATCAGCCGCCGGGCCGGGCTCAGTCTGACCACCGCGCACCGGCTGACGGGCGCGCTGACGGCCTGGGGCGCGCTGGAGCGGGACACCTCCGGGGTCTACCACGTGGGCCTGCGGCTGTGGGAGGTGGCCGCGCTCGCCCCGCGCGGGCTCGGCCTGCGCCAGCTGGCACTGCCGTATCTGGAGGATCTGTACGAGGCGACGCACGAGAACGTGCAGTTGGCCGTGCGGGACGGACGCGAGGTCGTCTACGTCGAGTGGCTGCAGGGACGCTCGGCGGTGGGCGTGCACATCCGGATCGGGGCGCGCTGGCCGCTGCACGCCACCGGGGTCGGGCTCGTCCTCCTCGCGCACGCCGACCCGGCGTTCCAGGAGGAGTACTGCGCCGGGCCGCTCGCCTCCTTCACCCCGTACACGCTCACCGATCCGGCGCTGCTGCGGCGCACGCTCGCCGAAGTCCGCCGCGCGGGTGTGGCGGTGAGCGAGCGTCAGGTGACGGACGACGCGCTGTCCGTCGCGGCGGCGGTGCGCGGCGCGGGCGGGGAGGTGGTCGCCGCGGTGTCGGTGGTGGTGCCCCGGGCGGGCGCCCAGGTGCCGGCGCTGGCCCCGGCGGTCCGGCTGGCCGGCCGGGGCATCTCCCGCGCCCTGGGCTGGCGGCCGGAGCGGCCCGAGCGCTGACCGAGGGGATCTCGGCCGCTTCGGGCGCGGTGGTGCCGGAGGGTCGCCACGACGACACGCCCTCCGGAGTGCCAGGAACGGTCCGGACACGTGGCGTGTCTGTCGCACCGGTCGGGACAGCGGCTGCGGGGGTGGTCCCGGCGCGGTCGGCTCACCGTGCCCGCACAGGCCGTCCCCGCGCCCGGCACCGGCCGACAGGCAGGCAGGCAGGCAGCGCGGTCTGAGCGGGTACGGGTGGCTTCACCCGGTGAACTCCCGTGAGAATCAAGCACTTTCCTTGCTTCAAGGCTTGACGGCTGCGAGGCCGGGGAGCACATTGGCGGCACTCTGAGAGCGCTCTCAGGCCAGCCCCGGGTCGGCATGGGAGCGCTCTCACGCCCGCTCCGACCGTACCCGAGAGGCCCCCCATGCGTTCACCTTCCGGCATACCCAGACCCCGCCCCCTGCGGCGCACGCTCATCGCCGTCGTCGCCACGCTCGGCCTGTCGGCGGCCCTCGCGACGGCCGCCACCGCCCCCGCGGACGCCTCCGCGCCCACGCCCCCGTCCGGCTGGACACAGGTCTTCCTCGACGACTTCAACGGGGCGGCCGGCTCCGGCGTGAACACCACAGACTGGCAGTACGACACCGGGACGTCGTACCCGGGCGGCGCCGCGAACTGGGGCACCGGCGAGGTCGAGTCGATGACGTCGAGCACGAACAACGTCGCGTTGGACGGCAACGGCGATCTGCTCATCACCCCACGCCGTGACGCCTCGGGCAACTGGACCTCCGGCCGCATCGAGACCACCCGCACCGACTTCCAGCCGCCGGCCGGCGGGAAGCTGCGGGTGGAGGCCCGGATCCAGATGCCGAACGTGACCGGGAACGCGGCCGCCGGCTACTGGCCCGCCTTCTGGATGCTGGGCGCGCCGTACCGGGGCAACTACCAGAACTGGCCGAGCGTCGGCGAGCTGGACATCATGGAGAACGTCAACGGCCTGAACAAGACGTGGGCCACGATGCACTGCGGCACCAACCCCAACGGCCCCTGCAACGAGACGACGGGCCTGGGCAATTCCACCGCCTGCCCGAACACCACCTGCCAGTCGGGCTTCCACACCTACACGATGGAGTGGGACCGCTCGGTGAGCCCGGAGGCGATCCGCTTCTACGTCGACGGCGTCAGCTACCAGACGGTCACGGCGAATCAGATGGACGCCACGACGTGGGCCAACGCCACGAACCACGGCTTCTTCGTCATCCTGAACGTGGCGATGGGCGGCGCCTTCCCGGCGGCGTTCGGCGGTGGCCCGACCAGCGCCACCGAGCCGGGCCACCCGATGGTCGTGGACTATGTGCAGGTGCTCCAGTCCGGCGGGAGCGGCGGCACCACTCCCCCGCCGAGCGGCAACCGGGACGCCTACAGCGCGATCCAGGCCGAGTCCTTCGACAGCCAGTCCGGCATCAGCACCGAGACCACGACGGACACCGGCGGCGGGCAGGACATCGGCTGGATCGCCAATGGCGACTGGGCGCTCTACAAGGACGTGAACTTCGGCTCGACGCCGGCCACGCAGTTCTACGGCCGGGTCGCCAGCGGTGCCGCGAGCGGAGTCAGCGGTCTGGTGCAGGTACGCCTGGACAGCCCCACCAGTACCCCGATCGGCAGCTTCGCGGTGGCCAGCACGGGCGGCTGGCAGTCCTGGCAGACGATCCCGGCCAACATCGGCTCCGTGACCGGCACCCACGACGTCTATCTGACCTTCTCCAGTGGCCAGCCGGCCGACTTCGTGAACGTGAACTGGTTCGACTTCGGTCACTGACACCACCCCGGGCACGGCAACGCCGGCGAAAGGGGGCTCCACGCGCGCGTGGAGCCCCCTTTCGCCGTACCCCGGCGCTCTCAGCGCAACTCCGCCCGGAACCCCACCGGCGTCCGCCCGGTGTGCAGCTGGAAGAACTTGGAGAAGTTCGCCGCGTCGGGGAAGCCGACGGCCGCACCGACCCGGCCGATCGGCAGGTCGGTGTGGGCGAGGAGGCGTTTGGCCTCCAGGATCACGCGTTTGTCGATGAAGCCCTTGGGCGTCTCGCCGGTGGCCGCACGGACGGCGCGGACGAGGGTGCGGCGGGAGTAGCCGAGCGCGTCGGCGTAGGCGCTGACGCTGTGGTTGGTGGCGAAGCCCTGCTCGACGGCGTCCCGGAACCGGGTGAACGTGCTGTCCGTCTGTTGCCGGGAGGCCTCCGCGGAACGGGCCGCGAGGTGGGCGAGGCGCAGCAGGAACGCGGTGAGGGTGTGCCGGAGGACGGCGGTGTGCAGGCTGAGCGGGAGCGTGGCGGTGTCCTCGTACTCGCGTCGCAGTTGCTCCAGGGCGGCCTGGAGGGCGGCGAGCTGCGCCGGGTCGGGGTGCAGCAGGGGCGGGAGGTCGTAGCGGTACAGGCCGGTGGCCTCGACGGTGGCGCGGGGCAGGAAGCCGGGCTGCATGGTGAGGACGGTTCCGCGGTACGCGCACTCGCGGGAGAAGCGGTGGACCTGTCCGGGGCGGATCCACAGCAGGTCCCCGGGGCCGGCCTCGTACTCGGTGAAGTCGATCATGTGCCGTACGGGGCCCTCGGTGAAGAGCATCACGACGTGGAAGTCGATGCGGTGGACGCGCTCCAGGGGGGCGTCGGCGTGCCAGGTGCGGTCGGTGCCCATCGGGCCGACCTGCATGCCGACACGGCCGACGGCCAGCTCGGTCGGGAAGGGGAAGGTCGTGATGCCGTCGCCGTCCGTAGCCCCGCCGTCAGCTTGTGGCGTTCTGTCAGCCATGTCCTGTTCGCGCCGTCCGTGTTCCGTGATCGCTGTCCCAGATTCACCACAGAGTGACACACCCCGACCTTCCCTCGAAAAAGTCAGACTTTTAAGTTTGAACGCGTCCGGCCAGCCATTCCGCACTGAACGAGGACTTCTTGAAGATGACCACGCAGACTTCCGACAGCTTCGAGTGGACCGACCTCGACCGGCGCGCCGTGGACACCGCCCGTCTGCTGGCGGCCGACGCGGTGCAGAAGGTCGGCAACGGCCACCCCGGCACGGCGATGAGCCTGGCACCTGCCGCGTACACGATCTTTCAGAAGGTGATGCGTCACGACCCGGCGGACCCGGAGTGGGCCGGCCGTGACCGCTTCGTCCTCTCCCCCGGCCACACCTCGCTGACCCTGTACACGCAGCTGTTCCTCGCCGGGTACGAGCTGGAGCTGGACGACCTCAAGGCCTTCCGCACGCAGGGCTCCAAGACGCCCGGCCACCCGGAGTACGGCCACACCGCCGGCGTCGAGACCACCACCGGCCCGCTCGGCCAGGGTGTCGCCAACGCGGTCGGCATGGCGATGGCGGCCCGCTACGAGCGCGGCCTGTTCGACCCGGAGGCCCCCGAGGGCACCTCCCCCTTCGACCACACCATCTGGGCGATCGTCTCCGACGGCGACCTGGAGGAGGGCGTCTCCGCCGAGGCGTCCTCAATGGCCGGCCACCAGAAACTCGGCAACCTGGTCTTCCTCTACGACGACAACCACATCTCCATCGAGGGCGACACCGCGACCGCGTTCTCCGAGGACGTGCTGAAGCGGTACGAGGCCTACGGCTGGCACACCCAGCGGATCGAGCCGACCGCCGAGGGCGACGTCGACACCGAGGCCCTGTACCGGGCGCTGAAGGCCGCGCAGGCCGAGACCAAGCGGCCCTCGATCATCGCGATGCGCACGATCATCGCCTGGCCCGCCCCGAACGCCCGGAACACCGAGGCCTCCCACGGCTCCGCGCTCGGCGACGACGAGATCGCCGCCACCAAGCGCCTCCTCGGCTTCGACCCCGAACAGACCTTCGAGGTGACGGACGAGGTCCTGAAGCACACCCGCCGGGCCCTGGACCGGGGCGCCGAGGCGCACGCGGCCTGGGACAAGCGGATCGCCGAGTGGCGCACCGCCGATGCCGAGCGGGCCGCCCTGTTCGACCGGATCGGCAAGGGCGAGCTGCCCGAGGGCTGGGAGCAGAAGATCCCGGTCTTCGAGGAGGGCAAGTCCGTCGCCACCCGTGCCGCCTCCGGCACGGTACTGCAGGCGCTCGGCCCGGTGATCCCCGAGCTGTGGGGCGGCTCCGCCGACCTCGCCGGCTCCAACAACACCACCATCGACAAGACCAGCTCCTTCCTGCCGAAGGGCAACCCGCTGCCCGAGGCCGACCCGTACGGCCGTACCGTCCACTTCGGCATCCGCGAGTTCTCCATGGCCGCGGAGATGAACGGCATCGCCCTGCACGGCAACACCCGCATCTACGGCGGCACCTTCCTGGTGTTCTCCGACTACATGCGCAACGCCGTCCGTATGTCGGCGCTGATGCAGCTGCCGGTGACGTACGTGTGGACGCACGACTCCATCGGTCTCGGCGAGGACGGCCCGACCCACCAGCCGGTCGAGCACCTGGCCTCGCTGCGCGCGATCCCGGGTCTGAACGTCGTCCGCCCGGCGGACGCCAACGAGACCGCGATCGCCTGGGCCGAGATCCTGAAGAGGCACGCCACCGACCCCGCCCCGCACGGGCTCGCGCTCACCCGCCAGGGCGTGCCGGTGTACGCGCCGAACGAGGACGCGGCCAAGGGCGGCTATGTGCTGCGCGAGTCCTCGACCGAGGTCCCGGAGGTGATCGTCATCGCGACGGGTTCCGAGGTGCAGCTGGCCGTGGCCGCGCGGGAGGCGCTGGAGGCCGAGGGCATCGGCACGCGCGTGGTGTCGATGCCGTCGGTGGAGTGGTTCGAGGAGCAGGACCAGGCGTACAAGGACGCGGTGCTGCCGCCGGCCGTGAAGGCCCGGGTCGCCGTGGAGGCGGGCATCGGGCTGACCTGGTACCGGTACGTCGGCGACGCCGGCCGGATCGTCTCCCTGGAGCACTTCGGCGCCTCCGCCGACGCGAAGACCCTGTTCGCCGAGTTCGGCTTCACCCCCGAGAACGTCGCCGCCAAGGCCCGCGAGTCGCTCGCCGATTCGCGCGCCTGACCCGACCGCGACAAGAATCCGCTCCCTACGCCGCGACACGACAACGCGGCGAGAAGACAAGAAAGATGACTGACGTGACCGAAGCAATCGCCACCGCCGGAGCCCTCAAGCGCCTCGCCGACGAGGGGGTCTCCATCTGGCTGGACGACCTGTCGCGCAAGCGGATCGCCTCGGGCAATCTGGCGGACCTGATCGAGAACAAGAACGTCGTCGGCGTCACCACCAACCCGTCGATCTTCCAGGCCGCCATCGGCTCCGGCGAGGGCTACGAGGAGCAGCTCACCGACCTCGCCGTCCGCGGGGTGACGGTGGACGAGGCGGTGCGGATGATGACGACCGCCGATGTGCGGGCCGCAGCCGATATTCTGCATTCTGTATACACCGACTCCGAGGGGCGCGACGGCCGCGTCTCCATCGAGGTCGACCCGCGCCTGGCCCACGACACCACGGCGACGATCGCCGAGGCCAAGCAGCTCGCCTGGCTGGTGGACCGCCCCAACGTGATGATCAAGATCCCGGCGACGAAGGCGGGCCTGCCGGCGATCACCGAGGTCATCGGCCTCGGCATCAGCGTCAACGTGACCCTGATCTTCTCCCTGGAGCGCTACCGCGAGGTCATGGCCGCCTACCTGGCCGGCCTGGAGAAGGCCAAGGAGCGCGGCATCGACCTCGCCACGATCCACTCGGTGGCGTCCTTCTTCGTCTCCCGCGTGGACTCCGAGATCGACAAGCGGCTGACCGCCCTCGGCACCGACGAGGCCCTCGCCCTCAAGGGCCGCGCGGCCCTCGCCAACGCCCGCCTCGCCTACGAGGCGTACGAGGAAGTCTTCGGCTCCGAGCGCTGGCTGGCGCTCGCCGGGGACAAGGCGAACAAGCAGCGTCCGCTGTGGGCGTCGACCGGCGTGAAGGACCCGGCGTACAAGGACACCCTGTACGTGGACGAGCTGGTCGCGCCGGGCACCGTCAACACCATGCCGGAGGCCACGCTGAACGCGGTCGCCGACCACGGCGAGATCACCGGCGACACGGTGACCGGCGGCTACGGCGCGGCCCGCACGGACCTGGCCGCCGTCGAGGGGCTCGGCATCTCCTACGACGAGATCGTCCAGCAGCTGGAGGACGAGGGCGTCGCCAAGTTCGAGGCGGCCTGGCAGGACCTGCTGGACGCCGTCGCCACGTCCCTGACGAGCAAGGGAGCTGACGCCCGATGACCGAGAACGCACCCGCCGCCCCGGCACCCGACGCTGCGGCGCCGGACGCCCCGGCACCGGACCGGACACCGGCGGAGGTCACCGCGCCGGTGGGCCCGGCCGCCGACGGGGAGAACCCGCTGGGCTGGGAGAACCCGCTCCGGGACGCCCGCGACCGCCGCCTGCCGCGCATCGCCGGCCCGTCCGGTCTGGTCATCTTCGGTGTCACCGGTGACCTGTCCCGCAAGAAACTGATGCCGGCCGTCTACGACCTCGCCAACCGGGGTCTGCTGCCGCCGGGCTTCTCCCTCGTCGGGTTCGCCCGCCGGGAGTGGGAGGACCAGGACTTCGCGCAGGTCGTCCACGACTCCGTGCGCGAGCACGCCCGCACCCCGTTCCGCGAGGAGGTGTGGCAGCAGCTCGCCGAGGGCATGCGGTTCATCCCCGGCGACTTCGACGACGACACCGCGTTCAAACAGCTCAAGGACGCCGTGGAGGAGCTGGACGCCTCCCGCGGCACCGGCGGCAACTTCGCCTTCTACCTCTCGGTGCCGCCGAAGTTCTTCCCCAAGGTCGTGCAGCAGCTGAAGAAGCACGGCCTGGCCTCCCCGCCCCGGGGTTCCTGGCGGCGCGCGGTCATCGAGAAGCCGTTCGGCCACGATCTGGGCAGCGCCCGCGAGCTGAACGCGATCGTGCACGACGTGTTCGAGCCGGACCAGGTGTTCCGCATCGACCACTACCTGGGCAAGGAGACCGTCCAGAACATCCTGGCGCTGCGCTTCGCCAACCAGATGTACGAGCCGATCTGGAACCGGTCGTATGTCGACCACGTGCAGATCACCATGGCCGAGGACATCGGCATCGGCGGCCGCGCCGGCTACTACGACGGCATCGGCGCCGCCCGTGACGTCATCCAGAACCACCTCCTTCAGCTGATGGCCCTCACCGCCATGGAGGAGCCGATCGCGTTCGACGCGGAGGCGCTGCTCACCGAGAAGCTGAAGGTGCTGAAATCGGTGCGCCTCCCGGCGGAGCTCGGCAAGCACACCGTGCGCGGGCAGTACGCCGAGGGCTGGCAGGGCGGCGAGAAGGTCGTCGGCTATCTCCAGGAGGAGGGCATCGACCCCGCGTCGAAGACCGACACCTTCGCCGCGATCAAGCTGGGCATCGACAACCGCCGCTGGGCGGGCGTCCCCTTCTACCTGCGCACCGGCAAGCGGCTCGGCCGCCGGGTCACCGAGATCGCGGTGGTCTTCAAGCGGGCCCCGCACTCCCCCTTCGACTCCACGGCCACCGAGGAGCTGGGCCAGAACGCGATCGTCATCCGCGTCCAGCCCGACGAGGGCATGACCGTCCGCTTCGGCTCCAAGGTGCCGGGCACCTCGATGGAGATCCGGGACGTGTCGATGGACTTCGCCTACGGCGAGTCGTTCACCGAGTCGAGCCCGGAGGCGTACGAGCGGCTCATCCTGGACGTGCTCCTCGGCGACGCGAATTTGTTCCCCCGTCACCAGGAAGTGGAAGAGTCCTGGAAGATCCTCGACCCGATCGAGGAGTACTGGGCGGCGCACGGCAGGCCGGCGCAGTACGCGTCGGGCAGCTGGGGACCCGAGGAAGCGGACGAGATGCTCGCACGAGACGGACGGAGCTGGCGCAGGCCATGAAGATCGACCTGACCGACACCACGGCAAGCAAGATCAACAAGGCGTTGGTGCAGGGCCGCCGCGCCATCGGTACCCCGGCCGTGGGCATGGTCCTGACGATGGTCATCGTCACGGACGAGGAGAACGCCTACGACTCGATCAAGGCCGCCGAGGACGCCTCGCACGAGCACCCCATGCGGACCCTGGTCGTCATCAAGCGGCATGTGCGCACCCTGCGCGACCGCACCCACTCCCGGCTCGATGCCGAGGTGCGGGTCGGCTCCGAGGCCGGCACCGGCGAGACGGTCGTGCTGCGCACCTACGGCGAGGTGTCCGACCACGCCGACTCGGTCGTCCTGCCGCTGCTGCTGCCGGACGCCCCGGTGGTCGTGTGGTGGCCGGTGGAGGCCCCCGAGACCCCGTCGAAGGACCCGCTGGGCGCGCTCGCCCAGCGCCGGATCACCGACCTGTACGCGGCTCTGCGGCCGATGGAGGTCCTGGAGACCCGCGCCCGCAACTACGCGCCGGGCGACACCGACCTCGCCTGGACCCGGCTCACGCTGTGGCGGTCGATGCTGGCCGCCGCCCTGGACCAGGCCCGCGCGCGGATCACGTCGGCGGCCGTCGAGGCCGAGGCCGACAACCCCAGCGCCGAGCTGCTCTCGCGCTGGCTGGAGGCCCGGCTCGGCGTGCGCGTGGACCGTGTGGTCACCGCCGGACCGGTCGTCACGGCCGTACGCCTGGGCACCGGGAACGGCGAGATCGTCATCGACCGGCCCGAGGGGCCGCTCGCGACCCTGACCCTGCCGGGCCAGCCGCCGCGCACCCTCGCCCTGAAGGTCCGCCCCACCTCCGAACTCATCGCCGAGGAGCTGCGCCGCCTCGACGCCGACGAGATGTACGCCATCGCCCTGAAGGGCGAGGCCGGCAAGGAGAACGCCTGACATGGCAGCGTCCCAGCTTTCCGGGTTTCCCCAGCTCACCCACCGGCCCGAGTGGACGGCGCTGGCCGACCACCGCGCCGAGGGCCGGCCGCACCTGCGCGAGCTGTTCGCGCAGGACCCCGGCCGGGCGGAGCGGTACGTCGTGCGGGTCGGGGACCTGTACATCGACTACAGCAAGCACCTGATCACCGACGAGACCCTGGCCCTGCTCCAGGAACTCGCCACCGCCACCGGCGTGTTCGGCCTGCGGGACGCCATGTTCCGCGGTGAGAAGATCAACGTCACCGAGGACCGGGCCGTGCTGCACACCTCGCTGCGCGCCCCACGGGACGCCGTGGTCGAGGTCGACGGCGAGAACGTGGTGCCGAAGGTGCACGCCGTCCTCGACAAGATGGCCGACTTCGCCGACCGGGTCCGCTCCGGCGAGTGGACCGGCCACACCGGCAAGCGGATCCGCAACGTCGTCAACATCGGCATCGGCGGCTCCGACCTCGGCCCCGCGATGGCGTACGAGGCGCTGCGCCCGTACACCGCACGGGAGTTGACGTTCCGCTTCGTGTCGAACGTGGACGGCGCCGACCTGCACGAGGCGACCCGTGACCTGGACCCGGCGGAGACCCTGTTCATCGTCGCGTCCAAGACGTTCACCACGATCGAGACGATCACCAACGCCACGTCGGCGCGTTCCTGGCTGCTGAAGGCCTTCGAGGGCGACGACAAGGCCGTGGCCAAGCACTTCGTGGCGCTGTCCACGAACGCCGGGAAGGTCACCGAGTTCGGCATCGACCCGGACAACATGTTCGAGTTCTGGGACTGGGTCGGCGGCCGTTACTCGTACGACTCGGCGATCGGCCTGTCCCTGATGATCGCGATCGGCCCGGACCGGTTCCGCGAGATGCTCGACGGCTTCCACCTGGTCGACGAGCACTTCCGCACCGCGCCCGCCGAGGCCAACGCGCCTTTGCTGCTGGGCCTGCTGGGCATCTGGTACGGCGACTTCCACGACGCCCAGTCGCACGCGGTACTGCCGTACAGCCACTACCTGTCGAAGTTCACCGCCTATCTCCAGCAGCTGGACATGGAGTCCAACGGCAAGTCGGTGCAGCGCGACGGCAAGCCGGTGCAATGGCAGACCGGCCCGGTGGTGTGGGGCACCCCGGGCACCAACGGGCAGCACGCCTACTACCAGTTGATCCACCAGGGCACCAAGCTGATCCCGGCGGACTTCATCGGATTCGCCCGCCCGGCCGGTGAGCTGAGCGAGGAACTCAAGGCGCAGCACGACCTGTTGATGGCGAACTTCTTCGCCCAGACCCAGGCCCTCGCCTTCGGCAAGACCGCCGAGGAGGTCCGCGCGGAGGGCGTCGCCGAGGAGCAGGTGGCGCACCGCACCTTCCACGGCGACCACCCCACCACCACGATCCTCGCGCCCGAGCCGACCCCGTCCGTGCTCGGCCAGCTGATCGCCCTCTACGAGCACAAGGTGTTCGTCCAGGGCGCGGTCTGGAACATCGACTCCTTCGACCAGTGGGGCGTCGAGCTGGGCAAGGTCCTCGCCAAGCGGGTCGAGCCCGCCCTGACCGAGACGTTTGCATCAGCCGCTGCCGCGGCGGGCTCCGTCCCCGGTCTCGACCCCTCCACCCAGGCCCTCGTCGCCGCCTACCGCACTCTCAAGAACGCATCGGAAGTGAAGTGATCATGCAGCTCGGTCTCATCGGTCTCGGCAAGATGGGCGGCAACATGCGCGAGCGGATCCGCCGCGCCGGCCACACCGTCATCGGCTACGACCGCAACCCCGACGTCTCCGACGTCAAGTCCCTCGCAGAACTCGTCGAGAAGCTGGACGCGCCCCGCCAGGTGTGGGTGATGGTCCCGGCCGGCACCGCCACCCAGACCGTCGTGGACGAGCTCGGCGACCTGCTGGAGCCCGGCGACACGGTGATCGACGGCGGCAACTCGCGCTGGACGGACGACGAGAAGCACGCGGCCGCGCTCGCCATCAAGGGCATCGGCTTCGTCGACGCCGGTGTCTCCGGCGGTGTGTGGGGCCTGCAGAACGGCTACGCGCTCATGGTCGGCGGCGACAAGGAGAACGTGGACCGGCTCCAGCCGATCTTCGAGGCCCTCAAGCCGGAGGGCCCGTACGGCTACGTCCACGCGGGCCGGGTCGGCGCCGGGCACTTCTCCAAGATGGTCCACAACGGCATCGAGTACGCCATGATGCAGGCCTACGCCGAGGGCTGGGAGCTCCTGGAGAAGGTCCACTCCGTGGAGAACGTCCGCGAGGTGTTCCGCTCCTGGCAGGAGGGCACGGTCATCCGGTCCTGGCTGCTGGACCTCGCGGTCAACGCCCTGGACGAGGATGAGCACCTGGAGCAGCTGCGCGGCTACGCCGAGGACTCCGGCGAGGGCCGCTGGACGGTCGAGGCGGCCATCGACAACGCCGTACCGCTGCCCGCGATCACGGCGTCCCTGTTCGCCCGGTTCGCCTCGCGTCAGGACGACTCCCCGCAGATGAAGATGATCGCCGCGCTGCGCAACCAGTTCGGCGGCCACGCGGTCGAGAAGAAGGACTGAACCACCGTGGGCGACCTCCTGCTGGTCCGCCACGGTGAGACGGAGTGGAGCCTGTCGGGCCAGCACACCAGCTGGACCGACCTGCCCCTGACCGAGCACGGCGAGGAACAGGCAAAGTCCCTCGCCCCGCTCCTCACCGAGCGGACGTACGCCCTCGCGCTGGCCAGCCCGCTGGGCCGCGCGATACGCACCGCCGAACTGGCAGGCCTGACCGGGGTCGTGCCCGAGCCCGATCTGCACGAGTGGGACTACGGCGGCTACGAGGGCGTCACCACGGTCGACATCCATCGCTCGCGCCCCTCCTGGGACCTGTGGACCGACGGTGTGCCGCCCGGCCCCGAGGGCCACCCCGGTGAGTCACCGGAGCAGGTCGGCGCCCGTGCCGACCGGGTGCTGGCCCGCGTCGACGCCGCGCTCGCCGAGGACGCCGGGGACGTGGTCCTCGTCGCCCACGCCCACTTCCTGCGGGTGCTCACCGCGCGCCGCCTCGGCCTGGCGCCCGCCGAGGGCCGGCTGTTCCAGCTGGCCACCGGCACGGTCAGCCGGCTGTCCACCGAGCACGGCCGGCCCGTGATCACCGAGTGGAACAGACGGCCGTAACGGACCGACGGCCTTGCAGTGCGGCCCGGTTCACCTCTGGTGGGCCGGGCCGCAGTCGTACAGCAGCTTGCTGCGGTCGTGGCGGTCGTAGGCGGAGCGCGGGACGAGCATGCAGTGGGCGGCGGTCCAGCGCAGCAGCGTGCCGACGGGGCGGCGGTCGTCGCGGGCGCCGTGCCTCAGGTCGGCACGCGGGACGAGGACGTAGCGGAGCCGGCCGGTGTCCACCAGCGTGCGGAAGGCCGCCGGCTGCGGGAAGGGGACCTGGCCGGTGTAGCCGCCCATGGGCAGCAGGGGCGCGTCGGCGGCGATGACGTACGGGGCCGTGCTCTCCCAGCCGGACACGGCAGCCAGATAGCGGGCGCCGCCCCGGTGCGCGGTGAGGTAGGCCAGCAGCCGCCGCTGCTCGGGGGCGAGCGTGAACCGGGGGCTGCCGCCGCGGACGCTGGTGGGGCCGACCCGGCCGAGGCTGCCGGGCTGGTTGTAGCGCAGCGAGAGCGCGGACGCCGACCAGACGGCCGGGATCAGGAGCACGGCGGCGAGGCCCGTGGCGAGTGCGGCGGGCCGGCGCAGGGCGGCGAGAGCCACGGCGACCAGGGCGAGGGCCGCCGCGCAGGGCGCCGCCCAGGTCTCGAAGTGCCGGTACCGCAGCGCCAGGGACACGCACCAGACGACGTTCACCGCCAGCACGGCCGGCAGCAGTACCCGGGAGCGCCGGGCCTGGACGAATCCGGCGGCGGCGAGCGCGGCCACGGCCACCGCGACGACGCCCATGTAGTAGGTGTGTCCGGTGACGCTGCCGAAGCTGAAGACGGCGAAGAAGGTCAGGAACCACGAGCCCCACAGCACCAGCCCGGTGAGCTGCCGGTCGGTGCGCGCCGGGCGGCGCCGCCGCAGCGCGACGATCCCGCCGGCCAGGCCGAGTGCGGCCAGCGGGTACAGCCAGCCGGTCTGGCTGGCCAGGCCCGGGGCGATCATCTTCCACACGCTGTCGCCCATGCCGGGGCCCGCCTCGTGCCCGGCGCGGGCCATCCGGCTCACCGCGATGCTGCCGGTGCCGGCCGCGATGTCGCCGACGACGTGGAAACGGGTCAGGAAGTTGTAGCCGACGACCAGCGCGAACGGGGAGTCGTTCGTGGTGCCGTCGAGGTACGGCCGGGATCCGGCCGGGGTGAGGGCGGCCACCAGCATCCAGGACACGGACACCGCCACGGTCACGGCGCCGGCCAGGGCCACGTGCGCGATCCGGCGGCGCGCCGCGGCGGGGGCGGCGACGAGGTAGGTGGCGGCGAGCGCGGGCAGCACGGCCCACGCCTCCAGCATCTTGCACTGGAAGGCGAGCCCCACCCATGTCCCGGCGAGCAGCAGGGTGCGCGGGCGGCCCCGCTCGGCGGCCCGCCAGGTGGCCTCGGCGGCCAGCAGCAGGATCAGCACGAACGGCGCGTCCTCGGTGACCGACCGGCCGAGGCCGACGGTCACCGGCGTCAGGGTGAGGAACGCGGCGGCCAGCAGTCCGGCGCCCACCCCGGCCCAGCGGCGCACCAGCACATGGAGCAGGAGGACACAGCCCACCATCTCCAGGGCCTGCGGCAGTACCAGCGCCCACGGGTGGAAGCCGAACACGAGCGCGGACAGGGCCTGCGGCCACAGGAAGCCGGGCAGCTTGTCCAGGGTGATGGAGCCGGCCGGGTCGAAGGCGCCGTAGAAGAAGTCCGCCGGGCTGTCGGTCATGCTGCGCACCGCGCTCGCGTAGAACGCGTGGTAGGTGCTGTGCTGCAGCCCCCACAGGCACAGCACGGCCGCGAGCAGGCAGATGCCCGCGAGCGCCTGCCGCTCGTACCGGTCGGTCCACGGGCGGGGCACGGCCGCGGGCGGTGGGCCGTCGTTCCGGACGACCGGCTCGGTGGAGGGCTTGAGCATGAACGGCCTTTCGGGCTCCCGGAACGGACGTGTCCGGGCGCAGCGCGCATACCGGATCCCACCGAATATCAGCCGCCGGACATGTACGGAGCCTGAACCCGGGCTGAACCCGGTGGAGGTCTCACCGGCCTCTCACCAGCGCGGGGAATCCGGTAAGAGGCCGGCCGCCCGCTCAGCGCGGGAGCCGTCCGGTGTGCTGGGCGGCGAGCCGCACCGGCGCGTTGGCGGCGCCGTAGCCCTGGTGGCCGGGGTCGCGCTGGACCAGTTCGAAGAAGACGTGGCCGATGGTCTCGGTGTAGCAGTGCCGGAAGGCGCCGCCCGCGTCCTGGTCGTAGAGGATGCCCAGCTCGCGGTAGGTCTCCAACTCGCCCTCGGCAAAGGTGAACCGGGCCGCGAGGTCGTCGTAGTAGTTGGCCGGCACCGGCAGCAGCCGGCCGCCGGCCGCGCGGAAGGCGCGGGCCGCGGCCACCACGTCGTCGGTGGCCAGCGCGAGGTGCGCGGCGTGCAGGGTCTCGTCTGCGGGCGCCGCGCCGACGGTGAGGGCGATACGGACGCTGCCGTCCTGGTTGGCGACGGCCCGGCTGCGGCGCAGCCCGTAGGGGTCGGCGAGGTCGACGCTGTCCTGGGCGTCCAGCCCGAGGACGCTGCGGTGGAAGAGGGTCGCCTCGTCGAAGTGGTGCCAGGGCTGGGTGAGGGCGAGGTGGTCGATGCGGGTGCCGTCGGACGGTGCCCGGGCGTCCGGCAGATCGGCGAAGTCGCCCCGCCAGTCGGCGAGTCGGGACTCACCGGAGTCTGCGGTGGCGACGAAGAACAGTTCCGTTCCGTCGGGCGCGGCGACCGCATCGAGCGGGGCGTCCTCGGGGGCGCGGCGGCGCGGCAGGACGGGCGCGTGGAGGGCCTCGGCGCGGCGGGCGGCGGCGGCCGGATCCGGGGAGGCGAGGCCGATCGCAGCGAGCCGGGTGCCGTCACGGCGGTCGGTGGCGGCGGTGTTGACCAGGATCCGGGCCTCGCCGCGCTGCCACAGGTCGACGGGTTTGCCGCGGTGGCGGGCGGCGCGGGTGAAGCCGAGGGCGGCCAGCAGGGCGGTGACGGGTTCGGCGTCCGGGGTGAGCAGTTCGGCGAAGGCGACCCCGGTGGGCACGACGGGCGGCGGCAACTGGGCCGCGCCGACGGCCTCTTGAAGCAGCAGCAGGGAGCGGTGGGCGTCCACGGCGGTGGAGCCGGCGTCGGCCTGCCGGAAGACGTCGTTGAAGACCTCCAGCGACAGCGGCCCCCGGTAACCGGCGGCGAGCACGTGCCGCAGCAGCCCGGCGACGTCGAAGCCGCCCTGCCCCGGGAAGCACCGGTGATGGCGGCTCCACTGGAGGACGTCCATGGCCGGCAGCGGGGCGTCGGCGAGCTGGAGGAAGAAGATCTTCTCGCCGGGTATGTCCTCGATGCCCCGGGGGTCCGAGCCCCGGGAGAGGATGTGGAAGCTGTCCAGGCAGGTGCCGAGCGCCGGATGCCCGGCCGCCTCGACGATCCGCCACGCGTGGTCGTAACGGTTCACATGCCGCCCCCAGGCCAGCGCCTCGTACGCCACCCGGATCCCGGACTCCCGTGCCAGGTCGGCGAGTTGTGCCAGCTGTTCGGTGGCGAGGGCGTCGTCGTCCAGGGCGAGCGGGGAGACGCTGGAGCACACGAGGACGGTGTCGGCGCCGAGCCGCTCCATCAGCTCGAACTTGTGCCGGGCGCGCCGGAGATTGCGGGTGAACACCTCCTGCGGGACGGCCTCGATGTCCCGCATCGGCTGGTACAGGTCGATGCTCAGGCCGAGATCGGCACAGCGGGCGCGTATCTCCTCGGGGGTGAGGGGGCTGGCGAGGAGGTCGTTCTCGAAGATCTCGACGCCGTCGAAGCCGGCCCGGGCGGCGGCGGTGAGCTTCTCGGTGAGGGAGCCGCTGAGGGAGACGGTGGCGATGGAGGTGCGCATCATCCGACGTGGCTCCCCGAGCGCTCCAGTCCGGCCAGCTCCTCGAAGTCGGCCAGCATCCGGCCGCTGTCCGGCTCCAGCCCGGTGAACAGCCGGAACGCGTCCGCGGCCTGGAACACGGCCATTCCGCCCCCGGGCAGAACGGCACAGCCGTGCTCCCGGGCGACCCGCACCAGCGCGGTCTCCAGCGGCCGGTACACGACCTCCGCGATCCACAGCCCCGGCCGCAGCAGCTCGGCGGGCAGCGGCAGTCCGGGATGGGCGGCCATACCCGTCGGGGTCGCGTGCACGAGACCGCCCGTGCCGTCGGCGTCGGCGAGCAGTGCCGGCAGCCGGTCGAGGGATGCCGCCTCGGCCCGGCCGGGGCCGAAGTGCCGTACGAGGGAGTCGGCGAGGCCGGCCGCCCGGCCGGGCAGCGCGTCCACCACCGTCACCCGCCCGGCGCCGAGGGTGAGCACGGCGTGTGCCACGGCCGCGCCGGCGCCGCCCGCGCCGAGCTGGACGACCCGCTCCAGCGGGGCGTCCGGCAGGCCGCGCGCGAAGGACGCGGCGAAACCGGTGACGTCGGTGTTGTGACCGACGGCCCGGCCGTCGTCCTCGAAGACGACGGTGTTGACCGCGCCGAGCGCCTCGGCCCGCGGGTCGAGCGCGTCCAGGTGCTCGATGACGAGCTGCTTGCAGGGGTGGGTGATGTTCAGCCCGTCGAAGCCGAGGTCACGGGCTGCGCGGACCAGGTCCCCCACAGCCTTCGGGGCCACACCGAGGACGTCGGTGTCGAGGAGCCGGTAGAGGTAGCGCAGGCCCTGGCGGTCGGCCTCCCGCTGATGCAGGGCGGGGCTGAGCGAGGGGCCGATACCGGCGCCGATCAGCCCGACGAGATACGAGTCCTTGGCCACGCGAGCCTCCCGGGGCAGCGCTAATGTACGAACCAGTACGTTAGCTATATCAGCAGCGGGGGTCCCCGAGAAAGCCCCCGACGGCATCCGGGGCCCTGCTTCTACAATCACCGGCACCACGGACGAGCGCTCCGCCCAGGTGTCGTGTCCCCGGCCCGAAGGAAACCGATGACCAGCGTCGAAGAACCCCTGCGACCCGGCGGGCGGGTGCGCGACGCCGCCCGCACCAAGGCCGAGATCCTCGACGTGGCCACACAGGAGTTCGCGCGGGCCGGCTACGACGGCGCCCGGGTCGACGAGATAGCGGCCCGCACCCGCACCACCAAGCGGATGATCTACTACTACTTCGGCGGCAAGGAACAGCTGTTCACGGCCGTGCTGGAGCGGGCGTACGGCGTGATCCGCGACGCCGAGCAGCAGCTCGACGTCGAGCATCTGGACCCGGTCGCGGCGATCCGGCGCCTGGCCGAGCTGACCCTCGACCATCACGAGCAGCACCCGGACTTCATCCGCCTGGTCAGCATCGAGAACATCCACGGCGCGGAGCACATCGCGGCCTCCGCGAAGCTCGGCCGGATCGGCTCCCCGGCCCTGGACGTGATCCGCCGGATCCTCGCCGCCGGACAGGAGTCCGGGCTGTTCACGGCCGACGTCGACGCGGTCGACCTGCACGCGATGATCAGCTCGTTCTGCTTCTTCCGGGTCGCCAACCGGGCCACCTTCGGCGCCCTGTTCGGCCGCGACCTGGTGGACCCCGGCCGGCGGGAGCACTACCGCACCATGCTCGGCGACATGGTGATCGCCTATCTGACGGCGGAGCGGGCGGACGCCTGACGACTGGGCCCGACGAGTTCGGGCGCCACCTCTTGACACAGGGGAAACACGCGCGCAACATCCCACCCACCACGACTAACTACCCAGTGGGTTAATTAGCAGCCGAGATCCGGCCCTCGCCCGCTCCCTCCCCTCGTCGCTCACTCCGCCCTCGTAGGGTGGAGTTCCCCCGAAGGAGCACCGCCGTGTCCGTCCCCGTCCCCACGCCTGCCTCCGAAGCCCCTCCAGGCCAGCCCTGGAAGGCGGCGACGGCCGCCTGGATCGGCAGCGCCCTGGAGTACTACGACTTCTTCGTCTACGGCAGCGCCGCCGCGCTGATCTTCCCGAAGGTGTTCTTCGACGCCTCCGACCCCGCCACCGCCACGCTGCTCTCGCTCGCCACGTTCGGCGTCGCCTACGCCGCCCGGCCGCTCGGCGCGCTGGTCCTCGGGCATGTCGGCGACCGGGTCGGGCGCAAGAAGATCATGGTGTTCACGCTGCTCCTGATGGGTCTGTCGACGTTCCTGATCGGCTGTCTGCCCACCCGTGCCCAGGCCGGCTCGCTCGCCCCCGTGCTGCTCGTGCTCTGCCGCGTCCTGCAAGGCATATCGGCGGCCGGCGAGCAGGCCAGCGCCAGTTCCATGAGCCTGGAGCACGCGCCGCCGGACCGGCGTGGGTTCTTCACCAGTTTCACGCTCAGCGGCACCCAGGGCGGCCAGCTCATCGCCACCCTCGTCTTCATCCCGGTCTCCCGGCTGCCCGAGAACCAGCTGCTGTCCTGGGGCTGGCGGGTGCCGTTCTGGCTGAGCGTGGCGGTCGCCGTCGCCGGCTTCGTCATCCGGCGCCGGCTGCGCGAGACCCCGGCCTTCGCGAAGCAGGCGGCGACCGAGGGCGTGGTGCGGCTGCCGCTCGCGGTGCTGCTGCGCGACCACTGGGCGGACGTGCTGCGGGTGATCGCGGGGGCGCTCATCGCCTCGGTCAGCACGATCTTCACCGTGTGGGCGCTGGCGTACGCCACCAGCGACGCGGTCGGCATGTCCCGTACCTCGATGCTGTGGGTCGGCGCCCTCGCCAACCTGGTCGCGCTCGGCGCGATCCCGCTGTGGGCGACGCTGTCGGACCGGATCGGGCGCCGACCGGTGTTCCTGATCGGTGCGATCGGCAGCGCGGCGGCGATGGCCGGCTACCTCTGGGCGATCTCCACCGGCTCCTACGCGCTCACCCTGACCCTCGGCGTCGTCGCCTTCGGCCTTGTCTACAGCGCCGCGAACGGGGTGTGGCCCGCCTTCTACGGCGAGATGTTCGCGACCCGGGTCCGGCTGTCCGGCGTGGCGATCGGCACGCAGACCGGCTTCGCGGTGGCCGGGTTCGCGGTCACCTTCGCCGCCGGGATCGCCGGACCGGGCGGCGACGACTGGGGTGCGGTGGCCCTGTTCACGGCTGCCCTGTGCGTACCGCCGGTCATCGCCGCGCTGTCCGCCCGCGAGACGCACACCGTCCCGACGGAACTGCTCGGGGAGCGGGAGGGGCGACAGCCGGCGGGGGTGGAGCGGGTGACGGCCTGAGGGGACGGCGGCCTGAGGGGCTGACGCCGGGGCCTGCCGCCGGTCTGTGGGCGGCGGGGGCCGGCCGTCGGTCCATGGGGGCCTGACGGTCTTCGGGGCGTGGGAGCGTCGGGGCGTGCCCGGTCTGCTGCGCGTGGGGCCTGCCGGACCGAGGGGTGCGAGATCAAGGCCTGCCGGGCTCACCCCCTGGCTGAGCCCCCCACGCGCACGCGGGACCTACCCGGCTAAGGGCGCGGGTGGCGGGGTTCGTACAGGGCAAGTTCGGCGCCGCCCGGGAGGCGGAGGGCGGTCACCCGGCCCCACGGTGCCTCCTCCACCGGTCGGCTGAAGTCGGCTCCGCGCTCGGTGAGTTGGCGCCGGGTCTCGTCCAGGTCGTCGCACATCAGCATCAGCTCGTGCGCGGGCTCGCCGTCGGTGGGGTGGCAGGCCACCTCGGTGGGCGGCGCCTTGAAGATGAGCCAGCCGCGGCCCGCGTCGACGTACGACCAGCAGAGGGTGCCGCGCAGAAAGGCCCGGTCGGCCTCCGGGTCCCGGCTGTAGAGCACCACGTGTGCACCGTTGATCACGCGGGGAGGTTAGTGCGGCGGGCGGGGCCGGACAAGCACCGGCGCCCCACCGGCGGCCGGCGCCGCTTCCGGCTCGGTCCGGCGGCCCGCGGGCTCGGACCCCCAGGGCCTTGCTGTCCATCGGGGCTGGTCCGCCCCGCCGAGGGACCACCGGGCCCTGTTGCACCGTGACGGTGCGGGAAGACGATGGTGGGAGGGGGTTGTCGGTGACCCGACGATCACGGGTGGTGGTGAGCACCATGGCCGTACCGGGCGAGGACGGGCCGGCGCCGGCATCCACGCACGCCGATCCCCGGGGGGACCCGCTCCTCATGACGCGGTTCGCCGTCCCGACGCGTCCCGTGACGTTCCTGCGGCGCGACCGGCTGCTCGGACATCTCGGCGACGACCCGCCGACCCCGCTGACCGTGGTCCACGGAGCCGCGGGAGCGGGCAAGACACTGCTGGTGGCCGACTGGGCCTCGGCGCGGGACGGGCCCGTCGCCTGGCTCACCGCCCGGGTGGCGGACAAGGGATGCGGAACCTTCTGGGCGTACCTCCTCCAGGCCCTGCGCCTCGCCGGCCTGCCCCTGGCCGGCGACGTCGGCTTCCCCACCGAACCCGGCCGCGTGCCCGACGCCCTCCTCACCCGGCTCGCCGCCGCACTGAGCGCCCGGACCGCGCCGGTGATCGTCGTCGTCGACGAGTACGACCGGGCGACCGACCCCGAGATCGCGGATCAGCTGGAGTTCGTCCTCCAGCAGGCAGGGCACGGCCTGCGCCTGGTCCTCGTCACGCGCACCGAGCCGCTGCTCCCCCTGCACCGCTACCGGGCGGCCGGCGCCATCACGGAGATCAGGAACGCGGAGCTGGCCTTCACCCGCGACGAAGCAGCGGACCTGCTGGCGCTGCACGGGCTGCGGCTCCCGGCGGACGACGTGGACGCGCTGGTGGAACGCACCCGGGGCTGGGCGGCCGGCCTGCGGCTGTGCGCCCTGGCCGCGCGGGACGAGCCGGATCCGCGCACGTATCTGCAGGAGTTCGAGGCCGACCGCACCACGATCGCCGACTTCCTGCTGGCCGAGGTGCTCAAGCGGCAGAAGGCCGGGGCACAGGACCTGCTGCTGCGGACCAGCATCCTCGAACGGGTCTGTCCCGGTCTCGCCGACGCCCTCACCGGCCGCACCGACGCCGGACTCATCCTGACCGGTCTGCACCGCGAGAACGCGTTCGTCGAGTATCTCGGGCACGACTGGTTCCGTCTCCATCCGCTGTTCGGGGAGATCCTCCGCGCCCACCTGCGGGTGCGCTCTCCCGGGCTGGAAACCGAACTCCACCGCCGCGCCGCTCACTGGCTGCGGCACTCGGGGTCCCTCGGCGAGACGCTCGGCCACGCGGCCGCCGCGCACGAGTGGGAGACCGCCGCCGGCGCCCTCGTCGGCGATCTCGCCATCGGGGAGATCTTCACCGGCCTGCACGTCGACGATCTGTCCGAGCTGTTCGCCCCGATGGGGCCCGGACCCGCCGGCCCCGCCACGGACCTCGTGCGGGCCGCCCGCGCACTGTCCCGGCGCGACCTGGAACGCGGCCTGCCCCGCCTGCACCGCGCGGCACACGCCCTCGCACCGCGCGGCGCATCCGCCGAGGACGATCCGGACGGCCTGGCGGCGACCCGGCTGAGCTGCGCCTTCCTCGAAACGCTGGCAGCGCGCCTGACCGGTGCCCCGGGACGGGCGGAGACGGCGGCACAGGCCGCTGAGCGGCTTCGGCGCGACGTACCCGGCAGGCTTCTCGACGAGCATCCGGAGCTGATCGCGCTCCTGCACACCCATCTCGGCTCGGCACGGCTGTGGGCCGGCCGGATGCGGGAGGCACGCGCCGTCCTGACCACGGTCGTCGACTCCGGCCGGGCGGAGGACACGGCCCAGGCACGTGAGGAGTGTCTGGGCCACCTCGCGCTGATCGACTATCTGAAGGGCCGGCCGGGCAGGGCCGAACGCACGGCGTGGGCCACGGTCACCGCGGCCGGCGGCCACCGCGGCCCGCCCCCGGCGCCCGGACCGGGGCTGGCCCCGCTGGTCCTGGCCGCGGTGGCCGTCGACCGCGACGAGCTGGACCGGGCCCAGGCGCTCCTCGACGCCGCGGCGGACCCCCGGGGCCTTCCGCCGGACCCGGTGGCGCAGGCCGGGGAGTCCATCGTCACCGGGCGTCTGCTCCTGGCCCGCGGTGACCCACAGGCCGCGCTCGAAGCGGTGGACCGGACCGTCGTGGCCGAGGAGGCGTCGCCCTGGGCCGCGGCGCACACGGCGTGCGTGGCCGCCGCCGCTCACCTCGCCGAGGGACGGCCGGAGACGGCCGTCAAGCTGCTCGCGGAACAGCCCGACGGCGAGCCGGTGTGCCTCGTGGGAGCCGCGCAGGCGGAACTGGCCGCGGGCAGGCCCGAGGCCGCGGCCGAACTGCTCGGCAGAGTGGGGCCGCAGAGCCGCGTCGGCCCCGCCGTCGCGGTACGGGCGGCACTGGTCGGAGCCCAGGTGGCGGGCGAGGCCGGAGACCTCGCCCGGCAGCGCGGACTCGTCGCCCAGGCGCTCCGGGAGGCCCGGCGCGAACGGCTGCGCCGCCCCTTCGTGGACGCCGGACCGTGGCTGCGCCCGTTGCTGCGCACCGTGCCGTTGCGCGCCCTGGCCGAGGGCTGGCTCACCCCCGGCCCGCCGGTGCCGGGCGGGGAGCAGCCGCCGCTGCCGGTGGTGGAAGAGCTGAGCGGACGCGAACGCGACGTCCTGCGCCGGCTGGCGCAGATGATGTCGACGGAGGAGATCGCCGCCGATCTGTATGTGTCGGTCAACACGGTCAAGACCCATCTCAAGAGCGCCTACCGCAAGCTCGCCGTGAACCGGCGTCACGACGCGGTGCGCCGGGCACGTGACCTGGGGCTCCTGTGACGCGACGGTCGTATCACCTCGCCCGGGTGAGGCAGAGCGGTGGGCCGGGGCGGAGGATCGCGGGGAGACGTGGGGAAGGGCAGCTCATGCGCTACGAGATTCGCGTCGACGGACAGATGACCAAGACGCTGGTCAAGGCGTTCCCCGAGCTCGACCACGTGCTGATGGCCGGCCAGACCCTCCTTTACGGAACGGTCGTCGACGAGGCACACCTGTACGGGCTGCTGGCGCGCTGCCGGTCCCTGGGGCTGAGGGTCCTCGAAGTACGCCAGATGCCGTCCTGACCCGCGGACCGCCGTTCTCGTGCGGGCCGTTCACCCGCCCCGGGTGAGGCGGCCGCCCTCCCGCCCCGCGCAGGCTGAGAACCGCACCGTACGCACACCGTACGGAACGACCACCGGGTGCGGACCCGGGACGGAGGAGGACAGATGAGCGCGCAGACCTACCTCGCCTACGACTATCCGGCGCTGAGTGTCTTCTGGTCCATGCTGGTGTTCTTCCTGTGGATCATGTGGTTCGTCCTGCTCTTCCGGATCATCACCGACATCTTCCGGGACGACGGCCTGGGCGGCTGGGGCAAGGCCGGCTGGGTCGTGTTCGTCGTCGTCCTGCCCTTCCTGGGCGTCTTCGTCTACCTGATCGCCCGGGGAAAGAACATGGGCCGCCGGGAGATCGAACAGGCCCGCGCGCAAGCGCAGGCCGTCGACACCTACATCCGGCAGACGGCCCAGGCGGCCGCGCCGCCCACCAGTGCCGACGAACTCGCGAAGCTGTCCGGGATGCGCGCCCGCGGCGACATCACCGACGACGAATTCCGGCGGGCGAAGGAACTGGTCCTCACCGGCAGCGGGCCCTCCGCCTCGGCGCACTGAGCACGTCGCACAGCACAGAAACGAGGTGGCACGATGGCCGCCACACACAGCACACGCACGTCCACCCCCACGGCCAGGGAGCAATGGGCGAGCGGCCTGACCGCCTTCGGCGCGGTCATGCTCGTACTCGCCGGGACACTGAACGTCTTCCGCGGCATCATGGCGATCGCGAAGGACAACGTGTTCCTCGTGACCCGCAGTTATGTCTTCCGGTTCGATCTCACGGGCTGGGGCTGGGTCCATCTGATCCTTGGCGTCGTCGCGCTGCTCGTGGGCTTCGGCCTCTCCTCCGGCGCCCTGTGGGCGCACGTCTGCGGGGTGGCCATCGCCTCGCTGATCATCATCGCCAACTTCCTCTCCCTGCCGTACTACCCGGTGTGGTCGATCGTGCTGATCGCCTTCTCCGGATTCATCATCTGGGCCCTGTGCGTGGGCAGGAGCGGTAGCGCCCGCCTGTTCGACTGACGGCCGTACTCACTCGGCCCCGGCCTGGCCCGGCCCGGCCATGGGCGACGGGATGAGCGGTGAGGGCGATGATCGTGACGATGGTGTCGATGCCGGACGGGGTCACGACCAGGATCTCCGTGGCGGAGGCGCGGCAGCGGCTCGCCACGGACCCTTTCCTGCTCCTCGGGGTCGAGCTGCCGGAGGAGGGCGGACCGGCGGGCGGAGCGGAGGAAAGCGGGCCGGCGGGCGGAGCGGAGGAGAGGGGGCCGGCGGACGAACCGACGGCCCGCCGGCTCGGGCTGGACGCCGAGGAACTGGCCTGGTTCGGCGGACGGGACCAGTCCGCGCGGGCCGAATTCCTGGGCGACATCGCCGGATTCGTCGTGCCGGTGGCCCGGCAGGGGCGGGTCGCCCATGTGCACGCCCTCGCCTCCGAGCGCTTCCTGGTGATCGCCCACCGGGGCCCGGCCGTCCTGACGGCGGACGTCATCGCGCACCTGCGGCGGGAGAAGCCCCATGACGCCGTGGCCACCCTGTTCCTGCTGCTCCAGGAGGCGCTGGCGACGTTCCGCCGCGCCGCGGGGCGTGAGCTGCTCCAGGTGGAGGAGCTGGAGGACGCCATGTTCGAGGAGCGGCGGCCCGAGCAGATCTACCGTCTGTCCCAGCTGCGCCGCAGTGCCGCCCTCCTGCACCACTCGTTGCTGCCGTACCTGCAGGTGGTCGAAGAGATGGTCACGCGCAGGATGATGAGCCGCGATTTTCCGGTGGAACGGCAGCGGCTCGCCCAGGAGTTCCAGCGCGCGGCTCGACTGGTCCTCGCGGACATCGAGTCCCTCCAGGACGCCGCCCGCCGGACCTTCGCCAGTTACGGCTCCCTCGTCGCGGGCGAACAGAACGGCGTGATCAACCGGTTGACCATCGCGTCGGTGGTCTTCCTGCCGCTGTCGTTCCTGACCGGCTTCTTCGGTATGAACTTCGCCTTCCTCACCGACGAGTTGGAGAGCAAGGACGTCTTCTGGCTGCTCGCCGTGGGACTTCAGGTGGTCGTCCTGCTCGTCGCCTTCTACGTGCTGCACCGCACGCGTGTCTGGCGCAGACTGCGGGACGGGGACCAGGAGACCGGACCGGGAGACGAGTGAGGCCACCGGGACCGGGCCGGAGTTCGAGCCGTGTCAGGGGGCCGGGGGCGGCACCGCCGCATCGAGCAGCGGTGCCAGTTCCCGTACGGCCGTGGTCAGGGGCGTTACGTCCTGTTCGGCGCGGGCCATCAGGATCGCGCCCTCCAGGGTGCTGATCATCAGCATGGACAGGGACTCGGCGCGGGCCGCGGGGACGCCCATGCCGGTCAGGGCCTCGGCGAGCGGGGTCCGCCAGGCGGTGAACGCGGAGGCCACGGCCGCTCGCGTCGAGCCGCCGGCACCGGCGCACTCGGCGGTGGCCGCGGCGACCGGGCAGCCCGCGGCGAAGCCGTCCGCCGCGTACTCGTCGGTCCACTGCGCGACCATCGCCGCGAACAAACCGCTCGGCGTCGGCTCCTCAAGCCCCGCGAGGAAGCGCGCGATCCGCTTGCCGGCGTACCGTCCGGCCCACCCGACCGCCTCGTTGACCAGCTGTTCCTTGCCGCCCGGGAAGTAGTGCTGGAGGGAGCCGCGAGGCGCGCCGGCGTGGGCGGCGACATCGCGCATCCCGGTCGCGGCGACCCCCTGGCGCCGGATGAGCTGGGCCGCGCTGAAGACCATCCGCTCCCGGGGACCCCGCTGCTCACTCATCCCTGCCTCCGTTCCTCACCGCCCCACTCTATGACCGGCGTCATAACGGCCGCTACTATGACAGTGGTCATAGTCGATTTCCGGAGGGAAGGACGGACCCCGTGCACGTCGGTTTCATCGGTCTCGGAGTGATGGGCCGGCCCATGGGCCTGCGTCTGGCGTCCGCCGGCACTCCCCTGGTGGTCTGGAACCGGACCCCGGAGCGCGCCGCACCCCTGCGCGCTGCCGGCGCCGACGTCGCGGCGAGCATCGACGAGGTGTTCGCGCGGGCGGACGTGGTGCTGCTGATGCTCGCCGACGAAGCCGCGATCGACAGCGTCCTCGGCCGCGGCACCCCCGCCCTCGCCGCCCGGGTCGCGGATCGCACCGTCGTCCACATGGGCACGACCTCCCCCGAGTACTCCGCCGCCCTGGAGACCGACATCCGCACGGCCGGCGGCCGCTACGTCGAGGCACCCGTCTCCGGGTCACGCGTCCCCGCGGAACAGGGTCAGCTGGTCGCCATGCTGGCCGGCGACGAGGACGCCGTGGCCGCCGTACGACCCCTGCTCGCGCCCCTGTGCCGGGAGACGTTCGGATGCGGCCCGGCACCGGGCGCGCTGCTGATGAAGCTCTCGGTCAACCTGTTCCTGATCACCCTGGTGACCGGGCTGACCGAGGCCTTCCACTTCGCCGAGCGGCAGGGTCTGGACCGGCGGCTGTTCCTCGACGTCCTCGACGCGGGCCCCATGGCCAGCGGGGTCTCCCGGATGAAGGCACCCAAGCTGCGCGAGCGCGACTTCGCGGTACAGGCGGCCGCCCTGGACGTCCTGAAGAACAACCGCCTCATCGCCGACGCCGCCCGCAAGGCCCACCTGGCCTCACCCCTCCTCGACGCGTGCCACACCCTGTTCGAGGAGACCGTGGCCCAGGGGTACGGCGGCGAGGACATGGTGGCCGTACTGCGGGCGATCGAGGCGCGGACCGCCGAAGGGACGGCGTAGACCGTATGGGCTATGGGGAATGCGCCAGATCGTAGACATTCGGCCGTCACCCGCCGACCGTCGACTGTCACCCGCCGACTGTCGGCCGTCGGCCGCCCGTCACCCCTTCTTCGGGATCCCGTAGACCCGCTCGACCCGCAGCCGTACCACCAGACGCCGGTCGCGGACCATCGCCGCCCGGTAGTCGTCCCAGTCGGGGTGTTCGCCGAGGACGTCCCGGTAGAGCCGGATCAGTTCCTCGACCGTGTCGTCGTGGGGGTCCTGGGCCACCGGGGTCAGTTCGGCCGTGCCCTCGGCGACCGTGTACGCCCAGCGGTCGGCGCTGGTGACGTGGTAGGAGGCGCGTGGGTCGCGGCGCAGGTTGCGGGTCTTGGCGCGGTCGTCGGTGACGGAGATCCGGATGATCCGCTCGTCGGGGTAGTAGGCGTGACTGACGTTGGACAGCTGGGGGCGGCCGTCCTTCTTGAGGGTGACCAGGGTGCCGCCGTGGCCTTCCGACAGCAGTTCGAGCAGTGCGTCCTGCGCGGTGTCGTGAGTCATAGCAGGGTCAACTCGCGGGAGCGGCCCCCGCATTCCCGCACGCCAGACAGCTGGTAGACAGTGTCTACTACCTACTGGTAGACAGTGTCTATGACTGAGTCGGACACGGGGTTGCGGGAGCGTCTGGTCGATGTGGGGGTGGAGCTGCTGGCCACCGAGGGGCTCTCGGCGCTGACCCTGCGGGAGATCGCCCGGCGGGCCGGCGTCTCGCACGGGGCGCCGCGCCGCTACTTCCCCACCCATCTGGAGCTGCTGTCGGCCATCGCGCGCCGGGGCTTCGGCGATCTGGCCGAGCGGGTGGAGCGGATACCCGGCCCGGGCGCCGGGGCGCGGGCGCGGGTGGTCGGGCTGGCGCGGACGTATCTGGATTTCGCGCTGGACCGTCCCGGCATGTATGAGCTGATGTTCCGTCATGATCTGCTGGAGAGCGGTCATCTGGGGCTGCGGGAGGCGAGTCTGCCGCTGTTCGGTCTGCTGGCCGGGCTGGTCGGGCAGGTGCGGCCGGAGGCCGACGCCCGGCTGGTGGCGGGCGCGTTGTGGGCGAATCTGCACGGCATCGCGCAGTTGTGGCGCTGGCGCAGTCTTCAACTTGCCGTCGAGAAAGAGGACTTCGGGCCGCTGCTCGATGCGGTGCTGGCCGCGCACCTGGGTGCGGAGGACGGCCGGTGAACCGGCGGTGGACGCTGGCGAGCAGTGTGGCGGGCGCGGTGGTCGTCGCCCTGGACGGTACGGTCCTCACGGTTGCCCAGCCGCGACTGCAACGGGAGTTGGGGGCATCGTTCGCCGAGGTGCAGTGGACCAGTACGGCGTATCTGATCGCGGTGGCGAGCCTGCTGGTGTTCGCGGGAAGGCTCGGTGACCGGTTCGGGCACCGGCGGGTGTTCGCGCTCGGCATGCTGGGGTTCGGGGCGGTGTCGGCGGGCATCGGACTCGCGCCCGGGGTGGGGTGGGTGGTCGGACTGCGGGCGGTGCAGGGGGTGTTCGGGGCGCTGTTGCAGCCGGCCACGCTGGGCATGCTGCGGGCCGCGTTCCCGCCGGAGGCGCTGGCGAAGCCGCTCGCCGTGCGGACGGCGGCGATCGGGCTGGCGGCGGCAGCGGGACCGGTGGTCGGCGGAGCTCTGGTGACGTCCCTGGGCTGGCGGGCGGTGTTCTTCCTGAACGTGCTGCCGGCGCTCGCCTTCGGCCTGCCGGCCCTGCGGCGCCCGGAGCGGGCTGCGGCGGGGGCCCGGAGCGCGCTGGACGTGCCGGGGGCGGTGCTGCTCGCGGGGACGCTGGCCTGCCTGGTCCATGCGCTGACCGCGCGGCCCGTCTCCTGGGCGGGGCTCGTCCTCGCCGGGGCCGGGACGGCGGTCCTCGTCCGGCACGAGCGGCGTACGGCGTGCCCGCTGCTGCCGCCGGGCGTCGTCGGCTCGCGGGCGGTAGGGGCGGCGCTCGGCATCCTGGTCGCGGTCTCGGCAGCCCTGTCCGGCACGCTCTTCACGGCTGTCTACGTCCTCCAACGCGGCCTGGGTCTCGACCCGTTGGCCAGCGCGCTGCGCGCCCTGCCGCTGGCGATGCTGATGGTGGCGTCCGCCGCGCTGTGCCCGGTGCTGCTGCGCCGGCTCGGGACACGCGGTACGACGGCGGCGGCGACGGCGCTGCTCGCGCTCGGTGTCCTCGTGCTCTCGCAGGCCGCCTCGGCACCGCTGTTCGGCGGTGGGTTCGCTCTGCTGGGCGCCGGGTTCGGGACGGTGATGGTGGCGGCCACCCATGTCGTCGTGACGCAGGCCGAGGCGGCGGCCGCCGGGGTCGCGGGCGGGCTGCAGCAGACCGCGCTCAACGTGGGCCCCGCCCTGGGCGTGGCCGCGGCGAGCACGCTGCAGGGTGCCGGGACCGGGCCGGCGCTGCTCGTCCTGGCCGCCGTGGCAGCGCTCGGAGTGCCCCTGGCCTGCGCGCTGTCCGGGGCGGTCGGCGTCGCATCGGTCACACACAGCGCCGAAGATCGGGTACGGGGCGGGATTTCTGCGGGACGATGAGCACCGGTGCGGACCGGCCGGGCGGCCGGGAGGCATCGCGTACGAAGGCGACCGGAGGAGAGCGATGGCACAGCTGCGACAGGAAGTCGGCCCGGACGAGGCGGGACTGGACGGCGAGGCGCTGGACCGGCTGGAGAAGCACTTCGCGCGTCACGTCGACGAGGGCCGGCTGCCCGGCTGGCTGCTGTCCGTGGCCCGTGGCGGCCGCGTCGCGTATCTCACCACGTACGGTCTGCGCGATGTCGCGGCCGGGCTGCCGGTCGAGCCGGACACGCTGTGGCGGATCTACTCGATGACCAAGCCGGTCACCGCCGTCGCCGTGCTGCTGCTGGTGGAGGAGGGCCGGCTGGGCCTCGACGACCCGCTGGAACGCCATCTGCCGGCGTTCGCCAAACCCCGGGTGTACGACTGCGGTTCGGGTGACGAGCTGCGCACCCGGCCCGCCGCCGGCCCGATCCTGATCCGCCATCTGCTCACCCACACCGCCGGGTTGACCTTCGGCTTCTACCATCACCATCCGGTCGACGCCCTGTACCGCGCGTCGGGTCTGGAGTACTCGGTGCCGCCGGGCGCCGATCTGGCCGAGACGGTCGAGGTGTACGCGCGGATGCCGCTGCAGTTCGACCCGGGGACGCAGTGGAACTACTCGGTCGCCTCGAACGTGCTCGGCCGGGTGATCGAGGTGGTCTCCGGGCAGCCGCTGGACGCGTTCTTCTCGACGCGGATCCTCGGCCCGCTCGGCATGACCGACACGGGTTTCCACCTCGCGCCCGAACAGGCGCCCCGGCTGGCCGAGTTGTACCGGGAGACGGACGAGGGCGGGATCGCACCGGTGCCGGGGCTGCCGGTGCACGGCAGGCCGCGGTTCCTGTCCGGCAGCGGCGGGCTGGTCTCCTCGGCGTACGACTTCCACCGGTTCATGGAGATGCTGCGCCGGGGCGGCGAACTGGACGGTGTCCGGCTGCTGTCGGCGGACAGCGTCGCGCTGATGACCGGCAACCGGCTGCCCGGTGGCGCCGTCCTGCGCGCCTTCGGCGCCCCCGTCCATCAGGAGCCCGGCAACGACGGCCTCGGCTTCGGCTTCAACGTCTCGGTGGTGGTCGACCCGTCCCGCACCCTGGCCCCGTCCAGCCTCGGTACGTACGGCTGGACGGGCGCGGCCACGACCGCGTTCTGGGTGGACCCGGCCCGTGAGCTGACGGTGCAGTTCATGACCCAGGTGCGCCCGAAGACGCTGAAGGTGTTCCCGGAGCTGCGGCGGCTGGTGCACGAGGCGGTCGTCTCCTGACCGCCCGGCCGTCCCGGCGCCCCGGGGCGGTCAGGAGCCGTGGGCGACGGCGTCCAGGTGCGGCAGGATGTGGTCGAGCCGTTCCCGCTTGGTGCGCAGATAGGTGATGTTGCTCTCGCACGGCTCGATCAGCAGCGGCACCTGCTCGGCGACCTGGATGCCGTGCCGGACGAGGGCTTCGCGCTTGCGCGGGTTGTTGGACATCAGCCGTACCGAGCGTACGCCGAGGTCGCGCAGGATCTCGGCGGCGACGCCGTAGTCACGGGCGTCGACCGGCAGGCCGAGGGCGAGGTTCGCCTCCACGGTGTCCAGGCCCTCCGCCTGCAGGGCCATCGCGCGCAGTTTGGCGAGCAGGCCGATGCCGCGGCCCTCGTGGCCCCTCAAGTAGACGACGATGCCGCTGCCTTCGGCGACGACGGCGCGCAGTGCGGACGCCAGCTGGTCGCCGCACTCGCAGTGCCGGGAGCCGAACGCGTCGCCGGTCAGGCATTCGGAGTGCAGCCGGGTCAGCACGTTCTCGGTGCCGATCTCGCCGTACACGAGGGCCACTTGTTCGTCGCCGCGGTCGTGGTCCAGGTAGCCGATCGCCTGGAATTTGCCGTACACGGTGGGCAGCGGTGCGTTCACGACGCGTTCCGCGCCCGATCGCCGCGGGGACTTCGCGCCGAGAACGCCGATGGTGTCGCCGGTGTTGTCTGTCATGATCTGTTTCCTCAAGCGAGACGAAAGGCCGTGAAATGATGAGTGGTTCGGGTGCGCGTGCGGCGGCCGGTGAATCGGCGCACGGCGTGATGCCGACGGACACCACGGGAGACGTACGGGCACGGGGGGCGGGGGTTTCAGCACAGGTCGCCGTCCTTCCCGTCGGCAGTTTCGAACAGCACGGGCCCTTCCTTCCGCTGGCGACCGACACGCTGGTCGCCTGTGCCGTGGCGCGTCGGATCGCCGCCGCCTACCCCGTGCATCTCCTTCCTCCGGTGACGGTCTCCTGCTCGCACGAGCACGCCGGCTGGCCGGGGACCGTCAGCATCTCCGCCGTGACCCTGCACGCGGTGGTCCGGGACATCGCGGCGTCGCTGCGGCGCGGTGGGGTGGACGCGCTCGTCGTGGTCAACGGGCACGGCGGCAACTACGTTCTGGGAAATGTCGTGCAGGAGGCGTCCGCGCGCGGTGAGCGGATGGCGCTGTTCCCGGCGGCCGAGGACTGGGAGGCGGCGCGCGAGCGGGCGGGGGTGCTGACCTCGCTGCTCACCGACATGCATGCCGGGGAGATCGAGACCTCGATTCTTCTGCACGCTCACCCCGAATTCGTCCGCCCTGGTTACGAGTCCGCCGATTTCGTCGCCGATGACCGTCGTCATCTGCTCACTGTGGGAATGTCCGCCTATACCGAATCGGGCGTCATCGGCCGTCCTTCCCTGGGGTCGGCGGAAAAGGGGAGGGAACTGCTGGCGAGCCTGGCGGAATCGTTCGCGGCGACGTTCGCGTTGCTCACGCCCGCCGATGATTCCTCAGCGGCGGGGGAATAGCCGCGCAGCCCGCCGTACCAGCGGGCGACGAGGACGACGGCGCCGGGCAGGCTCGCCACGAAGCTGAGCACGCCGTACACCACGGCGACGGCGACACCGCTGCTCGCGCCGAGCCCCGCGGCGCCGAACGCCCAGGCGGTGACGCCCTCGCGGGGGCCGAAACCGCCGACGTTCAGGGGCAGGCCCATGGCGACCAGGGCGAGGACCGCGAGCGGGAGCAGTACGGCCACGGAGGCGGCGGATCCGGTGACCCGGGCCGCGACGACGAACATCGCCAGGTGCCCGGCCAGGATCACGGCGGAGGCCACCGCGACACCGGGGCCGGCGTGCCGGGACAGCAACCCCTGCCGCACCTCGCCGAGGCCGGTGCGCAGCGCGCCCCGGCGGCGGGTGGAGGCACGGTTCATGCGGACGGCGAGGACGACGGCGAGGGCTCCTGTGACGGCCAGGGCGGCGAGCGGGGCGACATCGCGCGCCTCGTCCCGGACGGGCGAGGGCAGGACGAGCAGCGCCGCCGCGCCGAACACGGCCAGCGCGATCTGCCCGGCGACCCGCTCCAGCACCACCGCCTTCACGCCGCGCCGCAGGTCACCGGCGCTCTGCCCGTGCCGTACCGCCCGGTGCACATCGCCCAGGACGCCGCCGGGCAGCGCCGCGTTCAGGAACAGCGCGCGGTAGTAGTCGGCGACGGCGGGCCCGAACGGCAGCCGGATCCGCAGTCCCCGGGCCACCAACTGCCAGCGCCAGGCGCTGAACACGGTGGTGACCACGCCGATGCCCAGCGCGGCCAGCACGGTCACGGCATCGATCCGCCGCAGTCCGTCGACCAGCGCACCGGTCCCCAGCCGCCACAGCAGCACGCCGAGGATGACCACACCGACGACGGTCCCGACGTGCGTGCGCAGGGTACGGGGGCCGGGACGGCGGGGGGTGGGGAGCTGCGGTGAGGTGGGGGTGGGTGCGGGCTCGGACAGGGGTGTGACCGGTTCCGGCGGTACGGTGGCCGCCTCGGCGGTCGTACGCCGGGCACCCGCATCCACACCGTGCACGCGCACGCGGGCCGCCGTGCCGGTGGACGTCACGCGCCCTCGCAGGTCGGCTGCCGTCGTCCGGGCGGTCATGAGGTGCCGCCCGCCGGGCGGGGCAGGGCCAGCAGATCGCTGTGGTGGACCACCACGCGCAGTGCGCCGGCCGCGCAGGCGGCGAGCCGGTCGTGCAGATAGCGTTCGGCGCGCTCGCGCAGGTCGGGGCGTTGTTCCACGGCCGCGCCCACCCAGCCGCGCAGCCACTGCTCGGTCAGCGCGGCCTGATCGGGGCCTAGCCGCCATGGGCTCGGATGCACCCGTACGGACGCCCCGCGCGCGGCGAACGCCTCGCAGGCCACGGTGACCGCGTCCGGGCCGAGCAGGCCGGCGCGCCGCTGGTGGGCGTTGAACGCCTCGGCGATCTCGGCGTCCAGCGGGTGGCCCGGGGTGAGTTCGACGCGGCCGGCGACGGACAGCGTGAGCAGCGCGGGACAGCCGGCCCCGGCACAGGCGTCGACGAGGGCGAAGACCTCGTCCCGGGTGAGGACGTCGAGCAGCGCGGAGGCGGTGACCAGGGAGGCACCGCTCAGCGCGTCCGAGGTCAGCCGGGCCACGTCGCCGCGCCGGGTCTCGACGCTGACGGGGCTGCCGTCGGCGGCGGAGCGCGGGGAGGCCACGGCGGCGAAGTGCAGCAGGTAGGGGTCGCGGTCGTGGAGGACCCAGTGCTGGGCGCCGTCGAGGCGGGGGGCCAGCCAGCGGCCCATCGAGCCGGTGCCACAGCCGAGGTCGTGCACGGCGAGTCCGCCCGCCCGGCCCGGCTGGTTCGCGAGCCGGATCCTGAGCGGGTCCAGCAGGTCCTGGGCGCGGGCGGCCGCGTCGGGCCCTTCCCGCAACTGGAGCCACTCGGGCGCGTACCGGGGCGGTTCCTCGGGGTCGCCGGCGCGCAGCCGTACGGTGGCCCGCTCGCCCGGCCGGCCCACGGGCCCGGCACCGGCAACGGCCGACAGCACCGAGTCGGCGGCGGCCGCCGCGGACCCCACGGGACCGGCGGCACTCTCGGCCGTCCCCTCACCGCCGCCCACGCCTGCCGGCATCCTGTGCTCCCCGTTCCCCTTCCTCCGCACGGACTCCTCCTCGCCCTCGCTCCCCCGCACCGACTCGGCCTCGGCCGGCCCCGGTTGGGCCGGGATCGCGGCGGTGCCGCTCTTCATGGTGTCGGTCATGCCGCCCTCCTCGGGGCCTCGGGGAGGCGGCCGAGGACGGTGGCCAGGCTGCGGGCCGTGGTGGCCCAGCCGTCGAGTGCGGCGCGCCGGGCGCGGGCCGCGGCCTTGAGGCGGCGGCGTACGTCGGGCTCGCCGAACCAGCCGCGCAGCTCGGCGGCGAGCGCGCCGGGGTCCTCCGGCGGGACGAGGATGCCGGGCACTCCGCCGTCGGGGGCACGGCCGACCGCCTCCGGCAGGCCGCCGACGTCGGTGGCGAGCACCGGGATGCCGCGGGCGAGGGCCTCGGTCACCGCCATGCCGTAGGTCTCCGCGTACGACGTGAGGACCATCAGGTCGGCGGCGGCGTAGGTGGCGTCCAGGGCGGCGCCGGAGCGCGGGCCGGTCAGGTGCAGTCGGTCGGTGAGGCCGTGGCGGGCGATCAGGGCGCGCAGCCGTGTCACATACTCGGGGTCGTGGCCGAGCCCGCCGACGCACTCGCAGGTCCACGGCAGGTCCCGTACCGCGGCGAGCGCCGCCACGAGCCGGTGCTGGCCCTTGCGCGGGGTCACCGAGGCCACGCACAGCAGGCGGGAGACGCCGTCGGTGCCGGGTGCGAGGGGGGCGATGTCGGCGCCGGGGGCGGCGACGTGCGCCCGTTCGGGGGCGAGGCCGTGGTGGGAGACGAGCCGGCGCACCGCCCAGTCGCTGGTGGCGATGACGGCGGGCACAGCGCGCAGCACGGCCCGTTCGCGGGCGTCGAGGTCGGCGGCGGTCTCGGGGGCGAGGCCGGTCTCGTCGCCGAGCGGCAGGTGGACGAGGACGGCCAGGCGCAGGCGGTCGGCGTGCGGGGTGACGAGCTCCGGGACGCCGCAGGCGACGAGCCCGTCCATGAGGACCACCGCGTCGTCCGGCAGCTCCCGCAGGGTGCGGGCGAGTTCCTCGCGGGCGGCCCGGTCGGGGTGCGGCCAGGTGCCGGGCGCGGCGTGGGGGACGACCTGCCAGCCGAACCCGGGCAGGTCGAGGCAGACCCGGCGGTCGTAGGCGTTGCCGCCGCTGGGCGCGGCCGGGTCGTCGACGCCGCCCGGCAGGACGAAGTGGACGGTGCGCAGGGACATGGGGATGATTCCGGCGGGCTGCTGGGTGGCGGGGGGCTGCGCGGGCACGTACGGGAGCCGCGCCCTGTCCAGGGTCACTTCGGTCAGCTCGGTCAGCTCGGTCACAGGGCACGCTCGTAACTCGCCCAGGCGATGTGCGACTCGTGCAGGGTGACCGTTATTCCGGCGAGGCCCTTGGCGCCTTCGCCGAGGGCGCCCTTGTGGACGCGGTCGGCGAGCCGGTCGGCGATGACCTTGGCGAGGAACTCGGTGGAGGTGTTGACGCCGGCGAAGTCGGGTTCGTCGTCGAGGTTGCGGTAGTTCAGCTCGGCGGTGATCAGGCGCAGTTCCTGGGTGGCGAGGCCGATGTCGACCACGATGTTGTCCTGGTCCAGCTCCGCGCGGCGGAAGGTGGCGTCCACGAGGAACGTGGCGCCGTGCAGTTTCTGCGCGGGCCCGAACACCTCGCCGCGGAAGCTGTGGGCGATCATGATGTGATCGCGGACGGTGATGCTGAACAACGAACGACCCTCCAGGTACGGCGCGTCTGGTCCCCCGGACGGTGCCGACCGGGGAGGACGTGTCCCCCCGGACCGTGCCTGCCCGGGGATGACGTGTAGTACGGCTCTTCGCTTCCCCGTGTTCAGCCCTCTCTCACTCTTTTCTCAGGTCAGACCCGCCTCCGGGTACCGGATCCGGTGGCACAGGGCCGGGATCTCACCGGCGGCGAGCTGCGGCATGACGTCGGGGAGTTGCTCGAACGGGCTCTCCCCGGTGATGAGCGCGTCCAGGGCCGGGTCGGCGAGCAGGTCGAGGGCGAGCGCCATCCGGTCGGCGTAACCGCGGCCGGGGCGGGCGGCCGGGGAGACGGTGCCGACCTGGCTGCTGCGCACGGTGAGCCGGCGGGAGTGGAAGGCCTCGCCGAGCGGCAGGGCCACGCGCCGGTCGCCGTACCAGCTCAGTTCCACGACGGTGCCCTCGGGGGCGAGGAGCTGGAGCGCGCGGGTGAGGCCGGCCTCGGTGGCGCTGGCGTGGACGACGAGGTCGCAGTCGCCGAGGGCGGCGTCGGGTGTCGCGAAGTCCACGCCGAGCGCCTCGGCGGTGGCGGCGCGGGCGGGGTCGGCGTCGACGAGCTGGAGCCGGACGCCGGGGAAGCGGGCGAGCAGGGCGGCCACCGAGCAGCCGACCATGCCGCCGCCGACGACCGCGATCCGGTCGCCGATCAGCGGCGACGCGTCCCACAGGGCGTTCACGGCGGTCTCCACGGTCCCGGCGAGCACGGCCCGCGCGGCGGGCACCGACTCGGGTACGACGGTCACGGCGTTCACCGGAATGACGTAACGGCTCTGGTGCGGATACAGGCAGAAGACCGTCCGCCCGGTCAGCGCGGCCGGGCCCTCCTCCACGACGCCGACGCTGAGGTAGCCGTACTTCACCGGGCCCGGGAAGTCGCCCTCCTGGAACGGCGCGCGCATCACGGCGTGTTGGCTTGCCGGCACCTGGCCGCGGAACACGAGGGTCTCGGTGCCGCGGCTCACCGCGGAGTACAGGGCGCGCACCACGATCTCGCCGTCGGCCGGGTCCGCGAGGGTCACGTCACGCAGTTCTCCGTGGCCGGGCGAGCGCAGCCAGAACGCGCGGGCCGAGCGGTTCATCGGCATCCTCCTGAACAGTAGGCACGTTGTTCACGTACCGAGAAGTGCACAGGCCGCGCACAGTACGCGGCGTTGATCGACTCTGTCACTGGCCGGAGGGTATGCGGTGGCCCTGAACAACACATACGACGCGAGGCCCCAGCAGGAGACCGCTGTGGGGGCGGGCGTTCAGCTTCTGCTGCTGGCCCTGCTCGGCACGGCGATAGGCATGGGACCGGCCGGCTGGCTGACGGGGCTCGCGTTCGCGTTCGCCACCTGGGCCGTGCTGGCCCGCGCCCTGCACCGCTCCTGCCTGCGTTCCTTCGGTCCCGCGAACCGGGTGACGCTCGGCCGGGCGACCCTGGTGGGCGGGGTGACGGCGCTGGTCGCGGACTCCTTCGAGAGCGCGCCGCCGGTGACGCTGCTGGTCGGCCTGACCGCGACAGCCCTGCTCCTGGACGGCGTGGACGGCAAGGTGGCCCGCCGTACGGGAACGTCGACGGCGCTGGGGGCGCGCTTCGACATGGAGGTCGACGCGTTCCTGATCCTGGTGCTGAGTGTGTACGTGGCGACGCAGCTGGGCCCGTGGGTGCTGCTGATCGGCGGCATGCGGTACGCGTTCGTCGCCGCCGCCCGGCTCGCCCCCTGGCTGAACGCCCCGCTGCCCCCGTCGTTCGCCCGCAAGACGGTGGCCGCGGTGCAGGGCATCGCGCTCCTCCTGGCGGGCGCCGAACTGCTGCCCCGCCCGGCGAACCTGGCGATCGTCCTGCTGGCCCTGGGCTCGCTGCTGTGGTCCTTCGGCCGGGATGTGCGGTGGCTGTGGCGTACGTCGCGGATGCCGGCGGAGATACCGGCCGAGCGGCAGATGCGGGAGCTGGAGCTGGCGGCGCGCTGAGCGGACGGCAGACGTACGGTGAAGGGCCCGGACCGGGTTGCCGGTCCGGGCCCTTCATGTCGTGCGCGGTTACGACCGTGTGCCCCGGCTCCGCACGAGCGCGAAGGCGGCTGCCGCGAGGCCGAGGACGCCGGCGACCAGGCCGCCGATGCCGAGCCCGCGGGCCGTGGAGTCGCTGGAACCGGCCGCCTGGGTGGTGGCGGCGGTGCTCTTGGCGGGGGCGGGTGCTGCCGTGGGGTCACCGGCGGTCAGCTTGAGCACCGGGGCGGGGTTCTCCGGTTCGGCGCCGCCGGTGGGCTCCTCGATCCAGCGGGCGACCTTGCCGTCGGAGTACGTCTGGAGGGTCTTGAAGACCAACTGGCCGGTGTCGTCGGGGAGCTGGCCGAAGGCGACGGTGAAGTCCTCGTACTGTCCGGCGCCGATCTTCCCGCCGGTGAAGGTGATCTCGGAGGCGGCCTCGGTGATGGTGCCGTCGTCGGTCTTGACCGGCGTCTTGAGCTTGGTGTTCGTCACCTGGGCGGTCCAGCCGTCCTGCGGGTGGACCAGGACGCCGAGGACGGGGTGGTCGGTGGGCAGGAAGACCTGCACCTTGGTGGTGGACGCGCTGTCCTCCTCGTTGGGGACGCGGAAGGTCAGGACGCCGTCGGTGGCGCCCTTGGCGTAGCTCTCGGGGTGGACGGTGACGTGCGCGGAGGCGGCGCCGGCGGCGAGCACGACGATGGCGGCGGCGCCTGCGGTGACGGCCGCGGCGCGGCGCAGGGCCGGGTGGGTCACGGTCATGGGTGAGTCGGTCTCCGTACGGTGACGTGGTGACAAGGGTCAGTGCGAGTACGGGACCGGGGGCGGGGGTCCGCGCCGGGTGACCGCGTGCCGCAGCGGGGTCGGGCGCGGCGGTGCGGGGCCGGCCGGGACGCGCGGGGCCTGCGGGGCGGGTCGGAGCAGCGGGGCGCCGCGCCACCAGGCGGCGAGGCCTGGCACGAGGGCGGCGGTACGGCGCAGCAGCGACCACAGCGCGGCCTCGCCCCGCCGCAGCCACCAGGAGGCGGCCAGCGCGGCGAGGAGGTGGGCGGCGGTGGCGTGCAGGGTGCCGTGCGGCTGGGCCGTGGCCTGCATGTGCATCGCGGCCATGGCGGGGGCCGGGGTGTGGTGGGCGGCGTCGAAGACCACATGGAGTCCGGCCTGGGTGAGCAGCATGGCGGTGCCGATACCGGCGAGCGACCGCTCGCGTCCGCCGAGCACCCAGCCGAGCGCGAACACACCGAGGAACCCGGCCGCGTCGGCCCACAGCGGGGGCATGTCCCCCATGGCGAGCCCGTGCCCGGCGGCAGCGAGCAGCACGCACACCGCGGCGAACACCGCGGCACGCAGACCTCTCACCGCCGGGGACGCGCTCATGGTGAGCGAGTCTCCCACGGTCGGGGGATACGCGGGGCAGGGATGGCCTGTTCAGGCCGGGCTGCTGTGCGTTCGGCTGAGGGCTGGTGCTTGACGAGGAGGTGGCCCCACTCGGAGGGCCGCGGCCGGGTGCCGAGGCCTGGGAAGCCGAGGGACGCGAGGGCGAGTGCGGTGCCGGGCGGGCGGAGCAGGGCGTGGCGGACGACGGGTGGCACGACGACGGGCAGGGCAGGAGTTCGCGGCGCAGCAGGTACGAGGGCAGGGGCCGGCGCCGAGGGCGTGGGCGGCGGTGAGGTGCAAGGCGGCGCGTCGCTGCCCAGCCGGGCGCGTGCCGCGCTCGCCGTCAGTGGGGGGACGAGGTGCGGGTCAGCTCGCACCCCTCTGGGCCTGGACCCACCCCGCCGGCCCGTCCGCAGGAGGCCGAGTCGGGCTGCGGCCTCCTCGTCGCCGCGCTCGCCGACCGCTGGAGTACGGGCTGTCCGCGCCGAACGGGCCGGCGGCGATCCGTCCCCTCACCAACCGGGATAGCCGTCCCACCAGTGCGGGTCCCAGCCCCGGACGTACTCGCTGCCGCTCGGCGAGTCGGTCGTCTCACTCAGCATGTCCCGGGCCAATGTGTCGAGCACCCAGGCCAGTTCATGACGGCTCACCAGGTCCAGAGGCAGTGCCTCGAAGCCGTGCACGGCACCGAGCAGCGCCCCGGTCACACAGGCGACGGAGTCGCCGTCCGGTGCACCCGCCGCGAAGTCCAGCGCATCCCTGAGCTGGGCACGGCCGGGGAACCAAGCCGCCGTGTAGATCCCGCCGAGCAGGGCCGAGGGCGCTGTCGCATCCGGTGCGAGGCGCGCCAGCACTGCCGCCTGCGCGGGCTGGCCGGCCGCGTGCTGCATCGCCGCCAGGAGCCGCCTGCGTGCGTCGTCGGTCACCCGTTCGTCCAGGTCGCCGAGCGTGGCGGCCCCCGCTTCCAGGGCTTGCCGCACGGCACGGTCGGACCGGCCCGTGTGGTCGTCGTCCGGCGGAGTGCTGGTGAGGCAGTGGTGGAGCAGCACGGCGGCCTGGGCGGTGGCGGACCGCGCGGCCGAGTCGCCGTGGGTGAGTCCCGCGAAATCGCCGGCCTGCTGGGCCCAGCCGATTCCGACGACCGCGATCGGGAGCGACCGGGTCAGCGCATGACAGCCCCGGCTGGCCGTGGCGATCTCGTCGTGGGGAGTCTCGATCCGGGACAGGGCCGCCACCGTCGCCGGAGCGCTGCCACGCCGCTCGGCCAGCACGGGCACGCCCGCGAGCCAGCCGTCCGGCCACTCCCCCTCACCCATGGAGGAGCCCCAGCGGCGCCGCATCCTCTGCACCTCGATGCCCTGCAACGCCGCCCACCGGCAGTACGCGTGCAGGACGACTCCCGGCGGATGACAGATGCCCTTGTGGCTCGCCCGCACCATCGCCCGAATGACGCCCTCGGCCGTGAAGCAGGCAAGCTGCGTGCTGACCCCCGCCCGCAGCACGCCACTCGGCGGCAGATTGCCCCGAGCCGCGCCCAGCGTGTCACCGATGCCCAGCCCGAGCATCATCCCCCGCACCCGGGATTCCGTCCGGAGGGCCTTGCTCCGCCGGTCCGTTGGCTCTTCCTCAGCCACGTCGGTCTTCCTTCTTCCCCCAGGCCCCTTGCCGAGCGGCACCAGGTCTGTCTTGAGGCAATGACAAGCGTCCCCCACCGGACTCAGACCTCGCCCACACCGTATCGCTCCCGGTCGGGGCCCCGCGGCGCACGGCGACGCACGGGCGTGCGGGGGCCGCTCTGTGAACGGCGCGGGGCCGCGGCACGGGCCGGGTGGTGGCTCGTGCCGCGGCCCGCCCCTTCTCGGGAGGGACCCGGATGTCCGCTACCGGACCGGCGCGCTCATCGCTTGCGGTGCCGGTGCCGACGCCGGCCGCGGTGCGAGGGCGTACCCGGCGGGCCGGGCCGTGAAGGTGCCGCGGCCCTGGGTGCGGCTGCGCAACCGCGTGGCGTAGCCGAACAGTTCGGCCAGCGGCACGGTCGCGGTCAGTACGGCCGCGCCGCCGCGGGTCCGGGAGCCGCCGACCCGGCCGCGCCGGGCCGCCAGGTCGCCGAGAACCGTGCCGACGGCGTCCTCCGGCACGGTGACCGTGACCTCGGCGACCGGTTCCAGCAGGGCGGTCACGCAGGCGCGCAGGGCCGCGCGCAGCCCGAGCCGGCCGGCGGCGCGGAAGGCCGTGTCGGAGGAGTCCTTCACATGGGTGGAGCCGTCGGTGAGCGTGACCCGCAGCCCGGTCACCGGGTGCCCGTCCAGCGGGCCCTCGGCGAGCGCGTCCCGGCAGCCGGCCTCGACCGCGCGCACGTACTCCTGCGGTACGCGGCCACCGACCACGGCGGAACGGAACTCGAAGCCGGTGGCGCCGGCTTCGGACCCGAGCGGCTCGACGTCCAGTACGACGTGGGCGAACTGCCCCGCCCCGCCGTCCTGTTTGACGTGCCGGAAGACGAACGCGGTCACGCCCCCGACGACCGTCTCGCGGTAGGCGACCCGCGGCCGACCCACGGTGACCTCCGGTCCTCCGTCCCGGCGGATCTTCTCCACCGCGACCTCCAGATGGAGTTCGCCCATCCCGGACAGCACGGTCTGCCCCGTCTCGGCGTCGGTGCGCACCGTCAGCGAGGGGTCCTCCTCGGCCAGCCGGGCCAGCGCCGTCGCCAGCCGTCCGGTGTCCGTGGCGCGCCGGGCCTCGACGGCGACGGACACCACGGGCTCGGCGGCCACGGGCGGTTCGAGGAGCAGCGGGGCGCCGGGGTCGCACAGCGTCGAGCCGGCCCGCGCCGACTTCACACCCGCGAGCGCCACGATGTCCCCGGCCACGGCCCGGTCGAGCTGGACGTGCCGGTCCGCCATGACCCGCAGGATGCGCGCCACCCGCTCGGTACGGCCGCTGCCCTGCTCGCGCACGACGTCTCCTTTCTCCAGCGTGCCCGAGTAGACACGGACGTGGGCGAGCCGTCCGGTGCCGCTCGCGTGCACCTTGAACACCAGCCCTGCGAACGGGCCTTGGGGGTCGGCGGCCCGCTCCTGCTCACCGCCGTCGTGTGCGCCGCGTACGGCGGGGACGTCGAGCGGGGAGGGCAGGTAGGCGACGACCGCGTCCAGCAACGGCTCGATCCCCCGGTTGCGGTAGGCGGATCCGGCGAGGACGACCACGCCGTCCCCGGTGCGGGTGAGGTCGCGCAGGGCGGCGGCGAGCGTGGCGGGCGTGAGCGAGTCACGCCGGCAGAACTCCTCCAGCGCGCCCGGATGCAGCCCTGCCACGGTCTCCTCCAGCAGTCGCCGCCGGTGTGCCGCCTGCGCGCCGAGCGGCTCGGGCACGGGCCCCTCCACGGCCGTACCCGAAGCGTCGTGCCAGGTCAGCGCACGCATCCGCACCAGGTCGACGACGCCGGTGAAGGTGTCCTCGGCGCCGATCGGCAGCTGCACGACCAACGGCGCCGGGTGCAGCCGGTCCCGGATCGAGGCGACGGCCCGGTCGAGGTCGGCGCCCGCGCGGTCCAGCTTGTTGACGAACGCGATGCGCGGGACACCGTACCGGTCGGCCTGCCGCCACACCGACTCGCTCTGCGGCTCGACCCCGGCGACGGCGTCGAACACGGCGATCGCGCCGTCCAGGACGCGCAGCGAGCGCTCGACCTCGTCGGCGAAGTCGACGTGGCCGGGGGTGTCGATGAGGTTGATGCGGTGACCGTCCCAGGCGCAGCTGACGGCGGCGGCGAAGATGGTGATGCCGCGGTCGCGTTCCTGCGGGTCGAAGTCGGTGACGGTGGTGCCGTCGTGCACCTCGCCCCGCTTGTGGGTGGTGCCCGTCGCGTACAGGATCCGCTCGGTGACGGTGGTCTTGCCCGCGTCGACGTGGGCGAGGATGCCGAGGTTGCGGACGGCGGCGAGGCTGGTGGTGTTCGTGCGCACGGCCCAGGGCCTTTCTGGGGATCGGATCGACCGAAGAGAAAATCGACCGAAGAGAAAAGGGCAGCGCGATTCACCCGTGCGAGCCGCCGCGTGCAGGACTCAGGAACAGGTCAGCGGGGCGTGACGGGTGTCCGGTGCCGGCCGCGCAGCGGGCACCGGCCGGACGGAGACACGAGGATCACCTCGTACCGGGAACGGGGAGCGAGAACAGCACTGCGCGCACGCATGGCCGGGCTCCCCTCGATGTCGGACGACAGGCACCGCCGTACGGTCGTGGCGGTGCTCGGTACGCGATGACGGTACGAGAGGAACGCGGCCGGGGCACGTGATTTTCGGGTACGCCGTCAGAACCGTGGCCGGGGCCATGGGTTCTGACGGTGTCCGGGGGCGGGCCGGCTCAGCCGAGCTTGGCCGACATGTCGTACTGGTTGTAGACGGCCGCCGCGTTGTCCTTGGTGATCCTGGTGGTGTCCAGTGTCTGGTGCTTGCTGACGGTCTGTCCGTGCACGATGGCCTCGGCGGTGTCCGCCGCCTGCTGGGCCCCGGTCGGGTAGATGAAGGTGGTGTACATCTGGCCGAGCTGTACGGCGCGGATGCCCCCGGTCGGGATGGCAAGGCCGTCGATGCCGACGAACTTGATACCGTCGGCCTTGCCGGCGCCGCGGGCCGCGAGCACGGCGCCGAGGGCCATGTCGTCGTTCTCGCCGTAGACGAGGTCGATCTTCTGGTTCTGGTCGAGCCAACGCTGCATGATCGCGGTGGCGTTGGCCTTCAGCCACTTCGCCTCCTGGTGGTACACGACGGTGATGTGGTGTCCGGCGATGGCGTCTCTGAAGCCCTTGTCGCGGTCGATCTGCGGCTGGTCGGACAGGGTCCCCTGCAGTTCGGCCACGTTGCCGCCGTGCGGCAGGGCCTGCACCGCCGCCTCACCGGCGAGCTTGCCGATCTTGTAGTTGTCGCCGCCGATGAAGGACGTGTAGCAGTCGGTGTTCACGGTCCGGTCGAGGATGATGACCGGGATGTGCGCGGTGCAGGCCTGCTGCACCGCGGCGGTCAGCGGGGCCGGCTCGTTGGGCGAGACGATCAGGACGTCGACCTTCTGCTGGACGAAGTTCTGCACCTGGCTCACCTGCGTGGCGCTGTCCTGGTGCGCGTCGGTGATGGGCAGCAGCTTGAGGTCGGGGTACTTCTTGACGAAGTGCTGGAGCTGCGCGTTGAGCTGGGCGCGGTACGGCTCGGCGTTGTTGGACTGGGAGTAGCCGACCACGAACGTCTTCTTGCCGCTGCCCGAGCCGCCGGCGGCTGCGGTCTTCGGCGCGTGGGCGGCGCAGGAGGTGAGAGCGGCGACGGTGGCGACCGCGCCGGCGAGGGCCACAAAGGTGCGACGGCTCGGTGACAGGGCAGGCACAGCGGACACAGCGGACTCCTTGCGTGGGTGAGGGTGAGGGGTGGTGCGGGGAGGGGACGGCGGTCAGGCGCGGGCGCGCAGGCGGCGCAGCGGTTCGGTGAGGGGCTTCAGGAAGCCCGGGCGCTGCAGCACGACGGCCACGACGACGATGAGGCCCTTGATGATCATCTGCATGTTGTCGCTGATCGCGTTGAGCCCGAGGATGTTGTCGAGCAGGGTGAGGATCAGCGCGCCGACGGCGGTGCCGGTGACGGTGCCCTTGCCGCCGGCCAGGCTGGTGCCGCCGATGACGGCCGCGGCGATGGCGTCCAGCTCGTAGGAGGTGCCGGCCAGCGGGTCGGCGGAGGCGCTGTAGGCGGCGTCGATGGGACCGGCGAAGCCGGCCAGCAGGCCGCAGAGCGTGAAGACGACGATGATCACCAGGTTGACGTTGACGCCGGAGAGCCGGGCGGCGGTGGGGTTGCCGCCCACGGCGTACACATGGCGTCCGAACCGGGTCCGGGAGAGCAGCAGTTGCGCCGCGGCGCAGACCGCGACGAACGCGATCACCGGGTAGCCGATGCCCGCGACCAGGGTGTGCCCCGGGGTGCCCAGCGCGGCGAACGCGGCGGCCTTGGGCGTGAGGTGGCCGTGGGGGTCCACCAACTGCACGCCGACGGCCACGTTGTCGCTCATCTGCCGGTCGATGCCGCGCACCACCGAGAGCATGGCCAGGGTCATCACGAAGGACTGGATGCGCAGCCAGGTGGTGCCGATGCCGTTGAGGAAGCCGAAGAACGCGCCCACCAGCGCGCACAGCGGGACGATCGCCCACGGCGACAGGCCGTGGTGGACCAGCAGCATCGCCGCCGTCATGGAACCGATGCCGAGCACCGATCCCACGGACAGGTCGATGCCCGCGGTGAGGATGACCAGGGTGACGCCGACGGCGAGGATGCCGCGCGAGGCGAAGGCGGTGACCGCGTTGGTGAGGTTGTCCTGGTTCCAGAAGATCTGGCCCTTGGTGACGATGCCGACGGCGACCACCAGCAGCAGGCCGATGTAGCTCTGCAGCGAGCCGAGTGACGGCAGGGCCCGGGACAGGCGCCCGCGCAGCGTCCGGAGGTGCGGGCCGGTCCCGGTGGCGGTGTCCCCGGCCGGTGGGAGTGTCTTGCTCATTTCTCTGCCTCGTTCTCGTCCGCCGGTGGTCCGGCCACAACGTTCTGCCGTGCCATCGCCGCGGTGAGGATGGCTTCCTGGGTCGCGACCCGGCCCATGGGCCGGGTCGCGGTGGAACTCGCCGGTCAGCCGCCCCTCGCAGAGCACGATGATCCGGTCGCACATGCCGATCAGCTCCGGAAGCTCGGAGGAGACGGCGATGATCGCGGTGCCCTGGGCCGCGAGGGCGTCCATCAGGGCGTGGATCTCCGCCTTGGCGCCGACGTCGATGCCCCGCGTGGGCTCGTCGAGCAGCAGCACCGAGGGCTCGGTGAGCAGGCACTTGGCCAGCACCACCTTCTGCTGGTTGCCGCCGGAGAGGGTGCCGACGACGGCGTCCAGGCTGTGCGTCTTGGTGCGCAGCTCGGCGACCTTGCCGGCCGCGGCGGCCTTCTCCCGGCGGGCGTTCACGGTGCGCCACGGCCTGAGGTAGCGGTCGAGGGCGGCCAGGGTGGTGTTGAACCGTACGGTGTTGCCGAGCACCAGGCTCTGCGCCTTGCGGTCCTCGGCGACCAGCGCGACACCCCGGCGGATCGCCGTGCGGGGGGTGTGCGGGCTGTACGGGCGGTCGTTCAGCGTGATCTCGCCGCGCACGCGGTCGCCGGCGCCGAAGAGCGCCTCCAGCACCTCGCTGCGCCCGGCACCCATCAGCCCGGCGACGCCGAGGATCTCCCCGGCCCGCACCTGAAGGTCCACCGAGTGCAGCGGCGTACGGGTGCCGGCCGGCGCGGGAGCCGTGGTCAGGCCCCGCACGCGCAGCCGTACCGGGCCGTCGGACCGCTGCTGCGGCGCCCTGGGGAACAGCTCCCCCAGGGGCCGTCCCACCATCAGCCGCACCAGCTCGGCGCGGTCGGTGCCGGCGATCGGGCGGCGGCCCGCGAAGGTGCCGTCGCGCAGCACGGTCGCGGAGTCGGCGATCTCTTCCAGCTCCTCCAGCCGGTGGGAGATGTAGATCAGCCCGACGCCGCGGGCCGCCAGCCGACGGATGACGGAGAACAGCCGCTCCACCTCGGCCTCGGCGAGCGCGGACGTCGGCTCGTCGAGCACCAGGATCCGCAGGGTGCCGTTCAGTGCCTTGGCCACCTCGACGAGTTGCTGCTCGGCGATGCGGCAGTCGCGGACCAGCCGCTGCGGGGGCAGGTCGAGGCCGAGGTCGGCCAGCAGCCCGGCGGTGCGGGTGTGCATCGCCGCGCGGTCCAGCGTGCCGCGTGCGGTGCGCAGTTCGCGGCCGAGGAAGACGTTGTCGGACACGGACAGTTCGGGCACCAGGTTGAGCTCCTGGTGGATCATCGCGATGCCGTGCTGCTGGGCATGCTTCGGCGAGTGGATCCGCACCGGCTCGCCGTCGATCTCGATGGTGCCCTCGTAGTCGGCGTGCACCCCGGCGAGGATGTTCATCAGCGTCGACTTGCCGGCGCCGTTCTCGCCGAGCAGTGCCACCACCTCGCCGGGGTGGACGGTCAGTTCGACGTCGCTGAGCGCCCGGACGCCCGGGAACTCCTTGCTGATGCCCCGCATTCGCAGCAGGGCGGGCGGCGCGCCGCTCATGCCGCGCCGTCCGCGTTCATCCGCGCCATTGCGGACCTCCCATGGTGCACAGGTGACGTTCAATGTGGGAAATCGATTTCAGTAGATCGCGCGTCCCACCGCCACGACAAGGGCATAGTGGTTCAGGAAATGCTGCATCGCAGCGGCGGAGAGGCCCGAAGATCCTTGAAATCCTTTTCAGAGGGAACGTAGGGTTTTCCGTCCGAGGGTGTCAAGAGTCCTGTACGGGTCGGGCGAGAGGTCGGAGGACCCATGACGACGATCAACGACGTGGCCCATGCGGCCGGGGTCTCCCCCGCCACGGTCTCCCGGGTCCTGAACGGCGGCCGCGTCACGGCCGAGCGCGCCGAACGGGTCCGTCGCGCGGCCGCCGAGCTGGGCTTCGCCCCCAACCGGGTCGCCCGTTCGCTGCGGATGCGGCGCAGCAGCCTCGTCGGACTGATCATCCCGGACATCGGGAACCCGTTCTTCACGGCGCTGGCCCGCGGCGTCGAGGACGCCGCCCAGCGGACCAGCTTCTCGGTGGTGCTGTGCAACACCGACGGGAACCTCGACAAGGAACGGCGTTATCTGGACATCGCGATCGCTGAACGGATGGCGGGCGTCATCGTGGCCGCCGCGTCCCGCAGCCGCACCGACGTGTCCGCCCTGCGGAGCCGCGGCATACCGGTGGTCGCCGTGGACCGCCGCCCCCGCGGGGCATCGGTGGACGCCGTGCTGGTGGACAACGAGGAAGGGGGCGCGGCGGCGACGGCACACCTGCTGGCCCGCGGCTACCGGCGGGTCGCCTGCATCACCGGCCCGCAGGGCACCTCCACCGCCGAGGAACGGCTGGCCGGCTATCGCAGGGCGCTCCAGGAGTTCCTGGACGACGGCCCCGGCGCCCCGGCCGGGGAAGCGGACCTGCTGCGCGACTACATCCGGCACGCCGACTTCAAGGTCGAGGGCGGGCACGGGGCCATGGCCGATCTGCTCGCGCTGCCGCAGCGGCCGGACGCGGTCTTCGCGGCCAACAACCTGATGGCCGTCGGGGTGCTGCAGGCGGTGCGCGAAGCGGGCCTGGAACCACCGGAGATCGGTGTCCTGTCGTTCGGCGAGGTGCCCTGGGCGCCGCTGGTGCAGTCCGGCCTGACCACGGTCCAGGTACCCTCGTACGACCTGGGACGGACCGCGGCGGGCCTGCTGCTGGACCGGATCGCGGGGACGGAACAGCCCTTGCGTACCGTGGTGCTGCGCAGTTCCCTGCAGATCGGGAGGACCACCGCGGGGCCGCACTCCGGCGTGGCGCGCCGTACGTCCGGAAAGCAGCAGACCGCTTCAGAAGACCCCTGATGAACAAGGGTCTCGGACCGCGGCCGGGGAAGCCGCGCCCTTACTCGCCGAGCACCAGCCGCTCCAGTGCCACCCGGGCCCGCGCGTCAGACCGTGCGCGGGCCGCGACGGCGGTCGCGAGCTCCCGCACCCACGCGTCGAGCTCCACCGGACGCCGGGAGAGCACCACGCCGCGGACCTCCTTGCACACCTCGCCCTGGGGATGCCCGCCGGCCAGGTCGAGCACGAGACGCTGCTCGCCGAGGAGGACCTCGACCCGCCGGACACGGCCCTCGCGCCCCGCGAGCCGGTCGGCCATGCCCCGTTTGCGCTCCACGGCGACGGAACCCGGGGGCAGCGCCTCGGCGAGCGTCCCGGAGAGCACCCGGGCGTAGACGTCCAGGTCGGCGGCGTCCCTGCGCAGCGCGGCTGTCAGCAGGTCGAGGGAGTCCGGTTCCCCGCCGGGCTCGAACGGGACGGGGTCGGGTGCCGAGGTCATCGCGGGGCCTCTCGTGGGGTGCGGTCGATCCGGGTGTGCTGGGCGGGGGGCTCAGCCGTCCAGGCTGAGCACCATCGTCGGGCGCTCGATGACATGGTCCTCGCGCAGCGGCCGTACGGCCGTGCCGATCGCGAAGAACTCGGTCGTGTGGCCGCCCCAGCGATGGTTGTGCGCGTTGAGCTGCACGCCGACGACGCCCTCGGCCCGCAGCTCCTCCGCCTCGTGCTGCATCCGTGCCATCGCCAGCTCCCGCGCGTCGTACAGCGCCTGGGTGAACTGCTCGATCTCCACGTTCTTGCCGATGTTGGAGAACATCTGCCCCATCTTCTGGTGCGCGATGTGGTAGACGCAGGTGCCCATCACCATGCCCAGCGGGGCGTAGCCGGCCCGGATGAGCGTCCAGAAGTCCTGGCCGCTGAGGTCCGAGGTGAACGGCTGGCCCTTGATGTTGCGCCAGCTGCCGCCGCCCGCGCCCGGCGCCGGCTGCTCGGCCTTGACGGCCGTCCCGACGGCGATGAACTCCGCGATGTCGCTGCCGAATTCACGGGCCTCGACGCTAAGCCGCACACCGACGATGCCGTCCGCGCCCAGCTGGGCCGCCTCTGCCTCCATCCGGGTCATCGCCAGCTCACGGGCGTGGTACATGGCCTGGCTGAGCGTCGTCAGCTCCTGGTTCTTGCCCCAGCGGCCCAGCTGGATGCCCACGTGGTAGATCGAGCTGCCGAGGACGAGGCCGATGGGCCGGAATCCCGCCTCGCGCACCAGCAGGAACTCGTTGACCGACAGGTCGCTGGTGAAGATCGAACCCGGCTTGCCCGGCTGCAGTTCGGCCAGGCGCCGCATCGCGTCGGCCGGCACGCCCTGGGCCGACACGCCGTCAGGAGCACTGCCGTCGGCGGGGTTGAAGACGGTCATGAACGAGTTCCCCTCATCGCAGGTCGGTGGCGGTACGGCGCATGGCCCGCCGGCGTCGTTCCGGGTCGAGCGGCATCACGGTGAGGGTGCGGGGCGGCACCTCGCGGGCCGTGAAGCGGGCGACGGTGGTGCCCACCAGCGTCGCCTCGGCCACATGGTCCTCCTGCTCGCTGTTGCCGCCGCGGCGCAGACAGGGTTCGCCCCAGACGCGCAGGCCGCCCGCGGAGAGGATCACGCCGTCGCCGCCCCACCGCCCGCTCTGCGCCCGCAGATGCGCACGGGCGTCGGAGCGCACCGCCTGGACGAGCTCGCTCCAGCCGCTGACCTCGGTGTTGTTCCACGAGCGCGTCTGGGCGCGGGTGGTGTAGTCGTCGTGGCGTACGCCGACGGACATGCCGTAGAGCAGCTCGACGGGAACCCATCCGGCGGTCACGAGCTTGGCGAACCCCTGGCCGTCGAGGTGGCAGGTGAACGGCCGCGGCGGCCGTACCGTTCCGGCCGCGCGCACCGCGGTCCCGATCACCTTGAACTCCAGGCAGTTGGGCTGTGCCGGGAAGGGGGCCACCGTCAGCTGTGCCGCGACGACGCCGTCGCCGCCGAGGGCCGAGCACTCCGCGGTCATCCGGTCCAGGGCCGAGCGGCGTGCCCGGTCGAGCACCTCGACGAGCCCGGCGGACGGGGCGCCGCCTCCGGAGAGGGCGACGCGCGCGTAGCCGCCCCCGCCGGCGTACCACCCGCTCTGGTAGAGGCAGTCGTGATAGCCCCAGTACCGTCCGCTGCGGCCCACGTGGTAGACGGCCGAGCCCATGACCTGGCCGACCGGCTCGAACCCCACGGCGCGCAAGCCGGCGAACTCACCGGTCGACAGCGCCGAGGACCAGGTCCCGCTGCCACGCAGCTCCGCGATCCGCGCGGCCGCCGCCGGGGGCAGGCCGGCCCCCGTCCATTCCCCGCTCATGGACACCAACTCCCGCTTCGTGCCCTGACCGAGGGCACAGCGGCTTGAGTGTATGCCCACCCGCCCGGGACGCGGAGCCGGGCCTGCGATCCGCTCCGGACCGTGTGCCGGGCACATCACGCCGGGGCACTGGGCGTCGAGCTCGATCGTTCTCCAGTGCCTGGTCAGGGACCGCAGCGCCGGTGCCGACCGGTCGAGCGGGCCGTGATGGATGCTGTGCGGCTCGGCCGTGGCGAGGAGTTCGCAGGCGGCGGCGAGCTCGCCGAAGGCCTGCGACAGGGGCCCGGTCGGCGCCTCGAAGGTGGCCTGGCCGGCGGCGAGGCCCGGATCGGGCTCCTGCCGCAGGGCAGCCCTTTCCCCTGGCGCCTCCCATCACACCATCAATCGCCGTCTCCTCCGGTCCGGCATGGTTGACCGACCCGCCGGAGAACCCGCCCCGCGCCCCGCCTCCGAAATGCCGAGCAGCGCATGTCGACGAGAAACGGGGGTACGCCGGACGGGATCAAGATCGTCATGGGCCGGATCCGACCCGTCATCCTGCGTCAGCTCCTCTCCCCCACCGCGGGAAACCTCAGATCTTCCGCAAACCTCGATCCACATGGTTGCCGGTCCCCCATCCGTTTGCCAGGGTTTCGCGCACCCCCCACCTCCCCGTCGGCGCCCCCCGAGGGGCGAATCGGAGGTTCCGTGACCGCCCGCCGTACCCTGCTGACCGCCGCATCAACTGCGTTCCTCACTCTCCCCCTGCTCCCCCGCACCGCCGCCGCTTCGTCCTCCACCGCTCGGCAGGAGACGTCGCCCGGGCTTCGGCCGCCCGCCAAACAGGCCGTCGCCGTCGGTAGCGGAGGCGCCGTCTCCAGCGTCAACCCGTATGCCACACAGGCCGGCATCGACGTGCTGCGCCATGGCGGCAACGCCGTCGACGCCGCTGTCGCCACCGCCGCCGCACTCGGTGTCGTCGAGCCCTACTCGGCAGGCGTCGGAGGCGGCGGCTACTTCGTCTACTACGACGCCCGTACCAGGACCGTCCACACCATCGACGGCCGGGAGACCGGACCGGCGCGCATGCGGTCCGACTCCTTCACCGACCCCTCCACCGGCAAGGCGATCCCGTTCGACGAAGCCGTCAACTCCGGCCTTTCCGTGGGCGTTCCCGGCACCCCGGCGACCTGGCAGCGGGCCCTGGACACCTGGGGCACCCTCTCGCTGGCCCAGGCCCTGCGACCGGCGACGCGGATCGCGGACGACGGGTTCGTGGTCAACGACCAGTTCCGCGCCCAGACCGAGATGAACGAAGCACGCTTCCGCGACTTCACCCCGACCGCTCAGCTGTTCCTGCCGGGCGGTCAACTGCCCGTCGTCGGAACCCGCTTCCGCAACCCCGACCTGGCCCGCACCTACCGGGAACTCGCCCACGACGGCGTGGACGCCCTGTACCACGGCGACATCGGGTACGACCTGGTGCGCACCGTACAGAACCCGCCGGTGGCCCAGGGCTCCACGCGCACCGTGCGTCCAGGGCTCATGGAACGTGCAGACCTCGCCGGCTACCGGGCAATCCTGCGGGCGCCGACCCGCACGACGTACCACGGTCTGGACGTGTACTCCATGGCACCGTCCTCCTCCGGCGGCACCACGGTCGGCGAGGCGCTGAACATCCTGGAGAACTTCCACCTGTCGCCCTCCGACACGGCGCAGGCGCTGCACGACTATCTGGAGGCCAGCCGGATCGCGTTCGCCGACCGCAACCGCTGGGTGGGCGACCCGGCGTTCTCCGACGTACCGACCAGGGAGCTGCTGGCCAAGGAGTTCGCCAAGGACCGCGCCTGTCTGATCTCGCCCACCACGTCGCTGACCAGCCCCGTCGCCCCGGGCGACCCGCTGGCCCCAGCGGGGTGCACCGCCCCGGGCACCGGCAGCCAGGAGCCGTACGAGGGTCCGTCGACCACCCACCTGGTGGCCTGCGACCGCTGGGGCAACGTCGTCTCCTACACGCTGACCATCGAGCAGACCGGAGGCTCGGCCATCACCGTTCCCGGCCGCGGGTTCCTGCTCAACAACGAGCTCACGGACTTCGACTTCACGCCCCTGCAGGCCGGCGTGCCCGACCCGAACCTGCCGGGTCCGGGCAAGCGGCCGCGCAGCAGCATGTCGCCGACGATCGTGCTGCGCGACGGCAGGCCCCTGATCGCCGTGGGCTCCCCGGGCGGTGCCACCATCATCACCACCGTCCTGCAGACCCTGGTCAACCGCCTCGACCTCGGCATGACCCTGCCCGAAGCGGTCGCCGCACCACGCATCTCGCAGCGCAACCGCACCACGACCGAAGCCGAACCGGCCTTCCTCGACTCACCCGAACGCCCCGCGCTCGAAGCCCTCGGTGAGCACTTCGTGCTGGCCCCGCCGGCCTTCACCCCGTCACCCGAGATCGGCGCGGTCGCCGCGCTGGAGTTCGGCCCCCGCGGGACGGTCACCGCGGTGGCCGAGCCCGTACGGCGCGGCGGCGGCTCGGCGATGGTCGTCCATCAGACCTACTGAAGCCGGATGCCGAAGACGGGAGCGCCGGCCGGTCCAGGAGGGCCGACGCTCCCGCCGCACGTCGGCGCGCCGTTCACGGGCCGGGACGAAGCGGCCGGTGAGCGCGGCGGCGAGCGCGGAGAGCGCGGCCAGGGTCCAGAAGGGGCCGCGCCACCGGCGGCGAGCACCCAGACGACGAAGGGGAGCCTGCCGGGACGGGTCCCGGTCGTGGAAGGCAGACGTGTGGTCTCTCCTCGGGGGGAACGGGGGCGGGCGCGTGCTCGGTGGGGGCGGGCCTCGTCCTCGTCCGCTGCGACACGGGGTACCGGGCGACGAGCGGTGTGCGGGCGGGCCCTCCCGCCGAGCGGCAGCACCGCGGGCGTGGGCGTGGGCACGGCAGACGGCGGCTGCCCGGAGCCGGGCCATGGACGTCGGCTGCCCGGGGCCGGGCCGTGGACGTCGGCTGTCCGGGGCCGGGCCGTGGACGGCGGCCCCGGTGACGGGCGGCTGCTCCGGTCAGGGCTTCAGCAGGGCCTTGATGGCGCGGCGCTCGTCCATCGCCCGGTAGCCCTCGGCGACCTGCTCCAGCGGCAGGGTGAGGTCGAAGACCTTGCCCGGGTCGATCCGGCCCGACAGGACCCGGTCGATCAGGTCGGGCAGGTAGCGGCGCACGGGGGCGGGGCCGCCGCGCAGGCCGACGTGGGAGAAGAACAGCTCCTGGCCGTCGATCGCGACATCGTGCGGGACGCCGACGAAGCCGACGTTGCCGCCGGGACGGGCCGAGTGCAGGGCCTGCCGCATCGCCTCGGAGGTGCCGACGCACTCCAGGACGGAGTCGGCGCCGATGCCCTTCGTCAGCTCCTTCACGCGGGCGACGCCTTCCTCCCCGCGCTCGGTGACGATGTCCGTCGCCCCGAACTCCCGGGCCAGCTTCTGCCGGGGCTCGTGGCGGCTCATCGCGATGATCCGCTCCGCGCCCAACTCCTTGGCGGCGATCACACCGCACAGGCCGACCGCTCCGTCACCGACGACCACGGCGGTGGAGCCGGGCCTGACCTCGGCGGCGAGGGCCGCGTACCAGCCGGTGCCCATGACGTCGGAGACGGCGAGCAGGCCGGGCACGAACGCGCCGTCCGGGTGGTCGTCCGTGGCGACCAGGGTGCCCTGGGCGTTCGGGATGCGGACGTGGTCGGCCTGGCAGGTGCTCATGAACTCCCGGTGCAGACAGGAGGACTGCCAGCCGTTCAGGCAGTTCGGGCAGGTGTTGTCCGACGTGGCGAAGGAGCCGACGACGAACTGGCCCGGCTTGACCGAGGTGACCTCGCCGCCGACCTCCTCCACGATGCCGACGTACTCGTGGCCCATGGGGTGAGGTTCGTCGACGGGTTCCAGGCCGCGGTACGCCCACAGGTCCGAGCCGCACACGCAGGTGGCGACCGTGCGGATGATCGCGTCGGTCGGGCGGATGATCCGGGGGTCGTCGCGCTCCTCGAAGCGCACGTCGCCGGGGGCGTGGATTACTGCGCCGCGCATGGTGGTGCTTCCTTCAGTGGGAGGGGATCTCCTTCAGGTCGAGCGTCACACGGGGCGGCCGAGGCGAAAAGCGGAGAAACGCATCCGGGGAGGGCCGCATCCTGGGAGCGTTTTCTCCCTCCTTGCCTCGGTGAGACCGGTGCGATGCCGGGAAGCATGACCAGCAACGTCCCCCTCGATGAGCTGGGAGAATTTCTCAAAAGGCGGCGCGCGGAGCTGAGCCCGCGCACGGTCGGCCTGCCGGAGACGACGGCACCGCGCCGGGTGGCCGGGCTGCGCCGCGAGGAGGTCGCCCAGCTCGCCTCGATCAGCACCGACTACTACACACGCCTGGAGCAGGGCCGTATGCAGGCATCGGCTCCGGTGCTGGACACCCTCGCCCGCGTACTCCATCCGGATGACGACCAGCGGGCGTACCTCTTCCAGCTCGCCGGCAAGACCGCGAACCGCGCCGGGCACCGCGGCAGGCAGAAGGTGCAGCTGACAAGCAGTTCGCCCGGTGGTGGGGCGAACACCGGGTCGCCGCCCGCACGGTGGGCACCAAGACGCTCCATCACCCGGTCGTCGGCGAACTCGTCCTGGACTGGGACACCCTCACCGCCGGCACCGACCCGGACCAGCACCTGACCGTCTGGACCGCCGCCCCCGGTTCCCCCACGCACGAGCGGCTGCGCATCCTCGCTTCCTGGGCGGCCGACCAGGACCTCTCGGCCTCCGCGTCCGTCGCTTGAGAGTTCAGCCGGCGCAGGGAGGCGTCAAAGAGCCGTCAGAAACGCATACTTGATCGTGCGGGGACGTCTCGCCACGGTTCTGACGGGGGAGCTTGCAAGGTGAGTGCTGGAGGCAAGGCGCTGGGCAAGGTGGAGGTCAGACTCAAGTGGGACCCGAGCCCGCTCGGGGAGACGCCCCGGCACCTCGACATCATCGCCGCGACCTACTCGGCGGACGATCCCTACGGGCGGCCGGTGTATGTCGTGCACCACGAGAGCCGGTCACCGGACGGCACCATCACCATGACCCGGCACAGCGAGACCGGCATGGGCTTCGGGTTCGTCGAGGTGATGGTCCTGGAATTCGACCGGCTGGCGCCCGTGTACGGGCGTGTGGTGGCCGGCGTGGCCATCCACCAGGAGGGTGGGCCCCGGACGTTCGGGGACATGTCCAACGCCGGGGTGGTCGTCGTCCAGGGGTACGAGCAGTTGCTGGCGGACGACTTCGCCCAGGTCGCCGACGCCACGGCCACGACGGTCGCCGAGTTCACCCGGGCCCCCTCCGGAGCGTGGGAGATGCGCGAGATGATCCGGGGCTTCGACAGTGACCCGGTGCTCTTCTGCGCGGAGATGGGCAGCCCGCAGCACTGACCGTTTCCCCGGGGCTTCTTCCCGCCCGGCGGACTGCCCGCCGGCTCTTCCGGAGGAAGCTCCCGGCCGCGCGCGACCCCGCGGTGATGGTCACCGGCACGGACGCCGGCGACCGCGCCGCCGCGAAGATCCTGCTCGCCCGGGTCGCCGCCGCGCACCACCGGCTCGCCCCGGTCCGGGCCGGCGGCGGCCGCACCGGGACGGCGGCGGCCGCACGGGGACGGCGGCCGTCCTCGGCTGCGGCTGTCCGCCGGGTCCGCCGAGGTGTGCCGTTGGGGAGAATGGGGGCGGTTCGGGAACGGCGAGGCGGGAGACGGTATGGCAGGCGATGGCGGGCCGGTGACACTGCGCGGGATCGCGGAACGGCTCGGGCTGCACGTCTCGACGGTCTCCCGGGTCCTCAACGGCCCGTCCGGGGAGCAGGGCCGCGCGGCGTCCGGCGAGACGGCGCGCCGCATCCGCGAGCTGGCCGACGAACTCGGCTACCGCCCCAACCCGCACGCCACCAGCCTGCGCACCCGCCGCAGCAACCTGGTCGGGGTGCTCTTCCCCCGGCTGTCGGAGATCGTGGTGGCCACCATCTACGAGGGTGTGGAGGAGGAGGCCACCCGGCGAGGGCTCTCCACCTTCGTCACCAACACCCACGACGACCCCGCCACCCAGCGCGAGCGGATCGGCATGGTCCTGGGCCGCAGGGTGGACGGCCTCATCATCGGCGACGCGCACCTGGACGGCGCCGCGCTGGCCGGCCCGGCCCTTGACGGCACGCCCTTCGTGCTCGTCAACCGCCGCACCGACACCGGCCACCCGGCGGTGACGTGCGACGACCACCTGGGCGGACGGCTCGTGGCCGAGCACTTCCTGGCCCTGGGCCACCGCCGGGTGGCCGTCGTCGCCGGTGAACCCTTCGCCAGCACCGGCACCGACCGCACGACCGGCTTCACCGACCGCTACCGCGAGGCCGGCCTGCCCCTGCCCGCCCACCGGGTACGCCACTGCCGCTTCGACACGGCCGGCGGGCACCGGGCCGCCGCCGAGTTGCTGAGCGGCTCCGACCGGCCGACCGCGATCTTCGCCGTCAACGACCTCGCCGCGATCGGCACTATCGGCGCCGCCCGCGACCTGGGTCTGCGGCTGGGGGAAGACCTCGCGCTGGCCGGGTTCAACGACACCCCCCTCGCCGCCGAACTGCCCGTCCCGCTCACCAGCGTCCACTCCCCCATGGCCGAGCAGGGCAGACGCGCCGTACGGCTGCTGCTCCGCCGTATCGCGGGCGAGCCCGTCCGCTCGGAGGTGCTCAGGCCCGATCTCGTGGTGCGGGCGTCCACGGGTGCGCCGATCGGGCCGGGTCTGCGGTGAGCGGGACGCCGTAAACCGCCCCGGTCACCGGTCAGTTCTGTTCCGGTGGAGCCCAGGAGGCGGTGTTGCCCAAACGATTGGCGCAAACGTTTGGGTAGGGCATACTGACCACTCGGCGCGCGTCCGGCTACGGCTATGGGGGGGGTGGCTCGGTGAAGTGGTTCGGCAGGCGGCGCGAGGCGGCATCGGATGACCGCGAGGAGCTCGTCGCGGCGCTGCGGGCGGACAGCATGACGGCTGAGCTGATCGCCCGTCAGTTCGGCGCGGCGGAGGCCGCCGGACGCTACGCGGAACTGGTCGCGGAGGCGGAACGCGTCCTGGGACCGCAGGACACCGATACCCTGGCACTGCGGCACCAACTGGCCCACTGGACCGGCGAGTCCGGACAACCGGAAGCCGCGGTGCGGCTGTTCGCACGGCTCATGGCCGACCGTGAGCGGATCCAGGGACCGGGCCATCCGGACACCGAACTGGCCCGGCATCAACTGGCCCACTGGCACGGCCGGTCGGGCCGGCCCGAGGAGGCCGTACGCCGCTACGAAGCCATGCGGCGGTCCGCCGAGCGGGAGAACCGCACCGAGACGGCGCTCACCCTGCTGTGCGAGGTGGGCTACTGGCAGCAGAAGAGCGGCGACAACGCGGCCGCGCTGCGCGCGTTCTCCCAGATGCTGCAGACCGCCCAGCAGGAGCTCGGCCCCGGCCACCAGCTCGTCGGCATCGCCCGTCAGCGCTACGCCGAGGTCGCCGGCGCACTGCCGTTCGGCAACGAGGGCGGCCACGACGGGCTGCAGGACCTCCTCGCGACGGCCGCCGCGGTCGAAGCCGCGGGAGACTTCCCGCGCGCGGGCCGGATGTACGGGCAGATGGCCGAACGGTCCGAGCAGCTCTACGGGGCGGACAGCTCCCAGGTCCTCTCCGCGCTTGTCGCGCAGGCGAAGGCGACGGTGCGGGCGGAGGACCACGAGACGGCTGTCGACTGTTTCGGGAAGGTGCTCGCGTGCATGGAGCTGCGGGGCGAGGGGCCCGGTTCGCCGGAGTACGACATCCTGTCCGGGCAGCGTGACGAGCTCGCCCGGATGGCCGGGCGCACGGTGCTGCGTATCGCGCAGCGGGCCGCGGCGGTGTTGGGTGAGGCGCTGCAGACCGCGCCGGAGACGGCCTGCGCCGTGCTGGCCCGCGAGGCCGGCACCTCCCACGCGACCTGGCTCGCCGTCGTGAACCCCGGTGCGGGCGAAGGGACATGGGCCGCATGGACGCCGGAGCACTGGGCGGCCGTGCTGCGGGACCTGACGGGGCGCGGCTATGAGGCGACGGCCCTCTGCTTCGCCCGCGACGACCTGCGCCCGACACCCGAAGAGGCCCGCGTGTGCGAGCAGTTGGGGCTGCCGGGCCTCTATGTGTCCCGCCTGAGCGACGAGAACGTACGGCTCGGGGCATACGTCTTCCGGGACGGCGAACCGACGACGGCGCGGGTCGTCGTGGTGGAGGACGAGCCGGCGGGGACGGGTTCACCGGGCGCGGGGAGGCGGGTGTCGGCGGGGGCGGCGGACGGCGGCCGGGTCGCGTTTCACGAGCAGGCCGCGGCCATCGGGACCTGGCGGGAGATGGAGCGGGCGCGGCGCCCCGCCGGGGCGGACGGGGCGGACCGGCCACCGGTCTTCGGCACGTACGAGGTGCTGGAGTGTGTCGGCGAGGGCGGCTTCGGGCGGGTCTACCTGTGCCAGGATCCCGACGGGCTGATGGTCGCGGTCAAGACGCTGCACGCGCATCTCGCGGCGGTTCCCGCGATCAAGCGGGGCTTCGCCGACGAGGTGCGGGCGGCGCAGCGGGTCGACGGGCGGTTCACCGTGCCGGTGATCGCTGCGGACACCGACGGTCCGGCCCCGTGGATGGCGGTGCCGTACGTGGCCGCCCCGTCCTTGCAGGAACTCGTGGAGCGGTGCGGCCGGCTGGAAACCGACCTGGTGCGCACCCTGGGGGCGGGCATCGCCGTCGCCCTGAGCGCCATCCACGCCGAGGGCATCGTGCATCTCGATCTCAAGCCGGCCAACGTGTTGCTGACCGAGGACGGCCCGCGCGTCATCGACTTCGGAATCGCCCAGATCGAACGGCTCACCGAGCCACGGCGCGGCTTCGCCGGCACCTACGCGTACGCCTCCCCCGAGCAACTGCGCGAGGAGCGCACCTTCACACCCGCCAGCGATGTGTTCTCCCTGGGCACCGTCCTCGCCCGCCTGGCCCTGGGCCGCAGCCCCTGGGGCCGGGACACGCCGTCCGTGGTCGCCGGCATCCGGGCCGGCACACCCGATCTCGCCGGGCTGCCCGCAGACTTCGCGGAGGTGGTCCGGTGGTGCCTCCAGCCGGATCCGGGCCAGCGGCCGACGGCCGGTGACGTGGCCGAGGCGCTGGTTCCCGGAGCCGGTGACGGCAGGATCGGTCCGCCGCCACTGCCGGAGCAGGCGCGGGCTCTCGTCGCGGAGCACGCCACCGTACCCGCCACACGCCATGACGAGACGCTCGCCCGCACCCGGCCCCGGTGACGCTCAAGCGCGGCCGGGCCTCTCGTTCCCGGTTCGGCAGCCGGGGTGAACACGGCTGCCCGTGCGTCAGTTTCGGCCACACACGTGCTGTCCGGGAGCCGATGCCACAGATCATCTCTTCTGCCGGCCGGCCCCTCCGCCTATCATCGCGGTCAGGTGTCCACAGGTGCGGGGGAATCGGTCATGGATCCGGAGATGCTGGCGCAGACCGCGGGAACCACCGTCGTCGCGCTGATGGCGACCGACGCATGGCAGCGGACACGCGAAGGTGTGGTGGCGCTGTGGCGCCGGGTACGCCCGGTGCAGGCCGACGAGATCGGCACGGCACTGGAGGAGACCCGTGAGGAGATCCTCGTGGCGCGGCGCGAGGGTGACGCAGCGGGCGCCGAGGATCTGGAGCGGGACTGGCGCCGCAGGCTGAGGCGCCTGCTGGCCGCGGATCCGTCCGTCGCCCAGGAGCTTGAGGACGTGCTGGCCCAGGCACGCGCCTCTCTGCCCGAGGACCGGCGACCGCCCCTTCCCACCGTGCAGTTGCACGCGCACGCATCCGGGCACGCGCGGGTCTACCAGGCCGGGCGGGACCAGCACATCGTCGAGCGATGACGGAACATCCGGGCGCCCCGCAGGCCGGTCATGTCCTGCGGGCCGTCACCGACGGGCACGGTCGGGTGTACCAGGCCGCAGGCGACCAGATCATCCTGGAATACACCGTCCAGCAGTCCGAACCCCCCGCTCCGGGAACCGGGTTGGGGTGGACGAGCCCCGAATCGGTCCGCACTCCCCTGGTCGCTCCCCTGAGTTCGCCCCTGCGTGACCGTCTCGATGTGCGAGAAGCGCTCCTGAAGGCCATCGGTGACCCGGCGGCGGCGCCGAACGGCCTGCACGTCGTGCACGGCATGCCGGGCAGCGGCAAGACGGCACTGGCCCAGACCGTGTTCGACGAGGCCGTGGCCGGCCAGGGGGTCGTCGGGCTGTGGGTCAACGCCGCCGACCGCTCGTCGTTCCGTTCCGGGATGCTGGCCGTGGCCCACGATCGCGGGGCCGCGCAGGCGGAGGTCGACGCCGCGCGGGAGGGCCGCCGTCCGGACGCGGATCTCGTCTGGCACTGTCTGGAGCGGTCGCCCGAGCCCTGGTTGCTCGTCCTGGACAACGCGGACGATCCCTCCGTGTTCCGGCACGGCGCGTGGCTGCGGTCCAGCAGCCGCGGCATCGTGCTGATCACCAGTCGGCTCCGGGACGCCGTCGAGTGGCGCCGGGCCGTCAGGCATCCACTGGACGTTCTCGACCTCTCCTACGCCGTCGACGTGCTGCGGGACCTCGCGGTCAGCGCGGAGGACACCGCCAAGCTCAAGCTGCTGGCACGCCGGCTCGGCTGCCACCCGCTCGCGCTGTCGCTCGCCGGCGCCTACCTCGGCCGACAACTGCTGGAGCCGGTTTCCGTGGACGAATACCTGGGGCGCCTCGACGCCGACCCGTCGCTGCTCGACCGCGGAGCGGCACCCGGGGAGCAGGAACTGCGCCGGCTGATCACCGGTACGTGGCAGATCTCCCTGGACACCCTGACCGAGCAGGGCATCCCCGAGGCGACGACGCTGCTCAGGCTGCTGTCGTGCTTCGCCGCGGCGCCGCTGCCCGTCGGGGTGCTCGCACCGGCCGGGCTCGACGCCACCGCGCTGCCGCACGCGCTTCCACCGCTCACCGGGGAGCGCGCCAACCTCGCCCTCGAACAGCTGACGGCACACTCCCTGGTCTCGCTCATCGACGCGTCCGCCGGGGCCGGCCGTGCCGCCGTACGCAGCGTGCAGGCGCACCCCCTCCTGCTGGAGACGGTCGCGTCCCGCATCCCGGTCGACCAGCGGGCGCCGCTGCTGGAATCCGCCGCCGGCCTGCTGCGCCGGCTGCTGTCCACGGACTCGGACCGGTACGTGGACCCGCACACCCTGCGCCTGTTCACGCCCCACGCCTCGGCCCTGCTCAGGCACGCCGCCGCACACCACGCCGAAGCCGCGACCGCATCGGCGCTCGCCGTCGTCCGCGCGCTGCGCGACCAGTCGTACGTGCGCGGCGACTACGCCACGACGCGCACGCTCGCCGACGAGGCCGCCCGCGTCACCGCCGGCGAGGACTGCGCGGAGGCACTGGCCGACCGGCACGAGCGCGGCCGGGCGCTGGCCGCCCTCGGGCAGTTCGACGAGGCGATCGCGGTCCACCGGGCCACGCTGGAGGCCCGCGAGGGACTGCTCGGCCACGCGCACCCGGACACGCTCGACAGTGCCCACGCCCTCGGCATCGCGCTGTACGGACTCGGGCGCTGGGCGGAGGACGAGCGGTACATGCGCCGGGCCGCCGAAGGGCGGGTCCGTGTCCTGGGTGCCACGCATCCGGACACCATCGACAGCCGGGGCCGGCTGGCCGAGGCGATCGGGCAGCAGCGACGCTGGGACGAGGCCCGCCGGCTGGCCGCCGAGAACCTCGCGGTGAGCGAGCGGGCCCTCGGCGACGACCACCCGCACACCCTGCTGAGCCGCATCGCCCTCGCCTGGGTGCTCGCCGGCGTCGGCGCATGGGAGGAGGCCGCGGTCCACACCCGCGTCACGCTGGAGGGCAGCGCGCGGGTACTGGGCGTGGAGCACCCGCGGACGCTCGCCGCACGTCAGCGCCTGGCGGACGTCCTGTCCCACCTCGGCCAGTGGGACGAGGCCCTGGAAGCCGCGCAGACGGTGCGTGCCGTACGGCAACGGATCCTCGGCCCGGAACACCCCCACACGCTCTCCGTCGAGATCGTGCTGGCCCGGATCCTGCGGGGCACCGGACGCTCCGCAGCGGCACGGGAGTCGGCCGCGCGCACGCTGGACGTCTGCGTCCGCGTTCTGGGCGCCGATCACCCGGATACGCTGGCGTGCCGCAGAGAAGTCGAACAGGAGGACGACGAGTCGTGACCGAGCCGATACGCGTGTGGCGCAAGAGCAGCTACAGCGGTGCGGACAACGGGTGTGTGGAACTGCTGATCCCCCCCCGCCGCACAAAGCTCCGATTCGTGACTCGAAGCATCCCCTCGGGCCGGTGATCGACTTCTCGGACCGCTCATGGGTGCCCTTCGTCCGGGCCGTGCTCCACGGTGAGCTGTAGGGATCGCGACCAGGGTGGGGGGCCGCACGGCCGGGCCGGCTGCCGAGGGCCGGGAACAGGCCGCGTGACAGCCCTCATTGACAAGGCGAATCCGTGCGAGTTGTCATGGACACATGATCCTGTGTCCTGAGGCCTGCCGCACCCGCCGTACCGATGGTCCCGTCCTCGGTGCCGGGTGTGCCCCGGCACCGGACGGATCAGGCGCGACGGCCACGGGCGCCGCCCCCGGCGCGACGGACGGGCGGCCGCGGTGGGAGCGCGGTCGCTGACCGGGCGCCGCGAGCTGCTCGACGCCGCCCGGGCCGAACTGACGGCCCGTCCCGGAGTGCTCTTCCACGGTCCCCCGGGGATCGGCAAGTCCCTGCTCGTGGCAGCCCTTGTCGCGGCTGTGACGGCACATGCCCCGTCCGTCGGCACCGTGCTGCACTGCTCGCCCGCGCAGGAGGACGCCCGGCTCCCGTTCGCCGGGCTCGTCGACCTGTTCACGCGGGTGCCGGAGAGCGCCCTGGAGCTCCTCGCGCCCGAGCCCCGGGCAGCACTGAGGGCAGCCCTGCTGCGCGGCCCGGAACCGGCGGACGGGCGCGGCCGCCTCGCGGTGCGCGTCGCCGTCCTCGACGTGCTGCGCACGCTGGCCGCCACCGGCCCCGTCGTCCTGGTCCTCGACGGCCTGCAGTGGCTCGACGAGTTCACCGCCGAGGTGCTGGCCTTCGCCGTGCGCCGCCTCGACGGCCTGGACATACGGGTGGTGGCCGCCGAACGGGTGGCGGACGGTGAACAGCCCGAGCGGCTGCGCTGCTGCCCGCCGGGCACGACCGAACTTCCGGTGCCGCCGCTGGCGGACGACGAGGTGGCCCGTCTCGTACGCGCCGGCATCGGTGCCGACCTGCCCCCAGGAGTGCTGCGGGCGATCCAGGACGCCGCGGCCGGAAACCCGTTGTACGCACTGGAGCTGGGGCGAGCGGTGGCCCTGCGCGGCCCGGAACGCAGGGTCTTCGGCCCGGCGTTGCCCGTGCCCCGGAGACTGCGCGCCCTGCTGCTGGACGAGGCGCGCACGCTGCCGGAGACGGCGCGGCGCACCCTCCTGCTCGCGAGCGCCGCCGCCCGGCCCGACCTCACCCTGCTGCGTGCCGCCGGGCTCCCCGACCCCGCCGCCGACCTGGCGCAGGCCGAACGCCTCGGCGTGGCGACGACCGACGCCGGCGGAACCGTACGTTTCCGGCATCCGCTGGTCAGGGCCGCCGTCTATGCCGACGCAGCCGAGAACGACCGCCGGCAGGCACACGCGCTGCTGGCCCGCACGATCACCGAGCCTGTCGAACAGGCCCGCCACCTCGCTCACGCCCGCCCCCACGAGGACGAGGCCACCGCCCGCACCCTGCTGGCCGCGGCGGAGTCCGCGCGCCGCGACGGCGCGCTCGGCGCCGCCAGCGAACTGGCCGGGCTCGCCGCCCGCCGCACCCCCGGCGACCGGCCCGCGGACCGGGCCGACCGGCTGCTGGCCGCGGCGGAGTACGCGTGCGACGCCGGGCAGCTTCAGGAGGCGGCCGAGGCCGCCGAGACGGTCCTCGCCGCGTCGAGCTCGGCACGCCGGCGGGTGCGGGCCCGGCTGGTGCTGCTGCGGGGCGCCGGGCAGGCCCTGGAGGGTGCCGGCGCGCTGATCCAGGAGGGCCTGCGCGACGCCGCCGGCGATCCGGAGGCCGAGGCCTGGCTGCATCACTGGGCGGCCGTACGCGGCCTGCTGTGCGGGGAGTTGACGGAGGCGGCCCGGCATGCCCGGCGCGCCGCCCGGCAGGCGGCCGTGGCGGGCGACACGGAGACCCGGATCGGGGCGCTCGCCACGCTCGCCCGGGTGCGGTCCCTGGCCGGCGATCCCGTCGCCGCGGACATCGCGCTGAAGGAGGCGCTCACCCTGGCGGGGGGCGCGGACGGCGGTCCGCAGAGCTGGCGGCTGATCCGGATGCGGGCGATCCTCGCCCTGGACTCCGACCGGGTACCCGAGGCCCGGGAGCAGGTCGTCGAACTCCTCGCCCGGATCAGGGAGTTCGCCGGCGTCGAGGAGGTCATGGCGACGCTGGTGTCACTGACCCGCATCCAGGTGCGGGCCGGGCACTGCCGCGAGGCACTGCACACCGCGGCGCGCTGCTCACGCGCCATGCCCCAGGCGGCACCCGCGCTGTACGCGGCCGCGCTGGCGGCCACCGCGGGCGGCACGGCGGAGGAGGCCCGGCGCCTGGCCGAACAGGCGGTACGCGCCTCGGAAGCCGATGGCGACCGGCTGTTCCTGCTGCGTGCGCTGGCCGTGCGCGGGCAGGCCGGACTGCTCACCGGCGACCCACGGGAGGCCGCGAGCGCGGTCGAGGCGCTGCAACGCGTCAGAGAACTCGGGACCGCCATGTGTGCCGCCGACCCGCCCTTGCTGCACTGGTACGGCGACCTGGCCGAAGCCCTCGTCCTGCTGGGCGAGACCGACGAGGCCGAGTCCGTCGTCCGCGAGGCCTGCGCTCGTACGGCCGGTGACACACCCGGCAGCGTACTGGCGGCTCTGGAGCGGGCGGAGGGGCTTCGGGAGGCGGGGACCGGCCGGGCCAGGGAGGGGGCGGCGCGGCTGCGCGGCGCCGTGGACCGGCTGCGTCAACTCCCGTTGCCCGTCGAGCTGGTGCGCACCCTGATCGCGCTCGGCGCGGTCGAGCGCCGCTCACGCCGCAGAAGCGCGGCCCGCGCGGTGCTCGGCGAGGCGCTGGAGACCGCCACGCGGATCGGCGCCGCCCCGCTGGCGGCGCGGGCCAGGGACGAGCTGTCGCGGCTGGACGCCGTAGACCGCAGCGGTGAGGCGGGCGCGGGCGGAACCGGACTCACCCCCACCGAGGCCAGGATCGCCGAGCTGGTCGGGGGCGGGGCCACCAACCGGGAAGTCGCCGCGAAGCTGTTCATCAGCGTCAAGACGGTGGAGGGGACCCTGTCGCGGGTCTACCGCAAGGTCGGGGTCCGCTCGCGCACCGCACTCGCCCATGCGATGGCGGTCGCCGTCATCGCCTCCGGGACGGCCGTCGAATCCCGCGACGACGGCCAGGCGGACGTCCCGGCACAGGCCGTGACGGTGAGCCGGCCCAGCCCCACCCGGACCCCGCCGAGCTCTCGACACACGCCGTTGACGTGACATCGGCTGTTAACACGTGACACAAGGGTTCCCCCGCTTATGGGGAGGGGGCCGGGGTTTCTACGGTGAAGCCGTTCCGCTTCCGGAACAACTCCCCCACTCCCCGGAGGACTTCAGTGAAGTCACGTCTGAAACTGCTCGGTCTGGCCGCCGCGCCGGCCCTGGTCGCCGCGGTCGTCCCCGCCGCCTACGCCGCGAACGCCCCGCAGCCGCATGCGACCCGTGCCGCCATCTCCGGAGACGTCCTGCCGGGCCTGAAGCAGAACGCGGCCCGCACCGGAAACGTCGCGGCCGGCAAGCGGATATCCGTGGCGATCAGCCTGACTCCCAGAGGTGGCACGGCACTTGACACCTTCGTCGCCAAGGTGAGTGACCCGTGGTCGCGTTCGTACGGCCACTACCTGACGAAACGTCAGTTCGCCGCCCGCTTCGGCCGGACCGACGCCGAGGTCGAGCAGCTCAAGGACTACCTGCGTGCCCAGGGCCTGACCGTCGGCACCGTCCACTCGGGCAACCTGCTGGTCGACGCCAGCGGTACCGCCGCCCAGCTGGAGAAGGCCTTCGGCACCAAGCTGTCGACCTGGAAGGACACCGAGTCGGGCCGGTCCTTCTACGCCAACGACTCCGCGCCGACGCTCCCGTCCTCCCTCGCCTCCCTGGTCAGCGACGTGGCCGGCCTCAACAACCGGGTCCAGCTGCACCACCAGGCGACCGCGCACACCGTCTCCCCCCACGACGGCCCCGGCGGCGGCTACACCCCGGCCCAGCTCAAGGGCGGCTACAACGTCTCCGGCACGTACACCGGAAGCGGCCAGAAGATCGCGCTGCTGGAGTTCGACGGCTTCCAGCAGTCCAACATCACCACGTACGACAACCACTACAGCCTGGGTTCGCCCACCCCGACCGTGCAGAAGGTGGACGGCGGCTCCGGCGCACTCGGCGACGGCCAGGTCGAGGTCGAGCTGGACATCGAGGTGCTGCACGCGATCGCCCCCAAGGCGAACGTCACCGTGTTCGAGGGCCCCAACTCCGACGCCGGTGAGGTCGACACCTACCAGGCCATCGTCGACAGCGGCATCCCGACCACCTCGATCAGCTGGGGTGCCGCCGAGAGTGCCCGCACGACCTCCGGCATCAACGCGGTCGACGCCGTCTTCAAGGCCGGTGCCGCCCAGGGCCTCGGCTTCTACGCGGCCTCCGGTGACAGCGGCTCCGACGACGCGGGCGACGGCGGCACCTCCGTCGACTACCCGGCCAGCGACCCGTACGTCACCGGCGTCGGTGGCACCAAGCTGACGGTGACCTCGTCCAACGCCTTCAGCAAGGAGGTGGCCTGGTCCGGGGGCGGTGGCGGCAAGTCCTCCGTCTTCACGATCCCGAGCTGGCAGAAGGCGGTCCAGAAGAGCGCCGGCGGCGGCTACCGCCAGGTGCCGGACGTCTCGGCCCACGCCAACCCCAGCCCCGGTGTCTCGATCTACTCGCAGGGTTCCTGGTCCTCGGTGGGCGGCACCAGTGCGGCGGCCCCCGAGTGGGCGGCCTTCGCGGCCCTCTACAACCAGCAGGCCGCGGCGGCCGGCAAGGCCAACCTCGGCTTCGCCGACCCCGCCCTCTACTCGGCGAGCGGCACCGGCTTCCACGACATCACCAGCGGCAGCAACGGCGCCTACTCCGCCGCCACCGGCTGGGACTTCACCACCGGCTGGGGCTCGTACAACGCCGCGACGCTGGCGAGCAAGCTGCTCGGCTGACGACCGACGGCTGACGACCGACAGAGCGCGGGCCGGGGATGTTCCCCGGCCCGCGCTGCGGCGCGGACAACGTATCCAGTTCACCGCAACGGCGTAGGCGGCCCCTGTTCGATGTCACTCAGTGGTGATCTTCGGGGGAACGATCGGCGCGGCAGGACCGGCGACGACGTCGGACTAGGGATTGTCCGTGGCGCCGATGATGGCGGAGAAGATCCGGTCCTGCGAGGTCGTCGGCACATGGAAGAAGCCGTTGTTGCGGCCGAGCCGCAGCACCGCCGCCTCGTCCGCGACAGCTTTGACGTCTCCCAGGTTGTGGCTCACGAGGATCACCCCGATGCCCTGTTCGCGCAGCTCGTCGACGACCTCAAGAACGTGGCCCGCCTGGGGGACGCCGAGCGCCGCGGTGGGCTCGTCCAGGAGGACGACCCTCGGGCGGCCGAGAAGGGCGCGGCAGATCGCGACGGTCTGCCGCTGCCCCGCGGACAGTGAAGCGACCGGAGCGCGCACATCGGGGACCCGGATGCCCATCGCGTCGAGCTGGCCGCGCGCCTGCCTGCGCATGCCGCCGTAGTCCAGCAACCGGAACAGGCGGCCCCGGACACCGGGGCACCGCCGCTCCCGGCCCAGGAAGAGGTTCTCGGCGACGTCGAGGTCGTCGCACAACGCCAAGGTCTGGTACACGGTCGCGATGCCCAGGCGGCGAGCGATCCGGGGGCTCGTGATGTGGACGCCCCGGCCCTCCCACTCGATGACGCCCTTGTCCGGGGTCTCGACACCTGCGATGACCTTGACGAGGGTGGACTTGCCGGCGCCGTTGTCCCCCAGAAGAGCGACGACCTCGCCCTCGCGGATCTCCAGGTCGACGTCCTTCAGAGCCTGGACGGCGCCGAACCGCTTGGAGACCCCTCGCAGCGCGAGCAGGGGCGGCCCAGTCAAGCCAACCTCACCTCCAAGGAGAGACCCAAGTAGCATAATGCAACATTTATTAACGATATAGACATATGGTGTAAATGGGCTGGAGGTTCCGCAACGCTGCACCCGGCTTGAGGAGGGTGTCACCGATGGCACACCACCACACCGTCCGCGCGCGCTGCCGGCGACGACGTCCCCGGCAGGGGGCGGCGCTCCTCGTGGTGGGCACCTTGCTGGTCGGCGCCGCCGCCTGCGCCGGGCATCAGAACTCCACGGGTGGCAACGGGACGCGGAAGGTCACGATCGGCCTGGTGACCAAGACCGAGACCAATCCGTTCTTCGTGGCCATGCGCAAGGCCGCCGCCGACACGGCCAGGAAGAACAACGCCGAGCTCATCGCCCTGTCCGGCAAGTTCGACGGCGACAACGAGGGCCAGGTCGCCGCGGTCGAGAGCCTCATCGCCCGCCACGTGCAGGGAATCCTGATCACGCCGTCGAACACGACGGGGATCCTGGGCGCCATCGCGGAGGCCCGCCGCCAGGGCATCCTGGTGATCGCGCTGGACACCGCGACGGACCCGGCGAACGCAGCGGACGCCACGTTCGCGACCGACAACTTCCACGCCGGACGCCTCCAGGGCGCCTACGTCAGGGCCGTGCTCGCGGGCCGGGCCCCCAAGGTGTTCATGCTCGACGGCACGGAAGGGTCCACGGTCAGCCGGCTCCGGCACGACGGGTTCCTCAGCGGCTTCGCGATCAAGGACGACTCACCGGCGATCCGCGGACGGGCCATCACCAACGGCGACCGCAATCGGGCGCAGACCGCGACGGAGAACCTGCTGCAGCGCACCACCGATGTGAACTCGCTCTACGCCATCAACGAGCCGGTGGCCGACGGCGCCTACACGGCCCTCGCCGCACGCGGCCTGACCCGGCAGGTGACCATCGGCGCCATCGACGGCGCATGCGAGGGCGTGCGCGACGTCAGATCCGGCAGGTACGCGGCCACCGTCATGCAGTTCCCGATCAGGATGGCCGACCAGGGCGTGACCGCGGTCACCGACTTCGTCAGGAAAGGGAAGAAACCGTCCGGCTTCACGGACACAGGCACGGTACTCATCACCGACAGGCCGGTGCCGGGACTGCCGTCCCGGAACACCGACTGGGGACTCCGGCACTGCTGGGGGTGATCTTCGGACGCCGACCGGCGAAGGGATCAGTAACGGATCATGAGATCTCCCGTCACCACCAGTCCCGCCGACGACAGTGAACCGGGCACGGCACTGCGGGACACGTTGCGGTACGCCCTGCGCACACCGGCCATCGGCCCACTCGTGGCCCTGGCCGTCGCCGTCCTGGTCTTCTCGGTCACGACAGACACCTTTCTGACACCGGAAAACCTTTCACTGGTACTGCAGCAGTCCATCGTGATCGGCACGCTGGCGCTGGGTCAGTCCCTGATCATCCTCACCGCGGGCATCGACCTGTCGAACGGAGCCATCGCGGTACTCGGCACGCTCGCCATGGCCAAGCCCGTCTTCGAGGGGAGCAGCCCCGCGGCGGCGCTGCTGGTGGGCCTGGCCGTGGCGACCTGCCTCGGACTCGTCAACGGTCTGCTCGTGGCCCGGCTGGACCTGCCGCCCTTCATCGTGACCCTGGGTGCGCTGACCGTCATCTACGCCGTGAGCAGGCTCTACTCCCAGTCCCGCAGCTATCCGGTGACGAGCGGCCTGCTTCTCTTCTGGGGGAACGGCGTCCACCTCGGCAGCGTGCTCATCACCTGGGGGACGTTCCTGCTCGTGGGTCTGTTCGCCTTCTTCTGGTACGTGCTCGGCAAGACGGCCTGGGGCCGGCACATCTACGCCGTCGGCAACGCACCCGAGTCCGCCCGCCTGACCGGCATCAGCGTGCGGCGCACGGTCCTGTCGGTCTACCTCACCGCCGGTCTTCTCTACGGCATCGCCGCCTGGCAGTCCTTCGGCCGCATCCCCAACGCCGACCCCAACTCCTACCAGACGGCGAACCTGGAGAGCATCACCGCCGTCGTCATCGGCGGGACCAGCCTGTTCGGCGGCCGGGGAAGCATCGCCGGGACGCTCATCGGAACGCTCATCGTCACCGTGCTCCGCTCCGGCCTCACCCAAGCGGGTGTCGACAGCCTCTACCAGGACGTCGCGACCGGGACCCTCGTCGTCGTCGCGGTCGGCGTCGACAAGGTCCTGCGCAAAGGCAGCGCACACTGACGACGGCGCGCTGCGGGCGCACCTGCGGACGTACGGGAGGCGGTGCCGGCGGCGCCCCGGTGCCGGGGCGGGCTGTCGCCCCCCCCCCGCGCCCGCCGCATCACCCGTTGTCGCGCAGCCGGGCCGCCAGGGAGGTCAGCGGCTCGGTCGCCTCGGTGTGGCCCAGGGCGCTCAGGCGGGAGACCGCCGTGTCGAGGCGGGCGAGGGCGGGGGCGGGGCGTTCCAGGTAGAGGCCCTCCACGGCAGCCGCGAGACGGACGCACTCGGCCCACTCACCGGCGGGGTCCTCGTCGGGTCCCGGTTCGCCGAGCAGGGTGAGGGCCTTGTCCAGAGCGGCCAGGGCGGTCTCGTATTCACGGGCGTAGGCGTTGACCCGTCCGTGTTCGTAGGCCAGGGCACTGTCCAGGGAGCGGCCGCGGGCCTCGTACCCCGCGGCGCGGGCCTCGTCGGCGATCCTGCCCGCGTCGGCGAGACAGGCGAGGGCGTCGGCCAGGCCCTCGGAACCCTGCTTCTGGGCCTGGAGCCGGGCGAGTTCGCGCAGGCAGTTGCTGAGCTGCTCGTAGCGCGGGGCCCGGGCGTGGGCGGCGAGGGCCTGGTCCGCGGCCTCGCGGGCCCGGCCGAACTCGCCGGACTCGGCGAGGAGTACGGCGGTCTCCGCGGCGATCATGGCGTGGCTCCCGGGGTCGTCGGCCCAGCCGGCCGACTCGGCCGCGAGAGCGGCGAACTCCGCGGTGGCGGCCTTGAGGTCCTCGCCCGCGTGCAGCGCGCGGGCGCGGGTCAGGCGCAGCTGGGCGACGAGCCGGTCGTCCACCTCTCCGGCGGCGACGTCCGGTTCGGCCAGGAGGGAGTCGAGCAGCGCGATGCAGTCCTCGACGCGGCCCAGGTCGAGGCTGAGCCGGGCCGCGTCGCTGTAGGTGCAGAACGCGTCCGTGCGGCTGCCGTGGCGCAGCTCCAGCTCCGCGGAGCGCGTCAGGTGCCGCAGTGCCTCGTCGGGGCGGCCCAGGTGCAGGCAGGCCTGGGCCAGATCACCGTGGAGGCGGGCGGTGCCGGCCGAGTCGGACGGCCGGTCGGCGGCCAGCCGCAGGCTCTCGGTCAGGTCCGCGTGCGCGGCCTGCGCGTCCCTGAGGCCGAGCTGGATCCGGCCGCGCAGGCCGAGCGTGCGGGGCAGGTGCCAGGCGGGGCCGTGCGCCTTCAGCCGGTCGAGGAGGGCGTCGGTCTCCGTGACCGCGGCGGGCAGATCGCCGGAGAGGGCGTACGTACTGGCACGCAGCATGAGGGCGCCGGAGACCTGTCCGGCGATGTCGTGCCGGGTGGCGAATTCGAGCAGCAGGTCCGCCTCGGCGAAGACCGGCGCGATGTGCTCCTCGTTCCTCGACGTCTGCAGACGCAGGCCGAGCGCGGTCGCCCGCAACCGGAGCAGACGGGCCTCCTGGTACGGGGAGAGGCCGGGCGTCTCTTCGTGCAGCCGCACGAGGGCCGCGTGGGCGGCGGTCAGCGCGGCGGCCTTCGCCTCGGCTCCGTCGGCACGCTCCGCGGGGATCTCGGCGGCGGGAAGCAGGGCGCAGGCGCGGGCGAGCGCCGCGTGACCCGGCGCTCCGGCCTCGTCGTACAGGCGCGCGGCCTCCTCGTACCGGGCGGCGGCTTCGCCGAACTCGTCCTTCTCGCCCGCCCGGCTCGCCTCGTCGGCCAGCAGGTCCGCGCGCAAACGTACGAGCGGTCCCACGGCCGGGTCGTCGGGGTGGGTGTAGTCGGGGGCGGCGACGAGGGTGCGAAGCCGTGCCCAGCAGGCCGCCGCGTCCGGATGCCCCTGCTCGTCCAACGCCCGTGCCCAGGTGATGAGTTCGGGCAGCGACTCGGGGACGGTGGCGGCCGTACAGACGGCGGGCGCGGCAGCCCGGGCAGCCCGGGCAGCCGGGGCAGCCGGGGCAGCCGGGGCCACGTCGTCGAGGCCGCGGGTGCGCAGGGTCAGTTCCAGTGCGTCCAGCAGGGGGGCACGGTCGAGGCGGGCCCGGCGCCGGTCGGTGTGGGCCGTGGTGCCGTTGCGGGTGTCGAAGCGGGCGGCGAGGTCGTCGGCGCGGCGACGCACCTCGGCGCGCAGCCCGGCCACCGTCCAGGTGCGGCCCGCGTATCCCGCGGCGGGCAGCTCGCCGTGGCCGAGGACTTCGACGCGCTGGAGGAGGACTTCCACACCGGTGAGGAAACCGAGCTGGTCCAGCGGCGAGTCGACGTCGTCGAACAGACTCCGGTTCTCCGCGAGCAGTTCCAGGCCACGTGCCTCGTTGCCGGTCAGCGCACAGAACTCCAGGTGCCGGCCGATCTCCCCGGACATCGAGGGATTGCGCCGGCAGCCGCGGTAACCGGCCAGGTGCAGCTCACGCGCCCGGTCGGTGCGACCGGTGCGCAGCAGGGGAAGCAGCGCGTACGAGACGGAGCGGGCGGGCTCCTCCTGGCAGGATTCCTTCCCGGCCAGGACGGGCTCCCAGGTGCCGAGCGCCCGCTCGTCGTCGCCCGCCGCAAGGTGGTACAGGGCACGCTCGCAGATCTCGCAGGCCTCGCAGTCGCTGAGCCTGGTGCGGGTACGGCCCGCCCACAGCTCGTAGGCGAGAGCGGTGTCCTCGCCGACGTGGGCGGCGAGCTGGTACGCCTGTCCGTAGTAGGGCTGGAGGCCGAGGCCGGCCTTCTCGTACCGGTCGCGCATCTCCGCCAGCCACTGGCGCAGGCTGGCCAGCGGTATCTCGGGCAGCTGGCGCAGGGCGTGGCCCACCCACTTGAAACGCCAGAACAGCATGTGGCGCAGGCGCTCGTCGAAGACGTCGGGCTGCTCGTCGAAGAGGGTGAGCAGGCGAGCGAAGACGACGGGCGACTTCCTGGGTTCAGAGCCGTAGTTGTAGGCCTCCTGGAGTTCGAGGAGCGCGTGGATGAGCGGGACGGGCTCCGCGAACTGCTCGGCGGCGTCGGCCAGTTCCTCGGCGGTGACGGTGCGGGTGCGGCCGTAGGGGCGCCGGTCGTTCTCCTTCAGCGCCTGGTACAGCTCGTCGGTGGTCCGGGGTGCGGTCGGCATCGTCAGCTGTCCTTGCGGAGGGCGTGGGCGAGAAGGTCGAGGAAGGAGCGGTTGATGAGGCTCGATTCGGCGGGCCTGAGCGGGCGCCGGGACAGCATCGCGGCCTGCCCGTAGAGGGCTTCGGCGCTGGTGCGGGCCAGTTCGGGTTCGTCGATGGTGACGGCCGTACGGACCAGCGGATTGAGCTGGTTGAGGATCAGCTGGGCCCGTGGTGCCTCCTGGCGCAGGTGGCCGAGGATGTCGCCCCACAGGCCGCCCTGCTGCTCGCGGGCGAGCTGGGAACGGGTGCGCTCGTGCCGGGCCTCGCGGCTGTCGAGGAGGAGGGCGGGGGCGGAGGCGGGCTGGAAGGTGCGCAGCGCGACGTCGCAGTCGAAGACGGCGAGGGCGTCGCGGGCCAGGGCGAGGTAGGCCGCGGCGGCCAGTTCGGTCTCCCGGTCGACGGGGTCGAGGTGGGCGGTGAGCGTGGCCGGGTCGAGGTCGGCGACACTGACCTCCGGCCTGATCTCCGGCAGCCGGTGGACCAGTTCACGGTCGTAGGTGTAGCCGCCGTTGACGACGCCGAGCCCGGCGGCCGCGGCGATCGCCGCGACCTGCCGGAACTCCTCCACGCTGGAGGTCACGAGCACGGTGCGGTGGGTGCGTGCGAACTCGTCCAGCGTGGCGTGTCCGTCGGTGGTCTCGAACGGCAGCCACGGCAGCAGCATCCGCAGGATCTCGTCGTCATGCACGGCGAGGGACTTCACGGCCAGGTGGTGGGCGTGGAGGAAGCGGCCGAGGAGGTCCGGGTCGCTGGCGGCGGTCCGGGCGATCCACGCGCGCAGCCGTTCGGCGAGGGCGTCCCGGACCGCGGCGAGGGTGTCGTCCTCGTACAGGGACTCGCGGGACGCCGTCGGGCGCAGGCTTTCGGCGTCGACGACGCAGCGGACGAAGAACGCCCACTCGGGCAGGATCTCCTCGGCCTGCTCGGACAGCAGCATGCCCTTGACGTGCACGCGATGGCCGTGGCGGCGCCCGGCCGGCACCGTCTCGGGCAGCACGCACGCGATGCCCTTCAGGCCCACGGCCGGCAGGTCCAGCTCGATGGTGTCCAGCGGCGTGAGCCCGAAGACCTCTTCGCCGTACGCGGCCAGCGCGCGGGAGCGGGCTCCCGGCGTGGGGTACGTACGCGCCCAGGGCGCGGGCTCGGGGTTGACGGGTGCGCCCGGGCCGCCCGCACCGGCTGTGCCGTCGTCGAAGGTCACCGGGTGGCGCAGCAGGGAGCCGAAGTGCCGGGCCAGCGCGTGCACCTGGGCCGGCCGGGTCCACTCGCCCGCGTCGGCGCGCGGCGTCAGTGTGACGGTGGTGCCGGGCCGGGGGCGTGCGGAGGCGGGCAGGATGCGGACGGAGTAGCTGCCGTCGCCGCGGCCCCGCCACTCCACGACGGGGGCGTCGGGGGTGCGCGCGGAACGGCTCAGGACATGGATCTCGTCCGCCACCAGGAAGCAGGACAGCAGGCCGATGCCGAACTGGCCGATGAAGTCCGCGCGTTGCTCGGCGATCTTCTCGGCGCGCTTGCTGCTGCGGCCGATCGTGGCGAGGAAGGTGTGCACGTCGGCCTCGGTGAGGCCGACGCCGTCGTCCTCGACACGTACCACCGAACCGTCGGCGTACAGGCGGATACCGAAGGCATCGGCGGGAGCGGCCGGTTCGAGGCCGTGCCGCGCGGTCAGCGCGTCCACCGCGTTCTGCAGAAGTTCACGCAGATAGACGCGAGGGCTGGAGTAGAGGTGGTGGGAGAGGAGATCGACGAGGCCGCGCAGATCCACCTGGAAGGTGCGGTCGGCGCCGGCCGGGCTGAGAGGAGTTTCGGGCAGAGTCATCGGGCAGTCCGGGGTGAGGTGAGCGACGAGCGGCGGATGGGGTGGCGGGTTCAGGCGTTGCGCCGGGCGCGGGCGTACATCTCTTCCGGCTTCGCCATGTACCGCCAGGGCCACGTGGTGTAGGCGCCCTGCAGCTCGCGGAAGACGCGCGGCAACACGAGCCTCTCGGAGGCCAGGGACAAGGCCATGGCGAACATGTTGAAGTCGTGCTGCCAGCCCGGGCGGCGCACATAGGCGGGGTGGAGGATGCTGCGCTCGGCCGATTCCAGCAACTCGTCCTGGATCGCGGGCGAGATGAGGCAGTTCTTACGGTCGGACTCGACCCAGTCCTCGATGTGCGCCATGGCGATCACGCAGCCGAGGCGATGGCCATCGGGCGCTGCGGCGAACGCCTCACGGGCGTACGCCAGGGCCTCGCCGGGCTCGCCGCCCCAACGGGGCTGCAACTGCGACACCCACTCGACGTGGGTCTCCAGGTCCAGCGGGTCGCGGCGCAGGGCGGCGTCGAGCCGGGTCTCGTTGACAGCGGGGCCCAGCGACATGCCGCGGCCGGAGGTGAGCAGGCGGCGCCACGGCGTGACCCACTCCGGTCGCAGCTCAGCGGCCTCCAGCAGCTGCTCCTCGGCGATGTGGAGCCGCTCGTGGAAGACCCGCCACTGCTCCTGCGTGACGTCCACGGCACGCGCGCGGGTGCGCGCCTCCCAGCCCCAGGTGATGTGGCGCGCCCCGGACATCAGCAGGGCCGTCGCCCGGTGCTCCTTGTCCTCCTCGACGGCCCGGCCGATCCAGTCCTGCACACCGTCCAGGTCGGCCAGCTCATCGAGGACTTGATGGTCTCGGCCGAGATCGAAGGGTGCCAGCGCCGCCTTGACCGCCGCCCAGTCACCCGCGCCGGCCGCCTCCACCAGCGCGAGCACCCGCGCGTCTCCGAGCGCGCGCAGTGTGTACATCCCGTTCTTCTGCCTGCGCGGGACGGGAAGGGCGTACGGATCCGCCGCCGGTCTCTCCCCACCCCTGCCGAACAGCCTGTCGAACATGCCGCGCCCTCCCCAGGTTCCGCGTGATCGTCCGGTGCAGCATAAGCGGCCCCACCGACACCGCCTGCAGCTGATCGGCGCTCCTATACACCCGGCGGAGTAGTCATGATGGCTCCCCCCGCAGGATGACCGCGGGTGCCGCATGAGTGATGCTGTGGGCTGTGACAGCTGATCTTCGCCAAGCCGGAGCCGGAGCCGGAGACGGAAACGGGCACGGGCACGGGAGAGGGACCGGGACCGGGCACGGAACCGGAGGCGCAGACGGAGACGGGAGCGCCGGTCCGGCATCCGCTCCGTCGTCGCCCCCTGCCGAGCACGCGCACCGGCCTCGCCGCTCCCGGCTGCGGCGGTGGCTGCGGCGCGCCGCGCTGGGCTGTGCCGTCGTGCTGGTGGTCGTCACCGCGGCCTCGTTCGTCTACAACGCCGTCACGGCCGGGCGCGCCGCGCCGCCGCGGGGGCTCAGGTACGTGCAGGCCGCCGACATCCGCACGCGCTACCAGACCTGGGGTACGGCGGGCCCACCCGTCGTCCTGGTGCACGGCGCCTTCGAATCCGTGGACACCTGGTCGCGCCTTGCCCCGCTGCTCGCCCGCGACCACCGGGTGTACGCGGTCGACCTGACGGGCGACGGATACAGCGAGCGCCACGGCCCGTACACCGTCGGCCATTTCACCCGGCAGCTCCTGGGCTTCCTGGACGCCATGCACCTCGGCGGCCCGGGCGGGCGCCCGCTGCTGGTGGGGCACTCCAGCGGAGCCGCCGTGGTCGCCGAGGCGGCGCTGCGGGCCCCTGACCGGCTGGGGGGTGTGATGCTCCTCGACGGCGATGCCCTCGACACGGGCGCCGGGCCGCCGCCGGCCTTGAAATACGTGCTGATCGACCCGTACCGCACCAGCCTGCTGCGGCTCGGGCTCGGCATCGACGCGGTGATCCGCAGCGTGTACGACGCACAGTGCGGGCCCTCCTGTCCGCGCCTGGACGCCGCCGGTCTGGATCAGTGGCGACGCCCGCTCCGGGTGCCGGGCGCGGAGAACGCGCTCTGGAGCATGCTGGCTGCGGGGGTGCCGGGTCTGCCCGCGGACCAGGTGGCCCGGCTCACCGGGGTGCGCCTGCCCAAGTCCGTGGTGTTCGGAGCCCAGGACGACGTGTTCACCCGGCAGACACCGCAGGAGACCGCCCGGCGCATCGGCGCACCGCCACCCACTCTCATCCCGGGTGCCCGCCACCTGACGCCGGTCTCCAGCCCCGAGGCGGTCGCGGCAGCCGTGGACAGACTCACCGCGGCATCGGTCGCAGCATCCAGGTGACCGCGCCGTCACCCGGAGACGGAGACGGCGATCTCCGGGTTGCCGTAGCAGGCGTCGGGGCCGTGTCTGCGGGTGTGGTGCCGCTCCAGGAGGTGACGGGGCGGCGGGCCGGCAGGCGCCAGGTTCAGTGTGTGGATGGCGATGTCGGCGACGGCCTCGCAGACGATGGCGTGTTCCAGGGACTTGCGGGCGGTGGCGCCCCAGGTGAAGGGCCCGTGGTGGGCGACGAGTGCGGCGGGCACCTCCGCGGCCTTCCGGTCGTCCTCTTCCAGCGTGTCCACGATGACGCGGCCGGTGTTGTACGGGTCGCCGGCTCACCTCCGTGGTGGGCTTGCGGCCACGGAGGTGTGCCGGACCGGCCCATCGGCGGGCCGGTCGGACGGCGAACGGGATCGGAACCGGCTCACCGGCCGGCCGTCGTCGCCTGACGCGCGGCCGGGGCCGCCCCGTGGCCGCCGTCGGTGCCGAGTGCGCGCAGGATCTCCTCGACGCTCCGCTTGGCGTCACCGAAGAGCATGCTGCTGTTCTCGCGGAAGAAGAGCGGGTTCTGCACGCCCGCGTAGCCGGAGGCCATGGACCGCTTGAAGACGATGACCTGCTCCGCCTCCCAGACGCGCAGCACCGGCATGCCGGCGATCGGGCTGCTCGGGTCATCGGTCGCGGCCGGGTTGACGGTGTCGTTCGCGCCGATGACCAGGACGACCGAGGTGCCGGCGAAGTCGTCGTTGATCTCGTCCATCTCCAGGACGATGTCGTACGGCACCTTCGCCTCGGCCAGCAGCACGTTCATGTGCCCGGGCAGGCGCCCGGCGACGGGGTGGACGCCGAAGCGCACCTCGACACCCCGCTCGCGCAGGTGTCGCGTCAGCTCCGCGACCGGATGCTGGGCCTGGGCGACGGCCATGCCGTAACCGGGGGTGATGATCACCGAGCGGGCCCGGGCGAGCATCTCGGCCGCCTCCGCGGGCCGTACCTCACGATGCTCGCCCTGCTCCTCGCCCCCGCCCGTGGGGGCTTCGATACCGAAACCGCCCGCGATGACGGAGATGAAGGACCGGTTCATCGCCTTGCACATGATGTACGACAGGTAGGCACCGGAAGAGCCCACCAGCGCGCCCGTGACGATCAGCAGGTTGTTGTCGAGCAGGAAGCCCGCCGCGGCCGCAGCCCAGCCCGAGTAGCTGTTCAGCATGGAGACGACGACGGGCATGTCGCCGCCGCCGATCGAGGCGACCAGGTGCCAGCCGAGGGTCAGCGCCAGCGCGGTGACCGCGATCATCAGCGGCAGGTCCGGACGAACCGTGAACCAGACGGTCAACGCGACGAACGCGCCCAGCGCGCCGAGGTTCAGCGCGTTCTTGCCGGGCAGCGTCAGCGGACGGGACTTGATGCGCGCGGAGAGCTTCAGGAACGCCACGATCGAGCCGGTGAAGGTGACGGCGCCGATGAAGACGCCGATGAACACTTCGGCATGGTGGATGCCCAGCAGGCCGGCGCCGACCCGGGTCTGCGCCGTGCCGTGCGCCTCCACCTCCAGGTAGCTGTTCCAGCCCACCAGCACCGCGGCGAGGCCGACGAAGCTGTGCAGCACCGCGATCAGTTCCGGCATCTGCGTCATCTCGACGCGGCGGGCCCGCCACAGGCCGATCGCCGCGCCGAGTGCCATGGCCAGCACGATCAGGGTCACCGCCCCGGCGGTGATGCTCTGCGCCGCCACCACGACCGTGGCGACCAGTGCGCAGGCCATCCCGGCGATGCCGTAGACGACGCCGGCGCGGGAGGTACGGTGCTGGGACAGGCCGGCCAGGCTGAGGATGAACAACAGCGCGGCGACCAGGTCGGCCGAGTGGGAGGCCGTCAGGGAGGTCATCTCGGCTCAGCCTTTCGAGAACATGGACAGCATGCGGCGGGTGACGGCGAAACCTCCGAAGATGTTCACGCTCGTCAACAGGATCGCCACGCAGGACAGCGCGGTGACGGTCCGGCTCTCGTGCCCCATCTGCAGCAGGGCGCCGATCACGACGATCCCGGAGATCGCGTTGGTCACCGACATCAGCGGCGTGTGCAGCGCGTGGTGCACCTTGCCGATGACGTAGTAGCCGATCACCACCGCCAGCGCGAACACCGTGAAGTTCTCCGCCAGTTGCGCGGGAGCGAAGGCCACCAGCAGGAACATCGCGAGCATGCCGAGCCCGATCAGGCCGAAGCGTCCCGCAGGCGTCAGCCTCCGCTGCTTCGGGTCGGGTGCGGCGGGCTCGGTCGGCTGCTGCGCGGCGGGCGCGGCCGACACCGCCACGGGCGGGGGCGGCCAGGTGACGTCGCCGTCCCGCACCACGGTCACGGCCCGCTGCACGACGTCGTCGAAGTCGATCGCCGGCCGCCCGTCCCTGGCAGGGGTGAGCAGCTTCAGCAGGTTCACCAGGTTGGTGCCGAACAGCTGCGAGGCCTGGGCGGGCAGCCGGGACGCGAGGTCGGTGTAGCCGATGATGGTGACGCCGTTGTCCGTGACCACCGTGCGCCCCGGCACGGTGCCCTCGACGTTGCCGCCCTGGGCGGCGGCCATGTCGACGATGACGCTGCCCGGCTTCATGACGGCCACATCCTCGGCCGACAGCAGGCGAGGCGCCGGCCGGCCGGGGATCAGCGCGGTGGTGATCACGACGTCCACGTCCGCGGCCTGCTCGTGGTAGAGCTCGGCGGCGGCACGGTCGTAGTCGGCCGAGGTCGCCTTGGCATAGCCGTCGGTGCCGGTCTCCTGGGCGACGTTCACCGGCAGGTACTCGCCGCCCAGCGACCTCACCTGGTCGGCCACCTCGGGCCGCGGGTCGGTGGCCCGCACGATCGCGCCGAGGCTGGAGGCGGCGCCGATCGCCGCCAGACCGGCCACGCCCGCCCCGGCGACCAGCACCTTCGCCGGCGGCACCGTGCCCGCCGCGGTGACCTGACCGGTGAAGAACCGGCCGAAGACGTGCGCGGCCTCGATGACCGCCCGGTACCCGGCGATGTTCGCCATCGACGACAGCACGTCCATCGACTGCGCGCGCGAGATGCGAGGCACCGCGTCCAGCGCCAGAGCCGTCACGCCGGCCGCGGCCAGTCTCCGGAGCAGCTCGGGCTGCTGGGCCGGGGCCAGCAGGGCGACCACGGTCGTGCCTTCCCGCAGCCGGGTGATCTCCGTGTCGGAGGGAGCGTTCACTTTCAGGACGACATCCGCGTCCCAGGCCTGGCCGATCCCGGCGCCGGCGTCGAGGTAGGCCTGGTCACCGAAGCCGGAGGCCGCGCCGGCCCCGGACTCGACCACGACCTCGTAGCCGAGGCCCAGCAGTTGACGCACCGTCGTCGGCGTCGCCGCGACACGTGTCTCCCCGGAAGCGGACTCGGCCACGACACCGATGCGCCGGGGTGGGTGTTGCGCAGATTCTTGTGCAGACATGTCTCGTGTTCTCTCCTTGGGAGGAGGGTTCGACGGGTATCCGCGTTCAAAAGGGCGTTCACGGGACTCGTTCCGTGAACGCGCGCCACAGGAAACCTACCCGTCGGAGTCGCCCACGCCGGCGGACCCGGCCGTCGGGAGGGAGAACCGGCATCAGCGAGCCGGTATGTGCGACCCTCCCCCGAAATCGCCGAACGCGCTGAGCTGCCCCCAACTCCCCTCCATGGCAAACATGTTGAGCTGCAACGCCCTGACGATCGCGGCGATATACTCGCGCCACCACTCGAACGGACTGAGGAACAGCGGGGGGCTGCGGTGAGCGGGCGGAGTCATCTGGTCGAGGTCGAGCTGGACAGCGGTGAGGTCGTACTGGCGGAGGTTCTGTCGGCGGGGGGCTCCGATGTGGCCGACACCGGACGCCTGCGGCTGTCGCAGGCCCGCCAGGCGCTGGGCGAGGTCGGCCGGTGGGCACTGGAGAGCGTCCGCGAGTCGCTGCCCGAACCGCCCGACCGGATCGACGTCGAGTTCGGAGTCAAGCTGGCGGTGAAGACGGGCAAGCTGGTGGCGGTCATCGCCGAGACCGGCGGCGAGGCCAGCGTCACCGTCCGGATGGGCTGGGACCGGACCACCGAGAGCGGCTCCGGGACGGGAAGCTGAACCCATGGCGCTGGACCCCCGTCTGGCCGAACTCGCGGACAGCCACGCCGTGGCGATACACGTCGGCGGAAGGTTCAAGGGCAGCGGATTCGTCCTCACCCCGGAACTGGTCGTCACCTGCGCCCACGTCGTCGAGGAGGCCGCGGACGAGGTGCTGGTCCGGATCTCCGGCTCCGCCGACCGGACCGGCACCGTGATCGCCCGCCATCCGCCCCTGCGTGGCCGCGGAGAGTACTACGACAGCCCGGACATCGCCCTGGTAGGCCTGCGCGAGCCGCTGGACCGGCAAGGGGTGTGGCTCGCCGAGGAGCCGCCGCAGGCCGGCGCGGTCGTCGTGGCCCGCGGCTTCAGCCGGTTCACCGCCGAGCCGGGCGTGCAGCAGGACTCGCTGTCGATGACCGTCGTGGGCCCGGCGGGCTCCTTGCTGAGGGTCAAGGACGACCGGGTCGAGGCGGGCCTCAGCGGCGCTCTGGTGCTGGACACCACGAGCGGCAGGGTGTGCGGCATGGTCAAGGCGTCCCGCAGACGCGAGGAGGTTCAGGGCGGCTGGATCGTCCCGGCCCACGTCATCGCCGAGCACGCGGGAGCAGCCGCGAGTGGGGACCGGCACCGGCCGGGCACCGGCTGGTTCGATCTGGTCTCCCGCAGAGCCGAGTTGCACGCCCAGCTGTTCGGCGGGGACCGGCACCCGGCGCGCGTCGCGGCTCCGCGGCGGGACCGGCCGCCGTCCTGGTGGCTGCAGACCGCCAACGAGGTGGTGCCCTTCATCGCCCGGCCCGAACTGGACGATCTTCTCGCCTGGTGCCTGCGGGAGGACGGCATGGGCATGCGGCTGGTCACCGCGCCGGGCGGCTCGGGCAAGACCCGTCTGGCGATGCGGCTGTGCCAGGTGCTCGACGAGCAGGGCTGGATCGCCGGGTTCCTGCCGGGCGACTCCCAGGAGACCGTTCCGCACCTATGGGAGGCTCTGGACGCCGGGTACCGGGTGCTGGTGGTGGTCGACTACGCCGAAACGCGCACCGATCTCAACAAGGCACTGCTGACGGCCCTGGAACAGGAGGAGCCCGGCAGGGTGCGCGTTCTGCTGCTCGCCCGGTCGGACGGCCTGTGGTGGAACAGTCTGAAGCACGGGGACGTCGTGGACGGCGCCCCGGTCCGCCTGTCCCCGCTCGGCGAGCGCACCGGACCCGGCCCGGTGCTGTCCGCAGCATGGCAGGCGTTCCACGCCGCCATCATCGGCGGGCCCACCCCGGCACCTCCGGCCCTGCCGGAAGCCGACGGCCCCGACGACGTACTGAGCCTGCACGCACTGGCCCTCGACGCGGTGCTCGCGCGCCGTGACGGAGTCCGCGTCGGGTCGTGGGACCCACTGGGACGCGTGCTCAGGCATGAGCAGAAGTACTGGACCGACCTGGCGCAGGAGCACGAGGCGCCACTGCCCATGAAAGACGCGTCGGTCAGGCGTGTACTGCTGCTCCCCGCGTTGTTCTCCGCCGCCTCCGCAGAACAGGCCCAGACGGCCCTCGGCCGTCTGGAGACGGTGCCGGAGAACGCGCTGGCGGGCGCCGCCGATGTGCTGCACCGGCTGTACCCGCATCCCGGCCTGTACTGGGCACCCCTGCAACCCGACCGGCTGGCCGAGCAGTTGCTGTCCCAGGTGATCGACGACGCCGGCAGCGCCGAGGCGTCCGTCGGCCTGCTGACCTCCGTACTCGCCGACTGCACCTTCGCACAGGCCGAGCAGGCCATGACCGTCCTCGACCGCACCCGTGTCGCCCTGCGCGGGCGGGGCGCCCACGAGCCGGCCACCTGGCTGACGGAGACCATGGGCACGCTCATCCGTACCCGTCCCCTGGACTTCCTCCCGGCCGCAGCCGGCGTACTGAGCCCGGGAACCCCCGGATGGAACGTGTTCCGGGAGGTACTGGAGAGCGCCGATTACGTCGATGTGCTGCTCCCCCTCCACCAGCGGGTGGCCCGTACGGGGCGGAACTCGGAGATGGTCCACGCGATCCTCGGCGCGCTGCTGCTGCGCTACGACCGCTCCCTCTCCTCCCGGATCTGGGCCTCGAAGGGCGGGGAGAGGGCCGCGCAACTGGTCCAGGCGGTGTGGGAGATCGCAAACTACTTCGCGGCCCGCGGTGAGCCGGAGCATGCCTGGCTGCACTCCCGCACAGCCGTGGCCCTGGCCGCGAAGCTCGCCCGAGCCGATCCCGACACCTACCGGCCTGTCCATGCCGCCTGCCTCGACGTCCTCGGCTACCGGCTGTTCGAGCTCGACCGGTACCGCCCGGCCCTGCGGGTCGCCCGGCGAGCGGTCAAGGTACGCAGGGTCCTGGCGCGGCGCGACCCGGCCCACCGGCCGCTCCTCGCGCAGGCCTTGATTCGCCTGGGCAGCCTGCTGGCCACGACCGGGAAACCGGATGCCGCGTTGCGAGCGTCCGAGGAGGCCGCCGGGATCGCACTCGGCCTGGCCCGCGAGGACGAGCAGGGATGGGCCGGGCTGGTCACCGCGGTCTACAACAACTACGGCCTGCTGCTGAGCGGGGCCGGCCGGCAGGCGGAAGCGGAAGAAGCCGCGAAGGTGCTGGCAAATGCCGTCGCCGTGAGCGATGCACAGCCATGGACGCCCGCGCAACGGGCCGGCCTGAAACCGTACCGGCGCACGGTCGCACGACTCCTGGCGCGGGAATCGGTCACCGACTACTCGTTGATGCTCACCGCGGCCGTGTACCCGGAGGAGACGGACGACGATCCGCGCTGACGAGCCGGTGCGTGTGGGCGGGGCCGGTTTCCGGGCTCGCGCCCGGGAACCGGCCCGCCGGCGTGCGTGTCTGCGGTGTCTTCTACCGGCCGAAGCCGTAGGCGAAGAGATGGTCGGTTCCGGTCGATCCCGTCACCGGCAGCGTGATCGACGCCACCTGCTTGGACGGATCCAGCGGGACCTTCGTGGCGAAGACGTAGGTCTTGACGTTGTCACGGCCCCCGCTGCCGGTGTTCCGGTAGGCCGTCGTCACCGCCGTCGTGTCACCCGGGAGCGGTTTGCCGGACCCGCCGCCCAGCGTCCAGTCCGAGAAGCCGACCGTCGCCTTCGAGACGGTGCCGTCGGTGTAGGTGACGGTCACCGTGCCCGAGACCCCGCTGCCGTCGGTCGGCGCGTTGGTCGCCGCGCCCAGCAGACCCAGCGAGGCGCCCGACGTGCCCTCCGGCATCGGGATGGTCTGGCCGGCCATCTCCAGGTTGTCCAGCTGACCGGACGTCACCGTCGGCCAGGTGTAGGAGATGCCGTCGACGGTGAGAGTGGAGCCGCTCGTGACGCCCGCCGCCGACAGCGCGTTCTGCGACAACGCCCAGCCACCGTTGTCGAAGCCGCCCGAGAAGCTGCTGCCGTCGGGGTAGATGCCCTCGTTGGTGTGGTAGGGCCACAGCGCACCGGCCTTGGCGACGGCCACGCGGAGGGTCGCCCCGCCCAGTGCCGCACCGGTGGTGTGATCGGTCAGCGCGAAGGTGACCGGGAACGTCCCCTCGCTCGCGCCCGCCGTCACATGGACCTTCACCTCGGCACTGCCCGAGGCGGGCACCGTCAGCGAGCCGGACGCCGTGTCCAGCGTGACCCCGGAGGGCACCGTCGCCTGCCAGCCGACCGTGACGGCGGCGCTGCCGAGGTTGGTCAGGTCGAGTGTGCCGTCACCGGACGTGCCCGGCTGGAGCACCAGGCCGTCGCTGGAGGGACCGGTCGCGGCCAGCACCCGGCCGCCGCCCGTGGTGTCCGACGGCGGCGCCGCCGACGGGTCGGACGCCCAGGAGGTGTCGGGCTGGGTGCCGAGCGTGAAGTCGATGCTCCCCGCGCCCTTGAACTGTCCGTACGTCAGCCAGGAGGTCTTCCATTCCTTGCCCTTGACGCTGAGCGACTGCACATACGGCGCGTCGGGCGCGGCCTGCGGTGCGTCGATCCGCACCGTCCTGCCGCCTGCGAAGGTCACCTGGGCCACCGGGAAGACCGGACTGCCGAGCGCCAGGGTGTCCGTGCCCGGGGTCTCGGGGTACAGGCCGAGCTCGGACCAGACGTACCAGGAGCTCATCGCGCCGAGGTCGTCGTTGCCGAAGGAGCCGACCGGGGCGTTGAAGTACAGCTCCTGCTGGGCCTTGCGGACGGCGGCCTGGGTCTTCCACGGCCGGCCCGTGTAGTCGTACTCCCAGGGGATCTCCACGCTGGGCTCGTTGCTCAGGTCGGCGTTGGTGTTGCCGGGATCGGTGATGTCGTCGAGCAGGCTGTCCAGGTACGACGAGTACGCGTCGGCACCGCCGCGTGCCTGGATGAGCTGCTTGAGGTTGAACGGGACCATGGGCGTGTACTGGGCCGACGTGCCCTCCACGAAGCCGTTGGAGGTGCCGGGGGTGAAACCGCCCGCGAACCGGCCGTCCTTGTTCTTGGCCTGGAGGTAGCCGGTCTGCGGGTTGAAGACGTTCATCCAGTCCTGGGCGCGGGTGGCGAACTTCTCGTAGACAGCCGTCCTGCCCAGCGACTTCGCGAAGGCGGCGAGGGCGTAGTCGGCGGAGTCGTACTCCAGTTGCGTGGAGACCGGGCCGTAGAAGTTGCAGCAGCCGTAGTCGCCCTCGTCCAGCGGGAGATAGCCCTTCGCGTCCCGTACCGCCTCCCCCGGGCGGTCGTTGTTGGGGACGGTGGCCTCGTGCTGGAGAGCGGCGAGCGCCTTGCCGGTGTCGAAGCCCGTCGCGCCGAAGGCGTACGCGTCGGCGATGATGCCGGCGGCCGGGTCACCGACCATCACGTAGCTCTCCCCGTTGTTCGAGGCCCACTTGGGCAGCAGACCCGTCTGGTCGTAGCCGTTGAGCATCGAGGTGACGACGTCGCCGGCGACCTCGGGCTCGACCATCGCCATCAGCTGGGTCTGGGAGCGGTAGGTGTCCCAGCCCGAGTAGTTGGCGTACTGGGCCTTCTGCCCCCGGGTCAGCTTGTGGACCTGGTTGTCCATCCCCATGTACCGGCCGTTGTCATCGGAGAAGACGTTCGGGTGCAGCAGCGCGTGGTAGAGCGCGGTGTAGAACTGCGCCTGCTGGTCCGGGGTGCCGCCGCCGACCCGAAGCTTGTTCAGCACCGCGTTCCAGGCCTTGTGGTTGGCCTGCTCGACGGTGTCGAGGTTCCATGTCCTGATCTCGGTGGCAACGTTGTCCGCCGCGCCCGCGTCATCCGTGTACGAGATGCCGACCTTCGCGCTCACCGTGGGGTGGGCGGAGGTGTCGAAGGTCAGGTACATGCCGTTCGCGCCCGTCGTGGGGGGCTGGGCGGCCTCGACCGCGGCCGAAGACCGGGGTGCGGTGCCGGCGCTCGGCGTGGGGGACGGCGTGCCGGAGGCCTTGGCACCGCTCCCGTGGATCGTCGGAGCCGGCTTCGCCGGGACGGTGAAGTGCTTCTCCTTCAGCGGCGCGGACGTGGACGCCTGGGGGGTCTGCTGGACCTTGCCCGCCTTGAGCGACGTCGCGCCGGGATTGATGGTGCTGCCCACCCAGGTGCCGCTCGCGGTGAACGGCTGGTCGAACTTGATGTCGAAGTGCAGCGTGTATCTGTTGTTCGCGCCGCAGAAATGGCCACTGTCGACCGCGCCGCTGATCTCGCGGTCGTTCACCACCTGGACACGGGTTCCGTCCACCTGCGTGGCACCGCCGCTGAGCTTGAACAGCAGGTTCGCCTGCCGGCCCGCCGGGAAGGTGAAGCGGCCCAGGCCGGCGCGGGTGGTGTCGGTCAACTCGGTCTTGACGCCGTTCGCGTCGGTCACCTTGTAGTAGCCGATGCCCGCCTGCTCGTCGGCGTGGCTGAAGCCGACGGACGCGCCGCCGAGGCTGCCCGACAGCGCGCCGGTCACCGGCAGGATGGGCAGGTCGCCGGCGACGGGGCAGCCAGGTCCCGAGACATGGGTGAGGCTGAAGCCGGAGATCTTGTTGTCGTTGTACTCGTAGCCGCCGCCGTCAGGGCGGTGGGGCGCCGTGTCGGGGCCCCACTGCACCATGCCGGCCGGCATGTCGGGACCGGGGAAGGTGTCCACGGCCCCGGACGTGCCGATGAGGGGGTTGACGAGGGACGCGGGATCCTTCACGAAGGCCGGCGTCGCGGTGCTCGCGGCATGGGCGCTCCCCCCTGCCGTGAGCGGGAGGGCGGCCATGCCCAGCACCGAGACCACGGCCAGGCGTCGGCGGAATCTCTTGCGGTCACGTGGCGCAGCTGAACGTCGGGGTCTCACCATCGGTTGCCTCCGCAGCGGTTCGTGCTTCGCACATCAGGTGACGGCGTACCGAAGAACGCCGGAACGCCGGCGACAGGCAACGTTGTCAGGCCGCCGGTCGCAGCCTGACAACGTTGCCATGCACGAGTGTTGAGTGAAACGCGTGTGCTCGTGGCGTGTCAACGAGGCCAACACAACTTTCTGGGTACGCAGTTCACAGACGGGCACATGCGACTGCGGATGCCGAAGACTCCGTCCTCCGGCCGCTGCCGGCGAATGCCGCGGGCAACGCAAGCTGCCGCACATCGCGTTCGGCATGAGCCAGGCCACCGCCGGCCTGCTCAACGACCTCGACGCGTCCCCACCGAACGCCCGCGGCCTGCCACCGCGACTACCCAGCCGCACAAGGTGCCTGCATCACGGGGGAATTGCCCCTCCCCCGCAACCGGCGATACACCCGGATGCCAGTCCTGCTCCGACGAGCGGGTGAGAGTGGTGGGCTGATGCCCTGCAGGGGCGGTCCTCCCGGGACCGCCCCTCGATCGCCGCGATCAGGTCAGGACGAGTTCCAGTACGGTGACCGACAGCGGCGGCACGGTACTGGTGAAGGACGCTGCCGCGCCGGTGACGGTGCTCGTCCTGGGCACCAGCGTGTCCGGTTCCGTCAGCGTGTTGGTGGTGGTGCGCGAGGGGCCGGTCAGAATCGTCGCGGTGGCCTGCCTCTTGACCCCCTTGGCCAGCCCCTTCAGTTCGACCGGCACGTTCACCTTCTCCGTCCCGCAGTTGACGACCGCGAGGTAGAGGCGGTTCCCGGCGCGGGTGGCCACGGTGGCGAGGCCGGGCAGCGCACGCGCGGTGGCCGGCAGCACCGTGGTGCCGAGCCTGCTCGTCAGCATGTGCTGTGCCCAGTAGCTGGGCGACACATAGCTGGTGAGGTTGTCGTAGGCGATCAGGTTGGTGGCCCAGACGTTGTTCTTGACGTGCGAGAAGAGCGGCGCGTAGCACTCCATGAGGACCTGGTCCGAGTTGCGGATCAGCCCGGCCAGCCACGCGGCGTCACCGAGCGCGGCGTTGAGGTCGGGTGTGGGGCGGCCCTCCTGCGCGGCCCACTCTCCGACGAACACCTTCGTCGAATTGCGGTCCCGGTTGTCGTACTTGTGGGTGGAGGCCTGGGCGGCGGACGGCGCGAGGTAGTAGTGCTCGTCGATCAGGTCCGGCGTGCGGCTCGTCACGGACGTCGTGGCGATCAGCTTCAGATGCGGGTACTTCGCCTTGATCGCGTCGTAGAAGGCCGCGAACCGCTCGTTGTACGACCCCGAGGAGTCGAACCAGTCCTCGTTGCCGATCTCCACGTACTCCAGCGGGAACGGCTTCGGATGTCCGTCGGCGGCACGTCGTGCGCCCCAGGTGCTGGTGACAGGACCGGTGATGTACTCGATCTCGTCGAGTGCGTCCTGGACGAACGGCTTGAGTGCGTCGCCGGTGACATGGTCGCCCTTGAGCGCGTAGCCGGCGTAGACGGCGAGGACCGGCTGGGCATGCATGTCCTCGACCCATTCCAGGTATTCGAGGAGTCCGAGTCCGTCCGTGGACCAGTAGCCCCAGGCGTCGTCCATGTGGCCGGGGCGCTCCCAGACCGGACCGATGGTGTTCTTCCAGTTGAACCGTGTCGCGATGGTGTTGCCCTCCAGGAAGTTCCCGCCGGGGAAGCGCAGGAACTTCGGCCTCAGAGCGACCAGTTTGTCCATCAGGTCGACGCGCAGGCCGTTGGGCCGGTTGTTGTAGGTGGGCGGGAAGAGGGACACGTGCTGGAGCCACAGGGTCTCGCGCGCGGCGGCGGGGTCGGCGGTGGTGACGGTCAGCCGTGCGTCACCGACCGCGGGGGTGCGCGAACCGGTGCGCAGAGTCAGCTCGAACGGGCGGCCGGGGAAGGCGGTGCCGATGTGGGGCACGTGGGCGGACGCGTACACCGTCGCACCGTCCGCCGACTCGATGGCCACCCTGAGCGGGCCGATGCGGCGCGACGCCTTGGCGAACAGCCGCGCGGTGTAGGTGGTTCTGGGCCGCACGGGTATGCCCCAGAAGCCGTCGTTGGCCACACCGGCCCGGTTTCCGGCCCCGGTGCCGCTCGGCAGAACGACCTTGAGGGAACGGTTCAGCGCGGCGTTGAGCGGGTTGGCGGTGTCGAGCGAGAGGGTCGTCCCGCCGACGGCGGACCAGTGGACGGGCGTGGTGTCGCTGGCCATCATCGAGCGGTTCTGCACCAGCTCGGCGTAGATGCCGCCTTCGCCGGAGTGGTTGATGTCCTCGAACATCAAACCGGGGAGGACGGGAGACACGGCGTGCGCGGGGTGAGCGACGTCCACGCTCAGCAGCGGCGTCGTGGTCTCCACGGGGACCCCGGCCAGCGCCGCGACCTGCTCGGAGGTGAGGACGGACGGGAACATCCATACGTCGTCGATCAGGCCGTGCCACTGATCGACGTGCCCGCCGCCGTAGAGCGCGCGGCCGATGGCGGTGTCGCCGGTGCCGGCCCAGCCTGCCGTGTAGGCGGTCTCGCCCTCCAGCACGCCGTTGACGTAGAGGCGGATGACCCCGGCGGCCGGGTCGCTGACGCCGGCCAGGTGGGTCCAGGTGTTGGCGGCGGGCGCCGAAGCGGCGGCCGCCACCGCGGCACTCTGTGTGGCGTCCGAGCCCAGCCGGGCGAAGGCGAAGGTACCGGTGTCGTCGCGCAGCCCCAGGTAGAAGGAGCTGACGACCTTGCCGTCGACACTGACGGCGGTCTGGTAGCCGCCGAGTTGGGCGAGGTTGACCCAGGCGCCCACCGAGAACGCCTTGGAGGTGTCGAGGGCCGGCCCGGACGCCGTGGCGTTGCCGCCCGCCGTGAGGCTCAGGCTGTGGGTGCCCACCTTGCCGGTGTCCCAGCCGGCCGCACCCTGGAGCGTCGCGCTGCGACTGTTGGCGGAGGAGTCGGCGGCCAAGGTCCCGGCGCCTTCGTCGAAGGTCCAGTGGGCGGCTGCGGCGGGGAGGTCCGCGGCGGTGGCGCTCGCGGATGTGCCGGTGAGTTCGGCGGCCCCGGCGGGAACGGCGGCGGCGAAGGTGCCGGCGAGGGAGGCGGCGCCCAGGACGGTGAGGACGGTTCTGCGGGGCACTCCGGCTTCTGAAGGCATGCGGCTCATTCCTTTATGACAGACCGTTGCGTTGCGTACCGGCCGGAGCAGGGCAGCCCGCCGAAGCTGTCAGCTGACCTTGTTCGATATCCCGTACGGCGATCGGTACTTCGAGCAGCAGGGATCTTAAGGTGTCGGCGAGGCCCGTCAACACCCCTCGTACGGCAATGCTTCTCCAGGCCTCGGCCACCACGCGGTTCTCAAGAGGCAGCCATACAGGAGGACTTCATCGAGCAGCACCACGCCCTACCCGCATCCAGGCCCGCCGGTTCCGCGCGACGGACCCGCCCTCCGGGCGCGTAGAGCAGACGACGGATTCACCCACGGAGGGGACTGCACAGTGACAGCGCGTGCACTCAAGGGGGCACTGAGGGGTGCCAGGGGTACGGCGATCGCGGCGGCGGCGATGGCCGTCCTGACCGCGTCGCAGGCGCCGGGGGCGGTCTCGGCCGAGGCCGCGGAGCCCGCGCGAACGGCGGCGCCCGCCGAGCCCGGCCCCAGCGTGTCCGGCGACACCCCGTACCGCACCGGCCTTCCCCCGCTGCGGACGCGGAAGAGCGGCTCGGCACCCGAAGCGGCGGTCGGCGGCGCCCTGCCCGCGAGCGTGTTCGCCGCGTACCGGCGTGCCGAGGAGGAGCTGGCGCGCAGCGCGCCCGGCTGCCGGCTGCGCTGGCAGCTGCTGGCCGCGATCGGCCAGGTGGAGTCCGGGCAGGCATGGGGCGGCCGGGTGACCCCGGACGGTACGACCGTGACACCCATCCTCGGCCCGCGGCTGACCAGCGGCGCCTTCGCCGTCGTACCGGACACCGACGGCGGCGCGTACGACGGGGACGCGGTGTACGACCGCGCGGTCGGCCCGATGCAGTTCATCCCGTCCACCTGGGCCCGCTGGGGCGCGGACGGCAACGGCGACGGACGGTCGGACCCGAACAACGTCTACGACGCGGCGCTCGCCGCCGGCCGCTACCTGTGCGCGGGCGGCCGGGACCTGTCGAACCCCGCCGACCTGGACCGGGCGATCCTGGGCTACAACCACTCGGACGCCTATCTGCGCACCGTCAAGGCCTGGTACGCGTACTACCTGACCGGACACCGCGTGGTGCCGGACGCGTCCACCGGATCCCGGTCGGACCGGCCGGAGCCGTCCCGCCCGCAGAGGCCGAAGCCCTCGGAGGACCGGAAGCCGGGCCCTGGTCCCTCGCGCACGCCGTCGGCGCCGCCCGCCTCGCCCTCCCCCAGCCCGTCCCCGACGGCCGGCGCGCCGAAGGCGTCCGGGACGCCGCTGATCCCCGTCCCCGAGCCGACTCTCTCGCTGCCCGGCGGCGGCGTGCTGCCCGACGCGGGGCCGCTGACCATCGGCAACGGCTGGAACACGATGAGCGCCTCCCCCTCCACAACCGCGACTACTCGGCGGTAATGTCGCCACCCGCCGGAAGCACAGGACCGGCGGGTGAGTGCGAAGGGGCCCTCATGGCGACGGACATGCCTGCGGACACAGCGGCCGCCGACGAGCGTTGGCAGCGCATGTGGAGCCATCGCGAGCAGCTGCTCAAGGTGGCCCGGCGACGCTCCATGAGCCAGGAGGACGCCGAGGACGCCGTGCACGAGGCGATGCTGCGGGCCGCGGAACGCCCGGACCTCGACGACGAGCGGCTCGGCGCCTGGCTGACGACGGTGACGATGCGGCTGTGCGTCGACCGGTACCGGCAGGTCAACCGCGAGGCCGAGGTGGGCAGCCGCCCCACGCTCGTCGCGCCGGGCCCGGTACCCGTCGAGGAGGCGGTGTGCGACCGGGCCGAGGCGAAGTGGCTCGCCGTGCGCAGCGGTGAGCTGCCCGCCCGGCAGGCGGAGGCGCTCCGGCTGAAGTCCGAGGACCTGGACGTGAGCCAGGTCGCGGTGCGGATGGGGCTCAGCTACCGGACCGTCGAGTCGCTGCTCGCCCGGGCCCGGCGGACGCTGCGTGCCTCGCTGGCCGGGACGCTCGCTCTGGTGCTGTTCCTGGTCGGGCGCGGGCGGCTGCGCGGGGGTGGCAAGGCCCAGGTGGTCGCGGTGACCTCGACGGCGGCGACCCTGGCGGTGGCGGGGTTCGTGCTGCCGTACGCGCTCGATGCGGGCGGCAACGGGACCGGTCCGGCGCCGCGGCCGGCCGTGACCGGCGACGCGCAGGTCCGGCCCGGCGAGGCCATGGGCCCAGGGCGCACCCCTACGTCGCGCACCTCCTCGCCCGCGGCGCCCGGTGCCCGGAGGCGGACGCCCTCACCCACCGGGGGAACGGCCCTGTCGCTGCCGGTGGCCGTGCCGTCCCTGCCGGGCGTGTCCTCGTCCCCGCTCCCGGGGCTGCCGGCGCCGCAGGTCCCGAAGGTGCCCGGCGTGCCGCAGGTGCCCGGCGTGCCGGACCTGCCGCACCTGCCGACGGGGTCGGCCGCCTCGTCGCTCCCCTCGCTTCCCCCGGCCCCGGCGGTACCGGCCGCTCCGCTCTCCTCCCCTGTCCCCGCCCCGAGGACGCCTTCGAGCGCGCCGTCGCCGAAGCTGCCGTAGCACGCCGTAAACCCGTCCGAAAAAAATTTCCCGGTCGCCGCGACGGACGCCCCGCTCCTCCCCGTAGAGCAGATGTCGGAGCTGCTCCACGGGCGAAGGGTGGAACCGGATGGGTGTCGAGATCTGTGTGGAAGGGCTGACCAAGTCCTTCGGCCACCAGGTCATCTGGCAGGACGTCTCGCTGACGCTGCCCGCCGGGGAGGTCTCGGTGATGCTCGGCCCCTCGGGGACGGGCAAGTCGGTGTTCCTCAAGACGCTCGTGGGGCTGCTGAAGCCGGAGCGCGGCTCCATCACGATCCAGGGCCGGGACATCACCAGGCTCCGTGAGCACGACCTGTACGAGGTGCGGAAGCTGTTCGGCGTGCTGTTCCAGGACGGCGCGCTGTTCGGCTCGATGAACTTGTACGACAACATCGCCTTCCCGCTGCGCGAGCACACCCGCAAGTCCGAGAGCGAGATCCGGCGCATCGTGCTGGAGAAGATGGACATGGTCGGGCTGATCGGCGCCGAGGAGAAGCTGCCCGGCGAGATCTCCGGCGGTATGCGCAAGCGTGCCGGGCTCGCCCGCGCCCTGGTCCTCGACCCGGAGATCATCCTGTTCGACGAGCCGGACTCGGGCCTGGACCCGGTCCGCGTGGCCTACCTCAACCAGCTCATCGTCGACCTCAACGCACAGATCGACGCGACCTTCCTGATCGTCACCCACGACATCGCCTCGGCCCGCCAGGTCCCGGACAACATCGGGCTGCTGTTCCGGCGCGAGCTGGTGCTGTTCGGGCCCCGCGAGGAGCTGCTGACCAGTGACGAGCCCGTCGTACGGCAGTTCCTGAACGGCCGGATGCAGGGGCCGATCGGCATGGCGGAGGAGAAGGACGCGGCCCTGGTCGAGCAGGAGCTGGCCCAGATCGACGAGGGTCCACGCGTCCGGGACCTGACTCCCCGCCTGCTGCCCGGCCCCGGCATCACCCGCCCGCCCCGCTGGGAGGCGATCGCGAGACGCGAGGCGGAGCTGCACGGGACGGGGGTGAGCAGCGCATGAGGCTCTCCCCGACGGGTGCGCTCCGGCACTCGGGCAACCTCTTCGCGATGGCGCTGGACGTCGTCCGGACCCTGCCCCGACGGCCCTTCCAGGCACGGGAGTTCATCCAGCAGGCGTGGTTCGTCGCAAGCGTCACCATTCTGCCGACGGCGCTGGTCTCGATCCCCTTCGGGGCGGTCATCGCGCTGCAGATCGGCAGCCTGACCCGGCAGTTGGGCGCGCAGTCCTTCTCCGGTGCCGCGTCCGTGCTCGCGGTGCTGCGCGAGGCCTCGCCGATCGTCACCGCGCTGCTGATCGCGGGCGCGGGCGGCACGGCGATCTGTGCGGACCTCGGGGCGCGCAAGATCCGGGACGAGATCGACGCGATACAGGTGCTCGGCATCGACCCCATCCACCGGCTCGTCGTACCGCGCGTGCTGGCGTCGATGGTGGTGGCGGTGCTGCTCAACGGCCTGGTGTCGGTGGTCGGCGTGGCGGGCGGCTACTTCTTCAACGTCGTCCTGCAGAACGGCACTCCCGGTGCCTACCTCGCCTCCTTCACCACGCTCGCGCAGCTCTCCGACCTGTGGGCGGCCGAGATCAAGGCGCTGGTGTTCGGGGCGATCGCGGCGATCGTCGCCTCGTACAAGGGCCTCACGGCGCAGGGCGGTCCGAAGGGCGTGGGCGACGCCGTGAACCAGTCGGTCGTGATCACCTTCATGTTGCTGTTCGTGACGAACTTCGTGATGACCGCGGTGTACTTCCAAGTCGTCCCGCAGAGGGGCTGAGGCATGGCGCTGCTGAAACGCCTGGAGCAACTGGGCACCCAACTCTCCTTCTACGGCCGCTCGCTCGCGTGGACCGGCCGCACCCTGCGCCGCTACAAGAAGGAGATCCTGCGGCTGCTCGCCGAGGTGAGCTTCGGGCGCGGCGCGCTCGCCGTCGTCGGCGGCACGGTCGGCGTGATCGCGTTCCTGTCCTTCTTCACCGGCACCGAGGTCGGCCTCCAGGGCTACGCGGCCCTCAACCAGCTCGGCACCTCCAACTTCGTGGCGTTCCTGTCGGCGTACTTCAACACCCGGGAGATCGCCCCGCTGGTGGCCGGGCTCGCCCTGTCCGCGACGGTCGGCGCCGGGTTCACCGCGCAGCTCGGTGCGATGCGGATCAGCGAGGAGACCGACGCGCTGGAGGTGATGGGCGTCCCGTCACTGCCCTTCCTGGTGACGACGAGGATGATCGCCGGCTTCGTCGCGGTGATCCCGCTGTACGTGATCGGGCTGCTGTCCTCGTACCTGGCCGCCCGCACCATCACCACCGGCTACTACGGGCAGTCGACGGGCACCTACGACCACTACTTCCACCAGTACCTGCCGCCCGTCGACGTGTTCTGGTCGTTCGGCAAGGTGATCGTCTTCGCCGTGCTGATCATCCTGGTGCACTGCTACTACGGCTACCACGCGAGCGGCGGCCCGGCGGGCGTCGGCGTCGCGGTGGGCCGTGCGGTGCGGACCTCGATCGTCGCCATCAACGTCCTGGACTTCTTCCTGAGCCTCGCGATCTGGGGCGCCACCACGACCGTACGGATAGCGGGGTGAGAGCGGTGCGCATGCACAGAATGAGACTCAGGCTGTACGGCATCGCCTTCCTCGCCGTGCTCGCGCTGCTGCTGTCGCTCGCGGTGGCCGTCTACCAGCAGGCGTTCACGTCCGTCGTGCCCATCACCCTTCAGGCCGGCACCCTCGGCAACCAGCTCGATCCACGCGCCGACGTCAAGCTGCGCGGGCTGCTGGTCGGCGAGGTGCGCGCGGTGCACGCGGACGGCACGAAGGCCACGCTCGACATCGCGCTCGATCCCCGGTACGTCCCGTACATCCCCTCGGACGTGCACGCCCGCCTGCTGCCCAAGACGCTGTTCGGCGAGAAGTACGTCGACCTGGTCCCGGCCCCGGACTCTGCGCGGTCGTCGGCTCGGCCCATCCGCGCTGGAGACGTCATCACCCAGGACCGCACGAAGGCCGGCATCGAGGTGCAGCAGCTGATGAACGACCTGCTGCCGCTGCTGCGCACGGTCCAGCCGGGTGAGCTCGACGCCACGCTCTCGGCGTTCGCCACGGCGCTGGAGGGCCGCGGCGACCGGATCGGTGACAACCTCACCCGGGTCGAGGACTATCTGCGCCGCCTCAACCCGCACCTGCCCTCCCTCAAGGAGGACATCGCGCGGTTCGCGGACGTCGCCGAGGTGTACGGCGACGCCGCGCCCGACCTGATGCGGATCCTGCGCAACACGGTCACCACCAGCCGCACGATCGTCGACAAGAAGGACCAGCTGGCCGCCGCGCTCCGCTCGACCGCTTCCGTGGCGGACACGGCGAACGGCTTCCTGTCCGACAACGGCGACCGGCTGATCACCCTGGGCCGGGTCTCCCGCCCCACGCTGGAGCTGTTCGCCCGCTATTCCCCCGAGTACCCGTGCCTGCTCACGGGACTGGTCCGGCAGGAGAAGGCCTCGGAGGACGCGTTCCGGGGCGGCGAGATGCGGATCACCCTCGAAGTCGTCCGGCCGCAAGGGGCGTACCGGCCCGGTGAGGAGCCGGTGTACGGCGAGCGGTCCGGCCCCGACTGCCGTGGCCTGCCGCATCCTCAGGTGCCCGGCCCGAAACCCCATCTCGACGACGGTACGTCGGCCGGAGGTTCCGGCGGCGCACTCCCCGGAGGTGTCGACGTGTCCGCCACCCGGGCCGAGCAGCGGGCCGTCGGCTCGCTGGTGGCCCCCGTCATGGGCGTCCCCGCCGACCAGGTGCCGCCCGTCGCGACCCTGCTGTTCGGTCCGCTCGCGCGCGGAACGGCGGCGAGTGTCGCATGAGCAGGTCAGGAGCCCGGCAGACCGCCGCCCCGCTGGTCAAGTTCAGCCTCTTCGCACTGGTCACGATCGCGGCGACGGCGCTGCTCGCCGCCACCATCGTCAACATCTCCTTCACCCCGAAGGACACCTACCACGCCGTGTTCACCGACGTCACCGGCCTTGAGACCGGCGACGACATCCGCGTGGCCGGCGTGCGGGTGGGAGAGGTCGAGGGCATCCGGGTCAAGGACCGGACCCTGGCGGAGGTCACGTTCACCGTCAGCGCGGACCGGCCGCTGCTCGCGGGGACCCACGCGGTCGTCCGCTACCGCAACCTGGTCGGGCAGCGGTACATCGCGCTCACCGAGGGCCCCGGCGACATCACCGCCCGGCTGCGGCCGGGCGGCACCATCCCGCTGTCCCGGACCCAGCCGGCGCTGGACCTCAACGCCCTGCTGAACGGCTTCAAGCCGCTGTTCGCCGCGCTCAGCCCGAGCGACGTCAACCAGCTCGCCACCGAGATCGTCCAGACCCTCCAGGGCGAGGGCGGCACAGTGAACAGCCTCCTCGCGCACACGGCCTCGCTCACCACCACCCTCGCCGACCGCGACCAGCTGATCGGCTCGGTGGTCGACAACCTCAACACCGTCCTGGACACGCTCGACAAGCGCGGCTCCCGCTTCTCGGACCTGCTTACGCAGTTGCGCCGGGTGATCTCGGGCCTGTCGGCCGACCGTAGGCCCATCGGGGAGTCGCTGGTGAGCATCGGCGACCTCACCGACGTCACCTCGGGGCTGCTGAAGGACGCGCGTCCGCCGCTGAAGGACGACATCGCCGGGCTCGGCGATCTCACCGGAACGCTGAACAAGAACGAGCACACCGTGGAGGGCGTCCTGCAACGGCTGCCGAACAAGCTCAACGCGCTGACCGGGACGGCGTCGTACGGCTCCTGGTTCAACTTCTATCTCTGCGACTTCGACGGCCGGATCGTGCTGCCGAAGACCAAGCAGGTGATCACCCCGGACCTGCACGTGGCGCGGGCGAGGTGTGGCGCATGAGACTGCGTGTCCCACGGCAGCGCCGTCCCGAGCCGCTGGTGAAGGTACGGGTCCTGCCGCCGAGGCTGCCGAGACTCCCCCGGCTGCTGCCCAAGCGCAAGCCCCGCCCCGAGCCCTTGGTCAAGGTGCGCGTCCTGCCACCGAAGCTGCCGAGACTCCCCCGGCTGCTGCCCAAGCGCAAGCCCCGCCCCCAGCCCTTGGTCAAGGTGCGGGTCCTGCCGCCGAAGCTGCCCAGGATCCGGCTGAAGCGGCCGCGCCTGAAGCCCTTCCGCGAGCGGAACCCGGTCGTCGTGGGCGCCGTCGGCCTCACCGTCCTCGCGCTGCTCACGTTCGCCGCCTTCAACGCCGACAGCCTGCCGCTGATCGGCGGCGGCACCGCCTACAGCGCTGCCTTCTCCGAGGCCGGCGGACTCAAGCCGGGCGACGAGGTACGGATCGCCGGGGTCAAGGTCGGCAAGGTCGAGGGCGTCGGCCTGGACGGCGACCACGTCAAGGTCACCTTCAAGGTGAAGGGCCGGCCCGGGTTCGGCACCGACACGGGCGCGGCGATCCGCGTCAAGACGATCCTCGGCGCGAAGTACCTGGCCCTGTACCCGAAGGGGCCCGGCCAGTTGAAGCCGGGCAGCGAGATCCCGCTCGGCCGGACCGTGTCGGCGTACGACGTCGTCCAGGCCTTCAGCGACCTGACGACCACCACCGAGGCGGTCCACACGGACCGGCTGGCGAAGGCGCTGGACACGATCTCCCTCACCTTCCAGGACTCCCCCGCGGAGGTGCGGGCGTCGATCAAGGGACTGTCACGGATCTCCCGGACCGTCGCCGCCCGTGACCGGGCGCTGCGCGGGCTCCTCGACCATGCGAACGGGGTCACCAAGGTGCTGGCCGGTCACACCGAGGACTTCTCCGCGCTGGTGAAGGACGGTGACGCGCTGTTCAAGGAGATCGACGACCGGCGTGCGGCGATCCACACGCTGCTCAAGAGTTCCGCGCTGCTGGGCATCGAGCTGTCCGGCCTGGTCGCCGACAACAGCAAGGAGATCGGGCCCGCACTGAAGAACCTCGACACCTTCCTGAAGATGCTCGAACGCAACCAGGCGAGCCTCGACCGCAGCGTCCAGCTCCTCGCCCCCTACGTGCGGCTCTTCACCAACACCCTCGGAAACGGCCGCTGGTTCGACTCCTACGTCCAGAACCTGGTCGCCGCCCCGGTCACGCCCCGGACGGGAGGCACCCGATGACCCGCAGACTCCTGGCCCTGTTCACCGCGCTCGCGGTTCTCGCCGGCCTCGCCGTCGTCCTCTGGCCGGGCCCCGGCCCCGTCCGCGTCACGGCGTACTTCCCACGCACCGTCGGCATCTACCCCGGCTCCGACGTCCGCGTCCTCGGCGTCCGCATCGGCGAGGTCGGGAAGATCACCCCGGAGGGCGACCGGGTCCGGGTGGAGCTGGAGTACGACCGGGGGCGCAAGGTCCCCGCGGACGCACAGGCCGCCATCGTCAACTCCTCGGTGGTCAGCGACCGTTACGTGCAACTGCTGCCGGTGTACCGCAAGGGCGCGGTCCTGCGGGACGGAGACGTCATCCCCGAGTCCCGTACGGCCGTCCCCGTCGAGCTGGACCGGATCTTCGACAGCCTGCACACCACTGCCGAAGCGCTCGGCCCGAACGGCGCCAACAAGCAGGGCTCGCTGTCCCGGCTGCTCGGGGTGAGCGCGGACAACCTCCGGGGGCAGGGCCAGAACCTCAACCAGACGGTGGACGACCTGTCCCAGGCGGTCACCACGCTGTCCGACGGGCGCGGCGACCTGTTCGGAACCGTACGGAACCTTCAGGTGTTCACGGCCGCGCTGGCGGCGGACGACGCCGGCGTGCGGTCGTTCGACACCGACCTCGCCCGCGTGGCCGGGCAGCTGGCCGGGGAACGCAAGGATCTCGCCGCCGCGCTGAAGTATCTGGCCGCCGCACTCGGTGACGTGGCCGGCTTCGTGAAGGGCAACAAGAAGGCGCTGACCTCGGACGTGCAGGGCCTGGCCAAGGTCACCAAGGTCCTCGTCACCCAACGGGCCGCACTTCAGGAGCTGTTGGCCGTCACCCCCACGGGCCTGTCGAACCTGCAGAACGCCTACAACCCCACTGCCGGCACCCTCGACACCCGCAACAACGCGCAAGTCCCGCAGGATCCGTCATCGCTGCTCTGCTCGATCCTGAAGACGACCGGCGACGACCACGACAACTGCGCCGGGCTGAAGAAGCTCTTCGACTCCCTGCCCGAGGTGCCGTCGGCCCCGGCGTCGACGGGCACGGTCGACAAGACCCTCGGCGGAATCCTGGGGGCACCGGCATGAACGTGAAGCGCTCGGGGCGGGTGGCCGCCTGGACGGCGATCGGCTCGCTGCTGCTGACGGGCTGCGAGTTCAACGGCTGGTACGACGTCCCGCTCCCCGGCGGCGCCGCCTCGGACGGCCACGCCTACCACGTCACCGTCGAGTTCCGGGACGTCCTGGACCTGGTGCCGCAGTCGGCGGTCAAGGTCGACGACGTCACCGTGGGCGCGGTCGAGAAGGTGGAACTGGACGGCTGGCACGCGCGGGTACGGCTGCGCATCGCCGACTCGGTGAAGCTGCCCGGCAACGCGGTCGCCGACCTGAGGCAGACGAGCATGCTCGGCGAGAAGTACGTCGCCCTGTCCGCGCCGGCCGGCACCGCGCCCGTCGGACGGCTCCACGACGGCGACCTCATCCCACTGTCCCGCAGCGGCCGCAACCCGGAGGTCGAGGAGGTGCTGTCGGCCCTGTCCGCGCTGCTCAACGGCGGCGGGGTGGCCCAGCTGAAGACGATCACCGTCGAGCTGAACAAGGCCCTCAGCGGCCGCGAGGACCGGGTCAGGGCCCTGCTGAAACAGCTCGACACGTTCCTCGGCGGCCTCGACGACCAGCGCGCGGAGATCGTGCGCGCACTCAAGGGCGTCGACCGGCTGGCGAAGCGGCTGAAGAACGAGAAGAAGACGATCGCCCTGGCCGTCGACACCATGCCGCCCGCCCTGAAGGCCCTCGCCGACCAGCGCAAGGACCTGACGAAGATGCTCACCGCCCTGGCCGACCTCGGCAAGACCGGCACCAGAGTGGTCAACGCCTCCCACGACGACACCGTCGCCGACCTGAAGAGCCTCCAGCCCATCCTGCAGGAGCTGAACCAGGCGGGCGACGACCTGCCCAACTCCCTGGAGATCCTCACCACTTACCCGTTCCCGCGCAACGCGACGGATGCCATCAAGGGTGACTACGTCAACCTGAAGATCACCGCCGATCTCGACCTGGCGGACCTGTACGGCAACGTCACCGGCAAGCCGGGCAAAGGGGGCACGGCCGGGAAGCCCCCGGCCCCCGGGACCCCGCACCTTCCCGGCCTCCCCACTCCCACCCCTCTGCCCACCGTCCCGTCCCTGCCGGGCACCCCGTCCGTGCCCCCCGTGCCGTCCGCACCCGCCGTGCCCTCGACGCCCTCCGACGGCAGCACCCTGCTGTGCCCGCCTGTGTGCACCGCGGCCTACAGCACCGGGGGCGGCTCGCATCGCCTCCCGCCCGGGATCGATCTCGGCCTCGCCGAGCTGATGCTGAAGGGGATCATGCCGTGATCACACGTACGGTCAGGGCCCAGCTGCTCGCCTTCGCGACCGTCACCGCCCTCGGGGTGTCGTACGTCGGCGCCCGGTACACGGGCCTCGTGGACGACGTCCTGCACCGCGGGTACACCGTGCGCGCCGACTTCGCCGAGTCCGGGGGCGTCTTCCCCGGCGCCGAGGTCACCTACCGGGGCGTGCCGGTGGGCCGCGTGGGCGATCTGCAGCTGACCGGGTCCGGGGTCTCGGTGGCGCTGAAGATCGAGGACGGCGCCCCGAGGATCCCGGCCGACACGCTCGCGGTGGTCGCCGACCGTTCGGCGGTGGGCGAGCAGTACGTCGACCTCCAGCCACGGCGGGCCGGCGGGCCGTACCTCATGGACGGCAGCCCGATCCCGCGCAGCCGTACCCGGACCCCGCTGCCGGTCACCGACCTGGTCCTCAGCCTCGACCGGCTGGTCAACTCGGTCGGCAAGGACGATCTGCGGGTCACCGTGGACGAGTTGGGCAAGGCCTTCGCCGGCACCGGACCGAACCTGAGCCGGCTGGTGGACTCCGGCAACGCGCTGGTGGAGTCGGCATCCCAGTCGCTCCCCCAGACGGTCTCGCTGATCGAGGACTCGCGCAAGGTGCTCAAGACACAGGCCGACGAGGGCTCGGCCATCACGTCGTTCTCCCGCGACCTGGCCACGCTCACCGAGCAGCTGAAGTCGAGCGACGGCGATCTGCGCAGGCTGATCGGCAACACCGCGCCCGCCGCCCAGCAGTTGGACTCCCTGCTGAGGTCCACCCGGCCGCACGTACCGGTCCTGCTGGCCAATCTCATCAGCGGCGGCCAGGTCACCCTGGCCCGGCTGCCCGGCGTCGAACAGGCCCTGGTCACGCTCCCGCTCACGGTCGCGGGCAGCTACACGGTCGTCCCCGGCGACGGCACCACCCACTTCGGGCTGACCGTGAACGCCGACGACCCGCCCGCGTGCACCCAGGGCTACGGCACCCAGCGGCGCGACCCCACCGACACTGCCGCGCGCCCGGCGAACACCGGCGCGCGCTGCACGGCACCGCGCGGCAGCAAGACCTCGGTCCGCGGTGCCCAGAACGCACCCGGCCCGGCCACCGGTCGGTACAGCGCCGGCCAGGCCGCGTTCGTGGCCCCGTACGACCCGGAGACCGGCACCGTGACCGGCCCGGACGGCACGCCCGTCGAGCTCGGCTCGACGGGCGGCGAACAGACCGTGTTCGGAAAGGAGTCGTGGCAATGGCTGCTCGTGGGACCGATGGCATGACAGGGGGCCGGGCGAGGCTGCTGTCGGCGGGGCTCGTCGCCGCGACCGTGCTGACGGCCGTGCTGTGTGTCTGGCTGGGCCTGAAGCTGGCCGACCAGCGCGCGGCGCAGCAGCGCCGTCAGGACATCCTGGCGGCGGCCCGCCAGTCGGCGCTGAACTTCACCTCGCTCGACTACCGGCACTACGACCGGGACAGCCGCACCGTGCTGGAGGGCGCAACCGGCGACTTCAAGAAGCAGTTCGCCGCGCAGACCGCGCAGCTGACGAAGCTCGTCGCCCAGAACAGGTCGGTGTCCGAGGGGCAGGTCCTGGAAGCGGGCATCGTGCGGTCCGACGCGCGCTCGGCCCGCGTCCTGGTCGTGGCCGACAGCAAGGTGACCAACACCGCGGCGCCCGAGGGCCAAGCGCGCACCTACCGGCTCCAGCTCGACCTCGTGCACGTGGCCGGCCGCTGGCTGACCTCCGATGTCACGTTCGTGGGCTGACCCGACTGTGAGGCCGTCAATGAGGAGAGACACCGTGGCGAACCCGACCTCCCGCACCCGCGGCACCGGCTCCCCGGCCCGCCGCACCATGACCGCGGCCGCCCGCGCGGCGGCCAAGCGCGCCGCCCGCGGGGAAAAGGAAGCCGTCCCCGGGCGGACCCTGCTCGTCGAGTCCCCGGCGGACGTCCGGGACGACCCGCCGGAACTCGCGTCGGAGCCCGAGTCCGAGTCCGAGTCCGAGTCCTTCGAGGATGAGCCGGAGGAGAGCGCGCCCTCGCGCAGGGCCGGCCGGAGCGTGCTCACCGCGGTGCCGGTCCTCGTCCTCGTGACGGCCCTGGTCGTGGCCGCCGTCCTCGGGTGGCAGTACCGGCAGGGGCGGCAGGCCGAGCAGGCCCGGGGCGAGGCCCTCGCGGCCGCGCGGAAGGCGGCACCGGTCGTGCTGTCGTACGACTACCGGCACCTGGACCGGGACTTCGCCCGGGCCCGCGCCCTGCTCACCGGGCACTTCCGCGACCAGTACGGCAGGACGACCAAGACGTTGGTCGCGCCGACAGCGACGACGTACCACGCCGTGGTGAAGGCGACCGTGGCCACACCCTCCGACGGCGGCACCCCTGCTGCGTCCGTCGTGTCGGCCACACCGGACAAGGCCGTCGTCCTGCTCTTCGTCAACCAGGTCACCCAGAGCACCCAGGTCCCGGAGCCCCGGCTGGACCTGAACCGAGTGCGACTGACGCTCACGCACACCTCCGACGGCTGGAAGGTGAGCGGCGTCGACGCCCTCTGACCCGGCATACGCATTCGGGCAGGTCCGGCCGCACAGGCGATCTCCCCCCTCCGCGGCCAGGAGGTCTCCCTGACCTACGACCCCGCGACCAGAACCCTGACCACGAATACACCCCAGGCAGAAAGGATCACCATCAGCTGACTCGAAGCCCGCGGAACCCGCCGACGAAGGCAGCTCGGGCATGGCCGTGGAACGCTTCGGAGACCTCCGCGCTCGGCTCAGCCTCGCGTGATCCTCCGCTGCGCGGCTTCGGTCAGTGTGGTCGCCGTGTGTACCGCGCTGGCGACGGCGTCGTCGGGGCCGAGGCCGCACAGGTCGGTGAGGGAGAAGAGGGCTTCCGCGCTGACGACCACGGCGAGGTCCCGCTTGAGCTGGGCGAGGGCTTGCGGATCCGTCACCCCCAGCGTGTCCTCCAGGGGGAGGAGCGCGAGGTCGATCAGCCCGAACCGGATACCCGGCCTGGCGGTCGCCGCCTCGGGGCGGGTGACGGTGGCCGCGATCATGGCGCGCACCGCTCCCTGCCGCAGCAGTACGCCGCGCAACAGGAATTCACAGGCGAAGGCGACCCGTTCGACGGGATCGGTGGAGTCCGCGACCGGCGCGAGCGCCTCGACGGGGGGCGGCCAGGCGCCGGCCAGGGCCTCGCTGATCAGCGAGGGGAGGTCGGGGAAGTAGCGGTAGGCGGTGGCCTCGGAAACCAGGGCAGCGCGCGCGATCGCGGGCATGGTCACCTCGTCTCCCGTGCCGATGAGTTCACGGGCGGCTTCGACGATCGCCGTACGCGTGCGCTTCTTCTGATTGCTGCGGCCGGTGTCCGTCTGCGTCGTCGCCACCGGTGAGTCCCCTTTCGTGTCCGTCCATCCGCCGTCACCTTATCACTGGCTACTCTCGTCGTGAGAGTCCACTTGCATAACGATACATCACCCTCTAATCTCCTTCGTGAGAGCCGACTCTCACGAAGGAGATGGCGATGACCAAGGTTTCCGTGGTCGGCCCGGACGACGGCGAGACGATCCGTCTGGGGCCGGCACAGATCCGCATTCTTGAGGACGGCAGCACCACCGGGCACCGTCTCGGCATCGGTGAGATCACCCTCGCCCCGCACACCGAAGGCCCCCCGCAGCACCGCCACGCCCAGCACGACGAGGGCTTCTACGTGGTCTCCGGCACCGTGCACTTCACCGTCGGGGAGACGACCCACGTCGCGCCGGCCGGCACCCTCGCGATGATCCCGCCCGGTGCCCCGCACACCTTCGCCAACCTCGGCGACGAGCCGGCGGTGATGCTCAACACCTTCACGCCCGACCTGTATGTGCAGTACTTCCGCGACCTGCGGGACATGATCGCCGCCGGCCGGGAGCTGACCCCGCAGGCGACCGTCCAGGTGATGAGCCGGTACGCCACCGTGCCGGCGACCGACTACGCGTGACGGCCCGCGTCGAGAACCCCCGCCGCCAGCAATCGACTTGGAGACTTCCATGACCGGCACCACCCGCACGTTCACCCTCACCCTCGACTCCGGCGACGTCGACCTGAGCTTCACCGTCGACGAGCGGGGCAGCGGTCACCCCTTCCTGCTCCTGCACGGCGGCGGCGGTCCGCAGACCGTCACGGGATTCGCCGCGCTCCTCGCCGAACAGCGGCCGGCCCGGGTCGTCACCCCGGTCCACCCCGGCTTCGGTGGCACCGCCCGGCCCGACTGGCTCACCGACGTGCCCACCCTCGCCCAGGTCTACGTACGACTGCTGGACGAACTCGACCTGGAGGACGTCACCGTCGTCGGCAACTCCATAGGCGGCTGGATCGCCGCCGAGATCGCCCTGCTCGGCAGTGACCGGATCAGCGGCGTCGTCCTCGTCAACGCCGCCGGCCTCCAGGTCCCAGGCCACCCGGTCGCCGACCCCTTCACCCTGACGCCCGCCGAACTGTCCGCTCTCTCCTTCCACGACGTCGAGAGGTTCCGCATCGACCCCAGCACATTCTCCGACGCGCAGCGCGCCGTCGCGGCCACCAACCGGGCTGCGCTGCAGGTCTATTCGGGCCCGCACGCCATGGCCGACCCCGCCCTGCGCGAGCGCCTGGCCAAGGTCACGTGCCCCGTCCTCGTCGCGTGGGGCGAGAGCGACCAGGTCGTCGACACCGAGTACGGACGTGCGTACGCCGCCGCCATCCCCGGCGCCGGGTTCGCACTCCTCCCCCGCACCGGTCACATGCCCCAGATCGAGACCCCGGAGCAACTTCTTCTCTCCGTCTGGGACTTCGCCGCCGCCCACACCACCCATCGGCCCACCGACTGAACACGGGAGCCCACGTGCCCGATCCCGTACCGGGGCGGCGCGCCCCCGTCCTGGCCGTCTGCTGCCTGAGCGTGCTGCTGGTCAGCCTCGACGTCACCATCCTCAACGTCGCGCTCCCCTCGATGCAGCGGTCCCTGAACTCGTCCGTCTCCGGCCTGCAGTGGACGCTCGACGCGTACACCATCGCCCTGGCCTCGCTGCTGACCCTGGCCGGTGCCACCGCCGACCGCGTCGGGCGGCGGCGCGTCTTCCAGCTCGGTCTCGTGCTGTTCACCGGTGGATCGGCCCTGTGCAGTCTGGCGCCCACGACGGGCTGGCTCGTCGTCTTCCGTATGGTGCAGGCGGTGGGCGGCAGCATGCTCACCCCCGTCGCCATGGCCATCCTCGTCAACACCTTCACCGCACCACGGGAGCGCGCACGGGCCATCGGCGTCTGGGGCTCAGTGGTCGGCCTGAGCATGGCGGCCGGGCCGGTTCTGGGTGGCGTACTGGTGGAGTCGGCCGGATGGCGGTCGGTGTTCTGGCTGAACGTACCGATCGGGCTGGCCGCGCTGACGCTCGCCGCACGGTTCGTCCCGGAGTCCCGCGCGCCGGCGGCCCGACGCGCCGACCCCGTGGGCCAGCTGCTGGTGATCGCCCTGCTCGGCACGCTGACGTACGCCATCATCGAAGCGCCCGGTGAGGGCTGGACCGCGCCGCCGATCCTGGCCTGCCTGATCGTGGCAGCGGGCACGCTCGCCGCCTTCGTACCGTACGAGAACCGGCGCGCCGAACCGCTGATCGAGCCAAGGCTCTTCCGCAGCGCACCTTTCAGTGGGGCCACCGCGACAGCGGTCCTCGCCTTCGGCTCGCTCGGCGGCTTCCTGTTCGCCAACGCCCTCTATCTGCAACGGGTGGTGGGACTGAGTGCCCTGGGCGCCGGGCTGCACCTGCTGCCGATGGCGGTCCTGTCCCTGGTGTGCCCGCCGCTGTCCGGCCGGATCGTGGAGAGCCGCGGTCCGCGGATCGCCCTGTTGCTCGCGGGGGCCGGCATCGCCGCCAGCGGTGTACTGGCCGTCGCCGCCACCCGCTCCGCCCACCCCTCGGACATCCTGCTGGACGTGGCGTACGCGCTGTTCGGTCTCGGCTTCGGCTTCGTCAACGCCCCGATCACCTACACGGCGGTGTCCGGCATGCCGCGCGCCCAGGCCGGGGTCGCCGCCGCGGTCGCGGCCACGAGCCGTCAGGTCGGCTCCTCGCTCGGCATCGCGGTGATCGGCTCCGCCGTCGCCTCCGGGGCGCGACCTGCGGCCTGGTGGATCATCACCGGGTGCGGAGCGGCCATCCTGGCACTGGGCACCATCACCACCGGCCGCTGGGCCACCACCACCGCCGAACGCGTCGCCGCCCAACTCAAACCCAGCCCGCCGCGCGCCACGGCGGAGATGGGCGCCGCTGCGGTGGTGAGGGCGTGCGCGTTCGACACGTTGAACCGGAAGGATTCTTCGAAGTAGTCGGGTGATTGGTCTCCAGCAGCGGGCGCGGGTTGGTGCCACCGACATTGTTGACGACGACGTCGAGCCGTCCGAAGGTCTTCACGGCGGCATCCGCCAGGGCTGCGGCAGCCTCCGGGGCGCTGAGGTCGGCAGGCACGATGCGGGCCCTGCGTCCGGTCTCCTCGATCTTCGCGGCCACCTCGGCCAGATCGGCCTCTGTGCGAGAGGTGATCACGACGTCGGCACCCGCTTCGGCGAGCGCCACCGCCGCCGCAGCGCCAATGCCCCGTCCAGCTCCGGTGATGATGGCCACCTTGTCTTGGACGCCGAGAAGAAAGAGCCCCTCTACGAAGCCCTGGGCATCACGATCACCTACGACAACGCAACGAGGACCGCGACCGTCAGGTCGAGGCCCTCGATTCCGTATCGTTACAAGGTAAGGAGTGTCCGAGGGGTGAGTTGACGGCTGACGATACGGTCGTGGTGGCGCAGGGGAAGCTCTACCGCTGAGACTGTCGCCGTACGCCAAGGTTTGGCTCGGCCGCGTCGTCCACCGTGGCGGTTCGCTTCTCATCCCTCTCAGGACGGAGGCATTCCGCGTACGTCGCTCCTCACATGGGCCTTGGGCTCCCGCTGGACGCGTCCTTGCAGACCTTCGAGCTCCGTGATCCGCGTGCACACGCCGAGGGATCGGACTCGTGCGCCCTCGCATCCGTGGGAAAGGAAACGGGAAACAGCATCGTTCACCTTGTCCGTCCACGCCCTGCCGGACCGCGCGTACGCGGTCGTCACCTGCCGCCTGGTCTATCGGTGGATGGACGACAAGCCGGCCTTCCTCGACCGCGTCCGAAAGGTCCTGGCACCCGGCGGGACCTTCTGGGTCGTCACCGAACTCGCCGGTCGCCGCGAGCGGGTCGCCGGGTTCGGCGTCCTGGTACTGCTGGAAGAACTCCAGTGGGTTGCAGCCGTAGTCGTCCTCCTCCTGGTAGACGTGCCAGGACACGCCCGCCTCGGTGAGCCGCTCGGGGTAGGCGGTCCAGCGGCACGGCTCGGGGATGACGTTGCTGATGACCGGCCCGCCGGCAAGGCCGTTCGGGTCGATGATGCCGGTCCAGTGGTAGAGCCGGTTGGGCCAGGTGGGGCCGAGCAGCGAGCAGTGGTAGGCGTCGCAAAGGGTGAAGGACTCGGCGAGCGCGAATTGCAAGGGGATGTCGGCGCGCTCGTAGTAGCCCATGGTGAACGGGCCATTGGCCTCGCCGTCCGCCTTGCGGTGCGCCGACACCCAGTTGTCCGTCCGGCCGTTGTTCCAGGCCTCCTGCTGCACCGACCAGGCGTGTCTGGTGGACGGGATGGCCTGCGAGCTGGTGGTCCTGGTGTCGAGGTGGAACGGCGCAGGTAGCCGTCCGGGTTCTCCGGGTCCGGTTGGTAGAACACCGGTCTGCCGGTCGGCAGGATGGCCGCGTCCGGGTCGTCGAAACCCCGTACCCCGCGCATGGTGCGGAAATGGTGATCGAGCGATCGTTTCTCCTGCATGAGGATCACGACATGCTCGATGCCGTGGGGCGATACCGCCCGGTGGGCCGTGTCGGCCATGGCGCGCTGCAGGTTGGGCGGGAGCAAGGACGCGGCGGCGAGCCCACCGACGCCCAGCGCGGAGCCGAGGAGCCTGCGACGGGACAGCCCAGCCATGGTCACCCCTCCACGGAAGATCGGGAACGCGCGCCAGCACACACCACTTCGTTTCCCGCGCACAAGAGGGCGTGCCGCAGCGGCCGTCATCCATGTGCGTCCAGCCGAATTCAGCAGGCGGGGGCGCCTGCGCCTTCCGGGGTCGCGCGTCGGAACAGCGCGCGGTGGGCCGGAATGCGTGGCCGCCGGAGCGGCTGGGTGGGCCTCGGGCCACCCAGCCCGCGCCCCCTCGGTCTTGCAGCTGGCCGGCCCCCCGAACACATCACCGACGAACTGGTGAGGCCCGGTATCTGCTCGACGAAGGTCCGGCGGAAGCACACGGCGTTCCGGCACCGAAACCGCCCTTCGAAGGTATTGGCGTCAGCCGCGGCGCATGACCGGCGGCTCGTGGCGCCGGAGGAGCACCAGTACCACGATGATGCCAACCAGCCCCAAGCCTTCCAGCACCCCTGCATCCAGCCACCACTGGTGGGCGGTGTGGACCCAGAGCGGGTCGGCGGAGTGGGGGTGCTTGTCGTCCGCGGGTGGACCGATCCGGCTCAGGTTGATGGTGGCCGCCTGCGCGGCGACCGCCCAGCGGGAGGGGACGAGCCAGGAGAGCTGATTCAGACCCACCTGATTGAAGAGCGGGAAGACCGCACCGCTGAACATCACCTGAACGACTGTGGCGAGCACCAGCAGGGGCATCGTCTTCTCGGCAGTGCGCACCAGGGCGGAGATGATCAGGCCGAGCATCATCGAGGTGGTGGAGAGCAGCACTACCGCCAGTACCAGCTCGATCTCGGACGGTGTGGTCACCACTCCCACCTGCGGCAGTCGACGGCCGGCCAGTCCGATCGCGACCACCACGAATCCCTGTACTGCGGTGATCAGCCCCAGGACCATCACCTTTGACAGGACGTAGGCGGACCGGGCCAGCCCTATGGCGCGTTCCCGCTGGTAGACGACGCGTTCCTGGACCAGCTCGCGCACTGAGTTCGCGGTACCGGTCAGACAGGCACCCACTGCCAGCACCAGCAGTACGGGCTGGGCGTCGACGTTGTAGTTCGGAGCGCAGGACGCCAGTTTCGCGCAGGTCTGTGTGGCGGCCATGAAGCCGTACTGGGCGGGCACCGTCACGCTGAGCACCCCCATGATCAGCGGCAGCGCGAGCAGCAGACCCGCATGGCCTCGGTCTGCTGCGATGACCGACAAGTTGCGACGCATCAGGGTGGTGAACTGGGAGCGCCAGCTCGGCGGACGAACCGATTCTGCACCGGCGAATTCCCGCAGCCCGCCGCCCGCCTTCGGCCGTTTCCTCTGCTTCCTGTGTTTCTTCAAACCCTCCGCGCCGGGCTTCTCGGGCTGCGTTCCATCGGCGGGTGGGTCGGTGCGCTGGGCCGCCACCTCCTCCGTGACCGTGGTGTACGTGCGGTAGTGAATCGATGTGTGATAGCGGGCCGTCCAGTCCCGGTCGGGATGAAGGTCGAAGGCCTGGAAGACATCCGCCCAGTCGTCGTACCCGAAGAACTCCAACGCGTACTGCGACGGGCCGAAATACGCGGTACGGCCACCAGGGGCCAGGACCAACAGACGGTCACACAGATGTAGGTTGGCGATGCTGTGCGTGACCACGGCAACGCGGCGGCCACCGTCCGCGAGACCCCGCAGCATCTGCATGACCTGCCGGTCCAGACCAGGGTCGAGGCCGGAGGTCGGTTCGTCCAGCAACAGCAGGGCGGGTTTGGTCAGCAGTTCCATGGCGACTGATACACGTTTGCGTTGACCGCCGGAGAGCGCGGTGATCCGGGTATCCATACGGTGCGAGAGGCCCAGTTCCTCCAGCACCTCCTTGACGCGCTCTTCACGGGTGGCGGCATCGCTGTCGCGCGGGAAACGCAGTTTGGCTCCGTAACTCAGCGCTTTGCGCACGGTGAGCTGCGGATGAAGGACATCGTCCTGTGGGACGAGGGCCACGCGCTGGCGGAGTTCCGCGAAGTGCGTATAGAGGTTGAGGCCGTCGTAGAGCACCTCGCCCTCGTCGGCGGGCTGATAGCCGGTCAGTGCCCGCAGCAGAGTGGACTTACCGCAACCCGACGGGCCTACGATGCCGACAAGGGCCTTCTCGGGAAGGTCGAGGCTGACCTGGTTGAGCAGGGTCTTCGTCTCGCTGCGCTGGCGCACCCGGACTGTCAGGTCCCTGGCGATGAAAGAACCTGTGCCCCTGTCGGCGCGCACCAGCCGACCGTCTGCCAGATGGAACCTGGAATGACCGATCGCGACAATGTCACTCGGGCCGAGCACGTGCCGGACAACCTGATGACCATTGACATACGTGCCGTTCGAGCTGTTGAGGTCCGTTATTTCAGGCTCACCCTCGACCGACTTTCCCAGTACCGCATGGTACTGGGAAACCATGGGGTCCGGCACGACGAGGTCGTTGTCGGGTGCGCGGCCTATTCTGAGGACTTGCTCGGCGTTCGACAACGTCTTATCTGTCATTCCCTGAGCGCCAGTCCTGTTCAGCGGCATTTTGAGGCGTGCATGACGCGCGTAGGTCAAACCGCGCCACCGGGGTGCGTGCCCGCCCCCGGGACCTTCCTGTGCCCGACAGAGTAACCCTTCATCTATCGGGGCAAGTTCACGGTTTGTCTTACCTTTCATCAATCCGGCAATCTTCCACTAAAATGGACATGTGCCCGTTCGTTCAGGTGCCCAGTCCGTACCGTCCCCCCGCCATCGACGCATGAGCGTGTGCAGAGCAATCTGGTGGTGGAACCGGACAGCGGTTGCTGTGCATGGCCGCATCAGGCCATCGGTTACGAGGTCACCGGGAGACGCTGCTCGGGCCCCGGGTTGCCGGCTGCGCGCTCCTGGCGGCGGCGCGGCGGACGGTAAGAGCGCGGACGGCGGACAGGACAAGGAAGACGGCCATCGCGGCGGTTCCGGCGAAGATCGTCGGAATGGCGATCTCCCGCCGGGCGGGCGCGGCGTGCGCGAGCGGGCGGTGGAAGCGCGCCGCGAAGCAGAAGGAAATGCCGGCCCGGCGCGCCACCTCGGCCACGCCCTGGGCATCCAACTCGGTCGCGACGCCGAGGTGTTCCAGCACGTCGGCCGTGCCGCACGCGGAGGAGGCCGCCCGGCTGCCGTGCTTGACGACCAGCCGGCCGCATGCGGCGGCGGTGATCGCGGCCATCGTCGACACGTTCACGGTACGGGCCTGGTCCCCGCCGGTGCCCACGATGTCCAGGGCCTTGCCGTCGACCGGGACTGGGGCCGACCGGTCCAGCAGTGCGTCGGCGAACGCGCGGACCTTCGTCGGCGACTCGCCCTTCCCGCGCAGCGCGACCGCGATCGCGGCGATCTGCGCGGAGGTCGCCGCGCCGGTCATGATCTCCCCGACGACCCACCGAACCTGATCATCGGTGAGATCCTGCCCCCCCCCGAGCACGCGGGAGAGCAGACTGGACCACGTGTGCATGTATCGGCTTCCACTCGTGAAGGCGTCAACGACGACCACCATCATGTCAGTTCGCGCCGCCGGGCTCCGCGGTCGCGGAGGCACCGGGTACAGGCCCCTCCGCGACCGCCTCGACTCACCGGGGTTCCCCTCGTGCTGAACACCTCATACAACGACGCCGGCGAGCCCGGTCGAGTCCCAGCATGTGCCTCGCCTCCGCCCTTTCGGCCCGGGGTCTTCGTCTGCCTCGCGCTCGCGGGCCCCGAAGGTGCGCCACTCACCCGTGAGCAGGCCCAACAGCACGGCTATGCCTTGTCTTCCGGCTGTCCGGCCTCTTGTTCCTTCCGGCCTTGCGTTTCCGGCCGCCCGTCCGGCGTGCGCACCAGCGCGAACCGCGTCCGGCGGCGCAGGGTGAACCCGATCGACTCGTAGAGCCGGATCGCGTGGGTGTTGCTCGCGGCCGCGTGGAGGAAAGGGGTGTCGCCGCGTTCCCTGATGCCCGCCGCGACCGCGCGGACCAGCCGGGTGGCCAGGCCCCGGCCGCGGTGGTCCGGGTGGGTGCAGACGGCGCTGATCTCGGTCCAGCCCGGCGGGCGGAGGCGTTCGCCGGCCAGGGCGATCAGCCGTCCCCGGTCCCGGATGCCGAGGTAGGTGCCGAGTTCGACGGTGCGGGGCAGGAAAGGGCCCGGCCGGGTGAGGGCGATCAGGGCGAGGATCTCGGGTACGTCGGCGGGCCCGAGCCGTACCGCTTCGGGTGCGGGTTCGGCGTACAGCGCCGTGTCGACCATCTGGACGCCCTCACCGCTGTCCTCCGTCTCCCAGCCGCCGGGCACGGTCTGGACCGCGGTGACCGGGGTGAGGATCTGCACGCCGGCCTTGGCGCACAGTTCGACGGTGCCGCGCCACGCGGGCTCGGTCAGCCGCCGAGGGTTGCCGCTGCGCAGCAGGACTACCTCGGTCACCGCAGTCTCCTCGGACAGGTTGATGCTGGGTCCGACCATGCCACCGTGCCACGCGTGTTCGTCGCATGACGACCGGATCCGGACGGCTTGCCGGGGGCCGCCCCGAGGCCGCCTCGGCTCCGTTTCGCGCCCCGCGCCGCGATCGGGCCGCCGTGGACCGGCGTCCCGGGGCACTGCTGTCACCGCTCCTTGAGGCCTGTGAGGGAGAGCTGACGGCCGGCGGCGAGGGCCAGTTCCCGTTCCAGTACGGAGCGGGACGGACCCCAGCCGAGCACATAGCCGACGCGGTCCCAGTTGCCCGCCGGCTCGGCGTATGTTCGGCCTACTTGCCCGCTCTGCACGGCGATGCGTACCGTCTCCAGGCCCTGGAGGACGTCGGCGGGCCGTGCGTATCCGGTGACCCGGCCCGTGCCCAGCGAGAACCGCACCCCGGCGACCGCCGCATTCTCCCCCGTCGGCTCTCCTGCCGGCGTCTGACGTCCTGTGGCCAGAGCCGCGAGTTCCCGGTAGAGGTCCCGGCCATGGGTGCGTTCGACGAGTTCGGGAATGCAGTCCCCGGCCGGACGCACCGCCATCTCGACCGGCACCGGACCACGGTCGGTGAGCTTGACCTCCAGATGGATGACCGCGTCGATCACCCCGAAGGCCTTGACCAGGGCGTCCGCCAGGGCGGGGACGTTCTCACGCAGGGCCTGTTCGCCGGCCGAACCGGGGGTTTCCCGCTCCGGTGCTGCGACCAGGTGACGGCGTTCCAGGAAGCAGTCGTCCCCGATCACGTCCTTCTCCGTGACGCTGGAGTGCGCGATGCGCCCGTCGCGCACGACGGCCTCGTAACTGATCTCCGAGCCGGTGAGGAACTCTTTGGCCAGAAACGTCTCGTGGCCGCGGGCGCGGATCGCCTCGCAGGCCGCGAGCGCCTCGTCGGCGCCGGTCACGCGGGCCACCGAGGCGGATCCTCCCGCGTCCACCGGCTTGACCACGCACGGGCCCGTTCGTGCGGTGACGAACTCGGCGATCTCGTGCGGGTCGCCGGCGGCGTGGTGGGCCACGGTCGGCAGGCCGTGCTCGGCGGCCACCTCGCGTTGGCGCCGTTTGTCACGCGCCAGCCGTGCCGCGTCCACCCCGGCGGTGGGCAGCCCGAGCCGCTCGGCGACCAGGGCCGCGGTGATCTGGCACTCGTCGGAGAGCGGGGTGACGCCGTGGTACCGGGAGGCGAGGGCGCACAGCGCGTCCAGATCGGGTCGGGCGCTGTCCCGGACCTCCTCGGGCAGCGACTGTTCGGCGAGATGGTCGTAGCGCGCGTAGGAGAAGCCGTCCACCAGGGTCACCGCCAGCCCGTCGGCGGCCCGGTAAAAGGCCCGCTCACGCTGGTTGCCGGCGCCGAGCACCAGCAACTTCAGCCGTTCGGACATGCTCCGGCCTCCTTGAACACGCCGGTGATGGTGAACGCCCCTGTTGTGTCGTGGATTTCGTTCTCCCATGTGGCGGCCCTTCGCCATGCCGCGGCCCGCAGCCCGTCCGGGTCGTTGACTGCTCCGGGCCCCAACAGCGTGATTGTCGGGGCGAGTACGGCACCGCGCAGGAGCTTGGCACGGTAACTCTCCACACCGAGGTGGACCTCACGCAGGCCGTGCCGGTAGGCGTGGCCGATGGGCAGGTAGGTGGTGAGGTTGAAGTACTCGAACGCTCCGGCCGGGCGCGGGTAGTCGAAGCCGGCCATGCGTACGTGGAGTGCATCGTGCCAGGGGTAGACCAGGGAGAAGCCGAGCAGATCACCGTCGCGTCGGCAGGTGAACACGATGCCGTCGAGGTGTTCGGCCTGGGACACAACCAGGCGGGCGGTGGACTCCGTGGTGGCACTCTGACCGTGTTTGTGCTGTAACTGCACCAGCAGCGGGGCGAGTTCGTCCCAGCAGTCGCGGAGCTTCTCGCAGCCGACGTGATATCCGGCCGCCTCGAACCGGCGGCGCTCATAGCCGATCTTGCGTCGCCGGGAGGCCCGTGAGCCGGGGAGAGCCCGCAGGTAGTCGTCGAAACCTGTGCCGGGCAGGCGGATCACCGCGTTGAGCCCGACGGGCACCACGGTGACCGCCGTGCGGCCCAGCAGCGCGGCGACGGTGTCGGTCGCGGTGGCCCGGACGTACTGCGCCACAGCCGGCCGGCCGGTCTCGGCCACCAGCCTGCCGACCTCGTTCGCGAGGGCGGCCACGAGTTCGCCCCGCTCGCCTTCCGGGAGTAATTGTCAATACCTGTGGACGAGCCCAACGGCAGCGGCAGGTGGACGCTCGTGACGCGGCATACTGTTCGTCGTGGCGATTTATGACAGCATCGGTACGACCTACAGTTACACCCGTCGACCGGATCCCCGGATCGCCGTCAAGATCCACGAGGCGCTCGGCGATGCCGCCACGGTGATCAACGTGGGAGCCGGCAGCGGCTCATATGAACCACCGCAGACGATACTGGCTGTTGAACCCAGCTCAGTGATGATCGCCCAACGTCCGTCCGGGTCTGCGCGGGCCTTGCAGGCATCCGCGGAGTCGATCCCTCTCGTCGACGACTCGGCCGACGCGGTGATGGCCCTCCTGACGGTTCACCACTGGAGCGACTTGGAAGCTGGCATCGGGGAACTGCTCAGGATCGCCCGCCGACGTGTCGTGGTCTTCACCTGGGACCAGGTCGTCTTCCGCAGGTTCTGGCTGGTGGACGAGTACCTGCCTGAGGCGGCCGTGTTCGACGACACACGGGCCGTTGCAGTCGACCGGCTGGCTGCGCTGCTGGGAGGCGCACGCATCGACATGGTCCCGATCCCGCATGACTGCACCGACGGATTCGGCGCCGCTTTCTGGCGTCGGCCCGAGGCATACCTCGACCCGCAGGTGCGGGCCGGCATTTCGATGCTCGCCCAGACCGGTGAGGAGGTCCTCCGCCCGGGCCTGGCCCGGCTATCCGACGACCTGTCTTCGGGCCTGTGGCACGAACGCCATGCCGACCTGCTCGACCGCGAAACACTCGACATCGGCTACCGGCTTCTCGTAGCTGACCTGTAGCAAAGCGAGCGACCTGTCTTCACGCTCAGGTATGGCGGAATATCTCCACTGGCGTGGACCGACCCATCCCAGGAAGTGATGGACGATCCCGTGATGTTGGTTGAGGTTGTTCATGCAGCGAGGGTCTCGGGGCGTTCGATGAGGTGGCCGCGTTCGAAGCGGGCTCCGGCACGGACAAGGGGGACAAGGGTGGGGTGCGTTGACGGCCCGCCAGCGGGCCTGGGCGGATTCCACCAGCTTGAAGACCATGGCCAGCCCGGCCGCCCGGCTGCCGGCCCCCTTGATCACCTTCGTCCGCAGCCGCACGGCGGCGAAGGTCGACCCAGATGGGGTTCGTGGTGCGCAGGTGGATCCAGTGCTCGGCGGGGAAGTCGAAGAATGCCAGCAGCTCGTCCTCGTCGTCCGTGATGTTCTTGACGGCCTTGGGGTACTTCGCGCCGTACTGCCGGGCGAACGCGGCGACGGCCTTGCGGGCTTGCCCCTTGTCCTCGGCGTTGTAGATGTCCTGGATCGCCCGCTTGGCCGCGGGCTGGGCCGACTTCGGCAAGGAATCGAGAATGTTTGCGGTTTTGTGCACCCAGCACCGCTGATGGCGGGTGTCAGGGAACACCTCGGCCAGGGCTTTCCAGAAACCGAGTGCGCCGTCGCCGACGGCCAGGACCGGGGCGCGCATGCCCCGGCGGGCGCAGTCACGCAGCAACCCGGCCCACGCCTCGGACGATTCGCGGTAGCCGTCGCTCAGGGCGATCAGTTCTTTGGTGCCGTCGGCCCGCACGCCCATGACCACGAGCACGGCGGCCTTGGCCTCGTCCAGGCGTATGCGCAGGTGGATGCCATCAGCCCAGACATAGACGTAGTCCGTGGCGGACAGATCGCGGTCCATGAAGGCGGCGTGATCGGCCTGCCACTGAGTGGTCAGCCGGGTGACCGTGGCCAGCGAGAGCCCGGCCGAGCTGCCGAGGAACTGCTCCAGGGCGGGTACGAAGTCGCCGGAGGACAGGCCGTGCAGGTAGAGCAAGGGCAACACCTCGCTGATCTTCGGGGACTTCCGGGCCCAGAGTGGAAGGATCGCCGAGGAGAACCACTTGCGCTCACCCGGCTCCGGGTCGGTGCGCTTGTCATTGACGCGCGGGGCCCTGACCTCGACCGCCCCCGGCCGCGGTGGTGCCCTTCCTGGGCTGGTGGCAGCCGTTGCGGACCACCAGCCGCCCCCTCATCGTCCCGTTCATGGGATGTAGGCATTGACTTCGGCTTCCAACGCAGCAGCCAGCATCCGCCATGCGCCCTCACGGACGATTTCGTCCAGCAGCGAGCTGCCGCTTGGCGTGGTGCCGTCCTCGTTGACTACCGTAAGCACGGGCGTGCCTTCTCGACCGACGCTGCGAACGTCGGCCTTGCTCGATGACCTATCGATCGATCCATCGGGAAGGTACGCCTCCTTCCGTCAGGCCGATCCACAAGTCCTGAGCATTGCTCCGCGACCTGCCGGCCCGTTACGGCCCATGGAAGACGGTGTACACCCGCTTGCGCCGGTACGCCCTGGACGGTGTGTTCACCCGAGCCCTGCAGCAGATCCAGGCCCGAGCCGACGCGGCCGGCGACATCGACCGGCTGGTCCCGTTCGATTCCACCGTCGTCCGCGCCCACCAGCACGCCGCCGTCACCGGCCGGAAGGGGTGGCGGCAACAAGCGGACGAACCGGATGATCACGCCCTCGGCCGATCCCGGGGAGGACCGACCGCCAAAATCCACAGTGATGATGGCTGGGTGGTCGCTTCGGACCTGACCCGAAGACGGCCATTACCGCGGTTCCGGCAGTGTAGCTGCCTGTGGTGGTGCGGAATGCGCCGGTGTTGGAGAGGCCGATGATGCTTGAGATGTTGCCCAGGGCGTTGGTTCTGGCGACGCCGTGCCCTTGAGGCAGGTGGCGGGCAGTTGCGTTCGCGAGCGCCTGCACTTCTGCGCTCTGCATGGCTGGTCCCCTGTCAAAAGGGCAGGGGACAGCGGCCATCGGCCGGTCTCGCGAACGAGGAACCCGCACCTGACCTGCTCCGCACGGTCGGCGGCCCTCTCGGCGCCAACTCGCGGTGGGTGCTGAGGACTCGGTACGCGCCACCAGGCAGCACGCCGACCCTCGCGGCGGGAGGAACGACCGCCGTGGCTCAGGGTGGGGCGGCTGACGGTTGACCGAGCGAGGGCATCTGCGGGCACCGCCGGTACCTTGTTCCCTGTGGACGGACAGCTGAGCGATGCGGAACTCGATGAGCTGGTCGAGCAGGCCACCGTTGACGCCTACGACGGCGAGGAGCAGCTCACGGGCCTTTTCACGATGCTCGCAGAGCAGCTGGCTGTTCCGTTCAAGACGGTCGTTCTCGGGGTCGAGGTCACCGTGAAGAAGGTGGACCTGCTGCCCGGCAGCCAGATCGTGGCGGTCTGCACGCGCGGCACGCACCGGCAGGCGATCGGCATTCTCGACCTTCCGTTGCCGGATCCGGCGCCCGAGGGGGCCGAGTGGATCGAGGCCTACCGGCACTGGGGCCCGTGAAGGCACCCGGGTCAGTGGCCGCCCGACAGCGTCGGCCGGTAGCCCTGATCGGCGAGCCAGGCCCGGGCCCGGCCCTGCTGCCGCTCCGCGGAGAACAACCAGTACCGCTGCAGCTGCGCCGGCGAGGTGGCCAGCATGTCCTTGAAGCGACGGAACGCTCCTGGACCCTGGATCGCGATGCCGAGGAACCGGGCGAGGTCCGGGTCGTCGAGGGTGGTGATGAAGTCCTCCATGTCGCGATAGGCGTCCCGCGATCTCTCGCACGGGACGTCGAGCCACCGCTCAGTGCCTTCCGGTTCCTCCTCGTCCCATGACTCCTCGGTGTCCGCGAGGGCAGGCCGGCACTCACCGGTGCCCAGGTCGATACGGCCACCACCCCAGGACGGGTCCCCTTCGAGCAGACTGGAGAGTTCCTCCAGGTCGACCGGCAGCGGCCGCAGCAGGCAGAGGGCACGGCCGCCCGCCGTGTCGAGCTGTTCGGCAAGGACCTCGTCTCCGGGCCAGCCCCGTTCGCGCAGTGCGGACGAGCACGCGGTCGCTGCCTCCCGGGCGCCCGGCAGGCCCCGGGAAACTGCTGCGGTGAGTGCGTCTCCACACTGCTGCAGCACTCCGACGGGGTCATGCGCACGCAGCAGGGCGAGCAGGGACGGGCAGTCCGCGTTGTGGCGGGCGGCGCGGAGCGCCTTCAGCGCGTGGTCGGTCCATGCCTCGGTCACGCCCGCGAGGCTACTCCCCCGAGTTCTCGGCTGCGCTCGAACAGGGGGACCTGCCTGCGCCGTGCGCTGCGAGCGCCGCCGTCTCCGGTGCGACAATGCGCTGGTGAGCACAGCGGACAGGGCCACAAGCAGGCGCAGGCGGCCGACGTTCGGCCCGGAACCGTGGCCTCATCCGGCACCGTCTGGCGAGTGGTCGTACGGGGACGTGTGGTTCGCCGTGGCGTGCGTGGTGGACTGCGGCGGCGACTGGGAGGCCTTCGATGTTCGCCTGACGCGGGAGCAGTCGGGTGGGGTGATGCGCGGGGCGTATCTGGAACCGTTGTGGAGTCATCTGGTGGATCTACGGGAGCGCCTTGCGGCGGACGGGCTCGGCGCGGGCGAGCTGGCCGGAGGCGCGGTACGTGATCCGAAGGTCGTCGCCCGGGCTCGTTCCAAGGTGTGGAAGCAGGCGCTGGAGGGGCGGGCGAAGACGGCGCCCATGCGCTGGACTCCGAGTCGGCGGCTGTCCGAGCGGGCTCTGACAGGGGCGTGGCCGCGCTTCCCGGTGTCGCCGCAGGGGCCGTACGAAGCATTCGCCGGGGTTGTGGATCTGGATCGGCATCATGGCCAGTGGGCGACGATGGCGGTGACAGAGGTTCTGGCCGCAGCCACCGGCGTGGGGGAAGCAGTCGGGGCGAGGTTGCTGGCTGTCCGCCGGGCCGCGTTGGCGTGCGGGCTGCGGGCGCTGCGGGTGTGCGACGACTCGTGCGGCACACTGGGCGAGTGGCTGCGCCGGGCGGTGGCCGAGTACGCCGCCGTCCCCTGGCGGCGGACGGCGATGCCCGCCGACGTGTTCTGGCAGGACTTCCTTGAGCTCCTCGTCGAGGTCGGTGATTTCGGCGGGGCGTACCGGCAGGAGGCCGAGCTGTTCCTGCACGCCGGGGTCGGCAGCGATGTGGACCTGGTGGAGACTCTGGCCCGTGCGCTTCACAGCGAGTACGCCTCGGCCCGCCTCGACTTCCGCGCTCGCGAGATCCTGGGCCTTCGCGCCTACGCCCAGGTCGCGGCCAGGGCGGTCGACCGGTTCGCCGCCACCGCGACCGTGCTGGGCTCCGAGGACTGGCAACCGCTGGAGGCCATGGTCTCCTACGCCCTGCAACGTGGTGACGCCGCGAGCGCCCGTGCCGTGCTCCGGGCGGCGGACCGGCCGGGGCTCCATCGGGACTGGGTACGGCGCCGGTCCATCGAACTGGCCCAGGAACTCGACGGGGAAGGGCTCACATGACGCGGACAGGCGACACAAGGAAAGCGTGGGACCGGCTGCTCGGCTGGCTCCTGCCGGACGGCGGCCCAGCCGGCTCGCTCGCCCAGGAGGACATGGAGCGGTTCTGCTGGTACGAGCTGCCGGTCAAGTGGACGGCGGAGCCCGCCGAGTACCCGCACATCCTCACCGCCCTCGCCGAACTTCTCCAGGACGCCGGCCGGCCCCGGTCCGCGGCCGTCTGCACCTCGGAGACCACCCGCGAGATCCTCGCCGCATGGCAACACTCGCCTGATCAGGGGCGGGCCGCCTACCGGCGGGCGGTGGACGCCTCCCCGGTGACCCCGCCGGACACCGACCTGCTCACCTGGGGGCCGGTGATGGGCATCGACGAGGCCGTCGCCCGCAGCAACGCCTCCCGGCTGCTGGAGCAGGCGCTGGACGACGGCGCACTGGTGCCCGGCACCCGCGGCTACGCCGCCGCACGCATCGAGCACGTGGAGCGCTGGCTCACCACCCCGCATCCCGCGCACGATGGACGCACCCCGCTCGATGCCGTCCACAGCGAGCGCCGCCGCACCTGGGCCGAGGCCCCACCCGACGCCCGGCGTCGTCTGCGCGGCACCGTGATGGACCTGCTGAGCGTGGCGCCCGAGACGGCCGCCGACACGGCCGAACCCCTGCGCTGGCTACTGGAGGCGGTAGGCGACGGGGTGACGCTGACCCAGGCCGGCTACCTGCCGCGGACTCTGGTCATCGAGGCCGCCGAGCGCTACGACTGGTATCTGCCGGGCATGGTGCCGCGCACCGAGCACGACGTCGTTCGCCTCGCCGAACTGCATGAACTGGCCCGCGCGGCTCGGCTGCTCGCCAAGCGGCACCGGAAGCTTTCCCTGACCGCCCGCGGCCGACGACACCTCGCCGACCCGGCCCTGCTGCAGGCCACGGCCGCCAGCGCGTGGTTCGGCGACGGTGTCCGAGCCGAACTCGCCGAAGCCGCGGCCGCGGCCCTGCTCGGCGGGGAACTCACGCTCGACGACCTCACCGCCGCCGTGCACACCCTGGCCGCCGAGGCGTTCACCCTCGCCGACGGCAGCACCCCGCGGCCCGAGGACACCCTCCACTTCCTGTGGCAGTGGCTGCGTCCCGGCGAGGCTCTCGGCTTCCTGGCATACCGTGACCGCCGCCGCTCCACGATCTGCCTCACCCCCACCGGCCGAGTCGCCGCCCTCACCGCGCTCCGAGAACGTGCCCACGCCCCGCGGACCGCACCCTGGACGTGATCTTCCCGCTCAGGTCCGGGCGGGCAGTACGCAACCGAGTTTCAGCAGCGCGGCGCGGACGGCCGGCAGGTCGCCGGGGGCCACCATGAGATGCCTTGGGCCGATCCGGGAGCACAGCGCACCCGCCCTGCGGTCCTGCGCGATCATCACCGCCTGCGCCTCGTCCACGCACTCCAGCAGGTGGCACGTACCCAGATCCCGTACCTTCTCGGCGCGGGAGGCGGCGTCGGCCAGCAAAGCCGTGACGGTCTGCGGCAGTTCCTCTCCTGTGCTGGTCTGGGCGAGGAAGCGGCGCAGCTCCTCCAGACCTCGGCCCGCGTGGAGGGCCTTCAGCAGGGAGGCGGTGGACAGCGTCCAGACACGGTCGGTGGACCGGGTGGCGAACGCGTCGAGCAGCAGCGCCTCGGCGGGGGCCAGGCCGCCCGGTGCCACGATGTCGAAGTTCGGCAGGACTCTGACCGGGCTCCGCTACCCGGCGGCGGGTGCCGGACCCGGCTCGTACTCGTCGGTGCGCCCCGTCGCGTACGCCCCGAGCGGGTTCAACCGGATGGCGAGCAGCCCGTCGTAGCGGCTGAGCCGCTGAAGCCAGTCGGCACCCCACATGTGGCGAAAGTCGTCCGGGTCGATGTACTGGACGTCAACGAGGCCGAGGGTGGCCGCGTACTCGAACAGCACACACAGGGTGTAGCGGCCCTGTAGCACCAGCCAGTCGTGGTGTCCGTCGTAGCCGAGGCTGCCGTGCTGCGCGTCCTCCAGGTACAGCGTCCACAGCGCCCGCTCGAAACGCACCAGGTACGGGTCATGTCCTGCGGTACGCATCGCCTTGAACAGCTCATCCACCGCCATCCATTCCCCTGAAGGGCGCCACTCGGCGAGCGCCGCACCCACCGCCTTGCGGCGCGGGCCGGCCGCGCTGAGGACGTTCGCCGCGCGCTGCCCCTTGACCGCCTCGATGCGGCTGAACTCGTCCAGTACCCCGTGGCTCAGCCAGCGCCGCCCCAGGTGCCGGATCGTCTCGTGGGCGGGCGCGGCCAGCGCCTTGCGGCCCCGCGTGGTCAACTCCAGTCGACCGCCGATAGTTCGGCAAGACCGCCGGCCTGGAGCAGCAGCGGCCAGGCGAATGCCCTGACCGCCTCGCCCTCGTAGAAGTCACTGCCGGTGAGGACCTCGCCCAGTGCGCGGAGGGTGGCCGCTGAGGGGCGCTTCGTCTTGTCGCCGCACCGCAGCCTGCCCGCGGCAACCAGCTGCAGCACGGCCGCGAGCTCCGTTCTTGCATCGTGCTCCATCGCCCGCTCGGTCCACACCGCCACAGCCCGCTCCTCCCCGCCACGGCTCGCCTCGGCTCACCCTATGACGTTTGATTGCTGCCTCCGGTCGGCTCCGCTGCCGTGGTCCATCCGCGTCCGAGCCCACCCGCGGCGGCGATAGGGTCCGCCGTGTGAGCGAGTACCAGTACTACGAGTTCCAGGCCCTCGACCGGCCGCTCAGCCGCGAGGAACAGGAGCAGCTGAGGGCCATCTCCACCCGGGCCCGGATCACCGCCACCAGCTTCACCAACACCTACAACTGGGGCGACCTGAGCGCCAATCCGCGCAAAATGGTCGAGCGCTACTTCGACGCCCACCTGTACGTGACCAATTGGGGCACCCACCGGTTGATGCTCCGCCTACCCAAGGAGACCTTGGCCCTGCCGGCGGCGCGGCCGTACTGTCTCGACCACCACATCGAGGCCTGGACCACCCGCACCCACCTCCTGCTCGACCTGACCAGCGAGGACGAGGGCGGCGACTGGATCGAGGGCGCCGACGACTCGCTGTCCGCCCTCATCGGCGTACGCGACGAACTCACCACCGGCGACCTGCGCCCCCTCTACCTGGCCTGGCTCTCAGCGCTCGCCGCCTGGGAACTCGAAGACGACGACGAAGAGGAGTACCGGACCTGCCCCGAACCGCCCGTCCCGGCCGGGCTCGGCGAACTGACCGCCCCGCAGCGGGCGCTCGCGGATTTCCTTCGCGTGGACGACGACCTGCTGGCAGTCGCGGCCCAGGCCAGTCCCGCCGCATCCAAGAAGCTGACCAGGCCTGCGAAGAAGGAACTCGCCCCGCTGATCGCCGCAATGCCCCAGAAGGAGAAGGACGCTCTGCTGCTGCGGCTCGCCCTCGGCCCGGAACCCGGGCTGCACACCGAACTCCTGCACCGCCTGCGCGGCGCCGACGCCCCCACCACGGTCCCCGGGCGCCGGTCCGCCGCCCACCTCCTGGACGCCGCCCACACCCTGCGCACCGAACGCCGACAGCGCGCCGAACACGAACGGGCCACCGCCCGCGCCCGGCATCTGACCGCTCTCGCAGGCGAGGCCGAATCCGTCTGGCAGCAGATCGAGGCGCACATCGCCACCAAGAAGACCAGCTGCTACGACCAGGCCGTCAGCCTCCTCGCGGAACTGCGCGACGCCTACGCCCACGCCCGACAGCACACCGACTTCCACCAGCGCCTGGCCCGCCTGCGCGAGGACTACCAGCGCCGCCCCGGCCTCATCCACCGCCTCGACCGCCACGGCCTCCGATAGGCCGCCTCGTCCCGGCACCGATCGAGCCGCGTTGCGCCCTCCTCACCTCAGTGAGGCAACGTGAGCGCCTGAACGTGCACGGCCCCATGGAGCGCTGAGACTCCACGACGATCTCCTTCCTCCGGTTCGCAGAGCCCCGGCCGCGAAGGAGTGAGGGTGCTGTGGAAGTCGTAGTCGCGGCTGTCGTACCAGCTGGGCACTGCCCGGCACTGCTTCCATTTGCTGACGCACCGTTGTGCGGCACTCCCCCGGTGGTAAGGGCTGCCGACCCCGTCCGGAACCCGCACCGGGAAGGGCAGCGCTGGGTGCTGAACACGGTCCGGGCGATCCTCGCCAATCCCCGCTACACCGGCCGGCAAGTCTGGAACCGCCAGCGTACCGATCACGACCTCGTGGACCCCGCGAACACCACTCTGGGCCATCACGATGTCATGCGCTGGAACACCCCCACCGACTGGATCATCTCCGCCCGGCCCGCCCATCCGGCGCTGGTCAGCGAGGTCGACTTCATCACCGTCCAGAACCTGCGCACCCGCCGGGAGACCACATCCGGGCACACCTACCTCCTGACAGGACTGCTGTGCTGCGGCATTTGCGGCCGCCGCATGGAATCCCACTGGACCCACCACCGTCCCGGTTACCGGTGCCGCCACGGTCACACGAGCGCCACCCGGCCCGACCCCGGCCGCGCCCTCAACGCCTACCTGCGCGAAGACCACGTTCTGCCGCACCTGGCGGCTCTGCACCTCCGCCTCACCAGCCGCCTGGGTCGCCCCGGGTCGGCGTCCGTGAGCCGTGACGCGGTGCAACCCACACCCGCCCAGGCGATCGCCCACCTCCGCAGCGAGGAGATCACCCTGGCCTACGACCCCGCGGCCAGGACCCTGACCGCGGACACACCCCAGGCAGAAAGGATCACCATCAGCTGACCAAACCCACCACTGAAACGTCGACGAAGGGAGAGAAGCCGCATCGAAGGCACCGCAACGACGAACACCCGCCCCGGCCAAGAGCCGGAGACGGGTGCCGATTACCCCTGCCCGGAAACCGGGCGCCGTGGGGGAACTCTGTGTCCGAGGGGGGACTTGAACCCCCACGCCCGATAAAGGGCACTAGCACCTCAAGCTAGCGCGTCTGCCATTCCGCCACCCGGACTAGGTGTCTGCCGCCTTTCCGGGGGTGTTCCCCGCGGCGACATGGACAACAATACCAAGGTTTCGGAGTGCGTTTCACCTGCGTATCCGTGCCCTGGGCGGCGGCCCGGACCGGCGGGCCACCGAGATCACCGATGATATACAGAATGCGAGATCCCGTGTACACGGTGTGAGAGTCAGGGGCACCGGGAGCGCAGCACCCCTCCCCCGTGCCAGGTCTTGAAGGCGCGGATCTGCGGGTCGAGCCGGTCGTAGACGGCCCGGTCGTCCGTGGCGAGTGTGGCGACGAGCGCGCCACTGGAGGCCTTCCTCGTCGTGCTGTTCCGGATGCACTGCGCCCACGCCTGCCTCACCGACCAGGTGCCGCCCGACCGCCCTTCGCGGCGGCTGCTCCCGATGTGCGGCAACGGGCGCGTTCCCGGTGTGCGCCCTCTCCACTCCCCGGGTGCTCCAGGGCACCGGTGTGGTCTTCGGCATCGGCCTCCTGCGGATGGTCGTCGTGCACACCGCCCTGCACACCCGCACCCACGGCCGTCCGGTCCGCCACCGGGCGGTCGCCGCGCCGTTCGCCCTCGCCACCGCCGCGGCCGGCGTCCGCATACCGGTCTACGGCGAACTCCCGCCGCTGGTCGCCGTGTTGACGGTGATGCCGACGATGGAGACCCGGCACTGCGCCACGGCGGCGCCGAACCCCGGGCCCGAAGGCTCCGGGCACCCGGAGGCCGGGCCGACCGGAAGCTGACGGCGCCCGGGGGCAACTGGCGCCCGGTCAGGACTCGTTGCGTTGGTGGTACGAGTGCCGGGTGTGCTCGGTGTGCTCGCGCATCAGCCGGCCGGCCTTCTGCTCGTCCCGTTCCTTGATCGCGAAGACCAGGTCGGAGTGCTCGCTCCAGGAGGTACCGCCGCGCAGCTTGGCGACAGGGGTGTAGTACCAGCGGACCCGGCGGTCGACCTGGGCGGCCAGCTCGGCGAGGACCGCGTTGCCGGCCAGCTCCATGACCTTGGCATGGAAGGCCGCGTTCAGCGCCACCGCGCTGGTCACGTCGTTCTTGACGATCGCCGCCCGGCCCGCCTTGACGATGTCGAAGAGAGCCTCGACACCCTTCGCGTCGGCGTCGCGGGCCGCCAGCCGGGCCGCCTCGGCCTCCAGGAGGGTGCGGACCGTGAGCAGCTGGTCGGCCTCCTCCTCGGTCGGCTCGTGCACGAACGCCCCCTGCGCGGGACGCAGATCGACCCAGCCCTCGGTGTTGAGCCGCTGCAGCGCCTCACGCACCGGCTGGCGGGAGACACCGAGATGCCCGGCCAGCTCGTTCTCGACCAGATGCCGGCCGGGCTGCAGGGCGCGAGTGGTGATCAGCTCCAGCAGGGCCTCGTAGACGCGCTCACGCAGCGGGCCGGGGCGTTCCAGCTTGGGCACGGCCCCCTGCGGCAGTCCGGTCGGCAACATCGCGATCCCCCTCCTGGGCAGGACTGGCGCGTGGGCGCTGACGCTCAGGTATCGATCGATTGCGGCTTTTGTCTACAGTCTACGGTGTACAGAATGCAGGCCCGTTCTCCGAACTTCCTGTCGATTGCATACACAGACCCGGTGCACCCGACGCCCCGCTCACGGGCAGCGTACGACCTGCCCGGCGTACGACAGGTTGCCTCCGAAGCCGAACAGCAGCACCGGATCGCCGCCGCGCAGCGCGCCCTGCTCGATCAGCTTGGAAAAGGCGAGCGGGATGCTGGCCGCCGAGGTGTTGCCGGATTCGGTGACATCGCGGGCCACCACGGCGTTGACGGCGCCGAGCTTCTCGGCGAGGGGTTCGATGATGCGCAGGTTGGCCTGGTGCAGGACGACACCGGCGAGGTCCGCCGGCGCCACCCCGGCCTTCTCGCAGGCCTGGCGGGCGATGGCCGGCAGCTGGGTGGTGGCCCAGCGGTAGACGCTCTGCCCCTCCTGCGCGAACCGCGGCGGCGTGCCCTCGATCCGCACCGCGTTCCCCATCTGCGGCACCGATCCCCACAGCACCGGCCCGATCCCGGGCTCCTCCCCCGTGCCGCACGCCTCCACGACGGCGGCCCCGGCCCCGTCGCCGACAAGGACACAGGTGGAGCGGTCGGTCCAGTCGGTGACGTCGGACATCTTGTCGGCGCCGATGACCAGCGCCCTGGTCGCGGCGCCCGCCCGGACCGTGTGGTCGGCGGTGGCGAGGGCGTGGGTGAACCCGGCGCACACCACGTTCACGTCCATCGCGGCCGGCCCCGGAATGCCGAGCCGGGCCGCGACCCGGGCGGCGGTGTTCGGGGAGCGGTCGATCGCCGTGGAGGTGGCGACGAGGACCAGGTCGATGTCGCCGGGGGTCAGCCCGGCGGCCGCCAGCGCTTTGGCGGCGGCGTGCGCGGCCAGCTCGTCGACCGGTTCGTCCGGCCCGGCGATGTGCCGGGTACGGATCCCCACCCTGCTGCGGATCCACTCGTCGCTCGTGTCGACCATGCCGGCCAGATCGTCGTTGGTGAGCACTCTGGCCGGCTGGTAGTGACCGATGGCGGCGATGCGCGAGCCGTGCATGGCGGGGATCCCCTCGTGCCGTAGGTAGCGGGATCCACCAGTCTGAACAGTGACTGGCGAGTACGGCGGCAGGTGAAGCCACAGGAATCGGGAGCCCCGGTTGTCGGCTTCGCGCAGACCTTCGGACGCCCGAGGATTCACCCCGTGAACAGCTGGGTCGCCTTCCGTACGAGCTCGTAGACCCCGTAGGCGAGCGGCGCCGTCACCCACAGCCAGGCCAGGGCGATCAGTCCCCGTCGGCTAGGCGGGCTGCTGTCGCTGGGCATCTGCGGCCTCCCTCGGGGCGGGGACGTGGTGGCGGGTGTGGACCGGGCGGACGAGTTCGTTGGCGACGAAACCGACCACGAGCAGGCCGATCATGATGCCGAACGACAGCGTGTACAGCGACGGACCGTGCTTGCCGGCGGCCTTCTGGCGGTCGGCGATCCAGTTGACGATCAGTGGCCCGAGCACACCGGCCGTGGACCATGCGGTGAGCAGCCGGCCGTGGATGGCGCCGACCTCGTGGGCGCCGAACAGGTCCTTCAGGTAGGCGGGGATCGTGGCGAAGCCGCCGCCGTAGAAGGAGAGGATCACCAGCGCGCACAGTACGAACAGCGGCTTGGACGAGTCACCGAACAGCGCGATGACCAGGTACATCAGCGCGCCGACGCCCAGGTAGACGCGGTAGATGTTCTTGCGGCCGACGCGGTCCGAGGCGGACGACCAGCCGATGCGGCCCGCCATGTTGGCGGCGGACAACAGGGCGACGAAGCCGGCGGCCGCAGACGCCGACACCGCGGCGGAACCGCCGGCGAAGAAGTCCGTGATCATCGGCGCGGCCTTCTCCAGGATGCCGATGCCTGCGGTGACGTTCATGCAGAGCACGATCCACAGACACCAGAACTGCGGGGTCCGCACCGCGCTGCGCGCCGAGACCCGCACCCCCGCGACCGCGTCCGGCCCGCTCGCCGTCGCTTCCCGGTCCGCCGCTCGCGGCACCCGGACCAGCAGCACACCGAGGGTCATGAAGACGGCGTACGACAGCCCGTGCACCAGGAAGGCGAGCGCGATGCCCTCGTGGTCGCTCCCGAAGGACGCGAGCATCTGGGCCGACCAGGGCGAGGCGATCAGCGCGCCGCCGCCGAACCCCATGATGGCGATGCCGGTGGCCATGCCGGGCCGGTCCGGGAACCACTTGATCAGGGTGGAGACGGGCGAGATGTAACCGATGCCGAGTCCGATCCCGCCGACGAAGCCGTAGCCGAGGACGATCAGCCAGTACTGCTTCGTCTGCGCGCCGAGCGCGGAGATCAGGAAACCGGAGGAGAAGCAGACCAGGGCCACGGTCATCGCCCAGCGCGGCCCGTTGCGCTCGACGAGCGTGCCGCCGAACGCGGCCGACAGCCCGAGCATCACGATGGCGAGCTGGAAGGGCAGCGCGCTCTGGGTGCCGTCGAGGTGCAGGGCGGATTCGAGCGGCGGCTTGAACACACTCCAGGCGTAGGCCTGACCGATGGAGAGATGGGCGGAGAGGGCGGCGGGCGGAACGAGCCAGCGGCTCCAGCCCGGAGGTGCGAGAGGGGGGCTGCTCATGCCCGCGGACGGTAGGGCGGGGAGCGGGAGTTGAGAAGGCGTGCGGTCGACCGGATGCGGTGAACGGTATGCGGCATGCGGTGGGCGGTCGCCACGCGCGAACCCTTGCTACCCGTCTGGGGGCGTACGCATGACCGTCACACCGCTGGGGATCCCGCGCCGGGAGTTCACCGACGGTGAACCGGTCCGGGTGCCGGAGGGTTCGACCGCCCACGACGCCTGCCGGGCGGCCGGGAAGGACATACGCCCCCGTGCCAGGGCGACACGCTGCTGCCGCGGAACGCCTGCCGGGTGTGCGTGATGGAGGTGGAGGATGCGCGGACGCCGGTGCCGGCCTGCTCGCGCAGGGCAGAGGCCGGAACGGAGGTGCGCACCGGCACCGAACGGGTCCGGCACAGCCGGAAGATCGTGCTGGAGCTGCTCGCCGCCGGCGTCGATGCGATTGCGGCACAGGATCGCCGTCGAGCACGACGCTCCGCTGACCGACTCGACCTGGGTACTGCGGGAACTGTGTCGAGGTGTGCCCGGCCGGGGCGCCGGCGCCGCGCACGGAGTTCGGCATGCGGGCGGCGCGCACCTGGGACGTGACCCGGCGGACCGAGACGTCCACGGTGTGCGCGTACTGCGGAGTGGGCTGCACCCTCACGCTCCATGTGCAGGACAATGAGATCGTGAAGGTCATCTCGCCGCACGACGATCCGGTGACCCACGGCAATCTCTGCATCAAGGGCCGTTTCGGCTGCCAGCACGTACAGAACCGGGGCTGATCAGGACATGGGACGAGTCACGGAACGACGCAAGGTCCTCCGCATCCGGGCGGGCGCGGTCTCCACCCGGCCGGACACCCTCGTCGCCGAGGAGCCTCTGGAGATCCGGCTGAACGGAAAGCCCCTCGCGATCACGATGCGGACGCCGGGCGACGACTTCGCGCTGGCGGCGGGGTTTCTGGTGAGCGAGGGTGTACTGGCTACTGCACACGATCTGCAGAACATCGTCTACTGTGCGGGGGCGACCGCAGACGGTGTGAACACCTACAACGTGGTCGACGTGAAGACCGCGCCGGATGTCGCCCTGCCGGACTTCACCCTGGAGCGGAACGTCTACACGTCCTCCTCGTGCGGGCTGTGCGGCAAGGCCAGCCTGGACGCCGTCCGCACGACGGCGCGCTTCCCGATCGCCGACACTCCCCCGGTGCGGGTCACCCCGGAGCTGCTGGCGCGCCTCCCCGACCGGCTGCGCGCAGCCCAGCGGGTGTTCGACCGGACCGGGGGTCTGCACGCGGCGGCCCTGTTCGCCGAGGACGGTGAGCTGCTGGACATACGGGAGGACGTGGGCCGGCACAACGCGGTGGACAAGCTGGTCGGGCGGGCACTGCAGAACGGCGAGCTGCCGCTGTCGCGGACGATCCTGCTGGTCTCCGGGCGGGCCTCGTTCGAGCTGGCGCAGAAGGCGGTGATGGCGGGGATCCCGGTGCTGGCGGCGGTGTCGGCGCCGTCGTCGCTGGCGGTGGATCTGGCCGCGGAGACGGGGCTGACCCTGGTGGGTTTCCTGCGGGGCAGCTCGATGAACGTGTACGCGGGCGAGGACCGCGTCGCCCTGCGAGAGGCGGCCGCCCAGGGCTGAGGGCCGGCTGCCCGCGGCACGGCGACGGGGCACCGGCCGGCAGGGAGCGC
>NZ_JAIQYY010000002.1:467314-477832 GCF_020181035.1 Streptomyces sp. CoH27
GAGTGGCGAGCGCCGACCGGCCGCCCAGGCCAGCAGCACCTGGTCGGGTTCGGCGTCGACGACCGGTACGTAGCTGATGTCGGACCGGGAGTACTGCTCGGCGACCGAGTGCGGCACGAGCGTGATGCCGGTTCCGGCGGCCACGCATTCGAACTTCTCCTCGACGGTCCGCACCGGGAGGTCGCCGGGCCCGGGAAGGGCGTACCTGAGCCAGGTCTCGCCGTCGAGGTCGGCCAGGGACAGTTCCGGCTTGCCCGCGAGCCGGTGTCCGGCCTGGAGCATCACCACGCGGGACTCGCTGTACAGGGGCCGCAGTTCCAGGCCCTCCTCGCGCAACGGGGAGCGTACGTAGGCGACGTCGAGGGTGCCGTCGAGAAGAAGCCTTTCCTGATCGTCCCATTCGAGCCGGCGAGCCGTGGTCTCGACGTCCGGGTGCTCGGCGCGGAAGGCGCGCAGGGCGTCCGTGACCACGATTCCCGCGCGGAAGCCGACGACGAGCCGCCGGGGCCCGCGCGCGGCCCGCAGGACGCGGCGCCGGGCTCCCTCTGCCGACGCCAGCAACTCCCGTGACTCCGCGATGAGTTGCCGTCCGGCATCGGTCAACGTCACGCCGCGGCTGTCGCGTACGAACAATTCGGCACCCAAGTCCTTCTCCAGGGCGCGAATCTGACGGCTCAGCACGGGTTGTGCGATGTGCAGCCGCTCGGCGGCACGGCCGAAATGGAGCAGTTCGGCGACCGCCACGAAGTAGCGGACCTTCCGCAGGTCGAGGTCCATGGCCGCCCCTTTCCCCGGCGATGTCTTCAGGGTATCGCCACCGCTGAAAGAGGTCTTGGACGGGGGGCCGGAGGCGGTCGCAGGCTGGATCCCGGCAAGCAACGGCGAAAGGGAAGCGGCATGGGCCTGCAAGGACAGCGTGTGGTCGTCATCGGAGGTACATCGGGCATCGGGCTCGCGGTCGCCGAGGGCGCGGCGCGCGAGGGTGCCGGCGTGGTGGTCGCCTCACGGCGGCAGGAGAGTGTGGACGCGGCGCTGAAGCGCCTGCCGGAGGGCGCCGAGGGGCAGGTGCTGGACGCGACGGACGAGGACGCGGTGCGGGGATTCTTCGCCCGGATCGGCGCGTTCGATCACCTGGTGTACACGGCCGGTGAGCCGCTGCTGCTTCAGAGGGTGGCCGAGGCAGGTGTCGATCAGGTCCGGCGGTTCATGGACACGCGGCTGTGGGGGGCGTACACGGCGGTGAAGTACGGCGTCGCCGGGCTCCGTCCGGGCGGTTCGGTGGTGCTGACGACGGGGACGGCGGGGCGTCGGCCGCTGCCCGGTTCGAGCGCCGCGTCGGCGCTGTGCGGGGCGATGGAGTCGCTGACCCGGGCACTGGCCGTGGAGCTTGCGCCGGTGCGGGTCAATGCGGTCTCGCCGGGTCTGGTGCGTACCGAGCTGTGGCGGGACCTGCCGGAGGAGATGCGGGAGGGGCTGTTCCGGTCGTCCGCCGAGTCGCTGCCGGTGGGGCGGGTCGGCGAGCCGGCGGATGCGGCGGAGGCGTACCTGTATCTGATCCGCGGGGGGTACAGCACCGGATCGGTGGTGGTCGTGGACGGCGGCGGCACGCTGGTCTGAGCGGTCGGCCGGCGGCGAGGTGTACGCCGGCCGCGGTCACGGCCGTGCCGAGGCGGGGGCGGACGGGGTCGTGGCCGAGGCCGGCGGCGCGGGCGGTGGGATCGGCGCCGAGGTTGGTGGCGATTCCCCACCGGACACCAACTGCGGTCATGAGGGAACGTCAGCCGACCTCAGCCGTCCGTGCCGGAAATACGGATCAACAGGCCCATGAACTGATCGCGTTCGGCGGCCGAGAGCGGGGCGAGCAGCTCATCGTTGGCTGCGCTAGCCGCGCTCTCGCAGCGCAGGAGGAGACGGGCGCCCTCATCGGTGAGGGACACGGCGTTCTTGCGCCGGTCCCGGGGATCGGGGGCGCGTACGACGTGGCCGGCGGACTGGAGGTCATTGAGGACGCCGACCAGGTCCTTGGGGTCGAGGCCGACGCTGCGGCCGAGGTCGGCCTGGGCGACGGGGGCGAGGTCGCGGACGGCGGAGAGGACCACGTGGTGCCACATCTTCATGCCCTCGGCGGCGAGGGCGTCGGCGACCAGGGCGCGGCCCCGGGCGGCGGCCCGGCCGAGGAGCCAGCTGGGCAGGGAGCGGATCGCGGGCAAGGGTGCTTCGGCCATGGCAGCAGCCTAACCGAGAATCGTTGGACTTCCCAATGAATCTCAGATACCGTTGGGACTCCCAACGAGTTGCTGGGTGTCCCGACGGCCGACGCGCCGGGGCGGCCCAGCCCTGGAGGTGCTGATGCGTCGCGTCCGGTACGAATCCACCGGCGGCCCGCTGTTCCTGGAGGAGGCCCCCGTCCCCGAACCCGGCCCCGGTGAGCTGCTGGTGCGCTGCGAGGCGGTCGGCGTGACCCTGCCCGTGGTCCGCAAGGTCACCGAGGCCGCCGAACCGATCGCGCTCGGCGGCGAGATCGCCGGTGAGGTGGTGGCGGCCGGCGAGGGCGTGACCCGCTTCCGGCCGGGCGACCGGGTGACCGGACTGTGCTTCGGCCACGGGTACGCCGACTTCGCCCTGCTGCACGAGGCGATGGCCTCCCCGATACCGGACGACGCCACAACCGTGGACGCGGTCGCGCTGGTGCGCAGCGGGCTGGTGGCGTACGGGGCGCTGGAGGCGGCCCGGCCGGCGCCGGGCGAGGCGGTCCTCGTCACGGCCGCGGCGAGCGGGGTCGGGCATCTCGCCGTACAACTGGCGCGGGTCCGGGGGGCCGGACGGGTGGTGGGGGCCGTGTCCGATCCCGCGAAGGCGGAGTTCGTGCGCACGCAGGGTGCCGACGACTGCATCCGGTATTCCGACGACAGCTGGGGGGATCCGGTCGATTGCATCCTGGATGCGGTCGGCGGTGATCTGCTCGCTCCCGCCCTCGCTGCCCTCGCCCCACACGGCCGCCTGGTCGCCTACAGCTCGGGCGGCGGCACGATCCAGGCCTACGACCTCCTGGTCGGCGCCAAGTCGGTGATCGGCTTCCAGATGGCGCTGATCGCCCGCGGCCGGCCGGAGCTGTACGAGCAGTGGCGCCAGGAGCTGTGGCGGCTGTTCGCCGAGGGCGCCCTGAAGCCGGCCGTGCACGCCGAGTTCGCGCTCGCGGACGCGGCGAAGGCGCACGAGGTCATCGAGACGCGGGCCAACCTCGGCAAGGTCGTCCTGCGGCCGTAGGGCCGATGGCGCACTCCTTGTGGCGCACGCTTCTTGTGGGGCCCCGATGCCCCAACTACCGTCGGTGGGGCATCCGTTGGACATGGGATGTGCGGATGTCCAGATGTCCGCCCGGCGAAGGGCCGCACCATGCCGTCAGGTCTCCGTGCCCGTCTCAGATCCGTACTCGCCCTCGTGTGCACAGCGGCGGCACTGCTCCTGGCGCCGCTCGCCTCCCTCCACCCCGCACATGCCCAACCGGCGGAAAAAACAACGGAGTTCGAGCAGCAAGTCCTGTTCAAGGCGTCGCGGGATCCCGGCTACGCCTGCTTCCGGATACCGGCGATCGTCAAAGCGGCCGACGGCACGCTGCTGGCGTTCGCCGAGGGCCGGGTCCTCAACTGCGGGGACGCCACCGACATCGACATCGTGCTCAAGCGCTCCACCGACGGCGGCCGCACCTGGGGCCCGCTCCAGGTGGTCACCGAGGGCGGCGGAGACACCCATGGCAACCCGGCACCGGTCGTGGACCGCGACACCGGCCGGGTCTGGCTCGCGGAGACGTACAACACGGGCCGTACGGACGGCGCCGGCTGCCCAGTGCCGTGCGACCGTACCCCGCACCTTCAGTACAGCGACGACAACGGCGTGACCTGGTCCGCGCCGCGCGATCTGAGCCGGGAGATCCTGCCCTCCGCCTGGAACTCCTGGTACGCGACCGGTCCGGCGCACGGCATCCAGCTCACCCGCGGCCGGTACGCGGGCCGGCTGGTCTTCGGGGTCAACGCCGAGTCCTGGAACGGCACCCGGATCACCGCCAACCACGCGGCACTGATCGTCAGCGACGACCACGGCGGTCACTGGCGGATCGGCGCCCAGGACACCTGGCCCATCGCCGAGGACGGCACCTTCCGGCAGAAGCCCTCCGAACTCGCCCTCGCCGAACGCGAGGACGGCTCGATCCTGGTCAGCGGCCGGGAACAGGACGGCACCGACCTCGGCCACCGCACCCAGGCCATCAGCCGCGACGGCGGCTCCAGCTTCGCCGCGCCCTTCCACGACCTGCCCGACCTGTACGCCCCGATGGTGCAGGCTTCGCTGCTGCGACTCGGCGACCGGCTGCTTCTCGCCTGCCCCGCCGATCCCGACCGGCGCCGCACCATGATGATCCGCTCCTCCTACGACGGCGGCCGCACCTGGGACAGCGTGGACCGCGGCACGGTCGTCACGACGGACTGGTCCGGCTACTCCGACCTGGTGCGCATCGCCGGGGACACGGTGGGCCTGGTCTACGAGGGCGGTGCGGTGGACGCGCGCGACGAGATCCGTTTCGCCCGCTTCACCGAGGACTGGCTCGCCCCGCGCCGCGGCCCCGACCCGGTGACCGCCGACCTCGCCCCGCACGCCCGGCCCGCCGCGGTGCTCGGCGGTGCGCGGGAGACCGCGGGGGTGTTCGGCCGTGCGCTTGAGTTCGACGGGACCGACGACGCCGTACGCCTGCCCTACAGCAGTCGGCTGCCGCTCGGCACGAAGGACTTCACGGTGTCCCTGTGGTTCCGCTACACGGCCACCGGCGGTGAGCAGCCGATGCTGTGGATGGGCGGGGCCGGTACCACACAGCCGCAGGTGTGGCTGCGCGGGGAGCCGGCGAACAACCGGATGCAGGGCCTGATCACCGTGCGGGACGGCGCGAACGCTCCGCAGACTGCATACGTTCGCACGGATACCGCATACAACGACGGCCGGTGGCACCACGCCGTCCTCCGACGCGGCGGAGGACGGCTGATGTTGTCGGTCGACGGTATGCAGTCGTCCGTAGCCGACATACCGGGTTCCGTCAGCCGCAACTCCCCCTTCGGCGTGCACATCGGTCAGCGCATGGACAGCCGGGCCTTCTTCACCGGCGCCCTCGACGAGGTGCACGTATGGGACCGGGCGCTGACCGACCAGGAGCTGTCGGACCCGAAGGCGCTGCGGTCAGCGCAGGACACGGTCCTGTGGCTGCCCCTGGACCACGTGGGCCGCTGACGTCCCGGGAGCGGCGTCCGGAGTCTCCTCCGGATCGCGGGCGCGGCGCTTGGCGAGGACCGCGCACACCATCAGCTGCATCTGGTGGAAGAGCATCAGCGGCAGCACGGCGAGGGAGGCGTGGGCGCCGAAGAGCACGCCGGCCATGGGCAGTCCGGAGGCGAGGGACTTCTTCGACCCGGCGAACTGGATGGCGATCCGGTCCGCCCGGCCGAAGCCGAGTGCCTTGCCTCCGTACCAGGTCAGCAGCAGCATCAGCGCCAGCAGCGCGGCCTCGACGACGAGCAGGCCGCCGAGCCGCGCGGGGCTGACCTGGTGCCAGATGCCCTGGGTCATGCCCTCACTGAAGGCGGTGTAGACGACGAGCAGGATGGAGCCGCGGTCGACCAGGCCGAGGACCTTCTTGTGCCGGGCGATGAAGCCACCGACCCAGCGTCGCAGCAGCTGCCCGGCGAGGAACGGCACCAGCAGCTGGAGCACGATCTTCAGCAGCGAGTCGGCGGAGAACCCGCCGCCGCTGTTGCCGAGGAGCGCCGCTGCCAGCAACGGTGTGATGAGCATGCCCGCCAGGGAGGAGAAGGAGCCTGCGCAGATCGCCGCGGGCACGTTGCCGCGGGCGATCGAGGTGAACGCGATGGACGACTGGATCGTGGACGGCACCAGCGTCAGGAACAGCAGGCCCTGGTAGAGCGGCTGGGTCAGCAGCGCCGGCACCAGCGCCCGCAAGGCCAGCCCGAAGACCGGGAAGAGCACGAAGGTGCAGAGCAGCACGGTGACGTGAAGCCGCCAGTGCCGCAGCCCGTCCAGCGCCTCCCGGGTGGACAGGCGGGCGCCGTAGAGGAAGAAGAGGAAGGCGATCGCGGCGGTCGACGCGCCCGAGGCCACGTCGGCGGCGGTTCCCCGGGCCGGCAGGAGTGCGGCCAGCCCCACGGTCCCGAGCAGCAGGACGATGTACGGGTCGATCGGTATCCAGCTCGGCCGGCGCAGGCGTGTCACGGTGCTCCGATTGCTCTGTGTGCGGGTGTCAGGGGTTGAAGTGGTCGTTCGCTGTCTTCTGGTCTCGGGCCCGCAGGAGCCCCGTCCATGGTCCTCCGCTCCGCGCCGATCGGGAATCCCGTACACCATTCTGACTGTCATCATGTTGTGTGATAGCCGCGTAGGCTGGTGCCGTGTACGACCCGACGCAGCTGCGCACCTTCCTCGCCGTGGCCCAGACTCTGAGCTTCACCCAGGCCGCCCATCGGCTCGGGCTGCGCCAGTCCACGGTCAGCCAGCACGTACGCCGGCTGGAGGACGCGACCGGCCGGCAGCTGTTCGCCCGGGACACCCATTCGGTGGAGCTGACCGAGGGCGGCGAGGCGATGCTGGGCTTCGCCCGGCGGATCCTCCAGGTGCACGAGCAGGCGACGGCGTTCTTCACCGGCACCCGGGTGCGCGGGCGGCTGCGGTTCGGCGCGTCGGAGGACTTCGTGCTCACCCGGCTCCCGGAGATCCTGGAGGGCTTCCGTCACGACCATCCCGAGGTCGACCTGGAGCTCACGGTGGAGCTGTCCGGCACCCTGCACGAGCAGCTGGCCGCCGGAAAGCTGGACCTCGTGCTGGCCAAGCGCCGCCGGGAGGACCCCCGGGGCGAGCTGGTCTGGCGCGACGACCTGGTGTGGATCGGCGCCGAGCGGCTGCGCCTGGACGCGGACCGGCCCGTCCCGCTGATCGTGTACCCCCCGCCCGGCATCACCCGGGCCCGCGCGCTTCAGGTGCTGGAGAGCGAGGGCCGGCCGTGGCGGATCGTGTGCACCAGCGGCAGCTTGAACGGCCTCATCGCGGCGGCCCGCGCCGGGCTCGGCGTGATGGCCCACTCCCGGCGCCTCATCCCGCCCGGCCTCTCCCGCCTCCCCGACCGCTTTGGCCTGCCCGACCTGGGCCGGGTCGATTTCGTCCTGGTCCACGGCCGCCGCCACGGCGCGGCGGAGGAGGCCGCGAACGCGCTGGCGGCGGCGATCCTGGCGGGCGGGGAACGACTCCGCCGCCCCGTCGACTGACCGGACACGCTCGGCGGACGGCCGCGTGGAACCTCGCCGGTGGCCACGTGCGGGCGCACCCGGCCGGCCGGTGCAGGCCGTAATCGGCCCGTACAGATTCGGTGGAGATTACGGCACCGAAACTTACTGACCCGTCAGTATCGTGTCCGGCCCTTCCCTATGTGAGGGCATTTTCCGGTCACCTCCCGGGAAAAACGTGAGGTTTGCTCGGTTTCCTGCCCCCTCCCGCCCGGTGACGCCGTGGGGTAGCTTTCACCGCGCTGTGCCGGATATCACCGGCGTGACCAAGCAGCGAGGATCGGGGAGCGAGGTTTGCGCGAGTTCACCAACCCGCCGCTCACGTCGGCACCGCCGGTGGGCGGTCTGGCCGACGTGGTCTTCGAGCATGCCCAGACCGACCCGACGCACATCGCCCTCGGCCGCAAGGACGCCGCCGGGCAGTGGCGGGACGTGACCGCCGCCGAGTTCCGGGACGAGGTGCTGGCCCTCGCCAAGGGCCTGCTGGCCCGCGGCATCCGCTTCGGCGACCGCGTCGCGATCATGTCCCGTACCCGCTACGAGTGGACCCTCTTCGACTTCGCGCTGTGGACCATCGGCGCCCAGGTGGTGCCGGTCTACCCCACGTCCTCGGCCGAACAGTGCTTCTGGATGCTCTACGACGCCGAGGTGTCCGCGGCGATCGTGGAGCACGAGGACCACGCGATGACCATCGCCACCGTCATCGACCGCCTCCCGCAGCTGCGCCAGCTGTGGCAGCTGGACTCGGGCTGTGTGCAGGAGCTGTACGACGCCGGCGCGCACCTCGACGACGAGATGGTGCACCGGCACCGGCAGGCCGTCACCCCGGACTCGGTCGCCACGATCATCTACACCTCCGGCACCACGGGCCGCCCGAAGGGCTGTGTGATCTCGCACGGGAACTTCATGTGGGAGGCGGACACCGTCATCCAGCGCTGGGAGCCGGTGTTCCACTCCAAGAAGGGCGACGAGGCCTCCACGCTGCTGTTCCTGCCGCTCGCGCACGTCTTCGGGCGGATGGTGGAGGTCGCCGCGATCCGCGGCCGGGTCCGCTTCGGGCACCAGCCGCAGCTGCACGCCGCCGCGCTGCTGCCCGATCTGGCCGCGTTCCGGCCGACGTTCGTGCTGGCCGTGCCGTACATCTTCGAGAAGGTGTTCAACGCCGCCCGCCGCAAGGCGGAGAAGGACGGCCGGTCCGGGCCGTTCGAGAAGGCGGTCGACGTCGCGGTGAAGTACGCGGAGGCCGTCGAGGCGAAGGCATGGGGCATCGGGCCCGGCCCCTCGGCGGGGCTGCGCATGCAGCACCAGTTCTTCGACAAGGTCGTCTATGCCAAGGTCCGCGCGGCGATGGGCGGTCGTATACGGAATGCGATGTCCGGTGGTTCGGGGATGGACCGCCGGCTGGGGCTGTTCTTCGCGGGCGCGGGCGTGCAGATCTACGAGGGCTACGGCCTGACCGAGTCGACGGCGGCGGCCACCGCCAACCCGCCCGAGCGCACCCGCTACGGCACCGTCGGCCAGGCCATCCCCGGGATGACCGTGCACATCGCCGACGACGGGGAGATCTGGCTGTACGGCGCCAACATCTTCCAGGGCTATCTCAACAACCCCAAGGCCACGGACGAGACGCTGCACGACGGCTGGCTGGCCACCGGCGACCTGGGCTCGCTCGACGAGGACGGCTATCTGACCATCACCGGCCGCAAGAAGGAGATCCTCGTGACCTCCGGCGGCAAGAGCGTCTCCCCCGGGGTGCTGGAGGAGCGGGTGCGTGAGCATCCGCTGGTCAACCAGTGCATCGTCGTCGGCAACGACCGGCCCTACATCGCCGCTCTGGTCACCCTCGACCAGGAGGCCGTCGAACACTGGCTGCAGATGCGCGGAAAGCCGAAGATGAGCCCGGCACAGCTGGTACACGACGCCGACCTGGAGACGGAGGTGCGGCGGGCGGTGGTCGCCGCCAACACCCTTGTCTCGCAGGCCGAGTCGATCCGCACCTTCCGCATCCTGGCGCAGCCGTTCACCGAGGAACACGGCCTGCTCACCCCGTCGTTGAAGCTGAAGCGGAAGGCGATCGAGAAGGCGTACGACAGAGAGGTCGAGGCCCTCTACCGGACCTGACGTCTCCGGCGGTCGCCTCCGGTACGGCCTGCGCTGCCGCCTTCGCTGCGCGGGACCCGGTCGCGTGCACGCGTGGTCGGCACGGATTGCGCCGTCAGGAATGCGGCACGGGCCGTGATCGTTGACGATGGGAGTACCACCTGTCTTCAACCTAAGGATCAAGAGGCTCGTGAGCAGCAAGGTCCCCCCGATCATCCTCAACAACGGCATCGAGATGCCCCAGCTGGGCTACGGCGTCTGGCAGGTGCCGGACGACGAGGCCGAGCGGGCCGTCGCCACCGCGCTGGAGGCCGGGTACCGCAGCATCGACACCGCCGCGATCTACGGCAACGAAGAGGGCACCGGCAAGGCCATCGCCGCCTCCGGCCTGCCCCGTGCGGACGTCTTCGTCACCACCAAGCTCTGGAACAGCGAGCAGGGTTACGACTCGACGCTGCGCGCCTTCGACGTCTCGCTGGCGAAGCTGGGTCTCGACTATGTCGACCTGTACCTGATCCACTGGCCGCTGCCCTCCCGCGGCAGGTACGTCGACACCTACAAGGCGCTGGAGAAGCTCTACGCCGACCAGCGGGTCCGCGCCATCGGCGTGTCCAACTTCCTTCCCGAGCACCTTGAGCGGCTGATCGCCGAGACGTCCGTCGTCCCGGCGGTCGACCAGATCGAGCTGCACCCGCATCTGCAGCAGCGCGCCGCCCGCGAGTTCCACGCGGAGCAGGGCATCGCCACCGAGGCCTGGTCCCCGCTCGGCCAGGGCAAGGGCCTGCTGGAGGTACCGGCGATCGTCGCCATCGCGCAGAAGCACGGCCGTACGCCGGCCCAGGTCGTGCTGCGCTGGCACATCCAGCTCGGCAACATCGTGATCCCGAAGTCCGTGACGCCGGCCCGGGTCAAGGAGAACATCGAGGTCTTCGACTTCAGCCTGGACGACGAGGATCTCGCGGCGATCAGCGCGCTCAACGAGGACCGGCGCCTGGGCCCCGACCCGGCCACCTTCGACCTCGGCTGAACCGGCTTCCGGGCGCCGGCCCGCATCGCCTTCCCGGCGTCGGCCCGGGCCGCGTCCAGC
>NZ_JAIQYY010000002.1:477930-489903 GCF_020181035.1 Streptomyces sp. CoH27
TTGGCCACGCTCTCGCGCCGGATCACCGCCTGGCCCGCCCGGGAGGCGGTGAGTGAGGCACGGTCGGTGAAGAGGACTCCGGTCATGCCCTTGCCGCGCCCCCGGTCCAGGAACAGGGCCGCGCCGGTGAAGCCGGGCAGCACCTCCAGCCGGGGCAGCACGCCGGAGTGGAACGTGTCGAAGGCCAGGTCCGCGTCCGCGGGCGCGAACTCCAGCCGGCTCAGGCGCATTCCGCCGCCGGTGAGCGGCCGGCGTCCGACGGGGAAGACCGTGGCCTCGTAGTTCTCGACGGCGACGGTCCCGGCGAACGGCCGCAGCAGGCCCGGCCGCCGTTCGCGCATCACCTCGTCGCTGTTGTCGCGGGCCTCGGCGGACTCCCACCAGCTGACCGCGAGCAGGGTGCCGAGGTCCCGGTCGACGAAGACCCCCGCGCCGCGGAAGCCGGGCCGTTCCTCCAGCAGGTCGTGGCCCTGTGTGTTCAGCGACCGGATGGCCGTGCCCAGCTGTGCCGGATCACCGGTCGCGTACACCGTGCGGACGAACAACATGCGTCTCACCTCCCGCAGCCGCGACCGTGCCGGGCCGACGGCGGCAGACAGGTCCGAAAGAACCGGAGCAAACGTCCTCTTCAGTCTTGCCCGGATATACAAATCACCGCAATACGCACAGGATTGGGGGGTTCGCAACCGGGGGACTGAAGCGGACATGGCGCCGAGGCAACAAGGTCACGGCGGCCGACGCACGGTAGGAAACTTTCCTGACAGAAGGACCCCGCCTCAGTTGGGCTGACCCAGCGGACGTACGACCACGGTGTTGACGTCGACCCCGGCCGGCTGCCGGATCGCCCAGAGCACCGAGTCGGCGATCTGGTCGGCGGTCAGCAGGTGCCCCGGAGGCAGACTGCCGAGCCCGTCCCAGAACGGGGTCTCCACCCGGCCGGGAGCGACCAGCGTCACCCCGATCCCGAAGTCGGTGACCTGGCGCCGGGTGTTCTCGGCCAGCCCGGTGACCGCCCACTTGGTGGCGCCGTAGAGATTGCCGGGGGTGTTCACGAACCCGGCGACGGAGCCGACGAGGACGATCCGGCCGCGGGACTCCTTCAGGGCCTCGACGGAGGCGCGGATGAGCAGGGCCGGCCCGAGGACATTGGTGAGGATCATCTCGGCCCAGCCGGCCGGGTCGCCCTCGGCGACGCTGTCGTGGGTGGCGAAGCCGGCGTTGGCGACGACTGTATCCAGTCGACCGTATGCCTTGAGTGTGCGGTCGACAGCATTCTGTATATCGTCGAACGCCGACGCGTCACCGGCGACCGTCAGCAGTTCCTCGGGCCGGCCGAGCCCGTCGGCGAAGTCCCGCAGCCGGGCTTCGGTGCGGCCGGTGACGGTGACGCGGTGTCCGGCGGCCAGCAGCTGCCGGGCGACGGCGGCGCCGATGCCGGTGGCGCCGCCGGTGATGAGTGCGACCGGAGAGTCGTTCACGTGGATCCCCCTGTGAGTCGGTGACGCCGGGGAGTCCATCACGTGGAGCGCGCTCGAAGTCAAGCGCCGGCTGCCCGGCCGTACCGCTAGACCGGCCGTACCGCCCGGTGCACCGTGACGGCCGCCAGGACGAAGACGTCGGGGCGCTGGTGGACGCTCACGGGGTCGGTGGGATCGAGGAGCCGGTCGAGGGTGGCGCGGTCCTCGGCGTCCAGCGCCTCGCCGAGGACGTCCCGGCTGCGGGTCAGCGCGGCGGCGACGAAGGCGCGGGCCCGGTCCGGTACGGGGGCGGGTACGTCGAGCAGGAAGCTGCGGGTGCCGGTGTGCTTCAGGCCCGCGGCGCCCAGCAGGGCGGGCCAGTCCTCGGTCTCGGCGACGGAGCCGGGCAGCTCGGCGCGCATCCTGGCGAAACGGTCCTCCTGGGCGACGTCGAGGCGGGCCTGGAGTCCGGGGCGGCCGAAGCCGAGGTCACGGGGCAGCCAGCGGGCGGGCAGTCCGCCCTCCAGGATCGCCAGCGTGCCGCCGGGCGCGAGCCGGGCGCCGAACGCGCTGAGCGCGGCCTTCTGGTCGCCGAGGTGATGCAGGCTGCGGCTGGCCCACAGCAAGTCCGCCGGGTACTCCAACTCCTTGAGCGAATCGGGGAGTTCACCGGCGAGGGTGTCGAAGCGGTCGGCGACGCCCTGACGGGCGGCGCGGGCGCGGGCGCGCTCCAGCAGTTCGGCGGAGGCGTCGGCGGCGACCACCCGGGCGCCGGGGAACGTCTCCGCCATCAGGCAGGAGATCACCCCGGGCCCGCTGCCCGCGTCCACGATCAGACCGGGTTCGGTCACGTCCTTGCCCAGCCAGGCCAGGGCGCGCGCGTACACCCGGCTGTACAGTCCGGCCTCCGCTTCCAGCATCTCGGCCATCGCGGCCCAGTCGATGTCGTCGCCGTGAGCGTGGCCGTGCCCCGCGTGTCCCTGGTGCGTGTGGTGCTCCTGATGTGTCTGGTGGTCGTGGTGCCCGTGTGTCATGGTGCTCAGCCTCTCGTTCGGTTGCCGCCAGCGTGCGACGGCACCGCGCGAGGGGGCCAGTTCTGTTGCCGGTGTCGCAAAAAGTTGCTGTTCTCGCAAAACCGCTGATCCGCCGGGGTCCCGGCCGATGACGGCGGGGCCCCGGCGGACGTTCACCGCGCCGGTGTCACGGCTGTTACGGCAGCGGCGGGTAGGCGTTCTGCATCAGCTGCTGGAACTGGGCGGAAAACCAGTGCCCGGCCAGCGGCGCGTTCGGCAGGGCGCCGCTGGGGTTGTTGTCGTTGCGGGCGTTGCCGCCGTAGCTCGGGTCGCACATCTGGTCGAAGCCCTTGCCCTCGTCGTTGGGGATCGACGTGCTGGCCCCGTCGGACTCCCCCGGCGGCTTGGCCCAGACGTAGGCGTCGATGCCGGCGGCCGGGGCGGCGGTGGGTCGTTCGCCGAGGCCGGCGCCGCTCTGGTTGCACCAGTTGCCCACGTTGAAGCGCCGGTCGATCCGGCCGCCGTTGACATAGGTGTCGACGGAGGTCAGCGCACCGGGACCGGTGGGCCGGGCGGAGCCGCCCCAGCCGTTGCGGGAGGTGTCGATCAGCATGCCGATGCCGGGGTCGAAGCCGGCTGCGACCAGCTTGTCGCGCAGGGCGACGGCATACGACTGCTCGTCCACGTACTGGTTCCAGTCGATCCACTTCGACTGGCGCACGGTCGTGCCGTTCACCGTGTCGGTGATCTTGACGTACGGCTCCCTGAGGGCGCTGTAGTTGGCCGTGTTGACGATGAACCCGGCGACGTCGTTCACGCCGGCTCCGTTGGTGGTGGCAACCTTGTAGAACTCCTGCACGGAGGGGCCGAGGTTGGTGTCCCAGCCGAGCCAGCCGTGGTGAGCGGCGTCCACGTAGTTGTAGACGTTCGGGATGGCGCCGAGCTTCTGCAGGGCGTAGGAGACGCCCTTCTCGTAGTTGCCGTTGGCCTTCATGGTCTCGCAGGCGGGGGTGCTGGTGTTGGTGCCGCCGGAGTTGGTGACCAGGTTGGGCAGCGAGTCGGGCTCGATGATGGTGGCGATCCTGAGGCTCGCGTAGGCCGGGTCGGCAAGGATCGAGGCGATGGGGTCGATGTAGTTCGTCTCGTACTTGGCGATGTCGTCGGGGCCGAGTTCGCCGTTGGAAGCGAGGGCGGCGCAGTCGCGGCCGGGCAGGTCGTAGATGACCAGTTGAACGACGAGGTCGCCGGAGCCCTTCTGCTTCAGGGCCGCGTTCAGGTGGTCGCGCAGGCCCATGCCACCGTTCACGCCGTTGATGGTGGCGATGCGGTCGAGCCAGACGGCGGTGGGCTGGTTGGAGACGCGGCTCCCGCCCGGTTCGGCTGCCGCGTGCGCGGACCACTCGGGGTCCACGTAGACCTTGGCACCGGCGTAGGGGTTGTCGACCTTGCTGCCGGTACCGCCGCCCGTACCTCCTCCGGTGCCGCCGCCCGTGCCTCCTCCGCTGCCGCCGCCCGTGCCTCCTCCGCTGCCGGTGCCGTCGTCGACGTTGCAGGTCACGCCGTTGAGGGTGAACGTGGTGGGCAGGGCGTTGGTGCCGCTGTAGGAGGCGTTGAAGCCGAAGCTGACCGAGGCTCCGGTCGCCAGGGAGGCGTTGTAGCTCTCGTTGGCGGCGGTGACGGTGCTGCCGCTCTGGCTTACTTGCGCGTTCCAGCCGCTGGTGACCTGCTGGTTGCCGGCATACGACCACTTCACCGACCAACTCGACGTCGCCGCCGCATTGTTGGTGACGGTGACGGCGGCGGTGAAACCGGTGTCCCACTGATTCTGCACCGTGTACGCCACGGTGCAGGGGATGGCGTCGGCCGCGGCAGAGGCCGGGGTGGTGGTCAGCGCCGTCCCGGATGCCCCGGCGATCAGCGCCAGGGCCGCGAGCAGCGACGTTCTGGTACGACTCATGAGTGCGGGTTCCTCTTCCGGTGTGGGGAGTTACGGGTTGAGGGCGCGCAGGTGGTCGCGCAGCCCGATGCCGTAGGCGGTGGGTGTGCCGTCGTAGGCGGAGATCAGGGACGGCCCCGAGGAGCAGTCCCAGGTGTTCCAGGTCCAGCCCAGGTAGGACAGGTCCCGGTCGTCGAACCACTTCATGACCTGGTCGACGAAACCGTGCGAGCAGGTGTTCTCGCCGATCTCGCCGGCGATCAGCGGCACCTGGGCCGCGACCGGGGCGAGCGTGGAGTTCCAGCAGCTCGTCGACGAGCAGGTGTTGAAGTTGTAGACGTGGTAGGAGGCGGCGAGATTGCCTGCTGGATCCTGCGGTCTGTAGGCGGTCCACTGGCTGAGGTCGTTCGCATACGCCAGACCGCCGACCATGATGACGTTCTTGGCTCCGGTGTTCCGGACACTGTCGACGAGATTCTGCATACCGGCGACCTCGTACGAGATCCCGGGGCAGGTCCCGCCGTCCCGCCAGCACTTCCAGGCGTCGGCCGTGCTGGAGGTCGCCCGGTCCGGGTACGGCTCGTTGAACAGGTCGAACACCGGTGCCGGGTCGTTCTTGAAGGTGCTCGCCACCGAGGCCCAGAACGAGGGGCTGTACTGCTTGTCGGGCATGGGTTTCTGGCAGGTGGCGTGGATGTCGGAGCAGCCGGCGGAGTTGCCGGTGTACTGGCCGTAGGACCAGTGCAGGTCGAGGATCGGGGTCAGGCCGTGTGCCTCGACGCGGGTGACCAGGTCCTTGACGGCGGCTATGTAGTTGGCGCCGGCGTACTCGGGTTTGACGTTGGAGAGGCCGAGCCAGCATTCCTCGTTGAGGGGGATGCGGACGGCGTTGGCCTTCCAGTCGGCGATCGCCTTGATCGCCGTGTCGTCCACCGGGCCGTCCCAGATGCCGTAGCCCTGCACGCACATGAACTCGCCGCCGGAGCGGTTGACGCCGAGGAGCCGGTGGGTCGCACCGGAGGTGTCCACGAGTTCGGTGCCGGAGACATGCAGGGCGGGCGCGGCGCCGGTCGAGGGCGGTGGCGAGGTCGGCGGTGGTGTCGTGGGGGGCTGCGCATCGACGTTGCAGGTGGTGCCGTTGAGCTTGAACGCGGTGGGCACGCTGTTCTTCCCCGACCAGGAGGCGAGGAAGCCGGCGGTGACGGTGGCGCCGGCGCCGAGGACGCCGTTGTAGCTCTCGTTCGCCGCGGTGACGGTGGTACCGGACTGGGACCAGGTGGCGTTCCAGCCCTGGGTGACTTTCTGGCCGTCGGCGAAGTCGAAGCCGAGCTGCCAACTGCTCAGTGCGGCTTGGTTGTTGGTGATGGTGACGGAGCCCTGGAAGCCGCCTGCCCACTGGTTGGTGACGGAGTACTCCACCGTGCACGCGGGCGTGGCCCCCTGAGCCGACACCACCGGGACGACGGCGCTCCCGATGAGCGCGACCGCGCCGGCGGCGGCTAAAAGTACTGAACGCGGGGGGTGTCGCATGAGCGACTCCTTGCAGTGTGGCGCGCCGTGACAGGCGCGTCGACTGACTGGAACCGCTCCCACTGGTGCGAAGGAAGGTAGCGCCAAGTGGGCAGGTTGCCCAGGGGAGTTGCTGACTTTTCCTCAAGAGTTCCGGGTCGAATCTTTTCGACTCTTCAAGCACCTTGACCCCTCACAGGGTCGTCCCCACTATGGGAGCGCTCCCACTGGTTCAAGCCTTGACTTCTTTCCGAGCCGCAAGCCCGCAAGGAGGAACCAGCACATGGATCCCGGACGCAGACGCAGAGCCGTGCGGCGGTGGTGCACCGCCATGGCGGCCGCGTTCGCCCTGCCTCTGTCGATGCTCGCCGCCGGTGCGACGACCGCGCACGCGGCGTCCGTGCAGTGCAGCGTCGACTACACGACCAACGACTGGGGTTCCGGCTTCACCGCCGGACTCACCATCACCAACCGCGGCACGGATGCCGTCAACGGCTGGACGCTGTCGTACGCCTACTCCGGCAATCAGAAGCTGAGCAACGGCTGGAACGGCACCTGGTCCCAGTCCGGCCAGACGGTCACCGTGCAGAACGCCTCGTACAACGGCACCATCGCCGCGGGCGCGGCCGTCACCACCGGTGCGCAGTTCACCTACAGCGGCACCAACACGGCTCCCGCCTCGTTCTCGGTCAACGGCACGACCTGCGCCGGCGCGCACCAGCCGCCGGTCACCGTGCTGACCAGCCCGAGTGCGGGTGCGGTGTACACGCAAGGGGACGCGATCCCGCTCGCCGCGACGGCCGCGGCGGCGGACAACGCGACGATCAGCAAGGTGGAGTTCTACGACGACACCACGCTGCTGGGGACGGCGACGAGCGCGCCGTACTCGCTCTCCGTCTCAACTTTGACCGTGGGCAGTCATTCGCTGGTGGCGAAGGCGTACGACAGCACGGGCGCGTCGGCCGAGTCCACGCCGGTGGGCGTCACGGTCGTCTCGGGCCCGGCGGTGGTGGCCTCGCCGGCCCAACTCGGTGTCCAGCAGGGCAAGTCGGGGACGTTCGGAGTAAAGCTGTCGACGCAGCCGAGCGCGAACGTGACGGTGAGCGTGGCCCGCACGGACGGCAACACGGGCCTGTCCGTGTCCGGCGGCTCCTCCCTGACCTTCACTCCGTCGAACTGGAACACCGCGCAGACGGTCACCGTCTCGGCGGACTCCTCCGGCACCGGTGCGGCGACCTTCACCGCCTCGGCCGCGGGCCATGCCAAGGCGACGGTCACCGTGACGGAGCTGGCGGCGACGAAGGCGTACGACCAGCGGTTCCTGGATCTGTACGGGAAGATCACGGACCCGGCGAACGGTTACTTCTCCCCTCAGGGCATCCCCTACCACTCGGTGGAGACCCTGATCGTGGAGGCCCCGGACTACGGCCACGAGACCACGTCGGAGGCCTACAGCTACCTTCTCTGGCTGCAGGCGATGTACGGCAAGGTCACCGGTGACTGGTCGAAGTTCAACGGCGCGTGGGCGCTGATGGAGAAGTACATGATCCCCACGCACGCCGACCAGCCGGCGAACTCCTTCTACAACGCCTCCAAGCCGGCGACGTACGCGCCCGAGGAGGACACCCCGGACCAGTATCCGGCGAAGCTGGACACGTCGGTGTCCGTGGGATCGGATCCCATAGCCGGTGAACTGAAGACTGCCTACGGTACGGACGACGTATACGGCATGCACTGGATCGAGGACGTCGACAACGTCTACGGCTACGGCGACACACCGGGCGGCACCTGCGAGGGCGGCCCGACGGCGAGCGGACCGTCGTACCTGAACACCTTCCAGCGCGGGCCGCAGGAGTCCGTCTGGGAGACGGTCCCGCAGCCGACGTGCGACGCCTTCAAGTACGGCGGCAAGAACGGCTACCTGGACCTGTTCACGGGTGACAACTCCTACGCCAAGCAGTGGAAGTACACCGACGCCCCGGACGCGGACGCCCGTGCGGTGCAGGCGGCGTACTGGGCGGACGTGTGGGCGAAGCAGCAGGGCAAGGGCAGCGATGTGTCCGCCACGGTCGCCAAGGCCGCGAAGATGGGCGACTACCTGCGGTATGCAATGTACGACAAGTACTTCAAGAAGATCGGCAACTGTGTGGGGCCGTCGACCTGTGCGGCCGGCACCGGCAAGGACGCCTCGCACTATCTGCTGTCCTGGTACTACGCCTGGGGCGGCGCCACCGACACCAGCTCGGGCTGGGCCTGGCGGATCGGCTCCAGCCATGTGCACGGCGGCTATCAGAACCCCCTGGCCGCCTACGCGCTGAGCAGCTACCCGGACCTGGAGCCCAAGTCGGCGACCGGCGTCTCGGACTGGGGCAAGTCGCTGCAGCGGCAGCTGGAGTTCTACCAGTGGCTGCAGTCCTCCGAGGGCGCGATCGCGGGCGGGGCGACCAACAGCTGGCAGGGCCGGTACGCCACCCCGCCGGCCGGTACGCCGACGTTCTACGGCATGTACTACGACTGGGAGCCGGTCTATCACGACCCGCCGTCCAACCAGTGGTTCGGCTTCCAGGCGTGGTCGATGGAGCGGGTCGCCGAGTACTACCAGCAGACGGGGAACGCCACCGCGAAGGCGGTCCTCGACAAGTGGGTCAAGTGGGCGCTGTCGCAGACCACGATCAACCCGGACGGCACCTACAAGATCCCCTCGACCCTCCAGTGGTCCGGTCAGCCGGACACCTGGAACCCGTCGAGTCCCGGCTCCAACAGCGGACTTCACGTGACGGTCGCCGACTACACCAACGACGTCGGTGTGGCGGCCGCGTATGCGAAGACGCTGACGTACTACGGTGCCAAGTCCGGTGACGCGACGGCGAAGTCGACGGCGAAGGCGCTGCTGGACGGCATGTGGAGCAACTACCAGGACAGCCTGGGCATCGCCGTCCCCGAGACCCGCAGCGACTACAGCCGGTTCGGCGACAGCGTGTACGTGCCGAGCGGCTGGAGCGGCACCATGCCGAACGGCGACGCGATCAACTCCTCGGCCACCTTCACCTCGCTCAGGTCCTTCTACAAGAACGACCCGGCCTGGTCGAAGATCGAGGCCTACCTCAAGGGCGGTGCCGCGCCCGTCTTCACGTACCACCGGTTCTGGGCCCAGGCGGACATCGCCCTGGCCATGGGCTCGTACGCGGAGCTCCTCGAATAGTCCCCGCTGACGCTCCGCGTGCCCGGCCCCGTCACAGGGCGACGGGGCCGAACAAGGACCGGGCGGTCCCCTCCCGCACAGGGGACCGCCCGGTCGTCACGTCATGCCCTCCTCGCACGCAAGGAAAGACCACCTCGCACGCAGGAAGGACCCCCCACCATGCGCAGATTCCGCGTACTCGCGGCCGTGCTCACCCTCGCGGCCGGGCTGCTCGCGGGCACTCCGCCGGCACTGGCCGCGGCCACGGCCGCGCCGGCGCCGAAGGTGACCGTCGCCGCGGACACGTACACGTGGAAGAACGCCCGGATCGACGGCGGCGGTTTCGTCCCCGGGATCGTTTTCAACCGCTCCGAGAAGAATCTGATCTACGCCCGCACCGACATCGGCGGCGCCTACCGCTGGCAGCAGTCGACGAAGACCTGGACGCCGTTGCTGGACTCCGTCGGCTGGGCCGAGTGGGGGCACACGGGCGTGGTCAGCCTCGCCTCCGACTCCGCCGCCCCGGACAAGGTGTACGCGGCGGTCGGCACGTACACCAACAGCTGGGATCCGACGAACGGCGCGGTGCTGCGCTCCGCGGACCGGGGCGCGAGCTGGCAGAAGGCGGATCTGCCGTTCAAGCTGGGCGGCAACATGCCGGGCCGGGGCATGGGCGAGCGGCTCGCGATCGACCCGAACAAGGACAGTGTGCTGTATCTGGGCGCGCCCAGCGGCAAGGGCCTGTGGCGGTCGACGGACTCCGGGGTGACCTGGTCGCAGGTGACGAGTTTCCCGAATCCCGGCAATTACCAGCAGGATCCGACCGACACGACCGGGTACGCCGGCGACAACCAGGGGATCGTGTGGGTCACCTTCGACGAGTCCACGGGGACGTCGGGGAGCGCGACGAAGACGATCTACGTGGGGGTCGCCGACAAGGACAACGCGGTGTACCGGTCGACGGACGCGGGCGCGACGTGGTCGCGGCTTCCGGGCCAGCCGACGGGGTATCTGGCGCACAAGGGTGTACTGGATGCGGTGAACGGCTTTCTGTATATCGCATACAGCGACAAGGGCGGTCCGTACGACGGCGGCAAGGGCCGGCTGTGGCGGTACGCGACCGCGACGGGCACGTGGACGAACATCAGCCCGGTGGCGGAGTCGGACACCACTTACGGCTTCAGCGGGCTGACGGTCGACCGTATGCATCCGTCCACCGTCATGGCTACGGCATACAGCTCCTGGTGGCCGGACACCCAGATCTTCCGCTCGACCGACAGCGGGGCCACCTGGACCAAGGCCTGGGACTACACGTCGTATCCCAACCGTTCGAACCGCTACACGATCGACGTGTCCTCCTCGCCCTGGCTGACGTTCGGCGCGAATCCGTCTCCGCCGGAGCAGACGCCGAAGCTGGGCTGGATGACGGAGTCGCTGGAGATCGACCCGTTCGACTCGAACCGGATGATGTACGGGACGGGTGCCACCCTGTACGGCACCGAGAACCTGACCAACTGGGACAGCGGCGGGCAGTTCGCGGTGAAGCCGATGGTGCAGGGTCTGGAGGAGACCTCGGTCAACGACCTGGCCTCACCGCCGTCCGGCGGCGCCCAGCTCTTCAGCGCCCTCGGTGACATCGGCGGCTTCCGGCACACGAACCCGACGAAGGTGCCGTCGCTGATGTACACGTCCCCGACGTTCACGACCACCACGAGCCTGGACTTCGCCGAGACCGACCCGAACACCGTGGTCCGGGTGGGCAATCTGGACTCCGGTCCGCACATCGCGTTCTCGACGGACAACGGCGCCGACTGGTTCGCGGGCACGGACCCGTCAGGGGTGAGCGGTGGCGGCACTGTGGCGGCGGCCTCCGACGGAAGCCGCTTCGTGTGGAGCCCGGCCGGCACGGGCGTGCAGTACACGACGGGCTTCGGCTCCTCCTGGTCGGCGTCGAGCGGCATCCCGGCCGGCGCGATCGTCGAGTCGGACCGGGTCGACCCCAAGACCTTCTACGGCTTCAAGTCCGGCAAGTTCTACGTCAGTTCGGACGGCGGCGCCACGTTCACCGCGTCCGCGGCGGCCGGCCTGCCGAGCGGTGACAGCGTCCGCTTCAAGGCGCTGCCCGGCACCAAGGGCGACGTATGGCTGGCGGGCGGTGCGACGGACGGCGCGTACGGCCTGTGGCACTCCACGGACGGCGGCGCGAGCTTCACCAGGCTTTCGAACGTCGACCAGGCCGACACGATCGGCTTCGGCAAGGCGGCGAGCGGAGCCTCGTACCAGACGCTCTTCACCAGCGCGAAGATCGGCGGCGTACGGGGCATCTTCCGTTCGACCGACGAGGGCGCGACCTGGACCCGCATCAACGACGATGCCCACCAGTGGGGTTGGACCGGAGCGGCGATCACCGGCGACCCGAGGGTGTACGGCCGCGTGTACGTCTCCACCAACGGCCGGGGTGTCGTCTACGGCGACACGTCCGACACGAGCGGCGGCACGGGCTCGGGCGGGGGTACGACTCCCCCGGGGTCCGGCGCCTGCTCGGTGACGTACACGGTCACCAGCCAGTGGTCCGGCGGCTTCCAGGCGGATGTGCGGCTGACGAACACGGGCTCAAGTCCGTGGAACGGCTGGTCGCTCGGCTGGTCCTTCGCCGGCGGACAGAAGATCACGCAACTGTGGAACGCCGACTACACCCAGTCGGGTTCGGCAACAACCGCGAAGAATCTGAGCTGGAACGGGACGGTGGCGGCGGGCTCGTCCGTGGACTTCGGGTTCACGGGCAGCTGGTCGGGCACCAACTCCGAGCCGGCCTCCTTCGCCGTGAACGATCAGAGCTGCACGGCCGGTTGACATCCTTCGCAGGCGGGGGCGCGG
>NZ_JAIQYY010000002.1:490011-507403 GCF_020181035.1 Streptomyces sp. CoH27
CCGCCCTCAGTCCTGTTCCGGCTTCCGGTACGCCCGCACCGCGAACACCGGGTCCGGGCGGGGGCGGTCCTGGTCCGGGAGGGCGGCCAGGCGCGTGGCGAACTCCTCGGTGCGGGGCTCGCCCGGCGGCAGCAGGGTGAACCAGCCACGGCGCAGGTCGGCGATGGTGGCGCGCGGGCTGCGGCCCTGACCGACGCCGTGGAACACGGTGCCGCCGGCCGCCTCCAGCCCGTGCCGGGCGGCGTGCGCGGTCACGGTGGCGGCGGCGTCCTGGGCGGGACGGCGCGGCCGGGGCGCGAGAACGGCGTCGATGTCACTGCCGACGTCGTGTGCGGCGGCCTTGTCGACGGTGGTGACATAGACCCCGCCGGGCCGCAGCACGCGTGCGCACTCGGCGACGATCGCGCGGACGTCCTCGGGATCGTCCAGCAGATGGAGCAGCCAGACGCTGGTGACCGCGTCGAAGGTGCCGGTGCCGAAGGGGAGTTGGCGGCTGTCGGCCCGGACGACGGCGCCCGGCAGCCGCGCCCCCGCTCTGCGGACCATGGCGGAGGTGAGGTCGGTGCCGGTCACCCGCAGCTCGGGGCGGCCGGCGGCCAGCCGGCGGGTGACGATGCCGGTGCCGCAGGCCACGTCGAGGAGTCGGCCCGGCCTCTCGGGGATCAGGTCGAGCACCGCTTCGGCGGCGGCGTGGGCGCGAGCCTCGCCGCCGCGGGACGCGTCGTAGGCGTCGGCTTCCTTGTCGTAATCGAGCACGCCCCTCAGTGTGCGCCGTGACCTGGGGCGATGTCCTCCACCCTGCGGGCGAGACCGAAGTCCTTCGCGGTGACGGCACCGCCCGCGCTGTGGGTGTGCACGCTGAGGGAGACGGTGTTGTAGCCGAGGGTGAGGTCGGAGTGGTGGTCCAGCTCGTCCTGGACGGCGGCGATGTGCGCGACGAACGCCGCCGCCGCGATGTGCGAGCCGAGCCGGTAGGTGCGGGTGAGCCGGTCGCCGTCCAGCGACCAGCCGGGCAGCTCCGCCAGCCGGTCCTCGATCTCCTTCTGCGACAGCGGTTCTACGGCCATGGCGTTCGGCTCCTTTCACGACGGCGTCGGGACGACGGTGTACGGCGAATGCCGCGGCGGTATGCGGTGTGCGGTATGTGCGGTATGCCGGTCACCGGATACGACTTCAGCCTGCCACGTCAGCCGCGTACGTACTCCGCCGCCAGGTCGTCGGCGAGCGCGGCGATCCGGGCCCGGCCCTCCACGCGGGCCACCCAGTCGTGCGGCAGGCCGGTGTCGCCGTGCAGGTTGCCGCAGATCGAGCCGGTGGAGTCGCTGTCGCCCGAGTGGTTGACGGCCAGCAGCAGCGCCTGCTCCGGGCGGGGCTCGGCGAGCGCGCAGTAGACGCCGATGGCAAGGGCCTGCTCGGCGACCCAGCCCGCGCCGAGTGACTCCACATTCTCCGCCGTCGGGGAACCGTCGGCGGCGAGGTCCAGGGCCTCGCGCAGGGCGGCGGTGGTCTCGCCGTGGCCGCGGTGCCGCTCCAGCAGCCGCAGCGTGCGCAGCACCGCGCCCTCCAGGGAGTCACCGGCGACCAGGTGGGACACGATCGCGGCGAGCGCGCCCGCCGCGTAGTAGCCGGTGGGGTGGCCGTGGGTGATCTGGGCGCCGCGCGCCGCCCTGCCGAACGCCTCCTCGGCGGGGCCGCCCATCAGGCCGAAGGGGGCCGAGCGCATGACCGTGCCGCAACCCTTGGAGTCGGGGTTGACCTCGCCGGGTGTGCCGTCGAGCGGGAGCGCGGGGTCGGGTGCGTACATCTGGGCGACGCCGGAGAGGCAGGCGTTGCCGGGGGCGCGGCGGGAATACAGCCAGGCCTCGGTGACCAGGCCGGCGGGCGGCGTGAGGGCCGGTGAGCCGGTGTGCGGTGCCGGGTGCTCTGGGCCGGGCTTGGACTGGGTTTCCAGCCAGCGCTCGTAGGCCTGGCGCAGCAGCAGGGGCCAGGCGCCGTCGGTGCCCGTCTCGCGCCGTCGGGCGTGCGCCTGGATCAGGGCCTCGACGGTGAACAGAGTCATCTGGGTGTCGTCGCTGATCAGGCCGGCGGTACCGTGAGCACCGGGGACGAGGCCGGTGACGCCGCGCGGTCCGTGCGCGGCGCGGATCCGGTCCAGGGTGGAGAACTCCACCGGGTAGCCGAGGGCGTCGCCGAGCGCGCCGCCGAGGAGACAGCCGCGGACCCTGGCCCGGTACACCGCCGCGGCCTGAAGGGACGGCGTCCGCCACGGCTTCGTCCACGGCTCGTTCACACGCACCTGCAGCAACTCCTCGACTACGGCCCCTCGACTACCGTCGGGCGTATGACCATTGTCGCTTCCGGCCCTTCCGTGTCCCCCACCGCCCCCGCCTCCGCCACCGCCGACGGCAAGGGCGCCGGCCCGCTGCTGCGCGCCTGGCGGGAGCGGCGGCGGATATCGCAGCTGGAGCTGGCGCTGCGCGCCGACTCGTCCGCGCGGCACATCAGTTTCATCGAGACCGGCCGGTCCCGGCCGAGCGAGGAGATGGTGCTGCGGCTCGCCGAGCATCTGGACGTGCCGGTGCGTGAGCGCAACTCCCTGCTGCTGGCGGCCGGTTACGCCCCGCACTATCCGGAGACCCCGCTGGACGACCCGGCGCTGGACGCACTGCGCGACGGCATGGAGCGTCTCATCCAGGGCTACGAGCCCTACCCGGCGCTGGTGGTGGACGCGACCTACACGGTGGTCGCCGCGAACCGGGGCATCGCGATGCTGCTGGACGGCGTGCCGGAGAAGCTGCTGTCCCCGGCCCCGAACGCGATGCGGCTGACGCTGCACCCGGAGGGGCTTGCGCCGCGCATCCGTAATCTGCGCGCGTGGCGCGGGCATCTGCTGGCGCAGATGGACCGGCAGATCGCCCTGCAGCGCTCGGAGCGGCTGCGTGCCCTGTACGAGGAGGTGGCGGCCTACCCGGTGCCGGAGGACGCCCAGGACGACGACGAACCGGCCGGAGCCGTCGCGTACTTCGCGCTTCCGATGCGTATCGAGCACGACGGCCGGATCCTGTCGTTCGTGTCGTCGATCTCCACCTTCAACACCCCGATGGACGTCACGGTCGCCGAACTCGCCATCGAGACGTTCCTGCCGGCGGACCCGGCGACCGCCAAATACCTGCATACGCTCGCCGGTTGACGCTCTCCATCGATTTTGCGCCACCTGGAAGCCCTCGGACCGGTGTGCGAGAGGCGATCACATGGCAGACTGCCCGGGTACTTCGGCGCGTAGGGGAGGCGTGGCGTGAGTGAGCGGCGGGCTGCGCCCACCGTCGGCCAGGTGGTGCTCGGCAAGCGGTTGCAGGAACTGCGCGAGGCGTCGGGCCTCAGCCGTGAGGAGGCCGCCAAGGTCCTCAGGGTGGCGTCGGCGACCGTACGGCGGATGGAGATGGCCGAGGTCGCGCTGAAGATTCCGTACGTGCAGGTGCTGCTGTCCACCTACGGGGTGCCCGAGGAGGAGGCGGCCGCGTTCGTGCGGCTGGCCGAGGAGGCGAACCAGCCGGGCTGGTGGCAGCGCTTCCACGACGTGCTGCCCGACTGGTTCAGCCTGTACGTCAGCCTGGAGGGCGCCGCCCGGATCATCCGCTCCTACGAGCCGCACTTCGTACCCGGCCTGCTGCAGACCGAGGAGTACGCGCGCGCGGTGATGGAGGCCGGCACGATCGGGCAGACCTCGCCGCAGACGGTCGAGCGGCACGTGTCGCTGCGCCTGGAGCGGCAGCGGCTGCTGGAGCGGGACGACCCGCCGCATCTGTGGGTGATCATGGACGAGACGGTGCTGCGGCGCCCGGTGAGCACGCGGCCCGAGGTGATGCGGGACCAGCTGGACCGGCTGCTGGAGTACGCCGGGCGGGACCGGGTCACGCTGCAGATCGCCGAGTTCGCGGCGGGTCCGCATCCGGGGACGTACGCGCCGTTCACGCTGTTCCGGTTCGCCGAGCCGGAGCTGCCGGACATGGTGTTCACCGAGTATCTGACCGGCGCCCTGTATCTGGACTCGCGGCGGGAGGTGGCCGCGCATCTGGAGGTGCTGGACCACATGACGGCGCGGGCCGCGTCGGCGCAGCGCACGCAGACTCTGCTGCAGGAGTTCCGCGCGGCCCTGTGACCTGCCGGAGGGGGCATCCCCTCCGGGTCGACCCCGACCGACCCTGCCCTGCCCTGCCCTGCCCTTCCCGACCCTGACCGGCCCTTGGGGGAACACCCGTATGACCACGCCCGATTCCGTGCCCGTCCCCATCGACACCGGCCGTCCGCATCCGGCCCGGGTGTACGACTGGTGGCTGGGCGGCAAGGACAACTACCCGGTGGACGAGGAGCTGGCGCGGAAGATCCTCGCCGCGGACGGCACGGTGGTGCGCGGGGCGCGGGCCAACCGGCGGTTCATGCAGCGGGCCGTGCGTACGGCGGCCGAGGCGGGAGTGCGGCAGTTCCTGGACATCGGCACCGGCATCCCGACCGAACCCAATCTGCACCAGGTGGCCCAGGCAACGGCGCCGGAGTCCCGGGTGGTGTACGCGGACAACGATCCGATCGTGCTGCGGCACGCCGAGGCGCTGCTGCGCAGCTCCGCCGAGGGCAGCACGCGATACCTCCACGCCGACGCCCGCGACCCGGACACCGTCCTGGCGCAGGCCGGTGCGTCCCTGGACTTCGCACGCCCCGTCGCGCTGTCGCTGGTGGCGCTGACCCACTATCTGTCGGACGCCAAGGACGATGTGCACGGCCTGGTCGAGACCTACGTCCGGCACCTCGCTCCGGGCAGCTTCCTGATCCTCTCCCAGGTCACCCCGGACCTGAACCCCGAGGCGGTGAACCGGGCCGCCGAGCTGTTCCGGCGCAGCGGCACGCCCTTCCACCCGCGCACCCTGCCCGAGTTCTCCCGCTTCTTCGCCGGCCTCGACCTGCTGGGCCCCGGGGTCATCCCGGTGCACGGCTGGCGCCCTGAGCCGGAGGACGTGGCGGCCCAGGCGGAGGGGATCGTGCCGGTGTACGCGGGCGTGGCGGTCAAGCGGTGACCGTGCAGGACCCGTACGGCACCCCGTACGGGTGCGTGGAGGAGCTGGGCAGCTGAGCGGTTGAGGGCTGCCTGTAGCCTCGGTCGAGGCCGGCGGGGGACGCCACCGGTGGGCGCTGTGGGGGAAGGCGGACATGGTCAGGCGGTATGTGGTCGCACCGCGCGGCAGATGGGGCGGGTACCGGGACATCACCTCCGCGCTGCGGGCGGCCGCCGCAGGGCGCGGACCGGCGCGGGTGGACATCGAGCCCGGGCAGTACGCGGAGCGGCTCGTCGTGCGGGGCGAGGTGGAGCTGGCCGCGCTGGGCGCGCCGGGCTCTGTGGTCCTGAACCCGGCCCAGGGCACCGTGCTGGACGCCGCCGGGTCGGTGACGGTGCGCGGGCTGCAGCTGATCGGGCGGGAGGGCGACGCCGTCGATCTGCACGCCGGCGCCCTGGTCCTGGACGAGGTCACGGTCCGGGGCCACGGCGGGGTCTGTCTGCATGCCCGCCGGGACACCTCGGCGACACTGACGAACAGTCACTTCTTCTACGGCCGGACGGTGTTCGCGGGCGGCACCGGCACGGTGGAGCGGTGCCGGTTCACCGATGCCGCCGACAATGCGCTCGCGGTGATCGAGGGCGGCCGGGTCACGGTCCGCGCCGGCCGGTTCGAGGGCAGCCGGATCCACGGCGTGCGGGTCAGCGACGCGCGGGCCGAGCTGACGGGGTGCGAGCTGACGGGCACCGGGCGGGCCGCCGTGTCCGCGGACACCCGCGCCGAGCTGTCCGTCACCGACTGTGTGATCAGCGCCGTACACGCCGAGGGTGTGCTGTTCGTCGGGCAGTCCCGGGGGCTGGTGCGCGGCTGCCGGGTCAGCGACGCCGAGCACGGGGTCGCGGTGACGACCGGCAGCGATCCCGTGGTGCGCGACAGCGTCTTCGCCGGCTGCCGCGACACCGGCATCAACGTTGCCGAAGAGGGCCTGGGGACGTATCAGAACTGCGAGGTGCGCGACGCAGGGACGATCGCGGTGTTCGCCACCGGCGGCGGCGCGCCCACGGTGGACGGCTGCCGCGTCGTGGGCGGCAACGTCGGGATCGCGGTCGTCGACAAGGCGCGGGGCCGGTTCTCCAGGATCGAGGTCACCGACGTCACGAACACCGCGCTGCGGGTGTACGAGGGGGCGCGTGCCGTCTTCGAGCGGGTGCGGGGCGAGCGCTGCGCGGCGGGCCTGGAGACCCTGGGCGACGCCGGCACCACGGCCGAGCTGACCGACGGGCGGTTCCGTGACTGTGCCATGGGCGCCGTGGCCGCGGGCGGACAGTCGCGGCTCATGCTCAAGGACGTGTCCGCGGAGCACGGGAAGGTGGGTCTGAGCGTCGTCGAGGAAGCCCAACTGCGCCTGTACGACTGCGAGGTCACCGCGGCGACCATGGGGATCCTCGCGGCCGGCGGGTCGAGGCTGTTCGCGCGGAACGTCACCGCCGGCGGCTGCGATGTCGGCCTCTGCGGCACGGACTCCGCGTACCTGGACGTCGCCGACAGCCGTTTCGCCGACTGCGCGGACTCGGGTATGACCGTGCTGGGGACGAGTACCGGCCGACTGGCGGACTGCCGCGTCACCGGGTCGCGGGGGACGGCCGTACAGCACAACGGCCGCGTCGAACTGATCGCGCTCGACACCCCGTTGCGCGTCGTGGAGCAAGCCCCGGAGCCGGCCGCTTCCCCGTCACCCTCCGTCGTGCACCACCATGGGCCGGTCTTCCACGCCGCCGTCCACAACGCCCAGTTCGCCTGGGACAACACCCACGTCAGCCAGCAGCAGAGCACGCAGGACGGAGCCGCAACATGACGGACAATCAGCAGGCCGCCCCGGGAGGTCCGGTGTTCCACGGGCCGGTCTCGGGCAGCCAGTTCGCCTGGAACAACCAGACTGTCACCCAGAACCAGCGCAACGACTCCGCCACCGCCCCCGGGCACGAGGCGCTCGCGCAGCTCCTGGGCCAACTGCTGCGGGAACTGCCGGAGGCCGGCCTCGCCGAGCGGGACCGGGCGGACACCGAGGCCGCGGCCGAGGAGGTACTGGCGGAGGTCACCGGCCCCGACACCCCCGAGCCGGGCCGGCTGCGCCGGGCCCTGAACGGCCTCAAGGGCGCACTCGCCCCGGTCGCGATGGGCGCCTCGGCCGGGGCGGCGGCCGGCGCACAGGAATGGGCACACGCGGCGATCAGGGACCTGACCGCACTCATGTGAGCCGGAGCGGCGGGCTGACCGCGCGCTGGGCGGGCTCCTCGGCGGGCCCCGGCCTGGACTGACCGCACTGGAGGGCGCACGCCTCGGCGGCCGCTGGTCGGGGCGAACCGGCGAGCAGGCGCCAGGGCCGGGCAGCACTACGGCACCGCCAGGGCCGGGCGGCACTGTCGCACTGGTCCAGCGGCGGCCGTGGAGCGGGCGGGCGGGGGTCAGGCGGCGCCGCCCTTGCCGTCGGGTTCGTCGTCGACGATCTCCGCGTCGACCACGCCGTCCGCGTCGTGGGTGCTCTCCTCCTGCGGGGAGGCCTGGCCGCCGGTGGCGGAGGCGGCCGCGTACATGGCCTGCCCCATCTTCTGGCTGACCGTGGCGAGTTTCTCCACCCCGGTGCGCAGGGCGGTGGTGTCGGCGTTCTGTTCCAGCAGGGTTTTCAGTTCCGTGACGGCCGCCTCGACCTCGCCGCGGGTGTCGGCGGGTATCCGGTCGTGGTTGTCGCGGACGAACTTCTCGGTCTGGTAGACGAGTTGCTCGGCCTGGTTGCGGGTCTCGGCGGCCTCGCGGCGCCTGCGGTCCTCCTCGGCGTACTGTTCCGCCTCGCGCATCATGCGGTCGATGTCGTCCTTGGGCAGGGCGGAGCCGCCGGTGACGGTCATCTTCTGCTCGCGGCCCGTGGCGAGGTCCTTGGCTGAGACGTGCATGATGCCGTTGGCGTCGATGTCGAAGGCCACCTCGATCTGCGGGACACCGCGCGGGGCGGGCGGCAGGCCGGTGAGGTCGAAGACTCCCAACTTCTTGTTGTAGGCGGCGATTTCGCGTTCACCCTGGTAGACCTGGATTCCGACCGAGGGCTGGTTGTCGGCGGCGGTGGTGAAGATCTCCGAACGGCGGGTGGGGATCGTGGTGTTGCGTTCGATCAGCTTGGTCATGATGCCGCCCTTGGTCTCGATGCCGAGGGACAGCGGGGTGACGTCGAGCAGCAGCACGTCCTTGACGTCGCCGCGCAGGACACCCGCCTGGAGGGCGGCGCCGACGGCGACCACCTCGTCGGGGTTGACTCCCTTGTGCGGGTCCTTGCCGGTGAGTTCGCGGACCAGGTCGGTGACGGCCGGCATCCGGGTGGAGCCGCCGACGAGGATGACGTGGTCGATCGCGGACAGCTGGATCCCGGCGTCCCGGACGGCCTGGTGGAAGGGCTGCTTGCAGCGGTCGAGCAAGTCGGCGGTGAGCTCCTGGAACTGAGCTCGCGTCAGTTTCTCCTCCAGGTGTAGCGGGCCCTCTGCGGACGCAGTGATGTAGGGCAGGTTGACGGTGGTCTCCGAGGACGACGACAGCTCGATCTTGGCCTTCTCGGCGGCCTCCCGCAGCCGCTGCACCGCCATCTTGTCGGCGCCCAGATCGATGCCGTGACCGGCCTTGAAGCGCTTCACCAGATGCTCGACGATCCGCTGGTCCCAGTCGTCGCCGCCGAGGTGGGTGTCGCCATTGGTGGCCTTCACCTCGATCACGCCGTCGCCGATCTCCAGCAGGGACACGTCGAAGGTGCCGCCGCCGAGGTCGAAGACCAGCACCGTCTGCTCCTCGCCCCGGTCCAGGCCGTAGGCGAGGGCGGCGGCGGTCGGCTCGTTGATGATCCTGAGCACCTTCAGGCCGGCGATCTCCCCGGCCTCCTTGGTGGCCTGCCGCTGGGCGTCGTCGAAGTACGCGGGCACGGTGACCACCGCGTCCGCGACATCCTCGCCGAGATAGGCCTCCGCGTCCCGCTTCAGTTTCTGCAGCACCCGCGCCGACAGCTCCTGTGCGCGCAGCCGTGAGCCGTCGACCGTTCCGCTGTCCGGGAAGCGCCAGGCGGCGTCGCCCATGTGCCGCTTCACCGAACGGGCGGTACGCTCCACGTTCGTCACGGCCTGCCGTTTGGCGACCTCGCCGACCAGCACCTCCCCGTTCTTCGCGAACGCCACCACCGACGGCGTGGTCCGCGCGCCCTCCGCGTTGGTGACGACGGTGGGCTCGCCGCCCTCCAGGACGGCCACCACCGAGTTCGTCGTCCCCAGATCGATCCCGACCGCACGTGCCATGATCCGTCCCCTTCCGCCAGGGCCGTCTTCGGCACTATCAGCAGAAAACGCGCGTACGGCGCTGTCAATCCCGAGAAGCCGAGAAGCCGAGAAGCCGAGATCCCGAGATCCCGGGATGCCCCACTGCGCGGGTACCCCGGGAACGGCGATGCCGCGCCCCTGGGCGGGACGCGGCATCGGCGGTCGTACGGGCGTCAGGCCAGCTCGGCCGTCAGCGTGATGGTCGTACCGGCCAGGGCCTGGCTGACCGGGCAGTTCTTCTTGGCGTCCTCGGCGGCCGAGGCGAAGCCGTCCGCGTCCAGGCCCGGCACCTCGCCGCGCACGGTGAGGTGGATGCCGGTGATGCCCTCGCCCGGCTGGAAGGTCACGTCGGCCTTGGTCTCCAGCCGGGTGGGCGGGGTGCCGGCGCCGGTCAGGCCGTGCGAGAGGGCCATGGAGAAGCAGCTGGAGTGGGCGGCGGCGATCAGCTCCTCGGGGCTGGTCTTGCCGTTCGCCTGCTCCGCGCGCGAGGGCCACGACACCGGCTGCTGGCCGATGCCGGAGGAGTCGAAGGTGACGACGCCGCTGCCCTGGAGCAGGTTGCCTTCCCAGACGGTGTGCGCGGTGCGCGTGGTGGCCACGGTGGTTCCTTTCGCGGGTGGTCTCGCGGGTGGTCGGTCCCGTTGCCGGATGTTCCGTTTCCGGGTTTCCGTGTCCCTATCCGATCACATCCGGGCCCGTCGTACGCCGAAGACCGGCCCACGCGCGGTGAACGGACGACGACGTCGCGTTCCGCCGGGACGCCCACGGCGCTCAGGCCACGCGTTCCTCCTCGGCATCGGCATCGGCATCGGTGCCGGTGTCGGTGTCGGTGTCGGTGTCGGCGGTGAGCGGGACCTCGGGGCCGTTGAGCTCGCGCAGCCAGCGGCGCAGCACGCGGTGCACCTGCTCGGCGCCGGCCGGCTCCTCCTCCCCCTCCCCGACCGGTGCGGACAGATCCAGCGGGGAGAGCAGGAACGGGCGGGACTGGGCGCCGCCGAGACCGCCGTGGGAGCCGATCTGCTCCTCGAAGGCGAGAACCTCGCCGTCGGCCGGGTCGTACGCCGAGTTCACCATGATGTCGGCGGTGTGCGGGAAGGAGTGGGCACGGCGGACGGCGTCGGCGGCACCGGGACCGAAACGCGCCAGCGGCCCGGATACGTCGTCGAGCTCGGCCAGCGGGATCTCGGCACCGTGGGCCCCCAGCACGACCCCGCCGTGCTCCTCGCTGCGCACCAGCAGGAAGCCGATGCCCGGGTGATGCGCGAGGGTGGTGAGCAGGGCCGGGTGACGGGCCTCGATCTCCTCCTTGGTCATGCGGTGCCGGACATCCGGGAAGGAGACCAGGCCGAGATTGCCGGAAGCCAGCACGACCGGCTCGGCACCCCGCGCCGGCCGGTACCGCTCCCCCTTCTCCTCCACGGGCCGGCGCAGCGCGGCACGGACGGCGGCGCGGGCCTCGGCACCGCTGCGGGTCCCCTCGGCCCGGCGTGGGACGGGCAGCCCGCAGCCGGCCCGGACGAGGTCGCCGAGGGTGAGACCGTAGCGGGCGTGGAAGGTCTCGCCGGGGCTCTGGCCGTGGTCGGACAGGACGACGATGCGGTAGGGGCGGGGGGCGTGTTCGGCGACCCGCTGGAGCAGGGCGAGGGCCCGGTCGAGGCGTTGCAGCACCTTCTCGGCGTCCCGGCTGTGCGGGCCGGAGTGGTGGGCGACCTCGTCGTAGGCGACCAGGTCGGCGTAGACGGCGGTGCGCCCGGCCAGCATGTCGCCCATCACCGCGGCGACCACGACGTCCCGTTCCACGACGGTGGCGAAGGCCCGCACGAGGGGGTAGAAACCGCCGCGGCCGACCCGCGGCCGTTGTCCCCGAAGGCGGGCGCGGGTGGACTGGCCGACCTCGCGGGCCACCTCGGCGACGAAGGACAGGGCGGTGCGTACGGCGCTCGCGGGATCGGAGAAGTAGGCGAAGTAGCCGGCGCGGGAACGGTTCTCCCGGCCTCGGCGGCGGGTGGCGATGGACAGGACGAGGGCCTGCTCGCCGGCGCCGCCGCTGAAGAGGTTGCCGCGGCTGGCGCCGTCGACGGTGAGCAGTCCACCGTCGCCTGTATGCAGTATGGCGCGGCGCTGCAGTTCGGCGGCGCTCGTCGGCCGGTTGCACACCATCACCTCCCCGCGGTCCTTCTCGTACCAGCGGAACGCCGGCACGTCGAAGGTGCTGCCGTGGAGGATGCCGAGCTGGCTGGCGCCGGTCTGGCTGGACCAGTCGGTGCGCCAGGGGGTGAGGCGGTGGGTCGGCTGTATGCGATGTTCCGTCGACTGCCGACCGTCGACCGGATTTCGTAGACCGTCGGCCGGTTTCTGTAGACCGTCGGCCGGTTTCTGTAGACCGTCGGCCGGTTTCTGCAGACCGTCGCCCGTCGCCAGCCAGCGGGACACCGTAGGCATCAGCCCCTTGCGGACCGCCGCCGTGAGGACGTCGTGGCCGACGCCGTCGAGTTGGACGAAGACCAGGCCGGGGGTGGTGGGGCAGGGCGGGTCGGATCTGCGGCGGCGGGTGGCGAGGCGGTGCAGGCGGCGGCGGTAGGCCTCGTCGTCGCGGACGGCGAGGGCGGCGCCGGTGGCCGAGGCGACCGCGGACATCACGGCGGCCACGATGACGGCGGTCTGCGGGGCGACGGCGCCCCGGCCGGAGGGGTTGACGCGCAGGGCGAGCAGCAGCAGGGAGCCGTTGAGGACGAAGACCAGCAGGCCGAGGAAGAGGGCGGGGACGAGGAGCAGGAGCCGGACCAGGAGGGGCCAGACCACGGCCGACAGGATGCCGAAGGCGCCGGCGCCGCAGGCGGCGGTGACGGCGATCCGGGTGAGGCTGTCGCCGTCGGCGGACTGGAGCCGGAAGTCGGGCAGAAGGGCGGCGAGGACCAGCATGGTGACGGTGGAGGCCGCCCATACGGTGACGCTCCGTCCGATCTGGCTGACAACCCACCGCCATGGCACGCCTCGTACCCCTCGCACGCGTCGAACCCCTCACGTCCCGGCCCGCTCGACGCCCGGGCCTCGCTCCACCTTGTCATACCGGGCCGGGGCGACGGCGGACGGCCGAGCGGGCTCAGCGGCCGTCGTAGCCGGCGGTCGGCATGGACAGGCGGCGATGGACGTGAGCCTTCATCTGGGCGTCGTAGGCCGGTTCGGCGCGGCCGACGGTCTCCACGCGGACGCCGCGCCGGGCGCATTCGGCGGTGAAGGCCTCGACGGAGGACAGGGCGCGGCGCAGAACCCGCAGGCTGGGGGCGACGAACACGTCGACGCCGGGGCGGACGCCGTCCCACAGGGCACAGTGGTCGAAGCGCAGTCCGCCGACGAGGAGTTCGCGGGCGACGACGTAGCCGTGCTCGGCGGCCCAGCGGGCGCACATGGCGTGCTGGCTGCGGGAGTCGACGAGGAACGGGTCGGCTTCCAGTTCCTCCAGCGGGGTCAGGCTGGCGATGGCGGTGACCCGTACGGGCGCGGGCGTGTCGGGGGTGGGCTGCGGTTGTCCCATGGCCTCCCCTCACCTCCGGGTTTCGCGGCCGACCCTACTCCTGCCCGTAGGCTTCGGGGAGTCGCGTGAAGGAGGCGGAAGAAGGTGCCGGTGGAGATCACCTGGTGGGGTCACGCCACCTGCACGGTCCAGGACGGGAACATACGCGTGCTGACCGATCCTCTGTTCGCGCGCCGGCTGGCGCATCTGCGGCGGCGCCGGGGTGCGGTTCCGCCGGACCGGGCCCGGCGCGCGGACGTGGTGCTCGTCTCCCATCTGCACGCCGACCATCTGCATGTGCCCTCGCTGGCCGCGCTCGCGCCGGGTACGCGCCTGCTCGTGCCCCGGGGTGCGCCGCGGGCGGTGCCGGCGCTGCGCAGGCTGCGGGGTCTTCGAGTGACCGAGGTGGTGCCGGGGGACGCGGTGCGGGTCGGTGAGGTGCTGGTCCGGGTGGTGCCCGCGCTGCACGACGGGCGGCGATTGCCGGTGGGGCCGCACCGCTCGCCGGCGCTGGGGTACGTGGTGGAGGGGGAGGCGCGGACGTACTTCGCCGGGGACACCGGGCTCTTCGACGCGATGGCGGAGCGGGTCGGTCCGGTGGATGTGGCGTTGCTGCCGGTGGGCGGCTGGGGGCCGTTCCTGGGTGAGGGGCATCTGGACGCGGGGCGGGCAGCGCGGGCGCTGGCGCGGCTGGCGCCGCGGATGGCGGTGCCGGTGCACTACGGGACGTACTGGCCGATCGGGATGGAGGCGGTGCGGCCGCACGAGTTCCACGGGCCGGGGGACGAGTTCGTGCGGCTGGCGGCTGTGGTCGCGCCGCAGGTGGTGGTGCGCAAGCTGGGGCACGGGGAGAGCGTGCGGCTGGAGGTGGCGCGGTGAGCCGGCCGGCCTCGGCGCTGGCGCTCGCCGCCGCGTCGACGTCGGCGGTGCCGCCGGAATCGACGCAGCAGGCGATCGGTTATCCGTCGTTGTTCCTGCTGGTGCTGATCGGTGCGCTGGTGCCGGTGGTGCCGACGGGTGCGCTGGTGAGTTCGGCGGCGGTGGTGGCGTTCCATCAGACGGCGCCGTTCTCGCCGGCGCTGGTGTTCATGACGGCGTCGCTGGCGGCGTTCGCCGGGGACGGGGCGCTGTACTGGCTGGGGCGGCGCGGGATGCGGTCGCGCAGCGGGTCGCGGTGGCTGGAGGCGATCCGGTCGCGGGCTCCGGAGGAACGGGCCGCGGGGGCGCGGGAGAAGCTCGCCGAGCACGGGGTGGCGGTGCTGGTGCTGTCCCGGCTGGTGCCGGCGGGTCGTGTTCCGGTGATGCTGGCGTGTCTGATGGCGGACTGGCCGCTCAGGCGGTTCGCCCGGGGGAATCTGCCGGCGTGTCTCGCCTGGGCGGCCACGTATCAGGTCATCGGTGTGCTGGGGGGTTCGTTGTTCAGGGAGCCGTGGGAGGGGGTTGTGCTGGCGGTCGCGCTGACCGTGGTGATCAGCGTGATGCCGAGTCTGGTACGGCGATTTCGGTAGCGCCGTCGGGGATGAGGTCGTCTCCGGGGTGACGGTCCGTCGTGGTCTCTGCCGCCCGCGCGGCGGTAGCCGCATGTCGGACACAGCCCCGCGCCCCTGACGGGGCGCTCCCGTCCAGCACCTTTGATCCGCCGACCGGCAGATCCCACAGGTCCTCCCGGTCCCGTCCCGCCTTCTGCCAGGCCGTACGCACGCGCGTGAGGGGTTCCAGGACGGGCTCGGCCGAGAGGATGAAGGTGCCCCAGTGCATGGGGGCCATGCGGTGGGCGCCGAGGTCGAGCGTGGCCCGGACGGCTTCCTCGGGGTCGCAGTGGACGTCGCTGAGCCACCAGCGGGGGTCGTAGGCGCCGATGGGCATGAGGGCGAGGTCGATGCCGGGGTAGCGGCGGCCGATGCGGGAGAACCAGTGGCCGTAGCCGGTGTCGCCGGCGAAGTAGAGGCGTCGGCCGCCGGTGTCGGTGAGGATCCAGCCGCCCCAGAGGCTGTGGCAGGTGTCGGTGAGGGTGCGCTTGGACCAGTGGTGGGCGGGGACGAAATCGAAGCGGACTCCGGCCAGTTCGGCGCCTTCCCACCAGTCGAGCTCGGTGACGCAGGTGAAGCGTCGGCGCCGGAACCAGCGGCCGAGTCCGGCGGGGACGAACAGCGGTGTGGCGCGCGGGAGTCGGCGCAGGGTGGGGGCGTCGAGGTGGTCGTAGTGGTTGTGGCTGATGACGACGGCGTCGACGCGGGGCAGGCTGTCCCAGGGGACGCCGACGGGGGTGATGCGGGCGGGAGTGCCGAGGATGCGGCGGGACCAGACGGGGTCGGTGAGGACGGTCAGGCCGCCGATGCGGACGATCCAGCTGGCGTGTCCGGCCCAGGTGACGGCGAGGGTGCGGGGGTCGGCGGGAGGCAGCGGGGCGGGTGCGACGGGGAGCAGGGGGAGGTCGGCGAGGCCTTCGCGGCCGGGACGTACGGCGCCTTCGCGGGCGAAGCGTGCCATGGCCTTGAGGCCGGGCAGCGGGGCGGTGAGCCGGTCGTGGAACGTCCGTGGCCACACCCGGTGTTCGCCCAGGGGGCGGGGTTCGGCGAGCGGGGGGTAGGGCGGTGCGAGGGGCGTCGTGGACGCGGTGGATGCGGACGTGGTCGGCGTGGTCGTCGCGGGCGTCGCGGGCGTCGAAGTTGTCGAGGTCGTCGTGGGCGGTCCGGACTCATGCGTCTGCTGCGTCATCGAGGAGGCTCCCGTCGCTGAGCTTCGTCACGGAGATCGTCGAGGACCGACGTCAAGGTGATCAACGCACGGTGCACGTGTGGCAGTTCCAGCGGCGCGGGTGACGTGAGGGATTCCACGCGTTCCTCGTCGGTGCCGCCGAGCAGGGGACCGGTGGCGAGGCGTACGCGCAGGGCGGCCAGGTCGTCGCCGAAGCGGTGGCCGCCGGGTGCCGGCATGCCGAGGCGGGCGGTGAGGAAGTCCTCCAACTCCTGTGCGTCGCCGACCCCTTGTGCGGCGAGGGGTTCGCGCAGCGGGCCGAGGTCGGCGTACAGGTGGCGGCCGGCCTGCGGGGGGCGGGCGAGGGCGCCGGCGGTGACGAGCGCGGTGTGCGCGGCGGCCGCCACGCGCGCGTGCAGCCGTACGGCGGTCTCGCGGCGGTCGGTGACGGGCGGGGGTTCGTCGAGGGCGTAGCCGGCCGCGGCGGCGACGGGGGCCGCGATGCGGGCGCCGAGCGCGGTGAGGATGTCGAGCACGCGCGCGTGGAGGCGGAGTCCGGGTTCGGTCGCGGGGAAGCGGGCGACGGCGGCGGGCCAGCCGGGGGGCAGCAGGGAGCCGGCGAGGTCGGTGACGACGGTGACCCGGTCGGGTCGCATCTCGGCGGGGCTGAGCAGGACGGTGTCGTGCGGGTGGTGGAGGGTGTCACGCCAGGTCTCGTCGCTGACCAGGTGCAGGCCCTCGGTGGTGGCGGCCTCGACGGTCTCGTGGAGCAGTTCGGGCGGGGCGACGGTGGCGGTGGGGTCGTCGGCGACGGAGAGCACGAGCAGGCGTGGGTCGCCGCCCTCGTCGCGGACCCGGCGGACGGTCTCCAGCAGGGCGTAGGGGTCGGGGACGCCGCCGCTCTCGGCGGGGGTGGGCACGTGGAAGACGGGCCGGCCGAGGATGCGGGCGTCGGGCGCCCACCAGGCGGCGCAGGGGCGGGGTGCGAGGACGTCGGCGCCGTCCGAGGCGAGCGCGGCGGTGACGGCGAGCAGCAGCGCGGGGGCACCGGGGCCGGCGGCGACCTGGTCGGGGACGGTGGGCAGGCCGCGGCGGGTCCAGTAGCCGCAGGCCGCTTCCAGCAGGGCGGGGGCGCCGCCGACAGGCTGGGCGTCGGTGCGGTGTGCGGCGGCGGCGAGCACGGCGGTGAGTTCGGGGAGGACGGGCAGGCCGTCGCCGGGGAGCGGCGGGCCGTAGCGGACGGGGCCGTGGCCCTCGGGGTCCGTGCGCCGCATGTCCGCCTCCGCGCAGTCCGTGGTGGGTCGTCGTGGGCTGCTGTGTGGTGTGGTGTGGTGCCGGGTGGGCCGCCGTCCGGCGCCGTCTTCCGGCGCCGGGGTACGGCCACTGTGCGTGGGTCGGGTGCCGGTGTCCTCGGGTTGGTGTACCCGTGGGGCGGCCGTCCATGGGCGGTGCCGGGCGTTGTCCCGGTCACACGCCGGTGGGGCGGTCCGCCGTGGTGCGACGGTGGCCGAGGAGGCGGTAGCCGGCTCCGGCGCAGGCGGTGGCGATGAGGATGCCGCCGGCGGCGAGGGCGGGCACGGAGTCGGTGAAGCTGCCGCCCTGTCCGGCCTCGACGCCGTGCTGGACGCCGGCCGGAGCGCAGCCGGCACCGTCGTGGGACCGGCCGCCGGGCTGCGGTTCACGGGGTTCGGCACAACCCCGGCCACCGGAGTCGGTGAAGCTGCCGCCCTGTCCGGCCTCGACGCCGTGCTGGACGCCGGCCGGAGCGCAGCCGGCACCGTCGT
>NZ_JAIQYY010000002.1:507480-552873 GCF_020181035.1 Streptomyces sp. CoH27
GGGACCGGCCGCCGGGCTGCGGTTCACGGGGTTCGGCACAACCCCGGCCACCGGGACACGCTCCCCCACCAGCTCCCGGTCCGCCCCCGACCCCTGGTCCGACCCCAACCCCGGCTCCCGGTCCGCCCCCAACCCCGGCCCCTGGTCCGATCCCGGCTCCGGTTCCTGGCCCGCCCCCAACCCCGGCTCCCGGTCCGCCCGCAACCCCGGCTCCGGTTCCTGGCCCGCCCCCAACCCCAACCCCGGCTCCGGCTCCGGCTCCGGCTCCGGCTCCGGCTCCGGCGCACTCTCGTCCGTCTCCCTGGCACCGTCCGGGCTCGCGGCACGGGGAACCGTCGGGGCAGGCCTCGCCGGCCCGGCAGCCCGGGGTGTCCCGACAGGACTGCTCCCCCGCTCGGCACCGGCCGGCGTCGCTGTCTCCGCAGGGTTTGCCGTCCGGGAAGAGCTGGGGCGGCGGGGCCTGGACCGCTCCGGGTACGGCTCCGGGTACGGCTCCGCCGACGGCGTCGCAGCTCATGGGGAGGGCGAGGGCGGCAGGGGCCGCGGAGGCGGCGGGACCGGCCAGCAGCAGCGCGGCACCGGCGGCGAGGGCGGCGGACAGGGCACGGGCGGTGCGGCGCATGGGGCGGGCTCCTCGACGGGCTGCGGCGGTTCGGCCGGGCCGCGCTACGACGGCACTGCCGGGCGGCGCCACGGGTACCGGGCACGGGGCCGGGGCACAGGGTGTGCCCTCGCAGCCATCTCAGCCCGTACGGGGCCGTACCGCGCGCGGCCGGACCCCATTCGCGGGACGTGCACGGCCGGTCGGGTGACGTGGGGTACGGAGGCGGTACGACGGGCTCAGGCGCTGGTGCCGGTGCCGGTGCCGGTGCCGGTGCCGGTGCCGGGGAGCGTCAGGGAGTGCCGGCCCATGCGCGTACCCGGGGTGACAGCCGGGGCGGGGAATGTACGCCGGGCAGGGGGCCGGGCCCGGATCCCGGTCGGGACCGGGAAGCGGACGGCCGCTGAAGAGCCGCGCGGCGGGCCCCGGTCGGGACTGGGAGGCGGGCGCCGGTCAGGTGCTGGATGCGCGGGGGGTCGCTGCCTCGCCGCAGCCGCGTTCGCGGGCGCCCTCGCGGGTGCGGCCCGAGCTGACCAGGCGGCGCGGGTTGCGGCGCAGATACTCGCCCTCCAGCTGCGCCATGCGCTCGTTGTGTGCCCGCAGCGCGTCGTTCGAGCCGTACAGGAGGGTGTCGTGGCGCGTGCGGTGGATCGTCTCCAGCTCTTTCATGAGCTGCTGGTCGTCCAGTCGGCTGGGGTCGACTCCGGTCATGGTGGTGCCCCGCTCGTCCTGTCCGTGGTCCCGGCCCCGAGTGTGTCCGGGGCGGAACCATGGAGCCGGCATTCCTGCATCCACCATACGAAGATCCACGGCCCGGGGCCTTGCGAGAGCCCGGCGGCCCCGGACGGATGGCTTCCGGGGCGCTCAGCGGGCCCGTTCCACCCGGCGTTCGTCCCAGACCGGTTCCGGGGTCTCGCGGACGCGGCCGTCGGTGCCGAAGACCAGGTAGCGGTCGAAGGAGCGGGCGAACCAGCGGTCGTGGGTGACGGCGAGGACCGTGCCGTCGAAGGCCTCCATGCCCTCCTGGAGGGCCTCGGCCGACTCCAGGTCGAGGTTGTCGGTGGGCTCGTCCAGCAGCAGCGCGGTGGCGCCGGCGAGCTCCAGCAGCAGGATCTGGAAGCGGGCCTGCTGGCCGCCGGAGAGCCGGTCGAAGGGCTGCTCGGCCTGCTGGGTCAGTTCGTAGCGGCGCAGCCTGGACATGGCCGCCCCGCGGTCCTGGGCGTGCTCCTTCCACAGGATGTCGAGGAGGGTGCGGCCGTGGAGTTCGGGGTGCGCGTGGGTCTGCGCGAAGTGGCCGGGTACGACCCGTGCGCCGAGCTTCCACGTCCCGGTGTGCGCGACGTCCTCGCCGGCGAGGAGGCGGAGGAAGTGCGACTTGCCGGAGCCGTTGGAGCCGAGGACGGCGACCCGTTCGCCGTAGAAGACCTCCAGGTCGAAGGGGTGCATCAGGCCGGTCAGTTCGAGTCCCTCGCAGGTGACGGCCCGGATGCCGGTGCGGCCGCCCTTCAGGCGCATGGTGATGTCCTGCTCGCGAGGCGGCTCCGGCGGCGGTCCGGCCTCCTCGAACTTGCGCAAGCGGGTCTGTGCGGCGGCGTAGCGGGAGGCCATCTCGTGGCTGACGGCGGCGGCCTGGCGGAGGTTCAGGACGAGCTTCTTCAGCTGGGCGTGCTTCTCGTCCCAGCGGCGGCGCAGCTCCTCGAAGCGGGCGAAACGTTCACGGCGGGCGTCGTGGTAGGTGGCGAAGCCGCCGCCGTGCACCCAGGCGTCGGCGCCGGCCGGACCGGGCTCGACGGAGACGATCTTCTCGGCGGCGCGGGCGAGGAGTTCGCGGTCGTGGGAGACGAACAGGACCGTCTTGCGGGTCTGCCGCAGCTGCTCCTCCAGCCAGCGCTTGCCGGGCACGTCGAGGTAGTTGTCCGGCTCGTCGAGCAGGAGCACTTCGTCGGTGCCGCGCAGCAGCGCCTCCAGCACGAGGCGTTTCTGCTCGCCGCCGGAGAGGGTGCGCACCTGGCGCCACTGGGCGCGTTCGTAGGGCATGCCGAGGGCGGCGGTGGTGCACACGTCCCACAGGGTCTCGGCCTCGTAGCCGCGGGCCTCGGCCCAGTCGGCGAGGGCCTGGGCGTACCGCATCTGGGCGGCCTCGTCGTCGACGGTCATGACGGCGTGCTCGGCCTCGTCCACCGCCCTCGCCGCCTCGCGGATGCGGGGCGGGGCGACGGACACGAGCAGGTCCCGTACGGTCGTTTCGTCGCGTACGGAGCCCACGAACTGGCGCATCACGCCGAGGCCGCCGCTGACGGTGACGGTGCCGCCGTGCGGCTTCAGCTCGCCGGAGATCAGCCGGAGCAGAGTGGTCTTGCCGGCGCCGTTCGGGCCGACCAGGGCGACGGCGGAGCCTTCGCCGACCCGGAAGGACACGTCCCCGAGCAGGGTCCTCCCGTCGGGGAGGTGGTACTCAAGGTGCGCGGCTTCCAGATGTCCCATGGGCAGGCATTCTGCGGGGCGGCCTCGGCCCGGGGCAAACGCTTATCCCCGGCAAACGCTCGTCCCCGGCAAACGCTCGTCCCCGGGCAGGCTTGCCTCGCGGGCACACAGCCGCGCCGGGTACACGCTCGCACCCGGCGCACGGCACGGGCCTGCGCCCCGGGCCGGTCCCCCGCCCTCCCGCTATCCCGCCGTGTCGAGTCCCGCGTCGAACCCCGCCGAGTCGAGCGCTTCCCCCGTCGGGCCGGGCTCTCCGGCCGGTTCCACCGCGGCGCCCTGCCAGGACAGGACTTTCCAGCCATCGGCCGGGGCGCCCTCCAGGATGACGACGCCGGTGTTGTCCAGGGGGCGGGCGGCGACGAAGGCGGCGTCGACGTTGGCGGCGCGTGCGGCGGTCCACACGCGGATCGCGGCGCCGTGGCTGACCATGGCGACGGTGCCGGCGCCGCCGGCCGCGGCCTCGGCGATCACGGCGTCGTAGCGGGCGAGGGCCTCGTCGCCGCTCTCGCCGCCGGGCACGCGCAGCGTGGTGTCCCCGGCCGCCCACGCGAACACCGTGCGCAGGTACTGCACGCCGCCCGGCGAGTCCCCGGGCAGCATCTCCAGGTCGCCGGCGGACAGCTCGCGGATGCCGGCGCGGACGATCGGCTCAAGGCCCCGGGCGGCGGCCAGCGGGGCGGCCGTCAGCTGGGTGCGCAGCAGTGTGGAGACGTAGAGAGCCTCGATGGCCTCGCCGGCGAGCGCCGCGGGCAGTGCGGCGGCCTGTACCTCGCCGAGCGGGGTCAGCCCCGGTCCGGGCACGGCGGTGTCCAGCAGGTGGTCCACGTTCGACGGGGTCTCACCGTGGCGGACGAGGAGCAGACGCATGCGGGGTTCTCCCTTCACGCCGGTCGGGCGCCCGGCGCGCGCACCCACCGGAAAGCGGGCCCTTGCAGGGTAACCACACCTGTCGGCATGCCCGGCCGGCCAAGGTTTCTGACGTTACGTCAGTCCATTATGCAAAACGACGGTCTCATTATTCGGCATGCGCGCGTACGGTGATGCGTACACCGCCGGAACCAGAGGTGAAGGGGAACACCATGCCGAAAGCGCAGGAGACCGCCGTCTACACGCACGGGCACCACGAGTCGGTGCTGCGTTCGCACACCTGGCGGACCGCCGCCAACTCCGCGGCCTATCTGCTCGGTTCGCTGAAGCCGCACATGAAGATCCTGGACATCGGCTGCGGCCCCGGCACCATCACCGCCGACCTCGCGGAACTGGTCCCCGACGGCCATGTCACCGGCGTCGACGCGGCGCCGGGCATCCTGGAGCAGGCCCGGGCCACCGCCGCCGGGCGCGGACTGGCCAACGTGGACTTCGCGGTCGCCGACGTCCACGCCCTGGACTACCCGGACGACACCTTCTGCGTGGTCCACGCCCACCAGGTGCTCCAGCACGTCGGCGACCCGGTGCAGGCGCTGCGCGAGATGCGGCGCGTGACGAAGCCGGGCGGGTACATCGCCGTACGCGACGCGGACTACGCGGCGATGACCTGGTACCCGGTGGTGCCCGGCCTGGACGACTGGCTGGACCTGTACGAGCGGGTGGCCCGCGCCAACGGCGGCGAGCCGGACGCCGGACGCCGGCTGAAGGCCTGGGCGCTGGCCGCCGGGCTGACCGACATCACCGCCACCACCGGCACCTGGACGTTCGCCACGGCCGAGGAGCGGGCCTGGTGGAGCGGCCTGTGGGCGGACCGCACTCTGGCCTCGGCCTACGCCGACCGGGCCACGCAGGGCGGGCACGCGACCGAGGAGCAGCTGCGGGCGGTGTCCGAGGCGTGGCGGGAGTGGGGCCGGCGCGAGGACGGCTGGTTCGCCGTGCTGCACGGGGAGATCCTGTGCCGCAAGGAGCGTGACTGACAGGAGCCGGCAGGCCTGCGGTCAGCGGGGTTCCTCGCCCGTGAAGGAGTACGCGGCCCAGGGGCCGGTGAGCTCCACCCGGACTCCCGGCTCCTCGGGTGTGCGGTCGATCAGTTCCACGAACTCCTCGCAGGCGGCTCGGGGCACCAGGTAGGCGGCGTCGAGCACGTTCCGGACTGCCGGGCCGGACACCGGGCAGGTCTGCGGGGCATGGATGCGGCAGTCCTCCGCCCGTCCGGCCAGGCGCTCGTGCAGGGAGCGGGCGAACGCCTCGCCGGGTGTGGCGACGGCTCCGGGTGCGGCGGCGGGCGCGGGCTCCGTGTACACCTTCACGCCCCACTCCACCCGGCCCTCCAGCCGGTCCAGGACGCGCCGGAAAGCGTCCCCGTGCATCTCCAGCATCGTGCGCACCATGCTGTCGTCCTCGCAGACGGTCGCGAGCCGCAACGGCAGCGGCGTGGTGACCGTGGTCAGCGCGGCGATCACACCCTGGTGGGCACGGGCCGTGGCGGCGAACCACACCGGATCCTGGAGATGCGCCTGCAGTGCCTCCTCGCCGAAGTCGGCCGCCGGGACCGTACTGACGACCGCGACCAGATCGCGGTGGCGCAGCAGGCCCGGCGGCACGCCCGCGACGCCCGTCAGCTGGGCCTGCAGGGGCGTGCCGAAGGGGCGGCAGACCGCGTAGACGTAGCGCAGCCCGGACATGGCGCCTCCTTCCGCCGCGACCTCGTACCCGCCCCCTGCCGTTCTCCTCGCTCCGTACAGTGTTCCTCGCCGCCGTCGTACGGCGAAACTGTCCGGCTCCACCGTCGTACGGCGGAACTGTCCAGGTCCAGCCTGACCCGGCGGCCGCGTCCGCGCCACAGATCGCGGCTCAGTGTGCGGCCGTCGTCTCCTCCACCAGCAGTCTGGCGGCCTGGACGATGCCCACGGCGTCGATGCCGGCCGCGTGCAGTTGCTGGTCGGGGGCGGCCGAGCCCGGCATGGTGCGGACCGCGAGCCGGACCAGCCGGGGCACCGGGCGGCCGTCGGCGAAGACCTCCGCGACGGCGTCGCCGAGGCCGCCCTCGGGATGGTGGTCCTCGACGGTGATCAGGCAGCCGGTCTCCTCGGCGGCCCGGCGCAGGGTCCCGGCGTCCACGGGCTTGACCGAGTACAGGTCGATCACGCGCACCCGGATGCCGTCCTCGGCGAGCCGGTCGGCCGCCGTCAGCGCCTCCGGCACGGTCACCCCGGCCGCGACGATCGTCAGCCGGTCCTCCTCACCGGACCGCAGTGTCCTGCTGCCGCCGACCGGGAACTCCTCGCCGGGGCCGTAGAGCACCGGGGTCGCGCCGCGCGAGGTGCGCAGATAGCGGATGCCGTCGAGGCCGGCCATGGCCGCGACCAGGTGGGCGGTCTGGTTGGCGTCGCACGGGTACAGCACGGTCGAACCGTGCACGGCGCGGAACATGGCCAGGTCCTCCAGGCCCATCTGGGAGGGCCCGTCCTGCCCGATCGCGACACCGGCGTGCGAGCCGACCAGATTGATCCCGGAGCCGCTGACGGACGCCATGCGCACGAAGTCGTGAGCGCGGGTGAAGAACGCGGCGAACGTCGAGGCGTACGGCAGCCAGCCGCGCGTGGCCAGGCCGACGCAGGCGGCGACGAGCTGCTGCTCGGCGATGTAGCACTCGAAGAACCGCTCGGGGTGGGCCATGGCGAACTCCTCGGTGCGGGTGGAGTCGCCGACCTCGCCGTCGAGGGCGACGACATCGCCGCGGGCGGTGCCGAGCGCGGCGAGGGCCGCGCCGAAGGCGTCCCGCGTCGCGACCTTGTCGCCCTCGTCGTAGCGCGGAAGCTGGAGCACCTCGGTGGTCAGGTCGCGCAGCGCGGCGGCGGCCTGCGGCTCGCCGACCCGGACGCGCAGGTCACGCGGGCCGCCGAGTTCGGCGACGGCCTGGTCGGCGTCCGGCAGCGGTTTACCGTGGAGCCCCTCGCGGTCCTCCACGGCGGCCACGCCCTTGCCCTTGAGGGTGCGGGCGAGGATCACCACGGGCTGCCCGATGGTGGACCGGGCCTCCCCGTAGGCCCGGTCGATCGCGTCGACGTCGTGGCCGTCGGTCTCGATGGTGTGCCAGCCGAAGGCCTGGAAGCGGTGGACGTAGGCGTCCAGGTCGTGGCCGTGCCGGGTGGGGCCGCGCTGGCCGAGCCGGTTGACGTCCACGATCGTGATCAGGTTGTCCAGCCGCTCGTACCCGGCGTGCTCGGCGGCCTCCCACACCGAGCCCTCGGCCAGCTCGCTGTCGCCGCACAGCACCCACACCCGGTAGCCGGTCCGCTCCAGCCGCTTGCCCGACAGGGCGATGCCGACCCCTACGGGCAGGCCCTGACCGAGGGATCCGGTGGCCGTCTCAACCCAGGGCAGCCGCCGGGGCGTGGGATGCCCCTCCAGCCGGCTGCCGAGCCCCCGGAAGGTGAGCAGTTCGCCGTCCTCGATCGCGCCGGCCGCCTTGTACGCGGCGTACAGCAGGGGTGAGGCGTGGCCCTTGGACAGCACGAAGCGGTCGTTGGCGGGGTGCTCGGGGCGTTCGAAGTCGTAGCGCAGGTGGTGCGCCAGCAGGACGGCCATCAGGTCGGCCGCGGACATCGAGGAAGTGGGGTGCCCGGAGCCCGCGGCGGCGGAGGCGCGCACACTGTCCACCCTCAACTGCTGGCCCAGTTCGGTGAGTTCGGCGGTATTCATGTTTCTCCACGGCTGTCGGTGCGGGTCGGCTCACGGGAGGCTTTCCGTGTAACCGGCGCCGGAGCACGTAAACCTCCGGCGGGTCACCCGAACGGCATGTCACGCGGGCGGCCTCGTGCCTCCCGGGGCGCCCCAACTAGGCTCAAGACCATGGAGATTCTGGGCGCCTCGCTGCGCATCTGCGTCGACGACCTCGAAGCCGCGGTCCCGTTCTACGAGCGGCTGGCGGGCGGCAGAGCCCTACGGTTCGAGCGCGGTGGGGTGCAGGTCGCCGCGATCGGCTCGTTTCTGCTGATGAGCGGCCCGGAGGCGGAGCTGGAGATCCTGCGGAAGGTGACGGCGACGATCGCGGTGAAGGACGTCGAGGAGGCGCACCAGGTGCTGACCGGCCTCGGCGCCCGGATCCTCGCCGGGCCGGTGCCGACGCCGGCCGGCCGCAATCTGCTGGCGATGCATCCGGACGGCGCCGTCTTCGAGTACGTGGACCAGCAGCGGTCCTGAGCCGCCCCGCTCAGGGCCGCTCAGAACCCGCCGCGCTCAGAAACCCGCCCCGCTCAGGGACCGGCCCGCTCAGGGCCGCTCCGGCCGCATCCGGAAGTCGTGGCGGGCGGGCAGCGGCTCGTCGGTGAGCCGCGCCCACAGCCGGCCGATCGCCTCCTCGCCCTCCCGGAGGTCGGCGACCTCGAAACCCGCGTCGAGGACGGCCCGCGCCGCGTCGGGCCGGCCCTCGGCGAGCAGCAGCTCGGCGTCGAGGAGCCGGAAGCGGCCGCGCTCGCGCACGGCGGGCAGCAGGCGGTCCCATACGGCACGGGCGTCCGCCGTGCGCCCTAGGCGCAGCAGGGCCTGAAGGGTCTCGCGGCCGAGCGCGGCTTGGGCGGCGGTCCAGTCGGCGCCGTCGTCGCGCCGCTCCCGGCACAGGTCGTCGAAGGCGTCGGCGTAGCGTTCGGCGGCCCGTTCGTGGTGGCCGGAGGTCTGGTCGGCGACGGCCAGGCAGCGCAGCAACGGCCAGCGGGAGGGGGCCAGTTGGAGGGCGCGTTCCCAGCTGCGGACGGCCTGGGCGCGGTCGCCGGCGTGCCACTGGGCGATGCCGAGGTGGTACTCGGTGTGCGGGGTGGCGGGCGCGGTCTCCAGCATGTCCCGCCAGTGCGGGGCGACGAGGGTCTCGCCGGGCGGCCGTACCCGGCGCGGCTCGGGCAGCGAGCCGGTGCGCAGCAGCTCCCGCCAGGGTGCCTGGGCCTCGCCGAGGGTGGACTCGGGGAACGGGGTGCCGGGCAGTTTCCAGTCGGCGCGCAGCACCTCCAGGGCGCCCCAGCCGGATCCGGTGGCCAGGGTCTCGCCGGGTTCGGTGTCGGCGCACGGCAGCCAGGCGGCGTAGGCCTGTTCGACGCGGGCGCGGGGCAGGGCCGCCTCCAGCCGGTCCTCGGCGTCCTGGACCACCTGGGCCCACTCCCCCGCGCCCGGCGCACCCGGCGCGTCGAGGGGACCGTACGCCTCCAGCCAGGACACCTCGCTCTCCGCGTCCAGCCGGACGTGTTCGAGCTGGGTGCGGGCGAGGCCGGCCTGGATCTCGCAGTAGCCGCCGGTGCCCGGCTCGGTCAGCCACTCCTGCCAGCGCCGGCCGCCGGGCAGATGGCCCCACACGAAGAGCTTGCGGCCGCGCAGGGTGTCGGTGGAGGTCTGCGCCAGCCCGTGCCCGTCGGCGTCGAGAGCGGCGATCCAGCGGCGCCGGCCGTCGGGGACGTCGTAGAAGTAGTCGGCGGCGTACGGGCTGTTGAGGGGGTGGCTGCGGTCGACGCCGTCGTACGACGGGACGGGCACCCGGCGCAGCCGGCGCTCGTAGCCGAAATGCCAGGCCTGCTCGGCCGGGGCGAGGATCCTGCGTTCCTCGGGTACGGCGATGTTGGACCACCAGTAGGTGGGCACGGGCCGTTCGTGCGGGTTGCGGACGCGGACACCGGCGTAGAGGAAGTCGGAGCCGTCGGGCAGCCACAGGTCGACCTGGAAGGGCAGGTCACGCAGCCGCTCCCACTCCCACAGGCGCAGCATCTGACCGCCGTCGGGAGCCGGGACGCAGGCCGCGTGCAGGGGGGCGCAGGACAGGGTGGTGTGGCCGGTGGCGCCGATGTTCCACTCGATGCCGCCGGAGTACCAGGCGCCGTTGAGGGCGAAGTCGGCGGGCTGGAACACCGGGTTGCGGTACAGGAGTTCGCGTCCGGTGGGCAGGTGGAGCAGGGAGACGATCCGGCCGCCGAGGCCGGGCAGGACGGTGGCGCGCAGCCGGTCGTTCTCGATCACCAGGGTGTCGAGGGCGCGGGGTTCACGGGTTCTGCCGTAGCCGTCGCGGACCCGGACCGGGAGCAGGCTGTGCAGGGGCTCGTGACCGACCTGGCGGGCCATGTCCCGGGGCATGCCGTCCCGGTCCCGGTCGTCGATGCGGTGGACCTCGTCGAGGGGGTGCAGCGGGGGCAGCGGGTTGTCCGGGCCCAGCTGCGCGGCGGGCAGGGTCAGTACCTCACGTCGGATCCTCGTCACGAGTCCCCATGGAACCCGGCGTGCGGTGAGTCGGCCAGGGGAGGTACGGGTCAGGATTGCGCAAAAGCCTCCACGACCGCGTCCGCGAGCAGGGACCGGTCAGCCGGGGTTACGCATCTCCGCGGTCAGTGCCCAGCGTTCGTGGTCGCGCCAGGCGCCGTCGATGTAGATCATGGCGGGCGAGAAGCCCTCCAGGCGGAAGCCGCCGCCTCGGGCCAGCGCGACGGAGGCGGCGTTCTCGGGCTGGACGTTGATCTCCAGCCGGTGCAGGCCCAGTGGTCCGAAGGCGTACCCGACGACCAGGTCGAGGCCCTCGCGCATCAGGCCGCGTCCGGCGGCGTGCGCGAAGGCGCCGTAGCCGAGGGCGCCGCACTGGAAGCCGCCCCGGACGATGTTGTTGATGTTGATGAATCCGGCGATGTCCCCGCTGTCCTTCTCGCACACCAGGAAGCCGGCCTTGGTGGGGTCCTCGATCAGCCGGCCGGCATAGGCGGCGTAGGCCTCGTCGGTGTCCGGCGGGAACAGCCACGGCCGGTGCAGATCCTTGCTCTCGCGGGCACGGGCCGTGAACTCGGGACCGTCCTCGGGGGTGAAGTGGCGGATGGCCACGCGGGGGCCCTCGGCGAGCCAGTGGGGTGCGGTGTGCGGCATCCGGCCAGGGTACGACGTCACCGCCCGCGCCGTCCGCGGGATTCCGCCCGGACGGCGGGGGTGCACGGCACGGACGGCGGGGGTGCACGGCCGGCACCCACCCCGGTCCGGGACGCCGGGGCGGGTCAGCGCAGGGCGGGCTCGTCCAGAGTCAACGTGCCGGAATCCGCGTCGAGTTCGGCGGGGACGCCGAAGGGAATGGTCAGGGCGCCGGCGCAGTGGCCGAAACCGAACTCCTCCACCACCGGCACGCCGAGCCCGCCGAGCCGGTCGGCGAACATCGGCCGCAGTGTGGCGTAGTCGCCGCAGCTCTCCCAGGAGCCGAGCAGGATCCCGCGCACGCCCTCCAGCCAGCCGGAGCGCAGGAGCTGGGTGAGGTAGCGGTCCAGCTGGTACGCGGTCTCGCCGACGTCTTCCAGGCACAGCAGCCCGCCGGCCGCCGAGGGGCGGGCGTGCGGGGTGCCGCGTTCGGTGGCGAGCAGGGCCAGACAGCCGCCGAGAGTGATGCCGCGGGCGCGGCCGGGTACGAGGGCCGTGCCGCCGGAGGTGATGGTGCGGACGGTCTCCGGGGCGAAGAGGGTGGCCCGCAGATGGTCCTGTGCGCGGGCGTTCTTGATGAAGTCGACGCCGGCCGCCATCGGCCCGTACAGGGTGGCGAGGCCGAGGCGGGCGGCGAAGGCCTCGTGCAGGACGGTGATGTCGCTGAAGCCGACGAGGACCTTGGGCCCGGCCGCCCGCATCGCCTCCCAGTCGAGCAGGTCGATCATCCGCTGTACGCCGTATCCGCCGCGGGCGCACAGGACGGCGTCCACGGTGGGGTCGCACCAGGCGTTCTGGAGGTCGGCCGCGCGGTCGGCGTCGGTGCCGGCGAGGTAGCCGAACTCGCCGTGCCGGTCGAGGACATGGGGGGCGACGACCGGGTCGAGGTCCCAGCCGCGCAGCACGTCGAGCCCGGCCTGGAGCCGCTCCTCGGGCACCGGCCCGCTGGTGGCGACGACGGCGACGCGGGCGCCGGGGGCCAGCCGCTTCGGCCGGGTCAGTGCCTTCGCGTCCTTCACGTGCTTCACGTCCCTCGCGTCCTTCACGGGTGCAGCTCCAGTCTCGGGACGTCGGGCACGTCCAGTCCGAACACCTGAGCGTACAAGGACAGTTCCGCCTCCAGCGCACGCACCATCGTCTCGGCCCGCCGGAACCCGTGGCCCTCGCCGGGGAAGGTCAGGTAGGCGTGCGGCACGCCCCGGCCCTGGATCCGGGCGAGGAAGCGTTCGCACTGGGCCGGCGGGCAGATCACGTCGTCCAGGCCCTGGAGCAGCAGGAACGGCACGGTGAGCCGGCCGGCGTGGGTGGTCGGCGAGCGCTCGGTGTACCGGGCCGGCACCTCGGCGAGGGGCCCGATGAGCGACTCCAGGTAGCGGGACTCGAAGTCGTGGGTCTCCCCCGGTCCCCAGGTGGCGAGGTCAAGGACGGGGTAGACGATGGTCCCGCAGGCGTAGACGTCGGTGGTGGTCAGGGAGGCTGCGGCGGTCCAGCCGCCGGCGCTGCCGCCGCGGATGGCGAGCCGGGCGGGGTCGGCGGTGCCCTCCTCGGCGAGGGCGCGGGCGACGGCCGCGCAGTCCTCGACGTCGACCACACCCCACTGCCCGCGCAGCCGCTCCCGGTAGGCGCGTCCGTATCCGGTGGAGCCGCCGTAGTTCACCTCGGCGACCCCGATGCCCCGCGAGGTGAAGTAGGCGATGGTCAGGTCGAGGACGAGCGGCACCCGGCTGGTGGGCCCGCCGTGCGCCCAGATGACGTACGGCGGCGCCTCGCCGTCGGGTGCGATGCGGGCGGGGTGGTGCGGCGGGTGGACGTGGGCGTGCACCTCGCGGCCGCCGGGGCCGGTGAAGGTGCGGGTGCGGGGCTGCGGGTAGTAGGCGGGGTCGACGGCGTCCCGGTGCCGGGCGCCGACGGCGCGGGCCCGGCCGGTGCCGGTGTCCAGCTCGACCACCTCGTGGGCGGTGCGCGGGCCGGCGCCGACCGCGACGACCCGGCTGCCGCGAGCGGCGAGCGTGCCGGCGAACTCGGTCCACGGTCCGGCGACGTCGCCGATCTCGCCGGAGACGGGATCCAGTATCCCGAGTACGGTCGGCCCCCTGCCGTGTACGACCGCGATCAGCCCGCTGTCCAGCGGTGCGAACCAGCGCAGTCCGGGCCGCCACAGCGGCCCGGCGAACTCCTCCTCGCGGGGGCAGAGCGGGGTGCCGTCGTCCCGGTAGAGGTTCCACCAGCCGCTGCGGTCGCTGGTGTACAGAAGACTGCCTTCGGCAGACCATTCGGTCTGCGCGATCGCCTCGTGCGGCCCGCCGGCGACCGTGCGTACGGCATGCAGTATTCCGTCGACACCGATCTCGCCGACGAGCAGCTCCGTCCCCTCCCACGGCATCCGCGGATGGTCCCAGGCGAGCCAGGCGGCCCGGCGGCCGTCGGGTGAGAGGCGGGGGCCGGTGACGAACCGGTGGCGGCCGTCGGTGAGTTCGCGCACCGCGGAGCGGTCCTCGGCGGCGGAGCCGTCCAGCGGTACGGCGGCCAGGACGCGCCGGACGTCGCCGGGGCCGTCCCCGGTGAACTCCTCCAGCACGCACCACACTTCACCGCGGGCGAGGTGCAGGTGCGGGTCGGCCCAGCGCAGTCCCGCGCCGACCGCGGACAGCGGGGTCAGCGGGCGCGGCTCGCCGCCGGGTTCGTACCGGTACAGCCGCTGGTCGGCGAAGTGGGTGAAGACGATCAGCGGCCGGCCGGCCGGCACCGCCCCGGTCCAGGGGCGGCCACCGTACTCGACGACCCGGTTGGCCACGTTCCACGGCGCGGACAGCACCGTCTCCTCCGTGCCCTCGGCCGTGCGCCGCACCAGTGCCCGGCGGCCGCCCTCGGCGGGCCGGGGGTCGGTCCACCACACCTCGTCCCCGACGAAGCCCACCCAGTCCGGCTGTCCGTCGTGCGCGGCGGCCAGCGCCGCGTCGACGGGTGACGGCCACGTTCCGTACGGCGACGTCAGCACGTGTGTGTGCCCTCCTTCTCGGCTTCTTGAGCGGCTCGAAAGGCTGCCCTAGGCCGTGCGCAGGAAGCGGTCGAGGACGCGGACGCCGAAGTGCAGCGCCTCGACGGGCACCCGCTCGTCCACGCCGTGGAACAGCGCCTGGTAGTCGAGATCCTCGGGCAGCTTCAGCGGGGCGAAGCCGTAACCGGTGATGCCGAGCCGGGAGAACTGCTTGGCGTCCGTGCCGCCCGACATGCAGTACGGCACCACATGCCCGTCCGGTGCGAACTCTTCGACGGCGGCCCGCATCCGGGCGTAGGTGGGGGATTCCACCGGCGCCTGCAGGGCCACCTCGCGGTGCGCGAACTCCCAGCTCACGTCCGGGCCGGTGAGCTGATCGAGGGTGGTGGTGAACTCCTCCTCGCCGCCCGGCAGATAGCGCCCGTCGACGTAGGCGACCGCTTCGCCGGGGATGACGTTGATCTTGTAACCGGCTTCCAGCATGGTCGGGTTGGCGCTGTTGCGCAGGGTTGCCTCGACCAGCGCGGCCGCCGGGCCGAGCTTCTCCAGCAGCCGGTCCACGTCCCGGAAGTCGGGCTCGATGCCGTACAGGGCGGCGAGTTCGGTGAGTGCGGCCCGCACCGTCGGGGTGAGCCGGATCCGCCATTCGTGCTCGCCGATGCGCGCGACGGCGGCGGCGAGCCGGGTGACCGCGTTGTCCTCGTTCACCTTGGAGCCGTGCCCGGCCCGGCCGCGCGCGGTGAGTTTCACCCAGCCGGTGCCCCGCTCCCCGGCGCCGATCGGGTAGAGCTGCCGGCCGGCGCCGTCGTGGAAGGTGAAGGCTCCGGACTCGCTGATGCCCTCGGTGCAGCCCTCGAACAGCTCCGGGTGGTGGTCGGCGAGGAACCCGGAGCCGTCCTCGGCGCTGGCCTCCTCGTCGGCGGTGAAGGCGATGACGATGTCCCGGCGGGGCCGTACGCCCAGCCGGGCCCAGGCACGCACGACGGCGAGGATCATCGCGTCCATGTTCTTCATGTCGACGGCGCCGCGGCCCCACACCACCCCGTCGCGGATCTCCCCGGAGAAGGGGTGCACGCTCCAGTCGGCGGCCTCGGCCGGCACCACGTCGAGATGGCCGTGGACGAGCAGCGCGTCGGCGGCGGGGTCGGTGCCCTCGATCCGGGCGACGACGTTGGTGCGGCCCGGTGTGCGCTCCAGCAGCAGCGGTTCCAGGCCCGCGCCGGCCAGCCGTTCGGCGGCGTACTCGGCGGCGGGCCGCTCCCGGCAGTCCCCGCCGCCCCGGTTGGTGGTGTCGATGCGGATCAGACCGGAGGTGAACTCCACGACCTCGTCCAGCGCCTGAAGGTCGGTCTGCCGGTCGGTGTGCTGGTCAGCCATACTGCTCCTCCACGGCGGCGGAGACGATCGTGGTGACCGCCTTGAACGTCCTGATCCCCTCGTACATGGTGGCGCTGGTGTACGCCACCTTCCGCTCCCCGATGCGGGCGACCCCCGGGACGACGGTGGCGGCCATCGCCAGATGCTCGGCGTCGAACTCGACGGCGACGGTGAACGGCCCGGCCTCGACGGGTGCGTGGCGCACCGCGAGCCGGGCGGCCTCCTTCGCGGCGGCGCGGATGTCGGCGGCGGTGCGGGCCGGGGTCCGGCACACCGCCGCGTACCGCGACACATGGTCCTTGACGGCGACCTTCAGCGCCTCGGGGGCGTACCCGAGCGCGTCCTCGCAGGCCACGTCGTCGCCGGTGACGAGGACGACGGGGACGCCGTACTCGGCGACGACGTGCGCGTTGAGCAGACCCTCGCTGGCGCGGGCGTCGTTCAGCCACACGCCGGTGATCTGGTTGGCGAGGTAGGTGTGGGCGAGGACGCCCTCCATGCCGGCGCCGGCGTGGTAGCCGACGAAGGCGATGCCGTCGACGTCCCCGTGCTGCACGCCATCCACCATGGACAGCGCCTTGTGCCGGCCGGTGAGCATCTCGACCCGCTCGTCGAGCCGCTCCAGCAGCAGATTCCGCATGGTCCAGTGGGCCTCGTTGACGAGCACCTGATCGGCGCCGCCGTCGAAGAAGCCCTCCGCGGCGGCGTTCACGTCCGAGGTGAACATCGCCCGGCACCGCTCCCACTGCGGCGTCCCCGGCAGCACATCCGCCGGCCACGTCACCCCGGTGGCACCTTCCATGTCGGCACTGATCAGGATCTTCATGGTGCGTCACGTTACGCGCCGACGGGGGAACTTCCTACGAGGCGGAGATCCCGACTCAGGAGACACGGGAGGTACCTGTCCGGCGGAGCCTGCGGACCTGGCGGACGAGCGGCGCCACCTCGGCGAGCTGGACCACTGCGGAGTGCTGCCAGGAGCACCGTCGATGCCGTCGGCCACCCCCACTCGACCGCATCGGCCGGCCGCAGCACCTTCTAGTGGGGCGGCGTGCCCGCGGCGCCCGTGTCGTGGGAGGGCGCGCAGTGTTCCAGCAGTGCGGAAACCGGGCCGTCGACGAGCCGGTAGCGCACGATCCTGCCCTCCTTCTCGCCCTCGACGACACCCGCGGCGCGCAGCAGGCGGAGCGCCTGGGAGACGGCGGTGTCCCGCATCCCGGTGGCGACGGCGAGGTCCGAGACGGCGATGGGGCCGGCCTCGTGGAGGGCGAGCAGCAGGGAGAGGCGTCCGGGGTCGGAGAGCAGGGAGAAGCGATCGGCCCAGGCACGTACGCGCTCGGGCTCGCCGACGGCGGCGATCGCATCGCAGACCCGGTGGCCGTCGATGGTGCGCTGCCCGGCACGTTCCGCGGGGACGAGATGCATGGCCTCATCATCCCAGCCGCACCGTTCCGGTCGTCACACCTGCATAGTTGTGCAGTCTTGCAGCCCTTGACCGCGGCACTCTAGGGTGGGCGGGCCGTGGTGTTCGGGAAGACCGGTGACGGCCCCTCAGGGGGCTCAGTCCGGAGCGGCCCTCGCCACTGTGATCGGGAAGTTTCCGCCCCACGCATTGCCACTGGCCTCGCGGCCGGGAAGGCAGGGGCGGGCGCGTCGACCCATCAGCCAGGAGACCGGCCACGGCATCACGAAGCTGATCCACGAGGTGCTGGAGCGTGACCGAATGACCGTGTCCTCAGGCGTGCCCGAAACCGCCGCCACCACGTCCTTCCGCTGGCGGCGCGAGGACACCGTCCGAACCGCGGGCCTGCTGGCCGTGATCGTCGCTCTGCATGTGGTGGCCTTCGGGATCCTCTTCGTTCTGGTGATCCCGCATCACTATGAGGTCGGCACCAAGGCGTTCGGGGTCGGCCTCGGCATCACCGCCTACACCCTCGGCATGCGGCACGCCTTCGACGCCGACCACATCGCCGCGATCGACAACACCACCCGCAAGCTGATGGCCGACGGCGAACGGCCGGTGTCGGTGGGCTTCTGGTTCGCGCTCGGGCACTCCAGCGTGGTGGTCGTCATGGCCGCCCTGGTCGCGGGAGGCGCGAAGCTCGCCGGCACCCTGATGAACGACGGCTCCCGGACCCACCAGGTCCTCGGCACCGTCGGCACCACGGTCTCCGGCGGTTTCCTGTACCTCATCGCCGCCCTCAACCTCGTGGCGCTGTTCGGCATCGCCCGCGTCTTCAAGGCCATGCGCGCCGGGCAGTACGACGAGGCCGAGCTGGAGGCGCACCTGGACTCGCGCGGCTTCATGAACCGCATCCTGGGCCGGCTCACCAAGTCCGTCCGCCGCCCCGGCCAGATGTTCCCGCTGGGCTTCCTCTTCGGGATCGGCTTCGACACCTCGACCGAGGTGCTGCTGCTCGCCCTGGCCGGCAACGGCGCGGCCGCCGGTCTGCCCTGGTACGCGGTCCTGTGTCTGCCCCTGCTCTTCGCCGCCGGCATGAGCCTGTTCGACACCCTCGACGGCACCTTCATGAACTTCGCCTACCAGTGGGCCTTCTCGAACCCCGTCCGCAAGGTGTTCTACAACCTCACCATCACCGGTCTGTCCATCGCCGTCGCCTTCTTCGTCGGCACGATCGAGCTGGTCGGCGTCCTGCATGACAAGCTCGGCCTGAGCGATGGCGTCACCGGCTGGATCGCGGGCCTGAACCTGGACAACGTCGGCTACGTCATCGTCGGCCTGTTCGTCGTCGTCTGGGTCATGGCCATCGCCTACTGGCGCCTGGCCAAGGTCGAGGAGCGCTGGAGCGCCCGCACCACGGAGACCGGCTGACTCCTACGAGGCGGTGCCACCGGGACCTGGGCCAGGGCCTGCTGCGCGTAGGCCGTCAGCCGCGTCTCGTGGTCCGCCACCGCCGTACGGTCGACGGCCGTCAGCCCGGGAGGTCCCAGCACATCACGGTTCCGTCGGACGGCGGTCGGTGACGATCTCGTCCCCGTTCTCCATGGACCGAGAACCTTGGGGCCGCCCGGCTCACGTGGGCGGAGCATGACCGCGACGAGCGCACGGGCGGGAGGCTCGGGCCCCCTGCGCACCCCCGGGTGAGACGGTGCGGGGCCCGCGCGCCTGCCGGGTCCTTCTGTCCGGCTACTTCCCGGCGAGGACGAACCAGCGGGCCGGCAGGTCGATGCGGGTGCCGTCCACGAGGTGTTCGGTCTGCGGCAGGGTCGTCTCGCCCTCGGCGAGGACCCTCAGGCCGGCCGCGGCGAGCAGCTTCGGGATCTCCTCGTCGTCGGCGTCGGCGGGCTTGAGCCCGTGCTGGAAGACGCGCTGGAGCTTGGGCCCCGGGCCGCCCGGCTGGGACGCGGCACGCCTCAGCACGTCCCGGGAGCCGGAGGTGAGTTCGACGACGAACGCGCGCCCCGCGCCGCCGATGATCTCGGCGACGGCGGCGGCGACCGCGTGCCGCGCCTCCGGTTCACTCTGATGGATGACGGCCCGCATATAGACGTGGGCGTCGCCGAGCTGCTCGTGCAGGGCACGGACGGCGCCCGCGTCGGTGAGGTCGAGCTGCTGGAACTCCACGGTGTCGCCGGGCGTGGCGCGGCGCGCGTGCTCGACGGCGGCGTGCGAGAGGTCGACGCCGACGGCGCGGGCGAACCGGGTGGCGAGATAGCGGGTCGTGGTGCCGTTGCCGCAGCCGAGGTCGACGATGGTGCGCTCCGCATCGGCGTGAGGCAGCAGCAGGGCGCTGTGCGGCTCGGCGGAGAGGGCGGGATCGCAGTCCCAGATCGCTTCGCCCGCCTCGTCCGAGGTCTCGCTCCAGTAACCTTCCCAGGCGTTGCGGTAGTTGTCCGAGACGTTCATGCGCTCTCCCCACGGTTCGGTTCCGTGATCGGGATATCGCGGAGGCCCAGGCCAGGGCAAGATGCGAGCGCCCACCTTCACGAGATGTACGGGCGCCTGACAGGCCGGGGGCGTGCGCAGACAGGGCGCGCACCCCACGCGGCCCCGTGCGTGACGCCCGCTCACCCCCGTCCGGTGACCGCCTGTTCGAACCAGACCGTCTTGCGGTGGCCGCTCGCGGTGGCGCCCCACTCCCGGGCCAGTCGGCTGACCACGCGCAGGCCCCGTCCCGACTCGTCGTACGGGCCGGGGCCGAGCATGGTGGGCAGGGCGGGTTCGTCGTCGGTGACCTCGAAGAGCAGGGCGTCGGCGCGGACCACGCGCAGGTCGACGGGCCGGCTCCCGGCGTGCCGGACGGCGTTGGTGACGACCTCGCTGACCAGCAGCTCGGCGGTCTCCACCGCCTGCGGCAGGCCCCAGGCGAGGAGCTGGGCGCGGACCAGGCGGCGGGCCCGGCCGACCTCGCGCGGGTCGGGGTCGAAGCGCCATTCGGCGACGTGGTCACCGGGGATGCCGTTGAGGCGGGCCATGAGCAGGGCGACGTCGTCCTTGCGGCCGCCTCGGGTGTTGAGGGCGCGGATGATGGTGTCGCAGGCGTCGTCCATGGAGGCGGCGGGGTGCGCGGCGGACTCGCACAGCGCGGCGAGGCCCTCGCCGATGTCGGAGCCGCGCACCTCGACCAGGCCGTCGGTGCACAGCACCAGCCGGTCACCGGGCGCGACCTCGACCCGCACGGACTCGAACGCGACACCGCCGACGCCTATGGGGGCGCCGGTCGGCAGGTCGAGGAGTTCGCTGCTGCCGTCCTCGGCGCGCACCAGGACGGGCGGGATGTGGCCGGCGTTGGCGAGGTGCAGCTCGCCGCGGATGGGGTCGTAGACCGCGTAGAGGCAGGTGGCGAGGTAGGTGTCGCCGAGCCGGCGGGCCAGGTCGTCCAGGTTGCGCAGAAGCTGGGCGGGTGGGGTCTCCATCGCGGCCATGGTCTGTACGGCGGTGCGCAACTGGCCCATCATCGCGGCCGAGTTGAGGCCGTGGCCCATGACGTCGCCGACGACGAGGGCGGTGCGCGAGCCGGGCAGTTTGATGGTGTCGAACCAGTCGCCGCCGATCCGGCCCAGCCGGGTGCCGGGCAGATAGCGGGTGGCGACGTCGCACCCCGCCATCCGCGGGTTCACCTGCGGCAGCATGCTGTCCTGGAGGGTGTCGGCGACGTTCTCCTGGTAGGTGTACATGCGGGCGTTGTCGAGCACGAGGCCCGCGCGGGCGGCGAGTTCGGCGCCGGTGGTGCGGTCCATGTCGTCGAACGCCACCCGGTCGGGGCGGCGCATCAGCACCATGAAGCCGAGGACGACGTTGCGGGCCTTGAGCGGCACGATCAGCAGCGAACGGCCGCCGATGAGGGGCCTGAGGTCGCGCTTCTCGAACTCGCCGGAGATCCGCTCGGACAGCTCCTCGGTGACCCGCGGGATCAGCACCGGCTCACCGGTCACCATGCACCTGTAGAACGGGGTGTGCTCGGGGAAGGCGAAGGCCTCGCCGACGGGCACGGTGTCGTCCCAGCGGCCCGGTTCGTCGTTGTGCTCGACCCAGACGCGGAACATCACGGTCTGCGCGTCCGGCGGGCCGTCCGGGAAGCCCTCGCCGGCGAGGACGGCGGCGCGCAGATGGGTGCCGGCGAAGTCGGCGAACCGGGGTACGGCGGCGCTGGTGACCTCGCGGATGGTCTCGCCGAGGTCGAGGGAGGAGCCGATGCGGGAGCTGACCTCGTTGAGGAACTCCAGCCGCTCGCGCACCGCCGCGTACTCCAGGTCCTCCTCGGCGCCGGCCGGGACCAGGACGGGTGCGCCGGTGCGCTGCTGCGGTACGACGGGTTCGGCGCGGCGGCGGCCCGGGCGGCGGGGCACGCCCCAGTACGGGGTGACGGGCACCCGTTCGGACTGGCTGAACTCCAGGACGGGATAGCCCAGTTCGAGGACCTGGGCGACGATGCGGGAGCTGAGTCCCGGGCCCATGTTGGGCAGGATCTCGGGCAGCCGCCGCTCCAGCTCGTCGGAGGCGGGCAGCTCGGTGTGGCGGGCGAAGCCGGGTGAGATGCGCTCGGCGGTCTCGTCGTCGTAGCCGCGTTCCTCGCGCAGCCGGCCGGCGTCGGCGGCGAGCACGAGCAGGCGGGACGGGCCGGGGCCGACCAGCGGGTAGGCCCACCACAGCACGTCGAGCCGCTCGCCGGCGGGAACACCGGGTGCGGCGATGCGGGCACGGCCCGCCGTGGCGTAGCCGGTGTGCCCGTCGAGCGAGGCCTCCAGGTCGGGGCCGGGCCCGTCGTGACGCGGGTACGCGCCGGGCATCGCGTCGTCGTTTACGTCGCCGTGCGCGTCGTCGGGGAGGGCTCCGGAGACCGGCAGCAGATCGGCCGCGGGCCTTCCTACGGCGTCTTCGCGTCCGGCGCCGAACAACCGCCGGGCTCCGCTGCTCCAGTGGGACACGAGGCCGGCGCGGTCGACGACGACCACGGCCAGCGGAATGCGGCCGGCGGCGGCGTCATCCGCGCCGCGGCCGGGAGGCGTGTCCCGCGTGCTGCCACGGTCGTCGCCGAAATCCATGGCCCAGGCCCTTTCTCCCCGCGGCTGTTCGCAAACGATCTGTGAAGCCTGCCACTACCGTACGGCGGCGGCCGGTCGCGATGTGTGCCAATCCTGGAATTGGTTTCACCGCATCGCACCGGCGCGCAGCTCAGCGCCCCGCGGACGCCCCCCGCCCCCGCCTGGTCAGTCCTCGTGCCCCAGCTGCAGGTCGCGTTCGGTGCGGCCGCCGCCCGCGACCTGGAGCACGGTGGCGACCGGCGGGTATCCGGCGGCGATGACGGTGTACTCGCCGGAAGACAGGTCGACGAACCGGAACGTCCCGTCCGCTCCGGTGGTGAGGGTGTCGACGACGTCGCCGGCGGCGTCGAGGAGGGTGACACGCGCGTCCTCGACGGGCCGGCCGCCGCTCGCCTGGACGGTGCCCCTGAGCATGGCGCCGCCCGCGAGTTCGACGTCCTGCCGGGTCTCGCGGGAGGCCTGCACGGTGACGGGAAGGGCGGCCGGCCGGAAGGCGGGGGCGCTGGCGGCCAGGGTGTACTCGCCGGCGACGAGTTCGGTGATGACGTAACCGCCCTCGCGGCCGCTGCGGGTGGCGGCGACGACCTCGCCGTGCACGTTGGTGAGGGTGACGGTGGCGTCCCGTACGGGGCTGCCGTCGGCGGTGCGGACGCTGCCGGCGAGGCGTCCGGCGCCACCGAGGACGACGTCGAGCTCGACGGGCCGTTCGCCGACGGTGACGGAGACGGCCTGCGGCTGGTGGCCGCCGGCGGCGGCGATGAGCACGTACGAGCCGGAGCCGGGCGTGCTGAGCGCGTACCGCCCGTCCTCGCCGCTCGCGCCCCGGCCGATCTGCTGTCCGGCGACGTCGATGAGGGTGAGGGCGGCGCGGGGCACCACGGTGCCGTCGGGGTGCTGCACGGTGCCGCAGACCGGGATTCCGGCGGTGTACGGCGAACGGGCCTGCGGGATCGGGGGGTTCACGGTCTCGGGCCCGGTCTCGGCGGTGGGATGGGACACCAGGGGTTTCTCCTTGAGGAAGAAGGCGAGGAGCAGGCCGGCGAGGAGCACCGGGACGAGGTAGAGGAAGATCCGGGGCATCGCGTCGGCGTAGGCACGGATGTAGGCGTCACGCAGCGCCGGGGGCAGCGCGTGCACGAGCTGCGGGGTGATGGAGTCGGCGTCGGGCAGCCGGGCGCCCGCGCGCGGGGGCAGTTCCCGGCGGAGCGCGGCGGTGAGCCGGCCGGCGAAGAGGGTGCCGAAGACCGCGGCACCGACGCTGCCGCCGATCTGGCGGAAGTAGTTGTTGGCGCTGGTGGCGGTGCCGAGGTCGGAAGGCCGTACGGAGTTCTGCACGGCGAGGACGAGGACGGGCATCACGAGGCCGATGCCGGCACCGAGGACGGCCATCCAGATGCTGTAGTTCAGCCGGGGCGTGTCGGTTTCGAGGCGGGACAGCAGCCACATGCCGACGGCGGAGACCGCGCCGCCGAGCACGGGGAAGACCTTGTAGCGGCCGGTGCGGCTGATGAGCTGGCCGCCGATGACCGAGGCGCCGACGATCCCGGCCATCATGGGCAGCATCAGCAGCCCGGACTCCGTGGCGCTGACGCCGTCGACCATCTGCAGGAAGGTCGGCAGATAGCTGGCGGCGCCGAACAGGGCGACGCCGATCACCAGGCCCACCAGGGCGCTGACGTTGAAGACGGAGTCGCGGAACAGCCGCAGCGGGATGAGGGGTTCGGCGGCGAAGCGCTCGGCGACGAGGAAGAGGGCCGTGGCGGCAAGGGCACCGGCGCCGAGGCCGATGATCTGCCGCGAGCCCCACGCGTACTCGGTGCCGCCCCAGCTGGTGAGCAGCACCAGGCAGGTGGAGGCGGCGGCGAGGAGCATGGCGCCGAGGACGTCGAGGCGGCCGCGGGTGGCGGGCCTGGGCAGCTTCAGGACGGCGGTGACCACGGCCAGGGTGATCAGGCCGAAGGGGACGTTGACGTAGAAGCACCAGCGCCAGGAGAGGTGGTCGGTGAAGTAGCCGCCCAGCAGCGGGCCCGCGACGGAGGCGAGGCCGAAGGCGGCGCCGATCAGGCCCATGTAGCGGCCGCGTTCGCGGGGCGGCACGATGTCGGCGATGATCGCCTGTACGCCGATCATGAGGCCGCCGGCGCCGACGCCCTGGACCGCGCGGAAGGCGATGAGCTGGTCCATGGACTGGGCCCGGCCGGCAAGCGCGGAGCCGACGACGAAGACGGCGATGGCGAACTGGAAGACGCCCTTGCGGCCGACGAGGTCGCCGAGCTTGCCGTACAGCGGCAGCCCGATGGTGGAGGTGAGCAGATAGGCGGTGATCGCCCAGCTCATCCGGTCCAGGCCGTGCAGTTCACCGACGATCTTCGGCAGCGCGGTGGCGACGATCATCTGGTCGAGCGCCGCGAGGAGCAGGGCGAGCATCAGCCCGAGGAAGACCAACCGCACGCGCCGAGCGCCGAGTCGGGGGACTGCCTCTGCGGTCGCCGGTGCGGTCGGCGCGTCGCGGGGTGTGTTCTCCCCCGCCGCCGGCGCCGCGACCGGCTCGTGCGTCACCAGAGTCGTCCCGCCCACGTACCGCTCCCCTCGTCACATCTGTCACATGTCCCGCGTACGGCGGCAACGGGGAACAACTGCGGCGGGTTACGGCCTGGTTCCGGACGGGAGGGAGATCCACTCGAACCGGTGAAGGGGCACAACGCCCCTTCACCGCAGGAGGCTTGGGCTACTTCTCGACCTCGGCGGCGAGGCCCGCCAGCACAGCGTCGTAGATCCGGCCGAGGCCCTTGGGCGCGAAGGTCTTCTCGAAGAAGCCGCCGATGCCGCCGGCGCCGTTCCAGGTGGTGGTGACGACGACCCGGGAGCTGCCCTCGCCCGCCGGGGTGACCGTCCAGACGGTGACCATCGAGGAGTTGCGGTCCTTCTCGACGAGCTGCCCGTCGGTGGGCTCGCTGACCTCCAGCAGGCAGTCACGGACCCGCTTGCTGGTGGCCTGGAGCTTCCAGTGGACGAGGGTGCCCTCGCCGTCGCCGCCCTCGCGGACCTCGTACTCGCTGAAGTGCTCGGGCAGCAGCTTCTGCCGCGTGCCGCGGTAGTCGGCGAGGGCGTCGAACACCTTCTCCGCGTCCGCCGCGACGACCCGCTCCGTAGTGGCCTCGACCTGCGCCATTGCGTTCCTCCAGGACCTGGTTTCTCGGGATGGGACCAAGCCAACCACCCCGGCGCCCGGCGCCCCAAATCGGGGTCGTCGACACGGGGCGCACGATCATGGGAACAGATGTTCTATTGTGTGCGGCAGTGCTACCGAGGAGGCGTCATGCGCTGGGACAACCTCACGGAGGAGAGCGAACACGGCCGGGCCGAGGCCGCCCTGTTCGGCGCGGACGCGGTGACGACCCGCACCTTCGACATGCCCGAGTTCCGGGGGATCACCTTCCACGAGGTCCGGGCGCGCTCGGTGCTGAACCGGGTGCCGGGCGCCTCACGCATGCCGTTCGAGTGGACCGTCAATCCGTATCGCGGCTGCACGCACGCGTGCGTGTACTGCTTCGCCAGGAAGACCCACGGCTATCTGGACCTCGACACCGGCATCGGCTTCGACACCCAGATCGTGGTCAAGGTGAACGCGCCCGAGGTGCTGCGCCGCCAGCTCGCCTCCCCCCGCTGGCAGGGCGAGCACGTCGCGATGGGCACCAACGTCGACTGCTACCAGCGGGCCGAGGGCCGCTACCGGCTGATGCCGGGCATCATCTCCGCCCTCACCGAGCGCGCGAACCCGTTCTCGATCCTCACCAAGGGCACGCTGATCCTGCGCGACCTGGACCTGCTGGTGCGGGCGGCCGAGGTGACGGACGTCGGCATCTCGGTCTCGGCCGGCTTCCTCGACACCGAGCTGTGGCGCACGGTGGAGCCGGGCACGCCCGCGCCCGAGCGCCGGCTGGACGTCGTACGCGCCCTCGGCGAGCGCGGCATCGGCTGCGGGGTGCTGATGGCACCGGTCATCCCGTTCCTGAGCGACCATCCGGACCAGCTGCGCGCCACGGTACGGGCGATCGCGGCGGCCGGGGCGACCTCGGTGACCCCGCTGACGCTGCATCTGCGGCCGGGCGCCCGGGAGTGGTTCATGGCCTGGCTCGCCCGGCACCATCCGCACCTGGTGCGGCGCTACGAGCGGCTGTACGCGGCGGGCGCCTACGCGCCCACCTGGTACCAGCGCCGGATCACCCGTCAGGTGCACGAGCTGGCACGGGAGTACGGCATCGGGCCCACGCGCGCGGGAGCGGCCCGCCGCATCCGCCCGACGTCCGCGGCCCCGGACGGGCCGGACGCGGAGCCGGCGGCCGAGCCGACCCAGCTCACCCTCATGTGACCGCGTCCGGGTGAGGACGTTCGAGGGCTTCGCGCGGCCCAATCGGGTCAACTCCGGGCGCAACACGTTCTCCAGGGCCCCGGTCCCGGGACGATGCGGCGAGGGCCGTGATCCTCGCGGTCCGCCGATCCCTCCGCGTCCGTCCCGGGAGGACCCATGAGAACTCGCGCAGTTGTGCTGTGCGCTGCCGCCGCCGTGCTGGCGGGGGCGGTCACCGCCCTGCCCGCGCAGGGGGCCGCGGCCGCCCCCGCCGCACACCTCGCCTGGCAGAAGTGCGGTACCGGCGACTACCCGACGCTGCAGTGCGCGTCCCTGGCGGTGCCGCTGGACCACGCGAACCCGGCGGGCCGGCAGATCACGCTCGCCCTGTCCCGTGTCCCGCACACCTCGCCGGACTTCCAGGGCCCGCTGCTGGTCAACCCGGGCGGCCCCGGCGGCAGCGGCCTCACCCTCGCCGGGTTCGTCGCCTCCGCACTGCCGAAGAGCGTCGCCGCCCGGTACGACGTCATCGGCTTCGACCCGCGGGGGGTCGGCAGGTCGGCCCCGGCCCTGGACTGCGCGCCCGGCCACTTCAAGGCGGTACGCCCGGACACCGTGCCCACGACGGCGGCCCTGGAGCAGGCGAACCTCGCGCGCGCGAAGTCCTTCGCCACCGCCTGCGGCCGCAAGCACGCCGATGTGCTGCCGTACATCGACACCGTCAGCGCCGTACGCGACATGGACGCCATCCGCGCAGCGCTCGGCGCCCCGAAGATCAGCTACTTCGGCTACTCCTACGGCACCTACCTCGGTGCGGTCTACGCCAAGCTGTTCCCCGAGCGGGTCCGCCGTCTGGTGCTGGACTCCGTCGTCGACCCGGCCGGGGTCTGGTACGCGGACAACATCGGCCAGGACTACGCCTTCGACGACCGCCACCGCGCCCTGATGGCCTGGATCGCCCGGTACGACTCGACGTACCACCTCGGCAAGGACCCCGAGAAGATCGAGGCCATGTGGTACGCGATGCGGGCGGCGCTGGCGAAGAAGCCGGCCGGCGGCACGGTGGGCGCCGCCGAACTGGAGGACACCTTCGTCCCCGGCGGCTACTACAACGGCTACTGGCCCTACCTCGCAGGGGCGTTCGCGGCGTACGTCCGCGACAGGAACGCCGAGCCGCTGGTGGCGGCGTACAAGAACTTCGGCGCCGTGAACCACACGGGCGACAACGGCTACAGCGTCTACTCGGCGGTGCAGTGCCGGGACACGGCCTGGCCCGCGTCCTGGAACCGGTGGCGCGCGCAGACCTGGGCGGTGTACCGCAAGGCGCCGTTCTTCGCCTGGAACAACGCCTGGTACAACGCGCCGTGCGTCTTCTGGCCGGGTGCGCGGCGCGAGCCGGTGAACATCGCCAACGGCAAGCTGCCGCCGGTGCTGCTCTTCCAGGCGACCGACGACGCGGCGACGCCCTACCCGGGCGGGGTCACCGTGCACCGGCTGCTCGCCCGGTCCAGCCTCGTGGTCGAGGAGGGCGGCGGCAACCATGGGATCACGCTGAGCGGGAACGCCTGTCTGGACCGGTATCTGAGTGACTATCTGACGGACGGGCGCGTGCCGCGCAGCCTCGCCGGCGTGGCCGACGCGGTGTGTGCGAAGTCGGCCGATCCCAAGCCGTTGGTGGCGAAGGCCGCAGCCATGTCTGCGCGGGGGTCGGCGCTGCACGGGTTGCTGGGTTTCCGCCGGTAGACGCGCCTCACGCCTCCTTCTGCCGGGGGATGCGGGCCAGGGCGTGCACGGCCGCCTCCGCGAGGGCCGGGTGGGCCAGGGCCTCGTTCAGGACGCGGCGGGCGCGGGGGTCGCCCAGGGAGCCGAGGCCCTCCACGCAGGCGAGGGCGACCCTGCGGTAGGGGTCGTGGGGGCTCAGCCGGCGTTCCAGGGTGGTGATCAGCGCGGGCACGGACTCGGGGGCGCGCAGGGAGGTCAGCAGCCGTACCGGGTGCAGGGCGTAGGCGACGCGCAGTTCGTTCGTGGCGAGGGCGGCGGCCGCGCGGGCCGTGCGCGGATCGCCGAGGCGGGCCAGGGCGTGCGCGGCGGAGGCGCAGCGCGCGGGGTCGCGGTGGTTCAGGAGCAGCACCAGGGATTCGAAGGCGCGCCGGTCTCCCGCACGTCCGAGGCGGAATGCGGCCAGTTCCCTGGCCCACAGCGGCTGTCCGGGCGCGCTGAGCACCTCCGCGAGTTCGTCGTGGTCCTCGGTCGCCAGCAGCCGGTCGAACGCCGCCGTGCCGTACGACTCCTGCCGTAAGCGCTCCGTGAGCGATCGCAACTCTTCGTCCACGAAGTCCAGCGTAGGCGGGTGGCGAGGCCGGGGGGAGCTACATCACAAAGTCGGATTCGGGCGCCCCTCTGGCGCGCTCGTTACCCGCGGGTTAAGCTCAGACGAGCGAGTTACCCACTCGCGTTCTCGCTGGCGACGGTTTGGTGACGCGGCCGTCGCGAGCAGCAGGCAGTTCGGTACGGCTCGTACCGCTGTACGACCCGGCTCCGGGACAGGGCCGGTCGGAATCCCCGCCGTTCTCCGCAGGCGTGTGCGCGCCCTCGGCACCGGCGGCACCGGGCGTGTGCGCTCGCAGCCCGGCAACACCCGCACTCCTTTCCGCTCCGCGGTGCGTCTTCCGGCGCACCCGGCGCGTTCCTCGTCGTCACCCTCATTCCTGGAGTCCCGCGATGGCCACTCCCCTGTCCCCCCAGTCCGGCACCCCGCTGCCCGCCCTCAAGACGATCGCCGTCGTCGGCCTCGGCACGATGGGCACCGGCATCACCGAGGTCCTCGTGAAGGCCGGCCGCGAGGTGATCGGCATCGACGTCAGCGAGGCTCAGGCCGCGCGGTGCCTCGCCGCCCTGGAGGCCTCCACCGCCCGAGCCGTGGAGCGCGGCCGGCTCACCGGGTCCGAGCGCGCCGACGCCCTCGCCCGGGTGCGCACCGGCACCGATCTCGCGGCGGCGGCCGACGCCGACCTCGTCATCGAGGTGGCCCCGGAGTCGTACGAGGTCAAGCACGCGATCTTCCGTGAGCTGGACGGCATCGTCCGCCCGGAGACGGTCCTCGCCACCGGCACCAACGCCCTGTCCGTGACCCGGCTCGCCGCCGACTCGGCGCACCCCGAGCGGGTGCTGGGCCTGCACTTCTTCAACCCGGCGCCCGCGATGAAGCTGGTCGAGGTGGTCTCCTCGGTGCTGACGGCGCCAGCCGCCGTCGCCGCGGTCACCGACCTCGCGATCGAGCTGGGCAAGGAGCCGGTCGCGGTCGGCGACCGTCCCGGCTTCGTGGCCGACGGTCTGCTGTTCGGCTACCTCAACCAGGCCGCCGCGATGTACGAGGCGCGCTACGCCTCCCGCGAGGACATCGACGCGGCGATGCGGCTCGGCTGCGGCCTGCCGATGGGCCCGCTCGCGCTGCTGGACCTGATCGGCATCGACACCGCACGGACGGTCCTGGAGGCCATGTACGCCGCCTCCCGCGACCGGCTGCACGCCCCCGCCCCGATCCTGAAGCAGCTCAGCGAGGCGGGCCTGACCGGCCGCAAGTCCGGGCGCGGCTTCTACAGCTACGAGGCGCCGGGCAGCGCCACGGTCGTGCCGGACGCACTGACCCCCGACGCCGGCGGCACCCACGCTCCCGGCCGCGAGGTCCGCTCCGTCGGCGTCGCCGGCTCCGGCACCATGGCCTCCGGCATCGCCGAGGTGTTCGCCAAGGCGGGCTACGACGTCGTCCTGGCCGCCCGCAGCGAGGAGAAGGCGCAGGCGGCCAAGGCCCGCATCGGCAAATCCCTGGCGCGCTCGGTCGACAAGGGCCGGCTGACCGCCGAGGCCGCCGCCGAGGTGCTGGACCGGATCGCCCCGGCGGGGTCCTACGACGCGTTCGCCGACGTCGACCTGGCCGTCGAGGCGATCGCCGAGGACCTGGCGGTCAAGCAGCAGCTGTTCGCCGCGCTGGACAAGGTCTGCAAGCCCGGTGCGGTCCTCGCCACCACCACCTCCTCGCTGCCCGTCGTCGCCTGCGCCCGCGCCACCTCGCGCCCGCAGGACGTCATCGGCATGCACTTCTTCAACCCGGCGCCGGCGATGAAGCTGGTCGAGGTCGTGCGGACCGTGCTGACCGCCGACGACGTCCACGCGACCGTCCGCGAGGTCTGCGCGAAGATCAAGAAGCACGCGGTGGACTGCGGCGACCGGGCCGGCTTCATCGTGAACGCGCTGCTGTTCCCGTACCTGAACAACGCCATCAAGATGGTCGAGGAGCACTACGCGTCCCTGGACGACATCGACGCGGCGATGAAGCTGGGCGGCGGCTACCCGATGGGCCCCTTCGAGCTGCTGGACGTGGTGGGCCTGGACGTCTCGCTGGCCATCGAGAAGGTGCTGCACCGCGAGTTCCGCGACCCGGGCCTCGCCCCGTCCCCGCTGCTGGAGCACCTGGTGGCGGCGGGCTGCCTCGGCCGCAAGACCGGCCGCGGCTTTCGCGAGTATGCCCGCCGCTGACGGCGCCGGCGACTGGTCCCACGCGGAGACGGACTGGGGCGGACTGCTCGATCCCGCCGCGCATCCCCTCCCCGCCCGGGCAGGCGGTCCCCCGCCCCTCCCGGGCGGGGAAACCCCCACACCTGCGCAAAGAGCTGCGCACATGCAGTACGTTCGGGTCATGTCCCAGCCCGCCAAGTCCTCACGTACACCAGCTACGCCCGACGCGCCGGAAAGTGCCGCAGGCAGCCGCGCCGCCGCCCAGCGGCTCAAGATGCGCCGAGAACTGGCGGCCGCAGCCATGGAGCTGTTCGCGACCAAGGGGTACGAGGCGACCACCGTCGACGAGATCGCGGCCGCCGCCGGGGTCGCCCGCCGCACCTTCTTCCGCCACTTCCGCTCCAAGGAAGAGGCGATCTTCCCGGACCACGACGACACACTGATCCGCGCCGAGGCCGTCCTGAACGCCGCCCCCGCGCACGAGCACCCGCTCGACACCGTGTGCCGCGGCATCAAGGAAGTCATGAGGATGTACGCGGCACGGCCCGAGATCTCGGTCGCCCGCTACAAGCTCACCCGCGAGGTGCCCACCCTGCGCGAGGCCGAGATCGCCTCGGTCGCCCGCTACGAGCGCCTGTTCACCCGCTACCTCCTCGGCCACTTCGACGAGCACGCGCACGCCGACGACGCCAACGACGATCCGCTGCTGGCCGAGGTGGCCGCCTCCGCCGTCGTCACCGCCCACAACCACGTGCTGCGGCGCTGGCTACGGGCGGGCGGCCAGGGCGACGTCGAGGCACAGCTCGACCACGCCTTCGCGATCGTGCGCAAGACGTTCGGCACGGGGATCGGGGCGGGCCGCACCGCGCCGGCGAGGCCCGCCGCGGCATCGACCTCCTACCAGGGCGAGGTCCTGGTGACCGTCGCCCGTACCGACGCCCCGCTGGACGAGGTCATGCGGACCATCGAACAGGCCCTGAAGGAGCACTGACCCCGCTCCCCCGCTGTGATGACGGCCACCCTTCGGGGTGGCCGTTTTGCCATATCAGGCGCTGTTTTCGAGGGGAATTCCAGCGCCGTTCGATCGATCATCGCTCATTTGTTACGTAAAGATTTCATCTGAGACCGCGTTCTGGCACTGAGTGCCTTGCGGCCTGACACGCGGTGTCATACGTTGGAGGTGTCCGGGCTGTCCCGGCAGGCCCACCGCCTGCGCGCCCGAACGCCTGCGTCACAGGCACCCTCCCGCGCCACAAAGCGCTGCCGAAGCACCACCGAGCCGAACCGACGGCCCATTCCCGAACCCTCAGCAGCACTCCCAGCAGCACCGACGAACCCTCAGCGCCCCCTCCCCTCAAGGGGGCGCACACCGCCGGAGGCAACACCGTGACCGTGAAGGACATCCTGGACGCGATCCAGTCGAAGGACGCCACGTCCGCCGACTTCGCCGCCCTGCCGCTCCCCGAGTCGTACCGCGCGATCACCGTGCACAAGGACGAGACGGAGATGTTCGCGGGCCTCGCGACCCGCGACAAGGACCCCCGCAAGTCGATCCACCTGGACGACGTTCCCGTGCCCGAGCTGGGCCCGGGCGAGGCCCTGGTGGCCGTCATGGCCTCCTCGGTCAACTACAACTCGGTGTGGACCTCGATCTTCGAGCCGCTGCCGACGTTCGGCTTCCTGGAGCGCTACGGCAAGCTCAGCGAGCTGACCCGCAGGCACGACCTGCCGTACCACATCATCGGCTCCGACCTCGCCGGCGTCGTCCTGCGCACCGGGCCGGGCGTCAACGCCTGGAAGCCCGGTGACGAGGTCGTCGCCCACTGTCTGTCCGTCGAGCTGGAGTCCTCCGACGGCCACAACGACACGATGCTCGACCCCGAGCAGCGCATCTGGGGCTTCGAGACCAACTTCGGCGGCCTCGCCGAGATCGCGCTCGTGAAGTCCAACCAGCTGATGCCGAAGCCGGCCCACCTGAGCTGGGAGGAGGCCGCGGCCCCGGGCCTGGTCAACTCCACCGCCTACCGCCAGCTGGTCTCCCGCAACGGCGCCCAGATGAAGCAGGGCGACAACGTGCTGATCTGGGGCGCGAGCGGCGGCCTCGGCAGTTACGCCACCCAGTTCGCGCTCGCCGGCGGCGCCACCCCGATCTGCGTGGTCTCCAGCGAGCAGAAGGCCGAGATCTGCCGGAAGATGGGCGCCGAGCTGATCATCGACCGCAACGCCGAGGACTACCGGTTCTGGAAGGACGAGCACAACCAGGACCCGCGCGAGTGGAAGCGGTTCGGCAAGCGCATCCGCGAACTGACCGGCGGCGAGGACGTCGACATCGTCTTCGAGCACCCCGGCCGCGAGACCTTCGGCGCCTCGGTCTACGTCACCCGCAAGGGCGGCACCATCGTCACCTGCGCCTCGACCTCCGGGTACAACCACGAGTACGACAACCGCTACCTGTGGATGTCCCTGAAGCGGATCATCGGCTCCCACTTCGCCAACTACCGCGAGGCCTGGGAGGCCAACCGCCTCGTCGCCAAGGGCAAGATCCACCCGACCCTGTCGAAGGTGTACTCCCTTGAGGAGACCGGCCAGGCCGCCTACGACGTGCACCGCAATCTGCACCAGGGCAAGGTCGGCGTGCTGTGCCTCGCGCCCGAGGAGGGCCTCGGTGTGCACGACGAGGAGATGCGCGCCCGGCACATCGACGCCATCAACCGCTTCCGCAACGTCTGAGAGCCATAGATGACAGAGCGTCAGCCTTCGGACTCCCGGAGGGAAAAGGACCGTCCGTGGCTCATGCGGACGTACGCGGGCCACTCGACGGCCGAGGCGTCCAACGAGCTGTACCGGCGTAACCTCGCCAAGGGCCAGACCGGTCTGTCGGTGGCGTTCGACCTGCCGACGCAGACCGGCTACGACCCCGACCACATCCTCGCCCGCGGCGAGGTCGGCCGCGTCGGTGTGCCCGTCTCGCACCTCGGTGACATGCGCCGGCTGTTCCAGGACATCCCCCTGGAGCAGATGAACACCTCGATGACGATCAACGCGACCGCCATGTGGCTGCTGGCGCTCTACCAGGTCGTCGCCGAGGAGCAGGGCGCGGACGTCACCAGGCTCCAGGGCACGACCCAGAACGACATCGTCAAGGAGTACCTGTCCCGGGGCACCCATGTGTTCCCGCCGGGGCCCTCGCTCCGGCTGACGACGGACATGATCGCGTACACCGTCTCCCACCTGCCGAAGTGGAACCCGATCAACATCTGCAGTTACCACCTGCAGGAGGCCGGGGCCACGCCGGTGCAGGAGATCGCGTACGCGATGTCCACGGCGATCGCGGTGCTGGACGCCGTCCGGGACTCCGGCCAGGTGCCACAGGAGCGCATGGGCGATGTCGTCGCCCGGATCTCCTTCTTCGTCAACGCGGGCGTCCGCTTCGTCGAGGAGATGTGCAAGATGCGTGCTTTCGGCCGCATCTGGGACCAGGTCACCCGCGAGCGCTACGGCATCGCGGACCCCAAGCAGCGCCGCTTCCGCTACGGCGTCCAGGTCAACTCGCTCGGCCTGACCGAGGCGCAGCCGGAGAACAACGTCCAGCGGATCGTGCTGGAGATGCTCGCCGTGACGCTGTCGAAGGACGCACGCGCGCGTGCCGTACAGCTCCCGGCCTGGAACGAGGCCCTCGGGCTGCCCCGGCCCTGGGACCAGCAGTGGAGCCTGCGCATCCAGCAGGTGCTCGCCTACGAGAGCGACCTGCTGGAGTACGAGGACATCTTCGAGGGCTCGAAGGTGATCGAGGCGAAGGTGGACCAGCTGGTCGCCGACTCCCTCGCGGAGATCGACCGGATCCAGGAGATGGGCGGCGCGATGGCCGCCGTGGAGTCCGGCTACCTGAAGTCGCAGCTGGTCGCCTCGCACGCCGAGCGGAGGGCGCGGATCGAGTCCGGCGAGGAGAAGATCGTCGGCGTCAACGCCTTCGAGGGCACCGAGCCGAACCCGCTGACCGCCGATCTGGACACCGCGATCCAGACGGTCGACCCGGCAGTCGAGGCCCGTGTCATCGCCTCGCTCCAGCACTGGCGCGACACGCGCTACCAGCCGCCCTTCAATCACCCGCGCCCCTGCAAGGCGCTGGAGCGCCTGAAGGAGGCCGCCAAGGGCACGGACAACCTCATGGAGGCCACCCTGGAGTGCGCCCGCGCCGGGGTCACCACCGGCGAGTGGGCGGGCGCCCTGCGCGAGGTGTTCGGCGAGTACCGGGCGCCCACCGGGGTCTCCTCGGCGCCCGTCGCCGTCCCCGCCGAGGCCGGCTCGGCGCTCGCCGACGTGCGCGCCCGGGTGGCGGCCACCGCCCGCGACCTCGGCGTCGGCAAACTGCGCTTCCTGGTCGGCAAGCCGGGCCTGGACGGGCACTCCAACGGCGCCGAGCAGATCGCCGTGCGGGCCCGCGACGCGGGCTTCGAGGTGGTCTACCAGGGCATCCGGCTGACGCCCGAGGAGATCGTGGAAGCGGCCCTGGCCGAGGACGTCCACGCCGTGGGCCTGTCGATCCTGTCCGGCTCGCACGCCCAGCTGGTGCCGGACGTGCTCCAGCGGCTGCGTGTGGCCGGTGCCACAGATATACCGGTGATCGCCGGTGGCATCATCCCGAATGGTGACGCCGAGCAGCTGAAGGAAGCCGGAGTGGCCGCCGTCTTCACCCCGAAGGACTTCGACATCACCGGGATCATCGGCCGCATCGTCGACGAGATCCGGAAAGCGAACAAGCTCGACCCTCTGGAGGTCCCCGCATGACGACCGTCAACCGCCTTCGCCCGCGGCGCTCCTGCCTGGCCGTGCCGGGCAGCAACCCGCGCTTCCTGGAGAAGGCGCAGGGCCTCCCGGCGGACCAGGTCTTCCTGGACCTGGAGGACGCGTGCGCGCCGCTCGCCAAGCCCGAGGCGCGGCACACCATCGTCAAGTTCCTCAACGAAGGCGACTGGACGGGCAAGACGCGAGTCGTGCGCGTCAACGACTGGACGACCGAGTGGACGTACCGGGACGTCGTGACCGTCGTCGAGGGCGCCGGCCAGAACCTCGACTGCATCATGCTGCCGAAGGTGCAGACGGCCGAGCAGATCGTCGCGCTGGACCTGCTGCTCACCCAGATCGAGAAGACCATGGGCTTCGAGGTCGGCAAGATCGGCATCGAGGCACAGATCGAGAACGCGCAGGGCCTGAACAACGTCAACGCGATCGCGCAGGCCTCCCCGCGCGTCGAGACCATCATCTTCGGCCCGGCCGACTTCATGGCCTCCATCAACATGAAGTCCCTCGTCGTGGGCGAGCAGCCGCCCGGCTACCCGGCGGACGCCTACCACTACATCCTGATGAAGATCCTGATGGCCGCCCGCGCCAACAACCTCCAGGCGATCGACGGCCCCTACCTGCAGATCCGCAACATCGACGGCTACCGCGAGGTCGCCCAGCGCGCCGCCGCCCTCGGCTTCGACGGCAAGTGGGTGCTGCACCCGGGCCAGGTCGAGGCGTCCAACGAGATCTTCTCGCCCTCCCAGGAGGACTACGACCACGCCGAGCTGATCCTGGACGCGTACGACTACTACACGTCCGAGGCGGGCGGCAAGAAGGGCTCCGCGATGCTCGGCGACGAGATGATCGACGAGGCCAGCCGCAAGATGGCTCTGGTCATCTCCGGCAAGGGGCGTGCCGCCGGCATGCAGCGCACGTCGAAGTTCGAGATCCCGGAGGCCTGAGCGCGATGCAGTTCGGACGCACCTACGAGGAGTTCGAGGTCGGGGCGACGTACAAGCACTGGCCGGGCAAGACGGTCACGGAGTACGACGACCACCTGTTCTGTCTCCTCACCATGAACCACCACCCGCTCCACATGGACACCAACTACGCCGAGAAGACGACGGACTTCGGCAAGAACGTGGTGGTCGGGAACTACATCTACTCGCTGCTGCTCGGCATGTCCGTGCCGGACGTCTCCGGCAAGGCGATCGCCAACCTGGAGATCGAGTCGCTCCGGCACGTGGCGCCCACGTTCCACGGCGACACCATCTACGGCGAGACGACCGTGCTGGACAAGTGGCCGTCGAAGTCGAAGAACGACCGCGGCATCGTGCACGTCGAGACCAAGGGCTACAAGCAGGACGGCACCCTGGTGTGCGTCTTCCGCCGCAAGGTCATGGTGCCCACCGAGACGTACATCAAGGAGCGCGGCGGCGAGCAGCCCGGCCGCCCGGAACTGACCGCACCTGCGGAAAAGAACACGGAGAAGTAGGCCATGGCCCGTCTCGCCCAGACCGCCGGTCTGACCGACGTCCAGCAGGAGATCCTCTCCACCGTCCGGGACTTTGTCGACAAGGAGATCATTCCTGTCGCGACCGAGCTGGAGCACCGCGACGAGTACCCGCAGCAGATTGTCGACGGCCTGAAGGAACTCGGCCTGTTCGGTCTGATGATCCCCGAGGAGTACGGCGGCCTGGGCGAGTCGCTGCTCACCTACGCGCTGTGCGTGGAGGAGATCGCCCGCGGCTGGATGTCGGTTTCCGGCATCATCAACACCCACTTCATCGTCGCGTACATGCTCAAGCAGCACGGCACCCAGGAGCAGAAGGACCACTTCCTGCCCCGTATGGCCGCCGGCGACATCCGCGGCGCCTTCTCGATGTCGGAGCCGGGCCTGGGCTCCGATGTGTCGGCGATCACCTCGAAGGCGGTCAGGGACGGCGACGAGTACGTCCTGAACGGCCAGAAGATGTGGCTGACGAACGGCGGCACGTCGTCCCTGGTGGCCGTGCTCGTCCGCAGTGACGAGGGCCACCCCGAGGGCACGGCGCCCCACAAGTCGATGACGACCTTCCTGATCGAGAAGGAGCCGGGCTTCGGCGAGGTCCGCCCGGGCCTCACCATCCCCGGCAAGATCGAGAAGATGGGCTACAAGGGCGTCGACACCACCGAGCTGATCATGGACGGCCTGCGGCTGCCGGCCGACCGGGTGCTCGGCGGGGTCACCGGCCGCGGTTTTTACCAGATGATGGACGGCGTCGAGGTCGGCCGGGTGAACGTGGCGGCGCGTGGCTGCGGCGTCGCCCAGCGTGCCTTCGAGCTCGGCGTGAGCTACGCCCAGCAGCGGCACACCTTCGGCAAGCCGATCGCCCAGCACCAGGCCATCCAGTTCAAGCTGGCGGAGATGGCGACCAAGGTCGAGGCCGCCCATGCGATGATGGTCAACGCCGCGCGCAAGAAGGACTCCGGGGAGCGAAACGACCTGGAGGCCGGGATGGCGAAGTACCTCGCCTCCGAGTACTGCAAGGAGGTCGTGGAGGACGCCTTCCGGATCCACGGCGGCTACGGCTTCTCCAAGGAGTACGAGATCGAGCGCCTGTACCGCGAGGCGCCGATGCTGCTCATCGGTGAAGGTACCGCCGAGATCCAGAAAATGATCATCGGCCGCAGACTGCTCGAAGAGTATCGATTCCAGGGCTGATTGTCCGGGTACGGGGTGTTTTCTTCGAGAAGAAGATCACACCCCGTAGACATTGTTCAACCGGTCTTCGGCCGCCGACTCGGCTTCCTGGCTTGCCCAGTTACGGCCCGCGACCGGTACGATCCCGGGAAAGCCGCCGTCCCCCGTTACAGCGCGGCATCATCCGCTACGAAGGTCATCCATGCCCCACAGCCAAACCTCTGCACATCGAGACAGCCTGGCCGGCGTACGCCTCGCGCGCGGAGCATCGCCGTGGCTCCTCCCGACCGTCGCCACCGCAGCCCTCAGCCTGGCCCGTGCCCGCCGCTCGGGCGCCGCCAAGGCCGTCGCCGTACCCGCCACCGCGCTGGCGGCGGGCATGCTGTGGTTCTTCCGCGACCCCGAGCGCGAGATCGCCACGGGCCGGGTCATCTCGCCCGCCGACGGTGTGGTCCAGAGCATCATGCCGTGGAAGGACGGGCGTACCCGCGTCGCGATCTTCATGAGCCCGCTCAACGTCCACGTCAACCGCGCGCCCCTGTCGGGCACGGTGACATCGGTCGAGCACATCCCCGGAGGCTTCGTTCCGGCCTTCAACAAGGAGAGCGAGAACAACGAGCGCGTAGTCTGGCATTTCGACACCGAACTCGGCGACATCGAGATGATCCAGATCGCCGGCGCGGTGGCCCGCCGCATCGTGCCCTACATCCCCGAGGGCACGAAAGTCGAGCAGGGCGACCGAATCGGTCTGATCCGCTTCGGCTCGCGTGTCGACCTCTACCTGCCCGAGGGTGTGGAGGTAGCGGTCGAGGTCGGACAGAAGACCGTGGCTGGGGTGACTCGCATTGACCGTGATTGATCCGGAGACCCAGGCGGGCTGGGTGCCCGAGGCCGACGAAGTGGACGAAGACGAGGAGATGCCCCTCTCGCTGCGTCTGTCGATAGCGGACACCCTCACGCTCGGCAACGCCACGTGCGGCTTCATGGCGGTGTACTTCACCACCACCGGCATTCTGATCCCGCACCTCACGGGCAGCCAGGAGTCCGGCATGGCCCGCCACAGCGCGGCCACGGCGGTCATCCTGATGCTCTGCGCGGCCGTCTTCGACCTGTTCGACGGACTGGTGGCCCGCAAGCTGCGCTCGTCCCCCATGGGCGCGGAGCTGGACAACCTGTCCGACCTGATCAGCTTCGGGCTCGCGCCCGCGTACTTCGTCCTCGTCTACGGCATGGTCGCCGACGACGCGCACCAGAGAATGGCGGCGCTGGGGGCGATCGTGGTGCTCCTGGCGGTCGTCCTGCGACTGGCCCGCTTCTCCTGCGTGACGATGAAGGACGGCATGTTCCAGGGCATGCCGTCACCGTTCGGCGCGCTGACGGTCGTCTCGATCGTGCTGCTGGAGCTGCCCTTCGTGGCGACCCTGCTGGCGATCCTGGGCACCGCGTGGCTGATGGTGAGCCGCGTGGAGTACCCGAAGCCGCGGGGCCGCCTCGCCGGGGCCATGCTGTCCTGGATCGTCCTGTCGATGGGCCTTCTGGCCGCCTGGGCCTTCGACGCCCCGAGCGGTCAGCTGCTGCTCCAGACGGGCTGCGCGCTGCAGCTGGTCATGGGCGCGGTGATCCCGCTGTTCGCCACGGCCCGCCGGGTGAACAACTTCCGCGACAACCGACGCGAGGCACGGGCGGCCCAGCTGCCCTGACCCTCGTCTCAGCACTGACGGGTGTGGCCCGAGCCCTTGCGGCTCGGGCCACACCCGTTTCGCGTTCAAGGGCTGCCCCCGATTGCCCATTGAGTAGTCAACTACGGCTGTTCTCCGCCGAGTTGCTGCGGTCCGGCGCAGGGAGCACGGTGGATTCAAGGGGGTTGTCAGGGGCATATGCCCCACTCTGGGGGTTTCTCTCACGCAACCCGATGGGAGGACGTTCATGTCCGCCATCACCATCACGGACCGCAGTATCCCGTTCACCTCGACCATCCCGGCCAACGCCACCCAGCAGGTGCGCCTGTTCGTGCGGGAGTACGACGGCACCCGGCCCGGCCACGAGCGCAGGCCGGTGCTGATGCTCCACGGCAGAAGCGCGCCGGCGGCCGCGTCGTTCGACCTCGTGCTGCCCCACGATTTCGGCGACGGCGGCCCCGAGGACCGCTACAGCTGGGCGCGGTACCTGGCCGGCGCGGGCTACGACGTGTTCATCATGGACATCCAGGGCAACGGACAGTCCACACGCCCGGCGGTGATGGACGTACCGTGCAACGCCAATCCCGCCCAGCAGCTGCCGGTCCTGGTGCCCAACCCGCTCCCCCAGCCGTGCACCCCTCGCTACGACCGCCAGCTGGGCAACTCCGAGAGCGAGTGGGCGGAGCTGACCGCCGTGGTCCGGTTGATCAGGGGGCTGTCCACGGACCGGGACAAGCCGATCGAGTGCATCGGCTGGTCCTCGGCCGCGTTCGTGCTGGGGCCCTATGCCCTCCAGCACCCGGCCGACGTCGCCCGCCTCATCCTCCTGGCCCCGATCTTCCCGCCTCAGGGCCGCTGGTCCACACGGATCGGCGACCCCTTCGGCCGCCCGCCCGAGGCGCCGACGATGCCCGTGTCCCAGCCGCCCAAGCTGTTCGGTTTCCCGCTGAACGTCGGCAGCAAGTCCGGCTTCGCGTCCTCGTGGGACATCGAGCAGGGCGTCCCCGAGCAGCGGGAGCCGGGCATGACCGACCAGGTGTGGGAGGCGATGATCGCCACCGACGACGTCGGCCTGAAATGGGGCCGCCCCTCGGATCCGCACGGGCCGCCCGAGGGCGTGCTGCGCTTCCGGAACAGCTACTGGTGGGGCTGGAACGACGAGACGGTCCCGCTGACGGACGACTCGGGCACGCCCGTGCTCGGCGGCCGGGTGCCCGTGCTCATCCTCTACGGCGCCCACGACACCCAGGCCAACAACTCGCCCGCGCTGCCACCGGCCGCGCACTTCTCGGTCCCGGACCTCTACCAGGCCATCGCCGGGCGCGAGAAACTCATGTTCCGCTACGCCGATGCCGGGCACATGATGGCCTGGGAACGCCCGGCCAAGTTCCTGCACCACATGTCACGCCAGTGGCTGGACGAGGGCAAGGTGGAGGGTCTCACCACCGGGAGCTACCTCCGGGATGCCAACGGCGAGATCACTCCCGTGCACTAGTGCCGCAACAGGCAACGTTCGCCCCGTCGCGACGCCCTGCACGCTCCCCCAGAGGGGGTACCCCCACTCGCCGCACCGGCCGAAAGCCCAAGTACGTCCAGTACGAGGGCTTCCGGCCGGCACTCCCCCAGCCTTCGGCCGGGGGGACCCCCAGAGCACGCACCGGACGCCGCTCCTTGACGGGCAGACGTTGCCTGCCGCGGCACTAGCCGCCGGCCGGGCGGACACCTCGCCCGCCCGCCGTCCGGCTCCGGCTCAGACCAGCCGGTCCCGCGCGATCCGCTCCGCCACGTCCTCCAGGATCGGCCCGGCCTCCGCGATGCACCGCGCCACGTCCGGCTCGACCGAGGTGAGCGGATACGCCTGCCCGATCCCGGCCCGCTCCAGCGCCTCCGGGGGCAGCGCGAGCCGCCCGCACACCGCCACGACCTCCCTGCCCGCGGCCCGCGCCGCCGCGGCGACCCCCGCCGGTGCCTTGCCGTGCAGCGTCTGCTCGTCCAGCGAGCCCTCACCGGTGATCACCAGCGAGGCCCGCGCCAGCGCGGGCGCGAAGCCGAGGACGTCCAGCATGACCTCGATGCCGGGGCGGAAGCGGGCACCCAGCAGCAGGGCGCCGTACCCGATGCCGCCCGCGGCGCCCGCGCCCGGCGCCGCCGCGTACTCGGCGGCCCGCGGCCCCACGGCCGCCTCCAGCACCTTCGCGAAGTGCCCGAGCGCCGCGTCCAGGGCCGCCACGTCGTCCGGCGAGGCGCCCTTCTGCGGGCCGTAGACGGCCGGCGCGCCCTTCGGGCCGGTCAGCGGGTTGTCGACGTCGCTCGCGAGGACCAGTTCGACCGAGGACAGCCGCGGGTCCAGACCGGACAGGTCGGCACGGGCCAGGTCGGCCAGGCCCCCGCCGCCCGGCGCCACCGGCTCGCCGTCCTCGCCCAGGAACCGGGCGCCCAGCGCCGCCAGCATCCCGGCGCCGCCGTCCGTCGTGGCGCTGCCGCCGACGCCGAACACGATCGTCCGCGCGCCTGCGTCCAGCGCGGCCCGCAGCAGCTCTCCGGAGCCGTACGTCGAAGCCGTCAGGGGCGCCAAGACACCGGCCGGGAGGCGCTGCAGGCCGCTCGCCTCCGCCATCTCCACGACCGCGGTGTCCCCGCGCAGCGCGTACGCGGCCGTCACCTCCTGGCCCAGCGGCCCGGCGACCCGCACCTCACGGCGCTCGAAACCGGCCGCGACCGCCGCGTCCACCGTCCCGTCGCCGCCGTCGGCCACCGGCAGCGCCTCGACCGGAAGGTCCGGCACGACCCGGCGCAGCCCGGCCGTCACCCGCTCGGCGACCTGCACGGCCGTCAGCGAGCCCTTGAACTTGTCCGCGGCGATGAGCACCCGACGGGTCTCGTCCGCTGCAGCGTGAGCCACCTTGCTTTCCCCTTGCTCTCCGGGCCCCGCGCACGTCAGGGCCAGTCGCGCCGCTGCGACCTTAACCTCAGCGGGCCCCCGCCGTCATGCCCCGGCCGAAGGCTGGGAACCGGCTGGGAACACTCCGGGGAAAACGGGTACACCCCAGCCATGACCACCCAGCCCACCGTGGCCCCCCGGCGCACCGGGCCCGACCTCGCCGACCGCATCCACGGCGGCTGGCTCGGCCGGATCGCGGGCAACATGCTCGGCAAGCCGGTCGAACAGGGCGAGGTGTGGACCCGCGACCGCATCGACCGCTATCTGGAGCGGGCCGGGGCGCTGCCGCTCACCGGCTATCTGCCCGAGCCCGCCGACCCGGCCGACCGCGCCGTGCTGCGCCCGGAGTGGCGGGCGTGCGTGCGCGGCCGGATCCACGGCAGCTGCCGGGACGACGACGTGGACTACGCGATCCTCGGCCTGGACCTGCTGGAGACCCATGGCTTCGGCTTCAGCACCGAGCAGGTCGGCGACCTGTGGCAGCTGCGGCTGCCGTACCTGCAGACCTTCACCGCGGAGCGGGCGGCGTACCGCAATCTCGTCGGCGGGCTCAGACCGCCGCTGACGGCGACGCACCACAACCCCCACCAGGAGTGGATCGGGGCGCTGATCCGCGCCGACGTCTACGGCTGGACCTGCCCCGGCGACCCGGTGCGTGCCGCCGGGCTGGCCCGCCGGGACGCGGTGCTGTCGCACACCGGGAACGGCGTCTACGGCGCGATGTGGGCGGCCGCGCTGATCGCGGCGGCGTTCACCGCGCCGACGGTGCGGGAGGCGCTGGAGAGCGGGCTCGGGGTGATCCCGGCGGGCAGCCGGCTCGCCAGGACCGTACGGCGGGTCGCGGCACTGCACGAGTCGGGGCTGCCCTGGGAGGAGACCCTGACCGTGATGTCCGGGGAGACCGCCGGGCTGGGCTGGATCCACACGGTCCCCAACGCCGCCGTCCTGACCGCCGGGCTGCTCTACGGCGACGACGACTTCACCCGGACCCTCGCCCTGACCGTGCGCGGCGGCCTGGACACCGACTCCACCGGGGCGGCCGCCGGCTCGGTGGCCGGGGTCCGCACCGGCGCGGCCGGGATCCCCGCCCAGTGGACGGAGCCGCTTGAGGACACGGTCCGCAGCGCGGTGTCCGGCTTCGACGGCGTACGGATCAGTGCGCTGGCCGAACGCACCCTGCGCCTGGTGACGGCCGGGCCCTAGCCGTGCGGCGGCTGGTTACCCTTCCTCAATGACCACGACTTCGCAGACGCCTGACTTCGCCACGTACATCGCGAGCCTGCCCCGTGTCCTCGCCGGCGCCGCCGCGCTCTTCCGGGACGCCGAGGGGCGGGTGCTGCTGGTCGAGCCCAACTACCGTGAGGGCTGGGCGCTGCCGGGCGGCACCATCGAGTCCGACGACGGCGAGACTCCGCGCGAGGGCGCGCGCCGGGAGACGCTGGAGGAGATCGGCCTGGACCGCGCGCTCGGCCGGCTGCTGACCGTGGACTGGGTGCGCGGCGAGGCCCACCCGCCGCTGGTGGCGTACCTGTACGACGGCGGAGTCCTCACGGAGTCCGATCTGACGGCCATCCGCCTGCAGGAGGAGGAGCTCCTGTCCTGGCGCCTGGTCCCGCGCGAGGAGATCACCGCCCACCTCCCCGGCGCCCTCGGCCGGCGTGTCCTGGCCGCCCTGGACGTCCTGGCCGACGGCTCCGGCACCGCCGAGCTGGAGAACGGCCGGCGGGTGGCCTGACCGCCGGCGAACAGGCCGGGGGCCGACCGATATCCGCTCGCTCCGACCGGGCGGGCGTCCTACTCTCGGCCCATGAACAGGCCTCTCGTAGCCATACTCAGTGGCGCAGGTATCTCCACCGATTCCGGGATCCCTGACTATCGCGGGCCGAACGGGCTGTGGCGGCGGGATCCGGAGGCCGAGAAGCTCGTCACCTACGAGTACTACATGGCCGACCCGGAGATCCGGCGGCGGTCCTGGCAGATGCGGCGCGAGAACGGCGCGCTGACGGCCGAGCCGAACGCCGCGCACCGGGCCGTCGCCGAGCTGGAGAAGTCCGGGATTCCGGTGCGGGTGATCACGCAGAACGTGGACGGACTGCACCAGCTGGCCGGCCTGTCCGCCCGCAAGGTGCTCGAACTGCACGGCAGTGCACGGAGCGTCGTGTGCACCACATGTCATGCGCGCGGGCCGATGGAGGACGCCCTCGCCCGCGTCGAAGCCGGCGAGGAGGACCCGCCGTGCCTCGCGTGCGGGGGCATCCTGAAGTCGGCGACGGTGATGTTCGGCGAGCGGCTCGACCCGGTGGTCCTCGGCCAGGCCCTGTCGATCAGCAAGGCCTGCACCGTCTTCGTCGCCGTCGGCAGCAGCCTGCAGGTGCAGCCTGCCGCCGGGCTGGTCGGCGTCGCCGCCGACCACGGCGCCCACCTGATCATCGTCAACGCCGAACCGACCCCGTACGACGACCTCGCGCACGAGGTCGTACGGGAGCCGATCGGCACCGCGCTGCCCCCGCGCCTGCGTGCCCTCGTCACGGAGTCCGGCGCCTAGTACTGCAACCGCATCTGGGGTGACGATCAACGTCGCCTGTCGTTGATGTGACTGTGTGCTGATGCGCTGACGG
>NZ_JAIQYY010000020.1:0-85001 GCF_020181035.1 Streptomyces sp. CoH27
ACCCGGTACGACCGGATGATGGCCCGCCGCAAGCCGAAGAAGGGCCAGGCTGCCTCGAAGGGGTACCGCGCGGCGAAGAGACTGCGGGCGAAGGCGTACAAGAAGGTCGCTCGGCAGCGTGAGGACTCCGGCCGCAAATGGGCCAAGAAAGTCGTCCGTGACCACGACGCCGTCGCGGTCGAGGACTTCCGTGCGAGATTCCTCGCCAGGACCACGATGGCCCGTAAGGCCGCCGACGCCGCCATCGGCGCCACCAAGGCCGCTCTGATCGAGATGGGCCGCAAGCACGGGCGGGACATCCGCCTTGTCCACCCCGCGCACACCACGATGGACTGCGCGCACTGCGATGCGAGAGCCAAGCACGCACTGCCGCTGGGGGAGCGCACCTACACCTGCACCACGTGCGGAACGGTGTCCCCCAGGGACAAGAACTCCGCACGCGTGATGCTCGTCCGGGCTGGTCTCAACCCGGCTGGTGCCGATGGCGCAAGACCTCCTGGAGCGCTGCTCCAGGAGGCGGCCTGAGCCAGGAATCCCCTCCCTGAAGGGAGGGGAGGATTCAATCTGCTCTCAGTACCACTGCGGCGCGGTGGTGTCGTGGGCGGGCTGCGGTGCGGGGGCGTGTCCGTCCACTGCACGGGCCGTGTCTCCTGTACTGGCCGCCGACGCGACCGTCCACGGACAGAGCGCGGCGGGCCGGAAGTGTTACCAGGCCTCTTGCAGAATGCCCCGGCGTTCACGCCGCGGGCGTAGACGCCCTTGAGGCTGTTGAGAGGTACGCACTCATGCCACCGGACCGTCCTGTCCCGCTCCGTGCCGTCCGCGGGGGGAGACACGGACGGCACGGAGACGGGGGCCGGGGCGGTCTGCGGCACCGGCGTGGGCGAGCGGTCTCCCTCGGCCTGCCTGGTACCGCGCCCGGCACTCCCCCAGCGCACGGCCCGCGCGAAACGTCACCCGGCCCGGCCGGCAGCCACGGGACCGGGAGAACGCCTGAGGCGTTGTGACATTTCTGTGACTACAGACGCTGTCCATCATGGGCCGTCGGCGCGACGGGAGCCCGACGGACGGCAGCGGCTCGCTAGGAACCGGCGCGAACGAGGACGATCTTGGGCCAGGCACGGCAACCCCGGCGCGTACAGGCGTACGACGGGGAACTGGGCGCAGCCGTCGCACGGGCCCAGGACGGCGACGAGGCCGCCTTCGCGGTCGCCTTCCGCCTCGTCCAGCCGGGCCTGCTCGGCTACCTGCGCGGCATCGTCGGCGACGACGCGGAGGACGTGGCGTCCGACACCTGGCTGGACATATCCCGCGACCTCGGGCGGTTCAAGGGCGACGGTGCGGGCTTCCGCGGCTGGACCGCGACCATCGCCCGGCACCGGGCGCTGGACCATCTGCGCCGCCAGCGCACCCGGCCCCGGGCGGGCGGCACCGAGCAGGACGTGCTGGACCTGCCCGCGCAGCACAGCACCCACGAGCAGGCCCTGGAGTCCCTCTCCACCGAGCGGGCCCTGGAACTGGTCCGCGGGCTGCCCAAGGACCAGGCCGAGGCGGTGCTCCTGCGCGTCGTCGTCGGCCTGGACGGTCCCGCCGCCGCCCGCGTCCTCGGCAAGCGCCCGGGAGCGGTGCGCACGGCGGCCCACCGGGGCCTGAAGCGCCTCGCCCGCGAGCTGGGCTTCGGCGGCGAGGCGGAGCCGGGTGTGACGGATCGCGCCGCCCGGACGCTGGGGGAGTCGAAATGAACGGAAGCGGACATGAGACGGAAGCGGACATGAGTGAAGGTCCGAGCGGCGGCGGATTCCCGGGCCGTCGACGTGAGCCTGACGGCGCTCTGTCCGACCCCCGGTACGCGCGGGACGCCGCCGCCCTGGAAACGGCCCTGGCCGCCGCCATCCGCGCGGCCGACGTCGACCCCCGCGCCGAGCAGCGGGCCGTGGCCGCCTTCCTGGCCGCCCGCGACACGGGCGCGCACCGGGCCCGCACCCGGCGCCGGGACGACTGGCGCCGGCGCGAGGAGCGGCGGGCCCGGCGCCCGTTGCGGATGACGCTCGGCGTGGTGTTCGCGAGCCTCACCCTGGGCGGGGTCGCCGTCGCGGCCATCGGTTCCGTCGCCTCCTCCAGCCACGGCACCGGCCACGGCTCCGCGCACCCGTCGTCGGTCGCTCCCGGCCGGCCGGGCGGCACCGCCCCCTCGGCGTCCACTGGCGGCCGCCCCCCGACGGACCGCCCGGCCACAGCCAAGGACACCGAGGCCCACTGCCGCGCCTACGAGCACGTCCAGGGCCGCGGCAAGGCGCTCGACGCCAAGGCCTGGCAGCGGCTCGTCACCGAGGCCGGCGGCGAGGCCAAGGTCGCCACGTACTGCGCCGAGCAGTTGTCCGGGGCGACGGCCACCCCGAGCAAGTCCGCCGACCCGGACAAGTCCGGCAAAGCCGCGGGCGCGGGCAACGGCGCCTCCGGCAGATCCGGCGCCTCCGGCAACGGCACGTCCGGCGGCACGGTCAAGTCGGGCGACGGCTCCGGCGGTACGGGCAAGTCGGGCGGCCGGGGCGGCGGCAAGCACAAGTAGCAGGGGGCGGCCGGCCGTCGGGTCGCCGAGGAGGGTGACGGCCGCCCGGTCAGGACGTACGGCTCGGGATCACGCAGTTCTTCGGCTGTTCCCGGCCCGTGGGCCAGCCGAGGCCGATGAACTTCAGGGTGCCCATCCTCTGCCGGCCCGGATCCAGTTCGACCACCGCGACCGGTTTGTCGTACGGGTTTCCACCACGGGTCAGGCAGATCAGGCCGCTGGTGCCCTGCACGCGGTGGGCGGACTGGAGCTGGGCCCACTCGCCGCCGACGTCCTGCAGGCTCGGCACATTCGCGGCGTCGCCGCTCTGTGCCTCGTGCAGTGCCCGGCCGATGGTGACCATGCCGTCGTAGTTGAGCATGGTGCGGGAGTCCTCCAGGTCCGGTGTGGAGCCGAGGCTCGTCCCCGCGTGGAGTGTGCTGGTGATCAGCCGCTTCAGGTTGTCCAGAGCCGCCTGGGGCTCGGTGAGGTACTGGGGGAGCTCGGCGTCGGTGGGCTCGCGGTGGTGGGCCGCGACCCAGTTCTTGCGCCAGGCGGCCAGTTCGGTGCTCCAGGCGTCCGGGTGCGCGGGGGCGGCGTACTGCACCGTCACCTTCGCCGTGCCGCCCGTGCCGCGCAGTTCCTCCCAGTCGCCTGCCGTCATGTTCTGCTGCAACGAGGCGGCGTCGGCACCGGTGATGATGGTGTAGTGCCGGTTCTCGCAGTCCAGCTTGGCGAGCTTGAGCGCGAAGAGCCGCAGGTGCAGATTGCGCCCCGCGAAGTAGATGGTGTCGGCCGAGCTCTGGCAGATGTTGTTGGCTATCTGTTCGAGCTGGTTGCCGGCCGAACCCGCCTCGTCGATCGCCGGGGAGGTGAAGCTCATCGCGTCGGGACCGGGTGGACCCGTCTCCTTGATCCCGCTGAACGCCTTCGCCAGCGACTCGTCGTAGGCATCCTGGCGCGTGTCGTAGACCACCACCGTCTTGCTGTCCTCCCGGTCCTGCGCACCGTTGAAGTTGGCCAGCGCCTGGGCCGCGTCGTGGTTGGTGGTGATGATCCGGGCCAGGCCGGGGAACTGCGGCTTCGCCAGCCCGTCCGCGTTCGCGATCTGGTCTCCGGTGATCCGGGAGGCGAGCACGGGAACGCCGTGTTGCGTCAGGTGCGCGATGGCGTCCTTCGTGGCGTCGAGGCTGAGGTTGAAGCCGGTGACGGCGCGCAGCTGGTCCTTCGGCGAACCGGCCATGCGCACCAAGGTGTCCACGACCGTCGCCTGGTGCCGGTAGTCCTGCCCGGGGTCGGCCAGCACCAGCTTGATCTTCGGCGGTTCCCCCTCGCCCGCGTTGGCCTGCAGCTGCCCCAGATACGCCCCCTGAAGATCGCTGCGGATCTCCCGCCGCAGGCCGGCCTTGTCCGACCGCAGCGGCAGCACCATCGCCACCGTCACATGGGGCTGGCCCTCGATCTTCTTGTTCTCCTGGGCGATGGCCCGGACCACGGCGGTGATGTCCCCGTTGCCGAAGTCGTAGCCCGAGCCGTTGACGCCGACGCACTCGCCGCCGATCCGGTCGACCCCGTCGGCACACGTGTCCGGCCGCTGGAGGTACGACCAGAGGAACACGCCCCCGGTCACGACCACGGCCGCGACGAGCAACGCGTAAAGGATCTTCTGCCACCTGGGCATCCCCGCTACCTCCTTCGCCCGAGCTGTCCGGTGCAGGCGCAGCCCAGCAACGGCAGCTCGTTCTCCGCCAGGCTTCTCCACTCGGTGGCCACCCTGCCGAGCTGCCCGGCGCCGTCGAACTCCATGATCGAAAGCAGGTCCAGCAGCCTGGCCAGCGTGCCGGCGGTCTCCTGTCCCGTCGGCCTGGTCCGCTCCTCGCACAGCCACACGGCGTGCAGCAGCCGGTCCACGGTGCGGCGCAGCGCGTCTCCCTCCAGCGCGACCAGGCCCTCGGCGCGCTGCCGGCGGGTGTCCGCGCCGCCCGGATACGGCGCCTGGGCGATCTCCAGCAGCTCCGCGCACCACTTCAGCGGACGGCCGGGCAGCGTGGCGACCAGATGGCCGACCACGCCGTCCACGCCGCCGGACACCAGGTGGTGGTTCATCCGGTGCGCCATGACCGAGCGGAACGCCCCGCCCTCCGCCGTCGCCCCGCCGTCCACCGGCGCCCCGCCGTCCGCCGTCGCCCTGCCGTCCGCCGTCGCCCCACCGTCGGCCGTCGCCTCGTCCTTCGCGCGCCGGCTGTAGTGGTTGCGCAGCAGACGGTGGTCGTCGTACCAGGCGGCTCCGTCGGGGTGCAGCCCGTACAGCCGGTGCACCAGCAGCTGGCGCAGCCCGAAGTCCCCGATGAAGTGCCGCTCGCAGCTGGGCCATCCGGTGTCGGCGAGCAGTTGCCCGACCTGATGTGCCGTCAGGCGGTTGAGCCGGCCGCGCTGGTGATAGTCGAGCAGGACGTCAGCGCACTCCATGTCGTGCGCGACCGAGAGATGGGTGAGCAGATCCAGCCACTGGCCGTGGTGCTCTTGCGGCAGCCGCACCGGCAGCTGCTTCAGGATCAGCTCCCGCAGCAGGACGTCGAACACGGGCCGCTCGCCGTCACCTTCGCCGTCGCCGTCGGCCGCAAGGTGCAGCGGTGCGTCCAGGAGGTCCCGGTCGTTGGCGTCCGCCGGCATCTGGAAGGCGGCGGCAGCGGCGGCCAGCCGGAGCACCATGTGCGGCCGTCCGCCGCTCAGCCGGGCCACGGCGGCGTCGATACGACGACGGTTCGTACCGCCCTCCGGCTCCGCGCGCAGCTGTCTGCGCGCGGTCTCCTCGCCGATCTGGTCGCCGGTGAGCAGGGGCATCCGCAGCAGGAGCACCCCGTCGGCCAGCGGCGCCAGATCCGTTCCCTTGTGCTTACGGCGGGACCATGCGGGCGGCACCTCGTCGGCGGGCCGGAACTCCGCCGGGGGCAGCACCTCCTCCCGCCGCAGGCCCCCGTACAGAAAGGCCCCGCCGTCCGCCCGGCGCGCGGTGCCCACGATCACCACACGATCGCGCCGCCCGGCCCGGCGGTCGGTGAGCACGGCGCGCAACAGCTGCTCCCCCAGCGGTGATTCGGAGCGGTCCAGCAGCATCGCCGGGCGGCCGACCCGGCTCAGGTAGGCCAGCACCCCCGCGTACGCCGCCTCAAGGTCCTCACGCAGCGCCCAGAAGAGGAAGCTCTCCGCCACTTCGCGCCCCTCTCCGCGGGCCCGGAAGTCGGCGGCGAGGCTGCGCAGTCCGTGCTGGTACCGGCGGTCCGCGCCCAGATACGCGCCGTAGATCCGTGTCAGTTCCCTGCGGCCTTTGGGGGTCAGGCTCGTGTCGAGGGCGGCCAGCAACGCGGTGCCCACCGCGGCCCCGTCGAGCGGCTGCTCCAGGGCCGCCAGCAGATTCCGGACGACTCCTCGGTCCCGCCAGAAGCCACCTGTGAACAGGGCGCGCAGCCGCCGCTTCTCCGGCAGGTCCGTGTACCGCTCGATCTCTGCCCGGACCGCTCGGGGAGTGCCCCCGGTGACGCCGGTCGTGACCAGCACCAGGCCCGAGAAGAACCGGGGGAAGAGGAACGAGCCGCCCGTCCCCGGCCAGGTTCTCAGCGTCCGGGCGGCCTCGACCAGGATCTCGGTCGCGGCCGAACGGGCACCCTTTTCCCGCGCCGCCCGGTCCGCGTACTCCCCCGAGCCGCAGTCCAGGCGGACGACCGGCAGCTGGGTGGCGAATTGCCGCCACACCACGTCCAGCAGCCGTCCCTTGCCCATGCCCGGGCCGCCGGTGAGCAGCACGACGGGCAGATCGGGCCCGTACAGCTCCGCTCGGCCGCCGCCCGACGGTGACCGCCCGAGCAGACGCGCGAAGAAGCCTTCCTCACCGAGGAGTCCTTCGAACCCCAGCTCCTCACTCGGATCCCCCATGGATGCTCTCCCGCCCAGGAGCACGTGATCGTGGTGGTGGAAGGACATTAGTGGAACACAGTGCGTTCTGTCCGGACAACGTTGCGTGCACATACGGGAGTTGCCGGGGATGAACTCCCGGCGGAGCGAGGCGTCCGGGGTCCGGGGTCCGGCTAGGCGGCGGCCTGCCGCGGGTTCGGCTTCAGGACCGCGAAGACCGCGCCGGCCGGGTCGGCCAGCCAGGCGATGCGGCCGACGTCCGGGACGTCCGCGGCCGGCATCACGACCGTGCCGCCGTTGTCCCGCGCCCTGGCGACGGTCGCGTCCGCGTCGGCCACCGCGAAGTACGGCACCCAGCGCGCCCGCTCCTGACCGTCGCGCAGCGGGGCCACACCGCCGAAGGAACCCTCCTGCTGGTCGCCGTCGGCGATGCTGAGGACGCGGTACGTCATGCCCGGCGCGTGCATCTCCGCCGAGCGCCAGCCGAACAGCTCCCGGTAGAAGGCGATGGCCGCCACCGGGTCGCCGACGTGCAGTTCCACCCACACCAGGGCGTCGTCCTCCGACGTCCGCCCGAGCCCCTCGCCGGACTGCAGCACGGCGAACTCGGCGCCCTGCGGATCGGTGAACTGGGCCATCCACACCTCGCCCATGTTCACCGGTTCCGCCCGCACCGTTCCGCCGGCCGAGATCACGGCGTCGGCGGTGGCCAGGGCGTCGGCGGCCTTGAAGTACGTCATCCACGCGGGCGTCGCGCCCGGTTCGGTCAGCGGGCCTACGGCGGCCACGGTCGCGCCGTCCTTCTGGAGGTAGCCGTACCCGCCCGCCTCGGGACCGGCGGGCGCGAACGTCCAGCCGAAGACGGCGCCGTAGAACGCGGCGGTGGCCTCGATGTCGGGGCTGCCGAGGTCGAGCCAGACGGGTGAGCCGGTGCGGAAGTCTGTGCCGAGCATGCGTGTCCTCCTGCCGATCCGGTGCGGGGGCGCCCGCCTCCACGATGCCGCGAGGCGCGGCGGAGTGCCCGCTGAGGCGATCCATATGCCATCGGCCGGGAATCTGTGCAGGAGCACCACACGGACTGCACACAGCCTTTCGAAAGGCTCGTTAGCGTGTCTGATCGCTCGATCTCCCGTACGGGCGTGACCAGGCCGGGGTCCCGGTGACCAACGGCGCAGTCGACTCAGGAAGACCGCAGATGGACTACTGCTCCTCATGCCGCCGGCACCTCAACGGCGCCCTGGTCTGTCCCGGGTGCGGCGCCTACGCCCCGGACATCGCCCCGCCCGGCACCGACGGCTCCGCCGGTACGACGCCGATGACGGCACCGATGACGTCGCTGACGCCGATGACGCCGGTGGCCGCCACACAGACACCTGCCGCTGCCGAGCCGTACCCCGGCCCAGACACCTGGTACGACGACACGCACCTGCCCGACGCCCTGGACACCCCGGACACCCCCGCCCCCACCGGCACCGCGGCGGCCGTCGATGTCACCGACGCGCCGCGTGCCCCGCAGGGACGGGCGGCCCGGCGGCGCCAGCTGGCCCGCTGGAAGAAGAGCCAGCGCCGGGCCGTGGTGGCGACCGCCGTCGCGCTCGTCGGCGGCGGGGTGACCCTCGCCTCGCTGGACCGCGGCTCCGGCGACCGCGCCCAGGCGGCCACCGCGCCGGACAACCGCAGCATGGGCGTCGGCGAGAAGCCGGCCTCCGCCACTCCGCCGTCCGGCACGCCCACCGCGTCCGGACGGCACCGGCAGCCGACCTCCACCCCCCACACGCCCACGGCACGGACGGCGCCGGTCGGCTACGTCGTCTCCCCCGCCGGCGTCCCGCAGCAGCGTGCCCAGTCCTCCGCACCCCGCCACGCCGCTCCGGCGAGCCGGACGGACACCGCCTCCACGCCGATCACGGACCCGACGTCGACCCCCATACCGTCGCCCTCTTCCGGCACGGGCACGGGCACAGGCACGACGGCGAACCCGGCGCCCACCACCGGCACCGGGACCGGCACGAGCACCAGCGGCTCCTCCACTTCCGGTCAGACAGGCTCGTCGACGTCGGGGTCCTCCTCCTCGACCTCGTCCTCCTCCTCGTCCGGCAAGCTCTGCCTCGTCGTGGTCTGCCTGGGCTGACGCGTCACCCGGCGCTCCCGGAGGCCGGCCGCGCCCCCAGCCCGGTGAACGCGCGGATCTTCGCGGTCTCGGTGTCCGCGCGCCAGACGAGGGCGGCGTTCGCCGGGGGCAGGCCGGTCAGGGGGCGGTGGACGACGCCGGGGTGGGCGTAGGTGTGGAAGAGGCCCTCGTGGGTCGTCCACACCGTCTCGCCCGCGGCGACCCGGTGCAGCGCCTCCTGATACGTACGGCTGCCCTTCCCGCGGCGCAGCGGACGGCCGAGCGGGGTGAACGGCGGGCAGTAGCCGTGCCGGAGGGCCTCGGGGAGTTCGGCCGGGCCGTCGAGCAGCACCGAGTCGGCCAGGTCCTCGATGTCGACGGTGTCCCGCCCGGCCAGCGCGTGGTCCCGGGCGACGGCCAGCACCCTGCCGTAGGAGACCAGGACCGGGCCCACCCGCAGATCCGGCTCGTCGAGCGGCAGCAGGGTGAACAGGACGTCGATCTCCCCGGCGCGCAGCGGCCCGTAGGGGTCGGCCCAGGACACCTCGGCCACCGTGACCTCGCAGGCCGGGTGCAGGCGGCCGAACGCGACGACCAGATCGGTCAGCGGCGGCCCGTTGAGACAGCCGAGGAAGCCGACGCACAGCGTGCCGACCATGCCCTGCGCGAGGGCGCACGTTTCCTCGTAGCTCTTCTTCAGGCCCGTGTAGGCGGCGCCGACCGTGCGCCGGGTGTGTTCGCCGAGCGGGGTCAGCGCGACCCGGCGGCTGGTCCGGGTGAACAGCGGTGCGCCCACCCGGCGTTCCAGCGAGCGGATCAGCTGGCTGACCCGGGACTGGGACAGCCGCAGCCGCTCGGCGGTGCGGCCGAAGTGCAGTTCCTCCGCCAGCGCGAGGAACGCTTCGATCTCCGTCAGCTCCATTGCGGTCCCCCCGAGCCGTATCGATGAGCGTGGCTGAAGGATCGTGCATGACTTCCGCCTTGATCAAGCAACTCTCCGCTGCGATCGTCTCGTTGAAGCCTTACGAGACATGGGGGAGACAGATGATCGTCGTCACCGGAGCGACCGGGACCGTCGGTTCCGAGGTGGTCAGTGGCCTGCGGGCGCGGGGCGAGCGGGTGCGGGCGCTGGTGCGGGACGGCTCGGCCGTACCGGCACACTGGGATGCCGAAGTGGAGGCGGTGGCCGCCGACTTCACGAACCCGGCGTCGCTGGACCGGGCGCTGGCCGACGCCGACGCCGTGTACGTACTGGTGGCGGTGCACCCGGAGATGGACACGCACGAGCGGAACGTGATCGACGCCGCCGTACGCACCGGCCGCCGCCCACACGTCGTGCTGCACGCCGCCGCCGGGGTCGGCGAGCACGGCGAAGGCATCCGGTTCCTCGCCGCGCACACCGCCGGACTCGGGTATCTGGGCGCGTCCGGCCTGCCCTGGACGGTGCTGGCGCCGAACGGCTTCTACCAGAACTTCCTCGGCATGGCGGCCGCACTGCGCACCGGCCGGCTGGCGCTGCCGGGCGGCACGGGCGCGGTGTCGTACGTCGACACGCGGGACGTCGCCGAAGCAGCGGTCGCGGTGCTGACCGGCGAGGGCCACGAGAACGCCATCTACACGCTGACCGGCCCGGCCGCCCTGACCCACGCCGAGATCGCCGGTGTGCTCGGCGAGGCGGTCGGGCACCCGGTGGCGTACGAGGCGCTGGAGCCCGAGGCCGCTCTCGCCGGAATGCTCGCCGCCGGCTGGGCGCCCTGGCGGGCGGAGGGCATGGTCGAGCTGTACGGCCTCTACGCGGCCGGCGGCGCGTCGGCCGTCACGAACGACGTGGAGAAGCTGACCGGCCGGCCGGCCCGCTCACTCGCCACCTTCGTCACCGAGCACGCGGCCGCCTTCCGCGCGGAGACGGACCACTGAACACGCGCGGAGACGGACCACTGAACACGCGCGGAGACGGACCGCAGAACACGCACGGAGACGGACCACGGAACACGCACGGAGACGGACCACGGAACAGCCGGACCGGACGGCCGCGTCGTCTGGTGGTGGGGATCAGCGGCGCGACCGGCATCGCCTACGGCGTCCGCGTCCTGGAGCTGGCCCGCAAGGCCGGTGTGGAGACGCACCTGGTCGTGACCCCCGCGAGCCAGCAGACCAGGGCCTACGAGACGGATCTGAGCGCGCGTGACCTGGCCGCCCTCGCGGACGTCAGCCACCGCCCCGCCGACATCGGAGCCGCGATCGCGTCGGGCTCGTTCCCGGCCGACGGGATGATCGTGGCGCCCTGCTCCGTGCACACCCTGTCCGCGATCGCGTACGCGAGCGGCGACAACCTGCTCACCCGCGCCGCGGACGGGACCTTGAAGGAACGCCGGCGCCTGGTCCTGATGGTCCGCGAGACCCCGCTGACCCTCACCCATCTGCGCGCCATGACGGCGGTGACCGAGGCAGGCGGGATCGTCATGCCTCCGGTGCCCGCGTTCTACCTGCGGCCCGGCACGGCCTGGGACATCATCGACCACACCGCCGGCCGCGCCCTTGGGTGGAGTGCCTCGTGGGCTCCGAGGAGAGCCGGGGGCCGTTGGCGGCGGGGTTCGGTCAGCCGCTTTCCCGATAGTTCATGAACCAGTGGGTGTCGAAATAGTGCGCCATTGTGTGGGGGTGGTGCGGGTCGATGAGGATGCGGCAGACGAACTCCGCGGCCTGGCAGTCAAAGGGGATGTCCTCGCCGTCGAAGGACCGGACCACGACGGGCCAACGGTCGGGGTCGTCACCGTCGGCCCTCCAGCAGTACCGGTCCTCGTGCTCCGTGCCGGCCCAGATGAGCAGCCCGTCCTCCCTGAGACCCGCCCACGGCTCCTGGTACAGGTCCAGGAAACCGTCGAAGGCGCCCTTGCCGAACGTCTCGACCATGCGCTTGTAGTCGCTCGGCAGCGCGGTGCCCAGGCGCGACTCCGCCTCCGCCCAGTCCACGTGCGGCCGCTGGGCGGGCTGTGTCCAGCCGGTGATTCGTCTGAGCCGCTCCATCCAGTCGACGTCCTCGTCCTCATCCGGAGCGACCGCCAAGGGTTCTGGCACTTCCCTGTGAGCGACCACCAGTACCGGCCGCTCGGCCCCCTCGGCGTCCCGCGCCGTACCCGTGCCGACCCACTGATCTCCATATGCCCACGCCCGTATCATCACGGCCCGGTCCTCGAAGGGGACGAGGAGAGCCGCGCCCCGGGACTCGTCGACCGTCGGATCAGTGAAGCCGTCGAGGACGAGGGTGCGCGGGGCACCGTACCTGTCGGCGATCAGGTCGGTCAGGTCCTGCGGGTCCAGGTCGCTAGGCAGGTAGATGTAGCCGTTCCCCGGGCCGAGTTGGGCCAGCAGGTCGTTGACGGTCGCTTGCGTGAGCTCCATGGCGGACAGTGAAGCGCACCGCACTGACAAGAGACATTGTCCAACCTGAAGCTCAGGTCATGGGGCTGGCGTGGGCCGAAGCCGGGGTGCTCGCGCGGGCCGCGACGCCTTGCCCTCACCGCGTTGGGTCATCGCCCGTCACCGTTTGACCTCGGCATTCGTCAGCACGAGGAGGGCCCGCAGGAGTGTGGTACGCCTGCCCGGACTGCGCGATGTACTTCCCGCCCCAGCCGGACGTGCTCATCCTGCTGCCCGGCTCCCGCCGTGCAGGGGGTGAGCCGTGAGCGCCCCCACCACGGCGGACGCGTCGGCGCGGTCGGCCGAGTGCACGCTCGCCACGCGCCACGGGCACGAAGACCTGCACGCCTGGTGCCGTCAGACGAGGGACGTGCCCCTGCCCCACGGTAAGGGCCTGCTGCTGGTGCGTCGCTGCCGTTGCGCCTGTCACTGGCGGAGTGCGGGTCAGCGACGAACGCCCGCCCCCGCCCTCACTCGTCCGCTCCGCCACCCCGCACCCGGTTGATCGCCGACTCCACCGCCGCCACCCGGTCCGCCAGCAGCCCCAGCGCCGCCACCGCACGCGTCACCGGGTCGTCCTCCGGGCCGCCCAGCGTGCTGGCGCGGACGTGGGCCGTCTTCACCTCGGCCCAGCGGGCGGCCTGACCGGCGTCCAGGGTGCCGCGCAGTTCGGCCAGTTTCAGGAGGTTGGCCTCGGCGCCCGTGGTGAGGGTCTGGGCCTCGGCGGTGTAGTGGTCGTGGATCACGGCCTCGCGTTCGGCGTCGTTCATGACCGGGCGCAGCCGCTGGGCGATCTTGTTCATGTCGCGGTAGGAGCCCTGGAGCCGGAACGGGGGTTCCGTGCGGGCGGCCTCCGACTGGGCGGCGGAGGCGATGTAGGCCGCGTTGACCTTCAGCACCGTCTCGCGGACCGCCACCACATGCCCCAACACGGCCACCACACGGTCCAGTTCGGACGGCGGCATCGGCGCGGACAGGCGGTCGGCGCGGGCCGTGGGGTCGGCGGTGGCCAGCCGGACCAGCAGGTCGAGGTCGGCGCGGTCGCGGGCGGCGAGCGGGGCGAGGACCGGGTTGGCGGTGAGGGCGTTCTCGACGAAGCTGAGCGCGAAGACGTCCTCCTTGCCGGTGAGGACGTCGCCGAGGTTCCACACGTCGGCCCGGTTGGCGAGCATGTCGGGGATGCGGAACCGCTCGCCGGACTCGGTGTAGGGGTTGCCGGCCATGCACACCGCGAACCGCTTGCCGCGCAGGTCGTAGGTGCGCGGCTCGCCCTCCCACACGCCGTCCACCCGGCGGGTTGCGTCGCACAGCGGGATGAACTTCTGCAGCAGCTCGGGCGAGGTGTGCTGGATGTCGTCCAGGTACAGGAGCGTGTTGTTGCCGGCCGCCAGCGCGAAGTTGATCTTCTCGATCTCGTGCCGGGCGGTGACGTTCGGGGCGTCGGCCGGGTCGAGCGAGGTGACGGTGTGGCCCAGCGCCGGGCCGCTGACCTTGACCAGCATCAGGCCGAGCCGGTCGGCGACGTACTCCATGAGGGTCGTCTTGCCGTAGCCGGGCGGGGAGATGAGGAGGAGCAGGCCGCCGGTGTCGGTGCGCTTGGATGCGCCGGTGGTGCCGAGCTGGCGGGCCAGGCTGTCGCCGAGCAGGGGGAGGTACACCTCGTCCACCAGCCGGTTGCGGACGAACGCCGACATCACCCGGGGGCGGTGGTCGTCCAGGCGGAGCCGGTCGCGTTCGGCCGCCACCAGGGTCGTACGGCGGTGCTGGTAAGCGCGGAAGGCGGGGACCTCCTCGGCCGCGAAACGGGCGGTGCGGGACAGGAACTCGTCGAGGCGGAGCGGCAGTTGACCGCCGTCGATGCGAGGGTGGCTGCCCAGCAGGCCGTCCGCCGTCGCCGTGAGCCGGGCGTCACCGTCGTAACGGGGGAGCCCGGGGCACAGCTCGGCCGCGACCGCCTCCGCCAGCTCCCCCGGCCCTGCCTCGGTGCCGGTGGCGCTGACGTACGCGCCGAGCCAGGCCGCGACCACCTGCCGGCGCGCGCCGAGATCGGGGAGGTCCGCCAGCTCGTCGCCGTAACTCCCGCCCGCGTGGCGGAACTTCTCCAGCAGGGCGCGGGCGGTGGCGCCGAGCACGAAGCCCCCGGGGCCGGACGTCAGCTCCTCGAAGAGGTACGCGGCGGCCGGACCGCCCTCCAGAGCCGGATCCCAGTCCTCGACGGCGGCGGCCAGCTCCCGCTCCAGCTCGCCGACCGCCGGTACGGCACCGAAGGCGTCCCGGGCGCGGGCCAGCGACACCGCCCGCCGGGTCCATGCGGCACGGGCCTCCTCCGTGGTGCCGTGCACCCAGAACAGCTGGGCGGCGGCACGGGCGGCGGGCTCGTGGCGCAGGGTCCCGGCGCCCTCGTACAGCGGCAACAGGGCCGTCAGGACGAGGGTCGCGTCATGGTCGTGGACCCCGCGCTCGTACCCCTCGTCGTACGACTCCTGCGCCGCCCGGCGGACCAGGCCGGGCAGGTCGTCGGCGGCGGCGAGGGCGGCCGGGCCGTGCTCGGCGAGCAGGCGGGCGGCCAGGTGCTCGGCGCGGTAGACGTCGGAGGACTCGGAGGGCAGATGGCGCTCCCAGTAGGGGCGGTACGCGGCGAAGTCCGGGTCGGTGACCGGGGCGCGGTAGTCCGTGCCGGTCACCGCGAAGGCGAGGGCGTCGCCGTGCGGCACGAGGGTGAGGTCGAGCGGCTGGGTGTTCACGGCGAAGCGGTGGCCGCCGAGCAGCAGGGTGCGGCCGTCGTCGGCGTACAGATCGGTGCGGTCGCGCAGGGCGCGGACCGCCTCCTGCCGTGCGGTCTTCAGGCGCCCGTCCAGCTCCTCGGCGCGCACGCTGTCACCGATGGCGCGCAGGTCGTCGGCGGTGCGGCGGACCTTGGCGACCAGCGGGTCGGAGGCGAAGTACGTGGTCACCGCGTCCGTGTCGGCCAGGGTGGCCGCCCGGCGGCCGATCGTCTCCAGCATCCGCCCCGCCGAGACGGCGAGCTGCTCGGCGCGGCGGGCGCGGGCGTCGGCGAGGGACTGCTTGCGGGCGGCGAAGGCCTCGTAGATCTCGGTGCGCCGGCTGTCGAGTTCGGCGAGGAAGTCGTCGAACTCGGCGAACCGTCCGTCCAGGTCCTCCAACCGGCCGAGTACGGAGGCGAGTTGGTCGTCGCATTCCTCGGGGGTGCCGGAGCCGGCGAGCGCGGCGGTGACGGCCTGGGCGAGCAGGGCGGTCTCGGCGGCGAACTCGGCCCGCCCCTCGCTGTCCTGAAGGCTGCGCCGGCGGGCGTCGAGAGTGGCGCGGGCCCGGTTGACCCCGCCCAGCACATCGGCGATCCGTTCCAGCACGGCCGTACGGACGGTGGCGTCGGCGATGTCGAGTCCGGTGACCACCTCGGTGACCGTGCGCAGCCCGTCGGCGAGGTCGTCGAGGCGGGCGGCGACGGGCTGCGCACCGGCGACGGTCTCGATGGCCGCCGCGTCCGCGACCAGCCGCTCGACCTCCTCCCGCTGCCCGGTGAAGGCGTCCTCGCGGGCCAGGAACGTCACCGCGCGCCGCCCGAACGCGGCGAGGTCGCCCTCGGCGGTGTTCGCCAGCTCCTCCAGGCGGTCGGCATCGATGTACCGCAGCTCCCGCAGGGTGAGCAGGTGCCCGTGCGCGTGCCGGAGTTCGGTGAGTCCTCGCACCCAGGCGGCGGCCTCGCGCGGCGCCTCGCCGCGCAGCCGCCGTACGACGGCGGCGATCCGCTCGGCCGCCTCGTCGAGGGCCTCGGCGGCCTGCCGGGTCAGCTCCCGCACGGTCTCGAACTCGCCCAGCACCTGCTCGGCGGTGACCCGGACCTCCTCCAACGGGTCAGCCAGATCGCCGAGTTCGGGGTCGGCGAGCCAGTGGTGGGTGTCAGCGGCACGTACGCACGCGGCGGCCAGCGCGCGATAGCCCTCACCGGTCTCGATGCCGTCGGCGACGAGCCCGGCGACGGACAGACAGTCGGCGAGCCCGCGCACGAGATCGGCGTTGCCGACCCTGGCCAGGGCGCCGGTGCCGGTGCGCAGGGCGGCCGCGTGGGTGTCGGAGACGTACGGCGAGGTCCACCACTGGAGCGGGTGGGTGTGCGCGGGTTCGTCGCCGCCGGCCCGCAGCACGGCCAGCGCGCCGTCCTCGAACAGCGCCCAGCCCCGGCACGGCAGCGGGGCCGCGACCTCCTTGCGCAGGGTGTTGTACGGCATCAGCAGCGTGCGGCCCTCGGCGCGGGAGCGGAACGCGTACAGCACGTCCTCACCGTTCGGCGCGCGCACCTCCCGTTCGAACTCCAGCCCGCTGATGTCGAGTTCGTACGTCTTGTGCCCGCCACCGGCCAGGCAGTAGCCGCCGGGGAAGACGATGCCCTGCTCCTCGGGCAGCCGCCGGCAGGCCTCGCCGATCCCGTCGAGCCGGACGACGGTCCGGGTCAGCGTGTCGAAGACCAGATGCCGGTCGGCGTCCTCCTTGTACGGCCGGATCCGCAGCAGCACCAGCGGGCCGGCCTGGGCATGCGCGACGGCGGCGTCGGCGAGGGACTGGAGGGGCTCCTGCACGGGCTCGGTGTGCAGTGCCTCGCCGTCCGTGGTGCGTACGGTGAGGGAGCCGCCGATGGTGGTGACCCCGAGCCCGCCGGGTACGGCCACGTAGGGGTCACGGCCGAGGACGTGGTCCACGCGGGTGGTCTCGGTCCAGGTGACGTCCTGGCCGGGCGGGCAGACGTCGTCGCGGTCGCCGCGCGCGTCCAGGAACGCCACGCGGCCGTCGTCGCCGACGCTCCAGCGCAGCGCGCGCACGTCGTCGGCCTTCTCGCCGGTGCGGAACACCGCCAGCAGCCGGCCGTCGACCCGGCGCAGCCGCAGCAGCCGGGCCTGCCGGTAGTAGCGGTGCAGCGCGGTGAACTCCCGCACGAACGCCGGGTCGTCGAGGAGTCCGGGTACGGCGGTGTCGGGCAGCGGCGTGCCGTCCCGGTCGTAGAGCGTGAGTACGTCGGAGACGGCGACGTCGGTTCCGTCGGTGGTGTTGCCGGTCCCGCCGAAGAGGAGGGTGTCGCCGACGGCCACGATGTCGCAGGGCACGCACGGGTGGCCGGTGCCGAGCCGGGCGGTGGCTGCCAGCTCGACCCGGGCCGACCCGAACTCCTCGGCCCGCCGTCCGTTGAGCGCCTCGGCCCTGCGGGCCAGCTCAGCCGCGTGTCCGGCCAGCCGGTCGCGCAGCACCTCGTAGGTGCCGGCATCGACCTGCGGCGCCTCAGCGGTGGCCATGGGGTGTGCCTTTCTTCGTGGGCTCGGAGAGTCGGGCCGGGGGAGCGCCGTTGGGCTGCGGGTCGTATGCCGGGTGCGGGTGGGTGGGTGGGTGGGTGGCTGGTCGCGCCCACGCGGCGGAGCCGCACATCGATGCGGCCCCGCGCCCCTGGGGAGTTGCCGTGCCGTCGGCCTGCGAGGCGCCGCCGCTGAGGCGGCGCCCACCCCCGCCGGCCTCAGTTCAGCGCACTGCTTCCGTTCAGCGCGGTCAGCGGGGTGTCCTGCAGGCCCAGTTCGCTTGCCCGGTCGAGGAGCTGCTGGAGCTGTCCCGCCTCGGGGCCGCCGCCCTTGATCTGCTTCATCAGCAGGGCCGACACCGTCAGGTTCCGCACATCCGCCGAGCCCAGCGAGCCGAGGACGCGGCTCAGGTCCTCCGTGAAGCTGCCCGAGCCGTCCAGCCAGGGCTTCGCCAGGGCCTGGGCGGTGCGGGAGTTGTCGACGAAGCCGTCCACGCCCTTGCCGAGCGAGATGGAGGACACCAACCGGTCGAAGAAGACGGACTCCCCGCCGACGATGTCGATGTCGGCGTGCTCCAGCCCGGTCGCGAGGACGGTCGCCTGCGACTCGGCGACCTGCCGCTGCGTCTCCAGCCCGGCCAGCCGTATCTCCTTCTCCGCCTGGAGCCGGAGCCGGTACTCCTCGTGCCCGCGCGAGGCGTCGTCCAGGGCGGCCATGGCGGCGGCCTTCTCGGTGAGACCCGCGGCCTCGGCCTTCAGCTTCTCGCCGATCGCGACGGCCTCCGCGAGCGCCCTCGCCTTGGCACCCTCCGCCTCGGCGAGGCTCTGCGCCCGAGCGCCTTCCGCCTCGGCCTTCAGCCGCGCCTCGACAGCCTCCGCCGCCGCCCGCGCACCCTCGGCCTCCGCGAGACCCTTCGCCCGAGCGCCTTCCGCCTCGGCCTTCAGCCGCGCCTCGACAGCCTCCGCCGCCGCCCGCGCACCTTCCGCCTCCGCGAGACCCTTCGCCCGAGCGCCTTCCGCCTCGGCCTTCAGCCGCGCCTCGACAGCCTCCGCCGCCGCCCGCGCACCTTCCGCCTCCGCGAGACCCTTCGCCCGCGCACCCTCGGCCTCGGCGAGCGCCTTGGCCTGGGTGCCCTCGGCCTCGGCCCGCAGCAGTGCCGCCGCGGCCTCCGCCTCCGCGCGGCCGGCCTTGACGGTGACCTCGGCCTCCTTGTCGCGGACCTGGACGGCGGCCAGACCTTCAGCGGCGGCCTCGGCCTGCACGCCCTCGGCGAGCCGCAGCTTGGCGCGGGCGTCCATGTCGGCGGTCTTCAACCGGGCCTCGGCGAGGGTGAGTTCCTCGGCGGCCCGGTGCGTGGCGGCCTGCTCGGCGGCCTCGGCGGCCTTGATGTCCTTGACCAGCCGCTCCTGCGCCTCCGCCTCGGCGGCGATGACAAGGGCCTGCCGCTCGCGCTCGGCCTCCTCGACCACGCGCAGCTTCTTGATGGACTCCTCCTGCTCGGCGACCGTACGGTCCACCGCGACCCGCTCCCGGATGACCTCGGCGATGTCCCGCTTCTCCGCCTCGACCTCCTTCTCGGCGGCGATCCTCGTCAGCTGGGTCTCCCGCTCCCGCGCGATGACTTCGAGCAGCCGGTCCTTCTCGACACGCTCGCTCTCGACGGCGATGACCCGCTCCCGGTTCTTCGCGGCGACGGCGATCTCCCGGGCCTGGTTCTCCCGCTGGACGCCCAGCTGCTCCTCGGTCCGCAGGAAGGCGCCCTGCGCACGCAGCCGCTCCTCCTCCACCACGCGGGCGGTCTCGGCCTCCTCGCGGGCGCGGGAGGTCTCGATCTCCCGCTTCTGCTTGATCTCGGCGTCCGCCTGCCGCCGCTCCAGCTCCAGGATGGCCTCGCGGGCGTCGACGTTCTGCCGAGTGATCTCCTTCTGCTCCGTGCGCTGCGCCTCGTTGGTGCGCACGTGCTCGATCGCCGTCAGCTCGGTGATCTTGCGGATGCCCTGCGCGTCGAGGACGTTGGCCGGGTCGAGCTGGGTGAGCGGGGTCTGCTCCAGGTAGTCGATCGCGGCGTCCTCAAGGTGGTAGCCGTTGAGGTCGATGCCGATCAACTCGATGACGTGGTAGCGGAGTTCCTCGCGCTTGGTGTAGAGGTCGGTGAAGTCCAGCTGCTTGCCGACGGTCTTCAGCGCCTCGGAGAACTTCGCGTGGAACAGCTCCTGGAGCGTGTCCTGGTGGCTGGCGCGCTCGGTGCCGACCGTCTGGGCGACCTTGATGACGTCCTCGACGGTCTTGTTGACCTTCACGAAGAACAGGATCCGGATGTCGGCGCGGATGTTGTCCCGGCAGATCAGTCCGTCCCGCCCCGAGCGGCTGATCTCGATGGTCTTCACCGAGATGTCCATGACCTCGGCCTTGTGCAGGATCGGCAGCACGACCTGACCGGTGAAGGACACGTCCACCCGGCGCGTCTTCGACACGATCAGGGCCTGGCTCTGGTCCACCTTGCGGTACAGCCGGGAGAACGCGAGCACCGCGAGCACCACGACGACGAGACAGACGGCGACGAGCACGCCGAGGGCTTCCATGGCAACGTCCTTGCGTCAGACGATGAGTTACGGAGCCCCCCGAGGCCGCGGTGCCGGACCCCCCGTTGTGGTGTCCGAGCCGGTCGTTCCCGCCGGTCGTCCGCCGGTGCCCGGCACCGCGGCCCTCCGTAGTGCTCCCCGTGGGACATGGTGCGAGACGAGCGCACGCCCGCGCATTGCCGGTTTCCGGCAACGTTGACTAGGGTCTTGATGCCGGACAGACGCTAAGAAAACGTCACCGGAGCGTCAAGATCGCAAAGCGGCGGGGCGCGGGGGCAACGGGGAGCCGGGGAGCCGAGCGGAACTGCTCCCTGGGGGGGAACGGGGACACGGGGGGTCGGGACAGCGTGCCGGAACGTCGGGGGACACAGCACGGAATACCGCACGAGAGTTCGGGGCCGTACGAGCACTACCTGGACGGCCTGCCCCGGGCACTGGCCGAGGTCGCGGCCACCGGGCGGCGGCTGACCCGGGAGGAGCTGAAGACCCGCCGCACCCTGGGCGAACAGGCCGCCGAGGACGGACACGGGCTGCGCGCCCTGGTCGTCGCCCACCTCGCCGCCGCCCGCGCCGCCTGGCCGACCGGACCCGGCTCGACGGAGAGCACGCTGGCCGCGCTGGCCGCCGTGGAGCAGGCGGTCGACGCGTTCGCCGAGGGCTACGAGCGCGCCCAGCGGCTCACCGTGCGCCGGGAGGAGGCGGCCCGCCGGGAGTTCATCGACGACCTGCTGTACGGCCGTAGCGACCTGGGCCGCCTCGCCGAGCGCGCCGAACGCTTCGGCCTGCACCTGTCCCGGGCGCACGCGGTGGCCGTGGCGGAGGGCCCGAGCGCCTACGTCGAGGGCGGCCCGACCGCCCGCCGGGTGGCCTCGGCGGTACTGGCCCGCTACGACTCCCACAACATCCTCCTCACCACCAAGAACGGCCGCCTCCTGTGCATCGCCCCCGGCGACGAGGACGAGATCCTCGCCCACTTCGCCCAGCAGGCGTACACGGCGACGGACGGCGGCCGCGTCGCCATCGGCCGTCCGCAGCCGGGCCCGGGCGGGGTCGTCCAGTCCTACGAGGAGGCCCTGGCCGCCCTGGAGATGGCCGAGCGCCTGAACCTCTCGGGCCCGGTGCTGCGCGCCGCCGACCTCCTGATCTACCCGGTCCTGACCCGCGACCGCCAGGCGATGGCCGACCTGGTCTCCCACACCCTGGGCCCCCTGACGGCGGCGCGCGGCGGCGCCGGCCCGCTGCTGGAGACCCTGACGGCCTACTTCGACGCGGGCTGCGTGGCCGCCGAGGCGGCCCGCCGCCTCAATCTGAGCGTGCGCGCCCTCACCTACCGTCTGGAACGCATCCACCACCTCACCACCGCCGACCCGGCCGACCCGGCCCACCGCTACATGCTCCAGACGGCAGTCATCGGAGCCCGCCTGCTGGACTGGCCGAACAGGCCGTTGTGAGCAGGCACCGGAGCCGTAGGGGTACTGCCTACCGGGCTCCGCGCCTGATCCGGTCCCGTCGGCGCAGGAAGAGCGAGGCGCCCGCCCTCACCTTGGCCGCCATACCGTCCAGGTCGGTACGGGTGTGGAGGAGCCCGGGGTGGGCGTAGCCGCTCGCGGCGGCCGCGGGGGTGGTGGTGAGAGCGGTCGCACCGAGGGCGGTCGTGCCTGTGACGGTCGCCGCGGATGCGGTTCCCGCGGCTTTGAGGAGGGCGCGGCGGCTGGGCTGGGTGGTCGCGTGCATGGTGCGGAGACGCGGGTGAGGGGGCGGGGATGACAGAAATCCGCTGTCCTGCCGCTGGGAAAGTACTTGCATTCATGGAAAGTAGTGTCCATGCTGACAGGGAAGACGCCGTACGAACCCGGGGCGGTCCGACCAACCGCCCTGTCCTCAGCGGAGGTTGACGTATGAACAGCACGGGGGAACCGATGGACGAGCCGATGGATGCCGGGCGGGCGCGGGATGCGCTCGGTGCGGTGTGTGCCGCGCGGGCCGCGGCGCGGGAGGCCGGGGGGCGGGAGCGGCCCCGGGGGTACGTCATCGGCCAGGGACTGACCTGCGCGGCCGGCTTCACCGCGCTCGGGCTGGCCAACCTGCTGCCGCGGTACGGGGCATGGCTGACGCTCGCCGGCCTCGCCTGCGCGGTCGGCTTCTTCGCACTGATCTGGACCGGCGCCCACCACGGCGGCGTGACCCGCTGGTTCAGCCGGGACGGCGGACCCCGGCGTTCGGCCTGGGAGCTCTGGGTGGCGCCCCTCGCCGCGATCGCCGTCGGCGCGCTGGCCGCCGTCCCGTACGGCACGACCGGCTGGCTCATCGGCTTCGGTGTGGCCACCGGCGCGGAACATGTGCTGCGCGGGCTCCGGCAGCACCAGGGCGGCACCGCATGACCGGGCCCGGGTCCCGCGGCGACGCACCTCCCGCCCTCGACCGCGAGCTGCACCACCCCACGCGACTGGCCCTCGCCGCCTATCTCTCGGCCTGCGGCGAGGCGGAGTTCGCCGTTCTGCGGGACTACTGCCAGGTGTCCGACTCCACGCTGAGCAAGACCCTTTCCGCGCTGGAGAAGACCGGCTATGTCAGCGTCCGCAAGGGCTACCTGGGCAAGCGTCCGCGCACCTGGGCCTCGCTCACCTTCACCGGCCGCCGGGCACTGAACCGGCACCTGGCGGCGCTGGAGGAGATCGCGGCCACCGCCAGACGGGCGGCCGGAGGCTGCGCCAAGGACCCGTCGGACAGCGGGAGTTGAACAGAGCTAGGTGCGGTTCACCGTCCGTACCGGTGTCGACTCCCCCGGCTCCGGCGGCTCCATGGTCTGCGCCCGCAGCAGCAGGATGTCGCCGACGAACAGGTCGTACACGACGATCCCGACCACACCGCCGATCAGCGGACCGACGATCGGGATCCACCAGTAGGAGCTGAACGAGCCGGACACGCTGCCCGGGAAGGCCAGGCTCTTCCAGCCCTCGATCCAGGTCAGCAGGCGGGGCCCGAAGTCGCGGGCCGGGTTGATGGCGTACCCCGCGTTCGCGCCGTAGGACATGCCGATCGCGGCGACGACGAAGCCCACGACGAGGGGGGCGAGGTTGGACTTGACGGCCTGGTTGCGTACGTCGAGGACGGCGGCGATCAGCATGAGCAGGAACGCCGTACCGACGATCTGGTCGATCAGCGGTCCCCAGACGCCACCGTGGAAGTACGCGGCGGGGAAGGTCGCGAAGATGGAGAAGGTGGCGTTCGTGCGGCCGTTCACCTTCGGGCCGGCTGCCGCCCGGTCGTAGGCGTGGATGGCGTCGTGGTAGACGAGGTAGACCAGCGCCGCCCCGGCGAAGGCGCCGAGGACCTGGGAGAACCAGTACGGCACGACCTTCGCCCAGGCGAAGCCGCGGCGCACGGCCATGGCGAGGGTGACCGCCGGGTTCAGGTGGGCGCCGCTGACCCCGCCGCCCGCGTAGACGCCGAAGGTGACGGCCAGTGCCCAGCCCCACGTGATCAGCAGCCAGTCCCCGGCCGCGAGGAAGATCGTGGTGGGCGTGGCGGCGCGGCCCGAACCGGGCAGCGCGGCGACCGCCATCGCGACCACACCGCAGCCGAAGGAGATGAGCACGAAGGTCCCGAGGAACTCGGCGAGGCACTCACCGAGCAGCCCACGCCGGCTGCGCAACCGGGACGGCTTGATGATCGCGGGGATTTCCACAGCCATTCCAGGCCCCCTTGAGAAGAGAGCAATTCCGGCCAACGTCACCATATTGGACTAGAAGCCCCCACCCCGCAGGTTGCCGGTGCCCCGTCAGCGGCTGTCCAGGTCGTCGGCGAAGTGCCGGAACCCGTGCCGCTCCCGGTGCATGCCCCACAGCACCCCGGCCAGCACCTCCGGATCCTTGCGGGCGTGCCCGGGGGTGATGGCGCCCGGAATCACCAGCTGCGCCACGTGGATCCCCTCCCCGGCGAGGCGTTCGTGCAGCAGACGGCCGTACGCGCTCTCGGCCGCGAAGGCGATCGAGGTGCCGGCCCGCTCGGGGTGGGGCACGGCGGCGGTCCCGCCGTTGACGAAGAGGATCGTGCCGCGCCCGAGCCGCCGCATCCCCGGCAGCACGGCCTGTACGGCGGCGACGGCCCCGTACACGGAGAACTCGACGGGCCCGATCAGATCCCGGTGCCGGGTCTCCAGCACGGGCCGCATGAAGTCCCGGTGCGGCACCGGGCTGTACTGCAGCACCTCGACGGTCCCCAGCTCCCGGCCCGCCCGCTCCAGCGCCCCGGTCAGCTCCTCCGGCCGGCGCACGTCGGCGACAAACCCGCCGGCCCGCACCCCGCTCTCCGCCAGCTCCTCCACCAGCCGGTCGAGCCGCTCCCGGTCCCGCGCGACGAGCCCGACGGCGAACCCCTCCCGCCCGAACCGCCGGGCGACGGCAGCCCCCAGCCCAGGCCCGGCACCCACGATGACAAGACTGCTGCTCATGCCGGCCATCCGTACCGCACATCGCACCGCCCCACACGCCCGGCCGGCCCCGGTACGCACGGGAGCTGGGACCTGGGGTCAGACGGCCGCCTCCGGCTGGGCCGGGCTCAGGTAGTGCAGGGTGGTGCGGGCCGCGTGCGGGGCGAGCAGGCTCTGGAGTTCGTCGGCCGCCGTCTTCAGCAGGTCGCCGTCACGGTCGGCACGCAGGGTCTCCAGGACGAAGGCGACGTGGGCGGAGTCGTCGGTGACGCGGGTGCGATGGGCGTCGCGGTGGTTCCAGTGGCGGGTCAGGACCCCGGCCGTGTCGGCGTAGATGATCTCCCCGGGCCTGGGCGTCTCGACGGTGCCGGGCTCGCCGAGCGGGGTGAAGGACTCGGTGCCGTCCGCGTGCCGGATGTCGACGTCACCCTTCACCTGGTCCAGGTCGAAGGCGCCGGCGGGCAGGGCATGGCGGACGGACACGGCGTTGTAGGAGTCGACGGCCGGGCTGATGCGCGGCAGGCTCCCCTTCTTGGCGAGCCGGCGGCCGAGCGCGTCGACGCTGGGGCGGATCCGGCGCGGGTTGGTGCCGAAGGAACGGTAGGCGGTGTGCCAGGCGTCGATGCGGGGGTCGCTCTCGTCGGCGGGCGCCCAGCTGCCCTCGGCGAGGCGCTGCTCCAGCTCGGCCACCGCGTCGGCGGTGTGCGGCCAGGGCTCGTGACCGCGCACGCCGGTGGCGGTGACCAGGGCGATCAGGGTGTCCGGGAAGGCGTCCGCGACGGCGGAGGCGAGGCGGAAGGCGGGCATCGCGGGGCCTTTCGTGCCATACCATTCAAGGGTAATACCAACAGAACGACCCCACCGTACAACGGAACGACCGCCCGGTGTCAACCGAACGACCGAGCGGTACAGTGCAATGATCAGGAAGGATGGTGATCAGGTGGCCGAGACAGCCGCGGCCCTGCGGACGGTGGCACACAACGTCCGGTCGGCCCGGGTCCGCGCGGGCCTGTCCCTGGAGGAGCTCGGCCGGCGCGCCCAGGTCAGCAAGGGTGCCCTGGTGGCGCTGGAGAAGGCACAGGGCAACCCCAACCTGGCCACCCTGGTCCGGCTGGCCGACACGCTCGGCATCTCCGTGTCCGCCCTGATGCAGGGGCCGCACGAAGACCGGGTCCGCGTCGTGGCCGCCGACTCCGTGGACCCGCTGTGGACCGGTGAGCTGGGCAGCGAGGCCCGGCTGATGCTCACGACCTCCGGCCCGGCCCCGGTCGAGGTCTGGCGCTGGCGGCTGGAACCGGACGAGGAGTACCCGAGCCATCCCCACCAGGCCGGCGTCGTGGAGACGCTCAGCGTCACCGCCGGCCGCATGACCCTGGTCGTCGACGGCGCCGAACACCCTCTGGAAGCCGGCCAGACCGCCACCTTCGACGCCGACACCCCGCACACCTACCGCGGCACCGGCACCGAGACCTGCCACCTGATCATGACGGTCCAGATGCCACCCGGCCCCGCGGCCTGACGGGCACAGCGGCCCGTACGGCGCTCACGCCATCCAGAAGAAGACCGCCGTCATGCGCTTCTCCTCCAGGGTGCCGCCGAAGTAACCCGTCGCGCTGTGCACGAGGTTGGCGTTGTAGAGGAGCAGGCGGTTGTACTTGTGCGGGACGCGGACGTCCTCCTCGAAGTGGTCGCCCGGGACGAAGCGCGTACCCAGGGCCTCGACGAGGTTGTTGTGCGGGGCCTGGACGATGTTGCCGCCGAGCCGGCCGCCGGGCAGGGACTGGCGGTAGAAGGCGGTGCCGCAGTCCTTGGGCACGCCGGGGTTCAGATAGAGCACGGCCGCGTACCGGCACAGCGCGCGGGAGTCGGTGTGCGGGCGGGGCTCGCTCTCGCCCTCGCCGACCACCTGGACGCAGTTGTGGTTCAGGGTCCCGCCGCCGGGCGCCTGCTGCACCCACAGCTCCTTCGCCCCGGTCGCCCGCTTCACCAGCCGTTCGATCACGGCGAGTTCACCGGGCTCCAGTCCGGGCATGGCCCGCAGCCCCGGCCAGGTCTCGGACGTGTACGGATACCCCTGCACCCAGTCGTCCTTGGCCAGACACCGCTCCCGTACGGCGTCGACGTCGGGCAGGGCGTCGTCGAAGACCCAGTAGTCGCGGCCCTTGGTGGGCTTGCGGTAGGGCAGGACGGGCAGTGCGGCGGGCATCCGGGGGGCGGGCTGTGGGGGCAGTTGTGGGGGCATGCGGCGAATCTATGGCAGCGTTTCCTCTCGCCTCTCCCAGCAAAAGGTCAACGTCTCCCGGGAGTTGGTCAACTCTTCTTTACCTGTTGCGCAGAGACGAACGCCTTCCGCATCCGTACTGCTGTGTGTAAGAACCGCCCCGCGCCGTAGGTGGGCGGCTCCCCGACCGGGCAGGAGGCATGGTGCGCTTTTCGCGGAACGCGACGGGAACTCTCTTCGTGGGCGGTGCCATGGCCGTGACCCTCGCGGCGCTGGCCTACCCGGGCATGCTCGGTCTGAGCAAGGTCGCCACCGCCCAGGACCGCGTCATCGCCAACACCCAGTGGGGACCGCTCACCGAACAGGACCGGGACTTCGTGGTGAAGGTGCGGGCGGCCGGCCTGTGGGAGTACCCGGTCGGCCAGATGGGGCTCCAGAAGGGCACCACACCGGCGGTCAAGACGGCCAGCGAGCATCTGGTCGACGGGCACGCGGCGCTGGACACCACCTGCCGCAAGATCGCCCCGATGCTCAACATCACGCTGCCCAACATCGCGAGCCCGCAACAGGAGGGCTTCGTCAAGCAGTTGCAGGCCGACAGCGGGAAGAAGTTCGACAGCGACTTCGCCAACATCCTGCGGATGACGCACGGTTCGATCTTCAACACCGTCGCGAAGATCCGGTCCACGACGAAGAACACACTGGTCCGCGCCCTCGCCGACCAGGCCAACAACACCGTGCTCGACCACATCACGGTGATGGAGAAGACCGGTTTCGTCGACTTCGACCAGACGATCTTCCAGCAGACGACCCCACCGAAGCTCCCCGACTCCGACCTGACCCCACCCCCGCCCCCGGCAGGCCAGCCCGAGGTGGTCCTGACCCCGCCGCCGAACGCCACGTCGACCCCCGTCGACATCAACGGGATCGCGGGCGGCGGGGCCGGCGGTGCGACGGGCGCTTCACCGGGAGTGAGTCCGGCGCCGACGGCGGGCTAGCCCGAAGCCAATCACTCCCTATGGGACAAAGTCATGGTTAATGTCCCTGATCAGCCGAAATATATGGTTATGCGATCCAGACCGTGGTGTCCGGCGGCAGCAGCCCACCGCCGGACAGCGGGACACTGGACAGCAGCACCTCGCCCATGGGCAGCGGTACGGGGCCTGCGCCAAGGTTGGTGACGCAGCGCCAGCCCGGGGACCGGCTGAAGTCCAGCACCGCGGCCCCGCTGTCGGCGGACCACCTCAGCTCCTCCCCCTCCAGCAGCTTGCGCCGTAGTCGCAGGGCCATGCGGTAGAGCTCCAGCGTCGAGCCCTCGGTCCCCGCCTGTGCCTCGACGGCGTACGACGCGAAGGACGGCGGCTGCGGGAGCCAGCCGGGGCCGGCGCCGAAGCCGTACGACGGTCCGGCCGTCGTCCACGGCAGCGGGACCCGGCATCCGTCGCGGCCCTTGCGGGTGTGGCCGGTCTGCTCCCAGATGGGGTCCTGGAGGGCGCCGGCGGGCAGGTCGGCGACCTCGGGCAGGCCCAGTTCCTCGCCCTGGTAGAGGTACGCCGAACCGGGCAGGGCCAGCATCAGCAGGGTCGCCGCGCGGGCCCGGCGCAGCCCGGCGGCGGGGTCGAGGGCGGGTTCGGTGCCGTCGGACAGCAGCCAGGCTCCCGGGTCCGTGCCGGGCGGGAGCATCAGGCGGGAGGCGTGGCGGACGACGTCGTGGTTGGACAGCACCCAGGTGGCGGAGGCACCGGCGGACCGGGCGCCGAGCAGGGCCCCAGTGATCAGCTCACGCAGCTCGTCCGCGTCCCAGCCTGCCTCCAGATACTCGAAGTTGAAGGCCTGGCCCAGTTCGTCCGGGCGGGCGTACCGCGCCCTGCGGGCACCCGGGACCCAGGCCTCGGCGACGGCGGTGCGCGGCGGGGCGTACGTGTCGAAGAGGGTGCGCCAGTCGCGGTAGATCTCGTGGACCTCGTCACGGTCCCAGTACGGGTGGCTGCCCGGCGCGACCCGCAGCAGGGACTCCTCACCGGTCGCGCCGATGTCCCCGGTGTCCCGCAGCGGTTCGGTGAGGTCCTTGGCGAGGCCGTGTGCGACGTCGACGCGGAAGCCGTCGACACCCCGGTCGGACCAGAAGCGCAGGGTGGTGCGGAAGTTGGCGCGGACCTCCTCGTTGTCCCAGTTCAGGTCGGGCTGCTCGGGGGCGAACAGGTGCAGGTACCACGCGCCGTCGGGCGTCCGCCGCCAGGCGCTGCCGCCGAACACGGACTGCCAGTCCGTGGGCGGGAGTTCACCGTGCGCGCCCCGGCCGGAGCGGAAGACGTAACGGTCGCGGGCGGCCGAGCCGGGCTCCGCCCGCAGCGCCTCCTGGAACCAGGGATGCAGATGCGAGGTGTGGTTCGGGACGATGTCGACGACGACCTTCAGACCGAGCCGGTGCGCCTCGGTCACGAGGGCGTCGAAGTCGTCCAGCGTGCCGAGGCGGGGGTCGACGTCCCGGTGGTCGGCGATGTCGTAGCCGCCGTCGGCGAGTTCGGAGGGGTAGAAGGGGCTCAGCCACAGCGCGTCGACACCGAGTGCGGCAAGGTGGTTCAGCCGCTCGGTGATGCCCCGCAGGTCGCCGAGGCCGTCACCGTCGGCGTCGGCGAAACTGCGGGGATAGACCTGGTAGACGACGGCCTGCCGCCACCAGTCCGGGTTCCTGGAGGAGAGGTCTGCCATACGGACTCCCTGGGGAAGGACACCGTGAAGAATCTGTCCATCCGGCCAGGAGAGCGAACCTTGGGCCCGACCAGCAGGGCGCCTGGGGCAGGACCCTCTGCCAGGTCCTCGACGTTCTTCAGGACCTGTTGAGGTGCTGGACTGGCACCTGCACCACCTGCGGGCGGCCACTCACCGCAGACAGTGCCAGAGCCAGAACCTGACGAAACACTACGAGGAGGACGACGTCCGGGAGGCCCCCTCCACCGTCTCCAGGTACAGCTTCACGTACCGCTCCACGTCCACCTCCAACGCCACGTCCACCAGGGCCCGTTCGCGACTGCCCTCGTGGATCTCGTACTCGCCGGCGCGGGGCCGGCGGTCGACCACCGTCTGGCCTCGGGTCGGGCCGGCGTCCAGGGAGACCTCGACCGGCAGCAGGCGGGTGGTGAGACCGCCCGGGTCGGCGACCGCGCACACCGCGCCCGCGTCGCCGAGCCCGCCCGCCTCCTCCGCCTCCGGCTCCTCGCCGATCGCGGTCGGCCGGTGCGCGAGGAGGTCGCCGGCCAGCCGGGTGCCGGGGTCGGCGCTCGCGCGCAGCCGGTGCACGTCCGGGGTGTCCACGACGACCTGCATGAAGACGTCGAGCCCGTACATCGTGATCGGCACCCCGGCCGTGAGCAGGATCGCCGCCGCCTCCGGGTCGTGCCAGACGTTGAACTCGGCGACCGGCGTGGCGTTCCCGCTGCCCACGGCCCCGCCCATGAAGACGATCCGCTCGATGTTGCGGGTCACCTCCGGGTGGGTGCGCAGGAGCAGGGCGATGTTCGTCAGGGGCGCGGTCGGGATGAGCGTGACCGGGCGCGGGGAGGCGAGGATCTCGCGGCGCAGCAGGGCTACGGCGTCCAGCTCGGACGCCCTCCGCTTCGGCGCGGGCAGGCCCAGGTCGCCCATGCCGTCGGAGCCGTGCACATGCTGGGCCGAGCGGGCCGGCTCGATCAGCGGGCGGGCGGCACCCCGGCCCACCGGGATGTCGGGGGCGCCCGCCTGCTCCAGCACGGTCAGGGTGTTGCGGACCACGCCGTCGACGTCCGTGTTCCCGGCCACGCAGGTCACCGCGCGCAGGTCGATCCCGGGGTGGCGTACGGCGAAGAGCAGGGCGAGGGCGTCGTCGACACCCGTGTCGCAGTCGATGATCACGGGAATGGGCTGACCGGTCACGGCGGACTCCTTCCGTCGAATCGACCCTAGATCACTCCGGTCGGTCCCACAGAGCGATTCCGCGTCGCGCGACCCGGTCCGCGATCCGGCGCAGCAACTCCGGCACCGGCAGTTCCCCGGGCCGCCGGCCGTCCCGCAGCCGTACGGCGGCCCGGCCCTCCGCCGCCTCCCGGGCGCCGATGACCACCTGGTACGGCACCAGCCGCGCGGCCCGGATCCGGGCACCCAGGGAGCCGTCCTCGGGCCCGGCGACCTCGGCCCGCAGGCCCAGCTCCACGGCTTCGCGGACGACGGCCGCCGCCTGCCCGGCCTGCTCCTCGCTCACCGGCAGCACGACCACCTGCACCGGCGCCAGCCAGGCCGGGAAGGCGCCCCGGTGGGCCTCGATGAGATGGGCGACGGCCCGCTCGACGCTGCCGATGATGCTGCGGTGCACCATCACCGGACGGTGTTTCGCGCCGTCGGCACCGATGTAGTGCAGATCGAAGCGGGCCGGCTGGTGAAAGTCGATCTGCACGGTGGACAGGGTGGACTCGCGGCCGGCCGGATCCGCGATCTGAACGTCGATCTTGGGCCCGTAGAAGGCCGCCTCGCCCTCCGCCTCCTCGTAGTCGATGCCGGACTCCTCCAGCACCTCCCGCAGCAGCGCGGTCGCCCGCCGCCACAGCTCCGGGTCGGCGACGTACTTGCCGCCCTCCCCGGGCAGCGACAGCCGGTGCCGTACGGCCTCGATGCCGAGGTCGGCGTAGGCACGGGCGATCAGCTCCAGCGCGCCCCGCGCCTCCTGCACCGCCTGCTCCAGGGTGCAGAAGATGTGGGCGTCGTTGAGCTGGATGGCGCGGACGCGGGTCAGCCCGCCGAGGACACCGGACAGCTCGGCGCGATACATGCTCCCCAACTCGGCGATACGGAGCGGCAGTTCCCGGTAACTGTGGGAGCGGGAGCGATAGATCAGGGCGTGATGGGGACAGAGACTGGGCCGCAGCACGATCTCTTCCGACTCCTCCGCCCCGAGCCGCATGGCCGGATACATGTCGTCCCGGTAATGCCCCCAGTGCCCGGAGATCTCGTAGAGCTCCCGCTTGCCGAGCGCGGGCGAGTACACGTGCCGGTACCCGGCCCGGCGTTCGGCCTCACGGATGTACTCCTCCAGGGTGTGCCGGACGACCGCGCCGTCCGGCAGCCAGTACGGCAGCCCGGCCCCCATCAGCGGGTCGGTTTCGAACAGACCGAGCTCGCGGCCGAGGCGGCGGTGGTCGGGAAGCTCGCGGATCGAGTCGTTCACGGCTGGTTCCTCTCGCGAAGGGAGCGCGAGGGCGAGGCACCGGGACGCGGGAACGCCGAAGCCCCGGGGCACTCGCCCCGGGGCTTCGAAGCTGGTCAGGTGTCAGCGCGCCGGGACGGTCTCCGGCGTCGTCGTGCTACGAGGGCACTGCTGGGCGCGCTGCATACGGCGACCGTAGCAATCGCCTCGGCCGCGGGGCGACGCATTTTCCCCGAGCCCCTCACCCGGCCCCTCACCCGTACGGCCCGGAGCGCTGGTGAGGCGGGCGGGGCGGTGATCCCGTGAGAACAGGCACCCACCGCACCGGCCCGTCAGTCCAGGAGGAGGCACCTCGATGTCGTCGATGACCTCGTTGACCGCGTTGATCGAGGCGATACGCTCCCGCCGCCGGCTCCAGCTGACCCTCATAGCCCTCGGCCTCATCGCGGTGGGCGGCTGCGCGGCCCTGGGCCTGAAGCACCCGGCGACCGCGCCGCAGCCCCTCCCCACGATCGACAAGCCGACCCCGATACCGCGGGCCTCCGGCCGGGCGAACGGTGCCGCGCTCACCGACGAGCAGGCGCAGGCCGCGCTCCTCACCCAGAAAGACCTCGGCGCCACCTGGACGGCGACCCGTGGGGCGGCCACCTGGCGGGACGGCATGCTGAAGGCGACCAGCACGGCGGCGGAGTGCGGGCGCCTGATGGAGACGCTCTACACCGACGCACTCCTCGGCGGCCCGCCCCGCGCCACGATCAGCCTGGACGACCCCGACACCGACGCCCAGTTCCGCTACCAGATCGGCGCCCGCCGCCCCGCCGACGTCGACGCAGCCCTCGCCTGGCTGAAGACGCTGCCGGTGCAGTGCGCCCGCTTCACGGCCAAGACCGACAACGGCCTGGTGGAGGACGTCCGGGTCAACGAGGCCCCCCTGCCGAATGTCGGTGACGCCCGCCAGGGCCTGCACATCACCATCGCCACCACGACGTCCGACGGCCGGGACCACCTCCTCACCCTGGACCTGGCCGCCGTCCGCGTCGGCCAGGACGCCTTCGCCTTCACCAACGCCGGCCTGGGGAACGTACCGAACGACGCGACCCAGGCCGCCGTACAGGTGGGGGCGCTGCGGCTGGCGGATGTGCGGAGGCACGGAAGGGCGCAGGTCTGACCCCGGGGGTTCATGCGACCACACGCACCGCCCCGCCGAAGTGGCGGGCGAAGAAGCGGACCGCGCTGTCGGCCTCGAACCGGGGCAGTTCCTTGTGCTTGCCCGTGTTGACGTGCAGGGTCTTCTCCTTCGAGGCGAAGGCGTCGAACAGCGTGAGGCCGGCCTCGCGCGGGATGTGCTCGTCGTCCCACTGCATGTCGAACTCGATCGGGATGGTGATCCGCTTGGCCTGCTCGGCCAGGACGTCGGGCCAGTGCAGGCCGAAGACCGCGGCCGTGATCCTGGGTTCGACCGCCACCAGCGGCACCCCGATCGCGGTGCCCATGTTGATGCCCCAGAAGCCGACCGGCCCGTCGGTGCCGATCTCCGGGAGCTCCTGAAGGGCGTCCAGGGCCGCCTGCCACTCGGGTACGGCCTGCTCGGCCAGGTGGGCGTTGTAGCGGACGACGATCGGGCCTTCCGGCTCGCCCGCCGCCCGCGCCCGGTACAGCTCGGCGATCTCTTCCTCGTCGTGCGCCGTGCGCGGCCGGTCGCCGTGACCGGGCGCGTCGAGGACGGCGACGTGGAAGCCGCAGCCCGTCACGAGGAGCTGGGCCCGGCCCGACATCGCCGGATGCTTCTTGTGGTTGCCGCCGCCGTGTCCCATCAGGACGAGGGGTGCGCGACCGGCGCCGGAGGCCGGCGACCAGAGGACTCCGGGGACGTCGCCCACGGTGAAGTCACGCTCGGTCATGCCGTTCGACGACGACTCGGCGGTGAACCGCAGAGAGTGCTGGGAGTGCAGAGAGTGCATGGTGTTGCCTTTCGGGAGTGCCTTGTTGGCGAGGCGCTCCCGGCGACACCTATGTCGTTCGCCCGGCCGTGACGGGAAGGGGGAGCACCCACATCGATACAGCGTTCATGGGTCTCACCTCCTTGGTCGCGTCACGGACGGCGGAAAGCTATCAGCCGGGTGATCGTCCCTGCACCCCTTTTTCCCGCTCTGCTCACAGTGGTGGCTGCGCCGGTGCCGGGCCCAGGGTCGTCGTGCCCGGAGCCGTACGGTGGCCGAGGCCGGTGCGGTAGGCGTCCAGGGCCGCCTCGGTGCGGCCCGTGCGGCGGAGCAGGTCGCCCAGGAGACGGCACAGGTCGGCCAGATCGCCGGCCGCGCCCGCGCGTTCCAGGAGGCTGAGGGCGCGAACGTAGTGCTCCTCGGCGGCCTCGGTGTCGCGGGCGTCCTCGGCGATGATGCCGAGGAGACGGTGAGCCGCGGCGGAATGCACCGCGCCGCGTTCGGAGGAGAAGTCGCCGAGAACCTCCTGGAGCAGGATCGCGGCCTCCTCCGACTTGCCCCGGCGGTGCAGGACGTCCGCCAGTTCCACCGCCGCCTGGCTGCGGTACAGGGCCGCCCGGGTCTCCGAGAGCATCGTGTGCGCCTGGCGCAACTCCGCCTCCGCGCGTTCCAGTTCGCCGTTCTGGGCGCAGACGTAGCCGCGCATCCAGTGGCAGTTGGCCAGCTCGGTGCGCAGCCGGAGGCGGCGGTACAGGTCGGCCGCCTTCGCCAGGGAGGCGTCGGCCTCGGCGAGGCGGCCCTCGGCGAGCAGGGTGCGGGCGACCGAGCGGTGCATCCGGGCGATCAGCGCCTGGTCACCAGCCTGCGGGGCGAGCGCGAGGGCGAACTCGGCGGCCTGGGCGGCGCGGGCGTGCGCGCCCATGTCCATGTACGGGCCGATGACGCTGGCGTAGAGCAGCAGCAGGGCGTCGGGGTCGTGCAGTCCACCGCGGTTCAGCTCGTCGAGGGTGGACTCCAGCAGGTAGACGGCGTAACGGAGTTCACCGGCCAGGTAGTGCGAGACCGCGCGGCCGCGGACGGCCGGCACCCGCACCGGCAGCGACTCGTCGGCCAGGCCGCGCTCGGCCCGCTCGAAGAACTCCCGCGCCTTCGCCAACTCCCCCGTCTCCAGGGCGGATTCCCCCAGGCCCAGCAGCGCGGTCGTCCGCTCGTGGCCCAGCCCGTGCGCCTCGGCCTCCGCGAGCAGCGCCACGTACTGTACGGCGGCCTCCTCGGCCCGGCCGTCGGCGAGCACCCGCTGGGCCTCGGTGAGCCGCAGGCGCAGGTCGGTGGCGAGGTGGGCGGGGCGGCCGACGGCCAGCTCCTCGTAGGCCACGCCGAGCCGGCCGGCGATGTGCCGCAGCGCCTCGTCGGAGGCCCGCACCCGGCCCGCCTCCAGGGTGGAGATGTACGCGGGCGTGTAGGCGGGCTCGGCCAACTGCCGCTGAGTCAGCCCGCGTTCGGTGCGCAGTTGCTGCACGCGCCGCCCGATGACTGTCGGATCGTCCCGTTCCCGCATCCGCCGTTCCCCCTCAACTCCCCTGGTGCCTCTTGCCGTTCGACCCTGGCAGCCCTAGGTTAAACGGCGGATTAAGCGTGCTTAATACGTTGCTGTTGTGTTCGTCGTTGTCGTGTTGCGAGGTCGCCGTGCAAGGACGTACGCCCGCCCCCTACGGACGTCCCACCACCAGGTATGCCCGGAGCGTCGCCGCGGCAGTGCTGGCCGTGGCGGCACTGGTCACAGCGGCGAACGCGGTCCCGGCCCACGCGGACCCGACCCCGTCCGGCCGGAGCGGTACACAACAGGCGGCAGCGGCACCCGCACGCCCGTGAAGAAAACCGGGCGAGGCCGCGATGGGGGGCGGGCGTGTCCCCGGCGCCCACCGCCCCCCATGTCCGCATCGGCGACGGCACGATCACGACGCTGTCCGCCTTCGACGCACAGCCGGCCGTAGCCCTCCGGTACTCGCTCGGACGACACCGTGACGAGCCGCCCCCGGCGGGACACTCCCCCCTGTCCCGCCGGGGGCTCCCCCCGTGCCGCCGGGCGGCCTACGCTGCGGCCATGACCTCCGCAGCCTCCCCCGCCGCCCGCACCGCCCTGGACCTGACCGCCGACCTCCCGGTGCCGGACCTGGAGGATCTGTACCGGGATCTGCACCGGCACCCCGAGCTGTCCCTGCGCGAGCACCGCACCGCGGGCACGCTGGCCGGGCGGCTCAAGGGGGCGGGGTTCGAGACCGCCGAGGGGGTCGGCGGGACCGGGGTCGTGGGGCGGCTGCGCAACGGGGACGGGCCGGCCGTGCTGCTGCGGGCCGACATGGACGCGCTGCCGGTGCGGGAGGAGAGCGGGCTGCCGTACGCCTCCGAGGCGGACGGCGTGATGCACGCTTGCGGGCACGATCTGCACGTCACCTGGCTGACCGGCGCCGCCGAGGCGCTGGCCGCCGGGCGGGACACCTGGCGCGGCACCCTGCTGGTGGTGGGCCAGCCCGCCGAGGAGACCGGGCAGGGCGCGCAGCGGATGGTGGCGGACGGCCTGTACGAACGCTTCGGCCGCCCGGACGTCCTGCTCGGCCAGCACGCCGCCCCCGGCCCGGCGGGCCTGTACCCGCACGCGCCCGGCCTGATCATGTCGGCGGCGACGGACGTGGACATCGTCGTCCACGGCCGGGGCGGGCACGGCTCGCGCCCGGAGGCCACGGTGGACCCGGTGGTGACGGCCGCCTATCTCGTCACCCGCCTGCAGACGGTGGTCTCCCGGGAGATCGCCGCCGGTGAGTCCGCCGTGCTGACCGTGGGCCGGATCGAGGCGGGCACCCGGCACAACATCATCCCGTCCGAGGCGCGCATCTCCCTCAACCTGCGCAGCCAGTCGGAGGCGGTACGGCAGCGGATGCTGGCCGCGATCGAGCGCATCACGCGTGGCGAGTGCCTGGCCGCCGGCTGCCCGCGCGAGCCCGAGGTCACGGTCGGCAACGCCTTCCCGGTGACCGTGAACGACGCGGCCACCGACACCGCCGTGGCCGCCGTGCACGGCGAGGTGTTCGGCGCGGGCACGGTGTTCGACCCGGGCCCGGCGATGGGCAGCGAGGACTTCCCCCAACTGGCCCTCGACGGCGCCATCCCGTACTCGTACTGGTTCGTGACCACCACCCCCGCCGAGGTCTGGGAACAGGCCCCCGGCGAGACCCTCCCGGAGAAGTTCGCGGCCGTGCCGAGCAACCACAGCCCGCACTTCGCACCCGATCTGTCCACGATCGCCCCGGGTGTCCGCACACTCGTCTCGGGGGCCCTTGCACTGTTGTCAGTGGCATGACCTAGTCTTCGCTCACTCGCCACACGAGGCACACACGGCAGGCACGGCAGGCACAGGGGACTCATATCGCCGTGGCCGTGGCCGAGTTGCGGCCCACTCTCTTCCTTCGAGTCAGGCGACTCATTCGTTCCGGGGGGTTCGAATCAGCGTGCGCAAGCGCTCTCTCACGGCTGTCACCGCCCTGGCGGTCCTCATCGGCTCGGCGGCCCTCGCCGCGCCCTCGGCATTCGCCGACTCCAGCAGCGTCCTGCCGGTCAAGAAGACCGGCGACCTCGTGGTCGACGGCGCTCACCAGCAGGTCTTCATCAGTGACCCGGCGAACGGCACGATCGTGGTCACCGACTACACCGGCAAGGTCCTCAAGGAACTGCCCTCGCTGCCGGGCGTCACCGGCCTCGAACTGTCCGCCGACTCCGGCACGTTGTACGCGGCCGTGCGGGACGCGAACCAGATCGCGGTCATCGACACCGCCACCGACACACCCGGCACACCGTTCACGGTGGGCGACCGCCCGGTCAGCGTCGCCGTCGCGGGAGGCCGGCTGTGGTTCGGCTACGGCTCGACAGGCAACGGCGACATCGGCTCCGTCGACCTCGTCGGCGAGCAGCACCAGGTCACCCTCGACCAGGCCAGGGGCTGGTACGGCGGCCCGATCCTGGACGCGGCTCCCGGCTCCACCACCCTGCTGGCCGGGGAGCCGGGCCTGAGCCCCAGCACGGTCACCTCCTACGACGTCTCGATGGGCACGCCCACCCGCCTGGCGAGCGCCGAGGTCGGCTCCAACCTGCGCGACCTGGCCGTCACACCGGATGGCAAGGACGTCATCACGGCGAGCGGAGCGCCGTACAAGCACCCGGTGTTCAAGACGGCCGACATGACCCCGGACGGCGGCTACGCCAGCGCCACCTACCCGAACGCGGTGGCCATCGCCCCGGACGGCACGGTCGCGGCGGGCGTCGACGGCTGGTACAACCCGGACATCTTCGTCTACAAGCCGGGCGGCACGACCCCGCTGCGCACCTACGACTTCCCGAACACCGGCAGCACCAGCGGCGCGGACGAACTCGCCGACTCCGCCCTCGCCTGGGCGCCCGACTCCTCCCGCCTGTTCGCGGTGTCGTACAACAGCAACGGCGTCTACTCGCTGCGGGTGTTCACCTCGCCCGCCAAGGCGGCCACGGCGCTGACCGTCGACGCCCCGGCCACCGCCGCCCGCGCCAAGCAGCTCACCGTCACGGGCAAGGTGATCTCGTCGGTCCCGCTGCCGACCGGCACGCAACTGACCGTCACCCGCACCGACGTGGAGTCCCCCAAGGGCAAGGCCCTGACCCCGGTCGCGGTCAGGGCGGACGGCACGTTCTCCTTCACCGACACCCCGCCGGCGGGCGGCAAGGTGACGTACACGGTGTCGTACGCCGGCGACGCGGACCACGCGGCGGCCTCCGCCTCGGACTCGGTGTCCGTCTCCCGCGCCACGACGGCGCTGACCCTGAACAACAACCGCACGGTGTACGACTACGGCAAAGCGGTGAAGTTCACCGCCCACCTCGGTACGACGTACACGAACCGCACGGTGGAGATCTGGGCCGACCCCTACGGCTCCGACCGGCCGAACAAGCTGGTGAAGTCCGGCAGGGTCGACTCCCACGGCAACCTCTCGGTCACCCTGAACCTGTGGCGGGACACCACGGTCACCGCGAAGTTCGCGGGCGACGCCCGCTACCAGCCGGCATCGGCCAGGAGCATCGTCGGCGACCGGGTGAGCATCTCCACGTCGGTGGGCAACCAGTACAAGTCGGCGTACGTCTGGGGCCAGACCTACTCCTACTTCCACACGAACAAGAACCCGCTGATCACGACCAGGATGACGTACTACCCGGGCCGGGCGCAGAAGTTCGAGTTCCAGGTGTACTACCAGGGCACCTGGTACCCGGGCGACCCTGCGTACTTCAAGCTCGGCAGCGACGGCGTCTCCCGGGTGCAGATCACCGGCGACCACAGCAAGGACGTCGGCTGGCGCTTCCGCATCCGCTCGTCGTACATCGACGGCTCCTCCGGCGACATCGTGAACTCCACGACGAACGGCCCGTGGAAGTACTTCACGTTCACCAGGTGAGCGGGTAACTACCGGACTGCCGCCTGGAGTTGGCGCAGCTGCCGCTGGACGTTCTCCAGCGCGCCCTCCCGGCGGCCCGGCACCCGTAGCCGCAACTCCGCGAGCGCGGGCCCGAGTTCACGGGCCCACGCCGTGTCCCTGATCCGGCCCCACTGGTGGTGAGCCCGGTCCACGGCCGCCTCCACGGCAGGCGCGTCCACCGCCTGCCCGGCGGCCAGCCGCACCCCGGCCACCGCGAGCCAGGCCCGGCAGCTCCCCACCGCGTCCCCCGCGAACATCGCCAGATCGGCCCGCACCTCGGCCCAGTGCAGAGCATCGTCGGAGGCGGGACCATGAGCGCGCACAGCAGCGGCCTCGTGCCGAGCGGCCAGCGCATCGGCATCACCATGGCGCCCGGCTCGGACGGCGGCGCTGATCGCGGCGTGGGGGTCGTGCGCAAGGGTGTGGGGGGCGTGTCCCATGGCGTCAGGGGCGTGCTCGGTGCCCGGCGGGGTTGCGGCGTGCGCTTCCGGCCGGCCGAGACGGGTGGCCGGGTGGGCGAACGGGGGTCTGGGGGCGGAGCCGCCGGCGGCGAGCACCAGGTCCCGGCCCGCGCTGGACTCGGCGATCCGGGCCAGCGCCTGCTCGTGCAGCGCGGGAAGCGGGGGCCGGTGCCCGCTGCGCAGCAGCGTCGCCACCGCCTTCATGTACGCCGGCTCGCCCGGCCCGCGCCGCCCGGACGCCGGGGCGACACGGCCGTACACCGCCGCGTTGGGCCCGGAGTCGAGGCCCCGCTCGGCGACGTGACTCCATGCCTCCGCCTCCGCATGCAGATCCACGAGGAGCGCGGTGTCCGCGGCGGAGCGCAGCCGCAGTTCCTCGCGGATCCAGTGCCAGGGCAGCGCGGTGTAGCGGACGGTCGCCGCGGTGGTGCGGGCCAGCCCGAGATGCGGCAGCCGCTGCTTGCGGTCCAGCTGGAGCTGACCGGTGATGTACACGGTCAGCGGTCCCGGCGCGGCCGCCGCGGCACGCAGCCGGGTCAGTACGGCCTGCGGTTCCAGCGGGTCGGCGAGTTCGACCACGTTGGCGGTCTCGGTGCCGGACAGCACGGCAGGGGCGACCGCGGCCAGCACCGGCAGCACGCCGGCCGCGTCCACCAGGCGCCCCCTGCCCAGCGGCGAGGCCGCGAGCAGCAGCACGGTTCCGGGCATCGTCCCTCCCCCAGGTTCTCCGAGTCCCTCCAGCCAGCACCGTAACCGCTGCGGCTGCAAACGCGCGTCTCAGGACCGCAAACCTCCCTGTTCGGCCCCTTCGCCCGCCTTCTCGTCCAGCCGCCGTACGGCGAACACGGTCGTGTCGTCGGCGAGCCGCCCCGCGCTGTGCCGCAGCACGGCGTCACGGACCGTACGCACGAGGCGCTGGGGCTCGGTGCGGTCCAGGTCCGGGTCGGCACCGACCACGCGGGCGAGGTCCCGGACCAGCGGATAGAAGACGCCGGACCCGTCCCGCGCCTCGGTCACCCCGTCGGTGACCAGCAGCAGCGTCTCGTCGGCGGCCAGCGGCACCCGGTGCACGGGCGGCAGCCCCGCCGCGAGATCGCCGAGCCCGAGCGGCAGCCCGTCACCGCTCGGCAGCGCCCGCACGCCGTGCGGCCCGACGGCGAGCGGGGCCTCGTGCCCGAAGTTGACGGTCTCGATCATGTCCGGGGCGTCCTCGGAAAAGCCGATCAGCACGGCGGTGGCGAACCGGTCGCCGTCGTCCCGGCCGAGCGCGGTGGTGTGCCGGCGGTGCCGCAGCATCCGGATCTCCAGGCGTTCGGCGACGGTCGCGAGGTCCTTCTCGTGGTAGCCGGCTTCACGGAAGGTGCCGAGCAGCGCGGCGGCGGCCTCCACCGCGCCGAGCCCCTTGCCCTGGACGTCGCCGACGAGGACCCGGGTGCCGTGCGGGCCCGGCTGGATGTCGTAGAAGTCGCCGCCGACCTGGGCGTCGACATCGGCGGCCAGATACACGCCCGCGTGCTCCAGCCCGGCCCAGCGCGCCGGCAGCGGGCGCAGCACGGTACGCCGGGTGGTCTCCGCGATGTCCATGATGCGCAGCGTCTGCCGCTCCCTGCGCACGCGCACGGCCGCGGCCAGCGTGGCGAGGACGCCGCCGAGGGCGACCAGGACGAAGTCCCCGAGACCGGCCCGGTACTCGCCCGGCCAGGCGTGGTCGACGGCGAAGTACGTCACCACCGCGAGCGCGGCGAAGGCCCCCGTCGTCCACACCCCGCAGATCGCGGCGGCCGTGCCGGGGACCAGGACGATCCAGGAGATGATCCGGAACCGTTCGCCGGTGTTGAGGTCCACCAGCACGATGCCGACGAGCAGCAGCAGCGACGGCACCCAGGCGAAGCTCCGGCCGCGCATGCGCAGCATGCACCCAGCGAAACACGCCGGACAACCGCCCGCATCCGGGCCCTCTTCCCTCTCCCTCCCCGCTTTCCCCTTCGTTTCCCTCTGTCGGCCGACTTGCCGGGCGGCGGCCCCAGGTGTGCTCTGGAAGGCGGGGGCGAGGAGAGAGAGGAGCACTCTCATGACTCAAGCGGCACCGGCACCGGCACTCCGCGCACCGTCCCACCCACCCGACATCTTCGACGAGCGCACCCACCGCATCGGCCGCATCGCCGTCCCGGTCGTGCTCGGCCTGGTCTACGGCTACTGGGTCGCGGCCAACAATCGCGCCGGCGGCGCCATCACCGGCTGGAACCTGCTGCTCGGGTTCGCCAGCGCACTGGTCTTCGCGGTGGTGTGCGTGGCCCTGCTGACGCTGGCCCCGCGGATGCCGCGGGAACTGCACGCGCTGCTGTGGACAGCCTTCGCGGGCTGCGCGTTCGGGTTCATGTACAGCATGACCGGCGAGGCGATCTGGCGGTCGGTGGGAATGGCGGTGGCGGTGGCGGCGGTGACGTTCATCGCGTTCTTCTACCGCTACTACACGCGGGAGGACGCGTTCGGCCGCCGTATCCGCTGAGCACGCCGCTGACCGGCGCACGCGTGGGCCCCGGCCGACTCCTTGACCGGGGCCCACGCGCTCCCCTGGTTCCCTCTTCCCACACCGGCCCCATGGGCCGGTTTCCGTCTCCCCAGCACCAGGAAACACCCGTTCGGGTGAACCCTCCACCGGAGGGCCGAATCCGGCTCGCGCCCGCGCCCGAACGATCGTTGCCTGGAAGGGTGCCTCCACGCCTGCCCGCACGTCTCAGGAGCGCCCTGTCGGCCGCGCTGATCGCCCTGTCCTGCCTTCTCGTGCCGTTCGGCGCGCTGGCGGCCTGGGCGGCGTACGGGCTCGTGGACACGGGCCGGTACGTCACCACGATGGCTCCGCTCGCCGCCGACCCCGACGTACGGGACGCCGTCGCGGCCACGGTCGGCGACGGCATCCTGCGCGCGGTGGACCAGCATCTGGACGCCCACCCGGCTGGGGGTACCCCCTCCGGGGGAGGCTCCATCCGCCCGTTCGTGCACGACGCGGTGCGCTCCTTCACCCAGACCGAGGCCTTCCGGCTGGCCTGGGACACCGGCAACCGGGTCACCCACGACGCGGTCCTGCGGGCCCTGCGCGACGAGCAGGACGTGACCGCCGGACAGCCGGTCACCGTGGACCTCGCCTCCGTCACGGACACGGTCAAGCGCCGGCTCGCCGAGGACCACGTACCGCTCGCCGCGCGCATCCCGGTGGAACACACGCCGGTGGCCGTACTGCCCGGCGACGAACTGGCCGCGTTCCGCAAGGGGTTCCATGTGCTGGAGGTCGCCGGCTTCTGGCTGCCGGTCGCGGCGGTCGCCTTCGCCACGACCGGCATCGCCCTGGCCGTCCACCGCCGCCGCGCCATCACGGCGACGGCCCTGGGCACGGCGCTGGGCGGCGCGCTGCTGACCGTCGCCCTGTACGTGGGCCGCACCCTGACCCTGGCCGACCTCCCGTCCGACGTCCCCCACCCCGCCGCCGCCGCGGTCTACGACGCACTCACCTCCACCCTGCGCTGGACGTCCTGGCTCCTGCTGGCCCTGGGCCTGACGGCGGCACTCACGACCTGGCTGACCCGCAACGTACGCAGACGGCAGCCACCAAGGGGGTAGCCGAGCCGACGCCGGGCCCGTGTGCGGACGGCACCGGTCGGCGGACGGCACCTGATAATGGGCGCATGCCCCGAGAGTTCCCCATCGGCCTCACCCCTCCCGACTGGCTGGTGCGGAACCTCCAAGCCCACCCGGCACCCGTCAACCGGCCCGCCGCGGCCCGCGCCGCGATCGCCCTGACCCTGCCCCTGGTGATCGGTCTCACGACCGGTCACCCGGCGTACGGCGCCCTCGCCTCCATGGGCGCCCTGTCCGGCGTCATCAGCGACACCGCCGACGCGTACCGCATGCGCATCCTCAACATCGCCGTTCCGCAGCTCTTCGGCGCGGTGGGCATCACGCTGGGCGTGCTGGTGTACGGCCACGGCTGGCAGGCGGTGGCCGCGGTGACCGGGGTCGCCCTGCTCTCCGGCATGATCTCGACGATCGGCGCGGTGGCCTCGGTCTCCGGCCTGCTCCTGCTCCTGAACTGCGTGGTGGGCGCGGGCCTGCCGATGCCCCACCCCTGGTGGCTGGCCCCGGCCCTGCTGACCGGCGGCGGCCTGCTGGTCCTCCTCCTCGCCCTGCTCGCCTGGCCGTTGCGCTCGGGCGTCCCGGAGCGCGCGGCGGTGGCGGCGACGTACCGCACGGTCGCCGCACTCCTCGCCGTCTCGGGCACGGACCGTACGGAGGAGTACGAGGACGCCCGCCGGAACGTCACCCAGTCCATCAACCAGTCGTACGACCTGATCCTGGCCCGGCGCGCCCGCCACCACGGCCGCAGCCCCGAACTCACCCGCCTGCTGGCCCAGTTGAACGCGATCACACCCGTGGTGGAGGCGGCCCCCGCGGCCCACTGGGCGGCCCGCCCCCTCCCCCCGCAGATCCCGGAGGCGATCGGCCTGCTGGCCCGGGCGGTGGAGGCGGGCTCCCCGGGCCCGGCCGCCCTGTCCCTGCCCCTCCCGGAGACGGAGACGGCCCGCGCGGTGGACCACGCCCTGCGCCACACGGCCGAGGTGGTGGCATCACCGGACGTGGACCCGAGAGGAATCGACGACCGCCTGGGCCGCCCGGCAACCCTGGGCATCCGCACGGCAAGAGCGGCCCGCAACGTGGTGCTGTCCGCCAACTCCTGGCGCTACGGCCTGCGCCTGGCGGTCTGCATCGGCATCGCCCAGGCCCTGGTCTCCCTGATCCCGGTCCCGCGCTCGTACTGGGTGGCCCTGACGATCACCTTCGTCCTGAAGCCCGACTTCGGCTCGGTCTTCTCCCGCGCCCTGCTGCGCGCACTGGGCACGGTGGCGGGACTGGCGATCGCGGCGGTGGTCCTGGCGGAGGTCCCGCTCGGCTGGTGGGACGTACCGGCGATGCTGCTCCTGGCCCCGCTGGTCCCGGCGCTGACCCCACGGGGCTACGGCTACCAGACGGCGGCGATCACCCCCGTGATCCTGCTCCTGTCGGACATCCTGAACCACCAGGGCACGGCCCTGCTGCTCCCCCGCCTCACGGACTCCCTCCTGGGCTGCGCGATCGCGCTGACGGCGGGCTATCTCCTCTGGCCGGAGAGCTGGCGCACCCGGGTGGGCGACCGCCTGGCGGACGCGGTGGCGGACACGGCGCAGTACGTGGAGGCAGCGTTCACCTCGGGTACGGCGGGTACGGCGACCGACCCGGCGGCCCGGGCCCGGATGCGCCGCCGCCTGTACCGCGACCTGTCGGTCATCCGTACGGAGTTCCAGCGGGCCCTGACCGAACCGCCGCCGACCGGCCGCCGTGCCGCCGCGTGGTGGCCGCTGGTCGTCGCCGTGGAACGCATCGTGGACGCGACGACGGCGGCCCGGGTGCGCGTGAAGCATGGCGCGCCGACACCGTCCGCGGCCGAAGTCACGCAGATCGCACTGCAGCTCAGGGAGCTGTCGGAGGGGGTGCGCAACGCGGAAACGTTGATCCCGGTTCGCACGGATCTCACCGGCCCGCCGGGCAGCGTTCTGGAACCTCTACGCCAAGAGGTGGCCGCGGCCCGGTCGATCGCTTCCCCCCACTGAGCCCTTCGCTAACCTTACGTGTCCGTCCTGGCCAGGGATCGACGGGATCAACTCACGCGAAGGGTTGCGCACATGGGCATTCTCACTCTCCTGCGGAACGCATTCGGCCGCTCCCGCAAGGGACGAGCCGCCGAGGCAGAGGGTGCGACCCGCGTCCCGCCCACCGCCGAACCCCCGGCCCAGACGGCTCCGGAAACTCCGGAAACCCCGGCCCAGGCGACCCCCGAAGCGCAGGCCGCGGCGGCCTCCGAGACTCCGGCACCGGCCCCCACGGTCCCGGAACCCCGCCGCGAGGCCCACGACCTGGTGGCAGCGGCCTTCGACAACGTCCAGGTCCCCTTCCCGTCCCAGCCGGAGAACCGGGAAGCGTCCGAGCCCGTCGCTGCCCAGGCGAAGGCCGAGGAGCCCGTCACGGAGAAGCCCGAGAACGGCGCGCCGGCGGAGGCCGAGGGCGCGGCCGAGGAGAAGGCTGCGGCCGAGGAGCCGACCCCCGAGAAGGCCGAGGCCACGGCCGAGCCGGTCGTCCAGCCGGAGGCCGAGGAGCCGACCGAGACCGCGACCGAGCCGAAGGCCACAAGCGAAGAGCCGCAGGCCGAGGCCGACGCCGAGGCGGCCGTCCAGGTGGAGGCCGAGGAGACGACCGAGGCCGGGGAAGCCGTCACGGAGAAGGTTGCGGAGACTGCCGAGCCGGAGGCCCAGGGCAGCATCGAGGCGGAGGTGGAGGAGAAGTCCGAGCCCACGGCCACCGACACCACCCCGGCCGCGGAAACGGAGCCCGAGCAGACCGAGACCGACACCCCGGAGCCGGTCGCGGCAGCGGAGCCGACGGCTGACGCCACTGCCCAGGAACCGATCGCGGCGGCGGCAACCGAACCGGAGCAGGTGACGGAGCCCGCGACCGAGCCCACCGAATCGGAGCCGCAGCCCAGGCCTCAGGCGGAGACCGAGCCCCAGTCGGTCTCGGAGCCGGAGCCGGCATCGGAAGCGTCCGCCACGGAGGCAACCGACCCGAAGCCGGAGTCGGAACCGGCCCTCGCGAAGGCAACCGACCCGACCACGGCTTCGAACCCCGCAACCCCCGAGGCAACCGCACCGACCGACGAGGCTCCCGCACCCACCGAAGAAGCCGCCGCACCCACGAACGAACCCGCCGTCGCCGAAGAAACCACCACCCCCGCCGACGAACCCGTCACCCCCGCCGCAGAAACCACCGCACCCACCACCGCACCCACCACCGAAACCCCCGCCGAACCCGCCGCACCATCCGAAGCCCCCATCCCCCCGCAAGCCGCCGACGGCGAGGACGCCCCGCAGGGGCCACTCGCAGCCGACGACGAGACCCGCACGGGTGGTGCGGGTGGGAACACCACCGCCGAAGGCGAAGCCGAGGCGGTACCGGATAGCGCAGGCACCCCCCTGCCCGCCGCCCCCCTGCCCCCCACCCTCACCACCGCCCACACCGCCGCCACAGCCGCCCTCGCCAAGACCGACCTCACCGGCACCCGAGCGAAGCTCTACCTCGTGCTGGACCGCTCCGCGAGCATGCGCCCGTACTACAAGGACGGCTCGGCCCAGGCCCTCGCCGACCAGACCCTCGCCCTCGCCGCGCACCTGGACCCCGGGGACACCACGGTCCACGTCGTCTTCTTCTCGACGGAGGTCGACGGCACCACCGACCTCACCCTCACCCCGGACCACGAGACGAAGATCGACGACGTCCACGCCGGCCTGGGCCGCATGGGCCGTACCAGCTACCACGCCGCCGTGGAGGCCGTACTCACCCACTACGACAAGCACACCACCGGCACCGACACCCCCGCCCTCGTCGTGTTCCAGACCGACGGCGCCCCCGACGCGAAGACCCCCGCCACCCAGGCCCTCACCGAGGCCGCCAAGACCCACCCCGCCGTCTTCTTCTCCTTCGTCGCCTTCGGAGAGCACGACAACAAGGCCTTCGACTACCTCCGCAAGCTGAAGACCCCCAACACGGCCTTCTTCCACGCGGGCCCCGCCCCCCGCGAGCTGACGGACTCCGAGCTCTACGCGGGCGTCCTCGCCACCTGGCGCCCGTAACGGGCCGTAACCCTACGTAACACCCCGGGCCGCCCCCTTCCCGAACCGGTCCCACCCAGCAAAACGGGAAGCGGGCGGCCCACCCCTGTCGGCTACGATTTCAAGGTTCGAAACCGCAGAAAAAGCAGCAACCGCAGCGACCTGGGAGCAGCCACGATGGCTCGACACCTCATCACCAGCGCCCTTCCGTACATCAACGGGATCAAGCACCTGGGCAACATGGTGGGGTCCATGCTCCCGGCGGACGTGTACTCCCGGTACCTCCGCCAGACCGGCCACGACGTCCTCTACATCTGCGCCACCGACGAGCACGGCACCCCCGCCGAGCTGGCCGCCAAGGAGCAGGGCCTGCCGGTCGCCGAGTTCTGCGCGCAGGCGCACGACGCGCAGAAGGCGGTCTACGACGGCTTCGCACTGTCCTTCGACTACTTCGGCCGCAGCTCAAGCCCCGAGAACCGCGAGATCACCCAGCACTTCGCCCGCAAGCTGAACGAGAACGGCTTCATCGAGGAGCGCGCGATCCGGCAGGTCTACAGCCCCGCCGACGGCCGCTTCCTCCCCGACCGCTACGTCGAGGGCACCTGCCCCCACTGCGGTTACGACAAGGCCCGCGGCGACCAGTGCGAGAACTGCACGCGGGTCCTCGACCCCACCGACCTGATCAACCCGCGCTCGGCGATCTCCGGCAGCACGGACCTCGAAGTGCGCGAGACCAAGCACCTCTTCCTCCTCCAGTCCAAGCTGGAGAACGAGGTCCGCGAGTGGGTCGCCCGGCACGACAGGGACTGGCCGCAGCTGGCCTCCTCCATCGCCCACAAGTGGCTGACCGAGGGCCTGCACGACCGCGCGATCACCCGTGACCTGGACTGGGGCGTCCCGGTCCCGGCCGACACCTGGCCGGAGCTGGCCGCCGAGGGCAAGGTCTTCTACGTCTGGTTCGACGCCCCGATCGAGTACATCGGCGCGACGAAGGAATGGGCCGACCAGGACCCGGAGAACCGGGACTGGAAGTCCTGGTGGTACGAGGCGGACTCCGGCGAGAACCCCGTCCGGTACACCGAGTTCATGGCCAAGGACAACGTCCCCTTCCACACGGTGATGTTCCCGGCCACGGAACTCGGCATCCGCGAGCCCTGGAAGATGGTCGACTACGTCAAGGCCTTCAACTGGCTGACGTACTACGGCGGAAAGTTCTCCACCTCGCAGAAGCGGGGCGTCTTCACGGACCAGGCCCTGGAGATCCTGCCCGCCGACTACTGGCGCTACTTCCTCATCGCCAACGCGCCCGAGTCCGACGACTCCTCCTTCACGTGGGAGCACTTCACGGCCACGGTCAACAAGGACCTCGCCGACACGCTCGGCAACTTCGTCAACCGCGTGCTGTCCTTCTCCAAGAAGCGCTTCGGCGACGAGGTCCCGGCCGGCGGCACCCCCGGCGAGGCCGAGACGAAGCTGGGCGAGCAGATCGCCGAGCTCATCGCCGAGTACGAGGGCCACATGGAGACCCTGCAGTTCCGCAAGGCAGCCGCCGCCCTGCGCGCCCTGTGGTCGGCGGGCAACTCCTACCTGGAGGAGAAGGCCCCCTGGCTGGAGATCAAGACCGACAAGGACGCGGCCGCCCTGACGCTGCGTACGGCGATGAACCTGATCCACCTGTACGCGGTGGTCTCCGAGCCGCTGATCCCGGCCAGCGCCCAGGCGATGCGCGAGGCCTTCGCCCTGCCTGACGACACCGCCTCCTGGGTCACGGCGGACGAGGCGAAGTCCTTGGCCTTCGTCCCCTCCGGCACCGCCTTCACCGTCCCGCCGGTCCTCTTCGCCAAGCTGACCGACGACGACCTGGCGGCCTACAAGGAGCGCTTCGGCGGCGAGCCGGCGTAACACACCCCGTAGGGCGAGACGACGTCCGGCCAGGCCCTGGTGGGCCTGGCCGGACGTGGTGTGTGGTGCTACGGACCGGGTCTCAGAGTGCCGTGCACTGGCCTGAGCGGGTTCCGGTCACCATGTTGGGGACACCGCGGTTGGTCGGCGGTGGCACGTTGCCCGAGCAGTGCAGCGAGCCGTGGATCGTATTGCCCACGATGCCGGCGCCGCTGTCCACCGTGAACGGCCCGGCGCCTGTCGTACCGTTCACCTGAGCCGTACCGCCGATGTCATTGGTGACCAGCTCGGCACCGGCATGGTTGTTGGTGAGCTGGACGCCGCCGGTGGTGCGGTTGCCCGGGCAGTGGTCGTCGCCCGGGTCCCCGATGAGGACGAAGCCCGTGGCTCCGCTGACCTGCACCGATCCAATGACCGTGCTGCCACAGAGGCCGAACAGCGTGCCGTTCGAGGACTGGATGGTGCCTCCGATGGTCGAGTTGCTGATGAACAGCGCACCGCCCGAGACACCGCGCACCGCGCCACTGACGTTGGCATCGATGATGCAGGTGCTCTCACGGGACGCCGTGATGGAGCTGTTGACCTGGCCGGTGATGGTCCGGGTGCAGGTGACCGTCTGGGTGAGGGTCTCGGTAGCGGCTGCCTGGTAGTTGCCGTCGCCGCCGTAGTCGGCGGTGATGGTGTGGGTGCCGGGCAGCAGGTTGGACGAGGTGACGTGGACCTGGCTGCAGTTGGTTCCGCCACCCGGGGCCAGGGTCGGTGTGCCGAGCACGGTGGTGCCGTCCTTGATCGTGACGGTTCCGGTCGGCGGTGAGGTCGGGTTGGTGCTGGCGGCACCCGGGCAGACGGTGTCGGTGAAGGTCACGGCGTGACCGAACGCGGACGAACTCGCGCTGGAGGAGAGCGTCGTGACCACCGGTGCCTTGTTGACCTGCTGGATCAGGGAGGAGGCATTACTCGGCTTGAAGTTGGCGTCACCGCTGTAACTGGCGTCCACGGTGTGCGACCCCGGACTCAGACCGGAGATCGCGCTGGACGTCGCCTTGCCGGTGGTCGTGTTGACCGCGACCGGGCCGCCCAGGGCGTTACCGTCCACCTTGAAGCTCACCGTGCCGCCGTCGGGAACGGGCTTGACGGTCGCGGTGAAGGTCACCGGCTCGCCGTAGACCGACGGGTTGTCCGAGGAGGCCAGGGTCGTCCGGGTTCCCTGCGGCACGCTGAAGAACATCGCGTGGATCGGTGGGGTCCCGCTCGGGTTCGCACCGTCGGTGTTGCCGGGGAAGGTGCCGTAGAAGGTGTTGCCGACCGACTTGAGCTGCTGGTAGTCGCCGAGCACGCGCTGCCGGGCGCAGGTCAGGTCGGGCTGGTTGGGGTTGGGCGGCTTCGGCGTGGTGTTGCAGCCGGTCTGGTCCTTCTCCGGCGAGGAGAACGTCTGCAGCACGGTGTCGGTGAAGGTGGCGCCGTGGTCCGTGCTGCGGGCCAGGTGCGCGGTGAAGATGGGGAAGCCGGCGGTGTTGTTGCCGTCGGAGGTGGTGTAGAGGACACCGATGGTCCCGTCGTCGAGCACCGTGACCGAAGGAAGCGCCGCGTTCGTCGATGCGGAGACGTTGGTGGCCGCGCCGACGTTGAGGCCGCCGGATCCGTTGTCGGTGAGGCGGCGGATCTTGAGCTGGTTGTTGCCCGAGACGTCCTGGCCGTAGACGACGTACACGTCGCCGTTGCTCGGGTCGACGGCAGCGTGGTCCACGCCGCCGAGCAGCGCGTTCACGCTGCCGAACTTGTACCCGAGGCCCTGGTCGCTGTTGACGGTGTCCACGGCGATGCCGTCGTTGCTGCCGCCCAGCGTCCAGTTCGCCCCGCCGTCGGTCGACCGGTTGATCCGGTAGGTGACGTTGACCGGCTGGTTCTTCAGGACGCTGTTGGTCTGGTTGGTACCGGTCGACGTCTGGTACAGCGCGTACATCGTGCCGTTGCGCGTGTCCTTGGCCAGCCGCAGGCCACCGTTGGTGACGAGCGGGCTCATCGTGCCCGCCTTGTTGTCCGCGGAGACATTGGCCGTGGTCGCGGGGCGGTAGACAGCCACGCGCGCGTCCGGGCTGCCACCGAAGTCCTGGTAGGCGGTGTAGGCGTTGTCCTGGCTCGCCGTGGCGTTGTCGCGGTTGACCAGCAGCCAGGGCTGGTCGACGTTGGTGCGGGTGCCGCTGCTGGCCCCGCCCGGGCTGTCCTTCCAGGTCCAGGACGCGGCCTTGGTGGGGTCGGTCGTCGAACCGGTCGCCACCGCAAGCGTGTTGCACTCGGGAACGGCCGGGGGGCCGGTGACCGGGGCGCTGCACGCGAGGAACGCGCCGTAGAGCCTGCCGTCGCGCCCGTAGTCGATGCTCTGGTCGTACGGGCCGTTGGGCGCGCCCGTCACGCCCGGCGTCGGGATGCTGGTCTCTTCGTTCCAGCTGATGCCGCCGTCGTCGGAGTAGAGCAGATCGGCGTTGCCGTTCTGCCAGAACTGGCCGTTGAACCGGGTGATCGCGATCTGGTCGGGGTTGGCGGGGTTGATCGCGATGGACGGTTCGTTGCCACCCCCGCTGCTCGCCGAGGCCGACGCGTCGATGACGAACGCCCCGGCCAGGCCCGGCACCCGCCGCGCCTTCTTGGCCGCCCGGCGCCCGGTTCCCTCACGGACGGTGAGATCCGGCGGGCTGCTGTTGAGGTCCTGGTGTTCGCGCACCGGCGGCGTCGGTTGCGGCGTCGCGGCCCAGGCCTGGACGGGCACGCCGACGGGGGCAGCGGCGAGCCCCATCACGACGGCAGTGGTGAGAAGGTTTCTGAGCACGGAAGGCGACCGCCCGGATGCGGTCGCAGGTGGAACGGCGTCCACGTACGGATCCCCTCGTCGAGAGATACGAACCGCTCAGCAGAGTGGCGGCCCTCCCGTATCGGGACCTGCGCAGACGCGGCGCCGGCCGTTCATTCGTCCGGACAATTCCACTCCCTTGGCCGAGCGGAGCCGCCCCTCGGACCGCCCGGGTTCAGCGCGCGCTGGGGATGGTCAGCGTCACCGACACCGTCGCGCCGGCGCGTACCTCGACCTGCCGGCCGATGCCGAAGATGTCCTCGGTGATCCGGTACGCCCCGGGCGTCAGGCTGAGGGAGAACGACCCGTCCGGTGGCGCGGTGACCGTGCTCGCCACCACCTGTCCGTGCAGGTCACGAGCCCGTACCGGATCACCGTTCACCGGTACGGGCGAGCTGTTCGCGACACCCGCACCGGATCGCGGATCCCGCCCGGGCGGCCGTACGACCACTCCCCGCACCTCGCCGTGCCCCCGCTCCTGCTCACACGACGGCGACGCCGCCACCACCGCCACCGCCATCCCGCACAGCGCCAGCGCAGCACCCCTGCGCATCCGACCGGCCATCTGTCGAACACCTCCGCCTCCAGGGTGGTCCCGGCAGGGCAGGCCCGCGAGGGCAGTGCCCGGCGCGGCGCGGGAGCGGCGGAACAGGTGCCCTAGGACAGGACCCCGGCGCCGGTCGTCGTCGCCAGCTCCGTCGGCAGGTTGTTCGCGCTCGTCTCCAGCCCCGCCGCGAGCGTCGGGGTCCAGTTCACGGTCGTCTTGATCTTCTTGGAGTTCGACGCGTTGTACGCGGCGACCAGGTCGGTGGCGGTGCCGTCGACGAGGTTGCCGCTGCCCGCGATCGAGCCGGTGCCGTCGCCGCTGAGCAGCTTGGCGACCTTGCCGCCGGCCGGCACCTTCCAGTAGTTGGCCTGGGCCACGACCTGGGCCTTCGCGCGGGAGTTGATGCTGTACAGGGGCGCGTAGCCATCGATCGTCGTCGTGTCGTACACGTTGTTGTACACATGAATCTGGCCGATCCGGGCGAGCGGGGCGCGCTGGACGATGCCCTTCCACACGTTGTGGTGGATCGAGACGCGCAGCTTGCCGGTGCTGTCCTTGTCGCTGCTGCCGATCAGCATCGTCTTGTCGTGGTCGGTGAACCGGTTGTGCTCGACGGTGACCAGGTCCGAGCCGTTGGTGATGTCCAGGTCGCCGTCGTGGACCTGGTACTGGCGGCCGTAGTGGTTCGGAGTGGCGCTGTCGAAGTGCGGGGCGTCGGTGAACGTGTTGTGGTCCGCCCAGACATGGGTCGCGCCGCGCAGGGTGACCGCGTCGTACTGCGAGTTCCAGTTGCCCTTGTCGCCGTCCGTCGGGTCCCACTGCGGGAAGCAGTCCTCGGTGGCGGAGAAGGTCAGGTTGCGGATGATGACGTTGTCGACGCCCTTCACCGTGAGGTCGCCGCCGGTGATACCGGCGTCGGTGCCGGGCACGCCCACGATGGTGGTGTTGGCCGGCACCTTGAGGACGACATTCTTCGCCTGCTTCTGCTGGGCCGCGGCGCGGGCCTTCTCCTGGGTGCCGGAGGGCAGCTTGGAGCGGCCGTACGTCGACGGGTCGAACGCCTTCAGGTAGGCGGACAGCGAGTAGCCGGTCCCGGCCGCGTAGTCGGCGCAGGTCAGCTTCTTGCCGCTGTCGTCGGTGTTGGCGTCGATCGTGCCCTTGACCTTGATGATCCGGGGCGCGGTGTCGGTGGCGGAACCGAGCGCCTTCACCAGCTGGGCGCGGGTGGAGACGGTGAAGGTGTGCGCGGAGTCGGCCTTCGCGCCGCCGGTGGTCCCGGTGCCGGAGGCGGCCCAGCCGTCCTTGGCGGCGAGGGTCTGGTGGTACAGGTCGACGGCACCGGCGTTGGCGTTCATCACGAACACTCCGGCGCCGGCACCCGCAGCCACGACTGCGGCGGACACGGCGAGGGTGCGCCGCTTGCGGAGGGACCGGCGGTGGGAGGGAGCTGCCACGGGGGAGTCCTTAAAGGGTTGCTGAACGTGCCTTACGACGCGTCAGTAGCCGCCGCGCCGGGAAGAGTTGCCGTCCGTGGAGCAATTTTCCTGGCAGAGTGTCGGTCTCGTGAACCTCCCCGAACACCGGCACCGGCTGCTCGCCGACGTCGTCACCGCGGGCGGTCCGTACGGACTCGTCCTCGCCGGCGGCTACGCCCTCGAAGCGCACGGTCTGCTGCGCCGGCCGCACGCGAACCTCGACTTCGCCACGGAGAGCGCCGAGGACCTGGGGGTGATCGCCGGTGCCGTGGCCGCCGTACTGGAGGCGCGGGGGCGGCAGGTGCGCGCCGACGCCGTGAGCGTGTTCACTGCGCAGCTGACAGTCACCGACCCGGCGAGCGGCAAGCCGTGTGCGCTGGCGCTGCACAAGGAGGCGTTCTGGCAGCCGCCGGCCCTCACCGAGTACGGCCCCACGCTGTCCCTGGAGGACGCCGTCGGTACGAAGATCCGCGCGCTGTACGACCGGGGCGCGGCCGTCGACCTCATCGACGCGCGGGCCGCCGCCACCCGGTTCCCGCTGCCCGGTCTGGAGGAGCTGGGCCGCCGGCACGCCCACGACCCCTTCGACCTGCCCACCCTCCAGTCCCGGCTGACCGGCACGGACTTCTACGCCGACCGGGACTTCCTGCGCTACGGCCTGGACGAGGACGAGGTCGTCGCCCTGCGCGCCTGGGCCCAGCACTGGTCCGACGACATCGCCGAACGGCTGCTGGAGGAGGGTGCGTCCCCCGACGAGGAGTCCCCTGACGAGGAGTCCCCCGACACCGAGGACGGGGAGCCCGGAGACGGCTGAGGCCCGGAAAGCCCCTTCTCGGGGTTCCGGGCCTCGGCCGCACACACTGCTTACTTCGGCTGCGGCTTCCTGATGTTCAGGTGCAGCTCGCGCAGGCGGAGCTCGTCCAGCTCGGTCGGGGCGCCCATCATCAGGTCCTGGGCGTTGCCGTTGAGCGGGAACGAGATCGTCTCGCGGATGTTGGGCTCGTCCGCGAGGAGCATGACGATGCGGTCCACGCCGGGGGCGATGCCGCCGTGCGGCGGGGCGCCGAAGCGGAACGCGCGCAGCATGCCCGCGAACTTCTCCTCGACGGTCTCACGGTCGTAACCGGCGATCTCGAAGGCCTTGAGCATGATGTCCGGCTCGTGGTTCCGGATCGCGCCGGAGGACAGCTCGACGCCATTGCAGACGATGTCGTACTGCCAGCCCAGGATGTCCAGCGGGTCCTGGGTCTCCAGGGCCTCCAGGCCGCCCTGCGGCATGGAGAAGGGGTTGTGCGAGAAGTCGATCGCGCCGGTCTCCTCGTCCTTCTCGTACATCGGGAAGTCGACGATCCAGCAGAACCGGAAGACGCCCTCCTCGAAGTGCCCGGCACGCTTGGCGGCCTCGACCCGCACCGCGCCCATGATCTTGGAGACCTCGTCGAACTCGCCCGCGCCGAAGAACACCGCGTGGCCGGGGGCCAGGGAGAGGCGCTTGGTCAGCTCGGCGACGTTCTCCTCGGTGAGGAACTTCGCGATCGGGCCGGTCAGCGCGCCGTCCTCGCCGACGCGGACCCAGGCCAGGCCCCTGGCGCCGAGCGAGATCGCGAACTCGCCGAGCTGGTCGAAGAACTTGCGCGGCTGGTCCTGGACCGCCGGCACCGCCAGCGCGCGCACGTGCTTGTCGGCGAACGCCTTGAACTCCGAGCCCTCGAAGACATCGGTGATGTCCACCAGCTCCAGCTTGGCGCGCAGGTCCGGCTTGTCGGAGCCGTACTTCAGCATCGCCTCGCGGAACGGGATGCGCGGGAAGGGAGAGGTGACGTGACGGCCGTTGCCGAACTCCTCGAAGAGCTCGGTCATGAGCTTCTCGATCGGCTGGAAGACGTCCTCCTGCTCGACGAAGCTCATCTCGACGTCGAGCTGGTAGAACTCGCCCGGCGAGCGGTCGGCGCGGGCGTCCTCGTCACGGAAGCAGGGCGCGATCTGGAAGTAGCGGTCGAAGCCGGAGATCATCAGCAGCTGCTTGAACTGCTGCGGGGCCTGCGGCAGGGCGTAGAACTTGCCGGGGTGCACCCGGGAGGGGACCACGTAGTCACGGGCGCCCTCGGGGGAGGTGGCGGACAGGATCGGCGTCGCCATCTCGTTGAAGCCCATCGCCGCCATCTTCTGCCGCATCGCGGAGATCACGGCCGTACGCAGCATGATGTTGCGGTGCATGCGCTCGCGGCGCAGGTCCAGGAAGCGGTACTCCAGGCGCCGCTCCTCGTTGACCCCGTCCTCGGCGTTGATCGTGAAGGGCAGCGGGGCGGCCGCGCCGAGCAGCTCGACCTCGGCCACCTCGACCTCGATCTCACCGGTGGGCAGGTCCGGGTTCACGTTCTCGGTTCCACGTGAAACAACGCGGCCGTCGACCCGGACCGTGGACTCCTTGGAGATCTTGTCCAGGGCCTCGTACGCGGGCGTGCCCGGACGGGCGACCAGCTGCGTGATGCCGTAGTGGTCGCGCAGATCGATGAAGAGGATGCCACCCAGGTCGCGCCGATTGTGCAGCCAGCCACTCAGCCGGACGTCGGTGCCGACGTCAGAAGCGCGGAGCTGGCCGCAGGTGTGGGACCTGTACCGATGCATCGTCGTTCATCCAGTCTTTGCGAATCGGGGTGTCGCCCGGCGGATAGGGCCTAGGCCATCCCAAGGGTACCGGGCACCCCAAGATCGGCTCCCCACCCTTTTGCAAGCCCCGCGCTGGAGGATCCTCCGACTCCCAGGAGGGGAGGATCCTCACGTTTCTACGGTGGCAGCCCTCGATGAGATCTTCCTAAAGTGGGGCAATGCGCACAGGCGAGCCGCTTCCGGCCATCGGGGACGTCCTCGCCGCCCTCGCGACCGGGCTGTGGCACTGGGACACGGCCGCCGGCCTGGTCACCGTCGACGCGGAGGCGGCGCGGCTCCTCGGCCTGCCCGCGGAGCCGGTCACGCTCACCGAGGTCGAGGCCCGGGCCCGGCTGCACCCCGTCGACTGGAACGAGATCACCGGGGTGATCCCGCTGGCGGTCGCCGAGGGCACGCTCGCCGAGGTGCGCATCCGGATCATGGACGAGCAGGGCGACATCCTGCGGGTCGTCCGCAGCCGGTCGAAGCCGTCGTACGACCCCGAGCGGCAGGCGTACGAGCTGATCGGCACCCTCCAGGAGGTCACCGAGCCGACCCCGGGCACGTCGGCCGGGCGCAGCGCGGTCACCGGGGACTGGCGGCGCTCGCGCGAGGCGTTCCTGCTGGACGCGGGCCGGGCGCTGGCGGAGGCCCGGTCCACGGCGGAGGTGCTGCGCGTGGCGTACGGCCTGTCGATGCCGGGCTTCTCGCCGGACGGGCTCGTGGTGTTCGGCGCCGAGGGCGACCGGCTGACGATCATCGGACAGCACGGGCACGAACCCGGCGACATGAACCCGTTCTCGAACATGCCGCTGACCACCGACTACCCGGCCGCCGAGGTCGCCCGCACCGGACGCGCCGTCTACCTCTCCTCGCCGGAGGAGTACAAGGAGCGCTACCCGGTCACCTGGCCGCTGGCCCGGCCCTTCGGCCGACGGTCCTGGGCCTTTCTGCCGCTGACGGTCGCCGGTCGCACGATGGGCGCCTGGATGGCCGCCTTCGCCTACCCGGTGGCGTTCACGCCCGACGAGCGCGCGGTTCTCACCACGGTCGCCCGGATGCTCGCCCAGGCCCTGACCCGGGCCGGCGCCGCCGAGTCCGAGCGGGAGCTGACGGAGGGCCTCCAGCGCTCCATGCTGCCCTCGCTCGGCCCCGAGATCCCGGGCATGCGGATGGCCGCCCGGTACATCCCGACCGGCGGCGGACTCCAGGTCGGCGGTGACTGGTACGACATGATCGCGCTGCCCTCCGGCCGCTTCGCGCTGGTCGTCGGGGACGTCCAGGGCCATGACGTACGCGCGGCGGGCCTCATGGGCCAGCTGCGCATCGCCCTGCGCGCCTACGCCTCCGAGGGCCACCGCCCGGACGCCGTGCTCTCCCGCGCCTCCCGTTTCCTGCACGGCATCACGCACGACGTCCGGACCGACGAGACGGCCGGCGAGCCGGCCGACCTGCGCTTCGCGACCTGCGTGTACGCGGAGGTCGACCCTGCGACCGGCATGCTGGAGATCGCTCGCGCCGGGCACCCGGACCCGGCGATCCGGATGGCCGACGGCACGGTGATGATGCGGCCGACGGCGGGCGGGCTGCCGCTGGGCATCGACCCGGACGCCGACTATCCGACGACCCGGTTCGCCCTCGGGCCCGGCGAGACGATGACCCTGTGCACCGACGGGCTGATCGAGACCGGCGGGCACGACATGGAGAGCGGCTGGGGGCGGCTGCGGGCGATCCTGGAGGAGCACGAGGACGATCCCGACCTGGAGTCGCTGGCCGACGCGCTGGTGCAGGGCGTGCACGGACCGTCCTCGCACCACACCACCGGCCCGCTGGCCGACCGCCGCGAGGACGACATCGCACTGGTGCTGCTGAGCCGGCCGCTGGACGGCACCGTACGCCCCGCGGTCCGGCGCACACTGCTGTCGGTGGCCCAGGACGAGCCGGACCGGATCTCCGAGGCCCGCCAGCACCTGCGCGAGCTGCTGCACGACTGGGTCTCGCCGGAGCAGACCGACGCGGCGGTGCTGCTGGTCTCGGAGATGGTGACCAACGTCCTCGTCCACACCGACGCCGACGCGCTGCTGCTGGCCGAGGCGATCGGCGAGCCGGGCACGCGCCGGCTCCGGGTCGAGGTCACCGACGCGGGCGACGACCTCCCGCACCGGCGCCGGCCCGGCGAGCTGGCCTCCTCCGGGCGCGGTCTGATGCTGATCGAGCTGCTCGCCGACGCCTGGGGAGTGGACCCGCGGGGCGAGGGCAAGAGCATCTGGTTCGAGCTCTACGAGTCGGGGGACGCGTCGGAGGCCGAGTCGGGGGACGGGTCTGAGGCCGAGTCGGGAGAGGCGTCGGCGGGGGCCGCGTAACGGGCCCGTACCTCCTGTACGACCCCGAAGGCGGCGGCCGTCAGTGGTACGGCGAGCAGCATGCCGAGGATCCCGGCGACGGACGCCCCGGCGGTGATGGCGAGCATGACGACCGCCGGATGCATCTGCACGGTCCGGCTCTGGATGACCGGCTGGAGCACATGCCCCTCCAGCACCTGCACGGCGAGCACGACACCGAGCGCCCACAGCGCGATGACGAAGCCGCGGTCGGCGAGGGCGACCAGGACGGCCGCGGCGCCGGAGATGAAAGCGCCGAGATAGGGGATGTAGGCGCCGACGAAGACCAGCGCGCCGAGCCCGATCGCGCCGGGCACCCGGAGGATCAGCAGCCCGATGGTGATGCAGAGGGCGTCGATGAGCGCGATGAGCGTGGTCCCCCGCATGAACCCCTCCACCGCCTCGAAGGCCCGCCGGCAGACGGCCTCCAGGGCGTCGGCGGTGTCGCCGGGCGCGACGGCACGCAGCGTCTCGACGACTCGGTGGGAGTCGCGCAGAAAGAAGAAGACGAGCAGCAGAGCCAGTACGGCCATGGCGACGCTCTCGGCGGCGACGCTGACCCCGCTGATCACATTGGACACGGCCGTCCCGCCGAACTTGCTCAGCAGCTGACGGGAGTTGGCGGCGAAATTGTCGAGCCCGGTCCCGGCGGCCCCGAAGTGCCGGGAGATCCCCTTGGCGGCATCGCGCAGCGAGGCGATGATCTGGTCGCCGGTGTCGATGAGCGCGGCGACGACGATGTAGACGGCACCGCCGACGACGGCCACGACGGCGACGCAGGTCAGCCCGGCCGCGATCGACGGCTGCACCCGTGCCTGCACCATCCGCCGGTACAACGGCCCGAGCAGCGCGGTCCCGAGCAGCGCGAGCAGCACCGGCGTGACGGCCGTACGGAACTCCCCGCACAACCGCACCCCCACCCACCCCACCCCGGCGACGAGCAACAGCACGACACACCAGGCGCCGAGCCGGCGCACGGGGTCGGGGAGCAGCTGCACGGGTCCAGCGGATCACGCCCGCCGACGGGTGTCCCGCCGTGCGGGGCCGGGTGGGTGAGGCCCGCCCGGCCCCCACCCGGCCCCGTCGTCGCCGTCAGCCCCGCGGACCGCTCTCGGTCATGCCGTGCACCGCGGGAACGGTGCCCAGCCTGCCCTTCTGGAAGTCCTCGAAGGCCTGCTGGAGTTCCTCGCGGGTGTTCATGACGAACGGGCCGTAGTGGGCCATGGGCTCACGGATCGGCTGTCCGCCGAGGAGGACGACCTCCAGGTCCGGGGTGTGGCTGTCCTGCCGCTCGTCCGCGCGGACGGTCAGCGAGGACCCGGCGCCGAACACCGCGGTCTGGCCGAGGTGGACCGGCCGGCGGTCCGTACCGACGCTGCCGCGGCCCGCGAGGACGTAGGCCAGGCCGTTGAAGTCCTCCCGCCAGGGCAGGGTGATCTCCGCGCCCGGGGCGAGGGTCGCGTGGATCATCGTGATCGGCGTGTGCGTGATGCCGGGACCCTGGTGGCCGTCCAGCTCACCCGCGATGACCCGCAGCAGCGCGCCGCCGTCGGGCGAGGTGAGCAGCTGCACCTGGCCACCCCGGATGTCCTGGTACCTCGGGGCCATCATCTTGTCCTTGGCAGGCAGGTTCACCCACAGCTGCAGGCCGTGGAAGAGACCGCCGGACACGACGAGGGACTCCGGCGGGGCCTCGATGTGCAGCAGGCCCGAGCCCGCTGTCATCCACTGGGTGTCGCCGTTGGTGATGGTGCCGCCACCGCCGTTGCTGTCCTGGTGGTCGAATACGCCGTCGATGATGTAGGTGACGGTCTCGAAGCCACGATGCGGATGCCACGGGGTGCCCTTGGGCTCGCCCGGCGCGTACTCCACCTCGCCCATCTGGTCCATCATGATGAACGGGTCGAGGTGGCGGTAGTTGATCCCGGCGAACGCCCGGCGCACCGGGAAACCCTCGCCCTCGAAGCCGCTCGGCGCGGTCGTGACGGCCAGCACGGGGCGGGCCACGGCGTCGGCCGGCGCGGTCACGCGGGGCAGCGTCAGCGGGTTCTCGACGGTCACTGCAGGCATGGTCGGTACCTCCTTGTGCGCCCACTTTAGTTGAGCGTTGAACTTTCTGCCACCCGTAACAGAGAGAGCCCGGAGGGAATTCCCTCCGGGCCCGGGGTCGCGTGGAACACGCCGGCTCAGCCGCCGTACATCCGGCGCATCGCGAAGTCGACCATCTGCTCGACCGCCTTCGCGTCGAACACCATCCGGTGCTCGCCCTCCATGTCCAGGACGAAGCCGTAGCCGGTCGGGAGGAGATCGATGACCTCCGCCCCCGTGATCACGAAGTACTTGGACTCCTTGCCCGCGTACCGGCGCAGCTCCTTGAGCGAGGTGAACATCGGGATCACCGGCTGCTGGGTGTTGTGCAGGGCGAGGAAGCCGGGGGTGTCGCCGCGCGGGCAGTACACCTTCGACGTGGCGAAGATCTGCTGGAAGTCCTCGGCGGACATCTGCCCGGTGGTGAAGGCGCGCACCGCGTCCGCGAGGGAGGGCGGGGACGGCTCCGGGTAGAGCGGCGGCTGCTGGCCGTACCCGCCGACACCGCCCGGCATCTGCTGCTGCGGCGGGGCGTACTGCTGCTGAGCAGCGCCGCCGTCCATGGGCTGGCCGTATCCGTACATGGGCGCAAGCGTACCGAGCGAGGGCGTCCGGATGAGTGACGGGAGATTTATATAGCGATCGCTAGGGAATCTTGCTACGGTTTTCTTTAGCGACCGCTACAGATCCACTACGGATAGCGCACTCGGGGGTACGTCATGTCCGGCACCGGTTCCGGTTCGCCCTCTCGGGATACTCACTGGGCGGCGCGGTGGCGCTCCGGCCGGCCGCGCGGCACCCGGAGCGGGTGAGCTCGCTGGTGCCGACCGCGCCCTTCGCCCGCGCGGACGCGCAGGTGCGGCTGACCGCGCGGGTGTGGCGGGAGCTCGTCGAGGCGGGCCGGCGCGAGCTTGCCGAGGCGGGCGATCCCGGCCGGCTCGACCGGTTCCTGCTCGCGCATTGCCTGAGCCCCGCCGCACTGGCGGCACTGGACCCGGCGGCGCTGGAGGCTGCCGCCGAGGAGACCGGGGCGGGGGTACCGGCGGGGACAGCGGAACAGGTGGAGCCGGTGGAGCGGCTGGGCGTGACGGCGGACCCCGCCCGGATCACCGCACCCACCCTGATGGTCTCGACAGCCGGCGACGCCCTGATCCCGCCCCGGCTGCACCGCGCGGTGACGGCGGGGACACCCGGGGCCCGGCCGGCGGAGCCGCCCGGCGGCCATCTGCCGTTCGCCGAGCATCCCGGGCCGGTGGGCGGCGCCGCCGGCGAGCGGGGCCGAGTAGACCCTTCTCACACTCGGAGCGATAGGGGTTGCGTCTTATTACCGACGGGTAGCATCATCGTAGCTACTTGTTGGTACGTGAACTTAGGTTGCGAGGAGACAGTGCCTCGCCGATCCCTCTACGGAGCCGTCGCCATGGGGCACTACAAGTCGAATCTCCGCGACATCGAGTTCAACCTCTTCGAGGTACTGGGGCGCGACAAGGTGTACGGCACCGGCCCGTTCGAGGAGATGGACGTCGACACCGCCAAGAGCGTCCTGGAGGAGCTGACCCGCCTCTCCGAGAACGAGCTGGCCGAGTCCTTCGCCGACGCCGACCGCAACCCGCCGGTCTTCGACCCGGAGACCAACACCGCGCCCGTCCCGGCATCCTTCAAGAAGAGCTACCAGGCCTTCATGGACTCCGAGTACTGGCGCCTCGGCCTGCCCGAGGAGATCGGCGGCACCACCTCGCCGCGCTCCCTGATCTGGGCCTACGCCGAGCTGATCCTGGGCGCCAACCCGGCCGTGTGGATGTACTCCTCGGGCCCGGCCTTCGCCGGCATCCTCTTCGAGGAGGGCAACGAGGTCCAGAAGCACATCGCCAAGATCGCCGTGGAGAAGCAGTGGGGCTCCACGATGGTGCTCACCGAGCCCGACGCGGGCTCCGACGTGGGCGCCGGCCGCACCAAGGCGGTCCAGCAGGAGGACGGCTCCTGGCACATCGAGGGCGTGAAGCGCTTCATCACCTCCGGTGAGCACGACATGTCGGAGAACATCCTCCACTACGTGCTCGCCCGCCCCGAGGGCGCCGGCCCCGGCACCAAGGGCCTCTCCCTCTTCCTCGTCCCGAAGTACGAGTTCGACTTCGAGACCGGCGAGCTGGGCGAGCGCAACGGCGTCTACGCCACCAACGTCGAGCACAAGATGGGCCTGAAGGCCTCCAACACCTGCGAGATGACCTTCGGCGACCAGCACCCCGCCAAGGGCTGGCTCATCGGCGACAAGCACGACGGCATCCGCCAGATGTTCCGCATCATCGAGTTCGCCCGCATGATGGTCGGCACGAAGGCGATCTCCACGCTGTCCACGGGCTACCTGAACGCGCTGGAGTACGCCAAGGAGCGCGTCCAGGGCCCGGACCTCGCGCAGTTCATGGACAAGACCGCGCCCAAGGTCACCATCACCCACCACCCGGACGTGCGCCGCTCGCTGATCACGCAGAAGGCGTACGCGGAGGGCATGCGCGCCCTGGTGCTGTACACCGCCTCGATCCAGGACGCGATCCAGGTCAAGGAGGCGAACGGCGAGGACGCCTCCGCCGAGCACGCGCTGAACGACCTGCTGCTGCCCATCGTCAAGGGCTACGGCTCCGAGAAGGGCTACGAGCAGCTCGCCCAGTCGCTGCAGACCTTCGGCGGCTCCGGCTTCCTCCAGGAGTACCCGATCGAGCAGTACATCCGGGACTCCAAGATCGACACCCTCTACGAGGGCACCACGGCGATCCAGGGCCAGGACTTCTTCTTCCGGAAGATCGTCCGCAACCAGGGCGCCGCACTGAACGCCCTCGCCGAGGACATCAAGAAGTTCCTGGCGCTCGGCACCGGCGGCGAGGAGCTGGCCGGCGCCCGTGAGCACCTGGCCAAGGCCGCCGTGGAGCTGGAGGCGATCGTCGGCCTGATGCTGACCGACCTCGCGGCCACCGAGCAGGACACCAAGAACATCTACAAGGTGGGCCTGAACACCACCCGCCTGCTCATGGCCTCCGGTGACGTCGTCGTCGGCTACCTGCTGCTCAAGGGCGCCGCGATCGCCGCCGAGAAGCTGGCCACGGCCTCGGCGAAGGACCAGGCCTTCTACACCGGCAAGATCGCCGCGGCGAAGTTCTTCGCGGCGAACGTCCTGCCGGGCGTCACCCTGGCCCGCAAGGTCGCCGGGAATGTCGAGCTGGACCTGATGGAGCTGGACGAGGCCGCGTTCTAGTCCCGTCGATTCGGTCCCACGGGCTCGCTCCCATACCGGGAGCGAGCCCGTGCACGTCGTTAAGGTGAACCCCATGAGCGCACCAGCCCGCTTCGACCGCGGCCACACCGACGACCTGATGTCCTTCCTGGCGGCCGGAGCGTCGCCGTACCACGCGGTGGCCACCACCGCGGAGCGGCTGGAGAAGGCGGGCTTCCGGCAGGTCGCGGAGACGGACGCCTGGGAGGGGACGAGCGGCGGCAAGTACGTGCTGCGCGGCGGTGCGATCGTCGCCTGGTACGTCCCCGAGGGCGCCGAGCCGCACACCCCCTTCCACATCATCGGCGCCCACACCGACTCCCCCAACCTGCGTATCAAGCCGCGGCCGGACAGCGGGGCACACGGCTGGCGCCAGGTCGCCGTCGAGATCTACGGCGGCCCGCTGATGAACTCCTGGCTGGACCGCGACCTGGGCCTGGCCGGCCGCCTCACCCTGCGCGACGGCTCCTCGGTCCTGGTGAACGTGGACCGCCCGCTGCTGCGCGTGCCCCAACTCGCCATCCACCTGGACCGCTCGGTCTCCACGGAGGGCCTCAAGCTCGACAAGCAGCGGCACCTCCAGCCCGTGTGGGGCCTCGGCGACGACGTGCGCGAAGGGGACCTGATCGCCTTCCTGGAGCAGGAGGCGGGCCTGGCGGCCGGTTCCGCGGCGGGCTGGGACCTGATGGTGCACCCCGTGGAACCACCGGCCTACCTCGGCCGGGACCGCGAGCTGCTCGCCGGGCCGCGCATGGACAACCTGCTGTCGGTGCACGCGGGCGCGGCCGCCCTGGCCGCCGTCGCGACCTCCGGCGCCCCGCTCACCCGTATCCCCGTACTGGCCGCGTTCGACCACGAGGAGAACGGCTCCCAGTCGGACACCGGCGCCGACGGCCCGCTGCTCGGATCGGTCCTGGAGCGCTCGGTCTACGCGCGCGGCGGCTCCTACGAGGACCGGGCCCGCGCCTTCGCCGGCACGATCTGCCTGTCCTCCGACACGGGCCACGCCGTCCACCCCAACTACGCCGAGCGCCACGACCCCACCCACCACCCCCGGGTCAACGGCGGCCCCATCCTCAAGGTCAACGTCAACAACCGCTACGCCACGGACGGTTCGGGCCGCGCCGTCTTCGCCGCTGCCTGCGAGAAGGCGAACGTCCCCTTCCAGTCCTTCGTCTCCAACAACTCCATGCCGTGCGGCACCACCATCGGCCCGATCACCGCGGCCCGGCACGGCATCCGCACGGTCGACATCGGCGTGGCGATCCTGTCGATGCACAGCGCCCGCGAACTGTGCGGCGCCGACGACCCGTTCCTGCTGGCGAACGCCCTCACGGCCTTCCTGGAGGGCTAGTTCGCGAACCGCCGGGTACCCGGCCGGCACCGGAGATTCCGGAACCGGAAAGGGAGGCGAATTCCCATGGGGCTCGGCGGATGCATCATCCTCCTCGCCGCGGGAGCCATCCTGACGTTCGCGACCGACTGGCACATGAAGGGCGTCAACCTCCCGGTCGTCGGGCTGATCCTGATGGCCGTGGGACTGATCGGCGTCGTGACGTTCACAGGGATCGCGCGGCGCCGGCGGGTCGTGGTCCCGCCGACGACACCGGTGGTGGAGGAGGAACCCCACCGCCACCACCATGTCGACGGCTACCACGACGGCTACGGCGTCTGACGGCAACGCCCGGCTACTGCTCGTCCATCCCGGCCAGGACGAGCGGCAGCCGCTCCGCCCCGCCCGCTATGAGCCGGACCGGAACACCCCAGTCCTGCTGATGGACATGGCAGGCGGGGTACTCGTTGGCAGGATCGTCGTCGCAGCTCGCAGCCATTGCGGAGACGTGCAGGACGCCCTCGGTGATGGCCGGGTTCAACTCCAGTTCGCGGCTCAGGTCCGTGTCCGCGCCCTCCCCCTTGAGCAGCAGCTCGGGCGGGGTCGAGGAGACCAGCAGGCGCGTCGAGGGGCCGTACCGCGTGTCCAGCTTCTGGCCCGCCGGGGCCTGGAAGATCACGTCCAGGCGGAGGCGGCCGGGGGCCACCTCGGTCGCCGCGCGCTGGGTACGGTGGGCGACCGACTCCACCCGCACCGCCTCCTCCGGCAGCCTCAGCCGGGTCAGCCGGTGTCGGGCCGACTCCACGACCACGATGTCCGCGCCGACGAGCACGGCGTCGCTGGGCTCGCGCAGATCGGTGGCGAGCGTGGTGACCTCACCGGTCGCCGGGTCGTAGCGGCGCAGGGCGTGGTTGTAGGTGTCGGCGACCGCGACCGAGCCGTCCGGCAGCGCGGTGACGCCCAGCGGGTGCTGGAACAGGGCCTGCCCGGCGGCACCGTCCCGGTGGCCGAAGTCGAACAGGCCGGTGCCGACGGCGGTGTGGACGTGCCCGTCCGGGTCCACCCAGCGCAGGGCGCTCGTCTCGGAGTCGGCCAGCCACAGCCGGTCGGCGGTGGCCGCGAGGCCGGAGGGCTGGGCGAACCAGGCCTCAGCGCCAGGGCCGTCCACCAGGCCCTCGTTGGTGGTGCCCGCCGCCACGGCGACCGTGCCCGCCGCGGGGTCGTACGTCCACAGCTGGTGGACGCCCGCCATGGCGATCCACACCTTGCCGCCGAAGACCGCCACGTCCCACGGCGAGGACATGTCCACCTCGCGGGCCGGGCCGGAGGTGGGGGAGCCCTGCCACCACTGCCGGCCGGTGCCGGCCAGGGTGGTCACCGCGCCCGTGGCGAGGTCCAGGCGGCGCAGCGCGTGGTTGACGGTGTCGGCCACGACCACCGAGCCGTCGTCGAGGAGCGCGAGACCCTGCGGTTCGTTGAAGGAGGCCTCCCCCGGGCCGCCGTCCGTGAAGCCGCGCGCACCGGAACCGATGCGCCGTACGACGGTCTCCGCGTCCGCGGCCAGCTCCACCAGCTGGTGCCGGGTGGTGTCGCTGACCAGGAGGTTCCCGGACGGCAGAAGCAGGACCTTGCCCGGGAAGCGCAGGGTCGTCGGCTCCGGCTCCGGCGGCACGTACGGGCCGTCGCCGCGGCGCAGGGTGCCCTTCGCCGCGTGCTCCGCCTCCAGCTCCTCGACCAGCCGCTCGATGGCGTGCGCATGGCCCTCGCCCGCGTGCTGGGCGACGACGTAGCCCTCGGGGTCGATGACGACCAGCGTCGGCCACGCGCGCACCGCGTACTGCTTCCAGGTGGCCAGCTCCGGGTCGTCCAGCACCGGGTGCTCCACGCCGTACCGCTCGACCGCGTCCACGACCGCCTGGTGCTCCGCCTCGTGCACGAACTTCGGGGAATGCACACCGATGACCACCACCGTGTCCCGGTGCTTCTCCTCCAGCTCGCGCAGCTCGTCGAGGACGTGCAGGCAGTTGATGCAGCAGAAGGTCCAGAAGTCCAGGACGACGATGCGTCCGCGCAGGTCGGCGAGGGTGTACTGCTTCTCGCCCGTGTTCAGCCAGCCGCCCTTGCCGATCAGCTCGGGGGCGCGGACACGGGCTCGGCGGGGTGCGGAGTCGGTCATGCCCCCAAGAGTGCCACCGGACTCCGACACCCGCTGAAGTGCCTGTGGACAACTCCGCGGACGCCGACAGCTCTGTCGGTCCGATCAGGTCAGGGCGTGGCCCGTCGTGACGTCCACGTAGTCGGGCACCTCCTCGTGCTGGTCGCCGACCGAGAGGGTGTTGGTGGGCTCGAAGAGGAGGACTTCGGCGCGCCGGGGGGCAGACGGCTTGTGCCAGGTGCCGTGCGGGACGGTGAACAACGATCCCTTGGTCAGCACGACCGTGCGCTCCCCGGCCGGCTCGCGCAGACCGATGTGCACCTCGCCGTCGAGGACCAGGAAGAACTCGTCGGTGTCCTCGTGCACGTGCCAGACGTGCTCGCCCTCGAACTTGGCGAGACGGACGTCGTAGTCGTTGACGGCGGCGACGATGCGGGGGCTCCAGCACTCGTCGAAGGAGGCGAGGGCCTTGTCCAGGGAGACGGGTTCTGTGGGTTCCGTGGGTTCCATGGGTTCATCGTCGGGGGCGACGGGACGGCCGACGAGTGCTAGGAATAGCACATGCCGCAAGGATCCTCGCACCGTGTCGTGCTGGTGGTCGACGAGAACTCCAACCCCTTCGAGATGAGCTGCGCCATCGAGATCTTCGGGCTGCCCCGGCCCGAACTCGGCCGGGAGCTGTACGACTTCCAGCTGTGCGCGGCCGACCCGCTGACCCGGATGCGGGACGGTTTCTTCACGCTCACCGGGGTGGCCGGGCTGGAGGCCGCCGAGGACGCCGACACGCTGATCGTGCCGAACCGGCCCGACACCGAGGTCCCGCGCGCGGAGCGCGTACTGGACGTCGTACGCCGGGCACATGCGCGTGGCGCCCGGCTCGTCGGGTTCTGTTCCGGCGCGTTCACGATCGCGGAAGCCGGGCTGCTGGACGGGCGCCGGGCGGCCTGCCACTGGATGTGGGAGCAGTCCTTCCGCACCCGCTTCCCGGCGGTACGACTGGAGCCGGACGTGCTCTTCGTGGACGACGGCGACATCCTCACCGCCTCCGGCAGCGCCTCGGCGCTCGACCTGGGCCTGCACATCGTGCGCCGGGACCACGGCGCGGAGATCGCCAACCACGTCTCCCGGCGCCTGGTCTTCGCCGCTCACCGGGACGGCGACCAGCGGCAGTTCGTCGAGCGCCCGCTGCCCCACGTGCCCGACGAGTCGCTCGGCCCGCTGCTGGCCTGGGCGCAGGAACGGCTGGACGAACCGCTGACCGTGGCCGACCTGGCGGCCCGCGCGGTCGTCAGCCCCGCCACCTTGCACCGCCGCTTCCGTGCCCAGCTGGGCACGACCCCGCTGGCCTGGCTCACCGGCGAGCGCGTTGCGCTGGCCTGCCGGCTGATCGAGCGCGGCGAGGAGCGCCTGGACGTCGTCGCGGCCCGCAGCGGCCTCGGTACGGCGGCCAACCTGCGGGCCCGCCTGCGCCGCGAGACGGGCCTGAGCCCGTCGGCGTACCGCAGACGCTTCGGGCCGGCGAGCCGGTGATGGCGGGCAAGCGGCGGGGAACGGTACCCGCATGAGATTCCACGTACGCGACCGGCTCCTCGGCATCGGTGAGGACTACTGGATCGAGGACGAGCACGGCCGCAAGGTGTACCTCGTCGACGGCAAGGCGATGCGGCTGCGGGACACCTTCGAGCTGAAGGACACCCATGGCCGCGTCCTGATCGACATCCACCAGAAGATGTTCGCCCTGCGCGACACGATGGTGATCGAGCGGGACGGCGAGGGCCTGGCCAGGATCAAGCGCAAGCGGCTGTCCCTGCTGCGCAACCACTACCGGGTCACCATGGCGGACGGCACCGAGCTGGACGTCAGCGGAAAGATCCTGGACCGCGAGTTCGTCGTCGAGTACGACGGCGAACTCCTCGCGGTCATCTCCCGCCGCTGGCTGCACCTGCGCGAGACCTACGGCGTCGACGTCGTGCGGGAGGACACGGACCCGGCGCTGCTGATCGCGGTGGCGGTGTGCGTGATCCACCTGGCGGAGAAGGAGCGGGAGGAGGACTGACGGCGGGCTGAAGGCGGACTGAAGGCGGACTACCGGGGCGGTCGCAGGCCGAGCACCCGGTCCTTCAGGACCGGGAACTGCTCGCGGGTGGCCACAGCCTTCGCCGGGTCGAAGTCGACCGTGAGGACCTCCTCGTCCGGGCCCGCCTCGGCGAGCACCTCGCCCCACGGATCCACCACGATCGAGTGACCCGCCTGTGGAACTCCCGCGTGGGTCCCGGCCGTTCCACAGGCGAGCACGAACGCCTGGTTCTCCACCGCCCGCGCCTGAGCCAGCAGCGTCCAGTGCGCCCGCCGCCGCTCGGGCCAGCCCGCGGGGAGTACGAAGGTCTCGGCACCGGCGTCGACCAGTGCGCGGAAGAGCTCGGGGAAACGGAGGTCGTAGCAGGTGGCCACGCCCAGCGTGGTCTCGGGCAGCCGGACCGTCACCAGCTCCTGCCCGGCGCCCATCAGCACGGCCTCACCCTTGTCGAAGCCGAAGCGGTGGATCTTGCGGTAGGCGCCGGCCAACTCGCCGGAGGGAGAGAAGACGAGAGAAGTGTTGTAGACGGGCCCGTCCGGGTCTCGCTCGGGGATCGAACCGGCGTGCAGCCACACCCCGGCGTCACTCGCGGCCTTGGCCATGACCTCGTACGTCGGCCCGTCGAGCGGCTCGGCCTCGCGGGTGAAGTCCTCGTAGGCGAAGGCACCGGTGGTCCACAGCTCGGGCAGGACGACGAGATCGGACCCGGCCTGCCGGCGGACCAGCGCGGCCGCCCGCTGCCGCCGGGAGTCGACCGATTCGTCCTCGTTCACGGCGATCTGGATCAGCGAGGCGCGCACACTACCACCGTCCTGGCATTCGAGTCGTCCACACAGGCCTACGATCGTCACACGAAAGCACTGCCGGGGTGCCTGAAGGCAGCGTAACTTAGCCACTCAGACACCCGCCGCCGTGCCGCCGCCGCCCGCTGGCAACGCCGCCGCAACCTGCCCGTGTACCGACCGCCGAGGGGTCCCGTTCCGTGAGTCTGCATCCCACCCTCCAGCCCTACGCCGACGCCTGGACGCACTCCATCGACGCGATATCCGAGATGGTCCAGTCGCTCGTCGAGGGCGAGTGGAACCGGCGGACCCCCTGCCCGGGTTGGTCGGTGCGCGACGTCGTGTCCCACGTGATCGGCATGGACTGCGAGATGCTCGGCGACCCGCGCCCGATCCACTCCCTGCCGCGCGACCTCTTCCACGTCCGGACCGAGCACCAGCGGTACATGGAGATGCAGGTCGACAGCCGCCGGCATCACACCGGGCCGGAGATGACGGCCGAGCTGGAGTACACGGTCATCCGCCGCAACCGCCAGCTGCGCAACGAGTCCCGCGACCCCGACACCACGGTGCGCGGGCCGCTCGGCAAGGACATCACCCTGGAAGAGGCCTACCGCACCCGGGCGTTCGACGTCTGGGTGCACGAGCAGGACCTGCGCACCGCCCTGGGCCGCCCCGGCAACCTCGACTCACCGGGCGCGCACGTGGCCCGCGATGTCCTCCTCGAAGCACTCCCCAAGGTGGTGGCGAAGGACGCCGGCGCCCCGCGCAGCTCGGCGATCGTCTTCGACGTGCACGGCCCGGTGGAGTTCCTGCGCACGATCCGCGTCGACATCCAGGGCCGCGGCACCCTCGAAACAGCCCCGGCCCTCGGCCCCGCCGCCACCCTCACCCTCGACTGGGAAACCTACGTCCGCCTGTCCTGCGGCCGCATCACCCCGGAAGCGGCCACAGACCGAGTGAAAACAGAGGGCGACCCGGAACTGACGGCCGCGATCCTGCGGAACTTCGCGGTGACGCCATAACGGGCGGGGCGTCGCGCTGACGCCACAGCGGGTGGAACTTCGCGGTGAGGCCGCAGCGGGTGGGCTGGGCGGTGACGCCGTAGGCGATGCCGTGGCGGGCAGCCGCCGACGGCGATCCCCGCAGCAGGTCGTCCAGCCTCTCGACCCAACTGGAAACGGGCGGTGCGCGGGTGGGAGAACACGGCTACGCCGCAGGCACGTGCACCGTCTCCACCCGGCTCGCGACAAGCCGCTCACGCTCACGCCTAGCAGCCCGCCCACGGAACCGCAGGATCTGGCTGACCCCCAGCGCCTGCAACACGAACACCGCGGAGAACGCCACGCCGTAATCGTCACCGGTGGCATCCAGCAGCAGCCCGACCGCGAACAATGTCGTCATCGAGGCGATGAACCCACCCATGTTGGTGATCCCCGACGCCGTCCCCTGCCGCTCGGGCGGGTTGGCCGGCCGAGCGAAATCGAAGCCGAGCATCGACGCCGGCCCACACGCCCCGAGCACCGCACACAGCACCACCAACAGCCACATCGGCGCATGTGCACCGGGATACACCAGCGTCCCGGCCCACAGCAGCGCCGTCGCCCCCACCGTCCCCAACGCCAGCGGCAGCCGCGCCGCATGATGCCGGGCGACGATCTGCCCGTAGACGAGCCCGATCACCATGTTGGCCAGCACGACCAGCGTCAGCAGCTCACCGGCCGTCGCCCGGCTCAGCCCCTGCGCCTGCACCAGGAACGGCATGCCCCACAGCAGCAGGAACACCATCGCCGGGAACTGTGTGGTGAAGTGCACCCACAGCCCCAGCCGCGTCCCCGGCTCCCGCCAGGCCGCCGCGATCTGCCGCCGCACATACGCCGCCCCCTGATGCGGCGACGGCTCCGGCTCGTACCCCTCGGGATGGTCCTGCAAGAACAGCAGCGTCAGCACCAGCACCACGACCCCCGCGAGCGCGCTGCCCGCGAACGCCGGGGTCCAGCCGATGCCGTGCAGCAGCCTGGCGATGACCAGGGTGGAGACCAGGTTGCCCGCCATGCCGGCCAGCCCCGCGAGCTGCGCGACCAGCGGCCCGCGCCGGGCCGGGAACCAGCGGGTGCCGAGCCGCAGCACGCTGATGAAGGTCATCGCATCCCCGCAGCCCAGCAGCGCCCGGGAGGCGAGTGCGGTGCCGTACGACGGCGAGAAGGCGAAGCCGAGCTGCCCGGCCGTGAACAGCACGGCGCCGATGCTCAGCACCTTCTTCGTGCCGAGCCGGTCGACCAGCAGCCCGACGGGTATCTGCATGCCGGCGTAGACCAGCAGCTGGAGTATGGAGAACGTGGACAACGCGGAGGCGTTGACGTGGAAGCGGTCGGCCGCGTCCAGGCCCGCGACGCCCAGTGACGTACGGAAGATGACGGCGACGAAGTAGACGGCGACGCCTATGGACCACACGGTGACGGCGCGTCGGCCGCCCGGCGGGTCACCCGGGAGGGTGGCCTTGCTGCTGGTGGCGCTCATCGCACCTCACCCCGCGCGAGGTGCGAGAACCAGCTCACATGCCGGTGCACGACCCCGACGGCCGCGTCCGCGTCCCCGGCACGCAGCGCGTCCAGGATCTCCTCGTGCTCGGCGAGCGTCTTGGCGATCCGGTCCGGGTGCGAGTGCATGATGGCGACGCCCATCCGCAGCTGGCGGTCGCGCAGCTGGTCGTAGAGCCGGGACAGGATCTCGTTGCCTCCGCTGCGCACGACCTCGGCGTGAAAGGCCCGGTCGGTCACCGCGGCCGCAGCCAGATCACCGGCGGCGGCCTGCGCCTTCTGCCGCTCCAGCAGCTCGGCCAGCCGCTCCAGCAGGCCCGGCGGCGCGGGTACGGCCTTGCGCGCCGCGTGCTCCTCGACCAGCAGCCGGGTCTCCACGACGTCGGCGATCTCCTGCGCGGAGACGGGCAGCACGAGGGCGCCCTTCTTCGGGTAGAGCCGGATCAGGCCCTCGACCTCCAGCCGCAGCAGCGCCTCGCGCACCGGCGTGCGCGAGACCCCGACGGCCTCGGCCAGCTCACCCTCGGTGAGCAGGGTCCCGCCCTCGTAACGACGGTCGAGAACGCCCTGCTTGACATGCGTGTAGACGCGGTCGGCCGCGGGAGGCTGCTTCATCGACCGGGTCTCCGGCTGGTTCGTCGGCTGCTTCATGGGGTGGTTCATCGGTGGGGCGGGCTGCTGGACGGCCGTGTTCATGCCCACAGGATAGATACAACACGTACGCATGCGGGGGCGGCGTCCATCATGCGGACGTGACCGAAATCACGGGCACCAACCGCACAACCATCTGTGCTACTTACGTGTCACACCTGTGCGGCCCCCTGCTCTTGCCATCTCAACTCGGCCGCACTTCAGGGGCATTCAAGACAATCGGGGTATCTCACTTTGATTACCGGCATTCACGGCACCCGCAGGACCCGCATCCGCAGAGGCGCCGCCGTCGCCGTCACCTCCGGCGCACTGCTCGCGACCGGTGCCCTCACCGCGGTTCCCGCGCAGGCCGTCACGGCGCCCTCGATCGTGGCCAAGGGTGGCTACGTCATGAACAACGCGAACGGCGCGACGCTGTACAACAAGACAGCGGACACGCGTCGCTCCACCGGATCCACCACCAAGATCATGACCGCCAAGGTCGTGCTCGCCCAGTCGAACCTCAACCTCGACAAGCAGGTGACGATCCAGAAGGTCTACAGCGACTACGTCGTCAAGAACAACGCCTCCCAGGCGCACCTGATCGTCGGCGACAAGGTCACCGTCCGCCAGCTGCTGTACGGCCTGATGCTGCCGTCCGGCTGCGACGCCGCCTACGCACTCGCCGACACCTACGGCTCCGGCACCACCCGCGACGCACGCGTGAAGAACTTCATCGGCAAGATGAACGCCGCCGCCGGCAGCCTGGGCCTGAAGAACACTCACTTCGACTCGTTCGACGGCATCGGCAACGGCAACAACTACTCGACGCCGCGCGACCTGACGAAGATCGCCAGCAGCGCGATGAAGAACGCCACGTTCCGTGCGATCGTCAAGACCAAGGCGTACACCGCCAAGACGGTCACCAAGACGGGCAGCATCCGCACGATGCAGACGTGGACCAACACCAACACGCTGCTCTCCAGCTACAGCGGCACCATCGGCGTGAAGACCGGCTCCGGCCCCGAGGCCGGTGCGTGCCTCGTCTTCGCCGCCACCCGCAACGGCAAGACGGTCATCGGCACCGTCCTGGCCTCCACCACGTACGCACAGCGCGCCACGGACGCCACGAAGCTCCTCAACTACAGCTTCGCCCGGCTCGGCTGACGCCACCTCAGACACCCACGGGCCCGTCGCGATGAGCGGCGGGCCCGTTCTGCTGCCCGGACCCCCGTCAGGTCCCCATCAGGGAGGCGTTGAGCGCATCGCCAGATGAAGCGAATGGTGCTAGCGTCATTGGCACCATGCTGCTGCGTCTGGACAAGACCGACACCCGCCCCCTGCACGAGCAGGTCGCGGCGGCGATCCGGCGGGCCGTCGCCGAGGGCGAGTGCCGCGCCGGCGACCGCCTGCCCTCGGCCCGCGAGCTCTCCGAGGCCCTGGACATCAACGTCAACACGGTCCTGCGCGGCCTGCGCGAACTGCGGGACGAAGGCCTGCTGGAGTTCCGCCGGGGCCGCGGGATCACCGTCGCCGAAGGGGCCGCCCGGCGCTCCGGACTGCAGATCAGGGTGCGGGAGCTGGTCGCGGAGGCATCCCGGCTCGGCTACAGCCGCACCGACCTCATCGACATGATCCGGGGGACGACACCATGACGGACGGGGACGATCTGAAAGGCGGCCGGAGCCGGGCCGCGCGCTGGGGGACCGCGGCGTGGATCGCGGCCGTCACCGCCCTCCTCGCCGGCCTGCCCTGGGCCGCGCACGGCCGGCTGCCGGACCGGCTGGCCACTCACTGGAGCGGCGGCGCCGCCCCTGACGGCTCGATGCCGCTGTGGGCGGACACCCTGTTCCCGGCCGGGGTCTGGCTGCTGCTCGCCCTCGCGGTGTCCGTGCCCTGGCGCCGTTCCTGGACAACGACGACCGTGCGCCCCTGGCGGGCGATGACCCTGGCCCCCACGGGTGTGGTCCTCGTCGGCGCGCAGGCGTCCATCGTCCGGGCGAACCTCGACCACACCGACTGGCACCAGGCCCGCCAGCCGGCCTGGGTCATCGTGCTGATCCTGGCCCTCACGGCGGCCGCGCTGGCCGTCGCCTGGCGCATGACCGTCCGCGCCACCCCCGCCTCCTCCGTCCCCGCATCCCCCGAGCTGGACCTGCCCGAGGGCCAGCGACTGGTGTGGTTCTCGTACGCGGCCAACCCATGGCTGCAAGTGCTGTCGGCGGCCACCGGACTGATCGCCGCCGGCGCCCTGGTGGCCCTGGCCGTCGGCCTGGCCGACCCCGCCGTCCTGTGGCCGGTGGGCGTGGCCTGCGGTGTCACCGCCCTCGCCGGTGCTCTCTTCTCCTCTCTTCGGGCGAAGGTGTCGGAAGCGGGTCTGGAGGTGGCGTTCGGCCCGCTCGGCTGGCCCGCCCGCCACTGGTCCCCGGCCGCAATCGAGTCCGCCCACGCCGAACAGCGGCTGCCCTCCCAGGTCGGCGGCTGGGGCTACCGCCTCAGCGGCCTCGGCACGACGGTCATGCTCCGCGCCGGGGACTGCCTGGTCGTACGCCCCCGGGGCCGTCGTAGCGACTTCGCGTTCAGCGTGGACGACGCCGAGCGGGGTGCGGCCCTGCTGAACGCACTCCGCCGACGGAGCTGAACCGGCCGCCGGTCCGGCACAGCGCGGCCCTGACCGGAAGGCGGGGTCAGCCGCCGTTCTTCGCCGGGAGCCGGTCGTAGGTCGTGAAGGTGTACGAGGCGTCGTACGACATCAGGTTCCCCCCGGCCGCCGGCAGGCCCAGCCGGCGGTTGAGGGCTCCGGTGAGCGGTCCGCAGTGTCCGGCGGCCGGAGCGGTGAAGGTGTCGTCGTACGCCGAGAAATCGATCACCGGAGGGTCCTGGGATATCCACGTGGAGGGCCCCGAGCGCTTCAGCTGGAAGTCGACGGGCTCGCCGGCCCCGATGGTGCAGCCAGGCGGCAGCAGCGGGCTCAGGAGCCGGAAGCGGAGGCTGAACTGACCGGTGTAAAAGTCGGACCGGCCCCCGTACTCCGGCTGTATCGCCAGCCCCAGGGCGGTCGCGTGGTCGCCCGCGGGGGTGCCGGTCAGGCCTCCCGGTACGGCAGTCGGGGAGCTGTGCATCGCACCCCACACCTGCCCCTTGCCGCCGTCCGGCAACGGCCCCTCGGCGTGCGTCATGGTGATCGGGGCGAGGGTCACCGTGATCTTGCCCATGGTCAGCTTCGGTGCCGCAGTGTGCACTTCGCATCTCCACCGCGCCGGGTCGACCCCCTCGGGCAGGGCCGGGCAGTCGCTGAAGTCGGTCGCGGAAGAGGCCACGGAAGAGGGAACAGAAGGAACCGCCGGAGGGGCGGGGGCGGCGGACGGCGCGGAGTAGGCCACACCCGACGCACCCACCGCCGCCGTACCGGCGAGGAGGGCGACGCCGGCGACACCAGCGACGCGGCGGACGAGGGAGCAACCGGGACGAGCAGCAGCGGATTTCGTCATGCCATCAGCGTGCCGCCCGGCACCACACCACCACCATCGGTGACATCCCCAGCAGCACCCTGACCGCGCCCTGATGCAACGTCAGGGTCCTGTTCTCCAGGGAGCGTCCGGTGTCAGCCGAGACCCGGCAGCCGCCGCAGCTCGCCGACCTTGAGCACCCGGGCCAGCACCACATAGCCGAGGGCCAGGGCGAGCGTCCCGGCCGTGGTCGTCAGGATCGCACCCGCCGTACCGTGTCCGAGAACCCCGGCACAGCCCCGGGCAGCCGCCCAGCCGGCCACCGCGCCCCCGGCGCCGGCACACAGCAGCTTGGCGTACGTGCCGCGCAGGGAGCCGTCGTCGAGACGGCCACCCATGCGGCGGGCCAGCAGCCGGGAGGTGAGAGCGAGGCCTGCGAAGTAGGAGAGGGTGTAGGCGCCGGCCATACCGGTGACCGCCCAGCGCGCGGGCAGCAGCAGATGGCAGGCGGTGGCGAGGGCGATGTTCACGACCGCGATCCACACGGCCATGAAGAACGGCGTACGGGTGGCCTCGAAGGCGTAGAAGCCACGCAGCAGCAGGTACTGAGCGGAGAAGGGGATCAGCCCGAGCCCGAAAGCCTGGAGCATATGGCCGAGCGGCTGCGCGGTGGCCGGGTCGGCGGCGCCATGGGCGAAGAGGAGGGTGGCGATGTCCGGGCCGAGCACGGTGAACAGGAAGGCGGCCGGGACGACCACGACCCCGCTGACCCGCAGCGCCCGGGACAGATCGGCGCGCAGGTCGGCGATCCGCCCCTCGGCCGCCGCCTTGCTCATGCGCGGCAGCAGGGCCGTGACCAGGGACACGGTGACGATGGACTGGGGCAGCATCCAGATGGTCTGCGCATAGCTGTACGCCGTGTAGCCGACGCCCGCGTTCGGCAGCTGCTGGTCGGCGGTGTTGGCGTAGTTGGTGACGACGGTGAGGGCGACCAGGTTGGTCAGCACGAACAGCAGCGTCCACTTGGCCGCGTGGATCCCGGAGCCGAGCCCCGCGCCGCGCCAGTCGAACCGGGGCCGGAACCGGAAACCGGCGGCACGCGCGAAGGGAACGAGGGCGAGGGCCTGGACGGCGATCCCGAGGGTCGTACCGACACCGAGCCAGCGGACCTGGGTATCGGTGACGTCGGCAATGGAGGGCGGGCCGCTCATCATCCCGAGATAGACGCCGAACATCGCCACGAGCACGACGTTGTTGAGCACCGGCGTCCACATCATCGCGCCGAACTTCCCGCGGGCGTTGAGGATCTGGCCGTAGATGGCGAACAGGCCGTAGAAGAAGATCTGCGGGAGCAGGAACCGGGCGAAGACGACGGTCAGCCGGAACGCGTCATGCTTCTTGGGCGTGTCCCGGAGGTACAGGCTCACGATCTCCGGCGCCGCCCACACCGCGAGCGCCGTCCCGACGGCCAGCACGCTGACGACGAGGGTCATGAGCCGCTGCTCGTACGCCCGCCCGCCATCGGCGTGCGTGGCACGCGCGCGTACCAGCTGCGGCACCAGCACGGCATTCAGCGCACCGCCGATCAGCAGGGTGTACAGGCTGGTCGGCACGGTGTTGGCCGTGTTGTACGTGGTGGCGAACTGCGCCGTCCCGAGTGCCGCTCCTTGCAGCACCTGCCGGATCAGCCCACTGGCCCGCGAGACGACGGTCCCGCCGGCCATCAGCACAGATGCCCGCCCGACACCCGCCTCGGCTTTGGGCTTCGCATGGCGGGCTGCTGCCCTCTCCCCCGTAACCATGCAGCAAATTTACGGCAGTTGGGGTCGCCGCCCGGCGCTCGGTGCGCGACAAACGCCTTCCGGCACGCCATCCCCGAGCGTGCCGTGCTGTCGTTCCGTCACGTTTCTGTCTTCACTTTGGTCGTTCTTGAACACAGCCGGTGAAAGACCTGGCCTCCGTGTCAGTCGTCTTTCTTAGGATGACGGCATCGGTAAGACGGTGGTGTTGCCTATGTCCGGGGGGACGCATAGGACATGGTTCAAGGAATGGGACCAGAGCAGAGCGGGGGCGCCGACCTTCGCGTTTCGTCCAAGGATCTGACGAAGCTCGCGGAAGACCTCGACAGCATGCAGGACCACCTCGACAAGCAGGTCCGGCGCATGGACGAACTCGTCGACCGGATCGAGGCCGGCTGGCGCGGGCCGGCGGCCACTACGTACCGGGAGTTCCACCGAGCGGCCGCCGAGGACGCCGTGCGCATCCGTGAGGTGATGAAGCAGTTGGAGGAAGCAGTACGGCTCAGCCGGGACGGCTTCTCCGAACGAGATCTCGGCGTACTCGAACAAATGCGTCGCATCCGTGTCGACATCGACAGCGAAGTCAACAGGCTCTCCACCCCGAACACGGGGGCCGAGGCGACCGGCGCTCCGGCGCAACCACGCAGCAGTCTCGACTCGTACTGATACGAGGAGCCACGACATACCTGCGGGATCGACATACGCAGGAAGTACCAGGGGGATGACATGTCGACCGGATCGCAGCCCGCCGACGACCACATAGCGGTGTCCTTCAGCACGCTGCACGAACTCGCCGTCGAGCTGGAAGACATCCTCAAGAAGCTCAACGGCAAGCTCGACGACCTCTACGACCGTGTCGAGCCGGTCGTCCTGTCCTGGAAGGGCGAGGCCCGCGAGATCTTCGTCCAGAAACTCGACGAATGGGACCGCTCCGCCAAGGATCTCCAGGCGGCCCAGAAGTGGCTTCACGAGTACGTCACCACCGGCCACACCAACTACGCGGCCGCCCACAAGGCGGTTCTGCGAGGCTGGGGAGGGGCCTGATGGGAAGCCTTCCGAGCGATTCCGAACGTCAGCAGGAACGGGAGCAGCTCAAAACGGCGGCACCCGGCGCCAGCGGTGGATTCGAACTGAAACCGCAGCACCTTTACTACACCTCGGCCGTGGTGCGCGACGGGCAGTTCGACTACGACAAGGGCGCGACGACGTTGGTGAACGCCCTCAATCAGTACAGCCAGTCGGCAGGCACGGGGGCGGGGCCCGATGCCTTCGCCAAGGCCTATATGCAGATCGCCGAGAAGTTCCTCCAGGCCTGGGCGGCCAGCGTGGTGAGTGTCGGCGGCGTCGCCGTCGGCCTGACCCTCACGGCCAACAACTACCAGGCGGCTGACTGGGCTTCGCGAGGCATGTACGGCCCCCCGCCCCGCCACACACCGCCCGTCGTCATCGACAAAGCGCCCGACTACGGGAAGATCAATGACATCAAATGGTCCGGTACCGGACAGGACGCCGGCTCCTGGGCCATCTCCGGGGTGCTCGGTGAGATTCCGGACTTTCTCGCGAACATCATCCGGCCAGCCGTCGAGTACGGGCTGAACCTCGGCAAGACCCATGAGATCACGCCGGGTGCCCGGGAGGACGATCTGAACGGAATGGCCACCGCGTGGCGGGAAGCCGGGAACACGGCGCTGAAGGCCGGCGACAACTTCACCTCAGCCATCAGCTACATCACCGCCCCGCACGGAAACAACGAATGGCAGAGCGCCATGAACGGGTTCTGCCAGTCGATCTGGGGGACCACCGCCTGGGGCCGCAGCCGGAACGCGCAGGGACAGGTCGACACACAGGGCGGCCGCAGCTGGAAGACGGCAGGGGATGTGGCGCCCGCGCAGCGCAGACCAATCCTGGAGGTGCTGCACCACACCGCCGACACCCTGCAGAAGACGTGTGACGAGTTGGTCCAGGTCGCCCGGACCTGCCGGGAGACAACCACCAATCTCGCCAAGCACGCCGCCGAGGAGATGGCGAAGGACCTGACCACCCGGCTCGACCCGCTCGAACTGCTCAAACTGGCGGCCACCGACATGTTCGGCGAACTGGTGATGGCCTTCCGCAGGCACATGGACCGGGCGGCCGCGGACCGCGCCGTCGAGATCTACCAGCAGAAGTTCAGCGAGGCCGCCTCCACGCTCCTCGCGCTGGAATGGGAACTGGACGAGGCTCTCAGAAGCGCGCCCACCTTCGTCGCGGAGGACGCCAGGGCCGAGGCCTTCGGCATGCGAGCGCTCAACTCCTTCAAGAACGAGTACAAGTGGACCAATCCGGATGACACCAAGAACGGCGTCTACAAGATCGACCTGGCGAGCATGGAATGGCTCGGCGGCGGACACACCCTCGACAAACACGTCGGCAAGACCGACGAACAGCTCGCTCAGCGCCTGCGTGACCAGGGCAATCCGCCCACGCAGTCCTGGCCGTACGGAAAACCGAGCATCGGAGCGGCCTCGACCTTCGAAACCGTCGAAAGTGCCCAGGAACTGACCCAGTACAACATCGACCGGAATTCCGCGGAGATCACGGCGTGGCTGAAGGGCCCGCCGCCACCCACGAACAACAGCAGACCTGAGTCGTTCGACGGCACCGCGCCCAACGGGGAGTACAGCGGCCGGAGCGTCTCCAAGCAACCCACCGACCCGAACGACCCGCAGAGCGGCTACAAGGACGGCGGTATGCAGGCCAAAGCCGTCAGGGTCAAGGGAATCAGGACCGTGCTTAAGTACGATGACCACCTGAACCCGCCCTTCGTCGTCCTCACCTCCATGCCGATCCCCTGACAGAACCACGAGAATCCGTGATGAATCCGCCCACACAGCAGGAATGGGAAGCGGCAGCGCTGCGCCTGTTCGAGGACGAGTACGCTTTTGTGGCGACCGGACCGCGCGACCACACCGACTGGCGCACCGATGTCCTGGCCGTCATGGCACGCTCCTGTGGTGATCCACGCGGCTGGGTCACGCTGGACTGGGACAGCGAGGAGAATGCGGCAGATCCGGAACGGGGACATTCTTTTCCGTTCGTCGTCTCCACTGAGAGCGGACTGGGGGACATTCTTCACGAGGTGGCACCCGAGTCGGCCGCACAGTTGCTTGTGGCCTTGACGGACGAGTGGTTTCAGGTGAAGAACATCCCCGACTTCTCGGACCGTAGAGAGGCATTGCTCAGCGATGCCCGCACACTGCTGAGCCGATATTCGCCAGGCTGCACGTTCCATACAACGGCTGGAAACGCGAGCGGCGACCCGAATGCCGACTTCTTCCATTCCGTCACCGGTGGCCTCGGCGTCACCGACTACATGTCGGACCTCGGGCTCATTGCCGTCTCGTCGGCGGAAGTCGGCGTCTTCTGGCGATTCAACACCTACTGATCCGACGGAGCCGAGGCCTGTGCGTACCCGAAGTTCCACCTACCCCGACCGCGAATCCGCCCAATGGGCCACCCAGCAGGTCGTCTCCGCGAACGAGCAGCTCATCCACCGCTGGCTCGCTCAGTCCACGCGCCCCCGCCTGACCATCGAGGCCTCCTGGCCGTCCCGGTCCGAGCCGGTCGGCCGAGTGCTGTTGCAGGCGATGATGCTGGCCGGCCGGGAGCCGGTCGACGTGCACGCGGCCAGGGTGATCCTCAAGCGGGACACCTCCCGCCCGCACGGCTTCGCCGTCCACGCCACGTTCCCGATCTACCTGTAGCGACCTGTAGAGGCTGACGACCGTGCCCCTGAGCCCCCTAGAACACGACCGCCGCTACGGCGAACTCGACCATGTGATGCGTGCCTACCTTGGTCAGCCTGCGGACGACACCCCGGAGCGGCCCGGCCAGGCCCTCACCGCCTACCTCCGCCACACCTGGCACCAGCGCCCCTGGGCGCTCGCCATCGCGGAACGGCAACTGCGGGACTACGCCGACAACCCACCGGGACGGCTCCGGCTGCGCCTCGGCGAGTTCTACGCCATCCCCGACGTCGGCCTGCCCGAAGCCGACATCCAGCCGTGGCTGAACTGCCTCGCGGACCACATCAGGCACAGCATCGACACCGGCGAAGTACCGCCCCCGGCCGCCCCCACCACCCACTGGGAGTGGCACGCCCGCTTCCCCGAACTCGGCCAGTTCCTCGGCGGCTGGTTCTCACAGGACATGCCGGACGAGTTCGACGACCACGATGCCGCGGTCGACGACTACCGGACCTCCACCGACCCCCAGCTCGTAGCCCGGCTCGTCGGTGAACTCCACGAGCTGCTCGCCCTGGACCTGGACGAGTCCGACTACGCCCTCGCCGTCGCCGAACTGGGCATGGAAGTCGACGCACCGGCGCCGTACTCGCCCAGTGGCTGGCTGGCGCGGATCGCCGGGCGGCTTGCCACACCACGTGCCGACTACGGCCCCTCCGTCTGAGCAGATCGAAGTGCCTCGCCACAAGGATGAGTTGACACCGGTGGCGAAACGACTGGCCCAGCCCGGACGCGTCTACGTCCGCTCGGTACGGCTGCCGGTGACGTCCGGTGGCATGAAGCGGGGTGCGGGCCGCTGCCGCCGCCGAAATGCGCACTCGTCGACGGCCTTGTCACCGGCACCGACGGCCACCGGTTCATCGCGCTGATTCAGGTCGGCGAAGACCGACTTCCTTTCCGGTGTCTGCCGTTTTAGACAAGCTTCACCCTCAATCGTGAAGCTCCCGTATTCAGTTGGCATATTCGGTTTGCCCCGCTCTACGTTCCGGAGCGGAGGTGGTTCACATGATCGAACCCAGCAAGCAGCCCGACTCGTCCCACCGGCACGAGGCGATCGACGTCAGCGACTTCGTGTACGCGGCGACAGGGGCGCGCGTCCGCCGGCTGACGATGCCGGACGGGACCCACTGGTTCCCGGCGGTGGATGTGTGCAAGGAACTCGGGCACACCAACACGCAGAAGGCGCTCTCCGACCATGTTCCCGAAGAGCATCGAGAGTGTCTTGAGACCCTAACTGGAGGTTACGGTCTCAGCATTCCCGCAGGTAGGGAGTGGCGCCGAGACCTGAATGTCATCTCTCTCCAAGGTCTCATCCTCCTCGTCAACGCCTGCACCAAGCCCGCCTGCGCCCCCTTCAAGCAGTGGGCCGCCGAGGTGATCGAGACGGTCCAGCGGGAGGGTTCCTACACCTTGGAAGAGGCCGAGGTGCAGCCCGCCGACCCCGGTGCTCCCATCGCCTACGCCATGCCGGAACAGGTGGCGGAAGCCATCGTCCGGCTGGAGACGCACAACCTTCAGCTGGACGAGGAGCTCGCGAACGGACAGCGCGAATCGATCGCGCTGCAAAGGGAGATGCTGACCGTCCAGAGGGAGACTCTGGCCACGCAGAAGGCCACCCTCGCCGTGCAACAGGCCATGGTCCGGGCCATGGAACGCATCGCGGACCGGTTCGACACTCTCGTCCTCGACGTGCGGAGGCCCGGCCGTCACCTCGCAGCGCCGCGCACCACCGAATCCGTCCTGGCCGACTGGCGGCAGCGGCTGTCCGTGACGGAGGACGTGTGGACGGTCGCCGTCGTGATCGCCCCCGTCCTCGTCGAAAAGGGCGAGCTACGCGAGCCCCTCGAATCCATCGCGGCCCGTACGGGTCTCTCGGTGCGGCGCGTCAACGAGTGTCTGCGGCTGCTGCGCCGGCACGCCTGTATCCGCTCCCGGGGCGGGGCCGAGGACGGTGCGCCGGTGTACGTGCTGAACCAGTGAGCGTCTGAAGAAACAGAGAGGGCGG
>NZ_JAIQYY010000020.1:85122-162888 GCF_020181035.1 Streptomyces sp. CoH27
CCGCCACGTCGGCCAGCACCTTGGAGCCCAGCTCGCCGTCCACCAAGCGGTGGTCGAAGCTCAGGGCCAGCGTCGTCACCTGGCGCGGCTTGACCTTGCCCTTGTGGACCCACGGCTGGAGCTTGATCGCGCCGACCGCGAGGATCGCCGACTCGCCGGGGTTGAGAATCGGCGTGCCGGTGTCGACGCCGAAGACGCCGACGTTGGTGATCGTCACCGTGCCGCCCTGCATCGCGGCCGGGGACGTCTTGCCCTCGCGGGCCGTCGCCACCAGCTCGCCGAGGGCCTCGGCAAGTTGCGGGAGCGTCTTGCCGTGCGCGTCCTTGATGTTCGGCACGATCAGCCCGCGGGGGGTGGCCGCCGCGATACCCAGGTTGACGTAGTGCTTCTGCACGATCTCCTGGTTGGCCTCGTCCCAGGACGCGTTGATGTCCGGGTTGCGCTTGATGGCGACCAGCAGGGCCTTGGCGATCAGCAGCAGCGGGTTCACGCGCAGGCCCTGGAACTCCTTGTCCTGCTTGAGCTCCTCGACCAGCTTCATCGTGCGGGTCACGTCGACCGTCACGAACTCCGTGACGTGCGGCGCCGTGAAGGCGGAGCCGACCATCGCCGCCGCCGTGGCCTTGCGGACGCCCTTGACCGGGATACGGGTCTCGCGCGCGGTGTCGTACGACGCCACGGGCGCCGGGATCACGGGCGTGGCGGTGGGGGCCGCGGCGGTCGGGACCGTCACCACCGGCTCGGCCTGCTTCGGCGTGGCCGCCGCATGGACGTCCTCGCGCGTGATGATGCCGTCGGGGCCGGACGGGGTGATCGTGTCCAGGTCGACGCCGAGGTCCTTGGCCAGCTTGCGCACCGGCGGCTTGGCCAGCGGGCGGGGCTTCTCGGCGACGGGGGCGTGGCCGTTCAGCTCGGACTGGATCGCCTGGGCCGGTGCGGGGACGCTCACCTCGGGGCCCTTGCGGGGGCGGCGCTTGGTGGCCGACGTGCCCACGCCGTAGCCGACGAGGACCGGCTTGCGGCCCTCCGGCTCGGGCTCCTGCGCCGGCGCCTCGGCGGGCGCGGCAGGCTCGGCCTTCACCGGCTCCGGCGCGCCGCCCGCCACGTCCACCGCGATGATGGCCGTGCCCACGTCGACCGTGGTGCCCTCGGGGAAGTGCAGGGCGCGGACCACGCCGTCGTACGGGATGGGGAGTTCCACCGCCGCCTTGGCGGTCTCCACCTCGCACACCACCTGGCCGTCGGTGACCGAGTCGCCCGGCTGGACGTACCACTTGAGGATCTCGGCCTCGGTGAGTCCCTCCCCGACGTCCGGCATCTTGAACTCGCGTACGGACGTTTCCGTCATCGTCGTCACGACCCTCTCCTCAGTACGCCAGCGAGCGGTCGACGGCGTCGAGCACGCGGTCCAGGTCCGGCAGGTACTCCTCCTCCAGGCGGGCCGGGGGGTAGGGGGCGTGGTAGCCGCCGACCCGCAGGACCGGAGCCTCCAGGTGGTAGAAGCAGCGCTCGGTGATCCGGGCGGCGATCTCCGCGCCGGAGCCGAAGAACACCGGCGCCTCGTGGACCACGACCAGACGGCGGGTCTTCTCCACCGAGGCCTGGATGGCGTCGAAGTCGAGGGGCGACACCGAGCGCAGGTCCAGGACCTCCAGGGACTTGCCCTCCTCGGCTGCCGCGTTCGCGACCTCCTGGCACAGCTTCACCATCGGGCCGTAGGCGGCCAGGGTCAGGTCGGTGCCCTCGCGGACCACCTGCGCCTTGTGCAGGGGCGCCGGGATCGCCTCGAAGTCGACCTCGGCCTTGTCCCAGTAGCGGCGCTTGGGCTCGAAGTAGATCACCGGGTCGTCGCTCTGGATGGCCTGCTGCATCATCCAGTACGCGTCCGACGCGTTGGAGGGGCTGACGATCTTCAGGCCCGCCACGTGCGCGAAGAGCGCCTCGGGGGACTCGGAGTGATGCTCGACCGCGCCGATGCCGCCGCCGTAGGGGATGCGGACGACGACCGGCATCTTGACCTTGCCCAGCGAGCGCGCGTGCATCTTCGCGAGCTGGGTGACGATCTGGTCGTAGGCCGGGAAGACGAAGCCGTCGAACTGGATCTCCACCACCGGGCGGTAGCCGCGCAGCGCGAGACCGATCGCCGCGCCCACGATGCCGGACTCCGCCAGCGGGGTGTCGATGACGCGGCTCTCGCCGAAGTCCTTCTGCAGGCCGTCCGTCACCCGGAACACGCCGCCGAGCTTGCCGACGTCCTCGCCCATGACCAGGACCTTGGGGTCGGTCTCCAGGGCACGGCGCAGCGACTCGTTGATGGCCTTCGCCATCGCCATCTTCTCGGCCATCTCAGCGACCCCCTTCAGCTGCGTCAGCGAACGATGCCTGGTAGGCGGCGAACTGCGCTCGCTCCTCGTCGACGAGCGCGTGCCCGTCCGCGTACACGTTCTCGAAGATGGCGAAGTGGTCCGGGTCGGGCATGGCGCGGACCGCTTCGCGTACTCGTTTGCCCAACGCCTCGGACTCGGCCTCAAGTTCCGCGAAGAATCCCTCGTCCGCGTGGTTTGAGGCCTCCAGGTACCGGCGAAGGCGCAGGATCGGGTCCTTCGCCTCCCAGGCGACGCGCTCGTCGTCGGCCCGGTAGCGGGTGGGGTCGTCGGAGGTGGTGTGGGCGCCCATGCGGTAGGTGTACGCCTCCACCAGGGTGGGGCCCTCGCCGCTGCGGGCGCGCTCCAGCGCCCACTTGGTCACCGCGAGGCAGGCCAGTACGTCGTTGCCGTCGACGCGGACGCCGGGGAAGCCGAAGCCCTGGGCGCGCTGGTAGAGCGGCACGCGGGTCTGCTTCTCGGTCGGCTCGGAGATCGCCCACTGGTTGTTCTGGCAGAAGAACACCACGGGGGCGTTGTAGACCGCGGAGAAGGTGAACGATTCGGCTACGTCGCCCTGGCTGGAAGCGCCGTCGCCGAAGTAGGCGATGACCGCGCTGTCCGCGCCGTCCTTGGTGATGCCCATCGCGTAGCCGGTGGCGTGCAGCGTCTGGGAGCCGATGACGATCGTGTACAGGTGGAAGTTGTTGCCGTTCGGGTCCCAGCCGCCGTTGTTCACCCCGCGGAACATGCCGAGCAGGTTGGTCGGGTCGACCCCGCGGCACCAGGCGACGCCGTGCTCGCGGTAGGTCGGGAAGACGTAGTCGTCGTCGCGCAGGGCCCGGCCGGAGCCGATCTGGGCGGCCTCCTGGCCCAGCAGGGAGGCCCACAGGCCCAGCTCGCCCTGGCGCTGCAGGGCGGTGGCCTCGGCGTCGAAGCGGCGGGTGAGCACCATGTCGCGGTACAGGCCGCGCAGGTCTTCGGGGGTGATGCCGGCGACGTAGGCGTCGTACTCGGCGTTCTTGACCCGCTTGCCCTCGGGCGTCAGGAGCTGTACGAGCTCGGGCTCGGTGCTCTTCTTTGCGCGCGGGGCGGTGGTGCGGGTGGTGGTGCGCTTGCTGCCGGGGGTGCCGGCCTTGCCTGCGGCGCTGCGTCGCGGCTGGCGCGCGGCACTGCTGTCCACGGTCACGTGTGCTCCTCCGTCGTTCCGGCCCCCGGGGTTGCCGGTAGGCCAGTGCGGCTCACCTGTTTCGACCACCGGGCACGGGGTGGGTGCCACTCGGCCGGGAACAGGCGTGACAGGTGCCCCGGCGAGCGCCCTGCAACCATCACGTTACCCAGAGGTCCACATTTCTGTGAAACCCCATCTGACCTGCGACTTTGCTTGGATTTCCAAGTAAATCCGAGGGGATGCGGAAGCGTGCTGGTCACAGCCTCGCGAAAGGCCGGAGCAAGCGCACGTTATCCCGCGCACCCAGGTCACGGGAAGAGTTTGCCGGGAGACCGAACCCGTGCGCGAAAGACGGAAAAATCATGGTGCAACGGACTCTCGGATAGAGCCTGACCGAAAGCGATCGCTGACGACAGTTTGTGACAAGCCCCAGCTCACAGCGGCTTTTCGTGCCCTAGCATCTGCGGCGTGCCGCGCTCATGTGTACCCCCTTTCGTGACCCATGCGCCCCCTCTGGGCGACTTGCTCCGCCTGTACTCCGCGGGTACCGCGCTCACCTGTGAACCGGTCGTGCAAGGTCTGCTCAATCGCGGCTACCGGCTGTGCACCACCCGTGGCAGCTATTTCCTCAAGCACCATTTCGATCCCGACACCGCCGACCCGGCCGCCATCGAGCGCCGCCATCGGGCCACCCAGCGCCTGGCCGACCTCGGCGTCCCCGTCCCCGTGCCGCTCGCGCACCGCGAGGGCCGTACGGTCGCCGTCGTCGGCGGCCACGCCTACGCCCTGCACCCCTGGATCGACGGCAGGCACCGGCACGGCGGCCAGCTCACGCGCGCGGAGAGTGCACGCCTGGGAGCCGTCCTGGGCGCCGTACACGCCTGTCTGGAACGTGTGATGCCCCCCAAGGGGCGCACGCGCCCGGCCACGAGCCCCCATCCCGTGGAGAGCGCCGACCCGGCCGACACCTTCGACCTCATCGACGACCTGCTCCGTCACGTCCGGCGCCACCGCCCCGCCGACGCCTTCGACGAGCTGGCCCGGCACCGGCTCCTGGAGCGCCGCACCCTGCTGGAGCAGCACGCCGACCGGCGCCCTCCGCGCGGTGGCCCGGTGGGCTGGGTGCACGGGGACTTCCACCCGTTCAACCTGCTCTACAAGGACGACATGCCCGCGGCCATCGTCGACTGGGACCGGCTCGGCGTGCAGCCCCGCGCGGAGGAGGCCGTACGCGCTGCGGTGATCTTCTTCGTGCGCCCCGCCGGCGCCCTGGACCTGCCGAAAGTACGCGCCTACGCGCGCGCGTACCGGCGCGCGGCCCGCGCCACGCCCTCAGAGCTGGCGGCGGCCGTGCACCGGGTGTGGTGGGAGCGGCTGAACGACTTCTGGATGCTGCGCTGGCACTACGAACGCCGTGACACGCGCGCGGACTGCCAGTTCCCGGCCGCGTCGGCGCTCGTGGTGTGGTGGACGCGCGAGTACGAGGCCGTCTGCGACGCGTTCACCGGCTGACCGGGCCGGCTCTCCCGCCCCGGGCTCCGGTACGGCTCAGCGGGACGCCCTCCCGGGCGCCGCAGGCGTCTTTCAACCGGTGGGGGCGCCCGCGGTGCCGGCCGTCAGACCACCCGTGTCCGTGCCGGTCGTCCCGCCCGTGTCCGTGCCGCCGTTGGTGGTGCTGCCGGTGGTGCTGGTGCCGCCGTTGCCGGTGGTACCGGTGGTGCCGGTGCCGCCGTTACCGGTCGTGCCACCCGTGTTGGTACCACCGCCGGTGGTGGTACCGCCGGTGCTCGTGGACTGCGACGGCGAGGTCTGCGGGTTCGTCGGCTGGTCGGACGGGGTGGTCTGGGACCGCGTCGGCGTGTACGACGGGGTGTAGCCGGAGCCGCCCGAGGTCGAGCCCGAGCCGTTGTCCGTGCCGGGATCCGTGGGCTGGTCGGTGGTGGTGTCCGACGGGCTCGGGGAGCCCGTGTCGTCTGTCGCGGACGCCGAGGGTGTCGTCGACGACGTGCTGTCGCTGCCGGTGCTGCCGCCGCCGCCCGAGCCGCTGTTCAGGGCGAACGCGACGCCCGCCGCGATCGCGATCACCGCGAGGACGGCGACGATCCACAGCTTGCCGCGGCCGCTGCCCTTGTTGCCGTGCCCCTCGAAGCCGCCGTCGTCACCGCCGCCGTAACCGGACGGCAGGATCGGCTGGGGGATCTGCGCGGTGCCGGAGCCGAAGTCGCCGGGGTGCTGCATCGCGGTCGTCCCCGCGAAGCCGCCCGCCGGGGTGTGCCGGCCGTCGTGCGACTCCACCGGGCCGGTGTTCCAGGTGCCGGTGTGGCCGCCCGCCTCGTAGAGCATCTGCAGGCCGTACTGGATCAGCCCGCGCATCTCCTCGGCCGTCTGGAACCGGTCGTCCGGCTCCTTGGCGAGCGAGCGCATGACCAGGCCGTCCAGCTCCGGCGGGCAGCCCCCGTCGCCGACCTGCGACGGCGGCACCGGCATGTCCTGGACGTGCTGGTAGACCACCGACAGCGGGGTCTCGCCGGTGAACGGAGGCCTGAGCGCGAGCAGTTCGTACAGCAGGCAGCCGGTCGCGTACAGGTCGGAGCGGTGGTCGACGGCCTTGCCGAGCGCCTGCTCCGGGGAGAGGTACTGCGGCGTGCCCATGACCATGCCGGTCTGCGTCATCGTCGTGGAGGCGCCGTGCAGGGCGCGGGCGATGCCGAAGTCCATCACCTTGACGGCACCGCTGTGGGTGATGATCACATTCGCGGGCTTGATGTCACGGTGCACGATGCCATGCTGATGCGAATAGGCAAGCGCTTCCAGCACGCCCGAGACGATGATCAGGGCCTGCTCGGGGCCCGGCGCCTCGGCGTTCATCAGCAGGTCACGGATGGTGCGGCCCTCGACCAGCTCCATCACGATGTACGGCACGGACTGGCCGCCCACGAAGTCCTCGCCGGAGTCGTACACGGCGACGATCGCGTGGTGGTTGAGGCCGGCGACCGACTGGGCCTCACGCGTGAAGCGGGCCTTGGAGACCGGGTCCTCTGCGAGGTCCGCGCGCAGCAGCTTGACTGCGACGGTCCGGCCCAGCCGGACGTCCTCGGCCGCGAAGACCTCGGCCATGCCGCCCCGGCCCAGCCGGTGGGTCAGCCGGTAGCGGCCGTCGCCGACGAGCCCGCCGTTGCCCCACATCTCCGGCGCGTCCGACATGCCGCCGCCAGTCGCCTCGGGGTCGGACGGGCCCTGGGCGCGCTGCGTCTGTGCCATCAGTCCTCGCCGTCGTTTCTGCCCGCGGTGCGCGCGGTGTTGTCACGGTCTCCGTCGGCCACGCTACAGCCTCCGTGGGGGCCGCCGGTCCGGAACGGGCACCGGGACCAGCCACGAGCGTGACCGGCCATGAAACCTTTAGCACGCGCTGTCGTGCAAATTCTGTGTGCCGGTCGTAGGCCCCCTGTAACGCTTGCGCGACGCTTCTTGCGCGTACGGTCACGGAACGGGCACCGAGCTTGACGTGTCAGTGCCCTCGGGCAGACTTGGCCGGGAATGACACATTCGATCAAGGCCCATGCGATGAGCGAAGGCGTCGGACGGCCGGTGGGGGACGGGGAGAGATGAGCCAGGACGGCGCACACGGCCGGTATGCGGGGCAGGCCCTCGCGGGCGGCCGCTACCAGCTGCGGGACCTGCTCGGCGAGGGCGGCATGGCCTCGGTGCACCTGGCCTACGACGCCGTGCTCGACCGCCAGGTCGCGATCAAGACACTCCACACCGAGCTGGGCCGGGAGCAGGCCTTCCGCGAGCGCTTCCGCCGCGAGGCCCAGGCCGTGGCCAAGCTCACGCACACCAACATCGTCTCGGTCTTCGACACCGGCGAGGACGATCTCGGCGGCACGGCGATGCCGTACATCGTCATGGAGTACATTGAGGGCCGCCCGCTGGGCTCGGTCCTCGACGCGGACGTGCGGCAGTACGGCGCCATGCCCGCCGACAAGGCGCTGAAGGTCACCGCCGACGTGCTGGCGGCGCTGGAGATCAGCCACGAGATGGGGCTGGTCCACCGCGACATCAAGCCGGGCAACGTGATGGTGACCAAGCGCGGTGTGGTCAAGGTCATGGACTTCGGCATCGCCCGCGCCATGCAGTCCGGGGTCACCTCGATGACCCAGACCGGCATGGTCGTCGGCACCCCTCAGTACCTCTCGCCCGAGCAGGCCCTCGGCCGCGGCGTCGACGCCCGCTCCGACCTCTACTCGGTCGGCATCATGCTGTTCCAGCTGGTCACCGGGCGCCTGCCGTTCGACGCGGACTCGCCGCTGGCGATCGCCTACGCGCATGTGCAGGAGGAGCCGGTCGCGCCCTCCTCGATCAACCGCTCGCTGCCGCCCGCGGTGGACGCGCTGGTCGCCCGCGCGCTGAAGAAGAACCCGAACGAGCGCTTCCCGACCGCCGAGGCGATGCGCGACGAGTGCCTGCGCGTCGTCGCCTCCCTCCAGGCCGCCGCGCCGAGCATCGTGCCGGGCGCCGGGCCCACGCAGAGCGGCGCGGGCGTCGGCTCGGCGGTGTTCCCGCCGGTGGGCCAGACCGGCCAGGCGGCCCCCGGCCCGGTGCAGACGCCGTACCAGCCGGGCCCGTACGGCGCCCCGCAGACACCAGCCCCGGCCTACGGCTACCCGCAGCAGGGCGGCTACCCGACGCCGGCCCCGGCGGGCTACGCCCCGCAGGCCGCACAGGCGCCGACCCCGCCGCCGTACGCGGGCCAGGCCCAGCCGGCCACGCAGACGCCCGGGTCCGGCTCCGGCGGCGGCAAGAGCAACAAGCCGGTGATCATCGGTTCGATCGCGGTGTCCCTGGTCGCGGTCGTCGGCCTGATCGTCGCGCTGACCATGAGCAACAGCGGGGGGAGCGACAACGGCGCCGGCGGCAGCGGCGGCGCGAGCGCCTCGGCGTCCGCCTCGCACCAGGCGGGCTACCGCGGCCCGGACACCACCCGCGTCATCGACAAGACCAAGTGCACCGAGCCGGTGGAGTCGATCCAGGACCCGAAGAAGGTGCAGCTGCCCGACTTCCGGTACAAGGACATCGGCTCCGTGAAGGCCTGCTTCCAGGCCGCGAACTGGACGTACGAGATCAAGCACGTGCCCGACAACACCTGGGGTGACGGCACGGTGATGGACCAGTTCCCCTCCGCGGGCTCGGACATCGACCCGAAGAACTCGGGCACCATCGAGCTGAGCGTCTCGACGGGCAACCCTTCCTGAGGGACGGGCGCGTCAAGTACCAGGCGAGGCCCGGCACATCGCGTGCCGGGCCTCGGTCGTCACAGATGAAGCTTTACAGGCAGGGCTTTACAGGTACGGTCCGCCCGAGCGGCCGCCGGTGTGCGAGTCGTCGCCCTCATGTCCCGTCACGCCCGGCGGGAGCGCGCGGCGCATCTGCTCCAGCTGGGCCCGCGCGGCCATCTGCTGGGCGAAGAGCGTCGTCTGGATCCCGTGGAACAGGCCTTCGAGCCAGCCCACCAACTGCGCCTGCGCGATCCGCAGTTCCGCGTCGCTCGGGGTCACGCCGTCGGTGAACGGCAGGGAGAGCCGCTCCAGTTCCTCGACCAGCTCCGGCGCCAGGCCGTCCTCCAGCTCCTTCACCGAGCTGCGGTGGATCTCCTTGAGCCGGGCCCGGCTCGCCTCGTCCAGGGGAGCCGCGCGTACCTCCTCCAGGAGCTGCTTGATCATGCTGCCGATCCGCATGACCTTGGCCGGCTGCTCCACCTGCTCCGTCACCGGGATCTCGCGGGAGTCCTCGTCCCCGGTGCCGCCGAGGGCCATTCCGTCCTGACCCACGACGAGGATCTGGGGATTCTCCCGCGACCGTTCGTTCCTCGGCATCTCCATACCGTCATTCTCTCGCACGCGTACACCTCATCACCGTGGTGCCCCCTGCTGGGGCTGATCCACCGTTTGGACCCGACGGAGCATTATGAAATGCCCTGTTTATCAATGAATGTGAGGCTTATTCCCGTTGGTCATCCATCGATCGGGGCATCCGGGCTCCGGGAGGTCACGACGTGACTCCATGGCTGCGACTCGCACGTCGCTCCGTACGACTGCTGCCGGCCCTCTCGGTGGCGGCCCTGCCGGCGTACGGCGCGGTCACCGCGTACGCCCCGGCCGCCCGGGCCGCCGAGGCCGGCCCCGGGATCTCGGCCGGCCCGAGCCCCGGCCACGCGGGCGCCGGGGGCCACTCCGACGGCTCGTACCGCCCGGACCGCACCGGCCACGGTGACCGTGGCTCCCCCGACTCCGGTGCCCCCCTCCTCCCCATGCCCTCCGACTCCGCCTCCGCGTCGTACCGCCCCCTGGAGGCCGACTCCGCGTCGGGCTCGTACCGCCCGCTGGCCGTCGAACCCAGCCGGGCGGGCAGCCTGGCCGGTGAGGGGCGGATGCGGCCGGGGCGGCCGGACGGGCCCGCGGCCGAGGTGGAGGGCAACGACAACCCCGTCCCCACCCGGGCGCCCGGCTCGGGCCGCCCGCAGGAGCCGGAGACCGCGGACCTGCCCGCCTCGGGCCTCCCGAGCCCGACCGCGATCCCGACGGCGAGCCCGACCGCGGTCCCGACAGCGAGCCGGTCGGCGGTTCCGACAGCGATCCCGACGGCCCCGGCCGCCACGGATGACGCCCGTCTCCCCGCCGGGCAGCCCCCGCAGCGGCCGCCCGCCCAGAACGCCGTCCAGCGGGGCGAGAGCGCGGGCGAGCCGGTCCTGCGGATCCTCCCGCTGGGCAGCGGCCTGGTCCTCATCGGCCTCGGGCTGGGCCTGGCCTTCCTGGGGCTACGCCTCCGCAGAAACTGACCGCCGCCCCTGGCACCGCTGCCAGGGCCGCCGTGGCTGCCCGAGCTGCTACGAGCAGGGCCTGGACCAGGGCGGCACGCGTCCCGGAGCGCCGCGGCACCCGGCCGACACCGGCAAGCGGCCCCCGCTCCGGCCCGCACGGAGTGCCGATCGAGCCTGCGAGCCGAACCGCCGTGTTACGGCGCCACCAGCAGCACCTTGCCGACATGACCGCTGGCCTCGACCACCCGGTGTGCCTCGGCGGCCTCCGGCATGGGCAGCTCACGGTCCACGACCGGGCGGACGTGCCCGGAGGCGAGCAGGGGCCACACATGTTCGCGTACGGCGGCCACGATGGCCGCCTTCTCGCTCAGCGGACGCGCCCGGAGCGAGGTCGCGCTGACCGCGGCCCGCTTGCTGAGCAGGGTGCCGATGTTCAGCTCGCCCTTCGCCCCGCCCTGCAGGCCGATGATCGCGAGACGTCCGCTGACCGCGAGGGCCTGGACGTTGCGGTCCAGGTACTTGGCGCCCATGTTGTCGAGGATGACATCGGCACCGGCACCATCCGTGGCCTGCTTGATCTCGGCGACGAAGTCCTGCTCGCGGTAGTTGATCAGGATGTCCGCGCCGAGCTCGGCACAGCGCTCCAGCTTCTCCTTCGTCCCGGCCGTCACCGCGACCTTGGCGCCGACGGCCTTGGCGAGCTGGATGGCCATGGTGCCGATGCCGCTGGAGCCGCCGTGCACCAGCAGCGTCTCGCCGGGCCGCAGGTGGGCGACCATGAACACGTTGGACCAGACCGTGCAGACCACCTCGGGCAGCGCGGCCGCCCGCGTGAGGTCGACGCCCTCGGGCACGGGCAGCAGCTGCCCGGCCGGTACGACGACCTTCTGGGCGTAACCGCCGCCCGCGAGCAGCGCGCACACCGGGTCGCCGACGGCCCAGCCGGAGACTCCGGGGCCGAGCGCGGCGATCCTGCCGGAGCACTCCAGGCCGGGGTAGAGGGAGGCGCCGGGCGGCGGGTTGTAGAAGCCCTGCCGCTGCAGGATGTCGGCACGGTTGACGGCGCTGGCCACCACCTCGACCAGCACCTCGCCCTCACCGGGCACCGGGTCGGGGACCTCCGCCCACACCAGCGCCTCGGGACCACCAGGTTCGGGAATCGTGATCGCATGCATGCCAGTGACGCTACTCCCCGCGGGTCCGCGCTCCCGGGCAGACTCCCCAGGGGTGCGCCGCCCTCCGGACCGGGCCGGCACAGTTCGTGCCCTCGGCAGGCCGGTCAGTCGTGGAACAGCGGCCGGAAGTCCGGGGTGACGTGGTTGCCGGGGGAGGCGCGGACGATCGTGATGAGCCGGTCGGTCAGCTGGAGAGTGCCGACGGCCGGGTCGTCGTAGCCGAGCACCCGGTGTCCGCGGACGACACTCACCACGAGATCTGCGGTCTCGCGCGGCCGCTTGCCCGCCTCGCCGCGGACCACCGGCCGTTCGACAAGGTCCAGCCCGCTGCCCTGCTGGATCAGGTCCTCCATGACCATGCCGGCGGCGGGGCTGAGCACGGACAGGCCGAGCAGCCGGCCGGCCGCGCTGGCGCTGGTGATGACCGCGTCGGCGCCGGACTGCTTGAGCAGCGGGGCGTTCTCCTCCTCGCGCACTGCGGCCACGATCTTCGCGCCCCGGTTGAGCTGGCGGGCCGTCAGCGTGACAAGGACGGCAGTGTCGTCGCGCTGTGGGGCCACGATGATCTGCCGGGCCTTGTGCAGCTCGGCCCGCTTGAGCACATCACTGCGGGTGGCGTCGCCTATGACGCCCGCATAGCCCTCGGCGGTCGCCGCGTCGACGGCCTTGGCGCTGGGGTCGATCACGACCACCTGCTCCTTCTTCAGCCCGGTCGCACACACGGTCTGGATCGCCGAGCGCCCCTTGGTGCCGAAGCCGATGACGACGGTGTGATCGCGCAAAGTGGACCTCCATCTGCTCAAACGCCATTCCTCCCGGGTGCGTTCGGTGAGGACCTCCAGCGTGGTGCCGACCAGGATGATCAAGAACAGCACGCGCAGGGGTGTGATGACGAAGATGTTGGTGAGCCGGGCGCCGTCACCGACCGGGGTGATGTCGCCGTATCCCGTGGTGGAGAGGGTGACGGTCGCGTAGTAGAACGCGTCGAGCAGGTCCACGGAGCCGTCGGCGTTGTCGTTGTAGCCGTCGTGGTCGGCGTAGACGATCAGTGCCGTGGCGACCAGCACCAGCAGGGCCATGAGCAGCCGCTTGGCGACCTGGCGGATCGGACGCTCCACCACTTTCCTCGGGAGTTTCACCCGATGGGTCACCAGATGATCGCCCGCCTGGCGGGCGATGGCGTCATGGCCCGGAAGTTTCACGTGAAACACACCCCGATCCCGGCGCTCGCCCACGGCAGGTCCAGCAGCTCCGCCTCCGCACCCGGCCGCGCCCCGCCGGGCGGTACGACGGCCAGCGCGTCCGCGGCGGCGACCCCGCGGAGCATGGCCGGGCCGTTGTAGTGCAGCGGTACGGCACGATCGCCGCGCAGCACCACGGGCACGAGCCGGGTGTCGTACGGGTGCCCCTGGATCGCCTCCGTGAGCGGCAGCGCGTACGGATCGGGGGCCGGGTGGGCGGCGAGGGTGCGCAGCAGCGGTTCGGCGAGCGTGAGCAGGCCGGACACGGCCGCGAGAGGGTTGCCGGGCAGGCCGACGAGGTGCTGGTCGTCCTTGGTGCGGGCCAGCAGCATGGGGTGGCCGGGGCGCACCTTGACGCCGTCGACGAGAAGTTCGGCGCCGATGCGCTCCAGGATCGGGTGGACATGGTCGCGGGGTCCTGCGGCGGTGCCGCCGGTGGTGACGATCAGGTCGGCGTCGGAGCCGGTGACCGCCCGGTACAGGGCCTCGGCGTCGTCGCCGATCCTGCGCACCGCGACGACGTCGGCGCCGAGCGCGCGCAGCCAGGGCGGCAGCAGGGGGCCGAGCGCGTCCCGGATCAGCCCGTCGTGGGGCAGCCCCTCGGTCAGCAACTCGTCGCCCAGGACCAGCACTTCGGCCCGCGGACGGGGTACGGCGGTGACGGTGTCGTATCCGGCCGCCGCGGCGAGGCCGAGGACGGCGGGGGTGACCAGGGTGCCGACGGGCAGCAACTGATCGCCGGTGCGGCACTCCTGGCCGCGCGGGCGGATGTCCTGGCCGTGCGCCAGGTCGCGGGCCGCGTGCAGGCGGCCTTGCGTGTCGGTCCGGCCCTGCTCGCTGCGCAGCACCGCGGTGGTGTCGGCGGGGATGCGGGCACCGGTCGCGATGCGCACGGCCTCGCCGTCGGTGAGCGGCTCGGGCTGGGCGTGCCCGGCGAGCACGCCGTCGTCCCGCACCTGCCAGGGGCCCGGTCCGGCGACGGCCCAGCCGTCCATCGCGGAGGTGTCGAAGGAGGGCAGGTCGGTGAGGGCGTCGAGGGGGGCGGCCAGGACCAGGCCGAGGGCCTCGCCGAGTGGCACGGAGACGGGGGTGCGGCGGGGGCGGGTGCGCGCGGCGCGGGCGGCGGTCTCACGGGCCTGGTGCCAGGGGGTGGCCCGGTGCCGTTCGCCGGTCGGTTCAGGCGCCTCGGCGGGCATCTGGCCCGCGCTGTCGCCCCTGGGCTCTCTCACGAGGGCAAGGGCCTCCTCCAGGTCGAGGTCGTCGCTGTCCTGCGCGGGCGCCCCGGCCCGGGTTCCGGGGGCGGTCATCCGGCATCCGGGGTGCTCGGGCCGCCGCCACGCGCGTTCCCGCCCCCGTCCTTCGCTTCGTTCTCTTCCTCCCACCGCAGCGCCAGCGCGGCGGCCTTGCGGGCGGCCTCGGCGACCGCCTCGGGGCCTCCCTTGCCCTGGGCTGCGGCGTACCCGACGAGGAAAGTGGTCAGCGGGGCGGCGGGCCGGGCCACGCCGTGCGCGGCGTCCCGGGCCAGGTCGAGCAGGACGCCGGTGTCGACGTCGAGGTCGATGCCCAGTTCGTCCTTGACTACGGAGATCCATTCATCCAACACGTGCCCATGCTCCCTGATGCGTGCCCTGGCGTCGGCGATGTCGTCCCAGGTGTCGCAGTCGAAGGACGCGAGCGGGTCCGGGACACGGGTGAGGCGGAGGGCGCCGGTGAGCCGGCGCAGAGGCAGTCCGGTCAGACCGTCGCCGCCGGCCGCGAGGGCGGCCAGTTCGCGGCGGAGCACGCCGGTGCGGTACGCGGCCACGAGCGGCTGGTCACGGCCGTCGGCGTCGGTGAGCAGCGCGCCGTCGGCGCCGCTGGCGCGCAGGGCGGCCAACAGGCGGTGAAGGGTGGCCGGTTCGAGGAAGGGCAGGTCGGCGGAGAGCACGACGGCCTGCTCGGCGGTGGTCAGGCGCAGGCCGGCCTCCAGCGCGGCGACCGGTCCGGCGCCGGGCGGTTCCTCGCGCGCCCACAGCACTGGCCGCGCGACGGGGCGCGGGCCGGCCACGACGACCGTCGTACGGGCGCCCGCACAGGCCGTGAGCACCCGATCGAGCAACGCCCGGCCGCCGACCCGCACCCCGGGCTTGTCGGCCCCGCCGAGCCGCCGCGCGGCACCGCCGGCCAGCACGACGGCGTCGTACGGCGCGGGCGTCCCGGGGACGGCGGGGGCGTTGTCGCTCATCCCCCGAGTATGTCCCGCGCCAGCCCGCTTGTATGCGCCGGGCGGATGCCCCGAGGGCGCCTCGCGGGTGCCGCGGGGCTCCGCGTTCGTCTCTGCCGCGGGGCCCTTCGTCCGGGCCCCGCCGAGGTCACAGCGTGCGCAGAAGCACCGCCGGGTGTTCCACGCAGTCCGCCACGTACCGTAGGAAGCCGCCCGCCGTGCCGCCGTCGCACACCCGGTGGTCGAAGGTGAGCGACAGCTGGACGACCTGACGCACCGCCAGCTCACCCTCGTGCACCCAGGGTTTGGGGACGATGCGGCCGACGCCGAGCATGGCCGCCTCTGGGTGGTTGATGATCGGGGTGGAGCCGTCGACGCCGAAGACCCCGTAGTTGTTCAACGTGAAGGTCCCGCCCGTGAGTTCCCCGGGCGTCAGCGTGCCGGTGCGGGCGGCCTCGGTGAGCCGGGCGAACTCCGCGGTGAGCGACTCGGCGTCGCGCGTGTGGGCGTCCCGCACGACCGGCACGACCAGCCCGCGCTCGGTCTGCGCGGCGAATCCGAGGTGCACCTGGCCGAGCCGGACGATCTCGCGGGCCTCGGTGTCGACGAAGGAGTTCAGCTCGGGGAACCGGGCGAGCGCGGCGGTGGAGATCCGGGCGAGCAGCGCCAGCAGGGAGATCTTCGGTCCCCCGGCGGCGTTCATGGCGGCACGCGCGCGCATGAGTTCCGTCGCGTCGGCGTCAACCCAGCAGGTGGCGTCCGGGATCTCCCGGCGGCTCCGGGACAGCTTGTCGGCGACGGCGCCGCGGACTCCCTTGAGCGGGACACGGACGGCGGCGGCCTCGGCGGGCGGTGCGGTGGACCCAGGGGACGAGGGGGGCGCGACGGGGGCCGGTGCCACCGTTTCCGGGGCCGTGCCGGGGCGCGCGGCCCTGGCGCGCAGGGCGCCCTCGACGTCGGCCCGCAGGATCAGTCCGTCGGGGCCGGAGCCGGACAGCTCCCGCAGGTCGACGTCGTTGTCCCGGGCGAGTTTGCGCACCAGCGGGGAGATCACCGGGACCGGTCCGTTCGCGGGCGCCGGTGCCGGAACGGCCACGCGCGCGGGGAGCATCGTCGTCGGTTCGGCTGCCTTGGCGCGGCCGTTGCGAGCCGCCGTGGCGCCCGTGACCGCGTTGGCCGCATCGGCAGCACCGGCCGCCGTGCCCGCGTCGGCCGCCGTCGTGGCCCGCACCCGGCGCCGCCGGGCCGGCGCTTCGGAGGTGCCGTAGCCGACCAGGACGTTGCCGGAGCCCTCCGAGCGGGCCGCCGGATCCCCCACGGCCACCGTCAGCAGCGGCGCTCCGACGGGCAGTTCGGTGCCCTCCTCGCCGAAGCGGGCGGTGATCACGCCGCCGTAGGGGCAAGGCACCTCGACCATGGCCTTGGCCGTCTCGACCTCGACGACCGGCTGGTCGACGGCGACGACGTCACCGACCTCGACCAGCCAGCGGACGATCTCCGCCTCGGTGAGCCCCTCGCCGAGGTCGGGGAGCTTGAACTCCAGCACCTGTGCCATCAGCTCTCGGCCTCCCATTGCAGCCGGGCCACGGCGTCCAGGATGCGGTCGACGCCGGGCAGGTGGTGCCGCTCCAGCATGGGCGGCGGGTAGGGGAGGTCGAAGCCGGCCACGCGCAGCACCGGTGCCTCCAGGTGGTGGAAGCAGCGCTCGGTGATCCGGGCCGCGATCTCGCCGCCCGGTCCGCCGAACCCGGTGGACTCGTGGACGACGACGGCGCGTCCGGTGCGCCGGACGGCCGCGCAGACCGTCTCGTCGTCGAACGGCACCAGGGAGCGCAGGTCGACGACCTCCAGGTCCCAGCCCTCCGCCTGGGCGGCCTCGGCGGCCTCCAGGCAGACGGGCAGGGACGGGCCGTAGGTGACGAGGGTGGCGCTGCGGCCCGCGCGGCGCACCACCGCGCGCCCGATGGGCTCGACGTCCGTGGGGTGCTCAGGGTTCCAGGAGTCCTTCGACCAGTACAGCCGCTTGGGCTCCAGGAAGACCACCGGGTCGTCGGAGGCGATGGCCTGGCGCAGCAGGCCGTAGGCGTCGGCGACGGTCGCGGGCGTGACGACGTGCAGGCCCGGGGTGGCCATGTAGTAGGCCTCGGAGGAGTCGCTGTGGTGCTCGACGCCGCCGATGCCGCCGCCGTAGGGGACGCGGACGGTGATGGGCAGCGGCATACGTCCGCGCGTGCGGTTGCGCATCCGGGAGACATGGCTGATGAGCTGCTCGAACGCCGGGTAGGCGAACGCGTCGAACTGCATCTCCACCACCGGGCGCAGGCCGTACATGGCCATGCCGACGGCGGTGCCGAGGATCCCGGCCTCCGCGAGCGGGGTATCGGTGCAGCGGTCCTCGCCGAACTCCTTGGCGAGGCCGTCGGTGACCCGGAAGACACCGCCGAGGGTGCCGACGTCCTCGCCCATGACGTGCACGGTGGGGTCGGCGGCCATCGCGTCGCGCAGCGCGCGCGTGAGGGCCTGCGCCATGGTGGCGGGCTTGACGGCGACGGTGGTCATCGGGCGCCGCCTTCCTGCTCGCCGTGGTGCTCCTGCTCGGCGTCCAGTTCGGCCTGGAGCAGGGCGCGCTGCTCGCGCAGCTGGGCCGTCGTCTGCGCGTAGACGTGGTCGAAGAGGTCCATGGGGTTCAGTTCGGGGTCCTGGTTCATGCGTTCACGCAAGGAGGCGGCCATGTCCTCGGCGTCCTGGCGGGCGGCCGCGATGGCGTCCTCGTCGATCAGTCCGCGCGCGGTCAGCTCCGCTTCCAGCAGCTCAATCGGGTCGTGCGCGCGCCAGGCCGCGACCTCGGCGTCGCCGCGGTAGCGGGTGGCGTCGTCGGCGTTGGTGTGGGCGTCGACGCGGTACGTCACCGCCTCCACCAGGGTCGGGCCGCCCCCCGCGCGCGCGTGTCGTACGGCGGCGCTGAGGACCTCGTGCACGGCCGCGGCGTCGTTGCCGTCGACCAGCCGGCCCGGCATGCCGTACCCGACGGCCTTGTGGGCCAGGGAGGGCGCGGCGGTCTGCTTGGCGAGCGGGACGGAGATGGCGAAGCCGTTGTTCTGCACGAGGAAGACGACCGGGGCCTGCCAGACGGCGGCGAAGTTCAGCGCCTCGTGGAAGTCGCCCTCGCTGGTGCCGCCGTCGCCGACCAGGGCGAGCGCGACCACGTCGTCGCCCTTGAGGCGGGCGGCGTGCGCGAGACCGACGGCGTGCGGCAACTGGGTGGCCAGCGGGGTGGACAGGGGGGCCACGCGGTGGGCGTGCGGGTCGTAGCCGGAGTGCCAGTCGCCGCGCAGCAGCGTGAGCGCCTCGACGGGATCCACACCGCGCGCGACGACGGCGAGCGTGTCGCGGTAGCTGGGGAAGAGCCAGTCCCGCTCCTTCAGAGCCAGGGCGGCGGCGACCTGGCAGGCCTCCTGGCCGGCGCTGGAGGGGTAGACGGCGAGGCGGCCCTGCTTGGTGAGCGCGGTGGCCTGCGTGTTGTAGCGGCGGCCACGCACCAGCTGGGCGTGAAGCCGGCGCAGCAGGTCCGGGTCGGCCTTGGCGGCCGCCTCGGTGCCGAGGACGCGGTAGGGCTCGGCGTCGGGCAGCAGCGGCGCGGGGTCCATGCGGGGCTGCCAGGCGGGCGGCGGGGATGGCCGGTACGCGCCCCGCTGCTCCATGACCGTCATGACGGCACCTCCTCGTGGGAGCGGCTACGGGAGGCGCGTCGGCTGTGACCCGCCTCACCTACCGATTGTTCGGTCGTCGGCACATTTTGGCTACAGGCCCCTCCAGGCTGTGGACAAACGGTTCTCCACAGCCTGGAATGAACGCAGGACGTCCACGGCGAGGAGGCGGGGGGACATGGCAGCTGAACAATTGGCCGACGGACCGCAGGACGGCGTCCCGCTGCCGCCCCCGCGTCCGCTCGACGCGATCGATCAGGACATCCTGAGAATCCTGCAGGCGGACGGCCGCGCCTCGATACGGTCGGTCGCCGAACGTGTCCACGTCTCGCGCGCCAACGCGTACGCGCGCATCAACCGGCTCGTCGAGGACGGGGTGATCCGCGGCTTCGGCGCGCGCGTGGACCACGAGCGGGCGGGGCACGGCACCTCGGCGTACATCACGCTGAAGATCGTCCAGAACACCTGGCGCACGGTCCGCGAGCAGCTCAGGCAGCTGCCCGGTGCCTCCCACATCGCCCTCGTGGGCGGCGACTTCGACGTGCTGCTGCTGGTGCACACGCCCGACAACAGGGCGCTGCGCGAGCTGGTGCTCACCCGGCTCCAGGCGATCCCCGAGGTGCTCAGCACGCGCACGCTGCTGGTGTTCGAGGAGGAGGACCTGGAGCCGGAGGCGTAAAGGGGTGCGCCGGAGGCGTGATCTTCGGTGCCCGGTGTCAGTCCTGACGCAGGCCGGAGAAGACGAGCCGGACCACCGCGTCGGCCACCTCGCGGTCGCCGGCCCCGCTCGGGTCCGGCCGGTACCACTCCACGATCGAGTTGATCATCCCGAAGACCAGCCGGGTGGCCAGGCGGACCTCGACGTCGCCGCGCACGTCGCCGTCGGCGGCAGCGGCCTTCAGCAGTTCGGCGACCCGGTGGTCGAAGTCGCGCCGCCGCTCCAGCGCCCAGCGCTCGGTCTCGGTGTTGCCGCGTACACGCAGCAGCAGTGTGACGTAGGGCAGCTCGCCTATCAGCACCTCGACCATGCGGCGCACGACGTGCTCCAGCCGGTCGACGGGCCGCCCCACGCGCGCGTGCTCCTCGTCCAGGATGGCGAACAGACCGTCCAGGGCGCGGCTGACGGCCCGGCGCAGCAGCTCCTCCTTGCCGCTGACGTGGTGGTAGATCGACGACTTGGAGATCCCGGCCGCCTTGGACAGGTGCTCCATGGAGGTGCCGTCGTAGCCGCGCTCGTTGAAGACCCGCACGGCGACGGACAGGAGCGTCTCCGGGGTGTACGTGTCGCGTCTGGCCGTGGTCATGAGGCGCCCTCCCGCTTGTCGACGGCGTATGCGTGGCGGTAGAGCGCGAGCGAGGGCGCGTAGCGTCCGGACGCGTCGCGCTCGTGCATCTCGTCCAGGACGTCGATCGCGAAGTCACGGCCGAGCCTGCGGTCCCACTCGAACGGGCCGAGCGGGTAGTTGACCCCGAGGCGCATGGCCGTGTCGATGTCCTCCTCGGTGGCCACGCCCTTGGCGACGGCGTCGTGGGCGAGGTCGATGATCCGGGCGACGGTGCGCGCGACGATCATGCCGGGGACGTCGCCGATGACGCTGACGTCCTTGCCGAGCGCCTGGAACAGGCCGGTGGCCTCGGTGAGGGTCCGCGGCGAGGTGTCGTGGCCGGCGGACAGGGCGATGCGGGTGGCCGTGCGGTAGTCGAGGGCGAGGTCGAAGTAGACGACGTCCCGGAACTCCACGGAGGTCTGACCGTCGGCGAGGACCAGCTGGCCGCCGCCGGGCAGCACCAGGCGCGTGCCGTTGTCCTCGTCCTCCTCGCGGACCTGGATGCCCGCCTCCCGGATCAGCGCGAGCAGTTCGGCGGCGGGGCCGAGGTCACCCTCGGCGACGACGTACGCGGGCGGCTGCTCCTTGTCGGCGGTGTGCGGTTCGGCCCGCTCGGCGCCCTCGGCGTAGTCGTACCAGCCGTGCCCGCTCTTGCGGCCGAGGCGGCCGGACTCCACCAGCCTGCGCTGTGCGAGGGAGGGCGTGAAGCGCACGTCCTGGAAGAAGGACTGCCACACCGAGTGCGTCACCGACTCGTTGACGTCCTGTCCGATCAGGTCGGTCAGCTCGAAGGCGCCCATCTTGAAGCCGCCGGAACCGCGCAGCACCGCGTCGATGGTGGCGGGGTCGGCCGCCTGGGCCTCGTAGACGGCGAACGCCTCGGCGTAGAAGGGCCGGGCGATCCGGTTGACGATGAAGCCCGGGGTGTCCGCGCAGGCCACCGGGGTCTTGCCCCAGGCGCGGGCGGTCTCGTACGCGCGCGTGGCCGACGTGACGTCGGTGGCGAACCCGGAGACGACCTCGACGAGCGGCAGCAGCGGGGCCGGGTTGAAGAAGTGCAGGCCGACGAAGCGGCCGGGATGGCGCAGGGCGCCGCCGATGGCCGTCACCGACAGCGAGGAGGTGTTGGTGGCGAGCAGGCAGTCCTCGGCGACGATGTCCTCCAGTTCGCCGAAAAGCTGCTGTTTGACGTGCAGCCGCTCCAGGACCGCCTCCACGACCAGCGCGCAGTCGGCCAGCTCGGTGAGGCTGTCCACGGGCTTCAGTCGGTCGTGGGCGGCGTCCCGCTGGGCGGCGCCGAGCTTGCCCTTGGCGACGAGCCGGTCGAGGCGGGCGCCGATCTCTTCGGCCGCGTCCCGGGCGCGCCCGGCGACGGCGTCGTAGAGCCGCACCGGGTGGCCGGCGACCAGCGCGACCTGGGCGATGCCCTGGCCCATGGTGCCGGTGCCGACGACGGCCACGGGGCTGCTGAGGTCGAGTGCTGTCATGTGCGCGATCCTCCCGCACGGGGTTTTCCACAGATGCGGCGGTCCCCCTTGTCCCGACCGATCGTTCGGTTACTCTAGCTCTGACCGTCTCATCCCGCTGCTCTTTCTGCCAGGCCGTGAACTCGACGAAGAGTTCCCCAGACGAGGAGTTGGTCCCGCATGGCCGCCGAACTGTCCGTGCCCGATCTGATCGCGAAGCACCGGCCCACCCTGGACCAGGCGCTGGAAGCGATCCGTACGCGCGCGTACTGGTCCCCGCACCCCGAGCACCCGAAGGCCTACGGCGAGAACGGCAGCCTGGACGCGGCAGCCGGCAAGGCCGCGTTCGACGCCGTACTGAACACCCGCCTGGACCTCGGCCAGCCCGGCACGGACGACTGGACGGGCGGCGAGGTCTCGCCGTACGGCATCGAGCTGGGCGTTACGTACCCGCACGCGGACGCGGACGTGCTGCTGCCCGCGATGAAGGCCGGTCAGCGCGCCTGGCGGGACGCCGGCCCGGAGACGCGCGCGGTGGTCTGTCTGGAGATCCTCAAGCGGATCAGCGACCGGACGCACGAGTTCGCGCACGTCGTCATGCACACCAGCGGCCAGGCCTTCATGATGGCGTTCCAGGCGGGCGGCCCGCACGCCCAGGACCGCGGCCTGGAGGCGGTGGCCTACGCGTACGCGGAGCAGGTCCGCACACCGGACGCGGCCGAGTGGACCAAGCCCCAGGGCAAGAAGGACCCGCTGGCCCTCACCAAGCGGTTCACGCCGGTGCCGCGCGGCATCGCCCTGCTCATCGGCTGCAACACCTTCCCGACCTGGAACGGCTTCCCGGGCCTGTTCGCCTCCCTCGCCACCGGCAACGCGGTCCTGGTCAAGCCCCACCCGCGCGCGGTGCTGCCGCTCGCCCTCACTGTCCAGGTCGCCCGGGACGTGCTGGCCGGAGCCGGCTTCGACCCGAACCTGGTGGCGCTGGCCGCCGAGCGCCCCGGCGAGGGCATCGCCAAGACCCTGGCCACCCGCCCCGAGATCCGGATCATCGACTACACCGGCTCGACGTCCTTCGGCGACTGGCTGGAGGCCAACGCCCGCCAGGCGCAGGTCTACACGGAGAAGGCCGGCGTCAACACGGTGCTCGTGCACTCCACGGACAACTACAAGGGCATGCTGGCCAACCTGGCGTTCTCGCTGTCCCTGTACAGCGGCCAGATGTGCACCACCCCGCAGAACCTGCTCGTTCCCCGCGACGGCATCCGCACCGACGAGGGCTCCAAGACCTTCGACGAGGTCACCGCCGACCTCGCCCGCGCGATCGACGGCCTCCTCGGCGACGACGCGCGCGCGAACGCCCTGCTGGGCGCGATCGTCAACCCGGACGTCAAGGCCCGTCTGGAAGCCGCGGCCGGCCTCGGCGAAGTCGCCCTCGCCTCCCGGGAGATCACCAACCCGGACTTCCCGGACGCGGTCGTGCGCACCCCCGTCATCGTCAAGCTGGACGGCGCCAAGCCTGACGACCAGGCCGCCTACATGAGCGAGTGCTTCGGCCCCGTCTCCTTCGCCGTCGCGGTCGACTCGGCCGCAGACGCCGTGGAGCTGCTGCGCCGTACGGTCCGCGAGAAGGGCGCGATGACGGTCGGCGCCTACACCACCGACCCCGAGGTCGAGCGGGCCGTCGAGGAGGCCTGCCTGGAGGAGGCGGCCCAGCTGTCCCTCAACCTGACCGGCGGGGTGTACGTCAACCAGACCGCCGCCTTCTCCGACTTCCACGGCTCGGGCGGCAACCCTGCGGCGAACGCCGCCCTCACCGACGGCGCGTTCGTGGCCAGCCGGTTCCGGGTCGTCGAGGTGCGCCGGGAGGCCTAGGAAGAGGCCCGGGAGTCCGTGGATGCGCCCCCGGTGACGCTCCAGTGGTACAGCGTCATCGCCACGCTGGTGGCCAGGTTGTAGCTGGAGACCTGGGGGCGCATCGGCAGGGACAGCAGATGATCGGCACGCGCGCGCAGTGCGACGGACAGTCCGCTGCGCTCGGAACCGAAGGCGAGGACGGCGTCGTCCGGCAGCTTCACGCCCCGGATGTCGTCACCCTCGGGATCCAGCGCGAACACCGGCCCCGGGGGCAGCTCGTCGACGCCGAGGCGCTCCACGGCGGTCGCGAAGTGCAGCCCGGCGCCGCCACGCACCACGGTGGGGTGCCACGGGTCGAGCGGGCCCGTGGTGACCACCCCGGTCGCCCCGAAACCGGCGGCCAGCCGGATCACGGCACCGGCGTTGCCGAGGTTGCGGGGGTTGTCCAGGACCACGACGGGCGCGGTGCGCGGGGTGCGGGCGAGCGTGCGCAGATTGGCCTCGCGGGACGGCCGTACGGCGAGCGCGGCCACCCCGGTCGGGTGGGGCCGCGGCACGAGCGAGGCGTACGTCTGCGCGGGCACCTCGGTGAGCAGCGCGTCCAGCGCGTCCCGCACGTCCCCGGCCAGCTCCCCGGCCAGCGCGAGCGCGGCCGCCCGGTCGGTGGTGACCGCCACCGGCACCTCGGCCCCGAAGCGCAGCGCATGCTTCAGGGCGTGGAAGCCGTCGAGCAGCACAGCACTGCCGGCGTGCTCGCGCCAGCGGGTCAGCGGGTCGGTCATGCGATGAACCCTACGCGGCCCCCACGGCCCCCTACACGACCTCGACGACCCTACTCGGCCCCCACCCGGCCCATGGCGACCTGCTCGTCCTCCTCCGCTGAGCGCGGTTCGGGCACCGTACGCACCCCGCGCCGCACGACCCGCACACGCGCGCGTGCCGTCAGCGCGCCCAGCCGGCGCAGGAAGGACGTCGGCAGGAAGACCGCGTCCGTGGTGATCATCGCCAGCGAGAAGAACGGCAGGCCGAGGACGACCGCGATCACCGAGTGCTCGATCATCAGCAGCACCAGCAGGACGTTCTTGACCCGCCGGTTGAACAGGGTGAACGGAAAGGCGACCTGCACCATGACCGTCCCATAGGCCACGACCATCATGATCGTGCCGCTGGAGGACATCAGATCGGCGAGACCGGGCCACGGCGAGAAGTAGTCCAGGTGGAGCGGGTAGTAGACGGCCGTGCCGTCCTGCCAGCGCGAGCCCTGGATCTTGTACCAGCCCGCCGTCGCGTAGATCAGGCACGCCTCCGCCATGATCACGACCAGGGCACCGTTGTGCAGGATGTTGGCGACGACGTCCAGCAGGATCTTCGGGTCCCGCGCCTTCGCCCAGCGGTCAACGGCCCACCACAGGGCGAGTCCCACCAGGGCCGTCCACAGCAGCGCGGGGATCAGCCAGCCGTTGTCGAACCGGCCGGTGACCGTCGCGAGCACGAGCGCCAGGCCCAGCACCGCCCACAGGACCGGTCCGACCCGGTCGGCGGGAACCCGCTCCCCACGCGCGCGTGCCGCCTCTGCCCGCTCCGCCCGCCGCGCGTCCAGCGACCACACCTGACCGCAGCGCGTGAACACGAGATAGAAGGACATCAGGTGCAGGACGTTGTCGCCGCCGTCGCCGACGAAGACACTGCGGTTCTGCAGCGACAGCACGCCCACCATGAACAGCACGGACGCCGTCCGGGTCCGCCAGCCGAGCAGCAGCGCGGCGCTGGCGAGGAGCGCCAGCAGATAGAAGCACTCGAACCAGAGCTGTGTGTCGGACCAGAGCAGGGCCGTGAAGGCGTGATTGTCGGCGGTCAGCGCCCTGGCGAGGTTCCAGCCCCACGGCCCGGTGGGGCCGTACAGCTCCTGCCGGTTCGGGAACTCGCGCAGCAGGAACAGCAGCCAGGTCCCGGCGAACCCGATGCGGATCACGGCGCTCTGGTACGGCCCGAGCGCGGACCCGGTGACCCGGGCGATCCCACGCGAGAGAGTCAGGGAGAGACGGTTCACCGCACACCCCCGGCGGCCTCGTCGGCGGTCACGGTCCACCAGGGAAGCAGGCGGTAGACGGGCTGGTCGGACACGCGCTCAGGGCTCCACTTCGGCGGCTGCACATTGGTCGTGCTGGAGCGGACCTGCACCCGCTGTATGACGCCCAGCTTGTCCGGCGGATCGTTCCGGTACAGCCGCATCACCACGATCCGACGCAGGTACTGCTCGGACAGGGAGCCCCGCATGCCCACGGGCCGGTTGTCGACGCCGTGCGTGGCGGTGAAGAAGTCCCAGGCCCGGCGCAGCTCGTTCTGCTGCGTGTGGCTGGGCGCCAGGTTGCCGTCGATGGCGGCGCCGTCCTGGGCGGACAGATCGATCCACCCGGTGGTGCGCAGCTCCCCGTCCTTCGTCCGCGTCTCGGCGCGCACCTGGACGGCGATGTTCTGCTGGAGCGGATTCGGGGCGAACAGCTTCCAGTTCTGCTCGAACTCCGGGTACACCCACTCCTCGACCGCCTTGCCGTGCTGCTTCGTCACCGTGTTCGCCGGGGCGAGGCTGAGGAACACCATCAGCAGATGCACACAGGCGGCCACCCCGACCACGGCGAGCGCCAGCGCCGCGCCGACCTGGTAGCGGGGGGAGAGGGCAGCCACACCGGCACGGGGCTCGGCGGGCGGCGACGCGGGGACGTCAGGCCGACCGGCCGTGCCTGTCCGGTCGGGTCCGGTAGCCATGCCTGTCCGGTCGGGGTCCTCAGGCCCGGCAGCCATGCCTGTCCGGTCGGGGTCCTCAGGCCCGGCAGCCATGCCTGTCCGGTCGGGGCCCTCAGGCCCGGCAGCCATGCCCGGCCGGGGGTAGGCGTCCGGGGCCGTCCGGGCCGACGCACCTCGACCGTCACCCCGGTCGTTCCCTTCCCGGCCTCCGGCGTCGTAGGCCGAAGGTTCGTCCGGGAGACGCGCCCCGGCCGGCCCGCCGGGGCCCGACCGGGCCCCCGGGTCCTCGTCGTACGCGTCCATGTCCGTCCCGTCCCCCGTCTCGGCTCGGTCGTCTCGGTTCCGTCGTTCGGTTCCGTGGCCGGCGCGGCGGCCGGCTCGGTGCGGCGGCGCGCCCTTGCCCAGCGCCACACGATTCACCCACGCCACTGTGCGGCGTCCGCACGGAACGGTACTCAGAGCCGGCCACCGGGCGCAGCCCCGGGTACGGGCCGACCTCGTGGTCCTCACCACGCCGCAGGGCACCGGAATCCGGCCGTACCCGGCCGTACCGACCTCCGCCAGGGTTGTCCACAGGCCGGCCGCCGGAGTTTTCCACAGCGGTTGACACCCCACATCGGCCCGGCACACCATTGATGTCACACGGACCGAACGATCGGTCGGGACAGAGTCCACCGCAGAGCCCGAGGTCAGGGGGACCGCAATGGCCACAGCAGCCGCCGCGCAGCGCACGGCCCGCACGGAGGCGGACGGCACGCCGGACACCGTCGACACGACGGCCTACCAGCGCGTCTTCGACGCGGCCGTGGCCGCCGACGAGCGCATCGAACCACGCGACTGGATGCCTGACGCCTACCGCGCGACCCTGGTCCGGCAGATCGCCCAGCACGCGCACTCCGAGATCATCGGCATGCAGCCGGAGGCCAACTGGATCACCCGCGCCCCCAGCCTGCGCCGCAAGGCCATCCTGATGGCCAAGGTCCAGGACGAGGCCGGCCACGGGCTGTACCTGTACAGCGCGGCCGAGACCCTCGGCACCAGCCGCGAGGAGCTGCTCGACAAGCTGCACAGCGGCCGCCAGAAGTACTCCTCGATCTTCAACTACCCGACCCTGACCTGGGCCGACGTCGGCGCGATCGGCTGGCTGGTGGACGGCGCCGCGATCACCAACCAGGTCCCGCTGTGCCGCTGCTCCTACGGCCCGTACGCGCGCGCCATGGTGCGGATCTGCAAGGAGGAGTCCTTCCACCAGCGCCAGGGCTACGAACTGCTGCTGGCCCTCAGCAAGGGCACCGCGGAACAGCACGCGATGGCGCAGGACGCGGTGAACCGCTGGTGGTGGCCCTCCCTGATGATGTTCGGCCCGCCCGACGACGAGTCCCAGCACTCCGCACAGTCCATGGAGTGGAAGATCAAGCGCCACTCCAACGACGAGCTGCGCCAGCGCTTCGTCGACATCTGCGTCCCCCAGGCCGAATCCCTGGGCCTCGCCCTCCCCGACCCTGACCTGCGGTGGAACGAGGAGCGGGGGCACTACGACTTCGGCCCGATCGACTGGACGGAGTTCTGGGACGTCCTCAAGGGCAACGGCCCGTGCAACGAGCAGCGGATCACCCAGCGCAGACGCGCCCACGACGAGGGCGCCTGGGTACGGGAAGCGGCGGCGGCCTACGCGGCCAAGCACAGCACCGGACGTGCCGACACCACCGGCGAGACCGGCCACGAGACAGAAGCGGAGCGAGCATGAGCACCACCGACTGGCCCCTGTGGGAGGTCTTCGTGCGCTCCCGGCGCGGCCTCTCCCACACCCACGCCGGCAGCCTGCACGCCCCGGACGCCGAGCTGGCCCTGCGCAACGCCCGAGACCTGTACACCCGGCGCGGCGAAGGCGTCTCCATCTGGGTCGTCCCGGCCGCCGCGATCACCGCGTCCTCGCCGGACGAGAAGGACCCGTTCTTCGAACCGGCCGCCGACAAGCCCTACCGCCACCCGACCTTCTACGAGATCCCGGACGGGGTGAAGCACCTGTGACCGCCACCCCCGCCACCGTCCCGGTGACCGCCGCGCTCGCCCTCGGCGACGACGCCCTGGTGCTCTCCCACCGGCTGGGGGAGTGGGCCGGCCACGCCCCCGTACTGGAGGAGGAGGTCGCCCTCGCCAACATCGCCCTCGACCTCCTCGGCCAGGCCCGGGTGCTGCTGTCACTGGCCGGCGACGAGGACGAACTGGCCTTCCTGCGCGAGGAGCGGTCCTTCCGCAACCTCCAGCTGGTGGAACAGCCGGGTGGCGACTTCGCGCACACCATCGCCCGCCAGCTGTACTTCTCCACCTACCAGCACCTGCTCTACGCCGAACTCGCCGCCGGGGACGGACCGTTCGCCCCCCTCGCCGCGAAGGCCGTGAAGGAGGTGGCCTACCACCGCGACCACGCCGAGCAGTGGACCCTCAGACTGGGCGACGGCACGGAGACGAGCCACGAGCGGATGCGGCGGGCGTGCGACGCGCTGTGGCGGTTCACCGGCGAGATGTTCCAGCCGGTGGAAGGCCTGGACACCGTCGACTGGCCGGAGCTGGAGGCCCGGTGGCTCCAGTCCGTCACCGACGTCCTCGGCCGGGCCACGCTCCCCCTCCCCGAAGGACCGCGCACCGGCGCCTGGTCGGCGGGCGCCGGCCGGCAGGGCCTGCACACCGAGCCGTTCGGGCGGATGCTCGCCGAGATGCAGCATCTGCACCGCAGCCACCCGGGGGCGACATGGTGACCGCCACCGCCCTGGAGGCGGAACTGCTGGAGCTGGCCGGCTCGGTGCCCGACCCCGAGCTGCCCGTGCTCACCCTGCGGGAGCTCGGCGTCCTGCGCGCGGTGCATGTCGGGGACGGCGACACGGTCGAGGTCGACCTGACCCCCACCTACACCGGCTGCCCCGCCATCGAGGCGATGACCCTCGACATCGAACGGATCCTGCGCGCCCACGGCATACGCGAGGTCACGGTCCGCACGGTCCTCGCACCCACCTGGTCCACCGACGACATCACCCCCGAAGGCCGGCGCAAACTCCGGGAGTTCGGCATAGCTCCCCCGCGAGTCCGCGCCGACTCCGGCCCGGTGCCGCTCGCACTCGGCCCGACCCGCACGATCGCGGCGGAGCGCGCGGAGGATCCGGACCCGGTCCGCTGCCCGCACTGCGGCTCCGCCGAGACGGAGCTGCTGAGCAGGTTCTCCTCCACCGCCTGCAAGGCGCTGCGCCGCTGTCTGTCCTGCCGTGAACCGTTCGACCACTTCAAGGAGTTGTGATGGCACGCTTCCACCCGCTCCAGGTGGCCGCGGTCGACCGGATCACCGACGACGCCGTCGCCCTCACCTTCACCGTCCCGCCCGCACTACGCGAGGAGTACCGGCACGCAGCCGGCCAGCACCTCGCGCTGCGCCGGAGCGTCGACGGCACGGAGGTCCGGCGCACGTACTCGATCTGCTCCCCCGCCCCCGACCCGGCCGGCGCGGGCCCGGACACCCTGCGGGTCGGCGTGCGGATGGTGGAGGGCGGCGCCTTCTCGGCCTACGCGCTGAAGGAGATCAACGTCGGCGACGAGCTGGACGTGATGACCCCGGCCGGCCGCTTCACCCTGGACCCGGCGCCGGGGCTGTACGCGGCGATCGTCGGCGGCAGCGGCATCACCCCGGTGCTGTCCATCGTCTCCACGCTGCTGGCCCGCGAGCCGGCGGCCCGGTTCTGCCTGATACGCGGTGACCGTACGGCGGCCTCGACGATGTTCCTGGAGGAGGTCGCCGACCTGAAGGACCGCTACCCGGAGCGCTTCCAGCTGGTGACCGTCCTCTCCCGGGAGGAGCAGCAGGCGGGCCTGCCGTCCGGCCGGCTCGACCGGGACCGCCTGACCGGACTGCTGCCCGCGCTGCTGCCGGTCGACCAGGTCGCGGGGTGGTTCCTGTGCGGGCCGTACGGACTGGTGCAGGGCGCGGAGCAGGCGCTGCGCAAGCTCGACGTGGACCGCTCCCGCATCCACCAGGAGATCTTCCACGTGGACGCCGGATCGCCCCCGCCCGCCCCGGCCCAGGCCCCGGCGCACAGCACGGTCACCGCCCGTCTCGACGGCCGCGGGGGCAGCTGGCCGGTGCGCGACGGCGAGACCCTGCTGGAGACGGTCCTGCGCAACCGCCCGGACGCGCCCTACGCCTGCAAAGGCGGAGTCTGCGGCACCTGCCGTGCCTTCCTGGTCTCCGGCGAGGTCCGCATGGACCGCAACTTCGCCCTGGAGACGGAGGAGACGGAGGCCGGCTATGTCCTGGCCTGCCAGTCGCATCCGCTGACGGAACAGGTGGAACTGGACTTCGACCGCTGAGGGCTGCACGAGAGAGAAGCTGCACGAGAGGAGCTGCACGACAGAAGAACACCAGCCCCCGTTCCCTTCCCCGTTCCCTTCCCCCTTCCCTTCCCCGTTCCCTTCCCCGTTCCCTTCTCCTAGAACCTGTTCTATCTTGACGCTCCGTCAGATACCGCACCGTCGGAGGGACAGGCCGTGGACTTCACCTTCACCGAGGAGCAGCGGGCGGCAGGCGAGGCGGCGCGCGGGGTGTTCGCGGGCGTCGTGGCGGACGCGGTGCCCAGCCCGGCGCTCACCACCGGCGCCGTGGCCGAGGGCTTCGACCGGGAGCTGTGGACCCGGCTCGCCGAGGCGGACCTGCTGAGTCTGCTGCTCGACGAGGCACATGGCGGCTCCGGCCTGGACGCGATCGCGCTGTGCCTGGTGCTGCGCGAGTCCGCGAAGGTGCTCGCCCGGGTGCCGCTGCTGGAGCACAGCGCGGCCGCAGCGGCCGTACAGGCCTACGGCGGGCCGGAGTTGGCCGAGCGGGTGCTGGCCGGGGCCGGGCGAGGTGAGCTGGTGCTGACCGTGGCGGCGAACGGCCGCACCGGCCACGACCCGGCCGAACTGGCCGTCGGCGCCCGGCGGGACGGGTCGGCGTGGGTGCTGGACGGGGTGCAGACGGCGGTGCCCTGGGCGTACGACGCGGATCTGGTCGTCGTACCGGCGCAGGGCGAAGGGACGACCGTGCTGGCGCTGGTGCCGCGCGAGCGGGACGGGGTGGTCCTCGCCGAGCAGGTGTCCACCAGCGGGGAGCGACTGGCCGAGCTGCGGCTGGCGTCGGTCCGGGTGGACGCGGGCGAGGTCATCGAGGCCGACGGCGCCTGGGAGTGGCTGCACGCGCTGCTCACCACCGGCACCTGTGCGCTGGCGCTCGGGCTGGGCGAGCGGGTGCTGCGGATGACCGCCGAGTACACCGGCAAGCGGGAGCAGTTCGGGTATCCGATCGCGACCTTCCAGGCGGTGGCCGTACAGGCAGCGGACCGGTACATCGATCTGCGCGCCATGGAGGCCACCCTCTGGCAGGCCGCCTGGCGGATCTCCTCGGGGGCGAAGGGGGCGCTGCCCGCCGCCGGGGACGTGGCGGTGGCGAAGATCTGGGCGGCCGAGGGCGTGCGCCGGGTGGTGCAGACGGCACAGCATCTGCACGGCGGGTTCGGCGCCGACACCGACTATCCGCTGCACCGGTATCACGCCTGGGCCAAGCACCTGGAGCTGGCGCTCGGCCCGGCGGCGGCGTACGAGGAGCGTCTGGGGGATCTGCTGGCGGCCCACCCGCTGGGCTGACCGCACGCCCCGAGCAGAAGGGGGGAGAAGACAGCGGGGGGAAGCTACACGACCTGGCCGGGCTTGCCCTCGTCCGTGATCACCGGGCGGCCCGCGGCCTCCCAGAGCTGCATGCCGCCCGCGACATTCACCGCGTCGATGCCTTGCTGGACCAGGTACGCGGTGACCTGGGCCGAGCGGCCGCCGGAGCGGCAAATGACATGGACGCGGCCGTCCTGCGGGGCCGCCTCGGTCAGCTCGCCGAAGCGGGCCACGAAGTCGCTCATGGGGATGTGCAGCGCCCGCTCGGCGTGGCCCTCCTGCCACTCGTCGTCCTCGCGGACGTCCAGCAGGAAGTCGCCGTCCTTGAGGTCCGTGACCTCGACCGTGGGCACACCAGCTCCGAAATTCATGTCCCCGACGCTACCCGAAGGCCCCGGCCCCGACCGAGGTCCCGACCGCGGGCGGCTCAGCCCTGCCCCAGCAGGCCGGCCAGTTCGGCCTCCCGCTGGGCGATGTCGTCGCGCAACCGGCCGGCGATCTCCTCAAGCAGCCCGTCGGGGTCGTCCGGGGCGAGCCGGAGCATGCCGGCGATCGCGCCCTCCTCCAGCTCACGGGCGACGAGGGTGAGCAGTTCCTTGCGCTGGGCGAGCCACTCCAGGCGGGCGTAGAGCTCCTCGGCGGCGCTCGGCCGCCGCTCCGGCGGTACCGGGCCCGCCGCCCACTCCTCGGCGAGCTCCCTGAGCAGGGCCTCGTCGCCGCGGGCGTAGGCGGCGTTGACGCGGGTGAGAAACTCCTCACGCCGCTGCTGCTCCTCTTCCTCCTGCGCGAGGTCGGGGTGGGCCTTGCGGGCCAGCTCGCGGTAGAGCTTGCGGGCCTCCTCACTGGGGCGCACCCGCTCCGGGGGCCGTACGGCCTGGTCGGTGAGCATGGCGGCGGCCTCCGGGAACAGGCCGTGGCCGTCCATCCAGCCGTGCAGCAGTTCCTCCACGCCGGGAATCGGCAGCACCTGGGCGCGGGCCTCCTCGGCGCGGCGGATGTCCTCCGGGTCGCCGGTGCGGGCGGCCTTCGCCTGGGCGATCTCGGCGTCCAGCTCCTCGATGCGGGCGTAGAGCGGGCCGAGTCGCTGTTCGTGCAGGCGGGAGAAGTTCTCGACCTCGACGCGGAAGGTCTCCACGGCGATCTCGTACTCGATCAACGCCTGCTCGGCGGCCCGTACGGCCTGCTCAAGCCGTTCCTCGGGCCGCGGCGCCTGTGACTGATCGGCTTCCGGGGTCGTCATCCGACCAGGGTAGGGGGTGTGACCGCGGCAGCGCGCCGTAGGGCCGGGGGTCGCCCAGCCGCACGTCCACTCACCGAGCAGAGGCACCCTCGTCGAGGCGGAGCCGCGTATCCACACAACCCCACGCCCCGGCGCACACGGCGCCCGAGCCCCCTCACACCCCAGCCTCGCACCCCAGCCTCACACCCCCAGCTCGGCCGCGATCCTCCCCGTCCGCACTCCGGCCACCAGTTCGGCGTGGTCCTTCTCCGTGCGGTCGGCGTAGGCGACGGCGAAGGCGGCTATCGCCTCGTCCAGTTCCGTGTTCTTGCCGCAGTACCCGGCGATCAGCCGCGGGTCGGCGCTGTGGGAGTGGGCGCGGGCCAGCAGGGCGCCGGTCATGCGGCCGTAGTCGTCGATCTGGTCGGCGGCGAGGGCGGCGGGGTCGACGCTGCCCTTGCGATTGCGGAACTGCCGTACCTGGAAGGGGCGCCCGTCGACGGTCGTCCAGCCGAGCAGGGTGTCGCTGACGACCTGCATGTGCTTCTGGCCGAGGACCACCCGGCGCCCCTCGTGCTCCACCGCCGGCGTCTCGAAACCGGCCGTGGCCAGGTGCGGGACGAGCGCGGAGGGGCGGGCCTCCTTGACCTGGAGCACCAGCGGCTGCTCGCGGTGGTCGAGGAGCAGGACGACGTAGGACCGGGTGCCGACGCTGCCGGTGCCGACCACCCGGAAGGCCACGTCGTGCACGGCGTGCCGGGCGAGCAGCGGGTGCCGGTCCTCGCCGAGGGTGTGGACGTACGGCTCCAGGGACGCGGCGACCGCTGCGGCCTCCTCGTCCGGGATCCGGCGCAGGACGGGAGCCGCGTCCACGAAACGGCGCCCGCCGTCCTCGACCACCTCCGTCGACCTCGCCGCGAAACGCCCGCTGGTGTTGGCCCGCGCCTTCTCCGAGACCCGCTGGAGAGTGCCGAGCAGATCGTGGGCGTCGGTGTGGGAGACCAGTTCCTCGTCGGCGATGGCGTTCCACGCCTCCAGCACGGGCAGCCTGGCCAGGAGCCGCATGGTGCGCCGGTAGGCGCCGACCGTGTCCCGCGCCGCCGCCCGGCAGGTGTCCTCGTCGGCGCCGGCCTCGCGCCCGGCGAGCACCAGGGAGGCGGCGAGCCGCTTCAGATCCCACTCCCAGGGGCCGTGCACGGTCTCGTCGAAGTCGTTGAGGTCGATGACGAGGTCACCGCGGGCGTCGCCGTACAGGCCGAAGTTGGCCGCGTGGGCGTCTCCGCATATCTGGGTGCCGATCCTGGTCATCGGGGTGCGGGCCAGGTCGTAGGCCATGAGTCCGGCCGAGCCGCGCAGGAAGGCGAACGGGGTCGCCGCCATCCGTCCGACGCGGATGGGGGTCAGCTCCGGGATCCGGCCGGCGTTGGACTCGGCGACCGCGCTCACCGCGTCGGGGCGGGAGGCGTCCACGTCGAGCGTGCGGTGCGCGGCACGCGGCACAGCGACGCGCAGCGCCTTGCCCTCCTCCTTGGGCGAGCCCTGCCGCGGCCACTCGGCGAACCCCCGCACCCGCGGCAGCCGCCGGCCGCCCCCGGCCACGCCGGTCACGCCGGTCACGCCGGTCACGCCGGTCACGCCGGTCACGCCGGTCACGCCGGTCACGCCGGTCACGCCAGTCACTGTGTCCCCACCGGCCTCGGTCACCATGACCGCCCTCCCCCGAACGCCGTACGCCGTACGCCGTGGACCCCGGCGCCGGACAACCGTCCGCACGAACATCAACTCGTGCAGACCGTACAACTCGGCCCGCCACCGCGAGCACCCCTGGGAGAGAGCTTCCTCACACGACGCACATAAAAGAGGACAGCCGTACATACGACTACGGGCCCATCGTTTTCACGATGGGCCCGTAGCCTCTGTGGGGCACCGACGGAAATCCCCGATCAGCGTCTATCGAGCGCTCATCAAGATCGCTTCCCATGCTCGGGGAGATCGTTTCCCACCGCCCTGGCCGAGGCCGCATCGGCTCCGGACCGGCACGCCGGTAAGAACGCCGGTGATCACCGGCGGGCCGTGCCGGATCACCAGCGCTGCGACCTCGGGCTGGGGCAACTGTGGACGGTGCTGGGTAAGGATCTGAACACGAAGCCGTGCCTGGTATGGCTGACCGCAGAGTGCGGTACCGGGTGGGGCGTGAGGGGCTCGTGCCGATGCCAGCCGAGGAGGGCCCTCGGACAAGATCCGGCTTGCCACAAGGCCCTCAATCGCGTCGACCATGGCCGTCCGGCGCCGTCGGTCGGGCGCCTTCGGCTTCACTTTATGACGTGGGACGCGCGTCGAGGAGGCTGCCGCGAACGGCTGTCAGGATCTCGTTGGAGAGGCCGTCGTGGGCGGTGGCGCGGGCCAGGGTGATCGCCCCGACCATGGTGGCCAGGTCGACGAGGGCGCGCTGCCGGTCCTGGGCGACGTCCTTGCCGTCCGTGGCCAGTTTCTCCAGGTTGTCCACCATGCGGCGGACACCGTCGACGTACGCCCCCTTGAGGTCGGACGTGTCCCGCTCCACGTGTGCGGCGTCGAAGGCGAGAGCCGCCGCCGGGCAACCGGTGCCGGGATTGTCGCGGTGGAACTCCGAGACGTAGCCTTCCAGATACGCCCGGTAGGTCTCTTCACGCCGGGTTTCGCCATCGGCCCCCAGCCCTTGGCTGTGGCCGTCCACGGCCGCCTGGTACTCCTCCTCACGCTGCGCGAACGCCACGGCGGTGGCGCGGGCGACCAGGTCGTCCTTCGAGGCGAAGTGCCGGTAGAAACCACCGTGCGTCAGCCCGGCCGCCGCCATCACCTCGGGAACGCTGACCTTGTCGACGCCGGCCTCACGGATCCTGGCGGCCGTGACCTCAAGGATGCGCCGGTAGTTCAGTTCGGTCTGGGCTTTGGAAACACGCGGCATCACCGATCACCTCCGTTGAGACGTACCGGCTGGATGCGGGGTGGCCGGTCTACCGGAACGAGCGCTAGATTACACCAATCATCTATACAACGAGGCAGGGCCGACAAGGCCGGGGTGCGGTGGCGAGGATTCACAGCGCCGCCCATGCCCTGGAGGCGCGTTTCGCCGCACCCCCGGGACATCCGATCCGGCCGGCGGGATGCCCATAGCCGCCCGGACCGTTTCAGTCGTCGCCCCCACCGCGAGGCTCCCTCTGCCGCCGTTTACTCGTCCAGGAACTGGATGGCGTGCTTCAGGAACCGCTCCGGGTACTGGAACTGGGAGCCGTGGCCGGCGTCCGGATAGAGGATCACCTGCGAGTTGGGGATGTTCTGCCCCAGGTAGAAGGAGTTCACCGTGGCGATCATGATGTCCCTGATCCCGTTGACGACCAGCGTCGGAATCGTGATGGCCTTCAGGTGCTCGAACGGCTCACCCTCGGCCGGGGGCTCCATGTAGGCCAGGTATGCCTCCCACTGCGCCTCGGCCACCTCGGGGGAGCTGAGCGGGTCGACATCGACGGTGCGCTCATGGCGGCGCTGCCAGAAATCCCGCCCGGCCTGCTTCGCCGCTTCGGACCGGCCGAAGAAGAGGAACACGAAGTCGTCCTGGTCGTGTACCGGCTTCGTGGCCACCGGCACCATCTCGGGGTCGATCGTCGTGTCGCCGCTGCGCGGGCCCGTGCCCAGCAGGAGAAGCTTGCGGACGAGCCGCGGGTGGCGCAGCACCACTTCCTGCGCCTGGAAGCCCCCGATCGAGAAGCCCAGCAGGTCCACCACGGGGAGGTCGAGCGCCTTGATGACGGCGGCGATGTCGTCCGCCATGTCCTCGAAGCGGCGCCGCGGGGTGCCCGATGAGGCGCCCACGCCGCGGCCGTTGAAGAGGATGACCTCACGGCCTTCGGCGAGGCCGTCCGTCATCAGCGGGTCCCAGTGGTCCAGGCCGCCGCGGAAGTGCTGGACGAGGAACAGCGGCGTTCCACACTTCTTGCCCCAGCGCCGATAGGCGTAGCTGACGCCGTCGACCTCCACGTACTGGGTCGGCGCAGTGACGTGCGACAAAGACATGACAGCTTCCCTTCGATTGCGGACCTTTGGCGGGACTGCCCCCGATCGGCTCCGCCCGCTGATCGAGACCCCGGAGTGGCCTCGATTTATGATGATGGCCATCATCTATAAAGTCAAGCGACGAAAGAGCCTCGTCCATGGACTGCTCCCCACCGCTTCCGATTAGTTACAGAAGGTGATCAGCCTCGCGAGAGCTAGCTACCCGCGAGACAGCAGGTCCGTCAGTTGAACGGCCCTGACCCGTAGTCGGTGGTGACGTTGAGTTGCTTGCCGGTGATCACGGGGGGTGATTGCTGTCAACTTCCTTGTGAGCCCTGTGCCTTCGGACTGTCGGCGCCGGTCCTTGAGGATGCGGCGGGCGGCAGCGAGAAGATGCTGATCACGGTAAGGACTCGGGACGGTGCTGCGGCTGTCCGGTGTGCGGGACCGTGACGGCGACCGTGCACGGCTGTCACAGCCGGACGATGGCAGACGTTCCGGCCGACGGGCGCCAGGTCGTCGGCCGCTTGCGGGTGCGTAGGGTGCCCTGTCCGTATCCGGGTTGCCGGCGGCAGACATAGGCGTAGGTGACGCCGTTCGCCGCCTCGATGGTCTGCGTCTTGACATCCGCGTAGTGCTCGTACCCTGCGTTCTCCTCATTCAAAGGGCCGACATACTGACGCCCGCGCGCGGGCGGTCGTGCGACAGGCGAGCCGGCAGCCGTCGAGCCGCGAATCTCCGGCGCCTGTCGACACTCGGTCCCGCTGCCCGGCGCACTGCCAAGTGCCTTGCGCGGCATGGCCAGGCGGGTGCGGGCGCCCGTCAGCTCATCCCGTACTGGTCACTTGCTGCTGTCGGCGTCCGACAGAAGCGCGCGAGTGACCTCGGCCGGCCGGTCGAGCTGCGGCCAGTGCCCCCCGCCCGCCAGGACGGTGAGCGTGGCGTTACGCAGATGCTTGGCGATCTCCTCGGCGACTGCCGGGCTGAGGTACGGGTCCTCGGCACCCCAGATGAGACGGAAGGGGATGTCGAGCTGTTCGAGCGCGGCCATCTTCTGGTCTTCGCGGGCCACCTCGGACAGCAGCTGTGCCGTCATGTGGGCGAAAGCCGGTCCCGAACCCTGGCGGCTGAAGTTCTCGTCGATGAGCCGGGCCAGGAACTCGTCGTCGATCTGCTCCTCGGTGCCGAGGATCTCGCGGAACTGCGTGCGCTGGAACTCCAGGATCTGTTCAAAGTGGGCGGGGCTGTGCAGGAAGTGCTGGCTCAGCGCCGACAGTTCGGGAGTCGCGAAGAACAGGATGAGTTCGGGGAACCGCAACGACGGGCTGCTGCCGTAGAAGCAGTTGAGCAGGGCCACCTCGGCGGTACGCTCCGGGTGGCTCAAGGCGAAGTTCACCGCCACGGCACCGCCCGCGTCGTGGCCGACAGGGATGATGCGGTCGAAGTGGAGGGCATCGGCCACGGCGAGCACGTCACCGGCTTGCTGGTCGAAGGAGTAGCCCGCGCCGGGCTTGTCCGAATCCCCGAAGCCGAGGAAGTCGAACACGACGACTCGGCGACCCGATTCCGCGACCAGAGGTGCGATCTTGTCGAAGATTCCGAGATTGTCCGGAAATCCGTGCAGCATCACGAAGGCCGGCCCGTCGCCCGCGTAGTCGCGGACATAGAGTTCACCCGCAGCCGTGGGTACGCGAAGCTCCTTGTATACCGGCTTATCCCCGAATGACCTGTCTTTACTGTGGGACATGATGGTGCTTTCTGTTCGCTGAACGCTTTTTCGTCCGGGATTCTCGTCTTGTTCAGGACACGTCACGTCCGCGGTTCGCCGCGTTCGCGAAGAAGTCGTCGATGTGAACGACGGACCGGAGGGCACGGTCCAACAGGCTTGCGGCGATGCCGGCGCGGAAGCCTGATCCGCATCTTCGGGCAGCGGCTGTTCGCACCAGATGGTCTTGCCGCTGCCCGTCTGACGGCTGCCCCAGCGCTGGGTGAGCTGGGCGACGAGGAGCAGGCCGCGGCCGCCCTCGTCGTAGGCGTGCGCCCGGCGCAGATGCGGCGAGGTCGAACTGCCGTCGGCGACCTCGCAGATGAGGGCGCGGTCGCGGATCAGCCTTAGCGTGATGGGCGGTTCGCCGTAGCGGATGGCGTTGGTGACGAGTTCGCTGACGACGAGTTCGGTGACGAAGGCGGCCTCGTCAAGCCCCCAGTCGGTGAGTCGTTCGGTGGCCGCTTGCCGGAAGTGGGCCACCTGGGCCGGGTCGGGCGGCACGTCCCAGGTGGCGACCCGGTCGGCGCCGAGGGCGCGGGTGCGGGCGATGAGCAGGGCGACGTCGTCGCAGGGCTGTTCCGGCAGGACGGCCTTGAGCACGTTGTCGCTGAGGGCTTCCAGGGAGTCGGCGGGTGCGCTCAACGCGCGGCACATCTCCTCGGTGGCGCGGTCGACGTCCCGGTCCCGGTCCTCGATCAGACCGTCGGTGTAGAGGGCGACGACGGCTCCTTCGGGCAGCTGGAGCTCCGCCGCCTCGAAGGGCAGTCCGCCGACGCCGAGCGGCGGGCCGGCGGTCATCGGGATCAGCTCGGCCTCGCCGCCCGGCAGCACCACAGCGGGCGGCGGGTGCCCGGCGGCGGCGAGTACGAGGTGCCGCGAGACGGGGTCGTAGACGGCGTACAGACAGGTGGCGCCGAGTTCGGCTACCTCCTCGCCGGTGCCATTGGTGCCTTCGGCGGCCAGGTGGGTCACCAGGTCGTCGAGATGGGTGAGGAGCTCGTCGGGTGGCAGGTCCACGTCCGCGAGGGTGCGTACGGCGGTGCGCAGCCGACCCATGGTGGCGGAGGAGCGGATGCCGTGGCCGACGACGTCGCCGACGACCAGCCCGACCCGGCTGCCGGAGAGCGGGATCACGTCGAACCAGTCGCCTCCGATGCCGGCCAGCGATCCGCTGGGCAGGTAGCGGTGGGCCACCTCGACGGCGGCCTGCCCAGGCAGGCCGCCAGGCAGCAGGCTGCGCTGGAGAGCGAGGGCGGTGGAGCGCTCTCGGGCGAAACGGCGCGCATTGTCGATGCAGACAGCCGCCCGGCTGACGACTTCCTCGGCGAAGACGGCGTCGTCGTAGGCGTAGGCCTCGGGGTGGCGCATGCGCACGCCCACGGCTACCCCGAGTGTGACACCCCGGGCCTGCAGCGGTACGGCGATCACGGAGTGGACACCCTTTCGGTACCGGCGGCCCTCCGGCGAGCGGGCATCGCGTTCCTCGGCCAAGCACAGGAGCTCCGGCTCCCCGCCCTGGCTGCGCACCGTCCGCCCCTCCCGCAGCGCCCGGGCGGGCGGCGATGCCGCCTCGTACACCTCAGTCTCGCCCAGGCGTACGGCGGCCTCGGGGGTGCCCTCGGTGGTCGAGCCGTGGGCTACACGACGCAGCACGATGTCGCCCTCCGGGAAGACGGGCGGTTCCTCGGCGCCGAGGACCCAGTCGAGGAGGTCGACACTGACAAAGTCGGCGCATCCAGGGACGAGGATCTCGACGAGTTCCTCGGAGGTGCGGACCACGTCCAGGGTGGTGCCTATCGAAGTGGCGGCCTCGTCGATCAGTGCCAGCCGGAGCCGGGCCAGGTACTGCTCGGTGCTGTCGATGGCGCCGAGGGCGACGGCCGTCAGCTCCCCTGCGGGGTCGCGCAGGGGCCACATCTCGACGCTCCAGGCGCGCTCCCGGTCCAGGGCCAGGGCGCCGGTGAAGCTCTCATAGCGGACTGGCCGGCCGGTCTCGACCACCTGCCGCAGATGGCGCACAAAGCCCTCGCTGCGCGAGGCGTCCTCGACGGTGTCCAGGAAGAAACCCTCGGGCAGAGCCTTCTCGGGAGCGCCCATGACCTGGTGGGCAGCCTCATTGGAGCACAGGTGACGCTGATGGACGTCGAAGACCGACATGGGTATGGATGCCTGCTGGAACGCCTGGCCGGCCAGGGTCGGGTCGGCCGACCAGGGCGGGTCGGCGGTGAGCAAATGGCCGACGGTCTCGCCCTCGGGGCCGGGGACCGGGCAGGCTGTCAGGACGAACTCCACCCGTCGCCCGTCGGCATGGCGCAGGGCGACGGTTCCGGAACGAGCGGCCAGCACATGCGCGGGGACCTCGTCGGCCAGGAGGTCGGCGGCCGGCTTGCCCACGACCTCTTGGGCCGGGTGTCCGGTGAGCATCCGCGCGCCTTCGCTCCACCCTGCGACCCGGCCCAGTGCGTCTATGACCGCCACGGCGGCGGCATATTCCATATGCCCCAGAATGGAACCTATGCCGGAATGCATCAAGTGCGGACGCAGACCATCTCACCCCTGACGGCCGCGCAGGGCGGCCAGCGCCCGGTTGGCGCGGGTGTTCACACGAAGCTCGCTGCGGCCCTCGAAGACAAGGTGGACGCGACCACTGGCGCGATCTCGCCGAGGAGGCCGAGCGCGACGCGGCCGAGGCAGTCATCGGTTGCAAGAAGGTCACCTGCCGGGTGTGCGACGGTGAGTGCTACGTGTCCCCGACGACGACACTGCCGACCGGCAAGGCCGGTACTCTGAGCCAGAATGCCTACCGTTTCGGGTCAGTGCGTGGGCAAGGGCCTCGGCCGACCAGGGAGCAGCCTGCCATCTCAGTGAGCTTCGGGCTGCTCGCCTGGCCCGACGACGCCCTCCTCGTGCAGGTGGTTGGCCAGTTGAACACGAGACCGCACGCCGAGCTTCGCGAAGATGGATCTTGCTTGGGTGCCAACCGTGTTGATGGAGACGCCCAACCGCGACGCGGCAGCCTTCGCCGAGGACGCCTCCACCGTCCACGCCGGAAACCGCACCACGGGCCATGGCGACCCTCCGCAACCTCGCCATCGGCGTACTGAAAACCCTCGAAGCCGACAACATCAACCCGGACACCTACGGAACTTGATCAAGCCCTGAGGTGGGCGCGGATGAACCATTGGAACTTCTCCAGATCCCGCAGCTGCCCGATGAGCAGGTCCTCGGTGGCCGGGTCGATTCCGGCGGAGGTGGTGACCGCCTTGCGCAGGTCCTCGACGACGCGTCCGTAGACCCGGTCCAGGGCGGCGAGGTGGGTGCTGGTGTCGGCGCGGCCGACGGCGTAGTCGTCCCAGGTCCGCCCGGCGACGAGGGCGCCTGGTGTGCCCTGGGGGATGCCACCGAGGGTCGCGAGGCGCTCGGCGACGTCGTCGGTCATCGCGCGGACGCCGTCCACCTGCGCGTCCAGCAGCTCGTGGACGGCGACGAAGTGGGGGCCCACGACGTTCCAGTGGGCGTGTTTGAGGGTCAGCTGCAGGTCGTTGAGGGCGTGAAGACGGTCCTGGAGCAGTTCGGCAAGGGCCCTGGCGTCTTGCGGCGAAAGGCCGGGGACGGTCTCGGAGGGGAGTTCTGGAGCGGTCACGGTTTCTCCTGGGCAGTCTCATGCGGGTGATCCGCCGATCGGCGGGAGGAGAGTGCTCGACGGCGGTCCTCGGTCGGCGGGCTTCCCCGACGGTGACGGCGGCGGTCGGTGCGGACGAGCGGAGTGCGGACTGGAGGGCGGCGAGGGGTGTCAGCCGCGCCGGCCCAGTTCGCGGCGGGCCGCATCGACGAGTTCACCGTTGGTGTGTGCGTGGCCTGCCAGGCCCCAGCCGCCGTCCGGGGCCTCGGTGAGCAGGACCCAGGTGCGTTCGGCCAGGGACGGGTCGGCGGCGGCCTCGGCCACGATGTCGGTCAGCCGACGGACGACGGCGAGCTGCTTGGCCCGGTCGAGGGCACCCTGGTTGGTGAGGACCTGCACGCGGATGTGGTCGTTGTCGCCGTCGACGTCGGAGAGTGCGTGTCCGGGCAGCTCGTGGATGAACGCGGCGGTGTTCTGGCGGAACAGGGGGATGTCGGGTACCTGCTCGACGGCCATGACGGCGGCGGCCAGATCCTGGGCGAGCTGTCGGGGGTTGCTGAAGGTGCCGCTCGTCGCGTAGACGTCGATCATGGGCATTGCGGGGTTCTCCAGGGTGTGTGCAGGGCGAGATGGATGCGAGGGACTGTCCGGGCTGCCGTGCGGGCCCGGTCTCCAGGTGGGAGAAGACGCTGTCGCACGGTTTCCCAGCCCCGGGTGAGCTGTCGCGTGAGTCCCGGCCGGCACCGGGAGCCGGCCGCGCCGGAACAGGGAGCCGGCCTGGGACAGCGTCAGGAGGAGCCGAGCCGCGCTGAGCCGGCGGCCCGCAGCGGGCTGATCGGGCGTCAGATCAGGTTGAGCTGATCGAGGAAGCGGGAGGCGGCGACGAAATCGCCGGTGATGCGGGTCAGCTCGCGCCAGGGGACCCGGTGGGTGGTCCAGGCGAGGGCGTCGAAGCCGGTGGAGGTGACGGTGGCGACCGCTGCGGTGGAGGGGCCGTCCTCGACGACGACGCGGCCGGCGTCGGGGCGCAGGGTGACAGTGCGTCCTCCGGGCCCGGTGAAGTGGAGGGTGAGAGGGGCGGTCAGGAACGCGGCCAGTCCGGACTGCATCTGCGGGATGCCGCCGGTCAGCCAGTTCAGGGAGGCGGCGATCTGGTCCTCGCCGGGCGGAGGCAGTTCGTGGGTGAGGGGGCCGCGGGGACCGAGAATGTCCCAGTGCAGGTGGGTGGTGAGGTCGAAGGCGAACATGTCCGCGATGGCGTGCAGGGGGTAGCGGCCGAGGTCGAGCAGCTGGGCCTGCGTGGAGGCGGCCGGCTCCTGCTGAAGGGCCGCGAACACCGGCTCGCCCTGGGCGAACCGGGTGCGGAAAGACTCCAGCGTGCGGGCCGGCGTCCAGTCCGAGCGCGACTGCACGGCGAGTTCGTTGAGCTTTTCCACACCGATCGGTTCTGCGGGTTCGGGCAGTTCGCCGTTGACCGCGGCGACGAGCAGGCCCAGCAGTTCGGCGGCGTGGGTGAACACGTCCTGGACGGTCCAGCCCTCGGCTGCGCTGGGCGCGGTCCACTCCTTCTCGGACAGGTCATCCGCCAGTGTGGCGATGCTCTGCGCGGCGTCTCGGAAGCCCCGCATTCCCTGAAGACTCACGTGGTTCCCCTTTGTCACGGTGATGAAGGTGGTCATCGGCGGACCGGAGCGTCCGGTGCCGGACGTTGCGGTGTTCGGCAGCCGGGGGCGCCCGGCGGTGCTGCGGGGGCGCCCGGTCCGGGGCCGGGGGAGCTGCGGTCCTATTCGGGCCAGGCGTTGCGCTGGATGATGTCGACGAAGTTCTCGCGCCTGAAGGACGGGTCGAAGTAGGCCAGGACGTCGTCGTTCATGGTGCCGAAGGTGGTGTGGGGGCGGTCCGCCATGCCCTCGTGGAAGGCGTGCAGGATCCGGCGCTTGAAGTCGGGGCGCGGGTGGGCCAGCAGCACGGCCCGCTTGTCCGCGTCGCTGATCTGGTCCAGGTCGAGGCCGAGGACATCGGTCTCGACCCCGAGAGTCACCACACCGGTCTCCGGTGCCAGGCGCAGCGGCACCTCCGGGGTGGTGTGCAGGGCGATGGCCAGCCAGACGTCGCGGGCCTCGGCTTCGCTGCGGCCGTGCTCGCGGAGGAAGGCCGCAGCGGCGTCCGCGCCGTCGATCTCGAACCGCTGCCCGGCGGTACGGTGCTTCCCGGTCAGGCCGAGATCGTGGAACATGCCTCCCACGTAGGCGAGTTCGGGATCGACCTCGATGCCTCGCGCCCGGGACTTCAGCATCCCCCACAGGTAGACGCGCCGGGAGTGGTGGAACAGCGTGTCTCCGGAGACGGGATCGTCGGCCGCCTGCCGGGTCACCTCGGTCGCGGCGCGGACCAGGGCGCTGTCGGGGATCTCGATTCCGGCGATGATCTCGGGCATGGGACTCTCCTGCTCGTCGGGCTCATCCGGGTCGCTCCGGACTCCTCGGAACTCGCTCTGCTGAGGCTGTTCGCGGTCCTCGGCCCGGGGAACGAATACCTAGGTACCGGGCGCCCCGCCACCAGATGGGACAGCCGGCGCAACCCTGCTGCGCGCAGCCCGGACTCCGGGCGGGAAACAGGGCGACGGGATCGGCCGAGGCATGCGAGGCCTGTTGCCGGGCGGGTGGACCACGTGCGCCCCGACGGTGCGCGGGTCACGTCGGAGCGGCCGGGGCGAACGCCCGGGGGTGCACGCCGCTGACGGGGTTGCGCGAGGCCACCGGGGAGACCGGGACTCTCCGGGCTCGACGGAGAACCGGTCCCATGACCACTCTCAGTCGGTTCGGTTTTCCAACCATCACCCGCGCAACGCTGACAGGGTAAGTTTGATAAGTCAACTTACCTGGTCACGCACCCATTCTCTGTGACATCCCCTATGGCGTGACCTACCGAATGCGGCCGGAGCGAGACGAGAACGGCGCGTGAGTCGGACTTTCCTACTCGCTAGACTGGGCAGCATGGCCAGGACCGATGATGTCCGCGAGTGCTCGATCGCCAGGACGCTGGAGATCGTCGGCAGCAAATGGACTTTGCTCGCCGTGCGTGAACTACTGCTCGGCTCGCACAGGTTCGACGAGATCGCCCAGCACACGGGCGCCCCGCGCGACATCCTCACCGCCCGACTGCGCGCCCTGGAGGAACACGGGCTGGTGGAGCGCCGGCCCTACTGCGAGCACCCGCCGCGCCACGAGTACCACCTCACCCAGCTCGGCCAGAGCCTCGCGCCGGTGGTACACGTGCTGCGCCAGTGGGGCGACGACCACCTCGCCGGGCCCGCCGGGCCGCCCGTCGCGTTCCGGCACAGCTGCGGCGAGGCCTTCCACGCCGCCGTCGCCTGCGACGCCTGTGGTCGCCCGGCCGCGACGGCGGACCTGACCCAGGTCTGACCGACCGCGCCCCGTCCGCACGGGCAGGCATGGCCGGGACTTCCGGTCGTGTCACATCTCGATGAACGCGAGCAGGTCCGCGTTGATGATGTCGGCCTGGGTGGTGGGCATGCCGTGCGGGAAGCCGGGGTACGTCTTCAGCGTCCCGTTCTTGAGCAGGCCGGCGGTCAGCGGGCCCGAGTCGGCGTACGGCACCACCTGGTCGTCGTCGCCGTGCATGACCAGCACGGGGATCGTGATCTTCTTGAGGTCCTCGGTGAAGTCGGTCTGCGAGAACGCGACGATGCCGTCGTAGTGTGCCTTCGCACCACCCGTCATACCCTGCCGCCACCAGTTTTGGATGAGCGCCTCCGACGGCTCCACGCCGGGCCGGTTGAATCCGTAGAAGGGTCCCGCGGGCATCTCCCGGTAGAACTCCGAGCGGCGCCGGGCCACCTGGTCCTGCAACCCGTCGAAGACCTCCTTGGGCAGGCCGCCGGGATTGGCCTCGGTCTGTACCATCAGCGGCGGCACCGCGGCGATCAGCACGGCCTTGGCCGCCCTGCCCTCGCCGTGCCTGGCCAGGTAGCGGACCACCTCTCCTCCTCCCGTGGAGTGACCGACGTGGACCGCGTCACGCAGGTCCAGGTGCTCGGTCAGCGCCGCGAGGTCGTCGGCGTAGTGGTCCATGTCGTGGCCGTTGTCGACCTGCGCGGACCGTCCGTGGCCACGCCGGTCGTGCGCGATGACCCGGTAGCCGCGGTTGAGGAAGAACAGCATCTGCGTGTCCCAGTCGTCGGACGACAGCGGCCAGCCGTGACTGAACACGACAGGTCGGCCCTGCCCCCAGTCCTTGTAGAAGATCTCCGTGCCGTCAGCGGTGGTGATGGTGGGCATGTGTGACTCCTGTAGCTGTCAGGTTCGCCTCGGGGTTTGCAGTACCGACTCCATCACGAGCACCCGGACCGCGGTATCGGCGTCGCTACTGATAGGCCGGGCATCCCGCCGGGTCAGTCACTTCCGCCGCGACGCACCCCGACGTGACTGAGCTGTCCTGGGCCGGTCCTTCTCAGTCAGCCTTCCGATACCTCGGGCCGTGGTCCCCGGACACGCTTGGTCCATGCAGACCTCATACGCTGAACTGCCGAATCTCGTGATCCGCTCCGCGAACGGCGTCGACTACGCCTACCGGGACACGGGCGGCCATCCCGACCAGGCACCGATCGTCCTGCTCCAGCACTTCCGCGGCAACCTGGACTACTGGGATCCCGCGCTGATCGACCAACTGGCGCGGACCCGCCGGGTCATCACCTTCGACAACGCCGGCGTGGGCGGCTCGACCGGGGTGCCGGCGGACACCGTCGAGCAGATGGCCCGGGACGCGATCGACTTCGTCACCGCGATCGGGCTCAGCCGGACCGACCTGCTCGGGTTCTCCATCGGCAGCTTCGCGGCCCAGGAGATCGCCCTGCGCCGCCCTGCCTTGGTACGGCGCCTGGTGCTGGCGTCCTCCGCGCCGAAGGGTGCGCCGGGCATGCACGGCTGGGCACCCGAGGTGATCGCCGCGGTCGGCGCGCCGGAACCCTCTCCGGAGGGGTACCTCACCGTGTTCTTCACCGGCTCGGCGGACAGCCAGCAGGCCGGCAAGGAGACACTCGGCAGGATCTTCGGCAGCCGGACGCAGGACCGGGACGAGATGGCCGACTGGGCCACCCGCGAGGCTCAGTACGACGCGGTATGCACCTGGGGAATCCCCGACCACGCGGCGCTTGAACGGCTGGCCGCTCTGGAGATGCCGGTCTTCGTCGCCAACGGCGACAGTGACCCGATGATCCTGCCGCGCTACTCGTACCTGCTGGCCGGCCTGATCCCGCAGGCGCGGCTGAAGATCTACACGGACGCGGCACACGGGTTCCTGTTCCAGTACCACGACGAGTTCGCCGCCGACGTGGCGGAGTTCCTGAGCTGAGGCGGGGGATCATCTTTCGTTCGGCGGACGCAGAAAACCTCTCTGCCTGATGAAAGGTGATCTCAGCCCCCGGCGAACCGGTACCTGGATGATTGGAGGCTACTTGTGGCATCTGCCCACGGCCGGCGGTGGAGCGACGCGTTCGCGGATCCGAGCGGCGGATTGTTCCACGAGATCCTCGCGGCCGACGTCGAGTTCGCGGGCAGCGTCGTCATGCAACCGGTATACGGCAGGCACACGGTCTGGACATGCCTGCGCACCGCGTCAAGTATTTACGAGCACGTGGAGTTCACCACGGACACGGTCGCGGGCGACCGCGTCTACTTGGAGTGGACAGCGGCAGCGCTCGGGATGCGGATGGACGGGGTAACGGCCCTCGTACTCGACGCGAACGGTGACTTCGCCAAGGTGACGGTGTATCACCAGCCTCTTGCCGCGGTGTTCGCCTTCTCCGCCGAGATGGCCAGACGCCTGGCTCCAGGCCCGGGAGCGGATCACTTCTACCGGGCCTGATGAAAGCCGGACGGCCCTGCGGCAGGAGCAGTCGGCATACCGGTGCCGCATCGCCCAACGCGCCCTAGGATGGGGGCTTCTCAAGAGATTGAGGGGCTCTGGCATATGTTCCTCGGGCGTGACCACGAGCAGCAGGTGATCCGGGAGCTGACCGGGGGCCTGCCGGCGCGTGGCGGCGCGCTGGTGGTGATCGGTGACCCGGGCATCGGAAAGTCACAACTGACCGAACTGGCCCGGCAGACCGCGGTCCAGCGTGACCTGATGGTCATCAATGCCACGGGAGTGCCCGCGGAATCGCGCCTCCCGTACGCAGGACTCCACCAGTTGCTGCGCACGCTCAGGGAGGGCGTGGACGACCTGCCCGGCCAGCAGCGCGACGCCGTACTCGCCGCCTTCGGACAGACGACCGCACAGGCCCCGGACCGATTCCTGGTCGCGCTGGCGGTCACCGAACTGTTGACCGCCGCGGCCGCCCGGCAGCCGTTGGTCGTACTCGTCGACGACGCGCACTGGATCGATTCCCCTACCTGCGATGTCCTGTCGTTCCTGGCCCGGCGCATCGACAGCGAGCCCATAGCGATGCTGGCCACGACGCGTGACGGCTACCCGCTGCCGCTACTGGAGGCAGGCCTGCCGGAACTTCGCCTGGGCGGGCTCACCGAGGAGCCCGCGGGCCGGCTGCTCGATGCCGTCGCCCCCGGTCTGCCCCCCGCCACGCGCCGTGCCATCCTCGATACCGCACTGGGCAACCCGCTCGCTCTCACCGAACTCTCCCAAGGTGCGGCGCAGGTGGAACTTCCCCTGGCAGGGCCTGGGGCCGTGCCGATCACGTACCGTATCGAGAGGGCCTTCGCGGCCCGGTGGAGCGAACTCCCGGCCGAGACCAGGACGGTGTTGCTCGTCGCCGCGCTCAACGAAGGCGGAGCGCTGAGCGAGACGCTCGAAGCCGCGGGCGCGCTTGAGGGTATGCCCGTCAAGGCGGAGTCGGTTGCTCCGGCCATCGCGGCACGGCTGGTGGAGTCGCACCGGACCGGCCTCCAGTTCCGCCATCCGCTGGTCAGGTCGGCCATCGAACACCGGGCGGGCCCGAGTCGCCTCGCCGCCGCGCACCAGGCGCTGGCGTCCGTGCTGGCCGACAAGCCGGACCGGCGGGCATGGCACCGGGCCGCCGCCGCCCTTGGACCGGACGAAGACGTGGCTGCCGAGCTCGACGAGGCTGCCGAGCGCGCGGTACAGCGGGCCGCTGTCAGCGTGGCGATCACGGCGCTGGAACGCGCCGTGGAACTCAGCCGCGATTCCGCGGCTCGGATCGGCCGACTGCTGCGCGCGGCCCGGCTGGCGTACGAACTCGGCCGCCCCGCGATGGTGAACCGTTTCCTCATGAGTGTCCCGAGGACGGCCCTGACACCCATCGACCAGGCCCGGCTCGCCTTGCTGGAGGAGGGCGTCGAGACCAGGCTGGCCGAAGGCGGCGAACGCATCCGGTTCCTTGTCGACCTGGCCGGACAGACGGCGGCGGACGGGCAGTCGGAGTGCGCCCTGGACCTGCTGCTCGCCGCGGCACGCCGCTGCTGGCAGAACCACCCCGATACGGATACGCGGTTGCTCGTCGCAGAGACGGCACTGAAGCTGGCCGATCACCCGTTGCATCCCACGCTGCTGTCCGTGCTGGCGTTCGCCACGCCGGATGCGTACGGCGCCCTTGCCCGCGAGCGCCTCCTCCGCCTGGCTCATGACACCACGCTGGACGCGGCCCGGTTGGCGGATCTCGGCGCGGCGGGCACGGTGATCGGCGTTCCCCGGCAAGCCCGGGCGCTGCTGGGGGCGGCCATTCCGCAACTGCGGGCACAGCGCCGCCTGGGGATCCTGATCCTGGCGCTGATCTACAACTGCTACAGCGGGATGTACCTGTGCCAGTGGCCCGAGGTCCTGGCCTCCGCGGATGAGGCCATCCAGACCGCGGCCGAGGCGGCCCGCCGCCGCTGGGTCCCGGTAGCCATGGTGCCCAAGGCGCACGTCGCGGCTGTCCACGGCGATGTCGCGGAGATGGAGAGGCTGGTGGCCGAGGCCGAGCCGGCCCTTCTGTCGCTCGGAGCCAACTCGGCCCTGGCTCTCTTGCAGATCGCCCGGGGGCTTGCCGCGATAGGGCAGGGCGATTACCACAACGCCTACGAGCACCTGATCCGGATCCACGATCCAGCAGGCCCTTCGTTCAGCCACATACTGCGGCTGTACCATCTCGGCGATCTGGCGGAGGCGGCGGTCCGCAGCGGCCACCGCGCAGAGGCTCAGGCCCTGTTCGCGGATCTGGCAGGCACTGTCGGCGATGCTCCGGGCCCGCTCCTGGCCGGCGGCATCGCCTATGCCGCCGCCATACTCGCGCAGGACGGAGAAGAAGCCGAGCGGCAATTCGAGTCCGCGCTCGCCGGCGACCTGCGGGAGTCCCCGCTCGGCCATGCGCGGCTGAAGCTGGAGTACGGCAGTTGGCTGCGGCGCCACCAGCAGCCCGTGCGGTCCCGGGAACATCTGAGGGCGGCACGGGACATGCTGGACGCCATCGGCGCGAGCGCCTGGCGCACGCGAGCGGAAGAGGAACTGCGAGCCTCCGGAGCAAGGTCACCGGCCGTCCCGGCGCAGCCGGGACGGCTTGACCAGCTCACCCCCCAAGAGCAGCGGATCGCCCGGATGGTGGTGAGCGGACTGTCCAACAAGGAGATCGGCGAGCGGCTCTCCGTGTCGCACCGCACCATCGGCTATCACCTGTACCGGATGTTCCCCAAGCTCGGCATCACCTCGCGGGTCGAACTGGGCATGCTGTTCGCGGAGTCAGGCGCGCTCACCGAAACCGATCCGGCGAGCTGAAGCACGCGGCCGCAGACCCGCTCGAACGATCCTGACCCCGGTCATGTCACACCCGCGTCCGTCAGTTGACTAGCCGCGGCCGCGAAGAACCCGGGTCGCCGGCTCACGACGCACTCGGTCATCTGACGGACGACGCCCCGGCCCACTGATTCATACGCTCCCAACACCTGGAAACAGCACCATCCCGTGAGGTGAGCGGCGTGCACGAGGACGTCAGCCGGTGGGGGCAGCGAGCTGCCCGCCGTCGCACAGATCCCGACCTTTTCCTCCCGCTGAACAAGACCGTCCCGACAAGAGACCGGGTCCGGCAGGCCCAGCAGATCTGCCGCACCTGCACCGTGCAGTGGACCCGCCTCGACCGGACGCTGCGCCATGGAGTGCCCGACGGTGTCCGGGGCCGCAGCACCGGGAGCGAGCGGCGGGCCATGTCCGGCGTTCCGCTCGTGCCAAGCCGGCGCATCCGGTCCGCTGCGCAGCCACGTCCGCAACAGGACGCCTGCCGAACGCAGGACCCGGCATGATCGGTCCCTCCCTGACCGGCCGGTCCGTGGAACTGGAAACAGTGCGTGCGCTGATCGGCCCCGGCCGCGAAAACGCTGTCGGCCGCAGCCTCGTCGTGCTCGGCGAGGCCGGAATCGGCAAGAGCACCGTCCTGGCCGACCTGCGCGGGTACGCACAGGCGCAGGGCTGGTGCGTACTGGCCGGTGCCGGTCGCGAGTACGAGAGCGACCTTGTCTTCGCAGCGCTGCGGCAGCTCCTGCGCCCGATCCTGACGGACCTCCTCACCATGCCGGGACAGCACGCCGAGGAGTTGCGAGCCGCGGTCGGCATGGAAACACCGGCCGGCCCGCCGACACCTTCCCGGGTCGGCACGGCCCTGACGGAACTGCTCTCCCGGCACGCGGGCCGGCACGCAGGCGTCCTGCTGCTCGCGGATGACGCCCATCGCATGGACACGCCCTCACTGGAGGCGCTCTCCTTCGCCGCCCACCGTCTCGGTACCGATCCGGTCGCGATGGTGTTCGCCGTCCGTGGCGACGCAGTACCGGCAGGCCTTGCGGAAGGCATCGGCCGACTCCCGTTCGCGCCCCTGAGCACCGGCGACGCGAACGAACTGCTCGACACGCAGCCATCTCCGCCACGAGGCCGGATCCGCGCGCAGGTGCTCGCGCAGGCGGCGGGCAATCCCCTGGCGCTGACGGAGCTGTCCCGGGCGGTCAGGGAGGACATCGACGAGCGGCAATACCCGGCTGGCCTGCCACTGCCGCTGACCGACAGACTCAGCACGGCGTTCGCCGCCCAGCTGCGCGGCCTTCACGATCACACCCGGAAGGCGCTGCTGCTCATCGCGACCGCCGACGGAACGGACCTGGCAGCCGCCCTGCGCACCGCGCCGAGCCTTGACCTGGCGGCGCTGGCTCCCGCCGAGGAGAGGGGCCTGATCAGCGTGACCGCGAACGGTGCCCGCTTCCGTCATCCGCTGGCCCGTGCGGCCGTGTACCACGGTGCGAGCTTCGCCGACCGCGCTGACGCGCACCTTGAGCTGGCCACCGTCCTGCGTGACGAGCCGGATCGGCGAGCTTGGCACCTGGGTGCCGCTGCCTGCCGTCCTGACGAGACCATTGCCTCTCTGCTGGCCGATACAGCGCCGGACGCAGAACGGCGGATGGGAGCCACGGCTGCCGGGCTCGCCTTGGAACGGGCCGCGGACCTCACTCCGGACCCGGGCCTGCAGGCGACCCGACTCGTCGCAGCGGCCGAGAGCGCAGCCGGTGACGGGCAATTCGAATGGGCACACGACCTGGCGGCCAGGGCACTGGCGTTGCCAGGGACGGCGGGGCCGCGGTCGCGTGCCCGACTCGTGGCCGGGCACGCGCTCACCTGGACCGGCCGGCCGGGGCGGGCCGTCGCGACCCTGCTGCCGCTCGCCCGGCAGACCGCGAGGCATGACGCAAACGTCGCGTGGAACGCGCTCGCCGCCGCCGCTACGGCCGCCTACCAGGCCGGGCGGCCGCAGAACAGCCGCCTTGTCGCAAACACCCTCGCCACGATGCCTCCCCCTACAGGCGACGAGAGCCGGGCGGCGCGGGTGTGGACTCTCGCCGTGGCAGGAGAAGCCGGCGCGGCGGACATAGCGCCCTGGCTCCGCGACGACGCGACCGACGACCGGGGCTCCTACGCCCACGCGGGAGCCGCCGCCTGGCTCCTCGACCGGACCGGCAAAGCCATCGAACTGCTGGAGGCGGCGCGGGAAGCAGCAAGGATTCCCGTGACACGTGCCGCCACGGACGACTCCTTCGCAGCGCTCGGCTGGGCCTACGTCGACGCCGGCCGCTGGGACGAGGCACTTGAACTCGTGGCACACGGCGCTCAGGCCGCGGAGGCCGGCCCCGCCGACAGCACCCGCCGCCTGATCACCGCCACCGTCTACGCGGCGCGCGGCCGGACCGGCGCGGCCCGCAGGCTCGTCGCCGCCGCGCTGGCCGCCGAAACGGAAAGCCACGGACTGCTCACCGCACGGGCCCGGTACGCCATCGGCCTGTGCGCCCTGTCCGACGGCGACCACGCGACCGGCTTCGACCAACTCCGTGGCCTCTTCACACAGGACGGCGTGCCCAGCCACTGCCACGTGTCCTACCTCGCGATAGGAGATCTCGCGGCCGCAGCCGCGCGCTCCGGAAACCGCCTCGCGGGACGCGAGCTGCTCAAGCGGATCAGGGCCGACCTGGAAAGCACCCGCCCGCAGCCGTCGGACCGCCTGCAGCAACTGCTCCAGCGCGCCGACGGCGTTCTCACCGACCCGGCGACCCCGGACGCCTACCAGCCGGCCGCGTTGACCAGCCCGGCAGGCAAGTCGTGGCCCTTCGAACGCGCCCGGTTCCAGCTCGAAGGCGGCGAATGGCTGCGCCGGCGTCGCCGCATCAACGAGGCCAAGCCCGTACTTCGCGCGGCTCTGGACTCGTTCCGAGCGCTGCGGGCCGTCCCCTGGGAACGCCAGGCAGAAGCCGAACTGCGCGCCTGCGGAGTGACGGTTCCGGGCACGCTGGCCGACAGCCGCCGGGTCCGCGAGCTGACCCCGCAGCAACAGCGAGTCCTCGGTCTCGCAGCTGAGGGGCTGTCCAACCGGGAGATCGCACAGCGCCTGTTCCTGTCACCGAAAACGGTTGCCTCCCACCTCTACCACTCGTTCCCGGTGCTCGGGGTGGCCGGACGGCACCAACTCCGGCTGCTGTACGCACAGCCCCAGCCGTGAGATGCGAACGCGACGCGTGCTGCTGCAGTAGCCCCACGATGGCGCTTCCTGAGGCGCCAGCCCCTCACCCAGCCTTCCAGAGACCTTCGCGCAGCACCACCAGGTAAGTTTGTTTTTCAAACTTACCCGCCATACGGTAGAGACCGGGCGACTCCCCGGAGTCCCACAGCCAAGGGAAACCATGTCCACGCCAAACTCGGACCTGACGCAGGATCCGACCTCCACGACGCCCGCCCCACCGCCTGCCGCCCCGCACGCGATGCAAGTCCTCGCGTTGGGCAGCCTGGGTGTTTTCGTCGTCTTTCTCGACACCACCATCGTCAACGTCGCGTTCGCCACCATGAGCCGCAGCTTCGACACAACTGCGAGCCATCTGTCATGGGTACTGAATGCCTACAGCCTGGCTTTCGCCGCCACTCTCATACCGGCGGGGAGGCTGGCCGACCGATACGGACGGAAACGGCTGTTCCTCATCGGCCTGACGGGTTTTGCGCTCGTGAGTGCCCTGTGCGGACTCGCCCCCACCGCCGACGTACTGATCGCGGCCCGTGTGCTCCAGGCCGCGTTCGCCGCCCTGATCGTCCCGACATCCCTCGCGTTGATCCTCCCGGAATTTCCGCCTTCGAAGCACTCGATGGCGGTGGGGGCCTGGGGCGCCATGGGTGGAGCTGCTGCCGCAATGGGACCGACCCTTGGGGCACTCCTCACGGAATACGCCTCCTGGCGCTGGGTGTTCCTCGTGAATGTCCCCATCTGCGCGGCAATGATCGCCATCGGGAACCGCCTACTGCGCGAGTCACGCGTGTCTCAGGGCACTGGTGTACCTGATGTTCCATCGGCTGTCCTGGTAGCAGCCATCCCGGCAGCCCTGAGTTACGGAATCATCGAGGGTCCGCAGAAGGGATGGGATTCGGCCTCCGTGATGGGTGCGTTCGCCACCGCCGCAGTGCTCATACCTCCGCTCCTTTGGAGATCCAGAACCGCCCCGACGCCCGTCATCGATCTCACGCTTTTCCGGGTGAGGCAGTTCAGCCTGGTCAATGCTTCCATTTTCTCCTTCGCTGTGGCCTTCTACGGACTGCTGCTCGGAAACATAATATTCCTCCAGTCGGTGTGGGGATACTCCGTACTGCATGCGGCGCTGGCGAGCGCGCCAGGCCCCATCCTCGTGGCACTGGTGGGGCGCGAAGCGGGGAAACTCGCCCAGCGCATCGGTTACCGGCGCGTCCTGATCGCCGGAGGCATCGCTTGGGCTGCGGCCGTTTCTCTTTTCGCGACGCAGGTCACCGAATCCCCTCATTGGGCCGAGGACTGGCTGCCGGCTACATTGATCATGGGTCTGGGTATCGGCCTGACCTTGCCCGTTCAGTCAGGTGCTGCCGTCCAGCCTCTGCCTCCGCACCAGTACGGGCTGGGCTCAGCCATAAGCCAGAGTTTCCGCCAGCTTGGCGCCGTGCTGGGAATCAGTGTGTTTGTCGCGGTTATCGGAAACGACCCGAAGGGTAAACTTTCTCCCTACCAGCACTTGTGGTGGATTTTCGCCGCACTGGGCATGTTCAGCAGCCTTCTCCCCCTCATTCCGAGCCGGAGGCGCACCTCCACCCAGAACCAGGAAGAGTCCGAATAGCAGTACGGCCGACAAGCCACCGACAGGCGGGGTTGCCGACGAAGAGGACGAGCAGCATCTACTGGAGAGGGACACTACGATCATGATCCGCGCCACTACCGCCACCAAGAACTTGACAACACGACTCGACATCCCGACCGGGCAGAAATTCGACGATTTCGCCAGGGCTTTCGAGACCGCGGTTCCCCCCTTCGATCTTCAAAGGATCAAAGCAATCTCGGCAGACGGGGGCACATGGGAGGACGTCCGAAGCGCCGTTGCCGACAACGCACCGAACGGATTCGTTGTCTTCGGCGCCATCGATGGGCAAGCGCTGATGTCGATCGCAGGGCATCGACGCAAGGCAACTCAGTACCTCATGGGAAACCATGTCATTGCGGAAAGAATGTATCGCCACCATCCCGATGCCCTACTTTATGCACCCTTGCGCATCCTGATCTATGAGGGCGAGGACGGATCGGCGGTTTTCGCACTCGATCAGCCTTCGACGGTATTCGCGGGACTCGGCGTGGACGCCATCACGGGGGTAGCAGCCGATTTGGACAAGAAGGTCGCGCAGTTGCTGGGACTTCTTGGCGTGAGTGCGCCGGATGAACTCCTGAAGTCTTGACCGCGCGAGAGGCGACTGCACCACCTTCAGGAAAATCTGGATATCGTCGAGAAGGACCCTCTCCAACCCATCACTCCCGGTACGGATTACAGCGGCGTTTACCTACCCAGGTTTGGCCTGCCTTGAAAGTCCTTACCCCCCGTCCGCCGACGCAAGGGAACCGAACAGTCAACCACCGCTCCACAAATATGTCGAGCAACAGATGCAAGCGACTGGAAGGATTTCTTGACGGGAGCGGAAGCGGCGCCATACATGGGGCATGCCGGTAATAGAGCCTATGTGAATCAGTGCATGCCGGCTGCATCAAGCAGGGTGGTGACCGTCGGCGTGACAAGCCCCGTCAGCGTGTCGGCCCCGATCCCCGCACGGGCATTGGCTCCGTCGAACAGCAGGCTGAGTTGGCGGGCCAGCAGGTCGGGATCGCTCGCCCCACCTCGTTCGGCCTGGGAACGGAAGAACGCCGTCAGGTTCGCCTTGGCCCGGTGCGCGGCCTTGCTTGCAGGGTGGCCCTGGTCCTTGAGTTCGATCTGGACAGCCAGGTACCAGCATCCCCGAAACCCGGGTGCGCCCGCCTGCAACTCCAATTGCTCAAAGATATGCAAGATGCTCTCGCGGGCTGAACAGCCCTCGTCGGCCGGGGACGGGAGGACCGGCACGAGGGCAGCGGCGTGCTCCTCCAGGCTGGCTGCCAGCAGTTCGTCCTTGCTGTCGAACAGCTGGTACAACGAGCGCTTCGACACCCCCGCTGCCTTGCACAAGGCCTCGACACTGATGCCGACACCGTGTCGGCAGGTGAACGCGGCCGCCGCGTCCAGCAGCCGCTCCCTGGTACTCGGCTTCACTTTGCTCGTCATAGCGTGAGGTCAACTCCATGTGAACGAACTGGACGCGAACGCCTTCCGGCCGTGCCAGGGCGTTTGCCGACCGCGCACGGAAGATCGTCGTGCTTCTTTCTCAGAGTCGGCGGCCGAAGAGCACTTGCCGACTGGGCGGGTGGCTGTCACCGGCGCCCGCCACGCTTTGCGAGCATGAGAACTCAGAGCCCGTGCGTTCACCCGCCCTGCGCACAGCCGGGCCGCCTGTCATGGACTGGAGGGTTCCACAGGAGCCCGCACCGTCACAGGCACTGGAACCACCAGGGGCGTGGTTCCAGTGCTCTCAAGGAGGTCATGCCACCGCGTTCAGCAGATCGGCAAGCACGTCGGGCCGTTCGAGAGCGATGAAGTGGCCCGCTCCCGGCAGCAGTGTGAAATCCGCGTCGGGCAGCAGTTCCTTGTTGGCTTCCCGGTCCGACTGCCGGGACCAGTCGTTCTCGCCGTAGACGAGATGGACAGGAGCCTTGACCTCGGCGTAGCGGGAGCGGGCCGCGATGAGGCTGGGCAGGTTCCTGTAGACGGCCCGGGCGACAGCCGGGTATCCAGGGCGGCTCCCCACCTGGAGGAGTTCGTCCACGTAGTCCTCGCGCAAAGCGGCCTTGTCAGTGAGTCCGCCCTGCAGGATCCCGCTGAGGACGGCCTTGTTCTCCAGCCGGGCGACCACCGGTCCCACGCCAGGTGCTCGGACACCGCCGATCACCAGGCGGGCGAGGAGGCTGGAACGGGCGATGCCGTCTTGGAAGTCGTACGTGTTCACCGCGACGACGCGCCGCACGCGTTCCGGCAGATCGGCCGCGGCTGTCAGAGCGAACACTGCCCCCATGGACTCCCCGACCAGTGTCACGTCCTCAAGGTCGAGTTGGGTGAGGAGCCGTTCGACGCCGGCGCGCATCGCGGGCTCCTGGTACGACGCGCCGGGCACGATCTCGGAGTAGCCCATTCCCGGCAGGTCCAGGGCGTAGACGGTGTAGTCATCGGAGATCAATGGGATCAGGGAACGAAAGTGCTCGGCCTGTGTGCGCACCGTGTGCAGCAGGACGACGGGTGCACCACTGCCTGCTTTGAGGTAGCGCAGCGTTCCCTCGCGGTCGTGGGTTCCTCCGGACGGTGCGATGACGTGGCTGGTGGTCCCCGGAATACGAATCGTGGAGCGTGGCTCTGGGCTGGGCATCTCGTTGACTTCCTTTGCGTGAACTACGGACAGATGAAGGGGGGACCGCCTTGGAAGGGGGGTGGACAAGCACTGGTCCGGGGTCATGGGCTTCTGACCGACCGGACCCGTTCCACGGGCACATCCCCGCTCCGCACCCGGGCCTTCGCGGACTGCTCCCAGGCCCGCCGAGTGATCCGGTCTTGAGCAGGGGCGGCCGACCGACGGGAGCCTTGTCGAGGTCTCGGACAGGCTCCACGTCGGCGGCGGGGCGGAGGAGTGCGTACCCGTCTTCCGGGCGAGCGATCACTTCTCCAGGAAGGCGGCAACGTCGGCAGCGAACTCCTCGTGGTGCTGGAAGAGGAAGCCGTGCGCCGCGTCGGGGTAGATCTTGATCTCGGCGTTGGGCAGCAGGCCGGCGAGCAGGTGCGAGTAGCGGGGCAGGATCATCGGATCGGTGTCTCCGTTGGCGACGAACACCGGCTGGGTGATGGCCTGCAGACGCTGCAGCTGAGCGTGGTTGGGGATGCCCCAGTGGGTGACGGCGTCGTACTGCGCCAGTCGGGTCGCCCACGTCGTCTGGGCGTCGTGTCCCTCGGTGCGGCTCGTGAAGATGCGCCCGGCGACTGGCCCACCGGCCTCCGCGGAAGTGAAGAAGACGCTCAGATAGCCCTCCGCGGAGGGGGTTTCACCGCCGACGGCCTTGATGACTTCCGGCGCCCAGCCGTGCATCCCGGCTGCGCCCTGCGGGGCAGAGGCGGCCAGGACGACCCGGTTGACCAGTTCGGGGCGGATCAAGACGATCTCCTGGGCGACGAAGCTACCGAGGGAGAAGCCCAGCAGATCGACCTGCGTCAGCCCGAGCGCGGTGATGAACTCGACGGCGTCCTCGGCCATCGCGGCAACGGTGTGCGGGGTGCTGCCGGTGGTCGCGCCGACACCCCGGTTGTCGAAGGTGATGACCCGTCGGCCTCGCGCCAGGGCGTCCACCAGAGCAGGGTCCCAGTTGTCCAGATTGCCGCGGAAGTGCTGCAGCAGCACCAACGGCCGGTCGTCCGTCTCGTTCCCGACACTGCGGTAGGCATAGGTGACACCGTTCGCGGCATCGACGGCCTGCGTCTTGACGGTGCTGTAGGTGCTCATCGCTGTTCTCCTCACAGGGCGCCGGGATGGCCGCAGCCACCCCGGGACACGGGACGCCACCTGGTACTCGACAGAGAGACCGGCGAGGCATCCCCGTTTGGATTATGACTGTAATCCAATAGACTGGTGGCGGCAAGCAGGCGAATGTCCACAGGTCCGTGAAGGAGGCCACCGTGCGGCACACCAGGGAGCACAAGGACGCAACCAGGCAGCGGATCCTCGAGTCAGCCGGCCGGCTGTTCAAAGGCGGCGGCATCGACGGCACCGGCATCGCCGCACTCATGACGGATGCGGGTCTGACCAACGGTGCGTTCTACAAGCACTTCGCTTCGAAGGACGACCTGGTGGCCCACACCCTCACCGCACAGCTCGATGCCCAGCAAGAGGCGGTCGACGCCCTCCCGCCAGGGCGGAGCGGGATCGAGGAGTTCGTCCGCCACTACCTGTCCACGGAACATCGGGACGACATCTCGCACGGCTGCCCCTCCGCCGCACTGCTCGACGAGATCGGCCGCTGCTCCACGGATGCCAAGCAGTCCTACACCGACGGCCTGACCGCGCTCATGGACGCACTCGGCGCACGGCTGTCCCCCACGGACCCCAAAGCCGCCAGACCCGCCGTGCTCACCGCCTTCGCGATGATGGCCGGCACCCTTCAGATCTCGCGGGCACTGGCCGACCCCGTCCTGGCCGACGAGCTCCTGCAGCGCGCCGCCGCGGAGGCACTCAACCTGCTCAACGCAAGCGCGAACCAGACATAGAAAGATAAGTCGGGTACCGCTCGCGGTGACCTCGCGCAGCGCCGCCACCCGTGGCCCTCGGCGGGCGGATGCCGGTGCAGCGTCCGGCGTGGGAAGGTCTCCCGCGAAGAACATGGCACTCGCCGCCGCCCGGCCCCCCTTCGAACTCGGCGGGTTCTTGTTCGCTGACGGGCGAGGCGATGACGCCGGTGCCGTCGACACGTGTTCCGGAGGCGGAGACTCGCCTGACGGGCCCGCCGGTGGAGAAAGGGACCAGGAAGGCGAGAAGAAGTTCGCGCCGGTCATGTCGCCATGCATCCCAATTACGGCGGGAGGCGGAGTGCCGCACCCCGCCGGCAAGAGTCTGACGGCGGGGCGGGTCTCACGGTGGGATCCGGCGGGCCGCCGCAGACGTGATCTCCTCGTGCGTGAAGTCGCCGAGGAGCTGGTTCAGCCGGCATGCCAACTGCGCCTGCCGACTGCAGCGGTCACGGGCCAGAGCCTGCAGGACTGCATCACGCAGGAGGTCTTCGGCGTCCTGGCCGACGGCTGCCGCCCGGCTGTGGAGGCGCTCCCACGCGTCGCCGCTGAGCGGGATGCTCATGAGGTACCTGCCGTCTGCCCCCGGATAGAGCGTGCACAGGACGTCGATGGGCAGGGCCTCGTCGAGGCGCTTCCAGATCTTCCGCACGGCCCGGTGCACCGTCTTGGCGCTCACCAGCACGGCCAGGCGCCGCCCGTCGGCAGCAGCGGCCAGCCGCAGACCGCCGGCCGCCTGCGCGGCGCGCAGTTCGACGGCGCCGACCGCCCTGGTCAGGATGATCTCGATGGCATGGATGGGCATTCAGTTCCTTCCTCAGCAAGCCTGTCGGTCACTCCAGGCTGATCACTCCGCCGGGCAGCCAGCCCTCCCAGTAGCCGTCGAGGAAAAGGGGCAGCGTCTCCGGCTCGACCGCGGCCCCGCTCTTGCGCAGCGCCGCCGTGTCCCACCAGCAGGCTCCCGGGGCCATCAGGACCCGGACGTCCCGCGGCCAGCGGCCACAGGCCGGAGCCGCCAGCACGACGTACTCCTCGACCGGGCGAGCCGTCCCCGTGGGAAGCCGGCCGACCACAGCTCCGATGCACACAGCGGGAAACCGCCGCTCGCGGCGGAGGTGGCGCAGCACGGTACGGCGGCAGGGCTCCTGGGCCCGTACCGGCAGGGCCGGCAGGGTCCACCCGGCCGTCCCTGTGCTGCCGGCCGGCAGGAGCAGGAACCGGCGGGCGGCCGGGTCGATGACGACGGGACGGACGACAGCAGCCGGCACTGCGCGGAGCGGGGTCACGACAGTGACCCTGCCAGAGCGCTATTGGAATAGCACCTGGAATGTTCCGGATGGGTTAGTTGGGGAAGGATCACCCCGTCGTGTACGAAGGATCCCGGTGCCGAGTGATGCGAGCAGCTACCGATGGGTCCGTGTGCGGTGTGAACGCAGACGGGCCCATCGGGGACCGTGTGTGGTGTGAACACAGACGGCCCCGGGCTCGGGCTGCTCACTTCCCTCCCCGGGCAGAAGACACAAGGACGGAAAGGAGTGGGGGACTCGGTGTGGCCGGACCGGCTGTGTGTGGGCGACCGGGTCCGGTGCGGCGGTCGGGTGTGGACCGTCACCGGGCTGTGCGGCCGGCATCTGACGCTGGCGGACTCATCCGGTGCCCCTCAGCACATCGACATGGTGGAGCTGCTGCGACGTCATGACGTCACGGTGGACGGCACCGCGCAGGTCACCGGTATAGCGCGGGACATACCCTGCGACGACACGCTGGAGCGTGCGCGCTGGTGGCAGGCGCACATCGTCGAGGTGCTCACCGGGCTGCCCCCCGACGCCCGCCCCGGGGCACAGCCGCGTCCCGACTTCGATCCCGACCGGCATTCCCTGGCGGCCCGGGAAGCGGCCAAGGCACGTGAGTTGACCGAGTCAGGGGTGAGAGAGTCCTCGGCGCGTACGGTGCGGCGCAAGCGGCAGCGGTATCAGGCGTTGGGGTTGGCCGGCCTGGTGGACGGGCGGGCCGGGCGGCACGAGGCCCCAGGAGCCCGGCTTGATGCCCGGGTGGTGGACGCCGTGCGGGAGATCGTCCTCTCGCACAGAGGCCCCGGGCCGGTGAACGTCGAGCGGGTGCGCGCCCAGTTGCTGGTCCAGCTGGCCGGCCAGGCCGCGGACGACGACGTCCCGGTGCCCTCCCGCTCCGCGCTGCGACGGCTGTGCTCTCAGTTCACCGGACAGTTGCCGCAGGAGACGCCCGCCCCGTGGCTGGGCGTGGGCGATCGCGTCCACCTGGATGTCCTGTCCATCCCAGGACTGAACCAGGTGACACACGGCAGACACCAGCTGAAGCTGCTGTTCGCGCTGGACGAGGCCAGCGGTGTTCTGCTGACCGCCGTGGCCTGTGCCGACCCCGAGCCGGTGTACGGACCGGCGCTGCTGGCCCGGATGTGCGTGCCGGCCGATCAGCGGGCCAACTGGATCTCCCCCTGGCCGTCAGGACAGCCAGGCTCTGCCTCACCGTCGTCTGCGGCCGGTGGCGCGCCGGTGATCCGTCCCCGCACGCTCGTCGTCGACCGCGCGGCCGCTTCCGGCATGACCGCACTGCGCGACGCCTGCGCGCGCAGGGGAATCCACGTGCAGTCCGCAGCTCAGCTGACTCCGCAGGACCGCGGCCGCGTCGAGCGCGTCATGACGGCAGCGGCAGGGCGGTTCGCCGCTTACCTGTTCTCTCCCGCCGGCCGTCCAGCCCGTGCAGCGGGATGGCAGGTCGAGCGGGTGCAGGAGCTGCTGGACATATGGCTTGAGGAGGGCTGGTCGCGGCAGGCCCTTCCGGCGGGTACCGAGTTCCCGCGCACCCCGCTAGAACGGTACGAGGACCTGACGGCCCATGTCGGCCAGGTCTCAACTCCTCTGTCTCCAGAGGAATTTCGTGACCTGCTCAACATCTCCTGGAGGACGGTCGGTCCCAGCGGGCTGCGTGTGGGCGGGCACGCCTACAACGCTCCGGCCCTTCACGTGCTGCGCCGTCCGACGGCAACGGGACCCGAGCGCAGGCGTTTTGAGGTGCGCTGGGATCCCTACGACCTTGGGCAGGTGTGGCTGCGTGCCAGCAACGAAGAATGGCTCGTGATCCCCGCGGCGGCTTCCCGTACGGCGCTGCCCGACGCCGGGCCGGATGCAGGGTCTATCGAGGAACGCGGTGAAGCCCCGCGCCTGAACGGGCATGTGCGAGAACATCCGGCCGAGCTGCCCGAGGCGGTGCGCCTCGCTTACCACGCCCAACTGCAGTTGCGCGTTGCCTGTGTTGTCTTCGCCGTGGACCGGATCGACGACGTGCGGCTCCTCAACCGGTACGCGGTCGGCCCCCGCTACGGTGTGTTGCTGCACGGCCAGGCCGGCACGGGCAAGACCACCGCACTGCTGGAGGCCCGGCGACGCTGCACCGCGCAGAGCCACCACCGCCCCGGTACCCAGTCCCGTGGCGACGGAGCAGTCCCGGTGGTCTACGTCCGTCTGCCTCCAGCGACGTCACCACGCCTGCTGCTGGTCGAACTGGCCCGGTCCTTCGGCCTTGCGCTGCGCGGCTCGCCCACCACGTCCCAGTGCGCGCACCGGGTGGCTGCGGCGATGAAGGACGCCCGCACGGACCTGGTCCTGGTCGACGAGGCCCAGCATCTGCACGGCCCGGGCTGGTCGGGCTCGGCGGTCGCGGACACCGTGGACTATCTGTGCGACCGGATTCCGGCGACGTTCGTCTTCGCCGGGATCGGCAGCCCCGCCTCCCTGGCCTCCGCGGTGTCAGGGGTACAGCACCGCCGCCTCGTCCCGGTACAGCTGACCGACATGCCCGCTGGTGAGGACTGGTGCCGGGTGCTCGCCGAGGCCGAGGCCGCACTGCGACTGCGTGCGCACGAACCCGGCACGCTGACCGGGCTGGCCGGCCTGCTGCACGAACGGACGGGCGGCAACACGGGCCGGCTGACGTTTCTGCTGAGGACCGCGGCTGTCCGAGCCGTCCAGGACGGCTCGGAGCGACTGACGGCCGCCCTGCTGAGCGGGCTCCCGATTCCGGAGTACAAAGCCCGCGATAAACAGCCCCGCAACAGCCTGCGAAGAAACTGAGAGGCTCCGGAGCCAACTTCGTCCAGTCATCGTGGCCAGGTCTTTTCGAAGCGGGCCAAGTACAGGGACGAACAGCCTCCGAACACACCGAAAATATCACTTTACCGAAGCTGGCTCCCCAGCCAGCCAAAGAGCAGACAGCCAAGCCTTTTCCGCCTTAACGTGGTCCGCATGACGTACCAGGAGGCGTTTCCGAGTCCCTCAGACGAATTCGAGGACGAAGCAGCACACGTGGCCCGTCAGTGCGACGCCCTACTGGTCAAGTCCGGCGAGCGCATCAGCAAACTGAACGAAGCGCTGGAACGTGAGACGGAGACACACAATGCGGTTCTCGCCTTGCGCGAGGAAGCGCTAAGCCTCCAGGGAGTGGCACCACGCATGTGGTCCATGCGCGCACTAGCCAGGCAGCATGGCATCGCGCCCGGACAAACGGAGCCGCCGGTGACCTTGCGCGTGGTCCCGAACCCTTCGGAATCGGACAGGGATCCCCCTCAGCCTCCACCAGTCACCCCTGAGCCACCAACCGTTTCCGAGCGTTCCGCACCGGCGGCGAAGACTCCGGAACCCTTCCAGCCCGCCGAGATCATCATCCGGAGCAAAAAGCAGCAGGAAGTCCTGGCCGTCATCGCCTCACGCCCTGATTTGCCGTGGGGCACCGAGGACCTCGCCAAAATCCTGGGCACCCCCCAGGAACCCAAGGCCCGCAAGAGTCTAAGGAACTGCCTGCGGCTTCTCCTGGAATGCGGCGCGCTGGAGCGCGTCAGACGTGAGGGCGACCGACACACCTACTACCGCTCACGCCAGAACTGGAAGTTCATCTGACCGATCTGCACACCCCGCACCACCACATAAAAAGACCGCCGCCGCATGCATGGATTCGGGTACCAGCCGGATCCGCGGCGACGGTCTAGCCCTACAGGCCATTTCCGACACTACCCGGCACCGCCGGAGCGTGTCCGGCATTCGGCCATATTCACCTGCCCTTTTTCAGCGGAGCCGAATGCCCATGCGAATTCACTGCGGAGGATTGCCCGGTTCACGGCCGGGCCACAGGTCTGCCTCCAGCGCCTTCTCCAGGTTCGCGATCGTCAAAAGGTCGCACCACACCACGCCCTCGAGCACCTGGGTGATCGTCATCCGGGACACCCCGCTGCGCCGGGACACCTCGGAGACCGACCAGCCGTTGTCGTCCATCAGCCGGCGCACCCGGGCCGCGACCTCCTGCGCCACGCGGGCCCCGTGGTGGTCATCGAGCACAGCGCGCGGCCAGACACCCTCGACGACGTACGTGAAGGGCTTGAGGCGTCGCTTGTCTCCCTGGGGCACGTCGAAGAGTGTCGCCCATCCGGCCCTCCAGGCATGACAGTGTCCGCCACCTCCACCCCATGCTATTGGAAAAGCACCCCTCCCGGGGTCCTTTCCTGGTGGAGAGTCACGATGGACGCGATCACGCAGTACCGGCCCCGGCTCCCGGCCCCCGTGTGGGAACGCGTGGGCACCGACTGCCGTCGCGCGGTGACCAAGGCCAAGCCCGCCACACCGAAGCAGGCCCGGGACTGGCTCGGCGCGCTGGCGCACGCCGCGGCCCATGCCGACGCCTGCGGACAGCCCACCGAGGCCGAACGTCTTCTCACCCCGGAGGCGATCGAGTGGTACCTGGCGACCGGCTACGCGCACGTGGACGAGTCCTCCCGCTCCAACCGCCGCTGCCGTCTCAACAATCTCCGGCGGGCCCTACTGGGCCCCGACCTGACCACCGGGGAGCCGGCCGCCTACTCCGGCTCGGACTCCTCCCGCCCCTACACCCAGGCGGAGCAGGCCCAGCTGTATGCCACGGCCCGCTCCCAGCCCACCGACGCGCTGCGCTACGGCTGCCTGACTCTGCTCGCGCTCGGATTCGGCTGCGGGCTGGACTCACCCGAAGTCATCCCGCTGCGTACCCACGACGTACGTGAGGCGCCCAACGGGGCTGTGGGAGTAGCGGTCCGCGGAGCCCGCACCCGTGTGGTGCTCTGCCGGACCGCATGGGCCCCTGTCCTGACCGAAACCACCACATGGGCGTCCCAGCCCGGCCAGGTCCGCTATCTCTTCCGCCCCGCCAGCCACGCCCGCGGCACGAACACCGTCACCAACTTCCTCGCCCAAGCCAAGAAGCAGCCCGGCGCCCCCTCGCTGGTCATGGGGCGGACCCGCGCGACCTGGCTCGTCGACGCCATCGAAGCCCGCATGCACCTGCCCACTCTGATGGCCGCTGCCGGGCTGACCACCCTGCGCTCCATCGATCGGGTCCTGCCCTACGTCCGCAACCTCACGCCCGAGCAGGCCGCCGCCGCACTGAAGGAGTTCTGACAGATGAACCGCAATCTCGCCCGCCACGCCCACATCGCCAGCCTGCGCGCCAAACGGCCCCAGATCTCCGACGAGGAGGTGAACCAGCACCGCGACGCAGTAGGCGGCTCCGGACTGGTCGCGGCGATCGAGCCGCTCATCGCACGCTCCAAGGGACGGCACTGCACCCTCTCCGTGCACACCCTGCTGACCGGCATGAGCCTGGCGTCCCGGCGCAACGGCGGTGTCGTCACGTTCTCGACTGTCACCAACCTGCTGTTCTTCTCGCTCTCCGACACGATGCGCGAGCGCCTCGGCCTGCGCCGGTACCCGGACAACGACCGGGGCTTCGAAGCCGCCTACGCGGTCGTCCGCCGCCTGCTGCACAGCATCCTCAAGGCCGTCGATCCGTCCCCGCTGCCCAAGAACCACCGCATGGCCCGCCGCCACGCCGACAATCTCCTGGCCAAGGCAGACCCGCGGCTGCTCGCACGCAAGCGCAACCGTCTGCTGCAGGTGTCCAACATGATCCTGGGCATGTCCCTGCGTGAGGCGCTGCCGCTGCTGGAAGAGCGCTGGAAAGGCTCGGTGAGCATCGACGCCACCGTCATCGGCACCTATGCCAAGGGCATGCCCCAGGCCAGTCCCGACACCTCCACCGACCCCGACGCCGGCTGGTACGTCCGCACCGCCAGGCACAAGGACCCTCTTGCCCTGGACGACCTCGACCCCGGCCAGGCGGCCAAGGGCAAGCAGAAAGCCAGGGAGCAGAAGAAGATCGACAAGATCAAGAAAGCCCTCTACGGCTACGACGCCTCCCTCGTCGTCGCCCGCGACCCCGACCACGACGGCGCCCCGCTGTCCGACGGCTCCGCCGACCCCGGCGTCGTCCCCGCCCTGATCATCGCCTTCTCCATCGACAAACCCAGCCACCGCCCCGGCCAGGTAGGCGTCGAGGCACTCCTGCACATCGACGACCGCTTCCCCCGCGGCTACCTGGCCGGCGACCGCGCCTACAACGACCAGAAACCGGAGAACTTCCAGCTGCCCATCCGTGCCATGGGCTACGACCCCGTCTACGACTACGCCTCGGACCAGCTCGGCGTCCAGGCAGGCTTCGCCGGCGCCCAGCTGGTCGAGGGCAACTGGTACTGCCCGTCGATGCCCCAGCCCCTCAAGGACGCCACCAAGGACCTTCTCGAAAAGAAGATCACCAAGCAGGAGTGGATCGACCGCATCCGCGCCCGCGCGAGCTACCTGTTCCTGCCCAAGCAGCGTCCCGACGCCGAGGGCCACCGCCGGATGATGTGCCCCGCGGAATCAGGCCGCGCCCAGTGCCTGCTGAAGCCCACCACCCTCGGGCGCGGCATCCACGTACCCCTCGTCGACCCCGACCCCAAGCCAGTCGACTCACCACTGTGCTGCAAGCAGCGCACCATCACGATCCCGCCCGAATCCGGCGCGAACCTCTGGCAGCCCCTCCAGTACGGCTCCGAGGACTGGCAACGCGTGTACTTCCGGCTGCGCAACAGCGTCGAGGGCATCAACGGCTTCGCCAAGGACCCACTCCACGAGCGCCTCGAAGACTCCGGAACCCGCCGCGTCCGGGGCATCGCCGCCCAGGCCATCCTGCTGGCCTTCCAGCTCGCCCACGCCAACCTCCGCAAGCTCGCCGCCTGGGCCGACACCATCGCCCTGAACGGCGACCGGCCGCGCCGCCGCCCGACACGACGCCGCAAGACCAAGCCGATCGGCACCTGGACACCCAAGGGTTACACCACCACCCAACCCTGAGACCTTACTCACAGCAGCAAGCCCCGAGAGCCCCGCCAACCGAAGATCCACAACGTCACGCGGACCGCCGAAGTCCAACCAGCCTTCGACGGCCCGCGTCCGCATGCCCAGAGACAATCATCACAGCCCGCAGAAAAAGGAATGAGCGGCATCGTGATCACGATGCCGCTCATTCCGTCGGTGCAGCTAGAGCACTTTCGTCGGTGCTCCCTCTGTGCGCGAGGGGGGAGTTGAACCCCCACGCCCTTGCGGGCACTGGAACCTGAATCCAGCGCGTCTGCCTATTCCGCCACCCGCGCATTTGGGTGTGTCTTCCGGTTCCTTCCCTATTCGGGCTGGCCCCTTCCGACACCCAGAACATTAGCACGTCGTACGGGGTGGGTTCACATCCCTTATCTGCCCCCGCCGCCCACCACCCGCCGCCGTCCGAGCCGCACCCCGCGCCCCACCCCTCCCACGAACCTCTCGCGTATCAGCGAGACCCGGTTCACGTATCAACCTCGTACCGGTGACAGGCATCTCCCCAGGAGACGGGACCGGCCCACAGCCGGGTGCGGGACACTGGAGTTCGCCCGCCTCTACGATCCATGTCAGGAACCGGCTGATCGCCGGGCGCGTAGATACGATCAGTGAGCGGAGCGAGCGAGCAGTCCGCAGCAGTACAGAGCACGGCAACGCAGACGGCAGGGACGGAGGAGGTGCCCCATGGGAGTCCTGAAGAAGTTCGAGCAGCGTCTCGAAGGCCTGGTGAACGGCACCTTCGCGAAGGTCTTCAAGTCCGAGGTCCAGCCCGTGGAGATCGCCGGCGCGCTCCAGCGTGAGTGCGACAACAACGCGACGATCTGGAACCGCGACCGGACCGTCGTACCCAACGACTTCATCGTGGAGCTGAGCGCGCCGGACCACGAGCGCCTCAGCCCCTACTCCGGGCAGCTCGGCGACGAGCTGGCCGGCATGGTGCGCGACTACGCCAAGCAGCAGCGCTACACCTTCATGGGACCGATCAAGGTCAACCTGGAGAAGGCCGACGACCTCGACACCGGTCTGTACCGGGTGCGCAGCCGCACCCTCGCCTCCTCCAGCAGCCAGCAGGCACCACAGGGCGGCCCCGGTGGCCCCGGCGGCTTCGGCGGTGCGCCCGCCATGCCCGCCGGCGCGCCCCCGATGCCGTCCGCGCCGCCGCCCGGCGCACGCCCCGGCGGTTACGGCTACCCGCAGCCCGCCGGGCAGCGGCCCCCGGCCGCCCCCGCGAGCGGCGGGCGCACCCGCTACTGGATCGAGATCAACGGCAACCGCCACCAGATCTCCCGCCCGACCCTGGTGCTGGGCCGCAGCACCGACGCCGACGTGCGGATCGACGACCCCGGCGTCTCGCGCCGGCACTGCGAGATCCGGACCGGAACGCCCTCGACGATCCAGGATCTCGGCTCCACGAACGGCATCGTGGTGGACGGGCAGCACACCACCCGCGCTACGCTCCGCGACGGCTCGCGGATCGTCGTGGGCAGCACCACCGTTATCTATAGGCAAGCCGAAGGGTGAAGCGGGGGCAATGTCAGAGCTGACCCTCACGGTCATGCGGCTGGGTTTCCTGGCCGTACTGTGGCTGTTCGTGATCGTGGCCGTGCAGGTCATCCGGAGCGACCTGTTCGGTACGCGCGTCACCCAGCGCGGATCGCGTAGGGAGGCCGGCCGCCAGCAGCAGGCGCCCCGGCAGCAGGCCGCCGCGCCCCCACCGCAGCGCGGCCGGCAGGCCGGACAGCAGAGCGGCGGCCGGCGCGGGCGCGGCGCCCCCGCCAAGCTGGTCGTGACGGAAGGCACACTGACCGGCACCACCGTCGCACTGCAGGGCCAGACGATCACCCTGGGCCGGGCGCACGACTCCACGATCGTGCTGGACGACGACTACGCCTCCAGCCGCCATGCCAGGATCTACCCGGACCGCGACGGCCAGTGGATCGTCGAGGACCTGGGCTCCACCAATGGCACCTACCTGGACCGGTCCCGGCTGACGACCCCTACGCCGATCCCGCTGGGCGCGCCGATCCGCATCGGCAAGACCGTCATCGAGCTGCGGAAGTAGTGCTACGTCATGAGTGAGCGCGAGCGGAGCGAGCACGCAGCGGCAGGCCGCCACCCGGCCGCCGGCGCGCTCCCGACCGGAGGGTGGGCAGTGTGGCTCGACACGACCGGCTGTACCCGGAGCCGACGGGCGAGGTGCGCATGAGTCTGTCACTGCGCTTCGCCGCCGGATCGCACAAGGGCATGATCCGGGAGGGCAACGAGGACTCCGGTTACGCCGGTCCCCGGCTGCTCGCGATCGCCGACGGCATGGGCGGCCAGGCGGCCGGCGAGGTCGCCTCCTCCGAGGTCATCTCCACCCTGGTCACGCTCGACGACGACGTGCCCGGCTCCGACATCCTCACCTCGCTCGGCGCGGCCGTGCAGCGCGCCAACGACCAGCTGCGCGCCATGGTCGAGGAGGACCCTCAGCTCGAAGGCATGGGGACCACGCTCACCGCGCTGCTGTGGACCGGGCAGCGGCTCGGGCTCGTCCACGTCGGCGACTCGCGCGCCTACCTGCTGCGGGACGGCGTGCTCACGCAGATCACCCAGGACCACACCTGGGTGCAGCGGCTCGTGGACGAGGGCCGGATCACCGAGGAAGAGGCCACCACCCACCCGCAGCGCTCCCTGCTGATGCGGGCCCTCGGCAGCAGCGAGCACGTCGAACCGGACCTGTCGATCCGCGAGGTGCGGGCCGGCGACCGCTATCTGATCTGCTCCGACGGCCTGTCCGGCGTCGTCTCCCACCAGACGATGGAGGAGACCCTCGCCAGCTACCAGGGCCCGCAGGAGACCGTGCAGGAGCTGATCCAGCTCGCGCTGCGCGGCGGCGGCCCCGACAACATCACGGTCATCGTCGCGGACGTGCTCGACCTGGACACCGGCGACACCCTGGCCGGCCAGCTGTCCGACCAGCCGGTCGTGGTCGGCGCGGTCGCCGAGAACCAGCATCATCTGCACGACAACGGCATCATGCAGACCCCGGCCGGCCGCGCCTCGCACCTGGGCCGGCAGGGACACGGGCACGGCGGCGGCGAGTTCGGCCCGCCCGGCTCCGGCGATACCACCGGGTACATCCCGGCGGGCGGTTTCGGCGACTACACCGACGACGACTTCACCAAGCCGCGCAAGAGCCGCAAGTGGCTGAAGGGCTCCCTGTACGGCGCCCTCGCGCTCGCCGTCATCGGCGGCGGCCTCTACGGCGGCTACCGCTGGACGCAGACGCAGTACTACGTCGGTGCCAAGGACGAGCACGTGGCGCTGTACCGCGGCATCAGCCAGGACCTGGCCTGGGTGTCGTTGTCGAAGGTGGAGAAGGACCACCCCGAGATCGAACTCAAGTACCTGCCGCCGTACCAGCAGAAGCAGGTCAGGAACACGATCGCTGCGGGCGGGCTGCAGCAGGCCGAGACGAAGATCCAGGCGCTGTCGGTGCAGGCCTCGGCGTGCAAGAAGCAGGCGGAGCGCACGACCGCCGCGTCGCCGGGCAAGGCGAGGACGGGGCAGAGCGGAGGGACCACGGGAACCACCCGTACCGCCCTCACGTCCAAGGCGACACCGACACCGAACCCATCCGGATCGGCGTCCGCTACGAAGACCCCGTCGAAGTCCCCGTCCGCGACCGCCACTCCCAACCCCGGCCCGAGCCTCTCCGAGGATGAGCAGAAGGTCGTCGATCAGTGCGGCAAGCAGTAGCCCCGCCGCGAGAGGCCCTGTCACACGATGAGCAGTACGACTAACCCGCCGACGCATCACACGTCCACGATCGGCGCGATCGGCGCGCCGAGCCGCCGCAACACCGAGCTGGCCCTGCTGGTCTTCGCCGTGGTCATCCCGGTGTTCGCCTACGCCAACGTGGGCCTGGCCCTCGACGGCAAGGTGCCCGCCGGTCTGCTGAGCTACGGCCTCGGCCTCGGCCTGCTGGCCGGCGTCGCCCATCTCGTCGTACGGAAGTTCGCGCCGTACGCCGACCCGCTGCTGCTGCCGCTGGCCACCCTGCTCAACGGGCTCGGCCTGGTCTGCATCTGGCGCCTGGACCAGTCCAAGCTGCTCCAGCAGCTCCACGTCAGCGGCGGCAAGGCCACCAACCAGCTGCTGTACACGGCGATGGGCATCGCGCTGTTCGTCGCGGTGCTGATCTTCCTCAAGGACCACCGCACGCTCCAGCGCTACACCTACATCTCCATGGTGGTCGCGCTGGTCCTGCTGCTGCTCCCGCTGGTCCCGGGCCTGGGCGCCGACGTGTACGGCGCCAAGATCTGGATCCACGTCGGCAGCTTCACCATCCAGCCCGGTGAGTTCGCCAAGATCGTGCTGGCGGTGTTCTTCGCGGGCTATCTGATGGTCAAGCGGGACGCGCTGGCCCTCGCCAGCCGCCGTTTCATGGGGCTGTACCTGCCGCGCGGCCGTGACCTCGGCCCGATCCTCGTCGTCTGGGCGATGTCGATCCTGATCCTGGTCTTCGAGACCGACCTCGGTACGTCGCTGCTGTTCTTCGGCATGTTCGTGATCATGCTGTACGTCGCCACCGAGCGGACCAGCTGGATCGTCTTCGGTCTGCTGATGTCCGCGGTCGGCGCCGTCGGCGTGGCGAGCTTCGAGTCGCACATCCAGACCCGCGTGCAGGCCTGGCTCAACCCGTTCCACGAGTACCAGCTGAGCCGTCAGGTCACCCACGACGGCATCATCCACTCCGACCAGCTCCAGCAGGCCCTGTGGGCGTTCGGCTCCGGCGGCACCCTGGGCACCGGCTGGGGCCAGGGCCACTCCGAGCTGATCCGGTTCGCCGCGAACTCCGACTTCATCTTCGCCACCTTCGGCGAGGAGCTGGGCCTCGCGGGCATCATGGCGATCCTGCTGATCTACGGCCTGATCGCCGAGCGCGGCATCCGTACCGCCCTCGCCGCCCGCGACCCGTTCGGCAAGCTCCTGGCCATCGGCCTGTCCGGTGGCTTCGCGCTCCAGGTCTTCGTCGTGGCCGGCGGTGTGATGGGTCTCATCCCGCTGACCGGTATGACCATGCCGTTCCTCGCGTACGGCGGTTCGTCCGTGATCGCGAACTGGGCGCTGATCGGCATCCTGATCCGGATCAGCGACACCGCCCGCCGCCCGGCGCCCGCCCCCGCCGCCAACCCCGACGCCGAGATGACCCAGGTGGTCCGCCCGTCATGAACAAGCCCCTGCGCCGGATCGCGATCTTCTGCGGCCTCCTCGTGCTGGCCCTGCTGCTCCGCGACAACTGGCTCCAGTACGTCCAGGCCGACTCGCTGCGCACCAACCCCGAGAACCGCCGGGTCGCCATCGAGCGGTACGCGACCCCGCGCGGCGACATCATCGTCGACGGCAACCCGATAACCGGCTCCGTCGAGGCCAAGCACGGCGACTTCAAGTACAAGCGGACCTACAAGGACGGGGCCATGTGGGCCCCGGTGACCGGCTACTCGTCGCAGGCGTTCGGCAGCACCCAGCTGGAGAGCATCGACGACGGCATCCTCAGCGGCACCGACGACCGGCTGTTCTTCCGCAACACCCTGGACATGATCACGGGCAAGCAGAAGCAGGGCGGCAACGTCGTCACCACGCTGAACCAGGCCGCGCAGAAGGCGGCGTTCGACGGGCTGAAGGCGCAGGGCGGCAAGGGCGCGGTCGTCGCGCTGGAGCCGTCCACCGGCAAGATCCTGGCACTGGCCTCCTACCCGTCGTACGACCCGTCGACCTTCGCGGGCAACTCCACGGACGTGGACTCCAAGAACTGGACCAAGCTCCAGAAGGCCAACGACCCGGCCGACCCGATGCTGAACCGGGCGCTGCGCGAGACCTACCCGCCGGGCTCCACCTTCAAGGTGGTCACGGCGGCGGCCGCGCTGGAGAACGGGCTGTACACCTCGGCCGACACGCCCACGAACTCGCCGCTGCCGTGGATCATGCCGGGCACCACGACCCCGCTGAAGAACGAGGGCAACATCCCCTGCAAGAACGCCACCCTGCGGGCCGCCCTCCAGTACTCCTGCAACAGCGTCTTCGGCAAGATCGGTTCCGACCTCGGCAACGCCAAGATGCTGGCGGAGGCGAAGAAGTTCGGCTTCGACTCCCCGCAGGACACGCCGGTCCGCGCCTGGCCCTCGGTGTTCTCCGACCAGATGAACCAGTCGCAGACCGCGCTGTCCTCCATCGGCCAGTTCAACACCGCCGCGACCCCGCTGCAGATGGCCATGGTCGCCTCGGCGGTCGCCAACGACGGCAAGCTGATGAAGCCGTACATGGTGGACAAGCTCCAGTCCTCCAACCTGGACACGCTCACGCAGACCCAGCCGGAGGAGCTGAGCCGCCCGCTGACCTCGCAGAACGCGCAGATCCTGCAGGACATGATGAAGACGGTGGTCGAGCAGGGCACCGGCACGAACGCCAAGATCAACGGCGTCACCGTCGGCGGCAAGACCGGTACCGCGCAGCACGGTGTGGCGAACAGCGCCAACCCGTACGCGTGGTTCATCTCCTTCGCCAAGCTGCCCGACGGCAGCTCGCCGGTGGCCGTGGCCGTGGTGGTCGAGGACGAGAGCGCCAACCGCGACGACATCTCCGGTGGCGGTCTGGCCGCACCGATCGCCAAGAGCGTCATGCAGGCGGTCATCAACTCCAAGAAGTGACCTGACCCACCCCGGAGGGTGACGCCCGTCACGTCACCTTCACATCGTTGCACGTTGCGATACCGGTCCTGTATCGGGTTGCGGGCTTGGCCAGGTCATACAAAGCGAGCCGGGTACGGTAGGCCCGGACGGCAGCCTCCGGCCGCACACGACGGTGCGGGGCCGGGACCGACGGAGAGGGCTGGTAGGTAGCTATGGAAGAGCCGCGTCGCCTCGGCGGCCGGTACGAACTGGGCCAGGTGCTCGGTCGTGGTGGCATGGCCGAGGTCTACCTCGCGCACGACACCCGGCTCGGCCGCACCGTGGCAGTGAAGACGCTGCGCGCGGACCTCGCGCGCGACCCGTCCTTCCAGGCCCGGTTCCGCCGGGAGGCCCAGTCGGCCGCCTCGCTCAACCATCCCGCGATCGTCGCGGTCTACGACACGGGCGAGGACTACATCGACGGGGTCTCCATCCCGTACATCGTGATGGAGTACGTCGACGGTTCGACCCTGCGTGAACTTCTTCACAGCGGCCGCAAGCTCCTGCCCGAGCGCGCGATGGAGATGACCATCGGCATCCTCCAGGGCCTGGAGTACGCCCACCGCAGCGGCATCGTGCACCGCGACATCAAGCCGGCCAACGTCATGCTGACGCGCAACGGCCAGGTCAAGGTGATGGACTTCGGCATCGCCCGCGCCATGGGCGACGCCGGCATGACGATGACGCAGACGGCGGCGGTCATCGGCACGGCCCAGTACCTCTCGCCGGAGCAGGCGAAGGGCGAGCAGGTCGACGCGCGCTCCGACCTGTACTCGACCGGCTGTCTGCTGTACGAGCTGCTCACGGTCCGCCCGCCCTTCGTGGGCGACTCCCCGGTGGCCGTGGCGTACCAGCACGTACGGGAAGAGCCGCAGCCGCCCTCGCTCTTCGACCCCGAGATCACCCCCGAGATGGACGCGATCGTCCTGAAGGCGCTGGTCAAGGACCCGAACTACCGCTACCAGTCGGCCGACGAGATGCGCGCCGACATCGAGGCCTGCCTGGACGGCCAGCCGGTCGGGGCGACGGCCGCGCTGGGCGCGGTGGGTTACGGCGGCTACCCCGACGACCAGCCGACGACGGCCCTGCGCCAGGACGCCGGCCCCGCCGGGGCGACCACGATGCTCCCGCCGATGAACCCGGACGACGGCGGCTACGGCTACGACGACTCCCCGGGCCGCCGGCGCCAGCAGCCGAAGAAGTCCCACACCTCCACGATCCTCCTGGTGGTCGCGGGTGTGCTGGTCCTGATCGGCGCGATCCTGATCGGCAAGTGGGCGTTCAGCGGAAACAGCGCCAACCAGTCCTTCGACGCCCCGAACTTCGTCGGTCACACCTACGCCGACGCCCAGAAGATGGCGGTCAACTCCGACCTGAAACTGGCCGCGCCCACCCGCAAGCCCTGCGACAACCAGCCCAAGGACTCGGTCTGCTCCCAGGACCCGGCGGCGGGCTCGCAGGTGAAGAAGAACGACACGATCACGCTGGTGGTGTCGACCGGCGCGCCGAAGGTGGCGGTGCCCAGCGTCCTCGGCAAGAGCTTCGACGACGCCAAGTCGCTGCTGGAGGGCGACCAGTACAAGTTCAACGTCGTGCGGAAGGACGAGGTCTCCTCGGAGCAGCCGGGCACGGTTCTGGAACAGAACCCGAAGCTGGGCCAGGAGGTCCAGAAGGGCTCCACGATCACCCTCACCGTCGCCAAGGCGGAGGAGAAGGTGACCATCCCGGGCGACCTCGTCGGCCAGACCTGTGACGCCGCGAAGGCCGAGCTGACCCAGCTGGGCCTGGCGCCGACCTGCAACGACGTGGCCGTGACCGACCAGACCCAGGACGGCAAGGTCCAGCAGACCAACCCGGGGGCGGGCCAGCAGGTCGCCAAGAACACGCCCGTCGCGATCAACGTCGGCAAGTTCCAGGGCCAGGCACAGGGCCAGGTGCCGAACGTCTTCGGCAAGACCCTGAAGGAAGCCCAGCAGATCCTGCAGCAGTCCGGCTTCACGCAGATCCAGGTCAACGGCCCGACCGACGAGAAGGCACGGGTCCTCGCCCAGACCCCGCCCGCGGGCACCCAGGCCGACCCGGGCACCACCCAGATCGTCCTGACCACCCAGGACTTCGGTGGTGGCGGCAACAACGGCGGCGGCAACAACGGCGGGACGAACGTCTTCGGCGGCACCTTCGGCTGACGCCCCGCACCACGGGAAGGGCCCTCGGATCACC
>NZ_JAIQYY010000020.1:162989-170331 GCF_020181035.1 Streptomyces sp. CoH27
CCAGCTCGCCCCACACCACGTACCGGTACTCCGAGGTGTACACCGGGGTGCACGTCGTCAGGGTGATGTAGTGGCCCGGCTTGGTCTTGCCGGACTCCTTCGGGATCTGGGAGATGACCTTGACGTTGTACTTCGAGGTCTCGGGGAGGATCGAGTAGACCTTGTAGACGTACCAGTCGTCCCGGGTCTCGAAGACGATCGGGTCGCCGTTCTTCAGCTTGTCGATGTTGTGGAACTTGGCGCCGTGGCCGTCGCGATGGGCGGCGAGGGTGAAGTTGCCGTCCTTGCCGGTCATGGGGAGCGCGGCCTTGACCGGGTCGGTGTAGTAGCCGGCCACGCCGTCGTTGAGGACGTCCGTGCCCGTGCCCTCCTCGACCAGCACCACACCGTTCTTCATCGCCGGCACGTGCAGGAAGCCGATGCCGTCCTTGGTGTCCAGCGCGCCCGGCCCGGGGTCCTTCTCCTGCGCCCAGTGGTGGCGGACCTTTTCTGCCTCTTTGTTCGCCTTGCGATCCGCTATCACGTTCGTCCACCACAGGGAGTAGACGACGAAGAGCGCGAGCAACAGGCCCACGGTGATGAGGATTTCACCGAAGACACTGATCGCCGTCGCGATCCGGCCAGGGCGCCGACGGCGCGCCACCGGCTCCGGCTCGGACGCGTCCGTGTGTTCTTCGGTGTCGTCGGCGGTCGCTGCCACTGTCTTCCTCTGCCCCTGTGTGATGAGCCCTACTCGATGAGCGCGTCCGGCTTGCCCTCGCTGCGCGGGCGTTCCTGGACCATCTTGCCCCAGACGATCAACCGGTACGTGCTGGTGAACTCCGGCGTACAGGTGGTCAGCGTGATGTAGCGGCCGGGCTGGGTGAAACCGGAGCCCTTCGGGACCGGGTCCAGCACGCTGGTGTTGGACGGCGAGGTCACCGGGAGCGTCGACGTCACCTTGTACACGTAGTACGTGTCCTGCGTCTCGACCACGACCGCGTCGCCGGGCACCAGCTTGTTGATGTACCGGAACGGTTCGCCATGGGTGTTGCGGTGCGCCGCGAGCCCGAAGTTGCCGGTCTTGGCATCGGGCATCGCCGTCTTCAGCGGGGCCTCGCCGTAGTGCCCGACCATGCCCTTGTCGAGCACCTTGGCGTTGCTGACGCCCTCCGCGATCGGCGCCACCACGTCCAGCTTGGGTATGTGCAGGATCGCGAAGCCCTGCCCCGGCGCGAAGACACCCGGACTGCGCTTGCCGCTGGCCCAGTCGTCCTGGAGCTGGTGCGTCTCGCTGCCCGCCTGCGCGTGCGCACGGACGTTGGTCCACCACAGCTGGTAGGTGACGAACAGCAGCATCAGCACGCCGGTGGTGATGAACACCTCGCCGATCGCCCGGCTCGCGACCGTGGCCGGGCTGGGCCTGCGCAGCCGCGCCTGCCGCCGGGCCTCCACCCGGGACAGCGGCCGGCCGGACTCCGGCGCCGTGACAGCCGCGGTCGTATCCCGGCTTCCGCCGTGCCGCCCGCCACCACGGCGCTTGGCGGCCTTTCTGCGGGCCGCACGGCCGCCGGCCGCGTCTCCGGTGACGGAGGAGGCTGAAGAGCCCTCAGAACCGCGTACGGGCCCGCTCTCCGGACCCGACAGCGGCTCAGGGGACGGGGCCGGGACCCGCAGCGCCATCGTCTCGTCGTCGAGGGGTGGCCGATACGGCTCCTCGTACTCCGCGTCGTACGACCACGCGGCGGACTCCACGACCCCCTGCCCGAGCGCACCGGAAGCCTCGTACGACTGATCCCCGTACGAGGCATCGGTCTCGCGCTCCGGGCGCAGCGCGGTCACGCCGTGGCCCTGCCCACCACCGGGGCGAGCCCCGCCGACCTCGCCACGGCACCCTCGTCGCCGCACTCCACCAGCCAGTTGGCCAGCATCCGGTGCCCGTGCTCGGTCAGCACCGACTCGGGATGGAACTGCACGCCCTCGACCGGGAGTTCACGGTGGCGCAGGCCCATGATGATGCCGTCGTGCGTGCGGGCGGTCACCTCCAGATCGGCCGGGACCGTGGCCGGCTCGGCGGCCAGCGAGTGGTAGCGGGTCGCTGTGAAGGGCGAGGGCAGGCCCGCGAAGACGCCCTTGCCCTCGTGCTCGACCAGCGAGGTCTTGCCGTGCAGCAGCTCGGGCGCCCGGTCCACCACCCCGCCGTACGCCACCTGCATCGACTGCATACCGAGGCAGACACCGAAGACCGGGACGCCGGTGGCCGCGCAGTGGCGCACCATCTCCACGCACACGCCCGCCTGCTCCGGCGTCCCCGGGCCGGGCGAGAGCAGCACGCCGTCGAAATCGTCCTGGGCGTGCGAGGTCGAGACCTCGTCGTTGCGCAGCACCTCGCACTCGGCACCCAGCTGGTACAGGTACTGCACGAGGTTGAAGACGAAGCTGTCGTAGTTGTCGACGACGAGAATCCGCGCACTCACTGGTTGTCCACCGTCACATCGTTGAAGGGCAGCAGCGGTTCGGCCCACGGGAAGACGTACTGGAAGAGGACGTAGATCACGGCCAGAATCAGTACGAGCGAGATGAGCGCCTTCGCCCACGCGTTCCCCGGCAGATGCCGCCAGATCCAGCCGTACATGCTGTTCCTTGCCGTCCCTTCCGTATCCCCACGGCACCAGACACACGCCGTACGCCACCAGACTAACGGCGCAGCGCCTCCGGTTCGCCTGTGTCCACAGGCTGGGTGGAATCCAGGTGCGCCCAGACGATCAGCCGGTGACTGTGCCCCCATTCGGGATCGCACGTGGTCAGGGTCAGATACCGGCCCGGACGCGCGTAACCGGACTTGCCCGGCACAGGGTCGATGACGTGGACATCCGTCGGCACGGTTTTGTAGGGGCCTTTGTCGATCCGATACGTGAACCAGGTCGTCCCGTCCGTGAGGACCACCGCGTCACCCGGCCGCAGCTTCGGGAAGTCCAGGAACGGATCGCCGTAGGTCCGCCGGTGGCCGGCCACCGCGAAGTTGCCCTCCTGACCGAGCCGGGCCGTGCCCTGGTAGTGGGCGAGCCCCTTGGCCAGCACATCCCGGCCGGTGCCCTCCAGGACGGGCTTGTTCCACGTGAAACCGAACCGCGGGATGTACATGATCGCGAAGGCCTTGCCGTAGTGGTACGGCGCCGGGTCCCCCACGGTCACCGTCTTCGTCGTCACGCCCGGCGTGTCGGCGGCCTGCTGCACGCTCCCCTTCGACCACTGCCGGTGCAGCTGGTCGATCTGGTCGTTCATGGCACCGTCGGCCCGCACACCCGTCCAGAACAGGATGTAGGCGACGAAGAGCACGATCAGGGCGCCGACGGTGATGCACAGTTCGCTGAAGGTCCTGAGGATCACACGCACCGGCGCCTCCGGTCACGGACGGCTGACGGATGGCTACTGCACGGGCTTCGCGTAGTGCAGATCCACTGTGCCCGAGTAACCGGGAAGAGTCACCGTCCCGTCGTCGGTGACTTTCCAGCCGAGGCCGTAGACGTTGACGTACACCATGTAGGTCTGGATCGCCTTGCTGTCCGCGAGGGCCTGCTGGAGCTTCCCGGGGTCGCCGATCGCCGTGATCTTGTACGGCGGTGAGTAGACGCGGCCCTGGAGGATCAGGGTGTTGCCGACGCAGCGCACGGCGCTGGTGGAGATCAGCCGCTGGTCCATGACCTTGATGCCCTTCGCGCCGCCCTGCCACAGGGCGTTCACCACGGCCTGGAGGTCCTGCTGGTGGATGACCAGGTAGTCGGGCTGGGGCGGGGGGTAGCCGGGGAGCTTGGCAGTGGCGTTGGGCGGGGCGTCATTCAGGGTGACGGTGACGCCGTGGCCGGTGAGCGGCTGGGTGCCGGCGCTCGACTCCAGCCCGGTGAGCGTGCGGTCCTGGGCCTTGCTGGTGCCGCCGTCGCTCTTGGCGAGGGACTCGACGTTCCCGCGCAGGGCCGCGTTGGACTCGTCCAGATCCTTGTTCTTGCGGCTGCGCTGCTGGATCAGGTCGGACAGCTTCAGCAGGGAGCCGTCCTGGCGGATGTCGGTGCCCTTGGCCGTGTTGAAGCTGGTGATGAAGATCAGCCCGGCGAGGGCGAAGACGGCGGCCGTCAGAATCCGCACCGGGCGCAGACGAAGTCGGCGGCCGGGGCCGGAACCCGTTGATCCCGTCCCGGGGGAGTCGGCAGAATTGCTCAACGTACCCTTATCTCCTTCGGCGCCACGGAAGCACTACGCTAACGGACGCGCCAGACCCAGTTACCTGCGCGGCCACGCAGCGCATCGACAGGAGAGACCCTCGTGCCGAAGTCACGTATCCGCAAGAAGGCCGACTTCACGCCGCCGCCGGCGAAGCAGGCGCAGGCGATCAAGCTGAACAGTCGCGCCTGGGTCGCACCCGTCATGCTGGCCATGTTCATCATCGGCCTGGCCTGGATCGTCGTCTTCTACGTGACCGACGGCTCGCTGCCCATCGACGCGCTGGGCAACTGGAACATCGTGGTCGGCTTCGGCTTCATCGCCGCCGGCTTCGGTGTCTCCACGCAGTGGAAGTAGCTCTCCCCAGGGCTATCCACTGAGTTATCCACAGCCGTTGTCCACACGGTGGGGAAAAGAAACGACGATCTGTGGATAACCCATCGAGTGTTGACGCCGGTGTGACTGCCCAACCGGTTCTCATACACCTGTTCGCCCCCTGTCCGACCTGGGAAAACACATCCGAGCGACAGGGGGCACAGCTGTGCCCGCACGCGGTGCACAAGATCCGGCACACGCTGTGGACAACGGTTCGGCAGCGGGGTCGCCGACAGGCCCGGATCAGGTGAGCTGAGCGGTCCTGACCAGCGTGAGCACCACCACGACGGCGAGGACGACGGCACAGGCGCCGTACTGGATCAGCGTCCGCTTCTCACGCGGGGCGTGGATCATCGCGTAGCCGACGGCGACACCGGCGACCAGGCCGCCGATGTGGGCCTGCCAGGCGATGTTCGCCCAGGTGAAGGTGATGATGAGGTTGATCACCAGCAGGGCGAGGATCGGCCGCAGGTCGTAGTTGAGCCGGCGCATCAGCACGCCGGTCGCGCCGAAGAGACCGAAGATCGCTCCGGAGGCGCCGAGGGAGGGCTGGAGGGGGTCGGCGAGCAGGTAGGTGAGCGCGCTGCCGGCCAGGCCCGAGACGAAGTAGAGGGAGAGATAGCGGGCCCGCCCGAGGGCCGCTTCGAGGGGGCCGCCGATCCACCACAGGCTGAGCATGTTGAACAGGATGTGGGTGATGTTGCCGTGCAGGAACATCGCGGTCAGCAGGCGGTAGTACTGCCCCTCGGCGATGCCTTGGAGGGGGCCGAACTGGACGTACGAGGCCCGTCCGATCAGCTCGAAGTGCTCGGTGACCGTGTTGCCCACGGCCTGCTGCACGAGGAACACGGCGATGTTGATGCCGATCAGCACCTTGGTGAGCAGCCGCGGGTCGGCCGTCATGGTGCCGCCGGCGATCGTGCGCGGCGTGGCCGCGGCCGGGGCGTGTCCGGTGCCGGAGCCTGCGCGCACGCACTCGGGGCACTGGAAGCCGACCGAGGCGCTGATCATGCACTCGGGGCAGATGGGGCGTTCGCAGCGGGTGCAGCGCACGCCGGTCTCGCGGTCCGGGTGGCGGTAGCACACGGGCACGCTGTGGGCGGCACCCTGCGCGCTGCCTTCGGCCTGGTCCATCGGTTCCCCTTGCTCGTCGTGGGCCCGCCCCCGGGCGCGCCCCGCCCCGCTCATCGTTGGTACGGACGAGCGGGGCGATTGGTTCCCTCAGGGGCCGGGGTGGGTGATCAGCCCTCGCGCGTCTCGATGACGACCGACTCGATGACGACGTCGGTGGCCGGACGGTCGTTGCGTCCGGTCTTCACGGCCGCGATCTCCTGCACGACCGCCTGGCTGGCCTTGTCGGTGACCTCGCCGAAGATGGTGTGCTTGCGGTTCAGCCACGTCGTCGGGGAGACGGTGATGAAGAACTGCGAGCCGTTGGTGCCCGGGCCGGCGTTGGCCATGGCCAGCAGGAACGGGCGGTCGAAGGACTTCTCCGGGTGGAATTCGTCCCGGAACTGGTAGCCGGGGCCGCCTATGCCGGTACCCAGCGGGTCGCCGCCCTGGATCATGAAGCCGCTGATGACACGGTGGAAGATCGTGCCGTCGTAGAGCTTGTCCTTGCTGACGGCGCCGGTGCCCGGGTGCTTCCACTCGCGCTCGCCGCGGGCGAGCTCGACGAAGTTCTTGACCGTCTCGGGCGCGTGGTTCGGGAAGAGCTCGACCACGATGTCACCGTGGTTGGTCTTCAGGGTGGCGTACAGCTGCTCGGCCACGATCTGCCTTCCGTTGTCTTTCTGTGACGCCCCGATCCTCGCACGGCCGTGCCGGTACGTCGCCGGTCGGCCGGGACTTCCGCGACTTCGGCCGGGTAGGCGGCGCTCGGCACCGATCCGTGGCAGGGTCGACGGCAGGCCCGGCTTGCCCGTTATCCCCCATCGATGGGGAATCAGCACCCATATGCCCGCCCTCGCGTGCCGCGCAGGTCCCCTGCGGGCATGATCCGTAAAAGGGTGGAAAGTCGAATGACCGTACGCCACCGAGGAGGAGGAACCCGTGACCCGCATCGACAGCGTGCGCGCCGCGACCGGCTCGGCGAAGGACAGCGTGCTGCACGCCGCGGAAGTGGTGGCGCCCTACGCCGACACGGCCAAGGAGCGTGCCGCGCTCTACGCGCACGAAGCACGCGTACGGCTGGCGCCCGTGATGTCGCAGGCCGCCGATCAGGCCCGCGTGCAGTACGACGCCCGGCTCGCCCCACGTCTGGAGCAGGCCCGTACGCATGTGCCGCCGAAGGTGGACCTCGCTGCCCAAGAGGCCGCCGCCCGCACCCGCAAGGCGGCCCGGCAGGCCGCCGAGTACTCGCGTCCGAAGATCGAGCAGGCCGTGGCCGCGGCTGTGCCGGTCCGTGACGAGGCAGCCGCCCGCGGAGCCGCCGCCCTGGTGGCGTTGCGCGGGCAGGTCTCGGCCGAGGACATCCAGAAACTGGCCCGCAAGAACAGGCGTCGTTGCCGGGGCGCCCGCGCCGTCAAGGGGCTGGCCGTGCTGGCCCTGCTGGCCGGCGGTGCCTTCGCGGCCTGGAAGTGGTGGGACAAGCAGGCCAACCCCGACTGGCTGGTCGAACCGCCCGCCGCGACGGAGGTGCCCACGTCGGGCGGCGGCACGGTTCTGGACCCGGAGGTCCAGGCGAAGCAGGCGGAGGAGGACACTGGCGGCGAGGACCGCGAGTAACGCTCATCTGCCGAACGGGCGTGGGGGGGGGGGGGGGGGGGGG
>NZ_JAIQYY010000020.1:170455-220374 GCF_020181035.1 Streptomyces sp. CoH27
GAAGGAGAGGTGGACGATCGCCGTCCCGCCCGGCGCGGCGCCGTCTTTTGAGGTGGCCTGGGTTCACGCGTCCGGGACAAAAACACCCCCTGACCATGTTTCCGCAGGTCAGGGGGTATATGCGAGTGGAGCCTAGGGGAGTCGAACCCCTGACATCCGCCATGCAAAGACGGCGCTCTACCAACTGAGCTAAGGCCCCAGAAGGGAACGACCGGCCGGAAGGAACCTTGTCCGGCAGGCGTCGCTGACCAGACTACCGGGTCACCCCCCATATCCCGCAAAAAGATTGGGGGTCCCCGCGGATGACCACTCTCCGTAAGATGCTCGGCGTGGTTCGCTACAGCGAACCGCGGTATTCAGGGGAAGCGATGGGGAGACGCAATGGACGCCGCACAGCAGGAAGCCACCGCCAGAGCGCGGGAGCTGCAGCGGAACTGGTACGGGGAGCCGTTGGGGGCGCTCTTCCGTAAGCTCATCGAGGATCTGGGACTCAATCAGGCCCGTCTCGCGGCGGTCCTCGGGCTGTCCGCTCCGATGCTCTCGCAGCTGATGAGCGGCCAGCGGGCCAAGATCGGCAATCCCGCCGTGGTCCAGCGGGTCCAGCTGCTGCAGGAGCTGGCGGCGCAGGTCGCGGACGGCAGCGTCAGCGCCGCCGAGGCGAGCGAGCGCATGGAAGAGATCAAGAAGTCGCAGGGGGGCTCCGTGCTCAGCAACACCACCCACACCACGAGCGGTTCGGGTGCGCCGACCGTCAAGCGGGTGGTCCGCGAGATCCAGTCGCTGCTGCGCTCGGTGGCCGCCGCGGGCGACATCATCGACGCCGCGGACAGCCTCGCCCCGGCCCATCCCGAACTGGCGGAGTTCCTCCGTGTCTACGGCGCCGGCCGCACCTCCGACGCCGTCGCCCACTACCAGTCCCACCAGAGCTGACCCCACGGGGGCAACACGGGGGCCAGTAGCGGTACGGGGGAGAGCCCGGGGGGCAGAGTGACAGCAGGGGCTGGGGGGTAGCGAGGGGTAGTAGGGGTAGTCAGGGGGCTTGGCGGTCGGGGGGCACGCGGAGCTCGGGGGAGGAGCGGCGCACAGCCATGGGTGAGGTCTTCGCCGGCCGGTACGAGCTGGCCGACCCGATCGGACGCGGTGGCGTGGGCGCCGTATGGCGTGCCTGGGACCACCGCCGGCGCCGTTATGTGGCCGCGAAGGTCCTCCAGCAGCGCGACGCCCACTCCCTGCTGCGCTTCGTGCGCGAGCAGGCCCTGCGGATCGACCACCCCCATGTCCTCGCCCCGGCCAGCTGGGCCGCCGACGACGACAAGGTGCTGTTCACCATGGACCTGGTCGCCGGCGGTTCGCTGGTCCATCTCGTCGGCGACTACGGCCCCCTGCCGCCGGCGTACGTGTGCACGCTGCTCGACCAGTTGCTGTCCGGTCTCGCCGCCGTCCATGCGGAAGGCGTCATCCACCGGGACATCAAGCCCGCCAACCTCCTCCTCGAAGCCACCGGCACCGGCCGGCCCCGGCTGCGGTTGTCCGACTTCGGCATCGCCATGCGGCTCGGCGAACCCCGGCTGACGGAGACCAACCTCGTGGTGGGGACGCCCGGTTACCTCGCCCCCGAGCAGCTGCTCGGCGCCGAACCCGACTTCCCGGCCGACCTTTTCGCCGTGGGCCTGGTCGCCCTCTACCTCCTCGAAGGCGCCAAGCCGGACGCCAAGGCGCTGGTGGAGTACTTCGCCGAACACGGCACGCCCGGCCCGCCCAAGGGTGTCCCCGAACCGCTCTGGCAGGTCGTCGCCGGCCTGCTCCAGCCCGACCCGGCCGCCCGGTTCCGTACCGCCACGGGTGCCCGCAAGGCGCTCGCCTCCGCCGTGGAACTCCTGCCGGAGCCCGATCTCGACGACGAGCTGATCGAGATCTTCGACCAACTCGGCCCGCTTCCCTCCGGGTTCGGCCCCGACGGCCCCCTCACCCTGGCCTCCGGGGTGGCCGGGGAACTGCTCCCGGACACGGACACCGCCTCTGCGGCCGGTCCTGCCAGTCCTGCTGATACGGCCGGTACAACGGGGGATCACGGCCATGTCCGTGGTGATACGCCCACCGGCACCGGATCCCTCTCGGACACCGGGAGCTTCCGTCTGCCGCCACCCCTGGAGTCCCCGACCCCGACCCCGACCCCGACTCCTGCTCCGACGCCGCTCCCCGCGCCGGCTCCGGCCCCCGAGCCCCCGTACGTCTCCCCCCACACCCCCCTCCACGGACCGACGGAACCTCTCCCTCCCCCTCCGCCTCTGCCTCCCCAGCCCCAGCCGGCCCCCTGGGCTGCCGAGCCGTCCATCACCGCGTCGTACACCGCCCGGAACCCGCAGCCGTTCCCGTCCGCCCCCGGACACGGTCGGCGCGGGCGTCGGGCGCGGCGGGAGCGGCGGCCGGGGCCGCCGGCCAAGGCCGTGATACCGATCCTGCTGCTGGCGCTGGCCTGCTACGCGGTGGGCTTCTGGGCGCTGGCCCGGGTCTGAGGCCGGCGGGCCGCCAGCGTCCACGCGCCGAGCCCCAGCAGGAGCAGCGTGCCCAGGCCGATGCCACCGGCCGCGACCAGCTTCATCACCGGATCACCCCCGCCCCCGGTGCCCTCCGCTCCCGCCACACCTGCGCCGCCCCCGGCGAGCGCGGCCGCCCGGTCCTGGTCCGTGACCGTGAAGACGTCCGTGGGCACGGGCCGGCCGGCGTACTCCGGCCCCGCGTGCGCCTGCCCGGTCACCCGGACCCGCAGCGTCACGGGGAACGGCCCCTGCCCGAACGTGCCGGTCAGCCGCTCGCTGAGGTGCAGGACCAGGTAGTAGTCACCGGCGAACCGCACGGAGGTCACCGCGGCGGGGACGGCGTAGCGGTTGGCGTACTCCACCGGTGGGACGGGGGCGAGCACGGCGGACTTCCCGGTGCCGGTGTAGCCGAGCGCGGTGTCCTCGACGTAGCCGCGGACGGGGTTGTGGAGAGAGAGCTCCAGGGCGCCGCCGACATAGCCGTGGCCCGTGGAACCGCCGAGCTCGGCGGAGGCGTGCAGTTGCCGGCCCCAGTCGAGCGGCACCTTGTAGAACCGGGTCTCGCCGGGCGTCAGTTCGGTGCGCCAGACGCCCTGGCCCAGCGGGCGGGCGAAGGCGAAACCGGTGCCGCCGGAGCGTTCCACCGGCGCCCCGCCGAGCGGCTCGGGCGTGGCGGAGTCCCAGGTCTCCGGCGCCGTGGTGGCCCCGGCGTGCGCCGGGCGGGGTTCGGTGGCGGGCGCGAGCTCCAGGTCCCAGGGCCCGGCGGAGGAGACGCCCCCGGTGGCGAGGCGCTGGACGGTCACGTAGTACGTCCCGCCGCCCTGGCACACCGAGTGGCCGGGCTCGCGCTGCCCGAGCGCGGTGACCGGGCGGGGGCTGAGTCCGGCGCCGAAGCGGGCGTCGGCATAGGAGCAGCGGGTGCCGCGCGCGTCCTGGACCGTGACGCTGATGCCGTCGGTGCTGGTGACGGTCGCGTTCGCGGGGGGTACGGCGGTGACGGGGACGTACGCCGTGTCGGCGGCCGCGAGCCGGAGGCGGTAGTAGAGCGTGCCGTCGCCCGGCAGGGAGCTGCGGTAGACGCGGCCGGCCGCCAGCCGTCCGGCGGCGGCGGGGGCCTGCCCGCCGGCGACCACGGACGCACCGGGCGCGAAGGCGTACGGCGTGTCGTCGGCGGCGGCCGCCGTGGCGCCGGGCAGCGTGACCAGGGCGCACAGCCCCGGCAGCAGCAGAGCCGGCCACCACACCGTTCGTCGCCTGCGCCCGAGCCTCAGCCTGAGCCTCGACGTCAGCCATCGCCCCCGCACGTGCCGGCCTCCCCAGTCGTCGCCCGCCGCGTTGTCACCGCCGTACCGGACCGTTGCCCATCCTGCCCCGTGCGTCCCTGCGCCATCCGGGGAACGCGTGCGGCCGTCCGAAAAGCCCGGCACCGCTCAGCGGGAGGCGTACGACGGCGCGTCGGCCCGCAGAAGCGCTTACCGCGCCCCGCGCGCCCCCGCAAACGCAGAACCCCGGCCGCTTCGGCGACCGGGGTCTGTTCAGATTCTGGTATCGGCACTCACGAACCCGTGGGCACGGAGTCAGTCGCCTCCGTCCACAGGTCCTGCTCGGCGCGATCCGCCTGGATCTGGCGGTACACGAGGAGCCCGCCGATGGCGGCCAGTGCGACCAGGAGCAGCTTCTTCACCGCGCGACCTCGTCTTTCCTTGACGTAGGGGACCTCTGGCGCCCGACTATACACACCGGCCGATATCAATCGGTGACCTGCGTCCCGGCCCAACTCCCGCCTCCTGGAGCTCGATAGGGCAGGTCCGGGGCAGGTCCGCGGCCGATCCGATCGGAGGGTGATCACACCTCCACGGGCGGTTACGTCACCCCTCTCCGCCCTCTCTCACCAAGCTTTGGGGTTTTCGGACCCGCTTACCGCCATCCGAGTGGTGTTCATCGGAACATCGACGCGCCACGGGCGTCGGTCCCCCACTTCGCGATCCGCATACACATCATGAGGAAAGTACGCAAATCGCCCAACCCGAAAGTGAGGGGCCATGACCCAGAACAAGGTCATGAAGCTGTGGACCGCCATCGTCACCGCCTTCCTCGCGTTGTGCACGGCGCTCGGACTCGTCACCGCCACCACCGCCACGACCGCGGCGGCCGCGCCCCTGACCGAGACCCCCGGCACCGGCACCGCGCAGCGGACCGTCCCGACGAACCCGGCGGCACACCACTGGCTCTGGTCCCACGCCAGGGCCCTGCCCCCCACGATGAAGCAGCGGATCCGAGCCGAGGCCCACGGCAAGACCCCCAGTTGCCGGCACCGGCCCCTCGACTCGACGGAAGCGGAGAGCACGGCGGCCTTCGACCACCCCTCGGCGGGCACCCTCGACTGCTGAGCAGGCCCCTTCAGCAGCACCGCAGCCGTCTCGACGAACCAGGCGACTTGCGTACCCATCCGTTCAGTCGACACGGAACGACCCCCGGCCGGACCCGGCCGGGGGTCTCGCGTTGTCGCCACTCCCCGCCTGGGAGGATGGACGACGAACGCCAGCACCCCAGAACGACTCCCCCACGAGACACACGAGACACACGAGACAAAGGTGGTGAGCCTGTCGTGATCCGGCGCGTCACCGTCGTCACCGCTGTCCACGGCCCGTCCGCGCCGTTCCTGCCGGACGCCTACGCGTCGCTGAGCGAGCAGCGGCTCCCCGACGGCTGGGAGTGGGAGTGGGTGATCCAGCAGGACGGCACGACGGACGAGGTGCGCCCCTACGTCCCCGACGACCCGCGCGTGAGTTTCCGGCAGGGCCGGCCGGGCGGTCCCGGGGTCGCCCGGACGATCGCGCTGGCGCACGCCGAGGGCGTGTACGTCAGGGTGCTGGACGCCGACGACCTGCTCACCCCGGGCGCACTCGCCCGTGACGTGGCCGTACTGGAGGCCGACCGCACCGTCGGCTGGACCACCTCCCGGGTCCTGGACCTGCTGCCTGACGGCTCCACGGCCGGCTTTCCCGGCGATCCGGACGACGGCCCGCTCGAACGCGGTGTCGTGCTCGCCCACTGGAGCCGCAGCGACTTCCGCGCGCCGGTCCACCCGGCGACCCTGTGCGTCCGCCGGGACCTGCTGATCGCCCTGGGCGGCTGGATGGCCCTGCCTGCCTCCGAGGACACGGGCCTGCTGCTGGCGCTGAACGCGGTGAGCCGCGGCTGGTTCTCGGCGGAGGTCGGTCTGCTGTACCGCAAGTGGGAGGGGCAGGCGACCGGCCAGGCCTCCCACGTCGAACCCGCCGAACGCGCGGCCCGGATGGCGGTGGCGGAGGCCAGGGCGCGGGAACTGGCCGACCTGGGCTGGGCCTATCCGCCCGCGCTGCCGGGCCCCGACGCCTCCTGAGGCCTGCTCCGTGGACCTACTCCGCCGCTCCGCCGAGCACGATCGCCTGCGACGGGCACTTCTCCGCCGCTTCCCGCACCTCAGGGTCGTCGCCGGACTCCGCGCGGCCGGGCCGTACGACGCCGTACCCGTCCTCGAACGCGAACACGGCCGGCGCCCGGTGCGCGCACTCGGCGGAGCCGTAGCACAGGGCGCGGTCGACGGAGACCTTCATGCGTCCTCCAGTCGTCGGTGATGACGTCGACTTCCAGGACGTCACTGCCCCACGAAGCGCGCGCCGAACCGGACCCACCCGTCGCCCTCGTCCTAGCGCTGCCCGCCCGCGGCCGAGAGCCAGTGGGCCACTCGGCGGACCGTGGGCTCGTCCAGCAGGTCGGCCATCGCCCGGACCGCCTCGTCGTCCTCGGGGCTCAGGTCGTACAGGCCCGCCGTGCCCAGCGCGGCCATCAGCACCTGGTGACGGCGGTCCGTCATGCGTTCCGCGAGCTTGGCCGGTGCGGCGGCGGGTCCGGGCCCGTCGGCCGGGGCGGCGGGCGCCTTGGCGGACGGGGTGCCGTAGAGGCGCCAGGCGCCGTCGCCGGGCCCCCACAGCGCGACCGTGGCCTCCTCGCCGCGCGCCCGCACGGTCCTGGTCATGTCCGCGACGGCGTAGAGCACGGGAGCCCGGTCCGGGGACTCGGCGGCCACCGTCCAGGAGTCCTGTGCGGGCTGATGGAACAGAGCGACCCAGCGCGGGGCGCCGTGCGGGCACGGGGGCCGCTTCTCCGCCTTCTCCATGACACTCACCCCTTCGGGGACAGCCGGCCGGGGCGGCACCATATCTGACGATGCGTCAGATATCCAGGGCGCTGCCCGCGCGGCGACTCGGTCCGGGCGGCGGAACGGCCGACTGGATCCGGACGGAACGGCCGACCGGATCCGGGCGGAATGAAGGTGTCAGGGTGAAAAGTGAAGGATGAGTCTTGTAGGAGACCGGTATGAGTCCGCCGCCCGTTCGGCACCGGTCCCTCCCCTCGTGGGGACCGGTGCCGAACGGTGCGGGGCTGCCAACCCGTGACGCGTCGGCTCGTCACGAGTCGCGGAAGGGGAGCCGGTTCCTGGAGTGGTCGCGGAATCACGCGACGGCCTCGCTGCCGCTCCCTGCCTGCTGCGGGGCCCGCTCGCGGGTCCCCGGTGGAAGTTGACCGAGATCTTTCGGCAAAGCGGTCGGTCGGCTCGCGTCCCAGGCCCGTGGCCTGTCCGGACGGTGTGTGACGGATCCGCTACCGGGTCCGGATCCTGCCATCTGTTGCCGTCGGCGAGGAGGTTCCGGCCTCCGGTCCGGTGCTTATTCGCAGGTCAGGCGTATAAGGTGAGTTTTCCGGTCCGGACGTCCAGATGCGGGGGGAAAGAAAAGGGGAGGGGCCTTGAGTTCCGACTCAGGGGCACGCACAGCTTTCGCCGAGCGTCTCGCGCTGCTGTACAAGGAGGCCGGAAATCCTCCCCTCAAGAGCGTCGCCGAGGCGGTCGTACGGCTGCAGCGGGTCGACGAGCGCGGCCGGCCCGTACGGGTGTCCGCGCAGCGCATCAGCGACTGGCGCCGGGCCAGAAACGTTCCGGCACAGTTCGCCGCCCTCGCCGCGGTGCTGCACATCCTGATACCGGAGGCGCGCCGGCTGCGCCCCGCCCCGGTCTCCACCGGCCTGTACGAGCTCGCGCACTGGCAGCGGCTGTGGGAGCGCGCGCTGGCCGACCCGGTCGGCGACCGGCCCGCACCCCCCGACGAGGAGAGCCGGCAGCCGCCCGCCCAGACCCCGCCCGTCGCCGGCGGCGTGTGCCCCTACCGGGGTCTGGCCCCTTACCGGCAGGAGGACGCCCGCTGGTTCTTCGGCCGTGAGCGCAGCACGAGCACGCTCGTCGGCCAGCTGCGGGCCACGGAGCGCACCGGCGGTCTGGTGATGCTGGTGGGCGCCTCGGGCGCGGGCAAGTCCTCCCTCCTCAACGCCGGTCTGGTGCCCGCCGTCCGCGACGGCGCCCTGGCGGCGGACCGGCCCGGGCGAGCGCAGCGAGACGGGGGTCCCTTCGGACGAAGTCCGGGGGAGGGACTGGTGCTCCAGCTGGTGCCGGGCGCCGATCCGCTGGGCGAGCTGGTCCGCCGGGTCCCCGAGCTGGCCGCGGTCGCCGCCGACGCGCGCGAGGCCGAACGGGCGGCGACCCGGAACCCGGCCGTGCCCGGCTCCGACGCCCCCCGGATCGCCCGGGCGGCGCGCGAGGCGGTCTCGGCGTGGGCGCACCGCGAGACGACCGGGGAGCCCACCGACGGCCCGTCCCCGGACATCCGGCCTTCCGACAGCCGACCCGTCGACGACCGACCCGTCGCCAGCAGGCCCGTCGACAACCGCCCCTCCGACAACCGACCCTCCGACAGCCGAACGATCAACAGCCGCCCCTCCGACAACCGCCCCGTCGGCAGCAGGCCCCTCGGCTCCCGCCCGGTCGTCATCGTCGACCAGTTCGAAGAAGCCTTCACCCTCTGCCCCGACGAGGCGGACCGCCGTACCTTCATCCAGCTGCTGCACGCCGTCTGTACCCCGCCGGCCGGCGCGGACGGCCCCGCCCCGGTCGTCGTCGTGCTCGGCATCCGCGCCGACTTCTACGAGCAGTGCCTCGGCTATCCGGAGCTCGCCGACGCCCTCCAGCACCGGCACATGGTGCTCGGCCCGCTGACCAGCGCCGAACTGCGCGAGGCGGTGACCGGCCCGGCCAAGGCGGTCGGCCTGGAGCTGGAGCCGGGGCTCGCCGAGCTGATCGTCCGCGAGGTGAGCGCCGACGGCCCGCGCGGGGCGCACGACGCCGGCGTGCTCCCGCTGCTGTCCCACGCCCTGCTCGCCACCTGGCAGCGCCGCAAGGCCGGAAAGCTGACGCTGGCCGGCTACCGCGCGGCCGGCGGGATCCAGGGCGCCGTCGCGGCGACCGCCGAGCGCGCCTGGTCCGGGCTCGACCCCGCGGCCCGTACGGCGGCCCGGCTGCTCCTGCTGCGCCTGGTCCGCCTCGGCGAGGACACCCACGCCACCCGCCGGCGCGGCACCCGGCGCCAGCTCGCGGCGGAGTCGGCGGACCCCGGCAAGACGGAGGAGTCCCTCGAAGCCCTCGTCCGGGCCCGGCTGGTGACGCTGGACGCCGACACCGTGGAGATCACCCACGAGGCGCTGCTGCACGCCTGGCCCCGGCTGCGGCACTGGATCGACGACAACCGCAACGACCATCTGCTGCGCCAGCGGCTGGAGGAGGACGGCCGGGCCTGGGAGGACTCGGGCCGGGACAGCTCGCTGCTCTACCGGGGCTCCCGGCTGGAGCAGGCCCGCGGCTGGGCCAGGTCGGCCGGCGACACCTTCCTGACCCGCAGCGCGGTGGAGTTCCTGGCCGCCTCGGTCCGGCTGCGCCGACGCTCGGTGTGGCTGAGCCGGGCCGCGGTGGCCGCGCTGGTGGTGCTCTCCCTCGTGGCCGGCGGGTCGGCGGTGATCGCCCGGCAGCAGCGGGACGACGCCGTCTTCGAGCAGGTCCTCGCCGAGGCCGACCGGGTCCAGAACACCGATCCGTCCCTGTCCGCCCAGCTCGACCTGGTCGCGCACCGGCTGCGCCCCAAGGACGAGGGGACGTACAGCAGGCTGATCTCGATCGTGAACGCGCCGCTGGCCACCCCGCTGACCGGCCACACCGGTGCCGTCTACCTCACCTCGTTCAGCCCCGACGGCAAGACCCTGGCCACGGCCAGCTACGACCGCACGGTCCGGCTGTGGAACGTGGCCGACCCCAGCCGCCCGAAGCCACTGGGCAAGCCGCTGACCGGGCACACCAGCTGGGTGAGCAGCGCGGTCTTCAGCCCGGACGGGCACACCCTGGCCAGCGCCGGCGACGACGGCACGGTCCGGCTGTGGAACGTGGCCGACCCCGCCCGTCCGATGTCCCTGGGCGCACCCCTGACCGGGCACAAAGGCACGATCTATCTGATCGCCTTCAGCCCGGACGGCCGTACGCTGGCCTCCGCCGGCGAGGACCACACCGTACGGCTGTGGGACGTGGCCGACCCGCGCCGGCCGCGGCAGATCGGCGCCCTCACCGGCCACTCCGCCGCCGTACGCTGCGTGGCGTTCAGCCCCGACGGGCGCACCCTCGCGGCGAGCGGTGACGACGACACGGTCCTGCTGTGGAACGTGACCGACCCACGGCACGCCAAGCGCTACGACACGACGCTGAAGGGCCACACCGACCTCGTGCACTCGGTCGCGTTCAGCCCCGACGGGCACACTCTCGCCTCCGGCAGCGCCGACGACACGATCCGCCTGTGGAACGTCACCGACCCCGCCCACGCCGCCGCGCTCGGCTCCCCGCTCGCCGGGCACACCGGCCCGATCTGGTCGGTGGCCTTCAGCCCGGACGGCAGCCGGCTCGCCGCCGCGAGCGCGGACAGCACCGCCAGCCTGTGGAACGTGACCGACCGGACGTCCCCCTCCCAGATCGGGGAGCCGCTCGCGGGCAGCAGCGGGGAGATGTACGCCCTGGGGTTCAGCCCCGACGGCAAGACCCTCGCCACCGGCAGCGGTGACAGCAAGGTGCGCCTGTGGTCACTGCCGACGTCGGACATCATCGGCCGCACCGGCGCGTTCCGGCCGGACGGACGGCTGCTGGCCACGGCGGCGCGGGACGGCAGGCTCCGGCTGTGGAACGTGACGCGGCCCGGCCGGCCGGTGCTGCTGAGCAAGCCGTTCATGCAGGGCGACGCCGGCCATCGTTCGCTGCGGTTCTCCCCCGACGGCCGCGTTCTCGCCGTCCTCACCTACGACCACACGGTGTATCTGTGGAACGTCAGCGATCCGTCCCACCCGGTCGTCGCCGGATCGCCCATCGCCCTGCGGACGCGCTTCGCGGGGCCGGCCACGCTCACCTTCAGCCCGAACGGGCACGTTCTGGCCACCGCCTACGACGACACCACCATCCAGCTGTGGGACGTCACCGACCCCGCGCGCCCCGCCGCGCTCGGCAGACCGCTGGCGGGCCACCGGGGCTACGTCAACGCGATCTCCTTCAGCCCTGACGGCCGCACCCTCGCCTCCGCCAGCGCGGACAGCACGGTCCGGCTCTGGAACGTCGCCGACCCGGCCCACGCGACCGCGCTGGCCCGGCTCACCCAGCACTCCGGCCCCGTCAACGCGCTCGCTTTCAGCCCGGACGGGCACGTTCTGGCCAGCGGCAGCGACGACGACACGGTCCGGCTGTGGGACGTCACCGACCCCGCCTCGGCGACCGCGCTGGGCGCGCCGCTCACCGGCCACACCGAGGCGGTCAAGCTGCTGACGTTCACCCCGAACGGGCATGTTCTGGCCAGTGGCGGCAATGACAACACCGTCCGGCTGTGGAATGTCACCCACCCGTCCTCGGCGGTCCCCATCGGCCAGTCGATGAACTCCAACGCCAAGTCGGGCACATTCCTGTCCTTCAGCCCCAGGGGCAACGTCCTGGGCGTCTCCAGCGGCACGGACACGGCCCGCCTGTGGAACCTGGACGACGACGCGGCGATCGACTACCTCTGCGGGGTCACCCGCAAGGTCCTGACCCCGCAGAAGTGGCACGAGTACCTCCCCCGCCTCTCCTACGACCCCCCGTGTGGTCGCTGATCGGCCAACCTGCCTGATTCCCGCCCGACTTGCCCCCGCAATCCGCTCAACCTTGTTACCCTTGGCCATAACCCGATCGCTGGTGCATCCCCCGTCGCCAGCGATCGGGCCTTTTTGGCGCTCACAGGAGAGAACAGGCGGCAGTTGATGTCAGCCGTAGATGCCGAAGACCCCCAACCATGATCGGCTGGGGGTCTTCGTGCTGGTGGGGCTAACAGGATTTGAACCTGTGGCCTCATCCTTATCAGGGATGCGCTCTAACCAACTGAGCTATAGCCCCGCCGCGCTTTGCGGTGTGTGTCCCGCGCGCTGACTCCTGAAGATTAGCGCACGACCACGTCAGACCCAAAATCGGTTGTCGGGGGCCCGTCACTCGTCCTCGGCGAGGGTCAGCTCGATGCCGCCCACGAAGCCCGCGGAGAGGTTGTAGATGAACGCGCCGAGCGTCGCGAGCGCCGTGGCCAGGACCACATCGATGACCGCGATGATCGTCGTGAACGTCAGGACGTGGGGGAGGGACAGGAACGACTGCAGGTCGAAGCCGTTCGCCTCGTTCGAACCGGTCGCCTCCGAGATCGTGCCGCCCACCGTCGAGAACACGCCCATCGCGTCCAGGACCATCCACAGCACCGCCGAGGCGACGACCGTGCAGATGCCGAGCGCGATCGAGAGCAGGAAGCTGACCTTCATCACCGACCACGGATCGGCCTTGGCCACCCGCAGCCGCGCCTTACGGGTCCGCGGCGTCGTCCGCACCCCCGTGCGCGGCCGGCGTACGGCACCCTCGGGCGCCTGCGCCGGATAGGCCTGCGGCGGGTGGTACGGCCCGGCGGGCTGCTCGGGGCGCCGTTCACCGGGCAGCGGCGAGGACGCCTGCGCCTCACCGGCCGGGGCCGGGCCTCGGGTGTCCGTCACTGTTCCCCCCTGGGATGCAGACGAACCGGCGGAGTCCTGCTCGGACACCTTCACCGGCTTGAGGTTGGTCGTGTGCGGGTCACTGGCGCCGCCCGCACGCCCCCCGTGCGCGGCGGAGCCACGGCCGCCGCCGTCCGCTTCCGTACCCGTGGAGGTACCGGCCGATCCGGCGCCCGTGGCTCCGCTCACGATGACTCTCTCCTCGTGCTACTCGGCCGAGGGCGCCTCACCCTCGTCCGTACCGGCGGCCTGCGCCCCTTCGGCGGTCTCGTCGACGGCATCCTCGCCGTCGACCTCCTCCGCCTCGCGCCCGGCCTCGGCGTTACGTGCGATGCCGACCACGGCATCGCGCTTGCCCAGGTTGATCAGTTGGACGCCCATGGTGTCACGGCCCGTCTCCCTGACCTCGTTGACTCGCGTACGAATCACACCGCCCGAGAGCGTGATCGCGAGGATCTCATCGGTCTCCTCGACGACCAGCGCACCGACGAGCGAACCGCGGTCCTCCACGATCTTGGCGGCCTTGATACCGAGGCCACCGCGACCCTGGACGCGGTACTCGTCGACGGCGGTCCGCTTCGCGTACCCACCGTCCGTGGCGGTGAACACGAACGTACCGGGTCGAACGACATTCATCGAGAGAAGCTCATCGCCCTCACGGAAACTCATGCCCTTGACACCGGAGGTGGCACGGCCCATCGGACGCAGCGAGTCGTCAGTGGCGGTGAACCGGATCGACTGTGCCTTCTTGCTGATCAGAAGGAGATCGTCGTCGGCCGAGACCAGCTCCGCACCGATCAGCTCGTCGTCCGAACCGTCCTCGCGCTCCCGCAGGTTGATCGCGATCACACCGCCCGAGCGAGGCGAATCGTAATCCTTCAGAGGCGTCTTCTTGACCAAGCCGGACTTGGTGGCCAGCACCAGGTACGGCGCCGCCTCGTAGTCCCGGATGGCGAGGATCTCGGCGATCGCCTCGTCCGGCTGGAAGGCGAGCAGGTTCGCCACGTGCTGACCACGCGCGTCCCGGCCGGCCTCGGGCAGCTCGTACGCCTTCGCCCGGTACACCCGGCCCTTGTTGGTGAAGAACAGCAGCCAGTGGTGCGTGGTGGAGACGAAGAAGTGGTCGACGATGTCGTCTTCCTTCAGCTTCGTGCCGCGCACGCCCTTGCCGCCGCGCTTCTGCGCCCGGTAGTCGTCCGTCTTCGTCCGCTTGACGTAGCCGCCGCGCGAGACGGTGACGACGATGTCCTCCTCGGCGATCAGGTCCTCGATGGACATGTCACCGTCGTAGGGCACCAGCATGGTCTTGCGGTCGTCGCCGTACTTCTCGACGATCGCGGCCAGTTCCTCGCTGACGATCCCGCGCTGACGGACCGGCGAGGCCAGGATCTGGTTGTACTCGTTGATCTTCGCCTGCAGTTCGTCGTGCTCCTGGACGATCTTCTGCCGCTCCAGGGCCGCCAGGCGCCGCAGCTGCATCTCCAGGATCGCGTTCGCCTGGATCTCGTCGATCTCCAGCAGGCCCATCAGGCCCGTGCGCGCGATCTCGACGGTCTCACTGCGCCGGATCAGCGCGATGACCTCGTCGATGGCGTCCAGGGCCTTCAGCAGACCGCGCAGGATGTGCGCCCGCTCCTCGGCCTTGCGCAGCCGGAAGCGCGTCCGGCGGACGATGACCTCGATCTGGTGCGTCACCCAGTGCCGGATGAACGCGTCCAGGGAGAGGGTGCGCGGCACGCCGTCGACCAGCGCCAGCATGTTCGCGCCGAAGTTCGTCTGCAGGTCCGTGTGCTTGTACAGGTTGTTCAGCACGACCTTGGCGACCGCGTCCCGCTTCAGGACGATCACGAGGCGCTGGCCGGTACGGGACGACGTCTCGTCACGGACGTCCGCGATGCCGCCGATCTTGCCGTCCTTGACCAGGTCGGCAATCTTCTGCGCCAGGTTGTCCGGGTTGACCTGGTACGGCAGTTCGGTGACCACCAGGCACTGGCGGTTCTGGATCTCCTCGACCTCGACCACCGCGCGCATCGTGATCGAGCCGCGCCCGGTGCGGTACGCCTCCTCGATGCCCTTGCGGCCCACCACCAGGGCGCCGGTCGGGAAGTCCGGGCCCTTGATGCGCTCGATCAGCGCGTCGAGCAGCTCCTCGTGCGAGGCCTCGGGGTTCTCCAGGTACCACTGGGCGCCGGCCGCGACCTCGCGCAGGTTGTGCGGCGGGATGTTGGTCGCCATGCCGACCGCGATACCGGCGGAGCCGTTGATCAGCAGGTTCGGGAAGCGGGAGGGCAGGACGGTCGGCTCCTGGGAGCGGCCGTCGTAGTTGTCCGTGAAGTCGACGGTCTCCTCGTCGATGTCGCGGACCATCTCCATCGACAGCGGCGCCATCTTGCACTCGGTGTAGCGCATGGCGGCCGCCGGGTCGTTGCCCGGAGAGCCGAAGTTGCCGTTGGAGTCCACCAGCGGCATCCGCATCGACCACGGCTGCGCGAGGCGCACCAGCGCGTCGTAGATCGAACTGTCGCCGTGCGGGTGGTAGTTGCCCATGACGTCACCGACGACACGGGCGCACTTGTAGAAACCGCGCTCGGGGCGGTAACCGCCGTCGTACATCGCGTACAGCACGCGCCGGTGGACGGGCTTGAGACCGTCACGGACGTCGGGCAGCGCGCGGGACACGATGACGGACATCGCGTAGTCCAGGTACGAGCGCTGCATCTCCGTCTCAAGCCCGACGGGCTCGATGCGCATCGCGAGTTCGCCGCCCTCTTCGGGCGTCGCGGGAGTGTTCTCGTCGGCCATTGCTGGTGAAGATCCTTCCTGGTGCGGTCAGCTGAGACCGACTCAGATGTCGAGGAAGCGGACGTCCTTGGCGTTGCGCTGGATGAACTGGCGGCGGGCCTCGACGTCCTCACCCATCAGGACCGAGAACAGATCGTCCGCCTGGGCGGCGTCGTCGAGGGTGACCTGGCCGAGAACCCGGTGCTCCTGGTCCATCGTGGTCACCCGCAGCTCCTCGGCGTTCATCTCGCCGAGACCCTTGAAGCGCTGGATCGAGTCCTCACGGACCCGCTTGCCACGCTGACGGCCCATCTCCAGCAGCGCGTCGCGCTCACGGTCGGAATACGCGTACTCGACGTCGTCCCGGCCCCACTTGATCTTGTACAGCGGGGGACGCGACAGGAACACGTGCCCGGCCTCGACCAGCGGCCGCATGAAGCGGAACAGGAAGGTCAGCAGCAGGGTGTTGATGTGCTGGCCGTCGACGTCGGCGTCCGCCATCAGGATGATCTTGTGGTAGCGGAGCTTCTCGATGTCGAAGTCCTCGTGCACACCCGTGCCGAAGGCCGAGATCAGCGCCTGGATCTCCTGGTTCTGCAGGATCTTGTCGATCCTGGCCTTCTCCACGTTGAGGATCTTGCCGCGGATCGGGAGGATCGCCTGGTACTGCGGGTTCCGGCCGGACTTGGCCGAGCCGCCGGCGGAGTCACCCTCGACGATGAAGATCTCGCACTTGGTGGGGTCGTTCGACTGGCAGTCGGACAGCTTGCCCGGCAGCGACGCCGACTCCAGCAGACCCTTGCGACGCGTCAGGTCACGCGCCTTGCGGGCCGCCACGCGCGCGGTGGCCGCCTGGATGCCCTTGCGGACGATGTCCGCCGCCTCGACCGGGTTGCGGTCCAGCCAGTCGTTCAGGTGCTCGTAGACCGCCTTCTGCACGAAGGTCTTGGCCTCCGTGTTGCCCAGCTTGGTCTTCGTCTGGCCCTCGAACTGCGGCTCGCTCAGCTTCACCGAGATGATCGCCGTCAGACCCTCGCGGATGTCGTCACCCGTGAGGTTGTCGTCCTTCTCGCGCAGCAGCTTCTTGTCCCGCGCGTACTTGTTGATCAGCGACGTCAGCGCGGCCCGGAAGCCCTCTTCGTGCGTACCGCCCTCGTGAGTGTGGATGATGTTCGCGAACGAGTACACACCCTCGCTGTAGCCGCTGTTCCACTGCATCGCGACCTCAAGGGACAGGCTCTTGTCCTTGTCCTCCGCCTCCAGGTCGATGACGGTGTTGTGCACCGCCTCGCCCTTGCGGGAGTTGAGGTACTTCACGAAGTCGACGATGCCGCCCTCGTAGTGGTACGTGACCGACTTGACCTCGGCCTTCTCGTCGGCGCCCGCCTCGTCCGCACCGCTGGTGGCCTTCGCCGACTCACGCTCGTCGGTGAGCTTGATCGTCAGGCCCTTGTTGAGGAACGCCATCTCCTGGAAACGCCGGGACAGCGTCTCGAAGGAGTACTCGGTGGTCTCGAAGATGTCGGGGTCGGCCCAGAAGGTGACCGAGGTACCGGTCTCGGCCGTCTCCTCGTGCCGGTCGAGCGGGGCCGTCGGGACGCCGAGCTTGTAGTCCTGCGTCCAGCGGTGACCGTCGGTCCTGATCTCGACGGCGACCTTCGTGGACAGGGCGTTCACGACGGAGACACCGACACCGTGCAGACCGCCGGAGACCGCGTAACCGCCGCCGCCGAACTTGCCGCCCGCGTGCAGCACGGTCAGCACGACCTCCACGGCCGGCTTGCCCTCGGACGGCACGATGCCCACCGGGATGCCACGGCCGTTGTCGACCACGCGGACCCCGCCGTCGGCGAGGATCGTCACGTCGATGGTGTCCGCGTAACCGGCCAGCGCCTCGTCGACCGAGTTGTCGACGACCTCGTACACCAGGTGGTGCAGACCGCGCTCACCGGTGGAGCCGATGTACATACCGGGTCGCTTGCGGACCGCGTCCAGCCCTTCGAGCACGGTGATGGCGCTGGCGTCGTAGGAGGCGGCGGCCGCGCCGGACTCTGCGGCCCCGCCGTTCACGCCGGCGTCGGTGGACGGGATGTTCTCGTTGGGGTTGCCGGAATCGGCCACGAAGCGCCCTTTCTGGCACAGCACGAGCCGGGCTCGTCGGCAGTTTGCCGGAGCGGCTGCGGCATGTTGCGTTGGTAAGCCTTGATCAGCGTTGCTCAGCTTTTCCCGGGCGGTCCCCACGTTGGGGCGGGATTGGCTTCCAGTCTACCGGTAGCGCTGACATCGATGGGGGTTTGCCGGTACCTGAGTCCCCATGTGCCGCCCTCAACCGGTCTCGGCCGGGTCCCGATATACGGAAGGGGGCTCCAAGCGGCTCACAGCGGCACTCAGCGCTTCGGGCCGTCAACCCCTGGCTACTCACGGGTCAGATGCGGGTCGGATGCGGGTCGGATGCGCGTCGAACCGCCCGGCACACGCGCGCGTGACGGCACGACGGCACCGCCACACGGCCCGTCGACGTGAGGTACGTCACCCGTACGTATCGCCGGGCCCGGTGCTCCCCGGAGCCCGCAGCGGCCCGTAGCGGCGGGCCGGACCGCCCGGATTGAGCACTTTGATCATCCGCACGGTGCCGTGCCCCAGATCCTCGTTCAGCCGGGCGACCAGCGCGGGCGCGAGATGACGCAGCTGGGTCGCCCAGGCCGTGGAGTCGCACGCCACGATCAGCACGCGCTCGTCCTCGTCGTAGCGCTGCGGCACACAGTGCTTGGCCAGGTCCTCACCGACGATCTGCGGCCAGCGGCCCATCACCCCGCCCACCGCCGCCGGCGTCTCCCAGCCCCGCTCGGTCAGCAGCCGGTTGATCGCGGCCCCCAGCGCCATCGGGTCCCGGCCGTCGGCGCGCGCACCGGAGCGCAGCCCGCCGCGCCGGGCCTGCTTCTTCTGCCGCACCGCGTCCCCACGCGCGCGTGCCTGCTCCTTCGCCGCACGCAACGCCACGCGCGCGAGGTCGACACCGGAGGGCTCGTCCCTCTTCGCGCCCTCGGGGGTGGGTCCGTCGCTACCGCCGGTGCTCATACGCGCTCCACCGTCCCACCGGACACCGCGTACCGGACGCCGGTCAGCACCTCCGGTACGTCGTCGTCCACCGCCGCCGTGACCAGCACCTGCTCGCCGGGCGCGACCAGCTCAGCCAGCCGTTCCCGGCGGCGCGCGTCCAGCTCGGCGAAGACGTCGTCCAGCACCAGCACCGGCTCGTTGCCCTCGGCCCGCAGCAGGTCGTAGGAGGCCAGCCGCAGCGCCAGGGCGTACGACCAGGACTCACCATGCGAGGCGTACCCCTTGGCGGGCAGCTGACCGAGCCTGAGGACGAGATCGTCCCGATGCGGCCCCGCCAGGGTCACCCCGCGCTCGATCTCCTGCTTGCGGGCGTCCGCCAGCGCCGCCATCAGCTGGGCGCAGAGCTCCTCGCGCGTGCGCGCGTCACCGGGCGCGGACGGCTTGTAGTCGAGGGTGATCGGACCACCCCCGGGGGCCAGCTGCTCGTACGCCTTGTCCGCGAGCGGCTCCAGCGCCGCGACGAGATCGAGCCGCTGGGCCAGCAACTCGGCACCCGCGCGCGCGAGATGCTGGTCCCACACATCGAGGGTGGACAAGTCCATGGACCGCCCGCCGTGCCGCCGGGCCAGCGCAGCGGTCTTCAGCAGCGTGTTGCGCTGCTTGAGCACCCGCTCGTAGTCGGACCGCACACCCGCCATCCTCGGCGACCGCGCGGTGATCAGCTCGTCGAGAAACCGCCGCCGCTCACCCGGATCCCCCTTCACCAGGGCGAGATCCTCGGGCGCGAACAGGACCGTACGGACGATGCCGAGGATGTCACGGGGTCTGACCTGCGAGGACCGGTTGATCCGGGCGCGGTTGGCCTTGCCGGGGTTCAGCTCCAGCTCGATCAGCTGCTGCCGCTCGCCCTGCCGGACCTGCGCCCGGATGACGGCCCGCTCGGCACCCATGCGGACGAGGGGCGCGTCGGAGGCGACCCGGTGACTGCCCAGGGTCGCGAGATACCCGACCGCCTCCACCAGATTGGTCTTGCCCTGCCCGTTGGGACCGACGAAGGCGGTGACGCCCGGGTCGAGCGGAACCTCGGCCCGGGCGTACGAGCGGAAGTCGGCCAGCGAAAGATGCGTGACGTGCATGGTCGTTTCGCCGGCTCCCTGTGTCTCTCCGGCCTGCCGAAGGCCTACTTCTTCTCTACGGCGTGCCCGCCGAACTGGTTGCGCAGCGCGGCGATCATCTTCATCTGCGGCGAGTCCTCCTGGCGGGAGGCGAACCGCGCGAACAGCGACGCGGTGATCGCGGGCAGCGGCACCGCGTTGTCGATCGCGGCCTCCACAGTCCAGCGTCCCTCACCGGAGTCCTGTGCATAACCGCGCAGGCCCTCCAGGTGCTCGTCCTCGTCGAGCGCGTTGACGGCGAGGTCGAGCAGCCAGGACCGGATCACGGTGCCCTCCTGCCAGGAGCGGAAGACCTCACGGACGTCCGTGACGGAGTCGACCTTCTCCAGCAGCTCCCAGCCCTCGGCGTAGGCCTGCATCATCGCGTACTCGATGCCGTTGTGGACCATCTTCGCGAAATGGCCCGCGCCGACCTTGCCGGCGTGCACCGACCCGAAGTCGCCCTCGGGCTTGAGCGCGTCGAACACCGGCTGCACCCTGGCAACGTGCTCGGCGTCACCGCCGTACATCAGCGCGTAGCCGTTCTCCAGGCCCCAGACGCCGCCGGAGACACCGCAGTCGACGAAGCCTATGCCCTTCGCCGCCAGCTCCTCGGCGTGCTTCTCGTCGTCGGTCCAGCGGGAGTTGCCGCCGTCCACGACCACGTCGCCCGGCTCCAGCAGCTCGGCGAGCTGGTCGATGGTCGACTGGGTGGGCTCGCCGGCCGGGACCATCACCCAGACCACGCGCGGCCCGCTGAGCTTGCCCACAAGCTCTTCCAGGCTGTGGACATCCGCGAGGTCCGCGTTGCGGTCGTATCCGATGACGGTGTGGCCCGCGCGGCGGATCCGCTCGCGCATGTTGCCGCCCATCTTGCCGAGGCCGACGAGACCGAGCTCCATCAGTTGGTTCCTTAGGTTGCTGTGTGGCGTGAGGGGCACCTGCGTACCCGGTCCGAGCCTAGCCCCGACCCGTCCTGCACAGCTGTGGGCATACGCGCTCATACGTATGGCCTGACCTGCGGAATCGCCACCGCCCGGCTGATGCCGGTGCCGGGCACCCACAGAGGCACCCGGCACTGTGGACGACGGTCAGCCGCTCAGCCGGACCGGCATGATCAGGTACTTGTACGCGTCGTCGGCCTCGGCATCCACCGCAGGCTTCCCGCTGAGCAGCGCCGGCTTCGTGGACGTCGTGAACGACAGCTGGGCCACCGGGGAGTCAATCGCGCTCAGGCCGTCCAGCAGGAACGTCGGGTTGAAGGCGATCGAGATGTCGTCGCCGTCCAGCTGCGCGTCGACCCTTTCCACAGCCTGTGCGTCGTCGCTGGAGCCGGCCTCCAGGATCAGCACGCCCTTCTCGAAGCTCAGCCGCACCGGAGTGTTGCGCTCGGCGACCAGCGCCACACGCTTCACGGCCTCCACGAAGGGGGCCGTCTCGATCACGGCGACGGAGTTGAACTCGGTCGGGAACAGTGTGCGGTACTTCGGCAGGTCGCCTTCGAGCAGACGCGTGGTCGTACGACGCCCGGCACCCTCGAATCCGATCAGGCCCTCGCCCGCGCCCGAACCGGACAGCGCCAGCGTGACGCTGTCACCGGCACCGAGCGACTTGGCGGTGTCCAGGAGCGTCTTGGCCGGGACCAGGGCGACCGCGGAGGCGTCCGGGTTCTCCGGCTTCCACAGAAACTCGCGGACCGCGAAGCGGTAGCGGTCGGTGGAGGCCAGGGTGACCGTCTCGCCTTCGATCTCGATGCGCACACCGGTGAGCACGGGCAGCGTGTCGTCACGGCCGGCGGCGATGGCCACCTGGGACACGGCAGCTGCGAAGACCTCGCCGGGGACGGTGCCGGTGGCGTTCGGCATCTGCGGCAGCGCCGGGTACTCCTCCACCGGCAGGGTGTGCAGGGTGAACCGCGAGGATCCACAGACCACGGTCGCCCGTACACCGTCTGTGGAAATCTCCACCGGCCGGTTGGGCAGGGCGCGGGAGATGTCGGCGAGCAGCCGGCCGGAGACGAGGACGGTGCCCTCCTCCTCGACCTCGGCCTCCACGGACACCCGGGCCGAGACCTCGTAGTCGAAGCTCGACAGGCTCAGCTGGCCGTCCTCGGCCTTGAGGAGAAGGCCGGCGAGGACAGGCGCCGGCGGACGGGCCGGGAGGCTGCGTGCCGCCCACGCCACTGCCTCCGCGAGTACGTCGCGTTCCACCCGGATCTTCACCGTAAGCCGCCTCCTGCTGCTGTTGCTTCTGAGTCCTCCGACTCGGTGTCACCGCCCACTGCGGAGGGAAGGACACCGGGGACCAGTCTGACGCACCGCACTGACAGTAGGTGCCCGTCGGGGTCAAGTCGGTCCGGGCGGCAGCCGAGGGCGAGACAGCGAGTTGTGCACAGCCCCCGCTTCAAAGCGATTGCCGAGCTCTCTCTAGTTGGGAGTAGTAGTAGGGCCTGTGGATACCGTGGATAACCACGTTTGCCCAGCTCAGCGCAGGAATTTTGTCCACTGGGCCTGTGGGTGGAGCCGGTGGACAACTGGGCTGGTCTGTGGAGAACAGAAAGTTCTGCACACCTCGCCCACAGCAGGAGGGCAGTTCTCCCCAGCTGTGTCCCCAGGTTTACCCACGTTTCCCACACCCCAACCCGGCACCTTCGTGTGACGCCTTTCACTCGACGCGGTGATCGGGTGCGTCGGGTTGCCGAACAGTGGACAGCCATGTGGAGAAGCCGGGGATCACTGGGGACAACCGCCGCCGACCTGTGGGTCGTCGGTGGAAAACTCCATGCACAGCCTGTGGATCTTCCCTCCGTCCACAGCCTGTGGAGATCCTTCGTCCACGATTCCACAGGCACCTGAGCTGGGCGAATCCCCCATGAACAGGTTCCCTGTGGACACCGTTCGGGACAACTTCACAGTCCCCAGCATGTGGACGGAAGAAAGTCACCGAATCTGTGGAGAGTGGCCGTAACCAGGCAGGAATTCGAACAGCTGGTGGCAGGTGAGTGACCGGTGCAGCTGCGGGCAGTCGTGCCGCTGGGGCCGGCGTGCCAGTGGGGCTGGCATGCCAGAGGGCGCCCCCGGGATGCGGATCCCGAAGGCGCCCTCAGCGTCGGCGTGGGCCCGGCGCAGCCGCCGTCACGCGTTCTTGATGCGGTTCGTCAGCTCGGTGACCTGGTTGTAGATCGACCGCCGCTCGGCCATCAGCGCACGGATCTTGCGGTCGGCGTGCATGACGGTCGTATGGTCCCGCCCCCCGAACTGCGCCCCGATCTTCGGCAGCGACAGATCCGTCAGCTCCCGGCACAGATACATGGCGATCTGCCGCGCGGTGACCAGCGCGCGCCCGCGCGAGGTGCCGCACAGGTCGTCCACGGTCAGGCCGAAGTAGTCCGCGGTCGCCGCCATGATCGCCGTGGCCGTGATCTCCGGGGCGGAGTCCTCGCCGCCCGGGATCAGGTCCTTCAGGACGATCTCGGTCAGGCCCAGGTCCACCGGCTGCCGGTTGAGCGAGGCGAACGCCGTCACCCGGATCAGTGCGCCCTCCAGCTCGCGGATGTTCCGCGAGATCCGCGAGGCGATGAACTCCAGCACCTCCGGCGGGGCGTTGAGCTGCTCCTGCACCGCCTTCTTGCGCAGGATCGCGATGCGCGTCTCCAGCTCCGGCGGCTGGACGTCGGTGATCAGACCCCACTCGAAACGGTTCCGCAGCCGGTCCTCCAGCGTGACCAGCTGCTTGGGCGGCCGGTCGGAGGACAGCACGATCTGCTTGTTGGCGTTGTGGAGCGTGTTGAAGGTGTGGAAGAACTCCTCCTGCGTCGACTCCTTGTCCGCGAGGAACTGGATGTCGTCGACGAGCAGGATGTCCATCTCGCGGTAGCGCTTGCGGAAGCTGTCGCCCTTGCCGTCGCGGATGGAGTTGATGAATTCGTTGGTGAACTCCTCCGAGCTCACGTACCGCACGCGCGTGCCGGGGTAGAGGCTGCGCGCGTAGTGCCCGATCGCGTGCAGCAGATGCGTCTTGCCGAGCCCCGACTCCCCATAGATGAACAGGGGGTTGTATGCCTTCGCCGGCGCCTCGGCGACGGCCACCGCGGCCGCGTGCGCGAACCGGTTGGAGGCGCCGATGACGAACGTGTCGAAGAGGTACTTCGGGTTCAGCCGTGCCGTCGGCTCACCCGTCCCGCCCGCCGGCGCCGGCTGCGCGGCCGGCGCACCGGGCGCGGACACGTCCGGCCGGCCGGGACCACCGCGGTGCGCCGGGCCGCCGCCCGCGGGCTGCTCGGGCAGCTCCCGGCGGACGGGGTCGCGCTGGTCGTACTCGGTCCGGGACGGGTCGTACCCGGAACGGCCGGAGTCGTAGTCCCCGCGGGGGCCCTCGTAGTCGCCGCGCTGCTGCTCGTACGACGGCCGGTCCATACCCTGCGCGCGGTAGTCCTGGGACGGCGAGCCGTAGGAGTCGGGTCTGGGGCCGTAGGCGTCCTGGGACGACGGCGAGGCGTACGGGTCGCGCTCGGGGAAGCCGAGCCGCGGCTGCTGCCAGCTGTACTCGTCCTGCGCGGGCCGCGGCCAGGCGCCCGGCTCGCGGCGCTGGTACTCGGAAGGGTAGGCCGGGCGGACGACGGGGAGCTGGTCCGCGCGGGACTGCGGCCCGTCGGCCGGCGGCTGTTCGGCGCCGCGGTGACGGCCGTACCCCTCGTACGACCGGTCTTCGTACGGCCGCTCCTCGTACGAGCGTTCCTCGTACGACGGGCCGGACGGCAGTTCGGGCTCCTCGTAGCGCGGCTTGGGCGGCTGCTGCACCGGCGCGGGGGCCGGCGGCTCGCCCGCGGAGTCGTCCACGGTGATCGCGATGCGGATGGGCCGCCCGCACTCGCGGCTCAGCGTCTCACTGACGATCGGCGCGAGACGGCCCTCCAGTACGTTCTTCGCAAATTCGTTCGGCACGGCGAGCAGAGCGGTGTCCGCGACCAGCGCGAGCGGCTGGCAGCGCCGGATCCAGTGCTCGTCCTTCGTCTCGACACCCTGTCCGCGGCCCTCGCCGAGGAGCTGCTCCAGTACTCGCGGCCACACTGCGGCAAGATCGGCAGGTACGTCAGCCACAGGGCACGCTCTCTCACAGGTCCCACGAACGTGTGACGCGGGACGGGTCGGGGGGTACTTCGGGTGTTCGGAACGAATGGGAGTTCAGCCACGGTAGTCAGCGCGGCGGGTACGGTTCAAGTTGTTGTCCCCAGCCTGTGGATAGTGTCTCTCCGTGACCCTCGGTTTGACCGGATGGCGCAGCCCCGCGTACCGTAACCAGGTCGAGTTGTCGATGGCTGCTGCCGCCTGCCTCCGATGGGCACAGATCACTCCAGGTGATCGGGAAGCGGTGCACTCGGGCGTGACGCGAGCTACTCGTGGGCGCACGGTGACAGCCAGGACGGCACCCGCCACCACCGATTTGATTTCTGGAGCCCCCGAGTGAGCAAGCGCACCTTCCAGCCGAACAACCGTCGTCGCGCGAAGACCCACGGCTTCCGGCTGCGTATGCGCACCCGTGCCGGCCGCGCGATTCTCGCGTCCCGCCGTAGCAAGGGTCGCGCCCGCCTGTCCGCCTGATCCCGGTCAGGTCATGACATCGTGCTGCCCACCGAGAACCGGCTGAGGCGGCGCGAGGACTTCGCGACCGCGGTACGGCGAGGACGCCGGGCAGGCCGCCCGACTCTCGTCGTCCACCTTCGTAGCGGTGCCACGGACCCGCACGCGCCTGGGGAGAGCGCTCCCCCGACGCGTGCGGGTTTCGTCGTGAGCAAGGCTGTGGGTGGTGCGGTCGTGCGCAACACAGTGAAGCGCAGACTGCGTCATCTGATGCGTGACCGAGTCGCCCTTTTTCCCCCCGGTAGCCTGGTAGTCGTACGAGCGCTGCCCGGATCGGGCGACGCAGACCATGCACAGCTGGCCCGAGACCTGGATGCCGCCCTTGAGCGGCTGCTGGGAGGGGGCGCGCGATGAAGTACCCGCTGCTGGCTCTGATCAAGCTGTACCAGTGGACGATCAGTCCATTGCTGGGGCCGGTGTGCAAGTACTACCCGTCGTGCTCCCACTACGGCTACACGGCCATCGACCGGCACGGTGCGATCAAGGGAACGGCACTCACCGCCTGGCGCATCCTCCGGTGCAATCCGTGGTCGCTGGGCGGTGTGGACCATGTTCCGCCGCGCAAGCGTCCACGGTGGCACGAAATGCTGCGCAGCGCTTGGAGCGCACGCAAGGGCGGGCCCTCCGCCGCCGAACCGGCCACCGAAGCGAGGCCCGGAAGTTCTTCTTCCGAGCTTCCTCCGAGCCCGGCCGCAGAGACCTCGTCCCATGCCCAAGGAGCATGATTAGTGGACACGATTGCCAGCCTCTTCAGCTTCATCACAACACCCGTTTCATGGGTCATCGTCCAGTTCCACAAGATGTACGGCGCGATCTTCGGCGCCGACACCGGGTGGGCCTGGGGCCTGTCCATCGTGTCCCTGGTGATCCTGATCCGCATCTGCCTGATCCCGCTCTTCGTGAAGCAGATCAAGTCGACGCGCGCGATGCAGACGCTCCAGCCGGAGATGAAGAAGATCCAGGAGCGCTACAAGAACGACAAGCAGCGCCAGTCCGAAGAGATGATGAAGCTGTACAAGGAGACGGGCACCAACCCGCTCTCCTCGTGCCTTCCCATCCTGGCGCAGTCCCCGTTCTTCTTCGCCCTGTACCACGTGCTGAACGGCATCGCGACGGGCAAGACGATCGGCGTCATCAACGAGCCGCTGCTCGCCAGCGCCCGTAAGGCGCACATCTTCGGCGCCCCGCTCGCCGCGAAGTTCATGGACAGCTCGGACAAGGTCGCGGCGCTGGGCGCCACGCTGACCGACGTCCGGGTCGTGACGGCGATCATGATCATCCTGATGTCGTTCTCGCAGTTCTACACGCAGCGCCAGCTGATGACGAAGAACGTCGACACCACGGTGAAGACGCCGTTCATGCAGCAGCAGAAGATGCTGATGTACGTCTTCCCGGTGATGTTCGCCGTCTTCGGTATCAACTTCCCGGTCGGTGTCCTCGTCTACTGGCTGACGACGAACGTGTGGACCATGGGTCAGCAGATGTACGTCATCCGCAACAACCCGACCCCGGGTTCCAAGGCCCAGGCCGCCTACCTGGAGCGCCTGACCAAGCACGTCACGCACGCCGGCAAGGTCAGCCGCCGCAGCGAGAAGACCATCGTCAAGGCGATCGTCGCCAAGGGCCGCGACCGCAACGAGTTCGAGCGCAAGTTCATCAACTCGCTGAACAAGGCCGGTCTGGCCGCCCAGGCCGACGGAAACGTGGTCAAGAGCACGGCCCAGGCCGCGGCGCAGACCGAGGACGGCACCGCCGTCACCGCGACCGGCACCGCGACCGCCGCCAAGCGCCAGCAGCCCAAGCGCCAGTCCAAGTCCCAGCGCCAGTCCGGCGGGGCCAAGCCGGCCGGTGAGTCCACCGCGCCGGAGTCGTCCGACGAGCCGCAGGACGCCAAGCCCTCCGCTGCCCAGCAGCCCTCGAAGCCCGGCTCCGGCACCCGTAGCAGGGCCCAGTCCGGCCAGCGCAAGGGTGGCCCGCAGCGGCCCAAGTCCCCGTCCAAGAAGTAAGAAGGAGCCCATCCCGTGACGGAAGGCACCACCTCCGCCGCTGCCGAGGGTGCAGACACCCTCACCCGCCTGGAGCAGGAGGGTGAGATCGCGGCGGACTACCTGGAGGGTCTGCTCGACATCGCCGACCTCGACGGCGACATCGACATGGACGTCGAGGCCGACCGCGCCTCCGTGTCGATCATCAGCGACACCGGTAGCCGCGACCTGCAGAAGCTGGTCGGCCGGGACGGCGAGGTGCTGGAGGCACTGCAGGAGCTGACGCGCCTGGCCGTGCACCGGGAGACCGGCGACCGCAGTCGGCTCATGCTGGACGTCGCGGGATACCGGGCCAAGAAGCGGTCCGAGCTGTCCGAGCTGGGCGCCAAGGCCGCCGCCGAGGTGAAGAGCACCGGCGAGGCCGTCAAGCTCAAGCCGATGACCCCGTTCGAGCGCAAGGTCGTGCACGACGCGGTCAAGGCCGCGGGACTGCGCAGCGAGTCCGAGGGCGAGGAGCCGCAGCGGTTCGTCGTCGTGCTGCCCGCCTGATCGGTCCCCACGTTTCACCGGCCCCGTCTGCCCGCAGGCGGGGCCGAACTTTGTCAGCCTGGTAGTGGTGGTGGCCGGCGCGTGAAGTGCCGGCGCTGTACGGAAGGACGGTCCCCGTGACGGAGGCAGCGGAGCTTCCCCCCGCGCCCGAAGAGGCGCGGGAAGTATTTGGTGATCGCTTCGCCGATGCGGTCCGCTACGCGGAGCTGCTCGCTGAGGCGGGCGTGCAGCGCGGTCTGATCGGCCCGCGCGAAGTGCCCCGCCTGTGGGAGCGGCACATCCTCAACTGCGCGGTGCTCTCGGAGGCTGTTCCCGAGGGCGTGACGGTCTGTGACGTCGGCTCGGGTGCCGGACTGCCGGGCATTCCGCTGGCCCTGGTCCGAGAGGACTTGAACATCACCCTGCTGGAGCCCCTGCTGCGGCGTACCAACTTCCTCACCGAGGTCGTCGAGCTCCTCGGCCTGGACCATGTCACGGTCGTGCGAGGCCGCGCCGAGGAGGTCCTGGGCACGCTGCCGCCGGTCCATGTGGTGACCGCACGGGCCGTGGCCCCGCTGGACCGTCTGGCCGCCTGGGGCATTCCGCTGCTGCGGCCCTACGGCGAGATGCTCGCCCTCAAGGGAGACACCGCGGAGGAGGAACTGAAGGCCGCGGCCACGGCTCTCAGTAAGCTCGGCGCGGTGGAGACGTCCATCCTGCAGGTGGGCGAGGGCATCGTGGAGCCGCTGTCGACGGTGGTCCGGGTCGAGGTGGGCGAGAGCCCGGGTGGTGTGCGGTTCGCGGCGAAGCGGGCGAAGGCGGCGCGGACGGGCCGGACGCGCCGGCGTCGCTGATCCGTCCTGACGAGCAGACGTACTCCACACAAGCTGCCAAACGTACGCAGGACGGAGTGTCGCAGAGGTCCGGTCGCAGTGGCTGTGCATCGTGTTTCACGTGAAACGTCGCTCACTGCTGCACGGCATTATCAGTCGTGGCCGCGCTGCGGCCGAACCTCGCGACCGCAAGCCCCTGGGTTCTCTGGGAGAGGATCCCGCCTCCCGGGGCACTCCGTCCCTCTCCCGGGGCACGGAGTTGTCCACAGAGGTGGATTTCTCCACAGAAGACCAGACCTCACTGGTTCACGACCCCGAAGACATGGGAGGCTCTGTTCATTGCGAGCCTGAAGTCGAGGAGAGTGAATCCTTGCGGTCCGACGCCAACATCGCGGGACCGATGACCGATCCGGTCCCCGGTCCCCGTACCGAGTCGATGGGGGCGGATGTTTCACGTGAAACACCGCCTCCGATGGACGACACTCCGATCGGTCGTGCGGCCCAACTGGCGGTAGAGGCTCTGGGCCGCGCCGGCGAAGGTCTGCCGCGACCGGAGCAGACGCGAGTCATCGTGGTTGCCAACCAGAAGGGCGGCGTGGGCAAGACGACGACGACCGTCAACCTTGCCGCTTCGCTGGCCCTGCACGGCGGGCGCGTCCTGGTGATCGACCTCGACCCCCAGGGCAACGCGTCCACCGCCCTCGGGATCGACCACCACGCCGAAGTCCCTTCCATCTACGACGTGTTGGTGGAGAGCAAGCCGCTCGCCGAGGTCGTCCAGCCCGTCCAGGACGTCGAAGGTCTCTTCTGCGCTCCCGCCACCATCGATCTCGCCGGTGCGGAGATCGAGTTGGTGTCGCTCGTGGCCCGGGAGAGCCGGCTTCAGCGGGCGATCCAGGCGTATGAGCAGCCGCTGGACTACATCCTCATCGACTGCCCTCCCTCCCTCGGCCTGCTGACCGTCAATGCATTGGTGGCGGGCCAGGAGGTCCTCATCCCGATCCAGTGCGAGTACTACGCGCTGGAGGGCCTGGGCCAGCTCCTGCGCAATGTCGACCTGGTGCGGGGGCACCTCAACCCCACGCTGCATGTGTCGACCATCCTGCTCACCATGTACGACGGCCGGACGCGTCTCGCCTCCCAGGTCGCGGAAGAGGTGCGCACCCACTTCGGCGACGAGGTGCTGCGGACGAGCATTCCCCGCTCGGTCCGCATTTCCGAGGCGCCGAGTTACGGGCAGACGGTGCTGACCTACGATCCTGGATCGAGCGGTGCCCTCTCCTATCTTGAGGCGGCCCGAGAAATCGCGCTGAAGGGCATCGGCATCAGCTACGACGCGAGCCAGGCCCATATCGGCGCCCAGAACGACCCGAGCATGGTGGAGGGGATCCAGTGAGCGAGCGACGGAGGGGGCTGGGACGTGGTCTCGGCGCACTGATCCCCGCTGCCCCGACCGAGAAGAATCCGGCCCCGGCCGCGCTGGGGGGCGGAGCCTCCGCCTCCCCGGCGGCCGTCCCGGTACTGACGACCGACCGCGGAGTGGCCGCGGCGAAGGTGGCCACGCTGCCGCCTATCACGCAGGAAGCCGTTGAGGAGCCCCCGGCCGCCCCGGCCGTGGAGACGTCGGCTCCTCCGATGGGCGCGCACTTCGCCGAGATCCCCCTCGACGCTATCTCGCCCAACCCCCGTCAGCCGCGTGATGTCTTCGACGAGGACGCGCTGCAGGAACTGGTCATCTCCATCAAGGAGGTCGGTCTCCTCCAGCCCGTCGTCGTACGGCAGCTGGGGCCCGCCCGCTATGAGCTGATCATGGGCGAGCGTCGTTGGCGGGCCTGCCGTGAGGCCGGCCTGGAGGCCATCCCGGCGATCGTCCGGGCCACGGAGGACGAGAAACTCCTCCTGGACGCGCTGCTGGAGAACCTGCACCGTGCGCAGCTGAACCCACTGGAAGAGGCGGCCGCCTACGACCAGCTGCTGAAGGACTTCAACTGCACGCACGACCAGCTGGCCGACCGGATCGGGCGTTCCCGTCCTCAGGTCTCCAACACGCTGCGGCTGCTGAAGCTCTCGCCTACGGTCCAGAAGCGGGTCGCCGCCGGGGTCCTCTCTGCCGGTCATGCCCGGGCGCTGCTGTCGGTGACGGATCCCGAGGAGCAGGACCGGCTGGCGCACCGCATCGTGGCCGAGGGGCTGTCGGTGCGTGCCGTCGAGGAGATCGTGACCCTCATGGGGTCGCGGCCCCAGACGCCCCAGCGCTCCAAAGGCCCGCGTGCCGGCTCCCGGCTCTCCCCGGCGCTGAACGAACTGGCGACCCGTCTGTCGGACCGGTTCGAGACCCGGGTGAAGGTCGACCTCGGCCAGAAGAAGGGCAAGATCACCGTCGAGTTCGCCTCCGTCGACGACCTGCAGCGCATCCTGAGCACCCTCGCGCCGGGCGAGGGTCCGGTGCTCCAGCACGAGTTCCAGGACAGCGCGGCGGAGGACCAGGACGACTGATCCCGTCCGATCCTCTCGGGCGTACAGGACGCGGGCCGTGTCCGGTGTGTACCGGAACACGGCCCGCTCTTTGCTTTGAGTCTGTATCGAGTGAATCGCTTCGTGGATACGATGCGAAAAGGTATGGCGCATCCACCGGACAGCAGCTGCATCTGCGAGTGGGGAGACGGGAGCCATGCGATTGATGAGCCGTACCGGACTGGTGAGCGCGGGTCTGAGCCTCGGAGCGGTCGGCGGATTCGTCGGCAGCCTGCTCAGGGAACGGAGCGCTCTGACAGCCGCGCGCGATGCGGCGAGCGAAGGAAGCGAGGAACAGCCTTCATGGGGCGTCGGCTCGTGCCGCTCACGCTGGACAACCTTCAGGACCTCCCCCCACGCTGTCGCTCGTGTGTCTTCTGGGAGCTCGACCCCGTCCGAGGAGAAGCAGCGGTAAAGGCGGGCACCTCCGCGCTGGAGAAGGAAGCCTGGATCTCCGCGGTCCTGCTGGACTGGGGGTCGTGCGGCCGGGTGGTCTACGTCGATGACGTGCCGGTGGGGTACGTGCTCTACGCCCCTCCCGCCTATGTCCCGCGCTCGACGGCCTTTCCCACCAGCCCGGTCTCGCCGGACGCCGTTCAGCTGATGACGACCTTCGTCATGCCCAGCCATCAGGGGCAGGGACTGGGCCGGGTGCTGGTGCAGACGGTCGCCAAGGATCTGCTGCGCCGCGGGTTCAAGGCGATCGAGGCCTTCGGCGACGCCCGCTGGAAGGAGCCCGCCTGCCTGCTGCCGGCGGACCATCTGCTGGCCGTGGGATTCAAGACGGTACGGCAGCATCCGACGCACCCCCGGCTGCGGCTGGAGCTGCGCTCGACGCTCTCCTGGAAGGAAGACGTGGAGATGGCACTCGACCGGCTGCTGGGAGCGGTCCAGAAGGAACCGGCACTGAGGCCGCTGTAGCCGTCAGCGGTGCGACATAAGCGAATGGGCCAACCCCTGGAGGTTGGCCCATTCGTGTTTCACGTGAAACGTCACTCGGCGATGAAGTCCTCAAGGTCACGGACGATCGCGGCCTTGGGCTTGGCGCCGACGATGGTCTTGGCGACCTCACCACCCTGGTAGACGTTCAGGGTGGGGATGGACATGACGCCGTACTTCGCGGCCGTGTCCGGGTTCTCGTCGATGTTGAGCTTGACGATCTCGATCTTGTCGCCGTACTCCTGGGCGATGGCTTCCAGAGACGGGGCGATCTGGCGGCACGGACCGCACCAGGCGGCCCAGAAGTCCACCAGGACGGGCTTGTCGCTCTTGAGGACGTCCTCGTCGAAGGAGGCGTCGGTTACTGCCTTGAGGGCCACAGCGGGCTCCTTACCTTGATCGTAGGGTGGGGCGAGGAAGAGAAGGTCAGACAGCGGCGGTCTTCTCGGGCTCCGCCTGGTCCTCGTCCGCGAGGGCGGACAGGAAGCGCTCGGCGTCCAGGGCGGCGGAGCAGCCGGTGCCGGACGCGGTGATCGCCTGACGGTAGGTGTGGTCGACCACGTCACCGGCGGCGAAGACACCGGTGAGGTTGGTGCGGGTGGACGGCGAGGCCACCTTCAGGTAGCCCTCCTCGTCCAGGTCCAGCTGGCCCTTGAACAGCTCGGTGCGCGGGTCATGGCCAATCGCGATGAACAGACCCGTCACGGGCAGCTCGGACAGCTCGCCGGTCTTGACGTTGCGCAGCTTCAGACCGGAGAGCTTCTGCTCGCCCTGGATCTCGGCGACCTCGCTGTCCCAGACGAACTTGATCTTCGGGTCGTTGAAGGCACGCTCCTGCATCGCCTTGGAGGCGCGCAGCGTGTCCCGGCGGTGGACGATCGTCACGGACTTGGCGAAGCGCGAGAGGAAGGTGGCCTCCTCCATCGCGGTGTCGCCGCCGCCGATCACGGCGATGTCGTGGTCCTTGAAGAAGAACCCGTCACAGGTGGCGCACCAGGAGACACCGCGGCCGGAGAGGGTGTCCTCGTTCGGCAGACCGAGCTTGCGGTGCTGGGAGCCGGTGGTGACGATGACGGCCTTCGCCTTGTGCACCGTGCCCGCGGTGTCGGTGACGGTCTTGATCTCACCGGTCAGATCGACGGACACGACGTCGTCGGGGATGAGCTCGGCGCCGAAGCGCTCGGCCTGCGCCCGCATGTTGTCCATGAGCTCGGGACCCATGATGCCGTCACGGAAGCCCGGGAAGTTCTCCACTTCGGTGGTGTTCATCAGCGCGCCACCGGCGGTGACGGCACCCTCGAACACCAGGGGCTTCAGCGACGCGCGCGCGGTGTAGAGCGCCGCCGTGTAGCCTGCGGGCCCGGAGCCGATGATGATCACGTTACGGACGTCGCTCACGGCTTGATTCCTCGTCTCTGGTCTGCGTCAGTCGACCGGTGGGAGTGCCTTTCGGAACTCTCACCCCACCCAACGGATCCTACGGGGCGCGCATTCCCGGTGTGTCCGGGCACACGCATACCGGGTAGGGGTGATGGACAGACCGCTCCGGCGGACTCAGCGCCGGGCGAAAGAGTGCTTCAGGAGCACAGTCCCGGCCGTGCCGGACTGTTGCCGAATGCAGGCCGCGTCGACGACGTAGGCCGTGACGCGTGTGCTGTCGTCGGGGTCCGGCAGGACGACCAGGTAAGCGCTCTTCCCGCCGTAGTTGCCTGCCTTCGCCGCCAGGGCCTGATCGCTCCGGGGGATCGCCAGCCGGACACAGTCGGGAACGGCGATCTCCGTCTGAAGCAGGGTGTTCGCGCTCTCGGTGCCCATCGGGGTGCTCCGGTCGCTGGTGATCCCGGACCGCGGGTGCTGACTGTTGTAGCCAGGCTGCGATGCCTTCTTCGCAGCGAGCAGATCGTGTACCTGATGTTGGATGCTGGCGCCGGAGAACGCGCTGATGGACGGGCTCGGCGTGCTGTGAGCCGTAGTGGTGGAGCTGCCGCCGGTGAGCGACTGGATCACCAGAGAGCCGGCTCCCAGGACGGCGGCGGTGAGCACCGTTCCCAGGACGACGTTCCTGCGGTGCCGACCGCGTCCGTTCTTCTTCCGGCCGGGTCCGGTCGTCGCCTGCGGGCGGCCGGCGGGTCGATCGGTGGGATGGTCGGCGGGGCGATCGGCGGGGGGCGATGTTTCACGTGAAACGTGCCCCTCGGCGGCGAGGGCGGCATCGATACGGGCGGCCACGTCGGCCGGCATGGGTTCCGCTTCCGGCGCGGAGCCCAGCAGCCCGCGGATCTCCTCCAGGGCGGCACGGACGTCCGCACACGGCTCGCACGTCTCCAGGTGGCGGCGTATGTCTGTGCTGCGGTCCGGGGGGAGAAGGCCTTCGGTGAGGTCGGAGATCTCCTCGACGTCCGGGTGCCCGGCCGTGCCGGTCGTGGAAGTCACGCTCGCCCACCTCCGCCCTTCATTACGGCTGAATCGCTCGGTCCCGTGTCCGTGGGGCTCTGCTGCGGAGTCCCCGTTGCCGGTGGGACGGCTGCCCCCTCCACCCGGTTCCGTCCCGGCCCAGGTTCCTTTTCGCCTGCACCCACGCCCCCGCTGCCTTCGGGCCGTAGATGGGTGAGCAGCGGCAGGAGTCTCGCTCTGCCCCGGGCGCACCGGCTCTTCACCGTCCCCGTGGGCACATCGAGGATCCGGGCGGCCTCGGCCACGGGATACCCCTGCATGTCCACCAGGACCAGAGCGGCCCGCTGCTCCTGTGGCAGTGTGCCGAGTGCCTTGAGCAGCTGGCGGTGCACATCGTTGCGCTCGGCCGGTGCCGAGGCCGACTCGTGCGGCTCCAGCAGCTGCTCCAGCCGCTCCGTGTCGTCGACCGGCGAGGTCTTCCGAGAGGCCACCTTGCGGGCCCGGTCCAGGCAGGCATTCACCGTGATCCGGTGCAGCCACGTCGTGACCGCCGACTGCCCACGGAAGGTGTGGGCGGCCCGGTACGCCGACACCAGGGCGTCCTGAACCGCGTCCGCGGCCTCTTCACGGTCGCCCAGCGTCCGCAGAGCGACCGCCCAGAGCCGGTCCCGATGCCGCCGCACTATCTCGCCGAAGGCGTCGGGGTCGCCCTCCACGTGGCGGGTGAGCAGCTCCTTGTCGCTCACCCCGTCGTATCCGGCGCCCTCCGCCATCTGCCCCTCCGCTCGGGTGAGACGTCAGCCCGCGAACTGCACTTCGCCGATGGCCTGCTTGTAGCCGGCCCCGGCGTACGAGGACGCGTCCGCACCCGAGTACGGCACAGCGGTCAGCCACACGAGGACATACTGAGCCTTCGCCGGCTTGCTGACCTTCACCGTGGCGGTGGTGCCGGTGGTCGTGGTTTTGCCGATCTGGTGCATCGAGTCCAGGGACGCCGGTGCCAGCGAGTCGGCCGCGTACAGCTCGACCGTTGTGTGGTCGCCGGGGTAGCGAAGGCTGATGGTGGCCGTGCTGAGGGTTTTGGCCGAGCCCAGGTCGTAGACGATGCCGACACCCGGCTTGTAGGGCGCGATCGCGGGACCTTCGTTGAAGGTCTTGGTACGCCAGTACGTCGAGGCGTTCCCGTCGTACGTCTTGGCCACATCGCCGGGGTGCTGGGGGTCTCCCTTGGCGACGAACTCCTGGCTGCCCTTGATGCTGATGGGCGTCGGCTTCGGCTTGGCGGCCCCCTTGTCCCCGTCGTCGGTCTGCTGGCTCTTGTTGGTGTCGTCGGACTTGCCGCCCTGGTCCATCAGGGCGTCTGCCAACTGCCAGCTGCCCAGGCCGAGGGCGGCGATGAGGAGGGCCGACACGGCCCACTTCAGGGCCTTGCCGGTGCGGCTCTGCAGCGGAGGCGGCGGGGGTGCGATCGGCTGGGTGACACCGGGGTGCGGCGCCGGGCGGCCGTACGTGCCCTGCTGGTAGGACGTGCGCTGGTAGTCCGGCGGGGACGTGAACGCCGGCTCCGGCGGGCGGATGCGGGGCATCTCGCCGATCGCCTTCACCAGCTCCTCCGGCGTGGTGCACGGAGCCTCGTGCCGGGACGCGGTGGCCCCGTCGTTGGCGAGCGCGCGCATGGACAGTTCGGACAGGCCCCGGTGGACACCGGCGCGCACCTGGTCCGGCGCGATGAGGCCGACGCCCTTGGGCAGGCCGGACAGGCCGTACGCGTCGCTCTCGTACGGCCAGCGCTGGGTCAGCGCCGCGTACAGCAGGGCTCCGATCGCCTCGGTGTCCGTGCGCTGCGGGGTGTCGGAGCTGATGCCGCGCAGCGCGGCGTTCACGGCGAGGCCGCGGATGCGCCACTGGCCGGTCGAGGTGCGCAGTACAGCGTTGGGGTTCAGCCGCAGATGGGCGAGGCCCTCGCGGTGCGCGGCGGCCATGGCGGAGGCGATCTGACTGACCATCTGGTAGGCGTCGTGCGGCTCCAGCGGGGTGGCCGCGAGCAGCGCGGTCAGCTCAGTGGCGTCGGGCAGCCATTCGTGCACGACGTAGACGAGATCGTTCTCCTCGACGGCGTCCAGGACCTGGACGAAGCGCGGGTCGCCGAGCAGGGCGGAGGAGCGGGCCGCAGCCAGGACGGAACGGGCCCGTGTGTGGTCCGCGGGCAGGATGTGGACACCGACGGCACGACGGAGTTTCTCGTCGACCGCACGCCAACTGCTGAATCCGTCCAGACGGGTGACGCACTCCTCCAGTCGGTAGCGTCTGGCGAGCTTGTGACCGCTGTGCAGTTCGGGGGACGACGTCTTCTCTCCAGGACCGTCGATTGAGCTGCTCCCCTGCGCCTTGTCGCTGCCCTTGTCCCGCTCCGGGTTCATGGCCACCCCGTCGGCCGTGGACTGGTCCGCCTTGGCGGTCAGCGGCTGCTCACCGCTGTTGTCTGCCACGTCGACGGCAGCCGTGCTCCGTTCCGCCACCGTCGTCCCTGCCTCCCCATCCGTTGCACGCTGTCCGACGCCGAAACCAATTGTGCCCACAGTCCGCCGCTATGCACGACACACGGCGGCGGACGAAGGTTGTGCGGCTGCCCCCGCCTCAGCGCCCCAGCCGCCCGCGCACCATGCCCACGAGCGAGTTGAGTTCGTCGATCCGCATACGGCGGGCGGCGACGAAGAAGACGCCGAGCAGGGCGGCACCGCCGACGAGCAGCGCGGCGAAGGAGCCGACGACGCCCTGACCGAGGGTGTGCCCGATGCCGTAGCAGGCCGCGCCGCTGAGCAGGGCCGCCGGGACCGAGGCGATGCACAGCCGCGCGTACGTCCGCAGCACCCGGGCCCCGTCCAGGTCGCCGCCCAGCCGCTTGCGCAGCCTGCGCCAGGCGACGCCCACACCGATCGCGTAGGCCAGGCCGTACGCGGCGGCCATGCCGGCGACCGCCCAGCGGGCGGGCAGCGCGAAGTAGCACAGCGCCGAGGCGCCCGCGTTGACGACGGCGACGATGACCGTGTTGTAGAAGGGGGTGCGGGTGTCCTCGTAGGCGTAGAAAGCCCGCAGGACGACGTACTGCACCGAGTAGGGGATCAGGCCGAGGCCGAAGGCCATCAGCATGTAGCCCATGTTGGTGGCCGCGTCGGTGCCCGAGGAGCCGAAGATCAGCGTGCACATCGGGATGCCGAGCGACAGGAAGCCGAAGGCGATCGGGACGATGGCGACCGCGGTGGTCCGCAGGCCCTGCGAGATGTCGTCGCGGACCGCGCCCGCGTCGCCCTCGGCCGCCGAGCGGGAGATGCGCGGCAGCAGGGCGGCCATCAGGGACACCGTGATGATGGCCTGCGGCAGGCCCCAGATCAGCTGGGCGTTGGCATAGGCGGCGAAGCCGGTGCCCGCGACGCCGGAGTCCTTGCCGGACGCCGTGGACAGCTGGGTGACGATCATGGCGCCGGCCTGATTGGCCAGCACGAACAGGATCGTCCACTTGGCGAGCATCGCGGCCTTGCCGAGGCCGTGGCCCCGCCAGTCGAACCGCAGCCGGATCCGGAAGCCCGTCTCGCGCAGATACGGGATCATCGCCAGCGCCTGGACGACCAGACCGAGCAGCACACCGATCCCGAGCAGCCGCTGGCCCTCCGCCGGGATGTTCGTGACCGTCATGTGGGAGTGGGAGGCGGTGCCGTAGACCCAGATGAACATGCCGAGCGTCATGATGATGACGATGTTGTTCAGTACCGGGGTCCACATCATCGCGCCGAACTTTCCGCGCGCGTTGAGGATCTGACCCATCACCACATGGATGCCCATGAAGAAGATCGAGGGCAGGAAGTAGCGGGTGAAGGTGACCGCGACGTCGTTGGCCGCCGGGTTGGAGGCGACCGGGTTGGACAGCAGGCGCACCAGCAGTGGCGCTCCCAGCATCGCGAGTCCGGTCAGCGCGGCCAGCGCCACCATGACCAGGGTCAGCAGCCGGTTGGCGAACGCCTCGCCGCCGTCGTCGTCCTCCTTCATGGCCCGCACCAGCTGCGGCACGAAGACGGAGTTCAGGCCACCGCCGACGGTGAGGATGTAGATCATCGTCGGCAGCTGGTAGGCGACCTGGAAGGAGTCGCCGAGGAAGTAGAGGCCGAGCGCGGAGACGATCAGCGCTGAGCGAACGAAGCCGGTGAGGCGGGAGACCATCGTGCCCGCCGCCATCACCGCGCTGGACTTCAGCAGCCCGGCGGCCTTGCCGCCCTTCTTCGCGGGCGTGGCGGGAGCGGACTGGGCCGCGGAAGCGGTGGCGACGGCCGGAGCAGTGGCGGCCGCGGCTTCGGCCGCGGGGGCGCTGTACGGCCCGGCGGAGTCCGGCACCACGGCCGGGGAGTGCACCGGGGGCTGCGCCGGGTTCCCGGGCGCGGCCGGATAGCCGGCCCCGGCGGGTGCACCCTGCTGCCGGTCCTGGCCGTACGCCTGCGGGTACTGGCCGACCGGGCCGTATCCGCTGCCCGGCGCGGCGGCCGGGCCGGAGAAGGACCGGGGATCGGCGGGCATGTGTCCGCCGCCCTGTTGCTGGTCCTTGAAGAGATGAGCGAAGGCGTCCGGCTCGTGGTACTCCTCACCGGAGTGCGTGACCAGGTCGTCCACGCCCACGAACTGGGTCGTGCGCGGATCGTCACCGTACGGCAGGTACGGGTTCGCGCCCTCCGGCTCCGGCGCGGGGGTCTGCGCCCACACCCGAGGGTCGGGGGCGTACGGCGACTGGGCGGGCGGGGCGTACATCTGCTGCTGGTCGTAGCTGCCAGGCGGGGGCGGCGGGTGCGCGGCACGGTCGTACAGCGCCTCGGCGACCGGGTCCTGAGCGGTCAGGTCCTGTGCCCGGTAGGGGTCCTGGTCGTAGGCGTCCTGGAGGTACATGTCCGCCGCGTGCTGCGGCGGTACCTGCTGACCGGGCTCCGGCGGCGGCTCGGGGTAGCCCGAGCCGGCCGCGCCCTGGCCGCGATCACCGTCGTACGGCGCGTTCATGCTTACCCCACCTCATCGTCCCGGGCCCACCGGCCACGACATCGCTCAACGGTCCACTCTCTCACCCGTCCCGGACGGGTCGGCGTTTTCCTGTGCGGTGTCCAGCGGGGGGTCACTCGGCTGCTCAGGGTCGTCTGCCCCGGCGGGGGCGCCGGAATCCTCGGGTTCCTGCGGGAGACGATCCGAGGGCTCGTCGGGGTTCCCGGGCTCGTCGGTGTCCTCCCCCGCGGTGTCCGGGCCGTCCTCCTCGGCCTGGCGGGCGGCCGCGCGTTTGCGCTGGGTGTACATCCGGAAGCCGGCGAGGACGAGGAGGAGCACGCCGCCGCCGATGACCAGCATCACGGTGGGCGTGACCTCGGTGACCTTCACGTCGAAACTGACGGCGTCGCCGTACTCCTGGCCGTCTTCGGTGTACAGCTGCGCGACGACCGTGACCCGGCCGTTGGCGTTGGCCGAGGTGGCGAACTTCACGGACTGGCTGTGCCCGCCGGAGATCTCCACCGGTTGCTCGGAGTAGGCCTTGCCGCCGATCTTCAGACGCGTCGGATTGGACGAGGTGAGGCGCAGGATCAGATGGCCGACGGGCTGGACGAGGTTGTTCTGGACGGTCACCGGGATGGTGGCGCTGCGTCCGGAGAGCTTGGTCTCCGACTTGTCGATCAGCTTGACCTGGGCGGCCAGTTCGTCGAGCCAGCCCTCCACTCCGTCGCGGTAGCTGCCCGCGTCCCCGCTCCTGCCGCGCCACGATGTGGACATCTCACGGTTTATGGCCCGCCCGAATGGCGTGACGACGCGGGAGCGGTCGGTGAGTACCACCTGGAAGTTGTCCAGCTTGTCCTGGGTGCGCGCGATCTGCTGGAACGCCGTCACCGGCAGCTCCTGCTTGCGCAGAGCGGAAGGGTAGGACTGGATCGACGGGATCTGCGTGGTGGCGTTCGGGTCCGGCTTGTCCTTGGCCGCCGCGGTCAGGTCCTGGGACTGCGACCAGTTCGCACCCTCCAGCGCCTTCAGCGCTGCAGCCATCACCTGGGCCTGGCTCGCCGTAGGAATCCGCTGCGGGGCGACGACGATGCTGCGCTGCTTGTCCGTCTGCGCGTTCACCTCAAGGCTCTGCGCCAGGAACTTCTGCACCGCGAGCGTAGAGGTGTCCGCCTTGGTCAGGTCGCCCTCGAAGGCCGTGGAGAGCCGGTCGTCGGCGACCACCGCAGTGATGCCGCCACCCACCGGGCGGGCGGCGGAGGGCGTGTACGTCAGCCCGGCGGTCTCCTGGAGGCTGTCGCTGCGAGCGATGACGCGGTCGGCTCCGGCGGAGGTCGCGACCTTCATGATCGAGGGGTCCACCGCGCCTTCCACCGGCCAGGCGAAGTCCGTGGTCGGTGTGACGTGGAGCACGGTCTTGACGGTGGTGGCGGCGACGTCGGTGGCGTCCTTGAGGTGGCTGAGCGAGCCGGTGACGCTGGTGCCGTTGTGCGCGAGGGATGCCAGGTCCGGGTCGGCGAACGGCAGCGCGACGACCTCCTTGCCCGCCACCGCGTCCTGCAGGTTCGCCAGCCACTGCTTGGCGAGGACCTGGTGCTCCTTGGAGCCGGGTGTGGTGGTGCCGTTGTCCCCCGGCAGCCGGTAGTTGCCGGTCGCCATCGCGTCCACCGAGGCCAGCAGGTCCGGGTCGATCACCCAGGTGACGTCGAGGTCCTTGCCGAGATCGACCATCTGGGTCAGCCGGCCGGCCGGGGCCAGCTCCTTGGCCAGGTCGTCGTTGCCGAACACCGGCGTCTGCAGCTCACCGGCGCCCGTCTTGGCCGTCATGTGGACCGTGGAGATCAGCGGCCACAGGAACGTCGTCTTCGTCTTGGTGTCGGCCTCGGACGGCTGCCACGGCAGGAACGTCCGCTGGATGCCGAGCATCTGGGACCAGGGCTGGGCGGCGGTCTGGCCGGACAGGGAGACGTCGAACTCGTAGACCCCGTCCGAGCCCAGGTCGAGCTTGTCCACGGGGACGGAGATGCTGAAGTGCTCGGCGACGCCCGGGGCCAGCGAGGAGAACTTCTCCACGTACTTCCCGCCGACCTCGGACCCGGTGGCGCTCTGCACGTCGTCGGAGTGCTGGGCCACGTTGTCGATCGCCGAGCGGGTGGTCAGTGGGGGCCCCACCAGCAGGCCCACGTGGGCGGCGGTGACGGGTTGCTTGCCGTTGTTGGTCACCGTCCCGGAGACGGTCAGCGTGTCGCCGTCCGTGGGGGCGTTGGGGGTCAGCGTGTCCAGGGCGACGGACACCGTGTCCGAGGAGGCGGCCTGAGCGGGCGCGGCGGCGGGCAGCTGCAGCAGACCGGCCAGCAGAGGCGCCCCGGCGAGCAGCGTTCCGGTGCGCCGCAGCCAGCGGCGGGCAGGGGAGGCACTGGTTGCCTGGAAGTCAGCCGCCTCGGCCACGCGCTCGCCCGTCCCTCGTCGTCAGTGGTCGTCGGAATGTGCGTCCACGCATGGTAACGAGGCGCGCTGAGGGGAAGTGCCGCGGTCTCCACCACAAGATCGAAGAACTCCGGCGACGTGTCCTCTATATCCAGTATCGAGGGGAGAGCTTCCGTACACCGTAAAGGCAGCCCTTGCGCGGGTATGCAGAGAGCTGTCCTGCGCCTCTTTCACCGGGCCGTCCCGCGATCTTCACCGGGCCGCCCCTGGAAGAAATCGAGGACACCCCTGGTCGCCGGGGCACGTACCCTTTTCTGTTGTGCCGAACCCCAACGAAGACACTTCCTCTGCCCTGAGCCAGGTGCAGCAGCGCGCGGTCGCTGAGCTGCTGCGGGTGGCCCCGGTCGCCGACGATCTCGCCCGTCGATTCCAGGAGGCGGGATTCTCCCTCGCCCTGGTCGGCGGATCGGTGCGTGACGCGCTGCTCGGCCGGCTCGGCAACGACCTGGACTTCACCACCGACGCCCGCCCCGAGGACGTACTGAAGATCGTGCGTCCCTGGGCGGACGCCGTCTGGGAGGTCGGGATCGCCTTCGGTACGGTCGGCGCACAGAAGGACGGCTACCAGATCGAGGTGACCACGTACCGGTCGGAGGCGTACGACCGCACCTCGCGCAAGCCCGAGGTGTCGTACGGCGACTCCATCGAGGACGACCTGGTCCGCCGGGACTTCACGGTCAACGCGATGGCCGTGGCACTGCCGGAGAAGGAGTTCATCGACCCGCACGGCGGCCTGGAGGATCTCGCGGCCCGGGTGCTACGTACGCCGGGCACCCCCGACGAGTCGTTCTCGGACGATCCGCTGCGGATGATGCGGGCCGCCCGGTTCGCAGCCCAGCTGGACTTCGCGGTAGCCCCCGAGGTCGTCACCGCGATGACGGAGATGGCCGGACGCATCGAGATCGTCTCCGCCGAGCGGGTTCGTGACGAGCTGAACAAGCTGCTCCTCTCCGCGTACCCCCGCAAGGGCCTGTCCCTGTTCGTACAGACCGGGCTCGCCGATCATGTGCTGCCCGAGCTTCCGGCGCTGCGCCTGGAGCGGGACGAGCACCACCGGCACAAGGACGTCTACGAGCACACGCTGATCGTCCTGGAGCAGGCGATCGCGCTGGAGCAGCACGGCCCCGATCTCACGCTCCGGCTGGCCGCGCTGCTGCACGACATCGGCAAGCCGCGCACACGCCGCTTCGAGAAGGACGGCCGGGTCTCCTTCCACCACCACGAGGTGGTCGGCGCCAAGATGACCAAGAAGCGCATGACCGCCCTGAAGTACTCCAACGAACTGGTGAAGGACGTCTCGCGGCTGGTCGAGCTCCACCTGCGCTTCCACGGCTACGGCACCGGGGAGTGGACGGACTCGGCGGTCCGCCGCTACGTCCGGGACGGGGGCCCGCTGCTGGGCCGTCTGCACAAGCTGACGCGCTCGGACTGCACCACGCGGAACAAGCGGAAGGCGGCCGCGCTGTCACGGGCCTACGACGGCCTGGAGGAGCGCATCGCCCAGCTCCAGAAGCAGGAGGAGCTGGACGCGATCCGCCCGGACCTGGACGGCAACCAGATCATGGAGATCCTGGGCGTCGGCCCCGGCCCCGCCGTCGGCAAGGCGTACAAGCACATGCTGGAGCTGCGTCTGGACAACGGGCCGATGGAGCACGAAGCGGCGGTGGCGGCGCTCAAGGAATGGTGGGCCGCGCAGAGCTGATCTCTGCCGAAGCGGGATGGCGATGTTTCACGTGAAACATCGCCCGTCGGTGCCGCATGGCCGGGTCGGCTGTTTCACGTGAAACATCGCGCCAAGGCCGCGGCGACCCCGCCATAGATCAGGGCGACCAGGATCACCAGAAGCGCCGAGCGGCCGTCCGGTGGAAGCATCAGGGCGGCCACTCCCGCCGCGCCGACGAATGCCACGTTGAAGAGCACGTCGTACACGGAGAAGATCCGGCCGCGGAAGGCGTCGTCGACGGAAGCCTGGACGATCGTGTCGGTGGCGATCTTGGCGCCCTGGGTGATCAGGCCCAGCACGAAGGCCGCGACCAGGAGCGGTCCGATGGTGAAGGGGAGACCGAGAGCGGGTTCCAGTACGGCGGCCGCAGCGGAGCATGACACGATCCAGCGACCGGGACCGAGCCGTCCCGCCGCCCCGGGCGTGATCACGGCCGCTGCGAAGAATCCCGCCCCCGAGACCGCGAGCGCCAGCCCGAGCAGCCGGAGCCCGTCCTCGGGGCTGCTGGAGAGGGCGTACCGGCATAGCATGAGCAGCAGGACCAGGAGGGCGCCGTAGCAGAAGCGCATCAGCGTCATCGCGGTCAGTGCCCAGGCGGCTTGCCTGCGTCGCGGTGCCGCCAGGTGCCGTACGGCCGCCACCAGGTCCCGTGCCGTCTCGGCCAGTGCGCTGCGCAGCCGTGGCCGCGCCGGTTGCCGGTCGGGGCCGAGGAGCGCCCGTGGCAGGCTCAGGGAGGCCAGGCCCGCGCTGAGATAGAGGAACGCGCCCAGCAGGACTACCGCGGCAGCGGAGCCCGACGCCACCAGTCGTACGGCGAAGGCCAGGCCGCCGCCGGCGGTCGCGGCGAGGGTGCCGGCCGTCGGGGACAGAGAGTTGGCCAGCACCAGGCGCTCGGTGTCGACCACGCGGGGCAGGGACGCGGACAGGCCGGCGAGGATGAAGCGGTTGACGGCCGTGACGCACAGGGCGGAGACGTAGAAGAGGCAGTCCGGGACATGGCTGACCATCAGTACGGCCGTGATCGCGGCCAGCGCGGCGCGCAGCAGATTGCCGTGGACGAAGACCTGCCGGCGCTGCCAGCGGTCCAGCAGGACGCCCGCGAAGGGGCCGACCAGAGAGTAGGGGAGCAGCAGCACGGCCATCGCCGAGGCGATCGCTGCGGCCGTGGTCTGTTTCTCCGGGGAGAAGACGACGTACGCGGCGAGCGCGACCTGGTAGACGCCATCGGCGCCCTGGGACAGCAGACGGACGCAGAGCAGGCGTCGGAAGTACCGAAGACGGAGCAGGACGCGCAGGTCACGCACGACGGGCATGCGCCCCAGCCTCACATATGCGGAAGGTCCCCGGGTCGGGAAACCCGGGGACCTTCACAGCCCTGGCAGGAGCGTTTGCGTGCGAGCGGTCGCTTCGGCGCCTTAGCGCTCGACCTCGCCGCGGATGAACTTCTCGACGTTCTCGCGGGCCTCGTCGTCGAAGTACTGCACCGGCGGGGACTTCATGAAGTACGAGGACGCCGACAGGATCGGGCCGCCGATGCCGCGGTCCTTGGCGATCTTCGCGGCGCGCAGGGCGTCGATGATGACACCCGCGGAGTTCGGGGAGTCCCAGACCTCCAGCTTGTACTCAAGGTTCAGCGGGACGTCACCGAAGGCGCGGCCCTCAAGGCGGACGTATGCCCACTTGCGGTCGTCCAGCCACGCCACGTAGTCGGACGGGCCGATGTGGACGTTCTTCTCGCCGAGGTCCCGGTCGGGGATCTGGGAGGTGACGGCCTGCGTCTTGGAGATCTTCTTGGACTCCAGGCGCTCGCGCTCCAGCATGTTCTTGAAGTCCATGTTGCCGCCGACGTTCAGCTGCATCGTGCGGTCCAGGATGACACCGCGGTCCTCGAACAGCTTCGCCATGACGCGGTGCGTGATGGTGGCGCCGACCTGGGACTTGATGTCGTCACCGACGATCGGCACACCGGCCTCGGTGAACTTGTCCGCCCACTCCTTGGTGCCGGCGATGAAGACCGGGAGGGCGTTGACGAAGGCGACCTTGGCGTCGATGGCGCACTGGGCGTAGAACTTCGCCGCGTCCTCGGAGCCCACGGGCAGGTAGCAGACCAGGACGTCGACCTGCTTGTCCTTCAGGATCTGGACGATGTCGACCGGCTCGGCGTCCGACTCCTCGATGGTCTGGCGGTAGTACTTGCCGAGGCCGTCGAGGGTGTGGCCGCGCTGGACCGTGACACCGGTGCTGGGCACGTCGCAGATCTTGATGGTGTTGTTCTCGGAGGCGCCGATCGCGTCCGCGAGGTCGAGGCCGACCTTCTTGGCGTCGACGTCGAACGCGGCGACGAACTCGATGTCGCGCACGTGGTAGTCACCGAACTGCACGTGCATCAGGCCGGGGACCTTGGACGCCGGGTCGGCGTCCTTGTAGTACTCGACTCCCTGCACCAGCGACGCGGCGCAGTTGCCCACGCCGACGATGGCTACGCGAACCGAACCCATTCCGGTTGCTCCCTGTGTGTACGAGTGAGGCCCTGACTGGGACTCACGTGGCGGTGTCGCCGGGCGTATCCGTCCGGGGGGTTTCCCCGGTACGGGGCAGGCCGCCCGTCGATCCAGTGGTGGTGTCCTGTTGAGCGGACCCCCCGGACGCGGAACCCCTCAGGTCCCGCCCGGCCCGCTCGCTCTCGATGAGCTCGTTCAGCCAGCGCACTTCGCGCTCCACGGACTCCATCCCGTGGCGCTGGAGCTCAAGTGTGTAGTCGTCGAGGCGCTCACGCGTGCGCGCCAGCGAGGCACGCATCTTCTCCAGGCGCTCCTCCAGGCGGCTGCGCCGACCCTCCAGCACGCGCATGCGCACATCGCGCGACGTCTGACCGAAAAAGGCGAACCGCGCGGCGAAGTGCTCGTCCTCGTACGCGTCGGGGCCGGTCTGCGAAAGCAGTTCCTCGAAGTGCTCCTTGCCCTCCGCCGTCAGCCGGTAGACGATCTTGGCGCGGCGCCCGGCGAGCGGAGCGGCGAGGGCGTCCTCGTGGGTGTTGCCCGGTTCCTCGATCAACCAGCCGCTCGCGACCAGCGTCTTGAGGCAGGGATACAAGGTCCCGTAGCTGAACGCACGGAACACCCCCAGGGACGTGTTGAGGCGCTTGCGCAGCTCATAGCCGTGCATCGGGGACTCGCGCAGCAGGCCGAGCACGGCGAACTCAAGGATGCCGGAACGTCGGCTCATCGTCGCCTCCTCTCGGTCCCGCAGTCGCTCCCGCGGGTCTCGCCGTGCCTCTCAGCGTCTTTATCTCGCGCTGATGTATCGACTCGATACATCACGACGATAGAACGGCCTTCGGCAGGCGACAAGAGGGACGACGGTGAACGGGATCACATCACCGATTCATACGATGCAAGTTGCCTGTTTTGGGGGTGAACTTCGGGGCTCGACGGGTTTTGGCGATGCGTAGTCTGTGCGGCATGCACATCGCCGGGAACCGAGTGACGTCTGGGGAGCGTCATCGTCCCCGGTGCAGTACGGGTGAATGCAGGACCGACCACATCCGTACTCCGGGGGGACCGGAAACCAGCCGCCGTTCCAGGCGCGCACGGGTGCGCCTGCCCGAGGAGTAATCGTTCGATGAGCGAGCACCGTCGCAAACCGCCGCAGCCGCAGGGAGGCGGACGTGCCGCGGCCCGACGTGGCCAGTCCGGCTCGTCCTCCGGCCGCCGTGCGGCGCCGCGTGGCGCCACCGGATCTTCTTCCGACTCCTATGGGCCCAGTTCCTATGGGTCGGACAGTGCTCCGGGAGGTGAGGAGCGTCCCTACGGCAGCCGTGCCGAGGCCCGCCGGGCGGCGCAGAGAGGCGGCCGCCGCAGAGGCGGCGACAACACGGGCTCAGGGGCCCGGCGTGGCGGTCCGGGCGGTCCCAGCGGTCCCGGGCGCGGCAGGGGCCGCGCGACGACCGCACCCGGCAAGAAGAGACTCATCGACTATCCCCGGTCCGGGAAGTACGGCTGGCGCCGCTGGATGCCGTCCTGGAAGCTCGTGACAGGCATGTTCATCGGCTTCATCGGAAGCCTGGTGGCGGTGGCGGGCATCGGTTACGCGATGGTCTCGATCCCCAACGAGAACGACGCGGCCAAATCGCAGAACAACGTCTACTACTGGGCCGACGGCACGCAGATGGTGGCCACGGGCACCGGCGTCAACCGGCAGAACATCGGCATCGACCAGATCCCCGCGGCGATGCAGTGGGCCGTGATCTCGGCCGAGAACAAGAGCTTCTACCAGGACTCGGGTGTCGACCCCCAGGGTCTCCTGCGCGCCCTGGTCAACATGGCGAGGGGCGGCCAGACCCAGGGTGGTTCCACGATCACCCAGCAGTTCGTGAAGAACACCTACCTGAGCCAGGAACAGACCGTCACCCGTAAGTTCAAGGAGATGTTCATCTCCATCAAGGTGGGGACGAAGCTCAAGAAGCAGCAGATCCTGCAGGGCTACCTGAACACCTCGTACTTCGGCCGGGGTGCCTACGGGATCCAGGCGGCGGCGCAGACGTACTACGGCAAGGACGCGAAGGACCTCACGCCGAGCGAGTGCGCGGTGCTCGCGGCGCTACTCAAGGGCCCGACGTACTTCGACCCGGCCGGCAACCCGGACTTCGACAAGTCGGCGACCCAGCAGGCCAACACCAAGCGCTCGCAGGACCGCTGGGGATGGATCCTCCAGCAGATGCACAACGACCACCACCTCACGGACGCCCAGTACCAGGAGGCCATCAAGCAGTACCCCATGCCCGACGGCCGGAAGGCGACCAAGGGCATGACGGGCCAGATCAGCTACCTGGTGGACACGGCGAAGAAGTACGTCCTCGCGCACTCGGACATCACCGAGACGCAGTTCGACCAGGGTGGCTACCAGATCCGGACGACCTTCCAGAAGGACAAGGTCAACGAGCTGGCAGCGGCCGTGAAGAAGGTCCAGAAGGACCGCCTCGACCCGAAACACCGTGACCTGGACAAGTATGTCCAGTTCGGCGCGGCGTCGGTGGTTCCCAAGGACGGCGCGATCGTCGCCCTCTACGGCGGTGACGGCTACGAGAACGGCCACTTCACGAACAACGCGGACACCGCAGGTGTCCCGGTCGGTTCGACGTGGAAGCCGTTCGTGCTCGCCGCGGCCATGCAGTACGGGACCTACAAGACAGAACCGGAGGGTCTTTCCCCGCTGAGCAAGTACAACGGCGACGACCACCTCAAGGTGTTCAAGCCAGATGGGTCGTACTACCTCAACAAGGACAATTCGCCCTTCTATCAGAACAACGAGAGCAAATACAAGTGGGGGTACATCACCCTCCGCAAGGCGATGGAGCAGTCCATCAACACGCCGTTCGTGCAGCTCGGTGTGGATGTGGGACTGACGAAGGTCCGGGACGTCGCCAAGGCGTCCGGAATCCTCGGCGACAGCTTCTCGACGCTCAACCCGTCCTTCGCCATCGGCACCTCGACCCCGAGCGCGATCCGTATGGCCGACGCGTACGCGACGTTCGCTGCCTCCGGCCAGCACGCGGACCCGTACTCGGTGACCTCCGTGAAGAAGGACGGTCAGGAAGTGCAGGGCTTCACCAAGCCGAAGGTCACCCCGGCGATGGACGAGAACGTGGCGAACAACGTCACGGACGTCCTGCAGAACGTGATCCAGAACGGTACGGGTGAGAACGCCAAGGCCCTGGGCCGTACGGCGGCGGGCAAGACCGGCACCACGGACAGCAACAAGTCGGCCTGGTTCGTCGGCTACACCCAGCAGCTGTCCACCTCGGTGGCGATGTTCCGTGAGAACCCGAAGGACCATGAGCTGCTGTCCATGAACGGCACGGCCGGCGTCGCGTCGATCCACGGTGGTGACATCCCGACATCGGTGTGGACCGAGTACATGAAGGCCGCGCTGAAGAACGCCAATGACCAGGGCTTCCCGCAGGCCACGGACATCGGCAAGGTCCAGGACGAGGCGGGCGCTCCGACCCCGACCCCGACTCCGAGCATCACCCCGAGCCCGACGCAGAGCGCGTCGCCGAGCCCGTCGCCCAGCGCGGCGTCCCCGTCCCCCTCGCCGTCGACGAGCGACACCTGCCAGTGGAACTGGGGCAACCCCTGTAACGGCAATGGCGGCAATGGTGGCAACGGCAACGGTGGCACGAGCACGGGTGGCACCACCGGAGGAACTTCTCCGTCGCCCAATCCGACGGATACAACCGGTGGTGGCGGCACCCGAGGCAACGGCAACGGAGGCATTTTCGCGGGCCAGACCGGCGGCTAGTGCTCTGACCGCATAGGTTCGCCGGGTCGTTCAGGCCGCGGCGGCGAGGGGGCGTCCGCCCCAGCGGATGCC
>NZ_JAIQYY010000021.1:0-43120 GCF_020181035.1 Streptomyces sp. CoH27
GCTTGATGTTGAGGATCAGGTCGGTGACGTCCTCCTTGACGCCCGGCACGGTGGTGAACTCGTGCAGGACACCGTCGATCCGGATCGAGGTGACGGCGGCACCCGGGATCGAGGAGAGGAGCGTGCGGCGCAGGGAGTTGCCGAGGGTGTAGCCGAAGCCCGGCTCCAGCGGCTCGATCACGAACCGGGAGCGGAACTCGTCGACGACCTCTTCGGTCAACGAGGGTCGCTGAGCGATCAGCATGTGTGGATCAGATCCTTCTTTCGTGGACGCCCGCTATTTGACGTCCGACGGAAACCGCACCCGTGAAAAGTGCGGGTACTGCAAGGGTACGGGCGGTACGCCCCGTACGGAGCCGTACCGCCCGGACCCTGAGCCAGACGAAGGCCGTGGCGTCAGACGCGGCGGCGCTTCGGCGGACGGCAGCCGTTGTGCGGGGTCGGGGTGACGTCCTGGATGGAGCCGACCTCAAGACCGGTCGCCTGAAGCGAACGGATGGCGGTCTCGCGACCGGAACCCGGACCCTTCACGAACACGTCGACCTTGCGCATGCCGTGCTCCTGGGCGCGGCGGGCAGCCGACTCGGCGGCCATCTGCGCGGCGAACGGCGTGGACTTCCGGGAGCCCTTGAAGCCGACGTGGCCGGCGGAGGCCCAGGAGATCACGTTGCCGGACGGGTCCGTGATCGACACGATCGTGTTGTTGAACGTGCTCTTGATGTGCGCGTGGCCGTGAGCGACGTTCTTCTTTTCCTTGCGGCGCACCTTCTTGGCAGCGCCCTGACGTCCCTTGGGGGGCATCTACTAACTCCTACGGGAGGTGGTCGGTCCTACAGCGAAGACCGTGGACAGGTGTCCGCTGCGGACTACTTCTTGCCCGGCTTCTTCTTGCCGGCGATGGCGCGACGCGGGCCCTTGCGGGTGCGAGCGTTGGTGCTGGTGCGCTGACCGCGGACGGGCAGACCGCGACGGTGACGGAGACCCTGGTAGCAGCCGATCTCGACCTTGCGGCGGATGTCGGCCTGGATCTCGCGACGGAGGTCACCCTCGGTCTTGATGTTGTTGTCGACGTACTCGCGGATCGCGACCAGCTGCTCTTCGGTCAGGTCACGAACGCGGGTGTTCGGGTCGACGCCGGTCGCAGCCAGCGTCTCCTTCGAGAGGGTCCGGCCGATGCCGAACACGTAGGTGAGGGCGACCTCCACGCGCTTTTCGCGCGGGATGTCAACACCGGAAACGCGTGCCATTCAATGGCTCCTGGTGATCTTCGGAGGTCTTCCACAGAACCGGTTCCCGGTCGCCGTATCAGGTACGAACCGGGTCCCCGGCCTCCGAACCGGGGGTGTCGAGCCATGACGTGCGGCTCGGGCTCTGCGTATGAACATATTCAGCTCGCGTCGCGCGAATCTCTGCGATAGCGGTGCAGAGGGTGATGGTCGTGCGTCAGCCCTGGCGCTGCTTGTGGCGCGGGTTCTCGCAGATGACCATGACCCGGCCGTGACGGCGGATCACCCTGCACTTGTCGCAGATCTTCTTGACGCTCGGCTTGACCTTCATGGGATTGAGGTTCTCCGGGTCAGTGCCACCACCCCGCCGGAGCGGAGTGCGGGCAAGATCTACTTGTAGCGGTAGACGATCCGGCCACGCGTCAGGTCGTACGGAGACAGCTCCACCACGACCCGGTCGTCAGGGAGGATGCGGATGTAGTGCATACGCATCTTGCCGCTGATGTGTGCCAGGACCTGGTGGCCGTTCTGGAGCTCGACCTTGAACATGGCGTTCGGCAGAGACTCGACGACAGTGCCCTCGATCTCGATGGCACCTTGCTTCTTGGCCACGCTTCGCCCTTCGAATCGACTACCTTGATCGGCTTTCGTTGCAGTTTCAAGCTTGAAGGCATGAGGATGCACGAGAGCCGACGAGTCAGTCTACGTCGGCGTACCTGGAAAGGCGAATCGAGGAAGTCTGCCCTACGGGGTAGATCGTTAACCGAGCGGGCCCGATCCCTGTCGCCGGCCTGCGACCGGCGACACCCGTAGCGCCCGCCGTCAGGCCAGCGGGTCGGGTGCAGCCGTGATGCCGTGCTCCGCCAGCTTCGCCTTGCCTCCGTCGGGAGCGGTCAGCACCAGCGGGCCTTCCTCCGTCAGGGCGACCGAGTGCTCCCAGTGGGAGGACCATGTGCCGTCCGTCGTGATGACCGTCCAGTCGTCCGACAGGACCTCCGTGCGCGGGGTGCCGAGGGAGACCATCGGCTCGATCGCGAGGCAGAAGCCGGGGACCAGCTTGGGACCCTTGCCGCGGCGGCGGTCGACGTAGTTCAGCAGATGCGGGTCCATGTGCATCTCGGTGCCGATGCCGTGGCCGCCGTAGTCCTCGATGATCCCGTACTTGCCGCCGCCCGGCTTCGGCTGGCGGCGGATGTACGTCTCGATCGCCCGGGAGACGTCGACCAGGCGGTTGCCCTGCTTCATGGCCGCGATGCCGGCCCACATCGACTCTTCCGTCACCCGGGACAGCTCGATCAGCTCCGGAGCGTGACCGGAGCCCACGAAGGCCGTGTAGGCCGCGTCGCCGTGCCAGCCGTCGACGATCGCGCCGCAGTCGATGGAGATGATGTCGCCGTCCTTCAGGACGACGTCGTCGGAGGGGATGCCGTGGACGACCACGTCGTTGACCGAGGTGCAGATCGTCGCGGGGAAGCCGCCGTAGCCCAGGAAGTTCGACTTCGCGCCGTGCTCGGCGAGGACCTTGCGGGCGACCTCGTCCAGATCCTTGGTGGAGGCACCCGGCACCGCGGCCTCCCGAGTGGCCGCGTGGATGGCGGCTACGACCAGGCCCGCCGCACGCATCTTGGCGATCTGCTCGGGGGTCTTGATCTGCACCATGGGGGCCTGCGCTCTCCGTCACTCGCGTCGACTGGGGGTTACCTGTACAACAGTACGGCCGCGGCACCCGGGAGGGGCACCGCGGCCGGACAAGGGCCGTAGGACTACTGCTCGGCCTTCTCGCGCTTCAGGGCCTCCAGGGCCCGCTGCGTGATCTCGCCCACGGGGCCCAGGGAGGAGATCGTCACGACCAGGCCCTGCGCCTTGTAGTAGTCGATGATCGGCTCGGTCTGCGTGTGGTAGACCTCCAGCCGCGTGCGGACGGTCTCCTCGCGGTCGTCCTCGCGCTGGTACAGCTCACCGCCGCAGACGTCGCAGACGCCCTCCTTCTTCGCGGGGCTGTACGTCACGTGGAAGACGTGCGAGGAGTCGTTGCGGCAGATGCGCCGGCCGGCGATCCGCTTCACGACCTCGTCCTCCGGGACCTCCAGGTCCAGGACGGCGTCCAGCGTGATGCCCTCGGTCTGCAGGAGCTCGTCGAGCGCCTCGGCCTGCTGCACGTTGCGCGGGAAGCCGTCGAGCAGGAAGCCCTTCTCCGCGTCCGGCTGCTCCATGCGGTCCTTGGCCATGCCGATGGTGACCGAGTCCGGCACCAGCTCGCCCTTGTCCATGTAGGACTGCGCGAGCTTGCCCAGCTCCGTTCCCTGGCTGATGTTGGCCCGGAAGAGGTCACCGGTGGAGATGTGCGGGATGGACAGCTTCTCGGCGAGACGGACGGCTTGCGTTCCCTTACCGGCACCCGGCGGCCCGACGAGGACGATACGCATCAGCGGAGGAACCCTTCGTAATTGCGCTGCTGGAGCTGGCTCTCGATCTGCTTCACCGTCTCAAGACCGACACCCACGATGATCAGGATGCTGGTGCCACCGAACGGGAAGTTCTGGCTTGCCCCGAAGCCCACCAACGCCATTGTCGGTACGAGAGCGATCAGACCCAGATACAGCGAACCCGGCCAGGTGATCCGGTTGAGCACGTAGCTGAGGTACTCAGCGGTCGGTCGGCCAGCCCGGATGCCCGGGATGAAGCCACCATACTTCTTCATGTTGTCGGCTACTTCCTCGGGGTTGAAGGAGATAGCGACGTAGAAGAACGCGAAGAAAACGATGAGCAAGAAGTACAGAGTGATGTAAATCGGGTGGTCACCCTTGGTGAGGTTCTGCTGGATCCACGACTTCCAGCCCGAATTGCCCCCCGCGAACTGCGCCACGAGCGCCGGGATGTAGAGCAGCGAGGAGGCGAAGATGACGGGAATCACACCCGCCTGGTTCACCTTGAGCGGGATGTACGTGGACGTACCACCGTAGGAACGACGGCCGATCATGCGCTTCGCGTACTGCACCGGGATGCGGCGCTGGGCCTGCTCGACGAAGACGACGAGCGCGACCATCACCAGGCCGATCAGGATCACCGTGCCGAACTCGATCCAGCCGCCGGCCAGGGTGCCCTGCTTCTTGATCGCCCACAGCGCGGACGGGAAGGTCGCGGCGATCGAGATGAACATCAGGATCGACATGCCGTTGCCGATGCCGCGGTCGGTGATCAGCTCGCCGAGCCACATCACGACACAGGTACCGGCGGTCATGCAGATCACCATCGTGATCGTCGTGAAGATCGCCTGGTCGGGGACGATGCTCGACGCGACCGAGCAGCCGTTGAAAAGCGCGCCGCTGCGGGCGGTGGCCACCAGGCCGGTGCCCTGGAGGATGGCGAGCGCCACCGTCAGGTACCGGGTGTACTGCGTGATCTTCGCCGTGCCGGCCTGGCCCTCCTTCTTCAGGGCTTCCAGGCGCGGGATGACCACGGTCAGCAGCTGAAGAATGATGCTGGCCGTGATGTACGGCATGATGCCGAGCGCGAAGACCGTGATCTGGAGCAGCGCACCGCCGCTGAACATGTTGACGAGGCCGAACAGGCCCTGGTTGGCCCCCGCCTCGCTCACGCACTGCTGGACGGCCTTGTAGTTGACGCCGGGGATCGGGATGTGGGTACCGACGCGGTAGACCACGATGATGGCCAGCGTGAAGAGCAGCTTCTTGCGCAGGTCGGGCGTCCTGAACGCCCGGGCGAACGCGGTGAGCACGGTGCCTCCTGCGACCCCCGCGCAACTGCGTCAAGGGTGACGGTCTTGAGGTTCGACGGATACAGACGAATTACTAACGGTCAACTGCCGCTCAGGGTGCCCCATGAGACGCACCCAATGAAAGTAGGCAGTGCTGGCCACCTTACCGGCGAGAGCACTCCCCTAGGAACGACCGACCGGGGATACCCCTTTTGTGGAGTATCCCCGGTCGGGATCGTTCATGTCATCGAATGACCTGAGGAACTCAGACCAGCTCGGTGACCGTACCGCCGGCGGCGGTGATCTTCTCCTTGGCGGAGCCGGAGACGGCGTCGACCGTCACCTGCAGCGCCACGGAGACCTCGCCCTGGCCGAGGACCTTGACGAGGCTGTTCTTGCGAACGGCACCCTTGGCGACGAGACCCTCGACGGTGACCTCGCCACCCTCCGGGTACAGCGCGGCCAGCTTGTCGAGGTTCACGACCTGGTACTCGGTCTTGAACGGGTTCTTGAAGCCCTTCAGCTTCGGGAGGCGCATGTGCAGCGGCATCTGGCCGCCCTCGAAGCGCTCCGGAACCTGGTAGCGGGCCTTGGTGCCCTTGGTACCACGACCGGCCGTCTTACCCTTCGACGCCTCACCACGACCCACACGGGTCTTGGCGGTCTTGGCGCCCGGGGCGGGACGGAGGTTGTGGATCTTCAGCGGGTTCTGCTCCGCCATGATCAGTCGACCTCCTCGACCGTCACGAGGTGGCGGACGGTGTGCACCATGCCGCGGAACTCGGGGCGGTCCTCCTTGACGACCACGGTGTTGATCCCCTTGAGACCAAGCGACCGCAGAGTGTCACGGTGGTTCTGCTTGCTGCCGATGTAGGACTTGACCTGCGTGATCTTGAGCTGCGCCATGATTACGCACCCGCCCCGGCACGCGCACGCAGCAGAGCCGCGGGAGCGACGTCCTCCAGGGGCAGACCACGGCGGGCCGCGATCTCCTCGGGACGCTGCAGGCCCTTCAGGGCCTCCACGGTCGCGTGCACGATGTTGATGGCGTTGTCGGAGCCGAGCGACTTCGACAGCACGTCGTGGATACCGGCGCACTCCAGCACGGCACGCACCGGACCACCGGCGATAACACCGGTACCGGGCGACGCGGGCTTGAGGAGCACGACGCCGGCAGCCTTCTCACCCTGGATCGGGTGCGGGATGGTGCCCTGGATACGGGGGACCTTGAAGAAGTGCTTCTTGGCCTCCTCAACGCCCTTGGCGATGGCGGCCGGCACCTCCTTGGCCTTGCCGTAACCGACACCCACGGTGCCGTCACCGTCGCCCACCACGACCAGCGCGGTGAAGCTGAAGCGACGACCACCCTTCACAACCTTGGCGACGCGGTTGATCGCGACGACGCGCTCAACGTACGCGGTCTTCTCGGCGGCAGCAGCGCCGCCGTCACGGCCCTTCCGGTCCCGCCGCTCGCCGCCACCGGCACCGCCACCGCGGCGCTGGGGTCCAGCCATTGGAATTACCTCTCTCTTTTTCCGCTAGCTACGGCAGGCTCAGAACTTGAGCCCGGCTTCGCGGGCGGCGTCCGCCAGGGCGGCGATGCGCCCGGCGTACTGGTTGCCACCACGGTCGAACACGACAGCCTCGACACCGGCGGCCTTGGCACGCTCGGCGACCAGGGCGCCGACCTGCTTGGCCTGCGCGGACTTGTCGCCCTCGCCACCGCGGACCGACGCGTCCAGGGTGGACGCGGAGGCCAGGGTGTGGCCCTTGAGGTCGTCGATCACCTGCGCCACGATGTGGCGGTTGGAGCGGGTCACGACCAGACGGGGACGCTCCGCCGTACCGGCGATCCGCTTGCGGATCCGGATGTGACGGCGCTTGATCGCGGCGCGCTTGTAGGCGTCGCCCTTGAGGATCTTCTGCCCGTATGCCATGGCTTACTTACCCGCCTTTCCGACCTTGCGGCGGATGACTTCGCCCTCGTACTTGACACCCTTGGCCTTGTACGGGTCGGGCTTGCGCAGCTTGCGGATGTTGGCCGCAACCTCGCCGACCTTCTGCTTGTCGATGCCCTCGACCGAGAACCGGGTGGGGGCCTCCACCTTGAAGGTGATGCCCTCGGGGGCCTCGACGACGATCGGGTGGCTGTAGCCCAGAGCGAACTCCAGGTTCGAACCCTTGGCGGTCACTCGGTAACCGACACCGCTGATTTCGAGCTTCTTCACGTAACCCTGGGTCACGCCGGTGATCATGTTCGCCACCAGCGTGCGGGAGAGGCCGTGCAGGGCCTTGCTCTGACGCTCGTCGTTCGGGCGGGTCACCAGCAGGGTGCCGTCCTCGCCCTTAGCGATGTCGATCGGTGCCACGACGGTGTGGGTCAGCGTGCCCTTGGGGCCCTTGACCGAAACCGTACGGCCGTCGATGGTGACGTCCACGCCGGCGGGAACCGCGATGGGGAGCTTGCCGATGCGCGACATAGCTGTTTCCTCCGTTCCCTTCTGCTACCAGACGTAGGCGAGGACTTCCCCACCCACGCCCTTCTTGCCGGCCTGCTTGTCGGTGAGGAGCCCGTGCGACGTGGAGATGATCGCCACGCCGAGGCCGCCGAGCACCTTCGGCAGGTTGGTGGACTTCGCGTACACCCGGAGACCGGGCTTGGAGATCCGCTTGATGCCCGCGATGGAGCGCTCACGGTTGGGGCCGAACTTCAGCTCCAGGACGAGGTTCTTGCCGACCTCGGCGTCCTCGATCCGCCAGCCCGTGATGAAGCCCTCCTGCTGGAGGATCTCCGCGATGTGCGACTTGATCTTCGATGCCGGCATGGTCACGGAGTCGTGGTATGCCGAGTTCGCGTTCCGCAGACGCGTAAGCATGTCTGCGATCGGATCAGTCATGGTCATGAATTGGCCTTCGGCCTCTCTCGCCGGGGTTTCCTGGTGCGCCATCCCTCTCCCCGATCCGAGACGGGACGGGTGCGGCGCGGTGGACCTACGGCGTAGTAAGTCGTACGGGCGCGGCAGACGCCCAACCCCGTAAGCCTACGGCATGCGGAGAAGGGCCTCTGCCGACCCAGATGCTTACCGAGAGCTTCAGGAATCCCCTATTACAGGGATTACCAGGAGCTCTTGGTCACGCCCGGCAGCTCGCCACGGTGAGCCATCTCACGGAGGCACACGCGGCAGAGGCCGAACTTGCGGTACACGGAGTGCGGACGGCCGCAGCGCTGGCAGCGGGTGTAGCCACGCACACCGAACTTGGGCTTGCGAGCAGCCTTAGCGATCAGAGCCTTCTTCGCCATCTCGCTCACGCCTCCTTGAAGGGGAAGCCGAGGTGACGAAGGAGCGCACGGCCCTCAGCGTCGTTGGTCGCCGTGGTCACCACGGTGATGTCCATACCCCGGGTGCGGTCGATCTTGTCCTGGTCGATCTCGTGGAACATGACCTGCTCCGTGAGACCGAAGGTGTAGTTGCCACGGCCGTCGAACTGCTTGGGGGACAGGCCGCGGAAGTCGCGGATGCGCGGCAGCGCGAGCGACAGGGTGCGGTCCAGGAACTCCCACATGCGGTCGCCACGGAGCGTGACGTGGGCACCGATCGGCTGGCCCTCACGCAGCTTGAACTGCGCGATGGACTTGCGGGCCTTGGTGACGGCCGGCTTCTGACCGGTGATCGTGGTGAGGTCGCGGATGGCGCCCTCGATCAGCTTCGAGTCACGGGCGGCGTCGCCGACACCCATGTTGACCACGATCTTGACGAGGCCGGGGATCTGCATGACGTTCTCGTACTTGAACTCGTCACGCAGCTTGCCCGCGATCTCCTCGCGGTACTTCTGCTTCAGACGCGGAGTGGTGGTGGTAGCCATCAGATGTCCTCACCCGTCCGCTTGGCAACGCGGATCTTGTTGCCCTCGTCGTCGAAGCGGTAACCGACACGCGTGACGACCTTCTTGCCGTCCTTCTCCACGACCAGCTGGACGTTGGAGACGTGGATCGGGGCCTCGGTGGTCACGATGCCGCCGGCCTGGGAACCGCTGGCGGTCGGGCCGGCCTTGGTGTGCTTCTTGACCCGGTTGACACCCTCGACCAGGACACGCTCCTCGCGCGGGTAAGCGGCAATGACCTTGCCCTGCTTGCCCTTGTCCTTGCCGGTGATGACCTGGACCAGGTCGCCCTTCTTGATCTTCATGCTTACAGCACCTCCGGCGCGAGCGAGATGATCTTCATGAACTTCTTCTCGCGCAGCTCACGGCCGACCGGGCCGAAGATGCGGGTGCCGCGAGGGTCGCCGTCGTTCTTCAGAATGACGGCGGCGTTCTCGTCGAAGCGGATGTACGAGCCGTCCGGACGGCGGCGCTCCTTGACGGTGCGAACGATGACCGCCTTGACGACGTCACCCTTCTTCACGTTGCCACCGGGGATCGCGTCCTTGACGGTGGCGACGATGACGTCACCGATGCCCGCGTAGCGGCGACCGGAGCCACCGAGCACACGGATGCAAAGGATCTCCTTCGCACCAGTGTTGTCGGCGACACGCAGTCGCGACTCCTGCTGGATCACGTCTATCTCCTGTTTGTCTGCCGGTTCCCCGGGGGCCGCTCACCCGAGCGGGCCCCCGGAGCCTGGCGGAACTGTCCTGCGGGGTTTGCCCCGCAGGAGACTTACTTGGCCTTTTCGAGGATCTCGACGACGCGCCAGCGCTTCGTCGCGGACAGCGGCCGGGTCTCCATGAGGAGGACGCGGTCGCCGACACCCGCGGCGTTCTGCTCGTCGTGCGCCTTGAGCTTGTTCGTACGGCGGATGACCTTGCCGTACAGCGCGTGCTTCACGCGGTCCTCGACAGCGACGACGACGGTCTTGTCCATCTTGTCGCTGACGACGAGACCCTCACGGGTCTTGCGGAAACCGCGCGCCTCTGCGTTCTCAGTCACGTTCTTCTCGCTCATCAGGCGTTCTCCACCGTTTCGATGCCCAGCTCACGCTCGCGCATCAGGGTGTAGATCCGCGCGATGTCCTTGCGGACCGCCTTCAGACGGCCGTGGTTTTCGAGCTGACCCGTGGCCGCCTGGAAGCGGAGGTTGAACAGCTCTTCCTTGGCCTCGCGGAGCTTGCCCAGAAGCTCCTCGTTGCCCAGCTCGCGCAGCTCGGACGCCTTGGTACCGGCCGACATCACGCTTCACCTGCCTCGCGCTTGACGATCCGGCACTTCATCGGCAGCTTGTGGGCCGCACGGGTCAGCGCCTCACGGGCGATCTTCTCGTTGGGGTACGACAGCTCGAACATCACGCGTCCGGGCTTGACGTTGGCGATCCACCACTCCGGAGAACCCTTACCGGAACCCATGCGGGTCTCGGCAGGCTTCTTGGTGAGGGGACGGTCCGGGTAGATGTTGATCCAGACCTTGCCACCACGCTTGATGTGACGCGTCATGGCGATACGAGCGGCCTCGATCTGACGGTTCGTCACGTACGCCGGGGTGAGCGCCTGGATGCCGTACTCGCCGAACGCAACCGTCGTGCCACCCTTGGCAGCGCCGTCGCGCTTGGGGTGGTGCTGCTTGCGGTGCTTGACCCTACGGGGGATCAGCATGTCGGTCAGGCCTCCGTTCCGGTGCTCTCAGCCGGAGCGGCGGGAGCCTCGGCCTTGGGGGCCTCGGCGCCGGCAGCCTGCTGCGGCTTGCGACCGCGCCGCTCGCCACCACGGCCACCACGGGCCGGGCGGTCGGCACCACCACGGGCCGGGCGGTTACCCGCACGGGCCGCAGCGTTCTCGGCGCGGACCTCGGCGATGTTCTTGACGTCGCCCTTGTAGATCCAGACCTTCACACCGATGCGGCCGAAGGTCGTCTTGGCCTCGAAGAAGCCGTAGTCCACGTTCGCACGGAGCGTGTGCAGGGGCACACGGCCCTCGCGGTAGAACTCCGAGCGGGACATCTCGGCGCCGCCGAGGCGGCCACCGCACTGGATCTTGATGCCCTTGGCGCCGGCCTTCATCGCCGACTGCATGCTCTTGCGCATGGCACGGCGGAAGGAGACGCGGGAGGAGAGCTGCTCGGCAACGGCCTGAGCAACCAGCTGAGCGTCGGTCTCGGGGTTCTTGACCTCAAGAATGTTCAGCTGGACCTGCTTGCCCGTGAGCTTCTCAAGGTCGCCGCGGATGCGGTCGGCCTCGGCGCCACGGCGGCCGATGACGATGCCGGGACGGGCGGTGTGGATGTCCACACGCACGCGGTCACGGGTGCGCTCGATCTCCACCTTCGAGATACCGGCGCGCTCCATGCCGGACGTCATCATCCGACGGATGGCGACGTCTTCCTTGACGTAGTCCTTGTACAGCTTGTCGGCGTACCACCGGGACTTGAAGTCCGTGGTGACACCGAGCCGGAACCCATGCGGGTTAACCTTCTGGCCCATTACCGGGTTCCTTCCTTGCTGCTGACGACCACGGTGATGTGGCTGGTCCGCTTGCGGATCCGGTAGGCACGGCCCTGGGCACGCGGACGGAACCGCTTCAGGGTCGGACCCTCGTCGACGTACGCCTCGGAGATGTAGAGGCTGTCGGCGTCGGTGTGGTCGTAGTTGTGCGCGGCGTTGGCGATGGCGCTGTCGAGCACCTTGCCGACCGGCACGGAGGCTGCCTGCGGAGCGAATCGCAGAACAGCCTGGGCCTCCGTGGCGTCCATGCCACGGATGAGGTCCACCACGCGGCGGGCCTTCATGGGCGTGACGCGGATGTACCGCGCCTGGGCCCTGGCTTCCATGGTTGTCCCTTCAGTTACTTACGTGTCTGAATGCGATCCGCTACTAGCGGCGCTTCGACTTCCGGTCTTCCTTGACGTGGCCCCGGAAGGTGCGGGTCGGCGAGAACTCGCCGAGCTTGTGGCCGACCATCGACTCGGTGACGAACACCGGGATGTGGGTCTTGCCGTTGTGCACCGCGATCGTGTGGCCGAGCATGGCCGGGACGATCATCGAGCGACGGGACCAGGTCTTGATGACGTTCTTGGTGCCGGCATCGTTCTGGGCGTCCACCTTCTTGATCAGGTGGTCGTCGACGAAGGGCCCCTTCTTCAAGCTACGAGGCATCTCAACCCGTCCTTAGCGCTTCTTGTTCGTCTTGCGGCGGCGGACGATGTACTTGTTCGACGCCTTCTTGGGCGAACGAGTACGGCCTTCCTTCTTGCCCCACGGGGACACAGGGTGGCGACCACCGGAGGTCCGGCCCTCACCACCACCGTGCGGGTGGTCAACCGGGTTCATCACGACACCACGGACGGTCGGGCGGACGCCCAGCCACCGCTTACGGCCGGCCTTACCCCAGTTGATGTTGCTCTGCTCGGCGTTGCCGACCTCACCGACGGTGGCGCGGCAGCGGACGTCGACGAGACGGATCTCGCCGGACGGCATGCGCAGGTGGGCGTAGGCGCCCTCCTTCGCGAGCAGCTGCACGGAGGCACCGGCGGAGCGGGCGAACTTGGCACCGCCACCGGGACGGAGCTCGATCGCGTGGATCGTGGTACCGACCGGGATGTTGCGGAGGGCCAGGTTGTTGCCCGGCTTGATGTCGGCCCCGGGACCGTTCTCCACGGTGTCGCCCTGCTGCAGGTTGCGCGGGGCGAGGATGTAGCGCTTCTCGCCGTCGGCGTAGTGCAGCAGCGCGATGCGCGCGGTGCGGTTGGGGTCGTACTCGATGTGCGCGACCTTCGCCGGCACGCCGTCCTTGTCGTGACGACGGAAGTCGATCACGCGGTAGGCGCGCTTGTGTCCGCCACCCTGGTGGCGAACGGTCACACGACCGGCGTTGTTACGGCCGCCCTTGCTGTGCAGGGGACGGACCAGCGACTTCTCCGGCGTGGACCGCGTGACCTCGACGAAGTCGGCGACGCTGGCGCCACGACGGCCCGGCGTAGTCGGCTTGTACTTGCGGATTCCCATTTCTCAGTCCTCGTCCGATATCGGACGATCCGACCCGCTTACGCGGTCGGACCGCCGAAGATGTCGATACGGTCGCCCTCGGCGAGGGTCACGATCGCGCGCTTGCTGCCGGCACGCTGACCGAAACCGGTCTTCGTGCGCTTGCGCTTGCCCTGGCGGTTGATCGTGTTGACCCCGGTGACCTTGACCGAGAAGACCGCCTGGACGGCCTGCTTGATCTGGGTCTTGTTGGCGTTCGGGTCGACGATGAACGTGTACTTGTTCTCGTCGAGGAGCGCGTAGCTCTTCTCGGAGACGACCGGCTTCAGCAGGACGTCACGGGGGTCCGTGTACGACTTGCTCAGCGGGGTCTCGACGGTGTTCTTGCCCTCGGTGGCGTGGCGCTTCGCCTTGGCGACGCGCGCGGCCTTGGCGGCCTTGGCGGCCTTCGAGGCAATGCTCGGGTGACGCGTAGCCATCAGGCCTCGCTCCCTTCGGTGTCAGCGGCCTTGGGGCCAGACACGAAGGACTCGAAAGCGGCCTGGGTGAAGACCACGTCGTCCGAGACGAGAACGTCGTACGTGTTCAGCTGGCCCGGCTCCAGGATGTGGACCTGGGGCAGGTTGCGGGCGGACAGCCACGCGGCCTCGTCGGCGCGGTCGACGACCAGGAGCAGGTTCTTGCGCTCCGAGATCTTGCCGAACAGCGACTTGGCGGCCTTGGTGCTGGGGGTCTCGCCCTCGACCACGCCGGCGACGACGTGGATGCGGTTGTGACGCGCCCGGTCGGTGAGGGCACCGCGCAGGGCGGCGGCCTTCATCTTCTTCGGGGTGCGCTGCGAGTAGTCGCGCGGCACGGGACCGTGCACGACGCCACCACCGGCGAACTGCGGCGCACGGGTCGAACCCTGACGGGCGCGACCGGTGCCCTTCTGGCGGTACGGCTTCTTGCCACCACCACGGACTTCGCCACGGGTCTTGGTCTTGTGCGTGCCCTGACGGGCCGCGGCCAGCTGCGCGACGACGACCTGGTGGATCAGCGGAACGCTGACCTTGGCGTCGAAGATCTCCGCGGGGAGCTCGACGGAACCGGCCTTCTCGCCCGCCGGCGAAAGGATGTCAACAGTGCTCATCGGTTACCTCAGGCCCCCTTGGCCGCGGTGCGGACCAGGACGAGGCCGCCGTTCGGACCGGGAACCGCGCCCTTGATGAGCAGCAGACCCTTCTCCGCGTCAACGGCGTGGACGGTCAGGTTCTGGGTGGTGACCCGCTCGTTGCCCATGCGACCCGCCATGCGGAGGCCCTTGAACACGCGGCCCGGGGTGGCGCAGCCACCGATGGAACCGGGCGAGCGGTGCTTGCGCTGGGTGCCGTGTCCGGCGCCGAGGCCACGGAAGTTGTGGCGCTTCATGACACCGGCGAAGCCCTTGCCCTTGCTCTTGCCGGTCACGTCCACCTTCACGCCGGCCTCGAACACCTCAGCGGTGATCTCCTGGCCCAGCGTGTACTCGGAGGCGTCCGCGGTGCGGATCTCGACGAGGTGGCGACGGGGGGTGACGTCGGCCTTGGCGAAGTGGCCCTTGAGGGGCTTGTTCACCTTGCGCGGGTCGATCTCGCCGAAGGCGATCTGAACGGACTCGTAGCCGTCCACGTCGTTCGTACGGACCTGGGTGACGACGTTCGGGCCGGCCTTGACGACGGTGACCGGAACAACACGGTTGTTCTCGTCCCACACCTGCGTCATGCCGAGCTTCTCGCCCAGGATGCCCTTGATCTGCTTAGCCATTCTCAGCCCACCAGCCTCAGAGCTTGATCTCGATGTCGACACCGGCCGGGAGGTCGAGTCGCATCAGAGAGTCAACGGTCTTGGGGGTCGGGTCGAGAATGTCGATCAGGCGCTTGTGCGTGCGCATCTCGAAGTGCTCGCGCGAGTCCTTGTACTTGTGCGGCGACTTGATGACGCAGTACACGTTCTTCTCAGTGGGCAGCGGCACCGGGCCCGCGACCGACGCACCAGTGCGGGTCACCGTCTCGACGATCTTCTTCGCCGAGGAGTCGATGACCTCGTGGTCGTAGGCCTTGAGCCGGATGCGGATCTTCTGTCCCGCCATGGCTACTCAGTAGTCCTGTCTCTCTACAGCTCTGGAACCCGGTGTTCCATTGACTTCGTCCGACCCACGCGGTCGGGCGTGTCGCACTCTCGCTGACACGGATGTCCCTTGTTCGAACATCCCTGCAGGGGGTGAAGTCCACCGGGCGCCTGGCCGGTGCCGCACCGCACTTCCCGGAAGATTCCCGTACGTCCGCCCCAGCGCTGCCGTAAGGCAGTTAAGGCGACGAGTACTGTGGGACTCGCTTCCGGTCCTCCCGGCGGGAGGCGCGCAGCATCAACACTCGACCGAGCAACTCGGACAGTCTGCCATACGCAGCGGGGGCTTCGCCAATCGAGCGGGAGAGAATACCCCGGGGGTGACGTAGGTCAAACCGGGGCGCGCGTGCTGCGGCGGGGGGTAAAGGTTTTCTCAACACTCGCAGGACCCGGCCGACAATCGGTACGCACGGTTGGCAACCGTAGTCGGAACTGTGCCAGCGTTTGTCGCATGACTGACTCAGGGGGCGGTGGGCAGGCGCAGGTGCGGCGCTCGCGTCTCGCCGAATACGCGGAGATGGCCGGTCCCGCGAAGAACGCGGATCCTCCACCGGTGTCCGCCGCTCAGACGACTTCAGAGGCATCGGCCAACCCGGCACCAGCCGGGCACGACGAGTCCGGCGGACCGCCCGGCTCACCCGGTGGCACCTGGTCAGAGGCCGATGCCCGAAGCCGCCGGTTCACCAAGGCGCTCGCGACCTTCCGAGAGAATGCCGTACTGGTCCCCGTCCGGGACCGCGGTTGGCTGACCGCTGACTTCGGCGGTGTCCGCTGGATCCTGGCGTTCTCCGACGAGCCGGCGCTCGCACGCTACGCGCTTGCCCAGGGCGAGGGCCACGAGGAGTGGACCTACGAGACGGTGCTCGGTGCCCGGCTTCTCGACGTGGCGGTCCCGGAGGCGGGAGTGCCCTGCGGTGTGGCGCTGGACGCGGCCGACGGTGCTGAGCAGGCAGTGCTGTTCCCGCCGGTCGCCGGGATCGTTCCTGACGCGTACGCGGTGAACAAGGGATACGTGGGTGAGACGGCCATGACCGGCCGGACGGAGGAGCAGCGGTGAACGGGGGCGCGGCAGCGCAGGCAGGCGGTGGGGACCTCACGACCGGAGGCCTCGACGAGATCGCCCAGGGGCTCACCCTGGCTCTGGGCGAGCTGAAGGACATCGGCATGGTCGGCATGGCGGGTGCGGGCCGGGGCTTCAGCATGCTGGAGTTGTCAGGTCTCGAACTGGGCGACGAGACCCTCACGGGCACCTTCCACTCGTTCTGCGAGCGCTGGGCATGGGGCGTGCGCTCACTGATCAACGAGGGCAACGCGCTGGCCGTGAAGACGGGCATGTCGGCCGGGACGTATTACGAGACCGATCAGTACGTCAAAGGCACGATGAAGATCGGGCTGAACTCGTTGATCGGCAATCCGCACGCGTCGGAGGACGAGGTCACCAAGGAGGGCTGGGGCGAGATCGCCACCCAGGACCTGCACCCGGACTACAGCAAACAGTCCTTTGAGCGGGCCTGGGACAACAGCCTCCAGGGTTGGAAGGACGCCGGCCGGGACATGATGACATCCCATATCGCCGGCATGCCGGGAATGAACCCGGAGGACATGCACAGGGCCTTCGGCGTGTCGGACTCGCAGTACAGCAAGATCCTTGACAACGCCTTTGGTCCCTCCCCAGAAGAACGAGCACGGATGCAGCAGGACGGGAGTACCGGCTGATGGGCGTCTTCGGGGACATCGGGCACGGACTCGAAGACGGTGCCAACTGGGCCATCGACAAAGGCGAGAAGATCGCCGACACCACCAAGAAGGTGGTCGGCACGGGCATCGACTACGGTGCCCACAAACTCGGCGAAGGCCTCGATGAAGCCGGCTTCCACGGCGCGGCGCACAAGGTGGAGGGCTGGGGCGACGAGATCGCCTCCGACCTCGGCGCCACCCCCGGCGAACGGCAGCTCGGCGAGAGCGACGACCCCAAGGACCTGGTCCACGGTGACCACGGCAAGATCGTGGAGACCGCCAAGCACCTGAAGAGCTTCTACACCGCCTTCGAAAAGGTCAGCGCCGGTCTGAAGCGGGTTGACTCCACGGGCTGGAAGGGCGAGGGCGGCGACGCCTTCCGCAAGAAGTTCGGCGTACACCCGGCGAACTGGCTGCATGCGGCAGACGCCTGCGAGGGCGCCTCGAATGCCCTCCAGTCCTACGCGGAGACCGTGAAGTGGGCGCAGGACCAGGCCAAGGATGCCATCGCGCTGTTTCAGCGCGGCAAGCACGCGTCCGAGAACGCCGTCAGCGCGTACAACAAACGCATCGACGCCTACAACGCGAAGATCAAGGCGAACCAGGACCCGGGCCCCGAGCCCGAGCCCTTCCACGATCCCGGCAAGGCCGACATCGAGGCGGCCCGGGAGAAGCTCGGTGAAGCGCGTAAGCAGCGCAACACCGCCGCCTCCGCCGCCAACGGCAAGATCAAGGCGGCCCTGGCCCACGCGCCCGCCGAACCGCCGCCGCTGGACCGGCTCGGCGACGACCTCGTCGACGGCTACCAGGCGGTCAACACCGAGCTCACCCACGTCGCCGGAGGCATCGTCAAGGGTGCGGCCGGCCTGGTCAACTTCGTACGCGGCCTCGACCCGATGGACCCGTACAACCTGACTCATCCGGCCGAATACCTGCAGGGCGTATCCATGACGCTCTCCGGTCTGGTTTCGACGGCGGCGCACCCCGAGCGGGCGCTCAAGGCTGCCGTGGACGGCTTCGAGAAGGACCCTTCCGAGTTCATGGGCCGGCTGCTCCCGCAGCTGATCGGCACGGACGGCGTCGGGCTGGCGGAGGGCGGGCTGAAGACCGCAGCGACCGCGGGCGCAAAGGACGTGGCGGAACAGACGGCTGTAAAGGAGTCGACGTCGGTCGCCGAGAATTCCGCCGCGGACGCTGCCAAGAGCAACCCGGAGAAGTACGACACCCCCAATCCCAGCGAAAAGGTCAAGGACGACCCTTCGGATCCGATCGACCTCACCACCGGCAAGATGTACCTCTCCCAGACGGATGTGGCGTTGCCGGGCGCCCTTCCACTGGTCTTCACACGACGTGTGGAATCCGGGTATCGCTTCGGCCGCTGGTTCGGCCCGTCCTGGTCCTCCACCATCGACCAGCGCCTGGAGATCGATTCCGAGGCCGTCGTCCTCGTCTCCGAGGACGGCCTGTTGCTGGTGTACCCGCACCCGGCCCCGGGACTGCCGGCCCTGCCCAGTCACGGCCCGCGCCGGCCGCTGGAGCGCGTGGACGGCGGCTACACGGTCACCGATCCGCAGACACGCCGCGTCTGGCACTTCGCCGACCGTGGCGACGACCTGGCGATCCTCGAACAGATCGACGACGCCAACGGCAACTGGATCACCTTCGAGTACGACGCCGACGCCACCCCCCTCGGGATCGTCTCCAGCGCCGGCTACGACGTTCGTATCTCCGCCGAGGCGGGCAGAGTGACAGCGCTCCGCCTGTCGTCGGCAGGGGACCAGACGCTGATGCGGTACGGCTACACGGACGGCCATCTGACCGAGGTGGTCAACTCCTCGGGGGTTCCGCTGCGCTTCACCTACGACGAAGCCGGCCGCGTCACCTCGTGGACAGACACCAACAACCGCGGCTACCGCTACGAGTACGACGACCAGGACCGCTGCGTCGCCCAGGGGGGTACGCACGGCCACATGGCCCTGCGCCTGTCCTACGACGAGACCGACCCTGACACCGGTCTGCGTGTGACCACCGCGACCACGGCCGAGGGGCACACCCGTCGCTACGTCGTCAACGACGCCTTCCAGGTGGTGGCCGAAGCCGATCCGCTCGGAGCGGTCACGCGCTTCGAACGCGACCGCTACCACCGTCTCCTCTCCCACACCGACCCGCTCGGCCGGCGGACCACGTTCCGCTATGACGATGCGGGCAATCTGATCAGCGTGACCCGGCCCGACGGGCGCGAGGCGAGCTCCGAATACAACGAGCTCGGGCTGCCGGTGAAGGTGGTGAACACCGACGGCACAGTCGTGCGTCAGACGTATGACGACCGCGGCAACCGCACGTCGGTGACCGAGCCCTCGGGCCGGACGACAAGGTTCGCTTACAACGAGGCCGGCCACCTGACCTCTGTAACCGACCCTCTCGGCCATACGACAACGGTCGTGTGCGACCGCGCGGGCCTCCCCCTGGAGATCACGGACCCGCTGGGCGCAGTCACCTACTACGAGCGCGATGCCTTCGGCCGCCCCGCCGCCATCACCGATCCCCTGGGCGGGACAACCCGCCTGGAGTGGACGACCGAGGGCCACTTGGCCCGCCGCACGGCACCGGACGGCACGACAGAGTCATGGACGTACGACGGTGAGGGCAACTGCACCAGCTACACCGACCCCATGGGTGGTGTCTCTTCCTTCGAGTACACCCACTTCGACCTGCTGGCCTCTCGCACCGGCCCGGACGGGGTGCGCTACGAGTTCGAACACGACCTGGAACTGCGGCTGCGAAGGGTCACCAACCCGCTGGGCCTGACGTGGACCTACGAGTACGACGCAGCCGGACGTCTGGTCACGGAGACGGACTTCGACAGCCGTAGGCTCACGTACACGTACGACGCGGCGAACCGCCTGGCATCCCGTTCCAACTCACTCGGCGAGCTCGTGACCTTCGAGCGCGACGAGATGGGCCGGGTGATCCGCAAGGACGCGGCCGGCCAGGTCACGACGTACGCATACGACGCGACCGATCAACTCGCCCGCGCCACCGGCCCGGACGGCACGGAACTGACCCTGAAACGGGACCATCTGGGCCGTGTGCGGCAGGAGACGGTCGATGGCCGGACGCTGACATACACGTACGACGAACTGGGTCGCCGAAACGGCCGTACGACCCCGACCGGGGCGACGACGAGGTGGGCGTACGACGCTGCCGGACGCTGCTCCGGCATGGTGGCCTCGGGTCGGGTCATCGACTTCACTTACGATGCGGTCGGCCGTGAACTGGCCCGCCGCATCGGCGACACGGTCGCACTGGAGCAGGGCTTCGACGCGCTGGGCCGCCTGACGACACAGCAGGTGACGGGGGCCCAGGGCCTCACCATCCAGTCCCGCACGTACACCTACCGCACCGACGGAAACCTCATCGGCATCGCCGACCAACTGTTCGGCAGCCGCCACTTCGACCTGGACGCGGCAGGCCGGGTGACGGCCGTCCATGCGGCCCAGTGGACCGAGCAGTACGCCTACGACGCCGCGGGCAATCAGACTCAGGCGTCCTGGCCGTCCCACCACCCCGGCGGGGAAGCAGTCGGCGCGCGCGAGTACACGGGCACTCGCATCACCCGCGCGGGCAGCGTGCGCTACGAACACGACGCCCTCGGCCGTGTCACCCTGCGGCAGAAGACCCGCCTGTCCCGGAAGCCCGACACCTGGCGCTACGAATGGGACGCCGAGGACCGCCTCACGGGGACTGTCACCCCGGACGGCACCCGCTGGCGCTACGTCTACGATCCGCTCGGCCGCCGCACTGCGAAGCTCCGCCTGGCCGCCGACGGCGAAACGATCGTCGAGCGGGTCGACTTCACGTGGGACGGCACCACTCTGTGCGAGCAGACCACCACGTCTTCGGACCTGCCGAACCCAGTCACGCTCACCTGGGACCATCAGGGGTTGCAGCCGATCGCCCAGACAGAGCGCATCACATCGGCCGAGGCCTCACAAAAAGAGATCGACGCCCGCTTCTTCGCGATCGTCACCGACCTCGTCGGCGCTCCGAGTGAACTGGTCGACGAGCAGGGCGAGATCGCCTGGCACAGCCGGAGCACCATCTGGGGCACCACGGCCTGGGCCGCCAGGAGCACCACCTACACGCCCTTGCGCTTTCCCGGGCAGTATTACGACCCCGAAACCGGCCTCCACCACAACTACTTCCGCCACTACGACCCTGAGACCGCCCGCTACCTCACCCCTGACCCTCTCGGACTCGCACCCGCACCGAATCCGGACACATACGTACACAATCCCACCATCTGGGTCGACCCGCTGGGGCTTGCTCCGAAGAAACCGGCCACTGGAACCGCACCAAGTTTCGTCGCCGGGAGCGACGGAATCATGGATGTGCGCGGTATGGGACGACCTGACAACGAATTGGTCTTGAGCGGACACGGCGGAATACGCGCTGGCGACGGATCCATTGTGACCGTTCCGGAAGGAACCCGTCTCCATATGTACAGCAACCACGGAGAACCGATTTCCGATGCTCTTGGAAACAAGATCGAAACCGGTAATCCGTCAGCCCTCCATGTGTATGGACCGGGAGACAAGCTCCCCAATTACTCACTATTCGAACCAGATGGCCTCAACATTCTGGGCACACCACGCAATGTGACCGTATCGGGGGAAACCCGGCTTTCAGATCTACTCCGCCCCAATATGGGGTCAGTACACTGGGCAGCCTGTCGATCCATCATCCCCGTCGGTTAGGAAATCCAAAATGACTCACTATGCAGACCTGTCCCCCTATGAATATGTCAAGGAGTCGATCCCGGCAGCAGTGACCGCGGTCAACGTGGGCTGGCTGGAACCGGGCGAGGAATACCCGCAGGGGGATGTTCCCGACGGCTTCATCGAAACCCTGGCCATCATCGTGCGGGACAGCCGTCAGATGAAAATGCGTGGATGGCACAGTTGCCCGCTCCCGCACGTCGGCTACACAGCGGGCTACCCGATCAGGGTCGACGTGGACGGACAGGACGTCGCCCTCGGTGCGGCCGAGGTTCGGGTCGTCGCCCGGTCCGGAGAGTGGATGATCGCACCGGATCTCATCCTTCACTATGTGTCGAACCACTCCTACAAGCCTCCAGCGGATTTCATCGATGCCGTGCTGAATCAGCGCATCGCGCCCGCCGTGTGACGAGGCCGCAAAAGTCACCGAAGGGGACTCACTGGATGGTAACGAAAGAGGAGGCGGTGGCGGCGGCCGCCCGGCTCCTGAAAACACTCGCCTATCCCGACCGGGCCGATTCTGTGGTTGTATTTCCTGACACGGCAATCGAATTCCGCTACGGCTGGACAGTGCGCTTCGATTTTTAAGGAGCATCTGGAAACGGGCGACCCGATGGCGGCACCGTTCAGTTCGATGATCGTCGCCCCGCACGACGGCACGGCGGCCCACTTCCCTCCGACGTTCCTGCCGACAGGGGAGTACATGGAGCGGCGGGCCGCTGGTGACTGACCGCCGAAGAAAGGCCATTGAGATGCCAGGTCCCGACCAGCGGGTCCCGGCCTGGCTGCACATGACCTACGGCGGGCTGGTAGAGCCGGCCTCACCCCATCCGGTCAGCTCGTCCTGCTGGATGGCCTGACCTCTTCACTCGCCCGGCTCGACACGGCACCACTGCTGCGCGAGATCGTCCTCCTGCGGGCCCTGCCCGGGGCATCCGCAGGTCGGCGTTCTCCCTGGCAGCAATCGGCTCCGGACAAGACGCGGCGCGGCTGGGTCTCCTCCTGCAACAGCAGGCGCTTCCTGGATGACGGGCAGTGGCAGGACGCCATGCTGGACGCGCTCTCGGCGCTGCCGGTCGGTGCCCGCGCCCTGGTCTTGGTCCGCCGGACGGACGGCCGCGGCCGCGGGGCCGTGGGCTGACTCTTGAATGCGGTGCGCCTGGAGGACGGTGTCGTGGTCATCGACGGCTCGTCGGACGGGCCGGTGTCTTTCGACCCGACGGGCGTCCACGGCCTGCATGTGATCCGCTATCGCTGAATTGGCCCACTCTCGTCGCGGGCAATTGGATCTTGGGGCGGGGCCAGGAGCTGTCTAGCGTCTCTGTACATGACAGTTCCCGCCCCGACCGAGAAGACAGCCCCTGAAGAGACAGCGCCCGAGCTGGCGGACCAGCCTACGACTTCACCCCCACCGCACCCCCGCCTGATCACCCTCCTCGCGGCGGCCTGCGGCCTGATCGCCGCCTGTCTCTACTACTGCCAGCCCCTGCTCCCCCGGATCGCGGACTCCTACGGCGCCTCCCCCTCCGCCGCCGGCGCGCTGGTGACCGCCACCCAGGCCGGCTACACCCTGGGCCTGCTGCTGATCGTCCCGCTCGGCGACATCGTCGCGCGCCGCCGGCTGATCGCGATCCTGCTCGGCGCGGCCGGCGCCGGAATGCTCCTGTCCGGAGCGGCTCCCGCACTGTGGGTACTGCAGGCCGGAGGTTTCGCCGTGGGCGCCGGGGCGGTCGTCATCCAGATCCTCATCCCGTACGCGGCCTCCATCGTGCCCGCGGACCAGCGCGGCCGGGCGATGGCCACCCTGCTCACCGGCGTCCTGCTCGGCATCCTGTGCTCCCGTACGGCGGCCGGGCTGCTCGGCGGAGCCTTCGGCTGGCGCACGGTGTTCCTGGCCGCGGCCGGAACGCTGGCGGCCGTGGCCCTGCTCCTCGTCCGGCTGCTGCCCCCGTCCCCGCCGGACGTGTCCCTCGGCTACGGCGCCCAGCTCGCCGCCACGCTCCGGCTGGCCGCCGCGGAACCGGTCCTGCGCCGCCGCTCACTGATCGGCGCGTGCTGCTTCGCCGCCTTCAGCGTCTTCTGGGCCACCTCGGCGTTCCTGCTCGCCGGCCCCCACTACGGCTGGAGCACGTCCGCGATCGGGCTGTTCGCGCTGGTGGGCGCGGCGGGCGCGATCGCGGCCAAGGCGACGGGCCGCATCGTCGACACCGGCCGCGAGGCGGTGGCCACCGGTGTGCTGCTCGCCCTGGGCGTGGCCGCGTTCGCCGCGCTGTGGCCGGGCGGCCGCAGTCTGGTCTGGCTGGTGGCCGGGGTCCTGGTGCTGGACGTCGTGGTGCACGGCGTCCATCTGCTGAACATGAGCGTCGTCTACGACCTTCCGGACCACCCCAGGGCCCGGATCGCCTCGGTCTACATGACGTCGTACTACCTCGGCGGCGCGGCCGGCTCCGCGATCGGCGTCACCGCGTACCGCTTCGGCGGGTGGGGAGCCGTCCCGGCGACGGGAGCGGCGCTGCTTGCGGTGGCGCTGGTGGTGTGGGCCGTGGGCCTTCGGCGGCGTACGTGACGACGATGACGCCGCCGCACTAGGACTGCGGGCCGTACGGGGGCCACGGCGCGTACCCGTAGGGCGGTGGGCCCCACTGCGGCGCAGGGGTGAGCCGACGGCGGTGACGGCCCCGTCGGACGGCGGTGACGATGACGATGGCCAGGGACGAGACAACCGCGGCGAGGATGCAGCCGACGCCCGCGACGACACCGCGGACCGTAGCCCCCATTCGGGGCTGGTCTCCCACCGCGAACTCGGCCGGAAGCTCCGAGGTGCAGGTGAGCGTGTAGTCACCGCTGCTGCCGGGCTTCACCTCGAAGACACGCTCCCAGGTGCGGGAACCCAGGGTGATACGGAAGGTGCTGTCCGGCTGGGTCATCGACCCTGACCCCAGCTCCGGGATCCGGCACTGGACCCGGCCCTTCCCGGACTGGGAGACGTAGATCGCCTTGGTCTTCCCCTGGACGAAGCTGAACGTCCGCGAGTCACCGCTGGAGAAGCTCCGGGCGGTGTCGATCGAGTCCAGCGTGTTCTTCACCGTCACCACGATGAAGGCGGTACCGACACCGGCCAGCATGAGCCCCAGCAGTGCGGCCACCACGTACCAGATACGCCGAGGCCGCAGGTCCTTCGCCGGAATGGTCGGCGGCAGGGGCGGCGGACCGCCGTACGGCGGTCCCCAGGGAGTTGGTGTGGTCACGACAGCGCATGGTAGTCAACGGAGTGTTGAGCTCCGCTTCAGGTGCGGGTGACCGTGCCGCAGCCCTTGTGGTGGTCGTCCGTCAGGGACTTGCTGCGGTCGTAGGGGTCCGCGGTAGGGCCCGTGGCAGGGGCGCCCGTGGGGCCGCTGTCCGGGAAGACGGGGTGGTAGTAGCCGTCGTAGACGCCGCACTCGCTGTTGTAGAACTCGCTGTCGGACGACCGGACCCCGAGCTTGCCCTCGGTCGCGATCCACTTGCTCGGGTCGAGCAGGACCATGGTCAGGTCGCGGCGGATGATCGTCCGTGCCACGACATCGCCACCGCCTTTTCCACCGGCCCGGACCAGCGGGTAGACGAAGGTGTAGTCCGCGTGCACCCGCACCTCGCCCGCGGCACCGGCGGAGAACGTCATATGGCCGCGCACCTTGACCACGTCACCGGCGAGCGCCACCTCCGACGGGTCGAAGCGGGTCACCAGGTGCAGGGGGTCGTGGTCACGGTCCGGGGTGCGCAGCGAGCGCCGCAGGTCGGACAGTGTGTGGGGCTGCCGCGGGTCGAGCAGGGCCAGCGCCGCGTCGGGCTGCCCGCCACGCAGCACGGCCGGGTCCAGGTTGGTGCCGACCAGGAACTCCTTGGTACGGCGCAGGGCGAGGGCCACGTCCTGCTGGCTCATCCCGCCCACGGCCTTCGCGGCCGGAACTTCGATGGCATCCGCCCCGTCCGCCCACCGCTGGGCGGGCGAACCGCGGAACGGGTCCTTGCGGGTGGGCAGTCCGGCCTGGCCGACCCCGCCGGGCCGCGGTGCGGAGGAGGTGTGGTGACGGCCGGGAAGCCGGTCCAGCAGCAGCGACGGCCGTACGGCTATGACGGCGAGCCCCACCGCCAGCACCACACCGATCACCGAGCCCACGGTACGGCGCCTGCTGTTCCGCCCGTTCATCTCCCGCCAGGCCGGACCGGTGCGCCAGCCCTGCGGCTCCTGTTTCCGCTTCCGCTGCCACCACCGTCGCCGGCCGCCGCCCTCGATCACCTGGAGCTGCGTCGCCTCATCCTGCTCCCGCAGCCGACGGGCCACCATCCGCGCCCGCGCGGACGGCTCCTTCGGCGCGTTCCGGCCACCGTCCTCCACGGCCTCACGCAGGAACGCCTCCCACTGCTCGTCAGGTATGGAGGACTCATCGGGGTGATCGGAGGGCGGGACGGTGCTCACGGGTTCACTTTCCAAGTCTGAGCGTGCGAACGAACTCCGACCAGGCCTCCGGCGCGAGGCCGAGGCGGGGGCCGGCGGGGTTCTTGGAGTCGCGGATGTGGATGGTGGTGGGGGCCGCTACGGCGACCTCGACGCAGTCATTGCCGTTGCTGCTGTCGCTGTAACTGCTCTTTAACCAGTGGAGTTCGGCAGTGCTCATAGTTTCCCCAGCGCTTGCTCGATGAGGGCCTGCGACTCCCTCGGCGTGAGAGCCTGCGCCCGGATCATGCCATAGCGCAGTTCAAGGATCCGGAGGTCCTTGGGGTTTGAGACCGGGCGGCCGTTGAACGCACCCTCGGAACGTCCGATCGCCGTGCCGTCAGCGAACTTCAGCACCTGGATCGGGCCCTGCGTCCCAGTCTGCCCCGCGCCCAACGCACGTCCCCCGACGACGAATCCGGTCGCGGCCTGCTCCTCGTGGCCGCACTGGCCGACCGCTGGGGAGTGGCCGACGGGCCCACCCCGCGCAAGACCGTCTGGGCGGAGGTGAAGACCGGCCCCACCGGATCGCGGCCGATCCCGTCCCCGTGAGTCACAGCGCCATGGCGTCGACCACCCGGAAGAGTGAGATTGTCCAGCTCAGTTGGATTTCCGCCTAGTTCACTGGCATATGCTCGCCGCGACCAACCGCAGATATGCGGCGACCCCGGGCCTGACCACTCAGGAAGCGAACCGCGCCTTCGTGCGACCAGCCACTGAGTCCGCGCGGCATCACCCAACGGCGATCGGCCTACCTGGCGCGCACCCGCGAACGCCTCCCCAGCGGCCGGATCGTCGCGCACACAGCGTCGTACAACCAGCCCCTGACCACCGAGCCGCCCACACAAAGAAAGGTCACCGACACGAATATGGTCAGTGCCACCCACGAGGCGTTGCACCGGATCTTCCAACAGGATCCTGGTCTGTTCGCCCGCGCAGCCCGCGCGATCGGCGCCCCGTTCGCCGATCCCGTGGCCAGCGCTCCGTTACCCACCGACCTCACCGAGAACCACCCGGTAGAACGACGCGTCGACACCCTGTTGAAGATCGAGACGGCCGACTCGGGCGAGTACATCCTGGCTGTGGAGGCCCAAGGCAAGAAGGACCCGGCCAAACGGGCGAGCTGGAGCTACTACCTCGCCCATCTCTACGCGAAGTACAAGATCCCGCCCGTCCTCGTCGTCGTGTGCCCGGACCGGTCTACGGCCAGGTGGGCCGCCCAACACGTGGAGATCGGCCCGCCGGAGTGGCCCTGTCTCACCCTCAGGCCACTGGTCCTGGGCCCGAACAACATCCCGGTCGTCACCACACCGGAAGAGGTGGCCCACGATCTGCCCATGACCGTTCTCTCCGCCGCATTGCACCGCCAGGATCCGGAGATCAAGGCCATACTGGAAGCTCTGGCCCCTGCGTTGCGTGAGCTGCAGGGACGCGACAAAGACACCGCAGAAATCTTCATCGAACTGACCCAGCAAGGCCTGGACAGGAGCCCGGCCGCAGACCTCTGGAGGAGCCTCGTGGCTGTCGATCTCTCGTTCTTCACGTCATCCCTCGCCGAAGGACTACGGGACGAGGGCCGAGCCAGGGCCAAGGCCGAAGATGTGCTGCGACTCCTCGACAGGCGTGGCGTCGAGATCCCGGACGAGGCTCGCGAACGCGTCACGTCGTGCGACGACCTGGATCTTCTGAACGCCTGGTTCGACCGAGCGATCACCGCCACCTCGGCCTCGGAAGTCTTCACCGAGACCGAGTGACAGCCTGACTCAGGGGCCGGTCGTTGCGCCTCAGACCCTCCGGCTCTCCCCCGGCCCCAAGTACAGCTCAGGCATCCCACCCGTATCGACCACCAACCGCTGCACCACCACCGTCGGGTCCACCATCCAGAACTTCAGCCGGTGCACCCCGGCCCCCGACCCCACGGAGTGCCTCGTCGCCGTCCGGTTGACGTTGTCCGACGTGTTCCGGGCCCACACCGCGTTCAGCGCGCCGTCGTCCGCCCCCGCCGTGATGTCCACCGTCCGGATCGGGCCGTCGTCCAAGGACACCCCGTAGCTCAAGCCCGTCACCCCCGGCAACGCCGGATTACGAGGCGAGACGTACGCCCACACCGTCACCTCCCCGGGACCGGACAGCAGGCTCACCTCATACTCCAACCTCGGCGAAGAGCCGCCCGGGGTCACACTCGGAGCCGTCACCGGCCACGGAGTCATCCCCGCCCCCGTCCGCCCGATGCCCTCCAGCCGACGCCATTCACCCACCGCCCGGTCATAGTGCTCGGCGTCGATCGCCACATACCCGCCCGCCTCGGCAAAGCCCCGCAGCCCCGCAGCCGGCGCCCTCTCCGTCACACACCTCACCGTCACCGACGCCCCGGCGCCCGTCACCGTCAGCGTCCCCTCGGCCGCACCGGAAGGAGCCCGGGCCCAGTCCACCCGGACCTCCACCCGCACCTGCTGCTCCACCCGGCCCCGCACACGGTCCACCACCAGCCACGGCACCGACGACCGGACCTCGTACTCGAACGGCGTATCGCCCCTGTTGAAGATCTCCACGTACTGCTGCGGCCGCGTCTGGTACCGGCTGAACGGCGGAAGCACCGGCACGTCCGTCGTCGCACCCCCCGGCCACCACTCCCCCGCGTCCTCCGCCCCGTCGACCGACACCCCCAGCTCAGCCCCGCCCGGCACCTCGATCCGCCGTACCGCCGGGAAGAGGACGTCCGGCAGCGCCACGTTGTCCTTCTCCGGCTGCTGCCAGCCCGCGTTCGGGCCATAGCGGTCCACGTCGCCGTAGTCGATGTGCGGCTGGGTCTGGAAGCCCTTCCATTTGCCGCCCGCCACCTGCGAATTGAAGCGGTCCGCCAGCGCGAAGTCCCGCGCCAGGGCCGCTTCCGCCTGCGCCGCGCGGTCGTTCGTCGCCGCCCGGCCCTGGCCGGCGTACAGCAGGTTCGTGAACTCCGCCGCCCGCAGGCCGTACAGATTCGCCGTCGCCGTCACCTCGTAGCCGACCAGCTCGTACCACGCGTCCTGAAGTTCACCCGGCAGCCGGCGGGCGATACGTTCCGCCCGGTCACCCAGCACCCGCCACTCCTCCGTCACCCGCTCCAGCTCCCGGTGCGCGAAGTAGTACGGGGTCTGCTGGTCGTCGTACACGACCTTGCCGTCCACCATCGTGATCCGGCGGTTCAGGAGTTCCGGCTTGCGCCGGGCCTGGAGGCGGCCGTACGTCGCCAGTACCGACGCGATCTCGCGCGCCGAGGTCTCCCCGAAGTTCTGCCGGGCATAGCGCTCCTCCCACTCACCCACACGCTCCAGCGGCCACGCCTCGGGGTTCCAGGCGTACGACAGGAAGAACTCCGTCGGCAGTTCGTTGCCCTTCAGGTCGCCCACGTTCGCCACCCACAGCCCGTGGTTGCCGTAGGCGTGGGCCTGGTGGAGCTGCTCCCAGACATTGCGGAGGTTGGCCGTGTCGACCCACTTGTAGTTGCGGCCCGCGCCCACGTAGTCGAAGTGGTAGTAGAGCCCGAAGCCGCCGCCGCGTACGCCGTCCGGGTGTTTGCGGATGTTGCCCCAGTTGTCGTCCGTGAGGACCACCGTGACGTCGTCCGGGGCACGCAGGCCGCGGTCCCAGTAGCGCTGCACCTCCTTGTACAACGTCCACACCTGGGGGGTCTCGGCCGCCGGCTTCCCCGTCACCTCCTCGATGATCTTCCGCTGGTCGGCGATGATCTGCTCCATCAGCTCGACGCCGTCGCCGTCGGGCAGGCCCGTGTCGCCGTTGCCGCGCATGCCGAGCGTGACGACGCCCTCGAAGCCCTGGTCCACCATGCGCTGGATGCCGGCTCGCCAGTACGACCTGATCGCGGGAGCATTGCGCCGGTACGACCACTCGCCCGTGCCCCCGTAGGGGTCGTGACCGGGGCTCGCGTGACGGTTCCACTCCTCGATGCCCCGCATCATCGGCGCCTCATGGGATGTGCCCATGACAATCCCATACTCCGCCGCCCGCCGATGGTTCTCCAGGTCGTCCTCCGCGAAGGCCCTGCCCCACACCGCCGGCCACAGGTAGTTCCCCTTCAGGCGGAGCAGGACCTCGAAGACCTTCTCGTAGAAGGCCGAGTTGAAGCCGCCGGGATAGCCAGGAGCCTTCCCCGGGCCGAAGTACGCCGGTGCCCACGTGCCGAGTGCCGGATTCTCGTCGTTGATGAAGAAACCCCGGTACTTCACCACCGGAGTGCCCTGCGTGTAGCGGCCGGCCCGCACCCACACCCGGGACCGGCGCACCGGCGGCACGTCGTCCCACCAGTGCCACGGCGAGACGCCGATGCCGTACGAGACGTCGTACGCGCCGAAGATCGTGCCGCGTGGATCGCTGCCCGCGATGACGAACGCCCGTTCCACACCGGGCATCGGGTGATCCACGACCGTCTGCAACGAGGTCTCCCACCGGCCGCGCACACCCGTCACGTCCAGCTTCCCGGACCGCACCAGGCCGTCGATCAGCGGGCTGCGGCCGATCGTGCCCAGCAGCACGGGAAAGCGCCCCGTCGTCGTCCCCGGACGGACACCCGTCACGCGCGCGATGTCGTCCCGCAGGTCCCCTGCCACCCGTACGACCCCGGGGTGATCCTCCGGGCTGACCACCACGGGCGCACCGACGAGCGAGAAGTCCCCGCCCGTGAAGGAGATGTACGAGCCCGGGTGCGTGACCCGAGGACCAGGGCCCCCGTCACCCGCTGCGAACGCAGACCCCGAGACCCCCGAGGCCACCACCGGCACAGCGGCCAGCCCCGCTCCCAGCACAGTTCTGCGCGCCACGGACATACGTCCCCCTCCGGCTCCCTATTTGCTCAGCGGCATGACAAATAGTGAGGGGAGTGACCCGTAGGGGGAACGGGTCGTACGCGACGAATACTTTCGACAACGCGGAAGAGGCCCGTACGACCGAAGTCGTACGGGCCTCTTGCCTTGGTCAGTCAGTGACCCTCAAGCAAGCGGAACTTACTTGACGATCTTGGTGACCTGGCCGGCGCCCACGGTGCGGCCACCCTCACGGATGGCGAACTTCAGGCCCTCCTCCATGGCGACGGGCTGGATGAGCTCCACCTTCATGTCGGTGTTGTCACCCGGCATGACCATCTCGGTGCCCTCGGGGAGGGTCACCACGCCGGTCACGTCCGTCGTACGGAAGTAGAACTGCGGGCGGTAGTTGTTGAAGAACGGCGTGTGGCGGCCACCCTCGTCCTTGGACAGGATGTACGCCGTGGCCTCGAACTCCGTGTGCGGGGTGACCGAGCCCGGCTTGATGATGACCTGGCCGCGCTCGACGTCCTCGCGCTTGATGCCACGGAGCAGCAGACCGACGTTCTCACCGGCCTGGCCCTCGTCGAGCAGCTTGCGGAACATCTCGATGCCGGTGACCGTGGTGGTGGTCTTCTCGGTCTTGATGCCGATGATGTCGACGGTCTCGTTGACCTTCAGGACACCACGCTCGATACGGCCGGTGACGACCGTACCGCGACCGGTGATCGTGAAGACGTCCTCGATCGGCATCAGGAACGGCTTGTCGACGTCACGCTCGGGCTGCGGGATGGACTCGTCGACAGCCTTCATCAGGTTGAGGACCGAGCCGACCCACTCCGAGTCGCCCTCAAGGGCCTTCAGAGCGGAGACCTTGACGACCGGGACGTCGTCGCCCGGGAACTCGTACTCGGAGAGGAGCTCACGGACCTCAAGCTCGACGAGCTCCAGGATCTCCTCGTCGTCCACCATGTCGGCCTTGTTCAGGGCGACAACGATGTACGGAACGCCGACCTGGCGGGCCAGGAGCACGTGCTCCTTGGTCTGCGGCATCGGGCCGTCGGTGGCGGCGACCACCAGGATCGCGCCGTCCATCTGGGCGGCACCGGTGATCATGTTCTTGATGTAGTCCGCGTGACCCGGGCAGTCGACGTGGGCGTAGTGACGCGCCTCGGTCTGGTACTCGACGTGCGCGATGGAGATGGTGATACCGCGCTGGCGCTCCTCGGGCGCCTTGTCGATGTTGTCGAACGGGGTGGCCTCGTTCAGGTCCGGGTACGCGTCGTGCAGCACCTTGGTAATGGCGGCCGTGAGGGTCGTCTTACCGTGGTCGATGTGACCGATGGTGCCGATGTTGACGTGCGGCTTAGTCCGCTCGAACTTCGCCTTCGCCACTGGGGTCCTCCTGTGGAGTGGTTCTGTACGCCTTACTTCATCGGCGCCAGGTGATCTTTGCTGTAAAGGCCCGGAACCGGGGGCAAACATCCGGGTTTACGGCTGTTTGCCCCTTGAGGCTCCGGAGTCAAGCCTACGGCGTGTGAACGCGGTGCGTTACTCGCCCTTGGCCTTCGCGATGATCTCCTCGGCGACGTTCCGCGGAACCTCGGCGTAGGAGTCGAACTGCATGGAGTAGCTGGCGCGGCCGGACGTCTTGCTGCGCAGGTCGCCGACGTAACCGAACATCTCCGAGAGGGGCACGAGACCCTTCACGACGCGGGCACCGGCCCGCTCCTCCATGGCCTGGATCTGGCCACGGCGGGAGTTGATGTCGCCGATGACCTCACCCATGTAGTCCTCGGGCGTGGTGACCTCGACGGCCATCATCGGCTCAAGGAGCACGGGCGAAGCCTTGCGCGCGGCCTCCTTGAAGGCCTGCGAACCGGCGATCTTGAAGGCGAGCTCGGAGGAGTCGACCTCGTGGTAGGCACCGTCGTGCAGGATCACGCGGACACCGGTCATCTCGTAACCGGCGAGGATGCCGAACTGCATGGCCTCCTGCGCACCGGCGTCGACCGAAGGGATGTACTCCTTCGGGATACGACCACCGGTCACCTTGTTCACGAACTCGTACGAGGTGTCGCCACCCTCAAGCGGCTCGATGCCGATCTGCACCTTCGCGAACTGACCGGTACCACCGGTCTGCTTCTTGTGGGTGAAGTCGACGCGCTCGACGGCCTTGCGGATCGTCTCGCGGTACGCCACCTGCGGCTTGCCGACGTTGGCCTCGACCTTGAACTCACGGCGCATACGGTCGACCAGCACCTCAAGGTGCAGCTCGCCCATACCACCGATGATGGTCTGGCCGGTCTCCTCGTCCGAGTGGACCTGGAAGGACGGGTCCTCCTCGGCCAGGCGCTGGATCGCGACGCCCAGCTTCTCCTGGTCGCCCTTCGACTTGGGCTCGATGGCGACCTGGATGACCGGCGCCGGGAAGTCCATGGACTCCAGGATGACCGGGTTCTTGTCGTCGGACAGCGTCTCACCGGTGGTGGTCTGCTTCAGGCCCATGACGGCGACGATGTCGCCGGCGCCCACCGACTCGATCTCCTCACGCTTGTTGGCGTGCATGCGGTAGATCTTGCCGATGCGCTCCTTCTTGCCCTTGACGGAGTTCAGCACCGAAGAGCCGGACTCCAGGCGGCCCGAGTAAACCCGGACGAAGGTGAGCTTGCCGAGGTGCGGGTCGCTCATGATCTTGAACGCCAGCGCGGACAGCGGCTCGTCGTCGGACGGCTTGCGCTTGATGACGACCTCGGCGTCCTTGACGTCGTGGCCCTCGATGGCCTCGATGTCGACCGGGGACGGCAGGTAGCGCACGACCGCGTCGAGCAGGGGCTGGACACCCTTGTTCTTGAACGCGGTGCCACAGAACACCGGGGTCACCGTGGTGTCCTTGGACTTGCCGGACGCGATGGTGATGCGACGGATCGCGGCGTACAGCTGCTCCTCGGTGGGCTCCTGGCCCTCCAGGTACAGCTCCATGATCTCTTCGTCGTTCTCGGCCACGGCCTCGACGAGCTTGCCGCGCCACTCCTCGGCAGCCTCGGTGTGGGTGTCCGGGATGTCGACGACGTCGTACATCTCGCCCTTGGTCGCCTCGGCGGACCACACGAGCGCCTTCATGCGGACCAGGTCCACGACGCCCTTGAAGTCGGCCTCAGCACCGATCGGCAGCTGCATGACCAGCGGCTGCGCACCCAGGCGGTCCGAGATCATGTCGACGCAGCGGTGGAACTCGGCACCGGTGCGGTCGAGCTTGTTCACGAAGCAGATGCGCGGCACGCCGTAGCGGTCCGCCTGACGCCACACCGTCTCGGACTGGGGCTCGACGCCGGCGACGCCGTCGAACACCGTCACGGCACCGTCGAGCACACGCAGGGAACGCTCCACCTCGACGGTGAAGTCGACGTGGCCCGGCGTGTCGATGATGTTGATGGTGTGGTCGACGTCTTCCAGCGGCCAGTGGCAGGTGGTGGCAGCAGAGGTGATCGTGATGCCACGCTCCTGCTCCTGCTCCATCCAGTCCATGGTGGCAGCGCCGTCGTGGACCTCACCGATCTTGTAAGACACACCGGTGTAGAACAGGATCCGCTCGGTGGTGGTCGTCTTGCCCGCGTCGATGTGGGCCATGATCCCGATGTTGCGGACCTTGGCCAGGTCAAGTGAAGTGGTAGCCATAAGGCTTCAGTCTTCTCTCGGTCTCGATGTGGGTAGCGACTACCAGCGGTAGTGCGCGAAGGCCTTGTTGGACTCGGCCATCTTGTGCGTGTCCTCGCGCTTCTTGACGGCCGCACCGAGGCCGTTCGAAGCGTCGAGAAGCTCGTTGAGCAGACGCTCGGTCATGGTCTTCTCGCGACGGGCGCGGGAGTAACCGACCAGCCAGCGCAGCGCCAGGGTGTTGGCACGGCCGGGCTTGACCTCGACCGGGACCTGGTAGGTGGCGCCACCGACACGGCGGGACTTGACCTCAAGGGTCGGCTTGATGTTCTCCAGAGCGCGCTTCAGCGTGATGACCGGGTCGTTGCCGGTCTTCTCGCGCAGGCCCTCCATGGCGCCGTAGACGATGCGCTCGGCGGTGGAGCGCTTGCCGTTCAGCAGCACCTTGTTGATGAGCGACGTGACCAGAGGAGAACCGTAGACCGGGTCGATGATGACCGGGCGCTTCGGGGCGGGGCCCTTACGAGGCATTCTTACTTCTCCTTCTTGGCGCCGTAGCGGGAACGGGCCTGCTTGCGGTTCTTGACACCCTGGGTGTCGAGGGAGCCACGGATGATCTTGTAGCGAACACCCGGCAGGTCCTTCACACGGCCGCCGCGCACGAGCACGATGGAGTGCTCCTGCAGGTTGTGTCCCTCACCCGGAATGTAAGCGGTGACCTCGATGCCGCTGGTCAGACGCACACGCGCGACCTTACGCAGGGCCGAGTTCGGCTTCTTCGGGGTGGTCGTGAACACACGCGTGCAGACGCCGCGACGCTGAGGGGAACCCTCAAGTGCGGGCGTCTTGTTCTTCTCGACCTTGTCCTGCCGGCCCTTGCGGACCAGCTGCTGGATCGTAGGCACTACTTCTCCGGTTTCTGTGTGCCGATGGGTACAGCTAACCTGGGACGTCACCGACCCACGCGGTCGGGTGTGTCGAATCCCGCGGACCCTTGCCGCCAGGCGAAAAGGACGCAGATCACGGTGGCCATATCACGGCTCGCCATGCGGTTGAAGGCACGCACGAGAGCCAGGGCACACCCCAGGCACAAGGTCTGAGCGTACCTACCTCACGGACTTCGGTCAAAACAAATGGCGCGGCCCCCGACACGCCGGACTTCTCACCTCGTAAGCCAGCTTTCGCCCCAGTTGTCCGATGACCTCTCCCCGGCCGCCCCGGTACGGCGTCACAGCAGGTCGGAGGGGTCTTCGGCGCCCTTGGGACAGACGCTGGCCGGTTTACGCTCTTGCGGGTCGGGGGCGGGGTGCGCTTTCAGTACGTTGATCCGTCCGCTGCGGGTGAACAATTCGGGGGCCGGCATGACGAGCACGTGGACGAGCGCCTATGCACGGGACGACGGTGGCCTGGACGACCGGGTGCCCTTCCTGGCGAGGCTGGAGACAGAGGACCGGGCCGCGCTGCTGGCGCTCGGCCGGGAGCTGGCCTACACCGCCCGGACGGTCCTCATCCACCAGCACGAGCCGTCCTCACACGTGCTCTTCCTGCTCACGGGCTGGACCAAGGTGACGGCGGCGGCCGCCAACGGCTACGAGGCGCTGCTCGCGCTGCGCGGCCCCGGGGACATCGTCGGCGAGTCGGCCGCGCTCACCGGACGGCCGCGCTCGGCGACGGTGACCGCGCTGGAGCCGGTGCGGTCGCTGGCCGTGGAGCACGAGAAGTTCCGCGACTTCCTGCAGGGCTCCCCCGCCGCGTCCTTCGCCCTGCTGGGCCTGACCGCCGACCGCACTCGTGCGGCCGACCGCCGCCGCCTGGAGTTCGCCTCCATGAACGTGCGCGAGCGCCTCGCCGTCCTCCTCCTGGACCTGGCCCGCACCCACGGCCGCCGTACCGAGGACGGCATCGAGGTCTCGATCCCCCTGAGCAAACAGGAACTGGCCGGCTCGGTCGGCGCCTCCCGCGAAATGGTCCAGCGCCTCCTGAAGGAACTCCGCGACAGACAAGCGGTCACCACAGGCCGCCGAGCCCTCCTGATCCACCGCCCCGACATCCTGCGCCGCATAGCCTCCACGGCCGCGGCACCAGAGGTCCAGGGGATACCGGGGATCCCTTCACCGGCAGGGCCGACGGAGGGGTGAGGGCGGGGGGAAGGCGTGGCTGGGGTGGCAGGGGCGGGCCGGAGCCAGGCGAAGCCGCCGAGCGGAGGGTGTGCGCAGGGGCTGCCGCCGGCCAGGGCCGACCAGAGGGGCAACCACCGCCGTACCCGGTCGCCCGCAGCCTGACAGCAGCCCCCGGTGCACCGGGCACACCGGGCACACCGGGAATTCCGGGGTTCCTCCGCCCGCCACCACACCCCGCCCGAGGCGTGCCGGCGGCCGAGCGAAGCCGCTGAACAGCGTCACGCGTCACGCCGAGGGGACCGCCGACGACCGGCGCCACTCTGTGCCCGGCAGCCGCCGGCCCGGCCGCCTCACACACGCCGACCGCCGCCAGGCGTGCCGACCAGGCCGAGCGAAGCCGCTGAACCGGCGTCACGCGTCACGCCGAGGGGACCGCCGACGACCGGCGCCACTCTGTGCCCGGCAGCCGCCGGCCCGGCCGCCTCACACACGCCGACCGCCGCCGATCGGGGCCTGCCCGATGGCCGACCACCGCCGCGCACCCAGTCCTCCGGGCGCGGCGGTCGCCGGATTTCAGGTGGCCGAGAACCTGACCGGCCGACGTACGCGACCAGCCACCCGGCCCTGCCGCCCGCAGGGTGACTTCGGTCCCCGGGTTCACTCTGTGCACACGGTCACACTCCGACTGCGTCATCCGCCCTCACACCGGACGCCACCGGGCCGTCACTCTGCTGGTCTGCACGGCGGAACCCCCCGAGAGGCGACCATGACCGACCCCGTGAGCCGGACGATCCTGTTGCTGGACATCGAGCGGTTCAGCGACCGCGACGACGTGGAGCAGGCCTATCTGCGGCGGATGCTCTACGACCTCACCGACCGCGCCCTGGAGCGCGCCGGCATCGACGAGACGCGGCGGCTGCGGGCCGACCGCGGGGACGCGGTGATGGAGCTGATCGACGCGAACGCCTCGGTCACCGCGCTGCTGCGGGTCCTGCTCACGGAGGTCCCGGCCGAGCTGCGCACCGTCAACCGCATGGCCTCCCGCTCCGCGCAGATGCGGCTGCGCGGTGTCGTCGCCACCGGCTATGTCGCCGTGGACGAGCACGACGGCTGGGTCGGCTCCGACCTGAACCACGCCTGTCGGCTGCTGGACGCCGGCCTGCTGCGCCAGGCCCTGCGCGAGCGCCCCGACGACTTCGCCCTGTGCGTCTCGGACGCCCTGTACACCGGCGTGGTCCGCCACGACCACCCCGGCGTCCCCGCCGCCGACTTCCGCCCGGTGACGGTGGACAGCAAGAACGGCCCGCTGCGGGCCTGGCTGCACGGGCCGCTGCCCGTCGGCCGGGACCGGCAGGGGGAGCACGGCCACGGTGAGACGGGGGAGGTGCCGGGCGGGTCGGGGGACCGCCCGGCACCGGCCGTCCCCCTCCAGGACGGCCCCGGCCGGTCCGCAGGCCCCTCCGTCACCATCCACGGCGGCACCTTCAGCGGCGGAGTGATCGGCGGCAACCAGTACGGCGGCATCAGCGGCGGCCACTTCAGCGGCAACGTCTCCTTCGGCGAGCGTGACGGGGACAGCGGGCGGGGTGAGGGCGCGTGAGCACGCCGGAGGCGCCGGCCCCGCCCCGCCCCGCCACCACGCCCCCGCCCGAGCCGGCCGCGGACGAGCCCAGGCCCGGTGACGGCACCGCGGACCAGGGCGAGGCCGAGGAGCGGGACCAGCCGCAGGACTCCTGGTCGGCGCGGCGCGACCTGGTCGACCACAGCCCGCGCACCATGAACGTCGGCGCCCGCGCCCGCTTCAGCGGCGGCCTGCTCGGCGGCGACCAGCACGGCGGCATCAGCGGCGGCCACTTCACCGGCGACGTCTTCCTCGGCAGCAAGACCGAGGTCTACCAGGTCTCCGTACCGGGCGGCGCCGCCCCGGCCTCCGGCGAGGTGCCCGAGGCCACCCTCCAGGAGCTGGCCCACGACTTCGCGGCCGACGAGCCGCTGATGCAGCGCCTGCTGCACCGGCTGCGCGAGGACCGGGTCCTGGTGCTGTCCGGCGGCCGCTTCACCGGCCGGCGCACGGCCGCGCTGATGCTGCTGCACCGCCTCGGCGCCCTGCCCGTGCGCACCCTCGTCCGCGACACCACCGCCGGCAGCCTCGCCGACCAGTTCAGCGGAGAGCAGGGCAAGGACAAGGCCCGCGGGCATGTGCTCTGCGACCTCGCCCCGCGCCGCGGCGAACCACTGCGCTGGACCCATCTGCTCGCCGTCCGCGAGCGCCTCGCCGAACGCGACGCCTACCTCGTCGTCACCCTGGACCCCGGCGCCGCGCTGGACGACGTGACGGCCGAGGAGTGGCACCCGCCGGCCGCCACCGACGTACTCGCCGCCCACCTGCGTGCCCGCACCGACGAGGAGACCGCCGGAAAGCTGCTCGGCCTGCCGCAGGTCACCGAGTTCCTCAGGCACAGCCACCAGCCGCGCGAGGCCGCCGCGTTCGCCCGCCTGCTCGCCCGGTACGCGACCGGAGACGCCGCCGAGGCCGCCGTAGGACAGTTCTCGCTGGTGTCCCTGGAGAGCCAGGTCCAGGAGTGGTTCGAGGCGGAGGAGGCCGCGCTGCACCTGCGGGACAAGGCGTTCCTCGTCGCCCTCGCCGCCTTCGACGGGGGACCGTACGCCCTCACCGCCGAACTCAGCGACCTGCTCTACCGTTTCCTGCAGGAGACCGAGAACCCGGCCCAGGTCCCCGAGGTCCCCGTGTTCGGCACACACGTCGGCAAGCGGCTGCAACTGGCGCGGGCGCACACCTACTGGGAGCCCGAACACACCGAGTGGGGCCCGGTCGACCAGCAGAAGGCCGCGTTCCGCGACGAGCGCGCCTCGCTGGTGCTGCTGCGCGAGGTGTGGACCGGCCACCCCTCCGCCCGCCCGGCGCTGATCCGCTGGCTGCGTCAACTCGCCGACGACGGGCGGCCGTTGGTGCGCACCCGGGCCGCCTCCACGGTCGCCGTCCTCGCCCGTACCGACCTGCCGTCCGCGATGGCGCTGGTCATCGAGCCGTGGGGCACCTCCAAGCGGTACCGGCACCGGCTCGTCGCGGTCAACGCGCTCGCCCTGGCCCACCTGGTCGGCACGCCCAACATCCCGCGCATCCTCGACAACTGGTGCGAGGACGGCCCCCCGTCGCTGCGCTGGGTGGCCGTGCGGGCGTACGGACTGATCGGGGCCGAGCGCCCGGAACAGGCCATGGCCGCACTGCGCCGCGCCGTACGACGGCTGTACGAGGACGCGCCCGACGACATCGACGGCGAACTCGGCGCGGAACTCACCGAGGCCGTCGAGCTGTTGCTGCTGTCCGCGGCGAGCGACCGCGTCCTGGCCGAGCTGCGCGCCCACCTCGACGACGACCGGGCCGTATGCGACCTGACCCTGGGCGGTTTCGTCGGGGCATGCCGGCGTATCGAGGGCGACGAGCGGTACGGCACTCCGCTCGTCCTCGCCTGGTTCGCCCGCGCGGCCGGAGACGGCGGACCCGCCGCGGAGGGTGTGCCGTTCCTGTGGCGGGCCGCGCTGGCCGACCTCGGCACCACCCGGGAGGCGCTGGACGTCCTGCGCACCTGGGTGCTGATCGCCGACCGGTCACCGTCCGTCGAGTGGGCCCTGGCCGCTCTGCTGCCCCTGCTCGTCAGCACGACCGCCGACCACCAGCGGCTGAGCCATCTGCTGCGCACCATGCCCGGCGAGGACGGCCCGACCCCGCCCGGGGTCGCCGCCCGCCTCCTGACCGTACTGTCCGACCGCTGACCGCCCCCTGAAACCCTGGACACGACACCATGCCCTCTTTCCGGCAACCCGAGTGGCAGCAGCCCGCCGACCGGCACACCCAGCTGGTCGACCCGGTGCTCACCGTGCGGCAGCTGGCACGCTTCGAGTTCAACTTCCGCTCCCTGGTCCGCATCGACCACGCCCTCGTCTTCTCCACGCCCAAGGGCTCCTACGAGGCCTATCTGCCGCCGCACCGGCCGACCCGCTCCGAGATCACGGCCAAGCGCTATTCCGCCGTCTACGAGGTGGACATGGGCGTCCACCCGCACACCGCGGCCCTCAACCTGCCCAGCGACAACGACGCCTTCGAGTTCACCGCCGAGGTCGACCTGTCCTGGCAGGTGCTGGACCCGGCCCGGTTCGTGGCGAGCGGCCACCGGGACGTGCCCGCGCTGGTGCTCGGCGAACTCCAGCAGGCGGCCCGGCCGGTGACCCGGCGCTTCCCGGTCGCGCAGAGCGCGTCGGCCGAGCAGGAGCTGCTGCAGGCGGTGACCGTGCTGGGCCCGCTCGGGGCGACGGCCGGCCTCCAGGTCACCTGGACCCTGCGGCTGCGCCGCGACCAGGCCGACATCGAGCACCAGCAACGGCTGCGCGCCATCGGCCACTCCGCCACCGAGCAGGCCTACGCGGCCCAGCGCGGCATGGAGGTCGACGTCGAGGTGGATCGTCGGCTGCGCCAGCAGGACGCCTTGCAGATCGAACGGGCCGTCGCCTACGGCACCCAGCAGCACGAGCTGCTCCTCCAGCAGCAGCGCCAGCAGCACGAACTGGCCCTCCAGCAGGGGCGTCAGCAGATCGAGCTGCAGCAGATCGAGGCCCAGAAGATCGCGTTCTACCAGCATCACCTCCAGCAGGGCGGCGTGCACTCCTGGGCCCTGCATCTCGCCCAGCATCCGGAGGACTCCCACCTGGTGATGTCCAGCATGCGCGAGGACCAACTCCGCATGATCCAGGCCCAGATGGACCTGGTGAAGCAGCTGCTGAGCGGCGACACGGCCGAGAACTACGAGCTGGAGGGCCCCAAGCAGCTGGCCCTGCGCACGGTCAGCGACATCCTCAACCAGCGCCTCCCGGGCGTCCCACAGCACCCGCCGCTGCTGCCGGAGGGAGCGGGCGGCGCTCCGGGGTACGCCCCGCAGGTGCCCATGAGCCCCGGCTACGCCACGCCGACGGGTGCGGTGCCTGGCTACGGCACGCCGACGGGTGCGGTGCCCGGCTACGCCACGCCGACGGGTGCGGTGCCCGGCTACGGCACACCGACGGGTGCAGTACCCGGCTACGGCACGTCGCCCGCCGCTGCCGTACCGGCCGCACAGCCGTCGCCCACGACACCGCCGGCGGGGCCGTCGGACGCGCCGCCGGCCGGGCAGTCGGTAGCCGGACAGTCGGTAGCGGGGCAGTCGGTAGCGGGGCAGTCGGTAGCGGTGGGCAAGGGGCCGGCGGACGCGATCCCCCCGGAGACGGCCCCGGCGCCGCAGCCCCTCGGGCCCGCGGCCCCCCCGGCACCTCCGATGTCCGCGAGCCCACCGGTGCCGCCGGCCCCTCCTGCCGCACCCGTCACCCCGGCTGCCTCACCTGCGCCGAACACCCCACCGCCACCCCCCGCTCCCCCGGCCACGCCCTACAGCCCACCGGGGATGCCCGGGCCCTACACCGCCGTCCCCGGCTTCCCGCCCCCGCCCGCCTACGCCCCACCGCCCCCGGCCTGGCAGCCGCCTCCCGGGTACGGCACGACGCCGACGGTGCCCGATCCGCGAACGGCGGCCGAGACGGACGGTGCGCAGGCGCCCGACGACGACGGTGACGGGAGCGCTCCATGACCACCACGGACCCGCCTCCTCCCGGCACCCCCACCACCGCCGCCCAGCTCTGTGAGCGGCTGCTCGCCGAGACGCGGAGCGAGATCGCGCACGCCGACAACAAGGCCTCGGTCCTGGTCGCCGCGCTCGGCATGACCGCCGGGGTGTTCAGCGCGCTGCTCGCCGGGCGGAGGTGGGGCCCCTCGGAGCTGTCCGCCGTGGGCACCGCCCTGTGGTGGGCCGGGGCCCTGTCGCTGCTGGTCTCGCTGTTCGCCCTGCTGCTCGCCGTACTGCCCCGCTATCAGCTGGGCACCTGGGCGCCCGGGGAGCCGCTGTCGTACTTCGGCGACATCCAACAGGCCGTCGCGCAGGGCCGGTTGGACGACGCCCTCGCCGACACCGTGCTCCGGCCCGCCGTCGGCCTGGCCCGCGCCCTCTCCGAGAACAGCCGTATCGCCGCGCGCAAACACCAGTGGATCCGCACCGGACTCCTCGCCTTCTGCGCCGGCACGGTCCTGTTGCCGGCCTCCCTGCTGATCGGCTGAACCGCCCGTCGACAACCGTCCCCACCGCACGTGAAGGAACGAACGACCGCCATGACCCAGCCTCCGCCGCCACCCCCGGACCACCCCGAGCCATCCACCCGCCCCCACTCCGAGCCTCCCCCACCGGCGCATCCCGAGACGCCACCGCAGTATCCCGAGACGCCACCGCAGCACTCCCAGGCCACACCGCCGTACCCGCAGGCCACCGCCTCCGCACCGCCCCAGTCCCCGGGACCCGCCCCGCAGTACCCCGGCACCACACCCCAGCACCCCCAGGCCACCGCCTCCGCACCACCGCAGCACCCGACGACGGCACCCCAGCACCCGACGGCGGCTCCCCAGTACCCGCAGGCGACGCCCTCGCACCCGCAAACCACCTCCTCCGCGCC
>NZ_JAIQYY010000021.1:43226-63640 GCF_020181035.1 Streptomyces sp. CoH27
CGCAAACCACCTCCTCCGCGCCGCCCCAGTACCCGGGCCCCGCCCCGCAGTACCCGACGGCGGCGCCCCCCACGCCCCCGGCTCCCCCGATGTCCCCGGTGCCCCCGCCCCCGGCCGAGCACCCGCACCACATCGACACCGACCGAGGGCGCGTCTTCGTCTCCGCCAAGCAGCGGCAGACGGACGCCACAGCCGTCGGAAACCTGCTGCTGCACGTGCCCAACTTCCTGTGCAGTCTGTTCGTCGTCGCCCTGGTCTCGCTGTTCTTCGGCGGCTTCGGCATCGTCGTCATACTCGCCTGGCTCGCCAGCGGCGCACTCGTGTTCCACCGGCCCACCGAGAGCGCCCTCGCGCGCCATGTGCTCCGGCTGCGCTACCCCACTCCACAAGAACGCGCCAAACTCGAACCGGTCTGGCGCGAGGTCACGGCCCGCGCCGGGATCGAGGGCCGGAACTACGAGCTGTGGGTGGAGGACAGCGACGCCCTGAACGCGGTCGCGGCCGCCGGCCACATCGTCGGCGTCACCCGCTTCGCCATGCACGGGCTGCCCAACGGCGAGCTGGCCGCCGTCATGGCGCACGAGCTGGGCCACCATGTCGGCGGCCACGCCTGGTCCTCGCTGCTCGGCTACTGGTACGCCCTGCCCGGCCGGGTGGCCTGGCGGGTGCTGAAGGCCTGCTCCGGCTTCATGTTCAAGGTCTCGCGCGCCTTCGGCTGCTTCGGCATCGGCTTTCTCGTCCTCGTCGTCGGCAGTGTCGGAATGGCCACGATCAGCAGTCTCTACGGCCTGCCCCTGCTGATCCTGGCCGTGCCGTACGCGCTGGCCGCCGTGGGCCGCCGCTCCGAGCTGCGGGCCGACGAGCACGCCGCCGCGCTCGGCTTCGCCCCGATGCTGGCGGCCGTGCTCGACAAGATGCACCAGCAGGAGCAGTGGCAGCAGGCGCAGCTGGCCGCGCGGAACGGCGGACGGCCGGTCGAGGAGAGCACGCCGGCCCGGCTGCTCGCGTCCCACCCGGACTACTACACGCGGCTGCACCACCTCCAGCCGTACCTTCAGTCCCCCCGGACCCCCTGAGCATGCCGAAGGGCGGCCACCCCCGTACGGGAGTGGCCGCCCTTCATGCTGCTCGCTTACTGGTTGTACGGACCGTAGTCGTAGTCCTCCAGCGGAACGGCCTGGCCGGAGCCGGTGCCGAACGGCGAGTAGTCGATGTCGTCGTAGCCGACGGCCGAGTACATCGCGGCCTTGGCCTCCTCGGTCGGCTCGACCCGGATGTTGCGGTAGCGGGACAGACCCGTACCGGCCGGGATGAGCTTACCGATGATGACGTTCTCCTTGAGGCCGATGAGGCTGTCGGACTTGGCGTTGATCGCCGCGTCCGTCAGGACCCGGGTCGTCTCCTGGAAGGAGGCGGCCGACAGCCAGGACTCCGTCGCCAGCGAGGCCTTGGTGATACCCATCAGCTGCGGACGACCGGAGGCCGGGTGACCGCCCTCCTGGACCACACGACGGTTCTCGGTCTCGAACTTCGAGCGCTCGACCAGCTCGCCGGGCAGCAGCTCGGCGTCGCCGGACTCGATGATCGTCACTCGGCGGAGCATCTGCCGGATGATGATCTCGATGTGCTTGTCGTGGATCGACACACCCTGCGAGTTGTACACCTTCTGGACCTCGCCGACCAGGTGGACCTGGACGGCACGCTGACCCAGGATGCGCAGCACGTCGTGCGGGTTGGTGGCACCCACGGTGAGCTGCTGGCCCACCTCGACGTGGTCGCCCTCGCGGACCAGGACCTTGGCACGCTTCGAGATCGGGAACGCCGTCTCGTCGCTGCCGTCGTCCGGGGTGACGACGATCTTCTTGGTCTTCTCGGTCTCCTCGATCCGGATGCGGCCGGAGGCCTCGGAGATCGGGGCGACACCCTTCGGAGTACGGGCCTCGAAGAGCTCGACGACACGCGGCAGACCCTGGGTGATGTCGTCACCGGCCACACCACCGGTGTGGAAGGTACGCATCGTCAGCTGGGTACCGGGCTCACCGATGGACTGGGCGGCGATGATGCCGACCGCCTCGCCGATGTCCACCAGCTTGCCGGTGGCCAGCGAACGGCCGTAGCACATCGCGCAGGTGCCGACGGCGGACTCGCAGGTCAGGACCGAGCGGGTCTTGACCTCCTCGACGCCACGGGCGACCAGCTCGTCGATGAGGACGTCACCGAGGTCGGTGCCGGCCGGGGCCAGGACCTGGCCGTCGACCACGATGTCCTCGGCGAGGCAGCGCGCGTACACGGACGTCTCGACGTCGTCCGCCTTGCGCAGCACGCCGTCCGCGCCCCGTTCCGCGATCTTGAGCTTGAGGCCGCGCTCGGTGCCGCAGTCCTCCTCGCGGATGATGACGTCCTGGGAGACGTCGACCAGACGACGGGTGAGGTAACCCGAGTCGGCGGTACGCAGAGCGGTGTCCGCCAGACCCTTACGGGCACCGTGCGTGGAGATGAAGTACTCCAGCACGGACAGGCCCTCACGGAAGGACGCCTTGATCGGACGCGGGATGGTCTCGTTCTTCGCGTTCGACACCAGACCACGCATACCGGCGATCTGCCGCATCTGCATCATGTTTCCTCGGGCACCCGAGTCAACCATCATGAAGATGGGGTTGGTCTTGGGGAAGTTCTCGTTCATCGCCTCGGCGACCTCGTTGGTCGCCTTGGTCCAGATCGCGATGAGCTCCTGCGTGCGCTCTTCCTTGGTGATCAGACCGCGCTCGTACTGCTTCTGGACCTTCTCGTCCTGCGCCTCGTAGCCCTTGACGATCTCCTTCTTCGCCTCGGGAACGACGACGTCGGAGATGGCGACGGTGACACCGGAACGGGTCGCCCAGTAGAAGCCGGCCGCCTTCAGGTTGTCGAGCGTCGCCGCCACGATGACCTTGGGGTAACGCTCGGCCAGGTCGTTGACGATCTCGGAGAGCTGCTTCTTGCCCACCGAGTAGTCGACGAACGGGTAGTCCTCGGGCAGCAGCTCGTTGAAGAGCGCGCGGCCCAGGGTGGTGCGCAGGCGGAACGAGTCACCCTGCTGCCACTCGGGCTCGCCCTCCTCGCGGGCCGGCGGGGTCCAGCCGCGCGGCGGGATGGTGCCCACCGGGAAGCGGATGTCCACGGCCGACTGGAGCGCCAGCTCACCGGCGTCGAACGCCATGATCGCCTCGGCCGTGGAGCCGAACGCGCGGCCCTCGCCCTTGGTGTCACGCAGCTCGCCGTCGGTGGTGAGGAAGAACAGACCGAGGACCATGTCCTGGGTCGGCATCGTCACCGGGCGGCCGTCGGCCGGCTTGAGGATGTTGTTCGAGGACAGCATCAGGATGCGGGCCTCGGCCTGCGCCTCCGCGGACAGCGGCAGGTGCACGGCCATCTGGTCACCGTCGAAGTCCGCGTTGAACGCGGTGCAGACGAGCGGGTGGATCTGGATGGCCTTGCCCTCGACCAGCTGCGGCTCGAAGGCCTGGATGCCGAGGCGGTGCAGGGTGGGCGCACGGTTCAGCAGCACCGGGTGCTCGGCGATGACCTCTTCGAGGACGTCGTACACGACGGTGCGGCCGCGCTCCACCATGCGCTTGGCGGACTTGATGTTCTGCGCGTGGTTCAGGTCGACCAGGCGCTTCATCACGAACGGCTTGAACAGCTCCAGCGCCATCGCCTTGGGCAGACCGCACTGGTGCAGCTTCAGCTGCGGGCCGACGACGATGACGGAACGCGCCGAGTAGTCGACTCGCTTGCCGAGCAGGTTCTGACGGAAGCGGCCCTGCTTGCCCTTGAGCATGTCGGACAGCGACTTCAGCGGACGGTTGCCGGGGCCCGTGACCGGGCGACCACGACGGCCGTTGTCGAAGAGCGCGTCGACGGCCTCCTGGAGCATGCGCTTCTCGTTGTTCACGATGATCTCGGGCGCACCGAGGTCGAGAAGGCGCTTCAGGCGGTTGTTGCGGTTGATGACACGGCGGTACAGGTCGTTCAGGTCGGAGGTCGCGAAGCGGCCACCGTCCAGCTGCACCATCGGACGCAGGTCCGGCGGGATCACCGGGACGCAGTCCAGGACCATGCCCTTGGGGCTGTTGGACGTCTGCAGGAACGCGGAGACGACCTTCAGGCGCTTGAGGGCACGGGTCTTCTTCTGGCCCTTGCCGGTGCGGATGATCTCGCGGAGGCGCTCGGCCTCCTCCTCCAGGTCGAAGGACTCCAGGCGCTTCTGCAGCGCCGCGGCGCCCATCGAGCCGTCGAAGTACGTGCCGAAGCGGTCACGCAGCTCGCGGTAGAGCAGCTCGTCGCCCTCCAGGTCCTGGACCTTGAGGTTCTTGAACCGGGCCCACACCTCGTCGAGGCGGTCGATCTCGCGCTGCGCACGGTCGCGCAGCTGCTTCATCTCGCGCTCGGCACCCTCGCGCACCTTGCGGCGCACGTCGGCCTTGGCACCCTCGGCCTCCAGCTCGGCCAGGTCGGCCTCAAGCTTCTTGGCGCGGGCCTCCAGGTCGGCGTCGCGGCGGTTCTCGATCTGCTGGCGCTCGACCGAGACGTGCGCCTCCAGGGAGGGCAGGTCGCGGGTACGGCGCTCCTCGTCGACGTACGTGATCATGTACGCCGCGAAGTAGATGACCTTCTCAAGGTCCTTGGGAGCCAGGTCGAGCAGGTAGCCCAGCCGGCTCGGGACACCCTTGAAGTACCAGATGTGCGTGACGGGAGCGGCCAGCTCGATGTGGCCCATCCGCTCACGGCGCACCTTGGCGCGCGTGACCTCGACGCCACAGCGCTCGCAGATGATGCCCTTGAAGCGGACGCGCTTGTACTTGCCGCAGTAGCACTCCCAGTCCCGGGTCGGACCGAAGATCTTCTCGCAGAAGAGTCCGTCCTTTTCGGGCTTCAGGGTGCGGTAGTTGATGGTCTCGGGCTTCTTGACCTCGCCGTGGCTCCACTGACGGATGTCGTCAGCGGTGGCCAGGCCGATCCGGAGCTCGTCGAAGAAGTTGACGTCGAGCACTATGCGTCAATCCCTCTCAGGGTCGAAAGTCTTTGGTCTGAAACGGGGGCCTGGGGGTCGGCGGGGGCCTCACGCGGTGGCGAGGCCCCTACCGGACTCCCGTCAGACCTCTTCGACGCTGCTCGGCTCGCGCCGGGACAGGTCGATACCGAGCTCCTCCGCAGCGCGGAAGACGTCCTCGTCGGTGTCACGCATCTCGATGGACATACCGTCGCTGGACAGCACCTCCACGTTCAGGCAGAGCGACTGCATCTCCTTGATGAGCACCTTGAAGGACTCGGGGATGCCGGGCTCGGGGATGTTCTCGCCCTTGACGATGGCCTCGTAGACCTTCACGCGGCCGGTGACGTCGTCGGACTTGATGGTCAGCAGCTCCTGGAGGGCGTACGCGGCGCCGTAGGCCTCAAGGGCCCACACCTCCATCTCACCGAACCGCTGGCCACCGAACTGGGCCTTACCACCCAGCGGCTGCTGGGTGATCATCGAGTACGGACCGGTCGAGCGGGCGTGCAGCTTGTCGTCGACCAGGTGGTGCAGCTTGAGGATGTACATGTAGCCGACCGAGATCGGGTCCGGGAACGGCTCACCGCTACGGCCGTCGAACAGCCGCGCCTTGCCGGACGGGAGCACCATGCGCTCGCCGTCGCGGTTCGGGATGGTGTGCTGCAGCAGACCCGCCAGCTCGTCCTCGCGGGCACCGTCGAAGACCGGGGTCGCGACGTTGGTGCGCGGGGCGACCTGGTCGGCGCCGATGGCCTGCAGACGCTGGGCCCACTCGTCCGCGAGGCCGGAGACGTCCCAGCCGCGGCTGGCGAGCCAGCCGAGGTGGATCTCCAGGACCTGTCCCGGGTTCATTCGGGACGGCACACCCAGCGGGTTGAGGATGATGTCGACCGGGGTGCCGTCCTCCAGGAACGGCATGTCCTCGATCGGCAGGATCTTGGAGATGACACCCTTGTTGCCGTGACGGCCGGCGAGCTTGTCACCGTCGGTGATCTTGCGCTTCTGCGCGACGTAGACGCGGACCAGCTGGTTCACGCCCGGCGGCAGCTCGTCGCCCTCCTCGCGGTCGAAGACGCGCACGCCGATGACCTTGCCGGTCTCGCCGTGCGGCACCTTCAGCGAGGTGTCACGGACCTCACGGGCCTTCTCACCGAAGATCGCGCGCAGCAGGCGCTCCTCGGGGGTCAGCTCGGTCTCACCCTTCGGGGTGACCTTGCCGACGAGGATGTCACCGGCGATGACCTCGGCACCGATGCGGATGATGCCGCGCTCGTCGAGGTCGGCGAGGACCTCCTCGGAGACGTTCGGGATGTCCCGGGTGATCTCCTCGGGGCCGAGCTTGGTGTCACGGGCGTCGACCTCGTGCTCCTCGATGTGGATCGAGGAGAGGACGTCGTCCTGCACGAGGCGCTGCGACAGGATGATCGCGTCCTCGTAGTTGTGACCCTCCCACGGCATGAACGCCACGAGCAGGTTCTTGCCGAGGGCCATCTCACCGTTCTGGGTGGCCGGGCCGTCGGCGAGGACCTGGCCCTCGATGACGCGGTCGCCCTCGTTGACGATGACCTTCTGGTTGACCGAGGTGCCCTGGTTGGACCGGGAGAACTTGGCCAGGCGGTACGTGATGTACGTGCCGTCGTCGTTGGCGGTGGTGATGTAGTCCGCGGAGACCTCCTGGACCACACCGTCCTTCTCGGCCTTGACCACGTCGCCGGCGTCGACCGCGGAGCGGTACTCCATGCCGGTGCCGACGAGCGGCGCCTCGGACTTAATCAGCGGAACGGCCTGACGCATCATGTTCGCGCCCATGAGGGCACGGTTGGCGTCGTCGTGCTCCAGGAAGGGGATCATGGCGGTCGCGACCGACACCATCTGGCGCGGCGAGACGTCCATGTAGTCCACGTCCTCGGGGCCGACGTAGTCGACCTCGCCGCCACGGCGGCGGACGAGCACGCGGTTCTCGACGAAGCGGAGGTCCTCACCGAGCGTGGCGTTGGCCTGCGCGATGACGAAGCGGTCCTCCTCGTCGGCGGTCAGGTAGTCCACCTCGTCGGTGACCTGGCCGTCGACGACCTTGCGGTACGGCGTCTCGACGAAACCGAACGCGTTGACCCGGCCGTAGGAGGCGAGCGAGCCGATCAGACCGATGTTCGGGCCTTCCGGCGTCTCGATCGGGCACATACGGCCGTAGTGCGACGGGTGCACGTCACGGACCTCGAAGCCGGCCCGCTCACGGGAGAGACCACCCGGGCCGAGGGCGTTCAGACGACGCTTGTGCGTCAGCCCCGACAGCGGGTTGTTCTGGTCCATGAACTGGGACAGCTGGCTGGTGCCGAAGAACTCCTTGATGGAGGCGACGACCGGCCGGATGTTGATCAGGGTCTGCGGCGTGATCGCCTCGACGTCCTGGGTGGTCATGCGCTCGCGCACGACACGCTCCATACGGGCGAGACCCGTACGGACCTGGTTCTGGATCAGCTCACCGACGCTGCGGATACGGCGGTTGCCGAAGTGGTCGATGTCGTCGGTCTCGACCATGATCGTGCGACCGGTCGCGGTCACCGTCTCGGTCTCACCGGCGTGCAGCTGCACCAGGTACTTGATGGTGGCGATGATGTCGTCGGTGGTGAGCACGCCGGCGTCCAGCGGCTCGTCGGCACCGAGCTTCTTGTTCACCTTGTAGCGGCCGACCTTGGCGAGGTCGTAACGCTTGGGGTTGAAGTAGAGGTTCTCCAGCAGCGTCTGCGCGGCCTCGCGCGTGGGGGGCTCGCCCGGACGCAGCTTGCGGTAGATGTCGAGCAGCGCGTCGTCCTGGCCCTGGGTGTGGTCCTTCTCCAGGGTGGCGCGCATCGACTCGTAGTCGCCGAACTCCTCAAGGATCTGCTCGGTCGTCCAGCCGAGCGCCTTGAGCAGCACAGTGACCGACTGCTTGCGCTTGCGGTCGATACGGACACCGACCATGTCGCGCTTGTCGATCTCCATCTCCAGCCAGGCACCCCGGGACGGGATGATCTTGGCGGAGAAGATGTCCTTGTCGGACGTCTTGTCGATGCTGGAGTCGAAGTAGACACCGGGGGAACGGACCAGCTGAGACACCACGACACGCTCGGTGCCGTTGATGACGAAGGTGCCCTTGTTCGTCATGAGCGGGAAGTCGCCCATGAAGACCGTCTGGGACTTGATCTCACCGGTCTCGTTGTTGGTGAACTCGGCGGTGACGAAGAGCGGGGCGGCGTACGTGAAGTCGCGCTCCTTGCACTCGTCGATGGAGTTCTTCGGCGGCTCGAAGCGGTGGTCCCGGAACGTCAGGGACATCGACCCGGAGAAGTCCTCGATCGGGGAGATCTCCTCGAAGATCTCCTCCAGACCGGACTTGGTGGGGACGTCCTGACCGTTCTCCAGAGCCTCCTCGACCCGACTCTGCCAAGCGGTGTTGCCGAGCAGCCAGTCGAAGCTCTCGGTCTGCAGCGCGAGCAGGTTCGGAACCTCAAGAGGCTCCTTGATCTTTGCAAAGGAGATGCGCAGCGGGGCGGTGCTGGCGCCGTTGTTCATATTCGCGGTCGAGGCATTGCGCGAGGCGGCCAAGAGGGGGTCCTTCCGAGGGCTCGGACTCACTACGCGCGTGCCGGCCCCTCCCCCATTCGCAGAGACAGAAACCCCAGGTCAAGGGAGCTTTTGTCGTCGGCGTTCGAGTGAGGGCAGACCCCTGGTGACGGGCAGGGGACAGCTAACAGGCAGCGCAAAGGGTCAGTGTAGCCACTTGGCACACTGATGTCCAGTCCCGGGTTCCAGAGACCCTTGCGACCCTCGTTGTTCTCAACGCCTTCGTCAACGCCCTCGGCATGCCTGCCCTCAACGCACGTTGATACTGCCCTCTTCGTCGCCGATCCATGCCTCGGATTCGGATCCTTGTGGCGACGCGTCCTGAGAATTGCGCGCTGCGTGCGGTTCGTCAAGGCCCCCCTTGCCCGAGCCAGGGCATCCGGAGACACGACGAAGATCACCTTACCCCTCACGAACACAGGTGCAAGGCAGCCCGGGCCCGACCCCGGGGAACGCCGAAGGGCGACCACCCGGATGGATGATCGCCCTTCGGTGCGTTCGCGTTACAGCCCCAGGGGGCCGTTCATGCGGTCGCGAAGGTCTTACTTGACCTCGACGGACGCGCCGGCGCCCTTGAGGGCCTCGGCGGCCTTGTCCGCGGCCTCCTTGTTGACCTTCTCCAGAACCGGCTTCGGGGTGCCGTCGACCAGGTCCTTGGCCTCCTTCAGGCCGAGGGAGGTCAGCTCACGCACGACCTTGATGACCTGGATCTTCTTCTCGCCGGCGCCGGTGAGGATGACGTCGAACTCGTCCTTCTCCTCGACGGCCTCGGCCGGGGCGGCCGGACCGGCCGGGCCCGCGACGACGGTCGCCGCAGCGGCGGTGACGTCGAACTTCTCCTCGAACGCCTTCACGAACTCGGAGAGCTGGATGAGGGTCATGCCCTCGAACTCGGCGAGCAGTTCGTCCTGGGTGAGAGCCATGATGGCTTTCCTTCCACTAAGTTCGGCTGGTGCCGGATGTACTGGGTAAGGCGGGCGTACGTCGGCCCGCTACGACCACTGCCTGACGGCGGCGGTCATGATGCGAGCCGAATTACTCGGCACCGCCCTGCTCGTCCTGCTTGGCGCGAAGCGCGTCCACGGTGCGGACGAGCTTCGACGGAAGCGCCTGGAAGAGCTGAGCAGTCTGCGTCTGCTTGCCCTTCATGGCGCCCGCCAGCTTGGCGAGCAGAACCTCGCGGGACTCAAGGTCCGCAAGCTTCTTGATCTCGTCGGCGGACAGCGCCTTGCCGTCAAGGACACCGCCCTTGATGACGAGATTCGGGTTTTCCTTGGCGAAGTCACGCAGACCCTTCGCCGACTCCACCGGGTCACCGGTGACGAAGGCGACGGCGGTCGGACCAGCGAAAAGCTCGCCCGGCAGCGTGATCCCGGCCTCGTCGGCCGCAATCTTGGTCAGCGTGTTCTTCACCACGGCGTACTGGGCGTTCTCACCGAGCGACCGGCGCAGCGTCTTGAGCTGCGCCACGGTGAGACCGCGGTACTCGGTCAGCACGGCGGCGTTGGAGCTGCGGAACTTGTCCGTCAGCTCGGCAACCGCGGCAGCCTTGTCGGGCCTCGCCATAGAGCCTCGGCCTCCTTCCGGGTGATTCTGACCGCGCGGACCCGAAGGAGGACTGGGCAAAAATAAACGCCCCGGCGCAGGTGCACGGGGCGGACTCGACCGGCCGCACACGCGCTCGGCGCGCGCACTCCGGGAGCTCTTCCACTGTCACCTGCGCGGGTCGCCCACTTTTCAGCGGATCCTTCGGCCACCGCGCGCTCATTCGAGCGCACGGCAACGACCAGCGGTCTTTGGCTTCCTCAGGAGAGTACGGGACGGCCCCCCGCCCAGGCAAATCGGGTCAGGACGTCGTGCTGATCCCGCTGCCCGTGCTGGTGCTGCTGCCCGTGGCGGTGCCGCTGGGCAGGCCGCCGCTGGACTTCATGAGCTTGGCGAAGTCCAGCGTGTCGGCGGCCGGCGGGGCCTCGGTGGTGACGGGGACGCCGTAGTCGCTGTAATAGGCGGTGTTGGTCATCTCACCCTTGGCCGTGGCCCCCTTCTCGACCTTCTTCACCAGCAGGTTCTGGTCGTTGAGCCAGATGTCGACGGTCTCGGTGGTGATGCCCGCCTGGTCGAGCTGCTTCTTCAGGGCGGCCAGCTGGTCCGCGCCGATGTTGCTGTTCTTGCCCGCCAGGTCGGCGATGTTCACCGTGCCCGAGTAGTGCCGGGTGCGGACGCCGGCGACCGTCTCCTCGCCCACCTTCTTGACGTCACCGGAGGCCAGCAGCAGCTTCACGGACTGGTTCGGCGTGGCGGTGCGGATCTGGTCCTTCACGTACGACCCGGAGGCGCCGCCGAACTTGGCAAGGAGGTCGTACGAGTACTTGATCCAGTGCTTGCCGCCCATGCGCTCGGCGGACACGCCGCCCAGGTTCGCGTAGTAGGCATCCGGCAGGTACCGGGCCTGCATCGTCGGTGCCGCACCGACCTTGTGCATGGCCTCGGCCAGCTTGCCGCCGGTGTAGGTGATGGCCAGGTCGCCGGTGAGGCCGTTGCCCCAGTGCATGGCGCCGTTCGCCGACATCGACATCACGTCGCCGATGACCATGGTGGAGCGCACCTTCGCCGACTCCGCCTTGTCGGTGGACTGCTCGGCGGTGCGCAGCACGGCGGCGATGGGGCTGACGTGGATCGTGGTGCCGCCGGCGGCCTTGTCACTCTTGCCGGAGCCCGAGGAGGAGCCGCAGGCTGCCACGGAGGTCAGCGCGGCGACCACCGCTATGGAAAGGGCCGTACGGCGAACGGTCGTGCTCTTCATCTGGTCCCACCCCTGTTGCAAGTCGTGTGCCCTGCACCGTAGCCCAGGGCACTGACAGTCGTGCCAAAGGCCCCACAAAGAAAGCTCGTACGAAGAAAGGACGGGCCCCGCACCTGGAAGGTTGCGGGGCCCGCCCTCTGTTCACGCGTCCCTGACGCGGCTACCGGGCTGAGCGGGAGGCTCAGACGGCGGCCGGGTCCTCCTCGACGAGGAGGTTGCGGGTGCGGTTCGGGTCGACCTGGATGCCGGGGCCCATGGTGGTGCTGACCGCGGCCTTCTTGATGTAGCGGCCCTTGGCGGCGGACGGCTTCAGACGGAGGATCTCCTCCAGCGCGGCGCCGTAGTTCTCCACCAGCTTGGCGTCGTCGAAGGACGCCTTGCCGATGATGAAGTGCAGGTTCGAGTGCTTGTCGACGCGGAACTCGATCTTGCCGCCCTTGATCTCGGTCACAGCCTTGGCGGTGTCCGGGGTCACGGTGCCGGTCTTCGGGTTCGGCATCAGACCACGCGGGCCGAGGACGCGGCCGAGGCGGCCGACCTTGCCCATGAGGTCCGGGGTGGCGACGACGGCGTCGAAGTCCAGACGGCCCTTCGCGACCTCGTCGATCAGCTCGTCGGCGCCGACGATGTCGGCGCCCGCGGCACGCGCGGCCTCGGCACGGTCACCGGTCGCGAAGACCAGGACCCGGGCGGTCTTACCGGTGCCGTGCGGAAGGTTCACGGTGCCACGGACCATCTGGTCGGCCTTGCGCGGGTCGACACCCAGACGGAAGGCGACCTCGACGGTGGCGTCGAACTTGGTCGTGGAGGTCTCCTTGGCGAGACGGACGGCTTCGAGCGGGGCGTACAGCTTCTCCCGGTCGACCTTGGCGTCCGCAGCGCGGAGAGCCTTGCTGCGCTTGCTCACAACTTGCTCCTGTGTGTTCTGTAAGGAGTCGTGGTCCCTGGGCCGAGCAGGCCCTGCCACGTGCGACCGGCTACGGCCGCATGACTACTGGGGGGTGAGGTCAGCCCTCGACCGTGATGCCCATGGAGCGGGCGGTGCCGGCGATGATCTTCGACGCGGCGTCCAGGTCGTTGGCGTTGAGGTCGGGCATCTTGGTCTGGGCGATCTCGCGGACCTGCGCCTCGGTGATCTTGGCGACCTTGGTCTTGTGCGGCTCGCCGGAGCCCTTCTCGACGCCTGCGGCCTTGAGGATCATCTTCGCGGCCGGCGGGGTCTTGGTGACGAAGGTGAAGGAACGGTCCTCGTAGACCGTGATCTCCACCGGGATGACCCAACCACGCTGCGACTCGGTCGCGGCGTTGTAGGCCTTGCAGAACTCCATGATGTTGACGCCGTGCTGACCGAGCGCGGGGCCGACCGGCGGGGCCGGGTTCGCCGCACCGGCGTTGATCTGGAGCTTGATGAGCCCCGTGACCTTCTTCTTCTTGGGAGGCATTACTCTCCGGGTCCTTTCATTCGGGTCCATGCCCGCGCGAGGACCGAGTCCTGACGCAGGCATACCGCACAACGATAGCGGGTATAGATGCGCGGCTGAAAACCGAGCAGGTCAGACCGGCTGAGGCAGCCCGCCTGACCTGCGCGGAAGAGCGACATCCAGAAATGGACTAGTTCTTCTGGATCTGGTCGAAGGACAGCTCGACCGGGGTCTCGCGGCCGAAGATCTCCACCAGGCCCTTGACCTTCTTGGAGTCGGCGTTGATCTCGTTGATGGTCGCCTGAAGCGTGGCGAACGGGCCGTCGGTGACGGTGACCGAGTCGCCGACCTCGAAGTCCAGCACCTGGACCTCGACCTTGCGCTGCGGAGCGGGCTTGCCCTCGGCCTCGGCGGCCTCGCGGGCGGCCTTCTCCTCGGCCTCCGGGGCGAGCATCTTGACGATCTCGTCCAGGGTCAGCGGGTACGGGTCGTAGGCGTTGCCGACGAAGCCGGTGACACCCGGGGTGTTGCGGACGACGCCCCAGGACTCGTTGGTCAGGTCCATGCGAACGAGGACGTAACCCGGCAGCTTGTTCTGCTTGATCGTCTTGCGGTCGCCGTTCTTGATCTGGACGACCTCTTCCTGCGGCACCTCGGCCTGGAAGATGTAGTCCTCGACGTTCAGCGAGACGGCGCGCTGCTCCAGGTTGGTCTTCACGCGGTTCTCGTAACCGGCGTAGGTGTGGATCACGTACCACTCGCCGGGCAGAGTGCGCAGTTCCTCGCGCAGGGCCTCGACGGGGTCGACGGGCGCGGCCGGCTCCTCCTCGGCGGCCTCCGCGACGGCGGCCTCCTCGTCGGACTCGGCGTCCTCGGTCTCGTCCTCGTCCTCGACGTGCAGCGCGGCGTCCTCGGCCGGCTCGCCCGCCTCGGCGTCGGCAGCCTCGACCTCGTCCAGCTCCTCGTCCGCGCCCTCGACGATGTCGAGCTCGTCATCCACGGACTCGTCCGGCTCGACGGCGTCGTTCAGGTTCTGGTCAGACACGGTGGCTGCTTCTTCCTGGATACATAGGGGTGGAACATGCGAAAACGGGCGCCGGTACCACGGCGCCCTTCGCTCTTGGCTCAGCCGAAGACGTACTTGGCCGCGTGGTTGAGCCCATAGTCAATCACGGTCACCAGGCCGATCATGATGGCGACGAAGAAGATCACCACGGTGGTGTACGACGTCAGCTGGTTACGAGTCGGCCAGACGACCTTGCGGAGCTCCGCGATGATCTGGCGGTAGAAGGTGGCCAGGCGCTTCAGCGGGCCCTTCTTGGCGCGCTTGCCGCCCTTGCGGGCCTTCTTCTTGGACTCGGACAGCTCGTCCTGGGCGTCAGGCGTGTCGATGGAGCCCACGGCGTCCGTCATGCGTCCTCACCTGGTCCCGGGTCATGGCCGTGCCGCGCCCGGTTTCTGGAGCCGCACGGCGGTGCATTGCAGTACGTACATGCGCACACATCCTGGCGGTGTGTGTAGCAGGGCCGGAGGGACTTGAACCCCCAACCGCCGGTTTTGGAGACCGGTGCTCTACCAATTGAGCTACGACCCTTTGTGTGTCCCCCAACGTACCGCATCCGACCGGGTGCGGGGTGTGCACCGGTTGCGGCGGCGGCTGTTGATGGCCAACGAGGTGAGAGTGTACGTGGTCCACGCCCCGGCGTCGAACAGAAAGTGCCCATACGGGGGAGGGTGGCCGAAGATCGTCCTGGCCGGAGGGGCGAACGGGGCCCGGATTCGGACCCGTGTTCACGTGCCGACCCCTGGCTGTTCAGTCTGTGAAACCCGTGTGCCGGGGACATTTCCGGTCTGGAACGATGGGCGCCATGAGCGCTGCAACCCCTCCCACCGAGCGCCGGGTCTCCGCCCGAGTCGGCGCGATCTCCGAGTCCGCCACCCTCGCCGTGGACGCCAAGGCCAAGGCCCTGAAGGCCGCCGGGCGTCCGGTGATCGGCTTCGGCGCCGGCGAGCCCGACTTCCCGACCCCGGACTACATCGTCGAGGCGGCCGTCGAGGCCTGCAAGAACCCCAAGTACCACCGCTACACCCCGGCCGGCGGCCTGCCCGAGCTGAAGGCCGCGATCGCCTCGAAGACGCTGCGCGACTCCGGCTGGGAGCCGGACGTCTCGCAGATCCTCGTCACCAACGGCGGCAAGCAGGCCATCTACGAGGCGTTCGCGGCGATCCTCGACCCGGGCGACGAGGTCATCGTCCCGGCGCCGTACTGGACGACGTACCCCGAGTCGATCCGCCTCGCGGGCGGTGTCCCGGTGGAGGTCGTGGCCGACGAGACCACCGGCTACCGCGTCACGGTGGAGCAGCTGGAGGCGGCGCGCACGGAGAAGACCAAGGTCGTCCTCTTCGTCTCCCCGTCCAACCCGACCGGCGCGGTGTACTCCGAGGCCGAGACCGATGCGATCGGCCGCTGGGCCCTGGAGCACGGCCTGTGGGTGCTGACCGACGAGATCTACGAGCACCTGGTCTACGGAGACGCGGCCGCCGTGTCCCTGCCGGCGCTGCTGCCCGAGCTGCGCGACAAGTGCATCGTGGTCAACGGTGTGGCGAAGACGTACGCCATGACCGGCTGGCGCGTGGGCTGGGTCATCGGCCCGAAGGACGTCGTCAAGGCCGCGACGAACCTGCAGTCGCACGCCACGTCGAACGTCTCCAACGTGGCCCAGGTGGCCGCCCTGGCCGCCGTCTCCGGTGACCTGTCCGCCGTCGAGAAGATGCGCGAGGCCTTCGACCGGCGCCGCAAGACCATCGTGCGGATGCTCAACGAGATCGACGGCGTGCTCTGCCCGGAGCCCGAGGGCGCCTTCTACGCCTACCCGTCGGTCAAGGCCCTCATCGGCAAGGAGATCCGCGGCAAGCGCCCGCAGAACTCGGTCGAGCTGGCCGCGCTGATCCTGGAGGAGGCCGAGGTCGCGGTCGTCCCGGGCGAGGCCTTCGGCACGCCGGGCTATCTGCGGCTGTCGTACGCGCTCGGTGACGAGGACCTCGTCGAGGGTGTGAGCCGGATGCAGAAGCTGCTGGCGGAGGCCAGGGACTGAGCGGTCCGACCGGTCTGAGCGGTCCATTTTTGGACGAGGGGCACCTACTGGCGACTAGTAGGTGCCCCTCGTTCGTATGTGCGAGCAAGACCACGTACGGGGAAACGGCTACCGGTGTGACAGGTGTGTACGGCAGGATCCTCCAATGGAGCGTGTACGTGACCTCTCTGAGCTGCCGAAAGCCCACCTGCACCTGCACTTCACCGGCTCGATGCGACCGGCCACCGTGCTGGAACTGGCCGACAAGTACGGCGTACGCCTGCCCGACGCCCTGACAGAAGCGCTGACCAGCGGCGAGCCACCGAAGCTGCGGGCCACCGATGAGCGGGGCTGGTTCCGCTTCCAGCGGCTGTACGACGCGGCGCGCTCCTGCCTGCGCGAACCGGAGGACATCCGGCGCCTGGTCCGGGAGGCCGCCGAGGAGGACCTGAAGGACGGCTCGGGCTGGCTGGAGATCCAGGTCGACCCCACGTCGTACGCGCCCCGGCTGGGCGGGCTGATCCCGGCGCTGGAGATCATCCTGGACGCGGTGGAGACGACCGCCCGCGAGACCGGGCTCGGCATGCGCGTCCTGGTCGCCGCCAACCGCATGAAGCACCCGCTGGACGCGCGCACGCTGGCCCGGCTGGCGGTGCGGTACGCGGACCGGGGCGTGGTCGGCTTCGGGCTCTCCAACGACGAGCGGCGGGGCATGGCGCGGGACTTCGACCGGGCCTTCCACATCGCGCGCGAGGGCGGCCTGCTGTCGGCCCCGCACGGCGGCGAGCTGACCGGCCCGGCCTCTGTCCGGGACTGTCTGGACGACCTGCACGCCTCGCGGATCGGGCACGGGGTGCGCGCGGCGGAGGACCCGCGGCTGCTGAAGCGGCTTGCGGACCGGCAGGTGACCTGCGAGGTGTGCCCGGCGTCGAACGTGGCGCTCGGCGTGTACGAGAAGCCCGAGGACGTCCCGCTGCGCACGTTCTTCGAGGCGGGTGTCCCGATCGCCCTCGGCGCCGACGACCCGCTGCTGTTCGGCTCCCGGCTGGCCGCTCAGTACGAGATCGCCCGGCACTACCACGGCTTCTCGGACGCCGAACTCGCCGAGCTGGCCCGCCAGTCGGTGCGGGGTTCGGCCGCGCCGGAGGACGTCAGGGAGCGGCTGCTGGCCGGCGTGGACGAGTGGCTGGCCCGCCCGGCCTCCTGAGGGGCTCGCCGGGGCGCCTGAAGTGGGCGTAGGGCGGATAGGGCTTGAAGCAGATCAGCACGTCGAGGGGGTGCCCGCCGCCAGGCGGCTGCACCAGCGCCGGGATCTCCCCCATCAGCTTCATGCGCCCCTCGGCGACACCCTTCTGATACGGCCCGTGGCCGGCCGCACGGGCGAACCAGCCGGCTGTCTCGGCGAACACGTCCCGGCTGCCGAGGAGAAAGAACGTACGCGCCTGCGTGGCGTGCCGCAGCTCGTCCCGGAAGCCGGCACGGCCCTGGCGGGCGCGCCAGGCGGCGGCGTCCCGCGCGGTGCGTGCCTCGTCGGTGCGGGCGGTCAGCGGGGTGCCGTGGCGCAGCCTCCGACGCAGCTCGGGCCACTGGCTGGGGCGCAGGCCGAGGGTGTGGTGCGCGAGGACGAGGTCGACGGTGTCACCGACGCCCTCGTCGGGGGGCACGCCGTCGCGCAGCGGCAGATGCACGATCGTGTGCCGGGAGCATGCGGCGAAGGAGAACAGCCCGGCGAGCCGGTTCAGCCCGTCGTGGTCGCCGAGCAGCAGCCCGATGGGGTCGGGGGCGCGCAGCGAGGTGTGGCGCAGGGGCCGCCAGGGCTGGACGACCCGGTGCTCGTGGGGCCCCGTCCGGAATCTGAACTCGCGCAGCCTCAGCCGCATGTACGCCGCCTCATGGCCTCAGGGTCGCGGCTGTGAGGGCTCCTCGGCAACGGAGATTCCGCCCAGCAGCGTCCTGGCGAGCCGCGCGGCGAATGCGTCGACCGGCGGCCGCTCCCCCGTGCCGGCAGCGTCGTAGGCGAACGCGCGCTGCGCGCAGGCGCCCAGCAGCAGGGAGGCGGCCGCGAAGGTGTCGGCGTCGGCACGGACGCGGCCGACGGCCTGTTCCGCGCGGAGGTAGGCGTCCAGGTCCTGGATGGGCCGGTGCGGGCCGGAGCCGAGCTCGCGCAGGGCCTCGAAGTGGCGCTCCTTGAGCTGGGTCTCGGCGTACAGGGAGGCGGCGATCGGGAAGCTCTGCTCGTAGAACAGGGCGGCCTGGCGGGCGATCTCGGTGAGGTTGCCCGCCAGGGTGCCCCGGCCCGGTTCGGCGGCCAGGCTGCCGAGCAGCGGCGTGAGGCGGGGCAGCCGCTCGGCGAGCACCCGGACGAACAGGTCTTCCTTGCTGTCGAAGTACTTGTAGAGAGCCGCTTCCGAGCAGCCGGCCGCGCGCGCGATCTCCTTGGTGGTGGCGCGGGCGAGTCCGACGGTGAGCATCAGCTCGTGGGCGGCGTCGAGAATGCGGACTCGCGCCGGCTTCGGCTCCATGGGACGTCCAATCGGGCTTGACGGGTGGGTGAGTGCTTACCCACTCTAGAGCCAGCAGGGGTGAGTGAATACTCACCCACCAGTCCCAAGCGGCACGGGAGCACTCATGAACCTCACCGTTTTCGGCGCCACCGGCGGGATCGGCCGGGAGCTCGTCCGGCAGGCGCTCGACGCGGGCCACCGAGTCACCGCCGTGGTCCGTGATCCGGCCCGGCTGGAGGTCACCGGCGACACGCTGGAGGTGGTCCGGGCCGACCTGACCGACCCGGAGCCCCTGCGCGCCGCCGTCGCGGGCCGGAACGCCGTCCTGTCCGGCCTGGGCGCCCGCAGCCGCAAGGACGCGGGGGTCGCCACCCGGCTGACCCGCACGGTCCTGCACGCCATGGAGGCGGAGGGCGTACGCCGGCTGCTGGTGGTCAGCGCCGGCCCGGTCGGCCCCGCGCCCGAGGGCGACGGCCCCCTGGACCGCGGGATGCTGGGCATCGTCAGGGCCGTCCTGAAGGACGTCTACGCCGACCTGAGCGAGATGGAGGCCGAGCTGGCCCGCAGCGGCACGGACTGGACGTCCGTACGCCCCCCGCGCCTCCAGGACAAGCCGCTCACCGGCCACTACCGCACTGCCATCGGCGGCTTCCCGCGCAAGGGCCGCTTCATCGCCCGCGCGGACGTCGCCCACGCCATGCTGTCGATGATCGACGACCAGGGGACGGTGAAGCAGGGAGTGGGAGTGGCGTACTAGCGGTTTTCCGGGCCCTGTGCCTAGAGGCTGACGCCCACCGTGACCGGCTCGTTGACCAGCGTGATCCCGAAGGCCTCGTGGACGCCGGCGACGACCTCGCGGGCCAGGGCGAGCAGGTCCTCGGTCGTGGCCTCGCCCCGGTTGGTGAGGGCGAGGGTGTGCTTGGTGGAGATGCGGGCGGGCCCGGTGCCGTAGCCCTTGGTGAAGCCGGCCTTGTCGATCAGCCAGGCCGCGGAGGTCTTCGTACGGCCCGCACCCGCCGGGTACGCGGGCGGCTCGAAGCCCTCTCCCAGCCGCTCCCGCACACGCGCGTGGAACGCGGCGAACTGCCCGTCGGTGAGGATCGGGTTGGTGAAGAAGGACCCGGCCGACCAGGTGTCGTGGTCCTCGGGGTCGAGGACCATGCCCTTGCCGGCGCGCAGCTTCAGCATGGTCTCGCGGGCGTCGGCCAGCGGCACCCGGTCGCCGGGCTCGACGCCGAGAGCGCGGGCGGCTTCGGCGTACTTGACGGGCGCGGACAGCCCGTCGGCGTCCTCCAGCCCGAAGCGGACGCGCAGCACGACATAGCGCGCGGGGTCGGCCTTGAAACGGCTGTGGCGGTACGAGAAGGCGCACTCCTCGTTCGTCAGCGTGACCGTCTGGCCGGCGTGCCGGTCGTAGGCGATCACTTCGGTGATGGTGGAGGAGACCTCCTGGCCGTAGGCGCCCACGTTCTGGATCGGCGTGGCGCCCGCGGAGCCCGGGATGCCGGCCAGGCACTCGATCCCGGCGAGCCCGGCCTCGACCGTGCTGGCGACGGCGTCCGTCCACACCTCACCGGCGGCCAGCTCCAGCGTCGTGCCGCGCAGCTCCACACCGCGCGTGGCGATGCGCAGGGCGGTGCCGTCGAAGCCCTTGTCGCCGATGACCAGGTTCGATCCGCCGCCGATCACCAGCAGCGGCGTCCCGCTGTCGTCGGCCTCGCGGACAGCGTCGATCACCTCGGCGTCGGTCACGGCGGTGACCAGCCGCGTCGCGGGACCGCCCAGCCGGAAGGTGGTCAGCGGGGCGAGGGGGGCGTCGTGGAGTACCTGCACAGCCCCAAGACTACGAGACACCTACGACAGCCCCGCACACCCGCCAGGGAGCTTGGAGACCGCCGTTGCCGGTCTGCCGGCGGCTGGACGGCATGCCGCGGCGCACACACGCACGCGCGCGTGGCCCCACAGCTGGACCAC
>NZ_JAIQYY010000021.1:63728-121748 GCF_020181035.1 Streptomyces sp. CoH27
GGATCAGCGGGCCGACGACTCCAGCGACCCGGTCTCCAGCGCCTCGGTCCCCGCAACCGGCATGGCTGTCGAGGAGCCGGTCTCCACGCCCCGCCCGGACGCCTGTACCTCCTCCGCACCCAGCGGACCCGCGCTCCGGCGGGCCGGTATCACCAGCGCGGCCAGCGCCGCCGCGGCAACCACCGCCGAACCGGTGACCAGGGCGGGCCGCAGGCCGTCCACGAAGCTCTGTGCGCTCTCGTAACCGCCCCGCGCGGAGAAGATCGACGACATCACGGCGATACCGAGCGCACCGCCCACCTCGCGCAGCGCGTTGTTCGCGCCGGAGGCGATGCCCTGCTCCTGCGGGCGGACGCTGGACATCACGAGGCTGGCGGCCGGGGCGAAGTACAGGGCCATGCCGACCCCGCTGACGATCAGGGCAGGCAGCTGGGCGGCGTAGGAGGCGTCCACGGTGGCCACGACGGCCATGTAGCCGAGCCCGACGGCCTGCAGGAACAGGCCCGCTGCGACGACGGGACGGCCCCCCAGGCGGTCGGAGAGGATGCCGGCGACCGGCGCGACGAGCATCGGCATACCGGTCCACGGCAGCATCCTGAGGCCCGCCTCGGTGGGCGAGTAGCCGAGCACGCCCTGCATGTACTGGCTGAGCAGGAAGATCGAGCCGAACATCCCGACGAACATCAGCAGACTGGCCGCGTTGATCCCGGAGAACGCGCGGGAGCGGAACAGCCGCATGGGGAGCATCGGGTTCTCCGCGCGCGAGCTGTACAGAACGAACCCGGCCAGCAGCGCGGCACCGGCGAACAGAGCGGTGAGGACCACGGTGTCGGTCCAGCCGTCGGCGGGCCCGCGGACCAGGCCGTAGACGATCCCGAAGAGCCCGCCGCTGGCGAGCAGTGTGCCGGCGACGTCGAGCGGGGCGCCGGTGCCGTGGGACTCGGCGAGCCGCAGCCGGGCGAGCGGCAGCACGGCCAGGCCGAGCGGCACGTTCAGCCAGAAGATCCAGTGCCAGGAGACGTGCTCGGTGAGGCTGCCGCCGATGAGCGGTCCGGAGGCGACGGCGAGGCCGTTGACGGCACCCCAGATGCCGTACATCATCCCGCGCCTGGCGGCGGGCACGGCGGCGGTCAGCAGGGTCAGCGTGAGCGGCATCATCACGGCCGCGCCGACGCCCTGCACCGCGCGGGCGGCGATCAACGCGCCGATGCCGGGCGCCATGGCCGCGGCGGCGGAGGCGCCGGTGAAGACGGTGAGTCCGGCGATGAAGAGCCGGCGGCGCCCGAACCGGTCACCGAGCGCGGCGCCGAACATGAGCAGCACGGCGAAGGTGAGCGTGTAGGCGCTCACGGTCCATTCGAGGTCGTCCAGCGCCCCGCCGAGGTCCTTGCGGATGGATGGCAGGGCGGTGGTGACGACGAGGTTGTCGAGGGCCGCCATGAATCCGGCGACGCTGGTGATGACGAGGGTCCAGGCGGCGCCCCCGCGTCCTGTGCTCGGTGAGTTCTGCTGTGGCATCTCTCCCCCAGAGAGTGATCTAGTTAGTCATTGATTACTAACTTTTTGGCGCAGGAAAAGAGGCAGGACAATCCGCCTCGTTCCGCTACTTCTCCAGCCGGCCGGTGGTCCGGGCCGACGGATACATCCCCTGCCAGACCCGGTGTTCGGGCGGAAACCCCATGGCCGCAAGGGTGTTGATGAGCATTCCGTACGCCAGGAAGGTCGTGGTGTCGTTGTCGTCCGCCCCCAGCGGCAGGTGAACGGTGTCCCAGAGCTTCATCCAGCCGGCCCGTACCGCCTCGCCGAACTCGTGGTCACCCTCCGCCTCGGCCGCCGCAACCGTGATGTAGGTCTGCATCTGCATCTGCAGCCTCTCGGGCTGCTCCGTGATCAGCCGCACATAGGCGTTCGCCATGGCGTGCAGGGCCTCCTCACCCTCCAGCCCCTCGGCCGCCTCCCCCAGGACCCGGCAGGTGTCCTCCACACAGCGGAGGGACGCGGCGGCGAAGATCGCCTTCTTGCCCGCGAAGAGCCGGAAGAGGTACGGCTGCGATACGCCCACGCGGCTCGCGATCGCCTCCGTGGACGTGCCGTAGTAGCCCTTCTGCGCGAACTCCGCGATTGCCGCGCGGATGACACTCTCGCGCCGCTCTTCTGCACTCATCCTGACCACGGGAAGGAAGTTAGTACTCAATCACTAACTTGGCAAGGGGGTCTTCGGCACGGGCATGCGTAAGGGGCGCCCCACCATGGAGGACGCCCCTTACCTCAAGCACTGCGCGCTTGCCGTCAGGCCAGTCGTACGACCGCCCGGGACATGCCCAGCACCTTCTGGCCGCCACTGGTCGCCGTCAGGTCCACGCGGACGGTGTTGTCGTCCAGCTTGGCCGCGACCTTGCCGCTGACCTCGATCTGGGCGCCCTTGTCGTCGTTCGGCACGACGACGGGCTTGGTGAAGCGGACGCCGTACTCCACGACCGCGCCCGGGTCCCCGGTCCAGTCGGTGACCACGCGGATCGCCTCGGCCATGGTGAACATGCCGTGCGCGATGACGTCCGGCAGGCCGACCTCCTTGGCGAACTTCTCGTTCCAGTGGATCGGGTTGAAGTCCCCGGAGGCGCCCGCGTAGCGCACGAGCGTGGCACGGGTCACGGGAAAGGTCTGGGCCGGCAGCTCGGTGCCGACCTCGACGTCGTCGTACGCGATCTTCGCCGTCATCAGGTCCTCACGCCTCCTCGGCCGCGCGGGCCACGAGCTTGGTCCAGGCGGTCACGACATGCTCGCCCGCCTCGTCGTGCACCTCACCGCGGATGTCCAGGATGTCGTTGCCCGCCATGGACTTGATCGCCTCGATGGTGGAGGTGACCGTGAGCCGGTCTCCGGCGCGCACGGGGCGGTTGTAGGCGAACTTCTGGTCGCCGTGCACCACGCGGCTGTAGTCGAGGCCGAGCTGCGGGTCCTCGACGACCTGACCGGCGGCCCGGAAGGTGATGGAGAACACGAACGTCGGCGGGGCGATCACATCGGAATGCCCGAGCGCCTTCGCGGCCTCCGGGTCCGTGTACACCGGGTTGGCCTCTCCCACCGCCTCGGCGAACTCGCGGATCTTCTCCCGGCCCACCTCGTAGGGCGCGGTGGGCGGGTAGGTCCGTCCCACGAAGGACTGGTCGAGCGCCATGCCCGGCACCTCCTGATGTCTGCTGTGATGGCCCCAAATTAGCCGTAAACCGGCCGGTGAAACGCCGTGAGGCCGCCCCCTCGGAAGGGGACGGCCTCACGTACGAGCCTGTTGAACCCTGTTCAGCGCGTCTCGCGGTGCGCAGTGTGCGCGTTGCAGCGCGGGCAGTGCTTCTTCATCTCAAGACGGTCCGGGTTGTTACGCCGGTTCTTCTTGGTGATGTAGTTCCGCTCCTTGCACTCCACGCAGGCCAGCGTGATCTTCGGGCGGACGTCGGTGGCAGCCACGTGAGTGCTCCTAAGACGAACGGATGGACTGATTTAACGCAAGAAAGAGTAGCCGATCGAAGGACCGACCCCGCAATCGGCTACTGTCAGTAGCGGTGACCGGACTTGAACCGGTGACACAGCGATTATGAGCCGCTTGCTCTACCGACTGAGCTACACCGCTTTGATGCGATCGGGCCCCGCCTTTCGGCGGGAACCTCTCACACCAGAGCCCCAAAACGGAATCGAACCGTTGACCTTCTCCTTACCATGGAGACGCTCTGCCGACTGAGCTATTGGGGCGAGCGATGAAGACATTACACGGTCCGCCGCCGTTCACCCAAATCCGTATCCGGCGGCCCGTCACACCCCCCATCTCAGCCCGCACAACCGCCTCCTGAGACGTATCCCGACGCCGGACACGCGCGCGTGGGCCTCCGCGGGAACAGTGGATCGACGCCCACGCGCGCGTGGGCGTCGACAGGACCGGTTCGGGGCCACGCGGGCGGGCGACACGTGTACCGCCATGGGCGGACCACACCGGTACGACTATTGCGCTCCTGCGCGCCCCACGCGGCTCGCCACCCTAGGCTCGACTCACTCTGCGTGATCTTGGGGGCCCGCGCCCCCGCGTCTCTCACGCAGGTACGCCCCGAGCCCCCGGCCCCGACCCTGGAGCGCGATGCCCGACAGCCAGCCGCAGCCCCATCCGCCGTCGAACTCCCCGGGCCCCTCGGGACAGCCCGACCCGGCCGCCCTGCTGCTGTGCGGGGCACGGCTCACCGACGGCCGGACCGTGGACGTACGGCTGAGCGGCGGGCGCATCGAGGCGGTGGGCACGGCGGGCAGCCTGGCACCGGGCCCGGCCCGTACGGGCACCACGCGCGTGGACCTCAGCGGCTATCTGCTCCTGCCGGCGCCGGCCGAACCGCACGCCCACGCCGACACGGCCCTGTCCGCCGAGGCGCCCGGCCCGGTGTCGTGCACGCCTGAGAACGTCCAGCGCCGGGCGACGGAGGCGGCCTTGCTGCAGCTCGGACACGGGGCGACGGCGGTACGCGCGCACGTGCGCGTGGGCGACGTCCAGGGACTCGGCGCGCTGGGCGCCGTCCTGCAGGCGCGGCGGTCGCTGCGGGGGCTCGCGGAGCTGACGACGGTGGCCACCCCGCGGCTGCTGACCGGCGTGGCGGGCGCGGACGGGCTCGCCATGCTGCGTGATGCGCTGAAGATGGGCGCCTCCGTGGTGGGCGGCTGCCCGGACCTGGACCCCGACCCCGCGGGCTATGTCGAGGCGGTCCTGGAGGTGGCCTCCGAGCACGGCTGCCCGGTGGACCTGCACACGGACGCCGCCGACCCGGCCCGGTTGTCCCGGCTCGCGGTCATGGCGGGGGGCCTGCGCCCCGGCGTGACAATCGGGCCGTGCGCCGGTCTCGGGCGCCTGCCCGCCGAGAGCGCCTCGCGCGCCGCCGACCAGCTCGCGGCGGCCGGCGTCACGGTGGTGTGCCTGCCCCAGGGCGGCTGCTGCGCCGCCGAGCGCCGGGACACGCCTCCGGTACGGCTGCTGCGCTCGGCCGGGGTACGGGTGGCGGCCGGCAGCGGCGCCCTGCGGGACGTCTCCAACCCCGTCGGCCGCGGCGATCCCCTGGAGGCGGCCTACCTCCTCGCCTCCGCCCACGGCCTGCGCCCGGAGGACGCCTACGACGCCGTGAGCACCTCGGCCCGCGCGGTCCTGGGCCTGCCGGAGGTACGCGTGGAGGCGGGCTTCCCGGCCGACCTGCTGGCCGTACGCGGCACCCACCTGCCCGGCGCCCTCTCCCTCGCCTACAGCCGCATCGTGGTCCACCGGGGGCGCGTGGTCGCCCGCACCAGTGCGGTCCGCGAGTACTGCAACTCGGCAGCGACAGCGGAACTGGGGCTACCGCGGCAGGGGCGGGGCGAACTGTCGTGAGGGGCGCGGGGCGCCGCGTACAGGCGGGGCGCTGCGAGGGCGGGGAGCTATGCGGGGGGGACGGGGAGCCGAGGGCGCTTGGATGCCTTGAAGGCCAGGGCCGTAGAGGCCGGGGGCCGTAGAGGCCAGGGCGCCGTAGAGGCCTGGGCTGTGGAGCAGTGATGGGGCGCGAGGCGCTCGGAGTGGGCACTGGGCGCGCGGTTACGAGCGCGCGCTCTGCGCTCGTAGTGCACGTCTGGCGCGGGGGCGTGGGCGCGCGCCCGGCGTGCTCCGGCCATGCCGGTCAACTCGTGCGGCGGATGCGCCCCCTCGGGCGTACGGTCGGAATCATGCGCATTGTCATCGCTGGTGGTCATGGTCAGATCGCGCTGCGGCTGGAGCGCCTGCTCTCCGCGCGCGGAGATGAGGTCGCGGGCATCATCCGCACGGCGGAGCAGGGCGCCGACCTGCGAGCGGCCGGGGCCGAACCGGTCCTGCTCGACCTGGAGTCCGCCTCGGTCGAGGAGGTCGCGGCGCATCTGCAGGGCGCCGACGCGGCGGTCTTCGCGGCAGGCGCGGGCCCGGGCAGCGGCACGGCCCGCAAGGAGACGGTGGACAAGGGCGCGGCGGTGCTGTTCGCGGACGCGGCGGTACGCGCGCGCGTACGCCGCTTTCTGGTCGTCTCCTCGATGGGCGCGGATCCCGCGCACCAGGGCAACAACGTCTTCGACGCGTATCTGCGGGCCAAGGGCGAGGCGGACGCGTACGTGTCCCGTCAGGAGGCCCTGGACTGGACGATCCTGCGGCCCGGCTCGCTGACGGACGACGCCGGTACCGGCCAGGTCCGGCTGGAGGCGCACACCGGGCGTGGGATGGTCCCGAGGGACGACGTGGCGGCCGTACTGGCCGAGTTGGTGGACACCCCGGCGACGACCGGCCTGACGCTGGAACTCATCAGCGGGTCGCAGCCGGTGTCGGTCGCGGTGAAGTCGGTGGCCGGGAACTGAGGCGGGTCGCCGCCCGTTGAACGGTCGCAGCCCTCAACGGGCCGCGTTGCACTGCCCGCTGTCACCCCATGAGCATCCACCGCGTCAGAACAGGGGCAACTGCCCGGGAAACTCCGGCACGGCGTAGCCGTCCAACGCCTGCTGGACCGCACCGAGTTGCGCCTGCTGCCGCGACCCGGCGCAGGAGACGAGCTCGCCGTTCTCCCGCGCCCCGGGCGGGTCGTGCCTCGCGAAACGGCCCGCCACGACGGCGATGTCGCGGCGGCACACGGGACAGGTTCTGCGTCGGGAGGACATGTCGTCAGTGTGCCCCGCGGACGAGCGCGGGGCACAGCGCCTCAGGTGCGGGTCTCGGCCTCCCAGCGGTCGGGCCCCACCCCGCGCCAGTCGATCAGGGGCGAGTCGGCCACCTGCTCCGGCTCGATCTCCAGCCCCGCGCGGCGCAGGAACTCCACCAGGTCCCGCACGCTGTGCGCAAGACCGAGGATCTCGCCGTCCACACGGACCCGGCGCCCACCGGTCGGGGACGGCAGATGCACGATGATGGGTCGCTTCCCGGCCATGGCTCCAGCATCGTCCGCCCCGCCGGGACCCGCACCCGGGCCGGTCATTCCTGCATCCCCAAGCTATCGCTCATGCGTTCGATTCTAGCGAAGAGCAGCCGAGGACAACGCAAACGACGAGAGCCCGTGATCTGCTCTCACAGATCACGGGCTCTCGTTCCCGTGTGGCGGCGCCAGGATTCGAACCTGGGAAGGCTGAGCCGGCAGATTTACAGTCTGCTCCCTTTGGCCGCTCGGGCACACCGCCGGGTAGTGCTGCCTTCGAACCCGCTTTCGGCGGTGCTCCCCGGCAACGACGTAAACAATACCCGATGCAGAGGGGTGCTTCGCCACCCGGTTGATCTCCACCTGCCGGCTCCCGGGGTGGCTAGGCTGGTGCGGATGCGGCCCGGTGTCATGCCGGGCCCGGCGGCCGCCGCCGCGCACGCCGGCACGCACCCGATTCGCACCCTGATATCAAGGAGCCACAGGACATGGCCGACTCCAGTTTCGACATCGTCTCGAAGGTCGAGCGGCAGGAGGTCGACAACGCCCTCAACCAGACCGCCAAGGAGATCTCGCAGCGCTACGACTTCAAGGGCGTGGGCGCCTCGATCTCGTGGTCCGGCGACAAGATCGAGATGCGGGCGAACTCCGAGGACCGGGTGAAGGCTGTCCTCGACGTCTTCCAGTCCAAGCTGATCAAGCGCGGCATCTCGCTCAAGGCGCTGGACGCGGACGAGCCCCAGCTGTCCGGCAAGGAGTACAAGATCTCCGCGTCGCTCCAGGAGGGCATCTCCCAGGACAACGCGAAGAAGGTGGCGAAGATCATTCGCGACGAGGGCCCGAAGGGCGTGAAGGCCCAGGTCCAGGGCGATGAGCTGCGCGTCAGCTCCAAGAGCCGCGACGATCTGCAGGCCGTGATCGCGCTGCTGAAGGGCAAGGACTTCGACTTCGCGCTGCAGTTCGTCAACTACCGGTAGAAAATTGGCACAGGCGCGGAAGGGCGGGTCGTCCGGTGCCGGGCAGCCCGCCCTTCCGCGCCTGTGCGCTCCCTCCGTGCTCCCGCGCGGCGCTCAGTCGCGTGAGTTGCCGAACAGGATGCGGTAGACGATCAGCAGCACCAGGGAGCCACCGATGGCCGCGGCCCAGGTGGCGCCGTCGTAGAAGTTCCTGGTGATCGGGTGGTGCAGCCAGCGGGCCGAGATCCAGCCGCCGATGAATGCCCCCGCGATGCCGATGAGGGTCGTACCGATGAAGCCGCCGGGGTCACGTCCCGGCAGGAGGACCTTGGCGATGACTCCGGCCACCAGGCCCAGGATGATCCAACCGATGATGCTCATGCCGTGAACCTGCCCTTCCGAACTGTCCTCGCACTGTCCGCCTGCTGAGGATCCGGTGAGAACCCGCTGTCGACGCGCGCGTGTTCATGTTCCGGTGATGAAGAGGACGTCACAGGTCCACCACCTGGTTGCGGGGCGGTCAGTAGGGTGCGGCGCATGACACCTTCCGACACCGGCCTCCGGCGCACGCTGGGAGTGCGGGACGCCGTGGTCGTCGGCCTCGGCTCGATGGTCGGCGCGGGCGTCTTCTCGGCCCTGGGGCCGGCCGCGCGCGCGGCCGGGTCGGGGCTGCTGCCCGGACTGGCGCTCGCGGCCGTCGTGGCCTACTGCAACGCCATGTCCTCGGCCCGGCTCGCCGCCCGCTATCCGGCCTCCGGCGGGACGTACGTGTACGGACGGGAGCGGCTGGGCGCCTTCTGGGGGTATCTCGCCGGCTGGGCGTTCGTGGTCGGCAAGACAGCCTCCTGCGCGGCCATGGCGCTCACGGTCGGCGCGTACGTCTGGCCGGAGCAGGCTCACGCGGTGGCCGTCGCGGCCGTGGTGGCGCTGACGGCCGTGAACTACGGCGGAATCCAGAAGTCGGCATGGCTGACGCGGGTGATCGTGGCCGTCGTTCTCGCCGTCCTCGCGGCCGTGGTCGTCGTGTGCCTCGCGTCCGGACAGGCCGACACCGGCCGACTGGACATCGAGCTGTCGTCCGGGGCGGGCGGCGTGCTTCAGGCGGCTGGGCTGCTGTTCTTCGCGTTCGCCGGATACGCGCGGATCGCGACCCTCGGCGAGGAGGTACGGGATCCGGCGCGCACGATCCCGCGCGCCATCCCGCTCGCCCTGGGCATCACACTCGTGGTGTACGCGTGCGTGGCCGTCGCGACGCTCTCGGTCCTCGGTGCGGACCGGCTCGGGCACGCGACCGCCCCGCTGGCCGACGCGGTGCGGGCGGCCGGGGCGCCGGGGCTCGTGCCCGTGGTGCGCGCGGGGGCGGCGGTGGCCGCGCTGGGCTCGCTGCTCGCGCTGATCCTCGGCGTGTCCCGTACGACGCTCGCCATGGCCCGGGACGGCCATCTGCCCAGGTCACTGGCAGCCGTGCATCCCCGCTTCCACGTGCCGCACCGGGCGGAGCCGACCGTGGGCGCGGTGGTCGCCGTACTCGCCGCCACGGCGGACGTGCGCGGCGCGATCGGCTTCTCGTCCTTCGGTGTGCTGGCCTACTACGCCGTCGCCAACGCCTCCGCGTGGACGCTGAGTCCGGCCCCGCTGTCCCGCCTGGTGCCCGTACTGGGGCTGCTGGGCTGCACCACGCTGGCGTTCGCCCTGCCCGCCGTCTCGGTGGCAACGGGAGCGGGCGTGCTCGCGCTGGGCGTGGCCGTCTACGGCGTACGACGGTGGTGGGCGGGCCGGCACGTGGGCCGGCGCGGCGCGTGACGCACCCTCAGGTCGCCGGCGACTGCCCCTGACGTGCCGCACGCACGCAGCGGGCCGGCGGTCCGCTCAGCGGGTCGCGAACGGCTGGTCCGTGGGGACGATCTCGCGGCCCAGCGGCAGCAGGGAGACCGGGATCAGCTTGAAGTTGGCGATGCCGAACGGGATGCCGATGATCGTGATGCACAGGGCGATGCCGGTGACGATGTGGGCGATCGCCAGCCACCAGCCGGCCAGGATCAGCCACAGGACGTTGCCGATGCAGGAAGGGGCGCCCGCGTCGCGGCGCTCGTCTCGGAACGTTCCCGATCGCGCTACAAGGGCTCTGCGGTTCCGTCTGGACGCCTGATCAACTGATACTTGTGGCAGCAGGCCTTGCTGACGGAGCGACCCGGAGAGAGATCGACCATGAAGCTGTTCAACCTGCTGCTCAACCTCGTGTGGCTCTTCTTCTGTGGCCTCTGGATGGCGATCGGCTACGTGATCGCTGCGCTGATCTGCTTCATCTTCATCGTCACCATCCCATTCGGCATCGCGTCGCTGCGTATCGCCGGGTTTGTCCTGTGGCCGTTCGGCCGCACCACGGTGGAGCGGCCGGACGCCGGCGCCCCGTCGTGCATCGGCAACGTGATCTGGGTGATTTTCGCCGGATGGTGGCTGGCGCTGGCGCACCTGATCACGAGCATCCCTCTGTTCCTGTCGATCATCGGGATCCCCTTCGGGTGGGCGAACCTGAAGCTCATCCCGATCTCGCTCATGCCTCTGGGGCGGGAGGTTGTCCCGACGGACGAGGCGTTCGGCGGGCGCTGACCACGTGGCGGCAGCCTATGGTGACGGAAGTCGTGCCGGCACCGAGTGTCACCTACACAGAGGCAACGGCCCGCAACGAAGCCCCTTCCAAAATGGAGGGGCCTCGATCTCCCATGCCCATGCCTTGATCTCGCCGTGGCCGGCTTCTTCACCGATGCGGAGTGCGGCGGCCTTGCTGAGGTTGGCGGCTTCGCGCTGGCCTCGGTCGTACTGGACGCAGGCGTTGAGTAGGAAGAGCCATCCGGTGTCGACCAGTAGTTCTCGGTGCTGGCGCAGGGTCATGCGGCCTTCGAGTTCGGCAGACAAAGCATCAGAATGCCGAGATAATAAGAGAGTTGAGACAAGCGCCCCGGCAGCGGCTGGCACCGCCCCGGGGCTGGCCGACTGACTAGGAGTCGACATGTCCCATGTAAGCACACACCTGCCCTCCTCCACCGAAACCGCTGCTCGGGCAGCCAGCCGACGGACGCTGCGAGCCGTCGACTACCTTCGGGTCTCCACCGAGGATCAGAAGAAGGGCTACGGCGTAGCCAGGCAGAGCCGGAAGACCACACGGCACATCGCGCTCAAGCAGTGGCAGCACGCAGGCACCTACAAGGACGAGGGTGTTTCTGGCTCCCTGGAAGCGGCTGACCGAGGAGACCTCAAGCGTCTGATGGAGGACGCTCAGAAGACTCCCCGCCCCTTCGACATCGTCGTAGTCCCTGACGGCCGCGTGATCGGCGGGAAGGGGCGGGTCTTCTGGCGCTGGGTCTGGGCCCTGGAGGACATCGGTGTCTACGTCGCGGTGGTCGCCGACGACTACGACAACACCACGTCCGAGGGGCGCAAGAAGATGCGCCGGGACGCCGACTATGCCGAGACCGAGTGGGAGACGATCCGCGACCGCACCCAGGGCGGCTTGCAGGAGAAGGCTGAGCTGACCCCGGCTGCCCACATCGGCGGACGGCCTCCCTATGGATACCGCATCGGCAATAAGGGCACGCCGGGCTCGTACCTGGTAGTCGATGACGCTGAGGCGAAGGTCATCCGTTACGTCTACGAACTCGTGGTGGGTGAAGGGCTCAACCTTCGGAAGGCCACCATCCGGCTCAACGTGGAAGGAATCACCGCGCGATCCGGTCGGGCATGGACGCGTGACAACCTGCGTGATCGAGTCATGTCTTCTCCAGTCCTCGACGGACTCCTCACCTTTCGCGGCCGACATGCCCAGACCGACGAGGATGGCAATCCTGTCTGGGGCGACTCCGTCGAGATTGAGTTGCCACGGATTCTGAGTGCCGAGGAAAGCGCGGAACTCCGACGCAAGGTGGCCGAAACGGCGAAGCGCAGCAGCGGACAACGATGGTTCTATCCGCTGACGGGGCGAGTGGTCAGTCTCTGTGCGAAGACATACACGGGCATCAGCTTTGCGGCTGAAGGCGCGGGGGCTCGCTTCTACCGATGCGCGGGAAACGCCCCCAAAGACCTGAGTCAGAAGCCCTGCGGCTGCTCCCGCATCGATGCTGATGCGCTCGAAGGGCACGTCTGGCAGAAGGTCATGGAGATCGCTAGCAACAGCCAGAAACCTCAGGAACTGGCCGCCGAGTGGATCGGGACTGAGGACGGCAACAAGTCCGCGTTGATGGGCCGAATCGCTGATCTTGATCAGCAGATCGAGGGTATGAATGCCTCGATCACAGCCGTCATCGTCGCCACGGCCAAACAGAGCAAGTCAGCCGACGCCATCGAGGCTGCTACGGCGGCTCTCAACGAAGAGCTACAGCAACTTCAGAACCTGCGCGCCGAGGCGGCCGAATGGCTGATGGAACTGGAAGAGTCGGACCGGTACGCCGAGGATCTCCGAGCGCTCGCAAGCATGGCGAGCAAATCGTTTCCCGACATGACCCCACAGCAGCAGGCGGCGATTCTGTCCCTGCTGGAGTTGAAGGTCACCATCACTGGGCCGGTACCGAACGGGCGGCGAGGCGGGGTCCCCTGCACAGTGCGGGCTTGGTACGTGGCTACCAGCCTCGACGTGCCGGCAACGTCGCTCTCGGACGAAGACTGGGCCAAAGTTGCGCCTCTGTTGCCGAAGGGGCGGATGGGCGTCGTTCGTCGCTCCGTGGATGCGATCTTCTACAAGGCGCGCACGGGGAAATCCTGGCCTGATGTGGTCAAAGAGACGGGCGCCACCCGCATGGCATCGAAGCACTTCAATGCCTGGACCTCCGATGGCACCTGGGACCGGGTGAACGCCGCCTTGGCCGATGTCGAGCGGATCCCTCTTCCGGACCCCGAACTGCTGCCCCCGATGATTATCGAAGGGCGAGTCGACCCGAGCGCGATGCTTTACCCAGAAGGACGATCCCGAACGGGATGCCGATGATGGTGATGCACAGCAGGACGCCGGCGAACAGGTAGCCGAGGAACAGCCAGAAGCCGCTCAGGACGAGCCAAATGATGTTCAGGATGGTCTTCATCGGATGCGTCCTGCCATCTTCTCCAGTCGGGCGATGCGGTCCGCCATCGGCGGGTGCGTGGAGAACATCTTGGTCAGTCCCTGGCCCGCGCGGAAGGGGTTCGCGATCATCATGTGGCTGGCGGTCTCGATGCGGGGCTCAGGTGGCAGCGGGAGTTGCTGGGTGCCGATCTCCAGCTTGCGCAGGGCGCCGGCGAGGGCCAGCGGGTCGCCGGTGAGCTGAGCGCCGGAGGCGTCCGCCTCGTACTCGCGGGAGCGGCTGATGGCCAGCTGGATGAGGGTGGCGGCGAGCGGGCCGAGGATCATGATCAGGAGCATGCCGAGCAGGCCGGGGCCGTCGTCGTCGTCCGAGCGGCCGACCGGGATCAGCCAGGCGAAGTTCACCAGGAACATGATCACCGAGGCGAGGGCGCCGGCGACCGAGGAGATGAGGATGTCCCGGTTGTAGACATGGCTCAGCTCGTGCCCGATCACGCCGCGCAGCTCGCGCTCGTCCAGCAGGCGCAGGATGCCCTCGGTGCAGCACACGGCCGCGTTGCGCGGGTTGCGGCCCGTGGCGAAGGCGTTGGGGGCCTCCGTCGGCGAGATGTACAGGCGGGGCATCGGCTGGCGGGCCTGCGTGGACAGCTCGCGGACCATCCGGTAGAGCGCGGGGGCCTCGAACTCGCTGACCGGGCGTGCGCGCATCGCGCGAAGGGCCAGCTTGTCGCTGTTCCAGTACGCGTACGCGTTCGTGCCCAGAGCGATCAGAACGGCGACGATCAGTCCCGTGCGGCCGAAGAAGCTGCCGATGACGATGATGAGTGCGGACAGTCCCCCGAGGAGTACTGCGGTCCTGAGCCCGTTGTGCCGGCGGTGCACCGTACGCCCTCCAAATCGCGCGGGTGGGGAACACTTCGGGTCCAGTGGACCCTCCCGCTTGTGACAACGCCAGGCGGCGGTCACGAGTTCCCTGTGCCTGCGCGGGCGCCGCTCGGCTGTACGGGTGACGAGCGGCTTCGCCCGCCCGCGCGCGTGGGGCACGGATGCGCCACGCGCGGGGCAGTGGGTCAGAACAGGCCGGTGGCGGCGAAACGGAGGACCAACTGGGGTGCTCCGGACAGGGCGACGCCGAGGATCCCGGTGAGGGTGAGGGCGGCCGTGAGCGGGGCCGGGACGCGGTGCCGGGCGGGCTCGCCCTCGGGGGCGCGGAACAGCAGCCCCGTCCACTGGAGGTAATAGAAGAGGGCGATCACGACGTTGACGGCCATGACGACGGCGAGCCAGCCGAGGCCCGCGTCGACGGCTGCGGAGAACACGGTGACCTTGGCGAACAGCCCGATGATGCCCGGCGGCAGCCCCGCCAGGCACAGCAGGAAGAACGCAAGGAGGAGCGCGGTGAGCGGGTTGGCGGCGTACAGGCCCCGGTAGTCGCTGATCCGGTTCAGGGCGCGGCTGCGGCCCACCAGGGCGGCCACCGCGAACGCGCCGAGATTCACGGCCGCGTACATCAGCGCGTAGGCGACCGTGGAGCCGATCGCCTTCTGCGGGTTCCTGGCGTAGCCTGCGGCGGCGATCGGCACCAGGAGGTAGCCGGCCTGGCCGACGGAGGACCAGGCGAGCAGTCGTACGGCGCTGTACGCGCGCGTGGCCTGCTGGCGCAGGGCGCCGACATTGCCGACGGTCATGGTGAGGGCGGCCAGGGCGGCGAGCGCGGGCCCCCAGACGTCGGCGTACGACGGGAACGCGACGACGGTGACAAGGATCAGGCCTGAGAAGCCGACGGCCTTGCCGACGACCGACAGGTAGGCGGCGACGGGCAGCGGTGCACCCACGTAGGTGTCGGGCACCCAGAAGTGGAAGGGCACGGCGGCCGTCTTGAAGGCGAAGCCGACGAGGGTGAGGACGACACCGGTCTGGGCGAGGGTGTGCAGCTGGCCGTCGACGTGGGTCAGGCGCTGGGCGACCTGGGTGAGGTAGAGGGTGCCGGTGGAGGCGTAGACGAAGCTGACGCCCATCAGGCTGACCGCGGTGGCCGTGACCGAGGACAGGAAGAACTTCAGTGCCGCCTCGGAGGAACGCTTTTCGCCGTGCCGGATGCCGACGAGGGCGAAGGCCGGCAGGGAGGCGACCTCCAGGGCGACGATCAGGGTGGCCAGGTCTCGGGAGGCGGGCAGCAGGGCGGCGCCGGCCGCGGAGGACAGCAGCAGGAACCAGAACTCCCCCGCCGGGACGCGCCGCTCGTCGTCCTTGAGGTTCGTGACGGACAGCAGGGCCGTGAGCAGAGCGCCACCGAGGACGAGGAACTGGATGACGAGCGTGAAGTGGTCGGCGGTGTAACTGCATGCGCGCGTGGTGCGGTTCACGCAGAAGGTGCTGCGGTCGCCGTCCAGGAGCGGCAGCAGCATCACCGCGGCCGCGCCCAGTCCGGCGACCGAGATCCAGCCGAGGACGGGCTTGCGGGTCTCGGGCAGGAACAGGTCGGCGACCAGCACCACCAGCGCGACGGCGGCGGCGATGGTCGGCGGGGCGACGGCGAGCCAGTCGACGGACTGGACCAGCGACTCGGCGAGGGGCTGAGCGCTCATCGGGTGCCTCCTGCGAGGAGCTGGTGCACGGCCGGGTCGGTGAGGCCGAGCAGCGCCCTCGGCCACAGTCCGGCGCCGACGGTGAGGACGACGAGCGGGGTCCAGGTGGCGAACTCGTAGCCGTGGACGTCCGCGAGCTTCGGGACCTCCTGCTCCACGCCGCCCATGCAGACCCGGCGGACCACGATCAGCATGTACGCGGCGGTCAGCAGGGTGCCGAACGCGCCGATCGCCATGAAGGTGAGGAACCCGGGCCGGCTGAGGTCGGCGGCGGGCTTGAACGCGCCGAACAGGGCCAGCATCTCCCCCCAGAACCCGGCGAGTCCGGGCAGGCCGAGGGAGGCGACGGCGCCGAAGGCGAGCAGGCCGCCGAGGCGCGGGGCCTTGCCGTAGAGCGCGGCTCCGGTCTCCTCGGCAAGGGAGTCGAGGTCGGTCGTGCCCGTACGGTCCTTCAGGGCGCCGACCAGGAAGAACAGCAGGCCGGTGATGAGGCCGTGGGCGATGTTGGCGAACAGGGCGCCGTTGACGCCGGTCGGGGTCATGGTGGCGATGCCCAGCAGGACGAAGCCCATGTGGCCGACGGAGGAGTAGGCGATCAGGCGCTTGAGGTCGCCCTTGGCGCCCTGCTTGGCCAGAGCCAGGCAGGCCAGGGACCCGTAGATGATCCCGACGACGGCGAACGCGGCGAGGTACGGCGCGAAGGTGTGGAAGCCGTGCGGCGCGATCGGCAGCAGGATACGGACGAATCCGTACGTACCCATCTTCAGCAGGACACCGGCCAGCAGGACCGAGCCGACGGTCGGGGCGGCGGTGTGGGCGTCGGGCAGCCAGCTGTGCAGCGGCCACATCGGCGCCTTGACCGCGAGCCCGATCCCGATCGCCAGAACGGCGATGACCTGCACGGATGCGGTCAGTGACCGACCGTTGTCAGTGGCGAGTGCCACCATGTCGAATGTGCCCGCCTTGATTCCGATCAGGAGCAGGCCGAGCAGCATGACGACGGAACCGAGCAGCGTGAACAGGATGAACTTCCACGCGGCCCGGGCCCGGCCCTCGCCGCCCCAGCGGGCGATGAGGAAGTACATCGGGATGAGCACCATCTCGAACGCGAGGAAGAACAGCAGCAGGTCGAGAACGGCGAAGGTCGCGAGGGTGCCGGACTCCAGCAGGAGCAGCAACGCGACGAACGCCCTGGGGGAGCCGCCCGCGGGCGGCTTGAAGTAGGAGTACAGCGCGCAGAGGAAGGTCAGCAGCGCGGTCAGGACCAGAAGGGGGAGGGAAATGCCGTCGATGCCGAGGTGGATCCGCACGTCGAGTGCGGGGATCCAGCTGATGTCGGTCGTGGCCTGCATCGTCGACGGGTGGTCGTGGTCGAAGCCGAGTGCCAGGACGATCGCGGCGACGAGGATCGCGCCGGTCACGGTGACGCCGTGGCGGAGCACGGCCTGCTCAGGTGACTTCCCCTTCAGCCCGGGCGGGGCCGGCAGGAGAGCGGCGGCGGCGCCGAGGAGCGGGCCTACGACGACGAATGCCAGAAGGAACTGCATCACGGACTCGTTGATATCGATCACGCCTGCTCACGCTCCCGTGGCGACGAGGACGACGGCGACCGCCAGGACGACGGTGCCGGCGAGCAGCGCGCTCACATAGGTCTGCACATTGCCGGTCTGCGCCCGCCGTACGCCGGCCCCGAGCAGCCGGGGCAGGGCGGCCGCGCCGCGTACGTAGGTGTCGACGACCTCGCGGTCGAGGAACCGGACGAGACTCGCTCCGGCCTGGACCGGGCGGACGAACAGCGCCGAGTACACGGCGTCCAGGTGGAAGCCGGCGGCCGCGTGCCGGTACAGCGGGCCGAGCAGCAGCCGCCCGGGGTCCGCCGGGTCGGGCGCGGCGGCCACGTCGCCGTACGCCGGCTCGTGGCCGGCGATGGTCTCGGCCTCGACCAGTCCGGCGTAGGTCTCGGGGTGAGCGGCGACGGCGCCCATCGGGACCCGGGCGGCGAGTGCGCTGGTGCGCTGCCAGGCGCCGTAGGTGAGCAGTCCGCCGACCAGGGCGAGGCCCGTGCCGAGGACGGAGGTGAGGAGCGTCGGGGTCAGGTCGCGGCCGTCGAACCAGCCGGGCAACGCGCGGTAGGCGAGCCCGCCGAAGGCCAGGGAGGGCACGGCCAGCACCCACAGCACCGCGTTCATCGTCAGGGGCTGGCGGCCGTGATCGGGGGCCTCGGCACCCCGGCCGCGGAAGGCCAGCAGCCACAGGCGGATCGCGTAGGCGGCGGTGAGCAGGGCGGTGAGCAGACCGGCGACAAGGACGGTCCAGCCGGCCGCTGCGGGGGCGTGGTCGGTGTTCCCGGTGGCGACGTGCTCAGCGGCGCCGAGGACGGACTCCTTGGAGAAGAAGCCGCTGAACGGCGGGATCGCGGCGAGCGCGAGCAGCGCCACGGTCATCGTCCAGTAGGCGTCCGGGACGCGGTCGCGCAGGCCGCGCATGCGGGACATGGCGGCCAGCGAGTTGGTGCCGGCGGCATGGATGATCACGCCGGCCGCGAGGAACAGCAGCGCCTTGAAGGCGCCGTGGGACAGGAGGTGGAAGACGGCGGCACCGCGGTCGCCGACGGCGAGGGCGCCGGTCATGTAGCCGAGCTGGCCGATGGTCGAGTAGGCGAGGACGCGCTTGATGTCGTCCTGGGCGAGTGCGGCGAGTGCGGAGCCGGCCATCGTCACGGCGGCCATGACGGCGAGGACGACCATCGTGGCCCGGGAGGCCTCGAAGACGGGGAGGAGACGGGCGATGAAGTAGACACCGGCGGCGACCATCGTCGCGGCGTGGATCAGCGCCGAGACGGGCGTGGGGCCCGCCATCGCGTCCGGGAGCCAGGTGTGCAGCGGGAACTGCGCCGACTTGCCGGCCACGCCCGCGAGGAGCAGCAGGGCGATCACGGTCGGGTGGTGGAGGCCGCCGCTCGTGACCGCGCCGAGGATCCGGGTGATGCGGAACGACCCGGCGTCGGTGCCGAGGGCGAACAAGCCGATGAGGAACGGCACGTCACCGAGCTTGGTGACCAGGAAGGCCTTCAGGGAGGCGGCGCGGGCCTCGGGGGTCTCCCAGTAGTGGCCGACCAGGAAGTAGGAGCAGATGCCCATGACCTCCCAGCCGACCAGCAGCACGATCAGGTCGCCCGAGTAGACGACCAGGAGCATCGCGGAGGTGAACAGGGAGACGAGAGCCGCGTAGGAGGGGTAGCGCGGGTCGTCGCGCAGGTAGCCGGTCGAGTAGATCTGCACGCAGGACGCGACGAACGCGACCAGGATCGCCACCAGCGCGGCGAAGCCGTCGATGTGCAGGGCCAGCTCGATCGGGACCGAGCCGGTGGGGGTCAGCTCCGTGTGGGCGTCGATCGCCCGGCCGCCGCCCTGGTCGGCGGCGACCAGCGCGGCCAGCACGAGGGAGGCCAGTGGCGGCAGCACGGCGAGCGGTCGCACGAACCCGGGAGCGGTACGGCCGAGCAGCAGGCCCGCGGCGGCCCCCAGGAACGGCAGGAGGGGGACGAGGACGGCGAGGTGGGTCGTGGTCACGCGGTGGCCTCAGCCTTCTCGGCCGCGGAGGTGCCGGGGCCCTCGGTTCCGGGGCCGCCGGTGCCGGGGCCCTCGGCGGTGTCGCGGAGCTTGTCGATGTCGGAGGTGCCGCGGTTGCGGTAGACGGCGAGCACGATCGCCAGGCCGATGCCGATCTCGGCGGCGGCGATGGCGATGGTGAACAGGGTCAGCGCCTGGCCGGAGTGCAGGGTCTCCTTCGCGGCCCGGCTGAGCCAGACGTCGAAGGCGACCAGGTTGAGGTTGACGGCGTTCAGCATCAGCTCGACCGACATCAGGACCAGGATCGCGTTGCGGCGGGCGAGGACGCCGTACAGGCCGGTGCAGAACAGGAGGGCGGAGAGTACGGCGGGATAGGCGAGGTGCATCAGCGGGCGCCTTCCTTCTCGTCCGGGTGAATTCCGGAATCCGTGACGGAAGGGGAACTCTCGGTGACCGCTCGGGGGTTCACAGGGGGAGGGCCCGACTCCGCCCTCGCCTTGCGGGACAGGACGATCGCGCCGACCAGGGCCGCGAGGAGGAGGACGGAGAGGGCCTCGAAGGGCAGGACCCAGGTGCGGAAGAGGCTCTCGCCGGTGACGCGGGTGGTGCCGGCGGCGGGGCCGGTCAGGTCGATCCACGTCGTCCGGAAGGCGTCGACGACCACCCACACCAGAGCCACGGCAGCGGCGGCCGCGACGGCGAGGGCGACCCAGCGGTTGCCGGAGTCGGCGTCCGGGGATCGGCCGATCGGCGCCTTGGTGAGCATCAGACCGAACAGGAGGAGGACGACGACGGAACCGACGTAGATGAGGACCTGCACCCAGGCGATGAACTCGGCGGTGAGCAGCAGGTATTCGACGGCGAGGCCGCCGAGCGCCACCACCAGCCACAGGGCGGCGTGCACCAGCTGGCGGGTGGTGACCGTGATCAGGGCCGCGCCGAAGGTGACCAGGCCGACGAGCAGGAAGGCGATCTCGACGCCGGTCGGGGACAGAAAGCCGTGCCGGGCTGCCGCCAGGCTCATGGCCGCGGCGAGGCTCACGACTGGCCCTCCCCCGGTTCGGCCTGCGCGGCCGCCAGCTTCTCGGCGGTCTTGCGGGCGGCGGCGATCTCCTTCGGTTCCTCCGCGGCGGGGTCCAGGGCCGGCGGGGCCGGGACGGTCCACATCCACTCGCGGAGCTTGTCCCGCTCGTGGGTGAGGTCGCGGATGTCCGTCTCGGCGTACTCGAACTCCGGGGACCAGAACAGGGCGTCGAAAGGACAGACCTCGATGCAGATACCGCAGTACATGCACAGGGAGAAGTCGATCGCGAACCGATCGAGGACGTTGCGGCTGCGCTCACGTCCGCCGGGGGCGGCGGGCGGGACGGTCTCCTTGTGGGAGTCGATGTAGATGCACCAGTCGGGGCACTCGCGGGCGCAGAGCATGCAGACCGTGCAGTTCTCCTCGAACAGGCCGATCACGCCACGGGTGCGGGGCGGCAGCTCGGGCTGGGCGTCCGGGTACTGCTCGGTGACGTGCTTCCTCGTCATCGTGCGCAGGGTGACGGCCAGGCCCTTGGCCAGGCCACTGCCAGGAATGGGAGCCACGGTTAGGAGATCACCACCTTGACGATGCCGGTGAGGGCGATCTGGGCGAGAGAGAGCGGGACGAGGAGGGTCCAGGAGAGCTTCTGGAGCTGGTCCTCGCGCAGGCGGGGGTAGGTGACGCGGAGCCAGATGACGACGAAGGCGAGGATCGCGGTCTTCAGCAGGGTCCACAGCCAGCCAAGCCCGTCGGCGCCCCAGGGGCCGTGCCAGCCGCCCAGGAAGAGGACGGTGGTCAGACCGCACAGAACGACGATGCCGGCGTACTCGGCGAGGAGGAAGAGTGCGAAACGCAGGCCCGTGTACTCGGTGTACGCGCCGAAGATGATCTCCGAGTCGGCGACGGGCATGTCGAAGGGAGGGCGTTGCAGCTCGGCGAGGCCGGCGACGAAGAAGACGAGCGCGCCGACGATCTGCCAGGGCACCCACCACCAGTGGAAGGCGTGCAGGATGCCGGGCAGGGAGACCGTGCCCGCGGCCATCGCGACCGAGGCGGCTGCGAGCAGCATGGGCAGTTCGTAGGCGAGCAGCTGGGCGGCCGTGCGCAGGCCGCCGAGCAGGGAGAACTTGTTCGCGCTGGCCCAGCCCGCCATCAGCGAGCCGAGCACGCCGACGCCCATCACCGCGAGCACGAAGAAGACGCCCGCGTCGAGGACCTGGCCGACGGCACCCTTGCTCGGGCCGATCGGGATGGCGAGCAGGACGAGGAGGTACGGCAGCAGGGCGACGGCGGGGGCGAGCTGGAAGACACGGCGGTCGGCGCCCGCCGGGACCACGTCCTCCTTCTGCGCGAACTTCACGCCGTCCGCGATGAGCTGGGCCCAGCCGTGGAAGCCGCCCGCGTACATCGGGCCGAGGCGGCCCTGCATGTGGGCCATCACCTTGTGCTCGGTCTGGCCGACGATCAGGGGGAAGGTGAGGAAGACGACGAACACGACGAGGAGTCGCAGGACGACATCCAGCGCGTCGTTCACTGCGGGCCTCCTGTGGTGTCGTCGCGGGTGCCGTCCATGGCGCCGTCGGGGGCGCCGTGGGGGGTTCCGGAAGTGGGCGGTTCGTTGTCCGGGGTGGACGTTTCGGTGTCCGGGATGGGCGGTTCGTCTTCGGCGGGCTGTGCGGATGACCTGCCCTGCGGTGCGGACCGCTCGGGTTCGGGCCGCTCGGGTTCGGACCGCTCGCGCTGCGGCGCGGGCTCAGACACCGGCTCCGGCTCAGGCGCCGACTCCGGCTCAGGCACCGGCTCCGGCTCGGGCACCGACTCCGGCTCCGGCTCTGCCGCAGGCTTCGGCGTCGGCTCGTCGAAGGCTGGGCGGGCGTGGTGCCAGGGGGCGTCCGAGCTGCGCGGGGCCGTGCTGCGGCGTGTGGGGCGGGCTGGACTCTCCGGTTCCGTCGGTTCGGCAGGTGCCAGGGGCTGCTCCGGCTCCGGCGTCTGCGTCGGCTCCTCGGCCTCGGCTCGTTGTGAGGCCGAGCCCTCCGAGGCGCTGCGCGAGCGGCGCGGGCGGCCCGGTGCCGAAGCGGGCCCGGCTGCCGCAGCCTCGGCAGCCCCGGCAGCCCCGGCAGCCCCGGCAGCAGCCACACCCTCCGTTGCCTGGCCCGCGGCTTGGCCGGACTCGCCCTCAGCCGCAGGTCGTGCCGCCGCCGTCTGGCTCACCGAACCCTGGCTCGCGCTTCGCATCCGGCGCGGCCGGGCACCCGCGGCGGGGCCGGCACCAGCGGCGGGACCAGCACCCGGAGCCCCCGCGGCGGTCTCCCCGGGCACACCGGGCGCACCAGCCGTCGGCGTCGTCTGGCTCGCTGAGCCCTCCGCTGCCGTACGGGCGCGCCGTACCGGACGCTCCCCGGCGGCACCCGCACCGGCACCCGCACGCGCGCGTGCGGGGCGTTCGGCGGCCGTGCCTCGGACCGGGCGGGCCGGGGCCGGGGGGAGCTGGCCCTTCAGGGGGCCCCACTCGTTGGGGTCGGGGACGCCCGGGGGGAGCATCTGGCGGCGCTTGGGGCCGCCGTGTTCCGACTCCCCGGGTTCCTTCGCGCCGGGCCAGGCCTTGGCCACGCGGGCGGCGAGGACGAAGTCCTTGCGGAGGGGGTGGCCCTCGAAGTTCTCGGGCAGCAACAGGTGCTCCAGCCCCGGGTGGCCCTCGAACGCGACGCCGAACATCTCATGGGTCTCGCGCTCGTGCCAGGCGGCGCCCGCGTACACGCCGACGGCGGTGGGCAGGTGCGGCGCCTCATGCGGGACCGTCGTACGGACGAGGAGACGGCGGACCGGGTGCAGGGCGACGACGTGGGCCGAGACACGGAAACCCGTGCCCGGTTCGTCGACCGCGCTCAGCCAGTCGAAGTAGGTGCAGCCCAGGGTCGTACGGGCCGTCTCCAGGGCAGTGAGCCAGGCGGACGGCGGTACGTCCACGGTGAGGAGGTCGTACGACTCCTCGGCCGTGACGTCCGTACCGAAGAGGTCCTCGACCGGGGCGGGCAGCCAGCCGACGGTGCTCATCGGGCGTCCCCCTCCGCGGTGGGCACCGGGGGCTTCACCAGGTCGCTCGTGAGGGCGGCCACCGACGGGCGGGAGTCGCCGTACCGCTCGCCGAGCGACTCGCGGGCGATCTTCTCCTGGAGCTTGAGGATGCCCTGGAGCAGCGCCTCGGGGCGGGGCGGGCAGCCGGGGACGTAGACGTCCACGGGGATGATCTGGTCGACGCCCTTGGTGACGGAGTAGGAATCCCAGTACGGGCCGCCGCAGTTGGAGCAGGCGCCGAAGGAGATGACGTACTTCGGCTCGGGCATCTGCTCGTACAGGCGCTTCACGGCCGGGGCCATCTTGTCCGTCACCGTGCCCGAGACGACCATCAGGTCGGCCTGGCGGGGGCCCGGCGCGAAGGGGATCACGCCGAGGCGGATGAAGTCGTGGCGGGCCATCGACGCGGCGATGAACTCGATCGCGCAGCAGGCGAGGCCGAAGTTGAAGACCCAGAGCGAGTAGCGGCGGCCCCAGTTCAGGATCACCTTCATCGGCTCGGGGGCCAGCCGGGCCAGCGCGCCCAGCCGCTTCGGCTCCGGGAGCGACACAGGAGCGGGGGTCACGTCCATGCCAGGACGCCCTTCTTGTATGCGTACAGCAGGCCCACGGCGAGGAAGCCGAGGAAGACGAACATCTCCACGAGCGTCGTCACGCCGTAGCCGGGGGCGGCGAAGACCGTCGCCCAGGGGAACAGGAAGATCGAGTCGACCGCGAAGATCACGTACAGGAAGGCGTAGACGTAGTAGCGGACCTGGGTGTGGGCCCAGCCCTCGCCGACGGGGTCGACGCCGCACTCGTAGGTCAGGAGTTTCTCGGGGGTGGGGACGACGGGGCGCAGCAGGCGGCCCGCACCGAAGGCGACCGCGACGAACAGCACGCCGATGAGGGCGAGCAGGCCCACGACCGAGTAGGACCGGAAGTAGCCGGCCGCGATGACGTTCGCCGCGGCGACCGTCGAGTCCCCCAACGTCTCCCGCACCGTCCGCGCCTCGCTCCCTGACCTGAGTGACCTGTGTGACTATGTGATCCCGCGTGTTCGAGGATCCGTACGCATCGGAGTCTAGGCCCTGATAAAGCGCTGGTAAGCAGCCCATCACGGGGTGAGACGGGTGGCGGCCGACCTGGGGGTGGGCCGGGAGCGGGCCTGGGGTGGGCCGGGGGTGGGCCGGGGTGGGGTTTTCCCCCGCGGGCGGAGGGCGGCGTACCGCATGGCGCCGGAGGTGCCGCGCACGGCAGGCTGACCGGTATGACCGCTCCCAGCTCTGCCGTCGGCCGGGCCGATGACACCGACCGACCGCCTCCGCCCCGCCCGGCCTTCGACGTGCACACATGGAAGGAGATCCTGCATCTCCTGCTGAACCTGCCGGTCACGGTGTTCGGCTTCGTCTACGCGATCACCGCGCTGTCCGTCGGCGGATCGCTCACGGTCACCGTGATCGGCCTGCCGCTGCTCGCACTCGGCCTGCTGGGCTCCCGGCAGCTGGGCAAGCTGGAGCGGGCCCGCGCCCGGTGGCTGCTCGGGGTGCGGGTGGAGGAGCCGACCCCGCTGCCGTTCGCCAGAGGCGGGGGCCTGACGCAGCGGCTGTGGATGGCACTGAAGGACCCGGTGGGCTGGCGCACGCTGCTGTACGACCTGATCCGGCTGCCCTGGGGCATCCTCACCTTCTGCACCACACTGACCTCGCTGTTCGTGCTGTGGCCGGTGCTGCCGTATCTGGCCCGGGGGCTGGCGAACGTGGACCGGGCGATGGTCCGCGGGCTGCTGTCGCCCTCGGACGAGCTGGAACGGCGTATCGCCGAGCTGGAGTCGGACCGGGGGGTCGTGGTCGACACGGCCGCCGCCGACCTGCGCCGGATCGAGCGGGATCTGCACGACGGGGCGCAGGCCCGGCTGGTGAACCTGGCCATGGGGCTCGGCCTGGCCAAGGAGAAGCTGCTGGAGGACCCCGACTCGGCGGCGGCGATGGTGGAGGAGGCACATGGCGAGGTGAAGCTGGCCCTGCAGGAGCTGCGCGACCTCGCCCGGGGCATCCATCCGGCCGTGCTCACCGACCGTGGCCTGGACGCGGCCCTGTCCTCGGTGGCCACGCGCTGCACGGTGCCGGTGAAGGTCACCGTGGACCTGGCGAACCGGCCGGCGGCGGCAATCGAGGGCATCGCCTACTTCACGGTCTCCGAGCTGCTGCAGAACATCAGCAAGCACAGCCGGGCCCGGTCCGCCTCGGTCGACGTGTGGCGCGCGGAGGACCGGCTGCTCATCCAGGTCCGCGACGACGGCCAGGGCGGTGCCCGGCTGGAGGGCGGCAGCGGGATGCGGGGGCTGGCGGAGCGGCTGGGCGCGGTGGACGGCCTGTTCGTCCTGGACTCCCCGGCCGGCGGCCCGACGGTGGTCACGGCGGAGCTGCCGTGGCGGGACCGCGCCGCGTAGCCCCCGTAGGTGCTGCGAGGTGGGGAAAACCCCCGGGTCGGGACGCCGACGGACTCCATGGCCCGGGCACCCCGGTCACACGACCCTGGAGATACGGCAATCACGGCACGAGCCGCCGTCGGGACGACGACGGCCACGGCGACGGCCGCGGCGACAGCGACGGCCACGGCCACGACGGCGACGGCGACGGCGACGGCAGCAGCGACAACGAGAACGGAACGGGATTCGATGGCCACGGGGTACGGAAGCGGGTACGGGCAGGGGTACGGAAGCGGCTACGAGCGGGAGCAGGGGCGGCCCGCCGGAAGCGGCCGCCGACTGCCCGCCGGGCTGCGGGCGCCGTTCGAGGCGCGCACCTGGCGCGAGTTCGGGTACGTCCTGCTGAGCCTGCCGGTCTCGATCGTGCTGTTCACCTGGACGGTGACGACGGTGTCGCTCGGGGCGGGCCTGCTCGTGACCTTCCTCGGCGTCCCGGTGCTCGCGGCGGCGCTGGCCGGCTGCCGGGGCTTCGGCGCGCTGGAGCGTGCGCGGGCGCGCGGGCTGCTCGGCCTGGACGTGGCCGCGCCGGAGCCGCTCCGGACGCGCAAGCCGGGCGCGCTGGCCTGGATGGGCGCGGTCCTCAAGAGCGGTGCCTCCTGGCGGAACATGCTGTACGCGCTGGTGCAGTTCCCCTGGGCGGTGTTCTCGTTCACGGTGACGGTGACCCTATGGGCCATGGGCTGGTCGCTGCTGACCTACCCGCTGTGGTTCTGGGTCTTCCCCGCCTACGCCGGCCAGGGCGGCCTTCAGCTGTACGGCGACGAGCATCACAGCGTGTACCTGGACAACCCCTTCGAGATCACCGTGACCGCGCTGGTCGGGCTGGTGTTCACGCTGGCCACACCATGGATCGTCCGGGCCCTGACGACGGTGGACGGGCTGCTGGTACGGGGGCTGCTGGGGCCGTCGCCGCTGTCGGCGCGGGTGGTGGAGCTGGAGTCGGACCGGGGGGTCGTGGTCGACACGGCCGCCGCCGACCTGCGGCGCATCGAGCGGGATCTGCACGACGGGGCGCAGGCCCGGCTGGTGAACCTGGCCATGGACCTGGGGCTGGCGAAGGAGAAACTCCGGGAGGATCCGCGGGCGGCGGCGCAGATGGTCGAGGAGGCGCACGGCGAGGTGAAGACGGCGCTTCAGGAGCTGCGCGACCTCGCCCGGGGCATCCATCCGGCCGTGCTCACCGACCGTGGCCTGGACGCGGCCCTGTCCGCGGTCGCCTCCCGCTGCACGGTGCCGGTGCAGGTCGAGGTCGATCTGCCGGGCCGTCCGGCGCCGGCCATCGAAGGCATCGCCTACTTCACGGTCTCCGAGCTGCTGCAGAACATCAGCAAGCACAGCCGGGCCCGGTCCGCCTCGGTCGACGTGTGGTGCGCGGAGGACCGGCTGCTGATCCAGGTGGCCGACGACGGCGTGGGCGGCGCGGACGTCTCCGGCGGCTCGGGCCTGGCCGGTCTCGCCGGACGTCTGGACGCGGTGGACGGCGTCCTCGTGGTGGACTCCCCCGAGGGCGGCCCGACCCGGGTGATCGCGGAACTGCCCTGGCGGGCCTGACGTAACCCCCCTGAGACCCGAAACCCCTCTTGAGGCCCGACGCCACGCCCCCTGCACCCCCTCTCCCACCGGTGAACTTCCCAGGTGGGGCGGCGAACCGGGACGATTGCTGGAATGCTTGTTCTCCGTATGCGACCGTCGTACAGATCATGTGGGCGAACGCCGTCGGAGAGCGGGCATGGGGGGCCAGGAGATCGTGAAAGACAGGGTGCGGGTGGTCATCGCCGAGGATTCAGTGCTGCTCAGAGAGGGCCTGACCCGGCTGCTGACCGACCGCGGGCACGATGTCGTGGCCGGTGTCGGGGACGCGGAGGCGCTGGTGAAGACCATCGCCGACCTCGACGCTCAGGGGGCGCTGCCCGACGTGGTCGTGGCGGACGTACGGATGCCCCCGACCCACACCGACGAGGGCGTGCGCGCGGCCGTACGCCTGCGCAAGGCGTATCCGGGGCTCGGGGTGCTGGTGCTGTCGCAGTACGTGGAGGAGCGCTACGCCACCGAACTGCTGGCCGGTTCCAGCCGGGGTGTGGGCTATCTGCTCAAGGACCGGGTCGCGGAGGTGCGCGAGTTCGTGGACGCCGTGGTGCGGGTCGCCGAGGGCGGTACGGCGCTGGACCCGGAGGTGGTCGCGCAGCTGCTCGGCCGCAGCCGCAAGCAGGACGTGCTGACGGGGCTGACCCCGCGCGAGCGCGAGGTGCTCGGGCTGATGGCCGAGGGGCGTACGAATTCGGCCATCGCCCGGCAGCTGGTGGTCAGCGACGGCGCCGTGGAGAAGCACGTCAGCAACATTTTCCTGAAGCTCGGCCTGGCGCCGAGCGATGGTGACCACCGGCGGGTTCTGGCCGTTCTCACGTATCTGAATTCATGACCCGTGTAGAAGACCCGCGTAGAAGTCGATGGAGCAGACCAGCGCGACACGCCGTCTCGAAATGTCGTCCGATCTGTGGATGACCTCGGGAAGGCAACCCTGACCGACGTAGGGTTGATCTGGGATGGTTCGTGGGACGACCAACCCCGGACAGCCGCCTCGAAGGAGGTCCAGTTCAGTGACCAGCCAGGTCAGCAGCCAGGCGGAGCAGACCGACGGATCTGTCGTCGGAGAGCAGCGCCACCCGGGCGACGCGAAGGACGTACGGCGCCTGGACCGGGTGATCATCCGGTTCGCGGGGGACTCGGGTGACGGCATGCAGCTCACCGGTGACCGATTCACCTCGGAGACCGCTTCCTTCGGCAACGACCTCTCCACCCTGCCGAACTTCCCCGCCGAGATCCGTGCCCCCGCCGGCACCCTGCCCGGTGTCTCGTCCTTCCAGCTCCACTTCGCGGACCACGACATCCTCACCCCGGGTGACGCGCCGAACGTGCTCGTCGCGATGAACCCGGCCGCCCTGAAGGCGAACATCGGCGACCTGCCGCGCGGCGCCGAGATCATCGTCAACACGGACGAGTTCACCAAGCGCGCCCTGCAGAAGGTCGGCTACGACGCCTCCCCGCTGGAGGACGGCTCGCTGGACGGCTACAACCTGCATCCGGTGCCGCTGACCACGCTCACGGTGGAGGCGCTGAAGGAATTCGACCTCTCCCGCAAGGAGGCCGAACGCAGCAAGAACATGTTCGCGCTGGGCCTTCTGAGCTGGATGTACCACCGGCCGACCGAGGGCACCGAGAAGTTCCTGAAGTCGAAGTTCGCGAAGAAGCCGGAGATCATGGCCGCGAACATCGCCGCGTTCCGGGCGGGCTGGAACTTCGGCGAGACGACGGAGGACTTCGCGGTCTCCTACGAGGTCGCCCCGGCCGCCAAGGCCTTCCCCGTCGGCACCTACCGGAACATCTCCGGCAACCTCGCCCTCGCCTACGGCCTGATCGCGGCCTCGCGGCAGGCGGATCTGCCGCTGTTCCTGGGCTCGTACCCGATCACGCCGGCCTCGGACATCCTGCACGAGCTGAGCAAGCACAAGAACTTCGGCGTGCGCACGTTCCAGGCCGAGGACGAGATCGCGGGCATCGGCGCGGCGCTCGGCGCGGCCTTCGGCGGCTCGCTGGCGGTGACGACGACGTCCGGCCCCGGTGTGGCGCTCAAGAGCGAGACGATCGGCCTGGCCGTCTCTCTGGAGCTGCCGCTGCTGGTGGTCGACATCCAGCGCGGCGGCCCGTCCACGGGTCTGCCGACCAAGACCGAGCAGGCCGATCTGCTGCAGGCGATGTTCGGCCGCAACGGCGAGGCGCCGGTCCCGATCGTGGCGCCGAAGACCCCGGCCGACTGCTTCGACGCGGCACTGGAGGCGGCCCGGATCGCGCTGACGTACCGCACACCGGTGATGCTGCTCTCCGACGGCTACCTGGCCAACGGCTCGGAGCCCTGGCGGATCCCGGACCTGGAGGAGCTGCCGGACCTGACCGTCCAGTTCGCCTCCGGCCCGAACCACACCCTGGAGGACGGCACCGAGGTCTTCTGGCCGTACAAGCGGGACCCGCAGACCCTCGCCCGGCCGTGGGCGCTCCCGGGCACGCCGGGTCTGGAGCACCGCATCGGCGGCATCGAGAAGCAGGACGGCACCGGCAACATCTCCTACGACCCGGCCAACCACGACTTCATGGTCCGCACCCGGCAGGCCAAGGTCGACGGCATCGTGGTCCCTGACATCGAGGCCGACGACCCGGACGGCGCGCGCACGCTGGTGCTGGGCTGGGGCTCGACGTACGGACCGATCACGGCGGCGGTACGGCGGCTGCGCCGGGCCGGCGAGTCGATCGCACAGGCCCACCTGCGCCACATCAACCCCTTCCCGCGCAACCTGGGTGCCGTGCTGAAGCGGTACGACAAGGTCGTGATCCCCGAGATGAACCTCGGACAGCTCGCCACCCTGATCCGGGCGAAGTACCTGGTCGACGCCCACTCCTACAACCAGGTCAACGGCATGCCGTTCAAGGCGGAACAGCTCGCCACGGCGCTGAAGGAGGCCATCCATGACTGACGCCGGCAACGGGCTGCTCCAGCTGGTCCCCAAGGCCGAGGCCAAGCAGTCGATGAAGGACTTCAAGTCGGACCAGGAGGTGCGCTGGTGCCCGGGCTGCGGTGACTACGCGATCCTGGCCGCCGTGCAGGGGTTCATGCCGGAGCTGGGGCTGGCGAAGGAGAACATCGTCTTCGTCTCCGGCATCGGCTGCTCCTCCCGCTTCCCGTACTACATGAACACCTACGGGATGCACTCCATCCACGGCCGCGCCCCGGCGATCGCGACCGGCCTGGCCACCAGCAGGCGGGATCTGTCGGTGTGGGTGGTCACCGGTGACGGCGACGCGCTGTCCATCGGCGGCAACCATCTGATCCACGCCCTGCGGCGCAACGTCAACCTGAAGATCCTGCTGTTCAACAACCGGATCTACGGCCTGACGAAGGGCCAGTACTCGCCCACCTCCGAGGTCGGCAAGATCACCAAGTCGACCCCGATGGGCTCGCTGGACGCCCCCTTCAACCCGGTGTCCCTCGCGATCGGCGCGGAGGCGTCCTTCGTGGCGCGCACGATCGACTCCGACCGCAAGCATCTGACCGAGGTGCTGCGCCAGGCGGCCGACCATCCGGGCACGGCCCTGATCGAGATCTACCAGAACTGCAACATCTTCAACGACGGTGCCTTCGACGCCCTGAAGGACCGGCAGCGGTCCGAGGAGGCGCTGATCCGGCTGGAGCACAGGCAGCCGATCCGCTTCGGTGCCGACGGGGCGCGCGGTGTCGTGCGCAACCGGGCCACCGGTGATCTGGAGGTGGTCACGGTGACGGCGGACAACGAGGCGGACATCCTGGTCCACGACGCGCGCGCCGCGTCCCCGACCACCGCCTTCGCGCTCTCCCGGCTCGCCGACCCCGACACTCTGCACCACACCCCCATCGGGGTCTTCCGCAGCGTCGAACGGCCGGTCTACGACACGGCGATGGCCGACCAGCTGGACACCGCGATCGAGCAGAAGGGCAAGGGCGACCTGGCCGCGCTGCTGGCGGGCGGCGACACCTGGACGGTCGTCGGCTGACCCTCTCTTCGCTCCGCTACGAGGCCCGGGACTGGATGTCCCGGGCCTCGCCGTATGCCTGGCGCCTCTCGTCGTAGGCCTGGCGGGCGCCGAGCACATCGGCCATGCGCTGCTCGGTCCACTGCGCCAGCGCCCGCACCTGCTCCGCCGCCTCGCGCCCGAGCTCGGTCAGGGAGTAGTCGACGCGTGGCGGGATGACCGGCTTGGCGTCCCGGTGGACCAGGCCGTCGCGCTCCAGGGTCTGAAGGGTCTGGGTGAGCATCTTCTCGCTGACCCGCCCGATCGCCCGGCGCAGTTCGCTGAAGCGGTACGGGCGGTCGAGAAGCTGGATCAGCACCAGCACGCCCCAGCGACTCGTGACGTGCTCCAGGACCAGGCGCTGGGGGCACATGGCCTCGCCGTCGCCCCTCCACTGACTTACCGGCATACCCGTACCTTACCTCAAAGTGGGTACTTTCCGGAAGTTAGCGCACCTCCTATGGTTAGCGGCAGAACGCACCCCAGAAGGAGATGGCACACCATGAGCATCGTCGTCACCGGAGCCACCGGACACCTCGGCACGCACGTGATCGAGGGCCTGCTGGAGAAGGTCCCGGCCGAGCAGATCACCGCGGTCGTCCGCGACGAGGCGAAGGCCGCGCCGCTGGCGGCGCGCGGGGTCCAGCTGGCCGTCGCCGACTACGACACCCCGGAGTCCTTCGACGGTGTGTTCTCCGCCGGCGACAAGGTGCTGCTGATCTCCGGCAGCGAGATCGGCAAGGACCGTGTGGCCCAGCACAAGGTCGTCATCGAGGCGGCCAAGGCGGCAGGGGTGGCGCTTCTCGCCTACACCAGCGCGCCGGGCGCCCTGACGGCCGCGCTCGCCGACGACCACCGCGGCACCGAGCAGGCGCTGCTCGCCTCCGGCCTGCCGTACGTACTGCTGCGCAACGGCTGGTACAACGAGGTCTTCGCCGAGAACCTGGGTCCGGTCCTGGCGCACGACGCCGTCACCCACGCCGCCGGCGAGGGCCGGGTCTCCTCCGCCGCCCGCGCCGACTACGCGGCCGCCGCGGTCGCCGTCCTGACCGGCGAGGGGCACGAGAACACGACGTACGAGCTCGGCGGCGACGTCGCCTGGAGCTACGCGGAGTACGCGGCCGAGCTGAGCCGGCAGACCGGCCGGACCATCGCCGTCAACCCGGTCTCCGTCGACGCCTACGCGGACATCCTCACCGGCGCCGGGCTGCCCGAGCCGCTCGCGCGGATCCTCGCCGGTGTCGACGCCTCCATCGAGAAGGGCGAGCTCGTCGTCACCAGCGGTGACCTCACCCGCCTGATCGGCCGCCCGAGCACGCCGATCGCCGAGTCGATCGCCGCCGCGCTGAAGGGCTGACCCGCACGGCCCGCTCCACCCCGGCCGTCATGACCGTATGCCAATACGGGCATGACAGCCGGGGGTGCCTGGGGCTACCTTCTTTCTCGCGCGCGTGTCACGAGCAAGAAGGAGGGGCCGTGAGCGGGACGACCGACAGCTCCGGGAACCAGGACCGGGCAGGCCTGCTGAACGGCTTCGCCGCCTATGGCATGTGGGGGCTGGTCCCTCTGTTCTGGCCGCTGCTGAAGCCCGCCGGGGCGGTGGAGATCCTCACCCACCGCATGGTCTGGTCCCTGGTCGTCGTCGCCGCCGCGCTGCTCTTCATACGGCGCTGGGCCTGGGCGGGCGAGCTGCTGCGGCAGCCGCGCCGGCTCGCGCTCGTCGCCGTGGCCGCCGCCGTCATCACCGTGAACTGGGGCGTCTACATCTGGGCCGTGAACTCCGGCCATGTGGTCGAGTCCTCGCTCGGGTACTTCATCAACCCGCTGGTGACCATCGCGATGGGCGTGCTGCTGCTGAAGGAGCGGCTGCGGCCCGTGCAGTGGGCGGCGGTCGCGACCGGTTTCGCCGCCGTCGTCGTCCTGACCGTCGGCTACGGCCGCCCGCCGTGGATCTCGCTCACCCTCGCCTTCTCCTTCGCCACCTACGGCCTGGTGAAGAAGAAGGTCGGCCTCGGCGGCATCGAGTCGCTGGCCGCCGAGACCGCGATCCAGTTCCTGCCCGCGCTCGCCTATCTGCTGTGGCTCGTCGCGCACGGCAAGTCCAGCTTCGTGAACGACGGGACCGGACACGCCGCCCTGCTCGCTTCCACCGGCCTGGTCACCGCGCTGCCCCTGGTCTGCTTCGGCGCGGCGGCGATCCGCGTACCGCTGTCCACGCTGGGCCTGCTGCAATACCTCGCCCCCGTCTTCCAGTTCCTGCTCGGCGTCCTGTACTTCCACGAGGCCATGCCGGTGGAGCGCTGGGCCGGGTTCGCACTGGTCTGGCTGGCGCTGATCCTGCTCACGGGCGACGCACTGCGGACGGCACGGCGGACGCGGGAATCGGTGATCGTGGCGCGTGGAGGGAAGACGGAGTCCGCGGCGGTGGAGGCCTGACGGACTGTTCACGCGGGGCGGTTCGCACGGGGCCGTTGTCAGTGCCGCGCGCTATAAGTGGCGACCATGTCGACACAGACGCCCACGCCCCTGCACTGGAAGCTCGTCATCGACGCGGCCGACCCGCACGCCCAGGCCGACTTCTGGGCCGCCGCGCTGCACTACACGGCCGAGGACAACAGCGCCCTCGTCGAACGGCTGCTGTCCGCCGGCGCGCTGCCCGCCGAGGCCACGGTCGAGTACCACGGCCGCCTCGCCTTCCGTGACCTGATCGCCGTACGACACCCCGACGACCCGTACGACCCCGAGACCGGCACCGGGCTGGGCCGGCGCCTGCTCTTCCAGCGCGTCCCGGAGCCGAAGACCGTCAAGAACCGCCTCCACCTCGACCTGCACGCCGGCCCGGAGCGACGCGCTCAGGAGGTGGCACGGCTGGAGGCACTGGGCGCCCGGGTCGTACGCGAGGTGAAGGAGCCCAGCGGGGAGTGGGTGGTGCTGACGGATCCGGAGGGGGGCGAGTTCTGCTTGCAGTGAGTCCCGCGAAGTCCGGTGCGGGGCGGGGTTACGGCTGAGTGGCGCGGGCAGCCCGGTCGGTCAGGCGGACCATGCGGGCGCGGGCGGACTCCAGGGGCCGTGGATCATCGGCGGCCGGACCGGGCTCGGCGCTGAGGTCCGTCCACAGCTCGATCAGGTCACGGCCCAGCCGCAGGCCCTCCTCGGGGTCACGCACCGCACGCCAGGCCGTCGCCGCGCTCTGCATGTTGCCGTAGGCGGCCTCCGTGTCCCGTGCCTGGCGGCGCAGCCGGGCGAGGTCCAGCGACTGCCGGCAGGCGCGGACCGGTTCGCCGCCCAAGTAGGCGATGTAGGCGGACAGTTCACGCAGATGCAGCACCTCGGCGTGGCCGGGGCCCAGCACGGTGGCCGCCTCCGCGACCGTGCGCTCGGCGAGTTCGGCCGCCGCCTCGATACGGCCCGCCCGCACGGCCTCGTTGATCCGCGTCATCGGCTCGGTCAGCAACTCGGCCCCCTCCGCCGTCTCGGTCACGGGCCCGTCCCCGAGCACCTCCTCGGCAACGGCGTCGAAGCCTCGGGCGGGGGTGTGAACGGGGCCGGAACCGATGGGCTCGTCGGCCTCGCCGAGGCTCATCCCGGGGACACCGAGCAACGCGAAGCCTGTCTTGGGGGCGTCAGCCTTCGGGGCGTCAGCCTTCGGGGCCTCGGACTTCGCGGCCTCGGACTGCGTGGCCTCGGACTGCGTGGCCTCGGGCTTCGGGGCCTGGGACTTCGGGATGACGGCCTTCGTGGCGCCGATCGTGGGGACGTCGGTCCCGGGGGCGTCGGACTTCGGGGCCTCGCTCCCCGGAATGTCAGTGCCGGCCGCCGGGGCCGGAGACGCCGCCGGGGCCGGAGACGCCGCCGGGGCCGGAATCGCAGCCGGGGCCGGAGACATGACCGGCGGGGGACCGAACTGCCCGGTCGGCATCTGTACGGTCCCGGCGGACATGGCCCCCCGCTCCCGCACCGAAGCCCCGCCGGCCTCACCTTCCGCCGAAGCCCCGCCTGCCACGCTCTCCGGCGCGGCCGCGTCCGCCTCTCCTCGCGAAGCCACTCCCACCATGCCCTGTTCTTCCCCCTGAGCCGCGCCCGCTCCACTCGTCGGCTTTCCCGGCGGAGCCACCCGGACCGGCTCCCCCGCGACCCGGCTGGAGCCGTCCGCCGAGACCTCCAGGGGAACCATGAGGCCCGCCCGGTCGTCCTGGATCGTGGCACGTATGGGGGCGCCGAGGCTGATGGCGAGGCGCTGGAGGTGGTTCAGGACCGCCTGCTGGATCTTCTCGCCCGGCGCCGGGGTCACCGACGTCCCGCCCACCGACGCGCCGTCCGCGTCGAACACCCGGACCGGTACCACGGCCGGATGCGCCGCGGGCTGCTGCGCCCGCTTCTTCTCGAAGCTCAGTCGAGACATCGGTTTTCCCTCACTCCCCCGGCGTCGCGATCCGGTCGTACGCGTCCTGCCCACCAGTGTGTCCGCTCCCCTCGGCTTCCGCGTCACCGCACCGTCACAGCCTCGCACCAGCCGCACGCGGGAACCCCTGGAGGAAATTGCTTGCGTGTGCATAAAATGCACACGCCTTTATTCGGGATACGACAGCACTCCCCTGGGGGACCAATGAGCCGCCGCTTCCTCTTCCTGCTCGGCAGCGCCCGCACCGAGGGCAACACCGAACTGCTGGCCCGCGAGGCGGCCGAGCAGCTGCCGGCTAACGTCGAGCAGCGCTGGATCCGCCTCGCCGAGCACCCGCTGCCCGACTTCGCGGACCTGCGGCACGACACCGAGCACATACGGCCGCCGCACGACAGCACCACCGGCCTGTTGCTGGACGCCACCCTCGCGGCCACGGACATCGTGATCGCCTCGCCCCTGTACTGGTACTCGGTGTCCGGCCTCACCAAGCGCTACCTCGACTACTGGTCGGGCTGGCTGCGCACCCCCGGCCTGGACTTCAGGGCGACCATGGCCGGACGCACGCTGTGGGGCATCGCGGCGCTGGCCGACCGCGAGCCGTCGGTCGCCGACCCGTACGTCGGCACGCTCAACAACTCGGCCGCCTACTTGGGCATGCGCTTCGGCGGGGTCCTGCTCGGCAACGGCAGCGGGCCCGGTGACGTACTGCGGGACACCGAAGCGCTCACGCGCGCGAAGACGTTCTTCGCCGAGGACGCGCCCCTCGCCCGCTTCCCGTACCAGAGCGCTTGAGGGCGTCTATGCGCTGATGTCCTTCGTCGTGAACCTCGCCCAGGCCGCCGAGCCGAACACGGCCGCGTACAGCGCCTGGAGGCCGAGGTTCTTCACCAGGTCGTCCCAGTACACGGGGTCGCGCATCAGGTCGGCGAAGGACAGCCAGTAGTGCGAGAAGAAGTACGGCTGCAGCGCGTGCAGTTGGGGTATCTGGTCGAGGATCTGGACGGTGATGACCAGGCCCACCGTGGTCGCCATCGCCGCGATGCCGCTGTTGGTGAGGGTCGACACGAACAGACCGAGGGCCGCCACGCCGATCAGTGAGGCGGCGACGACCAGGGCGATCAGCAGCGCCCGACCGAGTCCTTCGGCGAAGCTGATGCGGGTGCCGGAGATCGTCATCAGATCGCCGAGCGGGAACAGCAGCGCGCCGACGGCCAGCGCGAAGACGGTGACGACGAGTGTGGCGAGCAGACAGAAAGCCATCACCGTCGCGTACTTGGTGAGCAGCAGTCTGGTCCGGCCGGCCGGGGCGACCAGCAGATAGCGCAGGGTGCCCGCGCCCGACTCGCCCGCTATCGCGTCACCCGCGACGACACCGACGGCCATCGGCAGGAAGAACGGCAGCGTCGCGGCCAGCGCCGTGAACACCAGGAACAGACCGTTGTTGGTGATCTGCCCGAGGAACGCCGGGCTCCGGTCGCCCTGGCCGACCGCCGAGCCGCCCCGCGTCTCGATCTTCACCGCGATCCCGACCAGCACCGGCACCGCGGCCAGCACCCCGAGCAGGGCAAGCGTGCGCCAGCGGCGGACCGTCGTGATCAGCTCGCTGCGCAGCAGCCCGAACGTCCACAGCGGACTCGGCCGCCGCAGGACCGGCTCGTGGGCCGCCTCAGCCCGCGACATCGAAGCCCTCCCCCGTCAGTGCCACGAACGCGTCCTCCAGCGAGGCCCGTTCGAGCGTGAAGCCGCGGACCCGCACGCCCGCCGTGACCAGGGCCGCGTTCACCTCGGCGAGGTCCCGCGCGGGCGGGTCGCCGGTGACCCGGTCGCCGTCGGCGCCGACGTCCCCGACGCCCTGTTCCTTCAGCACCCGGGCCGCCTCGGCCGCGTCCGGGGTGATCACCACCAGCCGGCCGCGCGCCCCGGCCGCCAGGTCGGCCACCGCGCCCTGGGTGATGAGCCGGCCCTGCGCCATGACCGCCGCGTGCGTGCACACCTGCTCGATCTCGTCGAGGAGGTGGGAGGAGAGGAAGACAGTCGTGCCGTCAGCGGCCAATTCCCTGATCAGGGTGCGGATCTCCCGCATGCCCTGCGGGTCGAGGCCGTTGGTGGGCTCGTCCAGGACGAGCAGCCGGCGCGGCTGGAGCAGTGCGGCCGCGAGACCGAGGCGCTGCTTCATGCCGAGCGAGTACGCCTTCGTCTTCTTGCCGGCGGCGGCCGCGAGGCCCACCCGGTCCAGGACGGCGGCGACGCGGGCGCGCCGGGTGCGCGGGTCGGCGGTCGGGTCGGCGGCGTCGTAACGCAGCAGGTTGTCCCGGCCGGAGAGGAAGCCATACAGGGCGGGGCCCTCGATGAGCGCGCCGACCTCGGGCAGCACGGCACGGGCCGCCCGGGGCATCGGGCGGCCCAGCACGCTCGCCGTGCCGGCGGTGGGCTCGATCAGGCCCATCAGCATGCGGATGGTGGTGGTCTTGCCCGAGCCGTTCGGTCCGAGGAAGCCGAAGACGCTGCCCGCCGGAACGGTCAGGTCGAGGCCGTCGACGGCGAGCTGTCCGCCGCCGTAGCGCTTGGTCAGGCCGCGGGTGGCGATGACGCTCGCCTCCGCCTGCCCGGGGGCCCGCTCCCGCGCGTCCCCCGCCTCGCGCTCCGTGGCGGACAGTCCGTCCATCGGCTCCCCCTCGATTCGTGCTCCCGTGAAGAGTCAACGCACGGTAACGGCCCGTAGTGCCCGGACCGGGTCACTTTCCTGCGTCGGCCGCCTTCACCAGGGCGGACTTGGTCACAGCGCCGGCGTAGACCTTGCCGTCGTCGGTCATCAGGACGTTGATCAGGCGGGTGGAGAAGACCGTGCCTTTGCCGAACTTGCCGGAGACCTGGTCGCCGAGTGAGCCGAGGAAGCCGCTGAGGTCACCGGCCTTGGAACCGCCCGTCGGCAGACCGCCCTTGGAGCCGGTCTCGAAGGTGGCGATGGACGTCCAGCCCTTGCCGAGGACGGTGCCCTTGTCGTGCCCCGGGGTGAAGTCCTCGCCGCGCTTGACCGCGTGCTCCCGGTCTGCGCCGTCCTTCTTCTGCTCCGTCACCTTCGCGCCCTTGGGCGGGGTGAAGGCGAAGGTGGACGCGGAGGGCTTGGCGAAGGAGACCTCCGTGAAGCCCGCGTCGACGACGGCCGCGCCGCCGCTCTTCGGGGTCAGCGTGAACTTCAGCGGCATGCCCGTCTTCGAGTCGACGGCGATGCTGATCGCGCCGACCGTGGTGCCGGACTGGCGGGGCTTGATCAGCAGCTTGTAGGCGGCGCGGCCGGCGACCTGCTCGGTGCCGTCGACAGTGACGGACGTGGTGTCGTCCACCGCCTTCAGCGCCTGGTCGGCGAAGTCCTTGGGGGTGGCCGGGGGCTCGGTCTTGTCCTTGCCGGAGTCGGCGGAGGTGCCGTGGAAGACCGAGTTGGTCTTGCTGTCGTAGCCCCAGACGTTCGTGCCGTCGTGGATGAGGCTGTACTCGGAGCCGCTCTCCAGCAGCGACACCTTCTGCTTGTCCGGGCCATCGGTAGCGACGCGCAGTGTGTGCGTGCCGGTGACCAGTTCGGTGAGCTTGGCCTGGGGGTCGGCGGAGGAGCCCTCGCCGGAGCCCTTGCCCGCCCCGGAGACCAGGCTGCTCTCCAGGCCGCCGAGGTTCGGCAGGCCGAGGTCGGTGCTGATCTTCACCGTGCCGGACAGCTGCTGCACGTCCGACTTTGCGATCTTGTCGATGAGCTGCTTGGCGGTGATCTTGGGCAGGTCGGGGTCGCCTGAGGCGGCGAGCGCCGGGACCAGCCCGATCGTGGCCGCCGCCACCCCCACCACCGCGACCGGGACCGCGTACCGCGCGGCCTTGCGGCGTCCGCTGTGCGGGTTCTCGTCCCGCACGGCGTCCACTGCGTCGTCGGATTCGTACGGTGCCATGTGTGCCTTACCTCCGTCGTCGGCGGCGGCTGTCCTCACGCTGGTCCACCCTGAGCCGCCATTCTCACCCGAATCGGTGAGGAGTGGTGATGTCCGTGTTCTCCATCTCATCAAACCGGCCATGAAGAAGCGTCAGACCACGGAGCCAACTCCATGTACGACTGCGGTATGACACGCGGGGGTGACGGCTTCCGCGACCCCTAGGGGGCCGGACGGATCGCACGAATGCCGTACGCCGTCGTACGGCCGCCTGCCCGCACGGGCACCCGCACGCGCCGCACGGCCGGCCGCCGGAGGCACGTTGCGGACACGTCAGGTCGTGGACACGTCAGCCAATGCTGCCGCAGAGCCGGTGTCAGGGGCGTCAGCCCGCGCGGTGCACCACGGCATCGCACAGCTCCTCCAGCGCCCGCTTGGCGTCGCAGTCCCGCAGCGGGGACAGCGCGGCCCGGGCCTCGTCCGCATACCGCACGGTGTCGCGGCGGGCCTGCTCCAGCGCCGGGTGGGCGCGCAGCGCGGTCAGCGCCTCGGCGTGCCGGGCGTCGTCGCCGAGGTCGGAGTCCAGCAGCTCGCACAGCGCGAGGTCCTCGGGCAGCCCCAGCCGGGCCGCGCGCTCGCGCAGCCGGAGCACGGGCAGGGTCGGGATGCCCTCGCGCAGGTCGGTGCCCGGGGTCTTGCCGGACTCGTGCGAGTCGGAGGCGATGTCCAGGACGTCGTCGGCGAGCTGGAAGGCGACACCGAGCCGCTCGCCGTACTGGGTGAGGACGTCGATGACCGTCTCGTCGGCGCCCGACATCATCGCGCCGAACCGGCACGCGACCGCCACCAGGGAGCCGGTCTTGCCGCTGAGCACGTCCAGGTAGTGCTCGACCGGGTCACGGCCGTCGGAGGGGCCGGCGGTCTCCAGGATCTGGCCCGTGACCAGCCGCTCGAACGCGAGGGCCTGCACCCGGACCGCCTCGGGCCCGAGGTCGGCGAGGATCTGGGAAGCGCGGGCGAACAGGAAGTCACCGGTGAGGACCGCGACGGAGTTGCCCCAGCGGGTGTTGGCGCTGTCCACACCGCGCCGCACGGCCGCCTCGTCCATGACGTCGTCGTGGTACAGCGTGGCCAGATGCGTCAGCTCCACGACGACGCCCGACGGCACGATTCCCGGCGCGTAGCGGTCGCCGAACTGGGCCGCGAGCATCACGAGCAGCGGCCGGAACCGCTTCCCGCCGGCCCGTACCAGGTGCTGCGCGGCCTCCGTGATGAACGGAACCTCACTCTTGGTGGCTTCGAGCAAGCCTTCCTCGACAGCCGCCAATCCGGCCTGGACATCGGCTTCGAGAGCCTGGTCCCGCACGCTCAGCCCGAACGGCCCGACGACGGTCACGAGGGGTCTCCTGTCTGCTGGTGTCTGCTGGCGATTACACGGTTTGTCGATAGGTCGCTGCCATCACTCAAGTCAGCGTATCCGGTCCTGTTTCGATCACCGATAGCGCCCACCGGTCCAGCCCGGGTGGTATTGGATCATGGCCGGTATGCGCAAGATCGGACGATAAGAACGGACATCTATCGACTTAACAGGAAGCCTTGCGCTTTGTCGCGAACCCGGGGGGCGAGCGGAGTAACGCCTCCACCCCACCCCGCACACGCCCGCGGACATACACGACAACGACGGGCATCGCGTCACGGGTTCCGGGAGGCATCCCCAGGTCACCCCCGGGTCACCCCCAGGCCGCCCGCCGGCCACCTCACACCCACCTCTCACCCCGACCCCGGAATCCGCCAAGTCCGATTTGACAGGGTTTGCTATTTCGTGAGTTGGGTCACGCTCCCCCATCTGGCATCCCAGCCGCCGGGCACCCTCCCTCCCCTTGCCCGGTCGGCCAGTTGGGCGTTGGCAACCGCAAAGGATCAAGTACCCCATAGGGCACAGATCAAGGTCAAATGGTGCGTTGTGTGATTCCAGCACTTGTTCCCGACATGTGCTCTCGCATACGTTCCGGGCCGTCGGGCGGACGCCGAATCCTGCCGCCGCCCGCATAACCATCCACGAACCCATTTCGTACGGCAGGAGCGGGGGACCCAGGTAAGCCGCCGGACCGGACGACACGCGTCGCACGGAACGGCTAGGGGTGAAGCCGTGCCTTCTCGCGAAGGTACGGCCGGGCACCTCCCCGCCCGAACCCGACAGCTCACCTCGCAGGCGACGGAGAGGAACATCCCCATGCGTGCTGCCGCTCGTCACCGCCGCCCCCGGGCCAACCGCCTCGCCCGCACCCTCGCCGTCGTCGGCACCGGTGCCGCCGTCCTCGCCCTGCCGCTCATCGGCGCCACCAGCGCCTCCGCCGCCCCGGCGAAAAAGGCCACCAAGGTGTCCTCCACCACCCGTGCCGGGTACCCGAACAACCTCAACGGCTGGATCCGCGAGTCGCTCGCGATCATGGCCCAGAAGGGCATCCCGGGCTCCTACCACGGCATCTACCGCAACATCATCCGGGAGTCCTCGGGCAACCCGTGGGCCATCAACAACTGGGACTCCAACGCGGCCCGGGGCATCCCGTCCAAGGGCCTGCTCCAGGTCATCGACCCGACCTTCAACGCGTACCACGTGGCCGGCACCTCGTTCAACATCTACGACCCGGTCGCCAACATCACCGCGGCCTGCAAGTACGCCGCCGCGCGCTACGGCTCGATCGACAACGTCCACAGCGCGTACTGACAGCCGCACGGCGGTCGCTCTGACAGCGGCACCGCGGTCGCCCCGACGACAGCCCGGCAGTCGCCCTGACAGCGGCCGGGCGGTCATCGGACCGTCGGAGTCGCGCGGCCGTCAGCCGGCCGGGAAGAGTCGTTCGAGGACCACGGCGATGCCGTCGTCCTCGTTCGACGAGGTGATCTCGTCGGCCACCGCCTTGAGTTCCGGGTGCGCATCGGCCATCGCCACCCCGCGCCCGGCCCACTCGAACATCGGGATGTCATTGGGCATGTCCCCGAACGCCAGCGCCCGTTCCGGCGCGATCCCCAGCCGGTCGGCGGCCAGCGCCAGCCCGGTCGCTTTGGTCACCCCGCACGGCTGGAGCTCCACGGTCCCCGGCCCCGACATGGTGACCGTCGCCAGCGAACCCACCACCGCGCGCGCCACGGCCGCCAACTCGTCGTCGGACAGGGCCGCATGGCGCAGCAGCACCTTGCTGATGGGCCTGCGCCACAGGTCGTCACGCCGGCCGACCCGCACTGCGGGCAGGGTCGGGTGCGGCATACGGTACCCGGGCTCGATCAGTGTGAGCCCGTCGACACCGTCCTGGTCGACAGCGGCGAAGACCTCCCCCACCTCCGCCTCGATCTTGCCGAGCGCCTCCTCCGCCAGTTCCCGGTCCAGCCGCACCGACCACAGCAGCCGGCCCGCCGCCGCGTCGTAGACTTGCGCGCCCTGCCCGCACACCGCGAGCCCCGTACAACCGAGGTGCGCGAGCAGCGGCCGTACCCGCGGGGCCGGACGGCCCGTCACCACCAGGTGGCGCGCACCGGCGCGCACCACCCGCGCGAGCGCGGCGAGCGACCGGCCGGAGACCGTGTCGTCGCCGCGCAGCAGCGTTCCGTCCAGGTCAGTGGCGATCAGTGCATATGCGGGGGAGGCTGCCATGATCAGAGAATACGGATGCGACGCCGGTCCGACTCATCTTGTCGTGCTGCGTACTTACGTGCTCATCACCCCCAAGTGGTGTGTGTCGTCCTCCTGTTCGCGGTGCGGTGGCCGGCGCGAGCGTCAGCCGTGGGCCGCGGCAAGGTGTCGCGCCAGACGCGGGGAGGCGAACTCCGTGCCGCAGACGAACCGCATCACCGGGCCGTACGACGACGACGCCGGCAGGCCCGTGAAGTACAGGCCGGGCACGGAGGAGACGCAACCGGGGCCCAGTTTCGGCGTGCCGCGGCTCACCGCGAGCCGGGTGCGCAGTCCGTGGCCGAGGAAGTCCATCGCCGCGACGGCAACGCGGTACCCGGTGGCCGCGATGACGTGGTCGGCGGTGAGCCGCTCGGTACGGCCGCCATGGGTGCGGACGGTGAGGACCGGGCTGCCGTCCGGCGCCTCGGCGCGCACGATCCGCTCGACCTCCTGCACCTGTACGGCGCTCTCGAAGCGCTCACGCAGCCACCAGGCGCCGAGCGGTCCGAGGACCCGGCGGACCAGGAAGTGGCGGGTGGGCTCGGGCAGGTAGCGGTAGGGGTGCGGGTAGTAGCTGAGCGCCCACAGCGACCAGGCGCGGCCGAAGGGGGACTCGGGGCGCAACCGCGGCTGCTCCCACGGCGGGGCGCCGAAGGCGACCCGGCCGCGGCCGCGCGCGACCACGCGCACGCGTGCCCCCGCCTCGGCGGCGAGCGCCGCCGTCTCCAGCGCGGACTGACCGGCGCCGACGACGATCAGCTCCTTGCCGGCGAACCGGCCGAGGTCGTGGTGCTGGGAGCTGTGCGAGACCGGGCCGGTCGCGGCGGGTCCGTCGGGCGCCGCACCCGCCAGCTCCAGCGGCAGGTGGGCGAGGCCGGACAGGCCGGTGGCGACGACGACCGCGCGCGCGGTGAACAGCTCTCCGGAGTCCAGCTTGAGTTCGAAGCCGCCGCGCGCGTCACGGTCGACGGAGACGACCCGTACCCGCTCCAGTCCGGGCAGCAGCTGCTGCTGGAACCACTCGCCGTAGGCGATGAACGTCTCCACCGGGATGATGTCCTCGTCGCTGACCAGGCGGCGGATCCCGGCCGCCGCGCAGAAGTCGGCGAGGGTGTGGCCGGGCTGCGGGCAGTCGAGGCTGGAGGCGGCGGGGGTCGATTTCAGGAGCATGCCCTCGGGCATGTGCGCGCGCCAGCTGACCATGGGGTCGCCGAAGACGCGGACGGGGATGCCGCGCGCGCGGAGATGGGCGGCGGTGGACAGGCCGTACGGCCCGGCGCCGATGACTGCAACCGGTCGAGTCACGAAGTCCCTCCCCAGGACACGGTGCGCCACGCGTGGTGGCCTTGCCTACTTCGTGGATGCCTACGTCGTGGACGCCTGCTTCGCGGGTCCCTGCTTCGCGGATGCCTGCGTCGTGGACGCCTACTTCGTGGAGGTGCCGCTGCCGCGGCGGTTGGTGCGCCACAGCTGATGGAGGTGCTTCGCGCCCGGGCGCACGAAGCGGGCGAGCATCGTGAGGAACGGCAGCGGGTCGTCCCCCGCGAACCAGGCTAGCTCCGTCCCGCTCGCCCTCGCCGGCGCGTGCGGCGTCGTATAGCCGCTGCGGCGGTAGGCGAGGAGGGCGGGCAGGTCGATGTTCTCCACGATGTAGCGGTGGCCGGCGCGCTGTTCCCCCTCCGGTACGGCGCGGCCGGTGAGATCGAGATGCAGGGCGCGTACGACGTCCACCCCCGACTCGTTCTCGAAGAGCCGGAACTGGGCGCCCATGCGCGGGTTGAAGTCCAGGAGTTTGTACTGTCCGTCGCGCCGGTCGAAGCGCAGGTCGAGGTCGATGATGCCGCTGAAGCCGATCTGTTTGATGAAACGTGCGGCAAGGTCCGCGAGTTCCGGGTTGTCGACGACGTACGCGTTCGCCGTCATGCCGGCGTGCGGCGGCCACGAGCGGACCTTCACACCGGTGAACAGCGCGCGCGGGGTGGAGTCCGGGCCGAAGCAGGCGTGCACGATCCAGTCCTCGGCCTCCTCCCGGGGCAGATACTCCTGGAGGATCACGCCCGGTTCCTCGCCCCAGTCACGGGCCAGGCTGAGCAGACCCTCGCGGGTGGCGATGCGCGTGGTGCCGTTCACCGCGGGCCGCCGGCGCCGTACGAACGCCTCGCGGTTCTTGGCCACCACCGGGAAGCGGGCCGTGCCGGCGAAGGCGACGACGTCGTCGTACGACTCCGGGAACACGGCCGCCGGACTCGCGACGCCATGCTCGACGCACAGTTCGTGCAGCCCCTGTTTGCTCGCCAGCCGGCGCGGCAGCGCGGGGTCGACCCTCGGGAAGAGAAAAGATCCGGCCAGCTCGTCCTGGTGCTCGGCGATCAGGACGGCCGCCTCTTCGTCGGTCGGTATCAGGACGGTCGGGCGGCCTATCCGGCGCCCGACGCGCAGCAGGCCCTCGACCAGGTGGCCCGGCTCCTCCGCACCGGTCGTCGGCCACACGAACGCCTTCTTCAGATAGCGCGAGGAGGCCGCCGGCGTGTACGGATCCTCGGTGATGGCGTACATGGGCACGCCGAGGCGGCCCAGACTGCGGATCGCGCCGACCCCGCCGTGATGCAGCGGATAGTCGCCGAACTTGACGATGAGTCCCGGCACGTCACGGTCCGCCTGGAACGGCACACTGACGGCGTCTCCGGCCACGGGTCCCCCCACGTGTCCCCCCCAACGGAACGGATCCGGCCCGTCCGTGTCCCCAAAGGACGCTAAGCCGGAATTGCCCCCTCCGACAAGACCTTTCCGGACATTGCGAACCCTTTAGACCTCGTGCGAGCAACCATTCGAGCACACGCCGAGGCACCCCCTGGTCTCTGCCCAAGACATGCATCACGGCCGTAACGTGTGGCGCGATCACATGGAACGCATTGCCATGCATGGCCCGGATGAGAGTGAGGCAGCACCTCATGCCCCCCTTCGACGTCCCCGAGGACGACCCCTTCGGCCCGCACAACCTTCCCTATGGCGTGTTCTCGCCCTCCGGCAGCAGGGAGCGGAGGGTCGGCGTCCGGCTCGGGGACCATGTCCTCGACGCGGGCGCCGCGGCCGCCGCCCTCGGCTCGTCGCACCAGTCGCTGCTGGCCCGCCCCGTCCTCAACCCCCTGCTGGCCGCTGGCCGCACGGTCTGGTCCGAGGTACGGCGCGCAATCACAGCCTGGGTCACGGATCCCGCGCACCGCGCGGCCGTGGAGCCGCTGTTCCACCCCCTGTCCGAGGTGACCCTGCACCTGCCCTTCGAGGTCGGGGACTACGTCGACTTCTACGCCTCGGAGAACCACGCGCGTAACGTCGGCCAGATCTTCCGCCCGGACGCCGCGGACTCCCTCACCCCCAACTGGAAGCATCTGCCGATCGGGTACCACGGCCGCTCCGGCACGGTCGTCGTCTCGGGCACGGACGTCGTACGGCCGTCCGGGCAGCGCAAGGGCCCGGGCGACCCGGCACCCGTGTTCGGCCCGTCGATCCGGCTGGACATCGAGGCCGAGGTCGGCTTCGTCGTGGGCGTCCCCTCCGAGCTGGGCAGGCCCGTCGCACTCGGCGACTTCCGGGACCACGTCTTCGGCCTCTGTCTCCTGAACGACTGGTCCGCGCGGGACATCCAGGCCTGGGAGTACGTCCCCCTCGGGCCTTTCCTCGGCAAGTCCTTCGCGACCTCGGTGTCGGCGTGGGTCACCCCGCTGGAGGCGCTGGAGCACGCGCGCGTGGCCGCGCCGGAGCGCACACATCCCCTGCTGCCGTACCTCGACGACTCGGCGCCGGGCATCGAACCGGGCGGCTACGACCTGCGGATCTCCGTGGCGATCAACGGCCAGGTGGTCTCCGAACCCCCCTTCTCGACCATGTACTGGACCGCCGCCCAGCAACTCGCCCACATGACGGTGAACGGCGCCTCGCTGCGCACCGGCGACCTCTACGGCTCGGGCACGGTGAGCGGCCCCGAGGAACGCCAACGCGGCTCCCTGCTGGAGCTGACCTGGAACGGCCGCGAACCCCTCGAACTCCCCGACGGCAAACGGGCCTTCCTGGAGGACGGCGACGTGGTGACCCTGTCCGCGTGGGCCCCCGGCCCGGACGGATGCCGGGTCGGGCTGGGCGAGGTGAGCGGACGGATCGTGACACGCTGACCCCCTCCCGGGTCTCCGGTCGCCCGCCACACTCGCCGGCCGGGGGCGGCCACGGGCACCCTGGCAGCCCCCTGACCGCCCCGCCCGGCCACGGCGACGGCCCGACGGCCTCGCCTGACGACCCGGGCGGGCCGGCCGGGCGGGCCGGGCGGGCGGGCCGGGCGGGCCGGGCGGGCGGGCCAGGCGGGCCGGGCGGGGCGGGCGGGCCAGGCGGGCCGACAACTCGCCCTGGCCTGGCACGGGCAGACCTGCCGGCAGTACGGCAGTTGGCCGCCGACCTGGGCCGCGCCGGAGCAGTTGCGGCCGCCATCGGCGTTCACGCGCGCGTGGCCGGTCGCGAAGCGGATCGTCCCCGACACCTGACTCGTGCCCCCGGTTTTCGTCATACTGGCGGGGACACGCACCACACGCGACACGCATCCGCGTGACGCACCCTCGGCACCACCCGCCCCGCACACCTCTCCGACCAGGAACCGGAGCCCCGGCATGACCGTCTGCCTGCTCCTGCTGAGCGTCGTCGCCCTGACGGCCGCCCTGCCGGCGCCGCGCGCGCTGACCCGCGCCGCCTGGCCCGAACGGGAACCCGTGGTCGCACTGTGGGTGTGGCAGTGCCTGGTAGCCACCGTCCTGCTGTGCTGCCTGGCCGCGCTGATCCTGGGCACTGCGGCTGTCTTCCACACCGTCCGCGACCGCGTCTTCGCCCCGGCGCCGCCCTCGGTCACCGCCGCGTACGACCTCTCCGCCGCACCGGTGTGGGCCACCACCCTCACCCTGCTGCTGGCCTTCGGGGCCGCCTGGACGACGGCGATGCTGGCCCGGGAGCTCGTCGAGGCCCGCCGCAGGCGCGGCAGGGCCCGCGCACAACTGCGTGAGCGCGCTCCCGATCTGCCGGCCGGGCTGCCCGCGGCGCGCGGCCCGATGCTGGTGCTGGAGGACGAGTACCCGGACGCCTGGTGGATGCCGGGGCACCCGCCGCAGCTGGTCGTCACTACGGGTGCGCTACAGCGCCTCACCGGCCACCAGCTGGACGCCGTCCTCACCCACGAACGCGGACACGCCCGAGCCCACCACGACTGGCTCCTGCATCTGTCCACCGCGCTCGCCACAGGCTTCCCGCGCGTGCCGCTCTTCGCCCACTTCTGCGCCCAGACGCACCGGCTGGTCGAGCTGGCGGCCGACGACACGGCGTCCCGTCGCTGCGGACACCTCACCACAGCCCTCGCGCTGATCGAGCTGAACCAGCACCGGGGCGTCCTCTCCTGCGACTCCAGCCGCCGCCTGCTGGGCGAGCGCGTGGACCGCCTCCTGGAGCCCCCGCCACGGCTGCTGCGCCGGCACCGGGCCCTGACGACGACGGTGGCCGCCTTGGTTCCGCTGCTGCCCCTGCTGATCACCTTCGCCCCGGGACTGACGGCACTGACCTGACGGGCCCCCAGGTGGCAGATCTTCCCGAACGAAAAGGAAAACCCGCAGCTCAGCGACGTATCCGACGCCCCCTCACCTGGCGCAACACTTCGGCAACACGACTTTCCCTACCGCATCGGTATGGTTCCAGCCATGCCTCCCGCCGATCGCCCCCGAGACCACGCCGGTCAGGGCGCCGCGACCACCGTCGCCGCCCACCGGACGCGTCGTCGGCTGCGCGCGGACCGGGCCCGGCAGCTCGCCGACCTCCTGCGCCGCCAGATCATCGGCGGCGCCTTCCAGGAAAGTCCCCTCCCGCACGAGTCGACCCTCGCCGCCGACTACCGCGCCTCCCGCAACACCGTCCGCCAGGCCCTGGACCTGCTCCGGGCCGAGGGCCTGGTGGAGCGACTGCCCGGCGTCGGCACCGTGGTCGTCGCCCGGAAGTACCCGCACGGGCTCGACCGTCTGATGGGCCTCGCGGAAACCCTCCGCGAACACGGCCGCGTCACCAACGAGGTCCGCACCATGGGCCCCGCCCCCGCCCCCGCCCCGGTCGCCGACCGCCTCGGCGTCCCGGCCGGCGCCGACGTCCTGTGCATCGAACGCCTGCGCCGCCTCAACGGCCTTCCCCTCTCACTCGACCTCACCTACATCCCGCTCGACCTCGGCACCGCCCTGCTCGGCGCCGACTTGGAGAACACCGATGTCTTCCGCCTCCTGGAAGCCATCACCGGCCAGCGCCTCGGCCACGCCGAGATCACCCTGGAGGCGGTGAACGCGGACGCCCACTCCGCCGCCGTCCTCCAGGCCCCGCGTGGCACCGCCGTACTGATGCTGGAACGCCTCACCCACCTCGCCGACGGCCGCCCCGTCGACCTGGAGTTCATCCGCTTCCGCGGCGACCGCATCACCATGAGCGGCCTGCTCCACCGGTCGCTGTAACCGGCCGCCGCAACCGCCCCGCCCGCACGTTTCCTGGAGACAGCCATGCCCTTGGCGCCCCAGCGGGCCGACGTGCCCGTGACCATCGACGAGTCGAAGTGCATCGACGGCTGCACCCTCTGCGTGGACATGTGCCCGCTGGACTCCCTCGCCATCGACGACAGCACCGGCAAGGCGTACATGCACGTCGACGAGTGCTGGTACTGCGGTCCGTGCGCGGCCCGCTGCCCCACCGGCGCCGTCACGGTCAACATGCCCTATCTGCTCCGGTGAGAGGCCCGAACTCCCGTGAAACGCACCGCGCTTGCCCTTACCGCCGCTCTTCTCCTCCTCCCGCTGACCGGCTGCGTCGGCAGCGCCGAGGCCGGTGACGGCAAGAACGTCACCATCACCATCGGCTATCAGTCCAAGACCATCAACACCGTCACGGCGGGCACCCTGCTGCGCTCCCTCGGCTACTTCGAGAGGGACCTGAACGCCCTGCACGACGGCCACACCTACAAGGTCGACTGGCAGGACTACGCCACCGGCGCCCCGATCACCGCCCAGATGACCGCTGGAAAGATCGACATCGGCTCGATGGGTGATTTCCCGCTGCTGCTGAACGCGGCCCGCGGCAAGCAGCTCGGGCGGCCCACCCACCTGGTCTCGGTGACCGGCTACAACCTGCGCGGCGGCCTCAACACCGTGGTCACCGCGCCCGATTCGACGCTCACCTCACTGAAGGATCTGAAGGGCAAGAAGGTCTCCACGAGCATCGGCTCCGCAGCCGACGGCACGCTCGTGCGGGCCCTGCAGCGTGTCGGCATCGACCCGGACAAGGACATCTCCAAGATCAACCAGCAGCCCGCCGTGGGCGCCTCGGCGCTCTCCTCCGGCAGCGTGGACGCCCTGTCGCAGTTCGTCGCCTGGCCTGGCCTGCTCGCCTACCAGGACAAGGCGAAGGCCCTGTACGACGGGGCACAGCTGAACCTGCCGACCTTCCACGGCGTGACCGCCCGCGAGGACTTCGCCCGTCGGCACCCGGCGGTCCTGGAGGCGTTCCTCAAGGCCCAGGCCGAGGCGACGGACTACCTCAACGCCCACCCTGTCACCGCCGCGGAGAAGGTCGCCCAGGCCACCGGTCTGCCCGCCGAGGTGGTCTACCTCTACAACGGCGCCCACGGCATCGCCACCTTCGACCCGGCGGTCAAGCCTCAGCTCGTCTCCGCTCTGAAGCAGGACGTGTCCGTGCTGAAAGCCGCCAAGCTGACCGGCGACATCGACGTGGACTCGTTCGTCGACGACCAGTACGTGAAGAAGGCCCTTGGCACCTCCTACACCAAGCGGCTCACCGCCACGCCCGTGCCGGCCACGAGCGAGGTGTGGGCCAAGGGCAGTGACAAGACCGTCTCCTTCAAGTCCGCCCGGGAGCTGCTGGCGTACGTGGCCCAGCACCAGGACCGCATCCGTGGCGCCTACGTGCCTGACGCCACCACCGGCACGCTCTGGTTCGCCGAGAAGGCCGTCTGGGTGACCGACGGCGAGCAGCTGCTGCCCTTCGTCACCCCTGCGACCGCGCAGGCCTATGTCACCGCCCACGGCGGCGCCCGCGTCGTGTCGTATCGCGAAGCTCTGGGACGCGCCTCATGACCCGGCTGCCCCTTGCCCGGTATACGCTGCGCACCGCCTCCCTGGCCGCCTTCCTCTGCCTGTGGCAGCTGCTGACCGGCCTCAAGGTCGACCTGTGGCTGCGCTTCTCGCAGTTCCCGACGGTCACCGAGGTCGCCCGCGCCTTCGCCGACCGGCTCTCCGGCAGCGACTACTGGACCGACCTCACCGACAGCCTCACCCGTATCCTCACCGGCTTCGCGCTGGCGGCAGTCCTGGGCGTGGCGACCGGCGTGCTCGTCGCCCGCTCGCGGCTCGCCGAGGACCTGCTCGGTCCGGTCCTGGAAGTGATCCGCCCGATCCCTGCGATCGCCCTCGTCCCGGTCGCGATTCTGCTCTTTCCTTCCAACGAGCAGGGCATCGTCTTCATCACCTGCACCGCCGCCTTCTTCCCCGTGCTGGTCTCCACCCGGCACGCCGTCCGTGCGCTGACCCCCGTCTGGGAGGAAGCGGTGCGCACCATGGGCGGTGGACGGCTGCGGATCCTCGGGTCGGTCGTGCTGCCCGGCGCGCTGCCCGGCATCTTCGGCGGGCTGTCGGTCGGCATCGGCGTGTCGTGGATCTGTGTGATCTCCGCCGAGATGATCTCCGGCCAGTACGGGGTCGGTTACCGCACCTGGCAGGACTACACGGTGGTGAACTATTCCGGCGTCTTCGTCGGCATGGTCACCATCGGCGTCCTCGGCTGGGTCACCTCCACGGCCGTGGAACTCCTCGGCCGGCGCCTGACCCGCTGGCTGCCCCGCACCTCGTACATCCCCACTGGCCGCACCCGCGTGCCCCGGCCTACCGTCACCCCCGTCCGTGCCGACCGCAAGGCCGAGCATCACACCCAGCCCGAGCAGCAGGGCCACAAGGACACCGAGGAGGCCCACGATGAGCACCTCGTCTGAAACCGTCACCGCTCCCGTCGCGCCGCTATCGGGGGCCGTACGCGGCACCCGGCTCACTTTCCGTTCCACCGTGCTCGGCCGCCCGGACGCGCCGGTGCTGTACAACGTCGACCTGGATGTCGCTCCCGGTGAGATCCTCACCGTCGTCGGCCCCTCCGGCTGCGGAAAGTCCACGCTTCTGCGCACCCTCGCCGGGTTGCTGCCTGCGCTGGGCGGCACGGCCGAGGTGGACGGCAACCCGCTGACCGGGCCGTCGGCCGACCGTGCGCTGGTCTTCCAGGAGGACGCACTGCTGCCCTGGCGCACCTTGCGCGGGAACGTCGAGCTTCCACTCGCCATCAGCGGCGTACCGCGCGGTGAACGCCGTGCCCGGGCCGAGTCCTTGCTCGAACGGGTCGGACTCAGCGCGCAGGCAGGACAGTTGCCGCACCGGGTGTCGGGCGGGCAGCGCCAACGTGCCCAGTTGGCGCGCGCGCTGGCCGACAGCCCGCGGGCGGTCCTCATGGACGAGCCTTTCGGCGCCCTCGACGCCCAGACCCGCTCCGGCATGCAGGACCTGCTGGTGGAGGTGCTCCGCGGCACGGGGGCAACCGTCGTCTTCGTCACGCACGATGTGGACGAGGCCCTCTTCCTCGGCGACCGCGTGGCCCTGCTCGGCTCCGGCCGAGTGGTCGCCGTACGCGACGTCCCCGGGCCCCGCGACCGTGGCGCTGTGGACGACCCGGCCCGCGCGGCCCTGCGCCGCGACATCCTCACCTCTCTCGGCTCCTGAAAGGCACCCCGGTGACCACCCCCGCCACCACTCCTCCGGAGATTCCCGCCGTCACCGACGCCGAGGAGCTGACCTGCGACGTCCTCGTCATCGGCGGCGGCACCGCCGGCACCATGGCTGCCCTGACCGCCGCCGAGCGCGGCGCGGACGTCCTGTTGCTGGAGAAGGCCCACGTCCGTCACTCCGGCGCGCTGGCCATGGGCATGGACGGCGTCAACAACGCGGTCGTCCCGGGCCGCGCCGAACCCGATGACTACGTCGCCGAGATCACCCGCGCCAACGACGGCATCGTCGACCAGTCCACCGTCCGCCAGACCGCCACGCGTGGTTTCGCGATGGTGCAGCGGCTGGAGTCGTACGGGGTCAAGTTCGAGAAGGACGAGCACGGAGAGTACGCGGTCCGCCAGGTCCATCGCTCCGGCTCGTACGTACTGCCGATGCCAGAGGGCAAGGACGTCAAAAAGGTCCTCTACCGGCAATTGCGGCGGCGCGAGATGCGGGAGCGGATCCGGATCGAGAACCGGGTGATGCCGGTCCGGGTCCTGACCGCCGAGGGGCGGGCCGTGGGCGCCGTCGGCTTCCACACGCGCACGGGCGCCTTCGTCACCGTCCGCGCGGGCGCCGTCATCCTCGCGACCGGCGCCTGCGGCCGGCTCGGCCTGCCCGCCTCCGGCTACCTCTACGGCACCTACGAGAACCCCACCAACGCCGGTGACGGATACGCCATGGCCTACCACGCGGGCGCCGAGCTGACCGGCATCGAGTGCTTTCAGATCAACCCGCTGATCAAGGACTACAACGGCCCGGCCTGCGCCTACGTTGCCAATCCCTTCGGCGGCTACCAGGTCAACCGGTACGGCGAGCGGTTCGTCGACTCCGACTACTGGTCCGGGCAGATGATGGCCGAGTTCGCCGCCGAGGTCGCGGGCCCCCGCGGCCCGGTCTACCTCAAGCTCAGCCATCTCCCCGAGGAGTCGGTCTCCGCCCTGGAGTCGATCCTGCACTCCACCGAACGCCCCACCCGGGGCACCTTCCACGCCGGACGCGGGCACGACTACCGCACCCACGACGTCGAGATGCACATCTCCGAGATCGGCCTGTGCGGCGGCCACTCCGCCTCCGGCGTCCGCGTCGACGACCACGCCCGCACGACCGTCCCCCGTCTGTACGCCGCCGGGGACCTCGCCTGCGTCCCGCACAACTACATGATCGGCGCGTTCGTCTTCGGCGACCTCGCGGGCGCGGACGCCGCCCAGTACACGGCGTACGAGGGCGAACTTCCCGCGGACCAGGTGCGCGAGGCGCACGAGCTGATCTACCGCCCGCTGCGCCACCCGGACGGTCCGCCGCAGCCCCAGGTCGAGTACAAGCTGCGCCGCCTCGTGAACGACTACGTCGCACCGCCGAAGTCCGGAGCGCGGCTCTCCCTCGCCCTGGAGGCCTTCGAGCGGATGCGCGCCGACATCGCCGCCATGGGCGCCCGCACCCCGCACGAGCTGATGCGCTGCGCCGAGGTCACCTTCATCCGCGACTGCGCGGAGATGGCCGCCCGTGCCTCCCTCGCCCGTACCGAGTCCCGTTGGGGCCTCTACCACGAGCGTCTCGACCACCCCGGCCGCGACGACGCCTCTTGGTTCCACCATCTCGATCTGCACAAGTCCCCCTCTGGTGCCATGGAGTTCACGGCGCGTCCCGTGGCTCCCTATCTGGTTCCGGTCGAGGAGTTCGCGCCCGTCGGCGGTCCCTCCCGACGGATCGGCGAAGTCCGTCCGGAGCACGTGGCCACGGCCGGGCCGCGTGAGGTGGCGCCGGTCGCCGCAGGACCGGCCTCTGCGCGTGCCGACGTCTCCGGCGAACGGGCCGACACCCAGGGCACCGCCTCGCCTCGGCTCCTCCAGCTGCTGGAGCTGGCCGAGACGGAGCCCGAACTTGTAGCTCTGCAGCCCTACTTGGCGGACACCGATGCGGCTGTGCGCCGTACGGCCGTCTCGGTCCTCACCGAGACCGTGCCGCCCGGCACCGGGCAGGCCCTGGCCGGTGCCCTCGCCGATCCCGATGCCGAGGTCCGCGCGGCCGCCGTGGCCTCGTTGCGCGAGATCGTCGAGACCCTGGCGCCCGAACCCGCCCTGGGCGCAGCCCTCACCGGTGCGCTCGGCCAGGCCGATCCGGTGGTCCGGGCCGCCGCGCTCGATGTGCTCCGCGCCCTGCGGCTCGGCGAGGCCGGTGTGTTCGCGGCGGCGCTGGCCGACCCCGACGTCGGCGTCCGCACCGAGGCCGTACGGGCGCTGGTCTCGGTCGACGCTGTCCGGCCGCTGGCCGGTGCCGCGGACGATCCCTCCCGGGAGGTAAGAGTCGGCGTGGCCAAGGCGCTGGCCACCGTCGGCCCGGCGGCGCCGACGGCGGCCGACCAGCAGCTGCTCACGGCCACGCTGGACCGTCTCACCGAGGACCCCGATGCCCTGGTACGCGGTGCCGCACTCGGTGCGCTGGCCGGCACCGGCTGCCCGCCGTCCCTCGCCGCCCGCGCCGTGGCCGCCCTGTCCGACCCGGCCTGGCAGGTCCGGTCCGGCGCCGCCACCGCGCTGTCAGCCGGGGCCGCCGACGTCGCCGTACCCGCCCTGGCCAAGGCCCTGGCCGACCCCAACGCCGACGTGCGCAAGGCTGCCGTACTCGCGCTGACCCGGCACCGTGCCACGGCGGAGGCCCGCGCGGCTCTCGCCACGGCGACGGCCGACTCGGACGCGGACGTCAGGGCCTACGCGGCGAGGGGGCTGTGACGCTCGCTCCCCCGGATCGCCCCGGACGGGCCCGCTATATCCAGTCCTCCGGCTCCGGTTCCTCGTCGGGCTCCGGCCAGTCGGCATCGGATACGGCCCCGGCGGCCGGGGCCGGGCCCGACGGACTGTCCAGGGAAGCCAGCACCGCCAGCACGCCCTCCCCGTATGTCGCCAGCTTCTTCTCGCCGACGCCGCTCACCGTGCCCAGCTCGCGCACCGAGGTGGGTCTCAGGGTGACGATCCCGCGCAGGGTGGCATCGTTGAAGATGAAGTACGGAGGGACGCCCTGCTCACGGGCCTGTTCGGTGCGCCAGGCGCGCAGGGCCTCGAAGGCGGGCACCAGTTCGTCGGGCAGTTCGGCCGCGGCTGCCTTGGCCTTGCTGCCGCCGGACGCGCCGGCCGACCGCGACCGGGCCATGGCCGGCTTCTCCGGCTCCTTGCGCAGCGGCACCTCCCGCTCCTGCCGCAGCACCGAACCGCTCGCCTCGGTGAGCACCAGCGTGCCGTACTCCCCCTCGACCGCGAGCAGTCCCTGGGCCAGCAGCTGCCGGATGACGCCCCGCCACTCGGCCTCGCCGAGGTCCGTTCCGATGCCGAAGACGGACAGCTGGTCGTGGTCGAACTGGATGACCTTGCCGGTGCGCTTGCCGAGCAGGATGTCGACGATCTGCACGGCGCCGAACTTCTGCCCGCGCTCGCGCTGCAGCCGTACCACTGTCGACAGCACCTTCTGCGCGGCGACCGTGCCGTCCCAGGTCTCCGGTGGGGTGACGCAGGTGTCGCAGTTGCCGCAGCCCGCCGGATCGGGGTCCTGGCCGAAGTAGGCCAGGAGCTGGCCGCGGCGGCACTGGGCCGTCTCGCACAGCGCGAGCATGGAGTCCAGATGGGCGGAGGCACGGCGGCGGAACGCCTCGTCGCCCTCGCCGGACTGGATCAGCTTGCGCTGCTGTATGACGTCGTTCAGTCCGTACGCCATCCACGCCGTGGACGCCAGTCCGTCCCGGCCCGCGCGGCCGGTCTCCTGGTAGTAGCCCTCGATCGACTTGGGCAGGTCCAGGTGGGCGACGAACCGGACGTCCGGCTTGTCGATGCCCATGCCGAAGGCGATGGTCGCCACGACGATCAGGCCGTCCTCGCGCAGAAACCGGGACTGGTGGGCGGCGCGCGTGCCCGCGTCCAGGCCCGCGTGGTACGGCACCGCCTCGATGCCGTTGGCGGTCAGGAACTCCGCCGTCCGCTCGACCGAGTTGCGTGACAGGCAGTACACGATGCCGGCGTCGCCGGCGTGCTCCTGCCGGAGGAAGGCGAGCAGCTGCTTCTTCGGGTCGGCCTTGGGCACGATCCGGTACTGGATGTTGGGCCGGTCGAAGCTGGCGACGAAGTGGCGGGCCGTCGGCAGGTTCAGCCGCCGGGTGATCTCCTCGTGGGTGGCGCGGGTGGCTGTCGCGGTGAGGGCGATCCGCGGGACGTCCGGCCAGCGCTCGCCGAGGAGAGACAGCGAGAGGTAGTCGGGGCGGAAGTCGTGGCCCCACTGGGACACGCAGTGCGCCTCGTCGATGGCGAATACGGAGATCTTGCCGCGCGAGAGCAGGTCGAGCGAGCTGTCCAGGCGCAGCCGCTCCGGGGCCAGGTAGAGCAGGTCGAGCTCGCCGGAGAGAAATTCGGCCTCGACCAGGCGGCGCTCGTCGAAGTCCTGCGTGGAATTGATGAAGCCGGCGCGGACGCCGAGGGCGCGCAGGGCGTCCACCTGGTCCTGCATGAGCGCGATCAGCGGGGAGATCACCACACCCGTACCGGGTCTGACCAGGGCCGGGATCTGGTAGCACAGCGACTTGCCGCCGCCGGTCGGCATGAGGACGAGGGCGTCGCCGCCGGCCACCACATGCTCGATGATCGCTTCCTGCTCGCCCCGGAACGCCTCGTATCCGAAGACCCGGTGCAGCGTGGCCAGCGCCTCGCTGTCGGCCGCGCCCGGCCCCTCGGTCACCTGTGGCATCTCGCTGATCCCGCCCGTCGCTTCCATGGTCCTGTCCCCCGCCGGTCCCCCGTGTGTCGTCTCTCGACCGCTTCCTCCACGATAGGGGCCCGCACCGACAGCCACGAAGTTATCCACAGGCTCGCCCCGTTCCCTGGGCCGTACAGGCCGCTGCCCGGCACCC
>NZ_JAIQYY010000021.1:121848-204278 GCF_020181035.1 Streptomyces sp. CoH27
TCAAGGAAGTACTGCGGGGCCACGCCCAGCACCAGCGTCACCGCCACGCCCACGCCGATCGCCGCCGTGGTCAGCGGGGACGGTACGGCGACCGTCGGGCCCTCCGGCTTCGGTTCGCTGAAGAACATCAGGACGATCACGCGGATATAGAAGAACGCGGCAATGGCCGAGGAGATCACACCGATGACGACCAGCGGGGCCGCGCCACCGGCCGCCGCCGCCTTGAACACGGCGAACTTCCCGGCGAAGCCGGAGGTCAGCGGGATACCGGCGAAGGCCAGCAGGAAGACGGCGAAGACCGCTGCCACCAGCGGGGAGCGGCGGCCCAGGCCCGCCCACTTCGACAGATGCGTCGCCTCACCGCCCGCGTCGCGCACCAGCGTGACCACCGCGAAGGCGCCGATCGTCACGAAGGAGTAGGCGGCCAGGTAGAAGAGGACCGACGAGACACCGTCCTTCGACGTGGCGATGACACCCGCGAGAATGAACCCGGCGTGCGCGATCGACGAGTACGCCAGCAGTCGCTTGATGTCGGTCTGCGTGATCGCGACGATCGCACCGCCCAGCATGGTGATGATCGCCACTGCCCACATCACCGGCCGCCAGTCCCAGCGCATGCCCGGCAGGACGACGTAGAGCAGGCGCAGCAGCGCGCCGAACGCGGCCACCTTCGTCGCCGCCGCCATGAAGCCGGTCACCGGGGTCGGTGCGCCCTGGTAGACGTCGGGCGTCCACATGTGGAACGGCACCGCGCCCACCTTGAACAGCAGGCCCATCACGATCATGGCCCCGCCAATCAGCAGGAGCGCGTCGTTGCCCATGGTGTTGGCGAGCGCCGGGTCGACGTTGGTGACCGTGCCGTCGACGACCTGCGCGATGCGCCCGTACGACACCGAGCCCGCGTAGCCGTACAGCAGGGCGATGCCGAACAGGGTGAATGCCGAGGCGAACGCGCCGAGCAGGAAGTACTTGACCGCGGCCTCCTGCGACATCAGCCGCTTGCGGCGGGCCAGCGCGCACAGCAGGTACAGCGGCAGGGAGAAGACCTCCAGGGCCACGAACAGCGTCAGCAGGTCGTTGGCCGAGGGGAACACCAGCATGCCCGCGATCGCGAAGAGCAGCAGCGGGAAGACCTCTGTCGTGGTGAAGCCCGCCTTCACCGCCGCTTTCTCGCTGTCGCTGCCGGGCACCGACGCGGCCTGCGCCGCGAAGGAGTCGACGCGGTTGCCGTGCGCGGCCGGGTCCAGGCGCCGCTCGGCGAAGGTGAACAGGGCGACCAGGCCGGCCAGCAGGATCGTGCCCTGCAGGAACAGGGCCGGGCCGTCGACCGCGATCGCGCCCATCGCCGCGATGTGCGCCTTGGTGGTGCCGTAGCCGTCGGCCGCGAGCGCGACCACCGCGGCGAACGCGGCGCACAGGGCCACGATAGACACGAACACCTGCGCGTAGTAGCGGGACTTGCGCGGGACGAACGCCTCGACCAGCACGCCGACCAGCGCGGCACCGACGACGATCAGCGTCGGCGACAATTGTCCGTATTCGATCTTCGGTGCCGGGATCTTCGAGATCGGGTCGGCCGCGGTTGTCCACAGGCTGTGGACGGCTGCTGTGCTCACTTGGCCGCCTCCACCGAGGGCTTGGGGTCGGACTTGTGTACGTCGGACATGGTCTGCTTGACCGCCGGGTTGACGATGTCCGTGACGGGCTTCGGGTAGACACCCAGGAAGATCAGCAGCACGATCAGCGGGGCGACCACCACCAGCTCGCGCGCGCGGAGGTCCGGCATCGCCGAGACCTCGGGCTTCACCGGGCCCGTCATCGTCCGCTGGTACAGCACGAGGGTGTAGAGCGCGGCGAGGACGATGCCGAAGGTGGCGATGATGCCGATCGCCGGGTAACGCGTGAACGTGCCGACCAGGACCAGGAACTCACTCACGAACGGCGCGAGGCCCGGCAGGGAGAGGGTGGCCAGGCCGCCGATCAGGAAGGTGCCGGCGAGCACCGGGGCGACCTTCTGCACACCGCCGTAGTCGGCGATGAGCCGCGAGCCGCGCCGGGAGATCAGGAAGCCGGCGACCAGCATCAGCGCGGCCGTGGAGATGCCGTGGTTGACCATGTAGAGCGTGGCGCCGGACTGGCCCTGGCTGGTCATCGCGAAGATACCCATGATGATGAAGCCGAAGTGCGAGATCGACGCGTACGCCACCAGGCGCTTGATGTCCCGCTGGCCGACGGCGAGCAGTGCGCCGTAGACGATGCTGATGAGCGCCAGGACGAGGATCACCGGTGTCGCCCACTTGCTGGCCTCCGGGAAGAGCTGGAGGCAGAAGCGGAGCATCGCGAAGGTGCCCACCTTGTCGACGACCGCGGTGATCAGGACGGCGACCGGGGCGGTGGCCTCCTGCATGGCGTTGGGCAGCCAGGTGTGCAGCGGCCACAGCGGCGCCTTCACCGCGAAGGCGAAGAAGAAGCCGAGGAAGAGCCAGCGTTCGGTGCTCGTCGCCATGTGCAGCGAGCCGTTGGCGCGCGCGTGCGCGATCTCCGCGAGGCTGAAGTTCCCGGCGACCACATAGAGGCCGATCACCGCGGCCAGCATGATCAGACCGCCGACCAGGTTGTAGAGCAGGAACTTCACGGCCGCGTACGACCGTTGCGTCGAGGCGGCTTCCTCGCCCTGTGCGTGGGCCCGGTCCCCAAAGCCGCCGATGAGGAAGTACATCGGGATGAGCATGGCTTCGAAGAAGATGTAGAAGAGGAAGACGTCGGTGGCCTCGAAGGAGATGATCACCATCGCCTCGACGGCCAGGATCAGCGCGAAGAAGCCCTGAGTGGGCCGCCACCGCTTGCTTCCGGTCTCCAGCGGGTCGGCGTCGTGCCAGCCCGCGAGGGCGATGAACGGGATCAGCACTGCGGTCAGCGCGATCAGCGCCACCGCGATGCCGTCCACGCCCAGCTCGTACCGCACCCCGAAGTCCTTGATCCAGGCGTGGGATTCGGTGAGCTGGTAGCGGGCGCCGCCCGGGTCGAAGCGGACCAGGACGGTGATCGCCAGGGCGAGTGTGGCGAGCGAGACGACCAGCGCCAGCCACTTGGCGGCGGTGCGTCGCGCGGCCGGTACGGCGGCCGTGGCGACGGCCCCCACGGCCGGGAGCGCCGCCGTCGCTGTCAGCAGAGGAAAGGACATCGGTATCAGACCGCCCTCATCAGCAGGGTCGCGGCGACCAGGAGTGCCGCACCGCCGAACATCGAGACCGCGTAGGAGCGGGCGAAGCCGTTCTGGAGCCGGCGCAGCCGCCCGGACAGGCCGCCGAAGCCGGCCGCCGTGCCGTTGACGACGCCGTCGACCAGGGTGTGGTCGACGTACACCAGGGAGCGCGTCAGGTGCTCGCCGCCACGGACCAGGACCACATGGTTGAAGTCGTCCTGGAGCAGGTCGCGGCGGGCCGCGCGGGTGAGCAGCGAGCCGCGCGGGGCGACGGCCGGGACGGGCCTGCGGCCGTACTGCGCCCAGGCGATGCCGACGCCGATGACCAGGCAGACCATGGTCGCCCCGGTGACCGTCCAGGCGCTCACCGGGGAGTGTCCTTCGCTGTGCCCGGTGACCGGCTCCAGCCAGTGCAGGAAGCGGTCGCCGATGCTGAAGAAGGCGCCGCCGAAGACCGAGCCGACCGCCAGCACGATCATCGGGATCGTCATGACCTTCGGGGACTCGTGCGGGTGCGGCTCGTTGCCGTTCTCGTCCGGCTGCCACCGCTTCTCGCCGAAGAACGTCATCAGCATCACGCGCGTCATGTAGAAGGCGGTGATGGCCGCGCCCAGCAGGGCCGCGCCGCCGAGGATCCAGCCCTCGGTGCCGCCCTTGGCGAAGGCCGCCTCGATGATCTTGTCCTTGGAGAAGAAGCCGGACAGGCCGGGGAAGCCGATGATGGCGAGGTAGCCGAGGCCGAAGGTGACGAAGGTGATCGGCATGTACGAGCGCAGGCCGCCGTACTTGCGCATGTCGACCTCGTCGTTCATGCCGTGCATGACGGAACCGGCGCCGAGGAACAGTCCGGCCTTGAAGAAGCCGTGCGTCACCAGGTGCATGATCGCGAAGACGTAGCCGATGGGGCCGAGGCCCGCGGCCAGCACCATGTAGCCGATCTGCGACATGGTCGAGCCGGCCAGCGCCTTCTTGATGTCGTCCTTGGCGCAACCGACGATCGCACCGAACAGGAGCGTGACCGCGCCGACGACGGTGACCGCCAGCTGCGCGTCGGGCGCCGCGTTGAAGACGGCTCCGGAGCGGACGATCAGGTACACGCCCGCGGTCACCATCGTCGCCGCGTGGATCAGGGCCGAGACCGGGGTCGGGCCCTCCATGGCGTCCCCGAGCCAGGACTGCAGCGGCACCTGGGCCGACTTGCCGCAGGCAGCGAGCAGGAGCAGCAGGCCGATCGCGGTGAGCCTGCCCTGGGAGGCCTCGGTCGCGTGGCCGAGGACCGGACCGAAGGCGAAGGTGCCGTACGTCGTGAACATCACCATGATGGCGATCGACATCCCCATGTCGCCGACACGGTTGACCAGGAAGGCCTTCTTCGCGGCCGTCGCGGCACTGGGCTTGTGCTGCCAGAAGCCGATCAGCAGGTACGAGGCGAGACCGACGCCCTCCCAGCCGACGTACAGCAGCAGGTAGTTGTCGGCGAGGACGAGCAGCAGCATCGCCGCGAGGAACAGGTTCAGATAGCCGAAGAAGCGGCGACGGCGCTCGTCGTGCTCCATGTACCCGACCGAGTACAGGTGGATCAGCGAGCCGACGCCCGTGATGAGCAGGACGAACGTCATCGACAGCTGGTCGAGGCGGAAGGTGACGTCCGCCTGGAAGCCGGCCACCGGGACCCAGCTGAACAGGTGCTTGATCAGGGTGCGGTGTTCGGCGTTCTTGCCGAGCAGGTCGGCGAAGAGGATCAGGCCGAACACGAAGGAGACGGCCGACAGGAGCGTGCCGACCCAGTGGCCGACGCGGTCCAGGCGCCGGCCGCCGGTCAGCAGGACGGCCGCTCCGAGCAGGGGCGCCGCGATGAGCAGCGCGATCAGGTTCTCCACGATTCTTCCGACCCCTTACAGCTTCATCAGGCTGGCGTCGTCGACCGAGGCCGAGTGGCGGGTACGGAACAGCGACACGATGATCGCGAGGCCCACCACGACCTCCGCGGCGGCGACGACCATCGTGAAGAAGGCGATGATCTGGCCGTCGAGGTTGCCGTGCATCCGGGAGAAGGTGACGAACGCGAGGTTGCAGGCGTTGAGCATCAGCTCGATGCACATGAAGACCACGATGGCGTTGCGCCGGATCAGAACGCCGGTCGCACCGATCGTGAACAACAGGGCCGAGAGATAGAGGTAGTTGACCGGGTTCACTTCGACGCCTCCTCGGACCGCTTGAACGTCGCCGGTTCGATCGCCGTGCGCTCCAGGCGCTCCTCCGCGCGCTGCTCCAGCGCCCGCAGGTCGCTGAGTGCCTCCGCCGAGACGTCACGGATCTGGCCGCGCTCGCGCAGCGTCTTGTTGACGGTCAGCTCGGACGGCGTGCCGTCGGGCAGCAGACCGGCGATGTCCACGGCGTTGTGCCGGGCGTAGACACCGGGGGCGGGCAGCGGCGGGACGTGCTTGCCCTCGCGGACGCGCTGTTCGGACAGCTCACGCTGGGTCTTGGCGCGCTCGGTGCGCTCCCGATGCGTGAGCACCATGGCGCCGACGGCGGCCGTGATCAGCAGGGCGCCGGTGATTTCGAAGGCGAAGACGTACTTGGTGAAGATGAGGGAGGCGAGGCCCTCCACATTGCCGTGCGCGTTCGCCTGGCCGGTGCCGTCGAACTCCTTCAGGGAGGCGTTGCCGATGCCGGCGAACAGCAGGACGCCGAAGCCGACCCCGCAGAGAAGGGCCAGCCAGCGCTGGCCCTTGATGGTCTCCCGCAGCGAGTCCGCGGCCGTCACGCCGACGAGCATCACCACGAACAGGAACAGCATCATGATCGCGCCCGTGTAGACGACGATCTGCACGATGCCCAGGAAGTAGGCGCCGTTGGCGAGGTAGAACACCGCCAGGACGATCATGGTCCCGGCGAGGCAGAGCGCGCTGTGCACGGCCTTCTTCATGAAGACGGTACCCAGGGCGCCGATCACCGCGACCGTGCCGAGCACCCAGAACTGGAAGGCCTCACCGGTGGAGGTGGTGTAGGCGGCGAGCTGCGGGCTCATGCGTCCACCTCCTGCTCCTGGTCCTCGGCGGTCTCGCCCTCGGAGACGGCGACCTGCCGTACCGTGCCGGGCGCGGCCTGGGTCACCAGGCCCCGGTAGTAGTCCTGTTCGTCCGTCCCCGGGAAGATCGCGTGGGGCGTGTCGACCATGCCCTCTTCGAGGCCGGCGAGGAGCTGTTCCTTGGTGTAGATGAGGTTGGCGCGGCTGGAGTCGGCCAGTTCGAACTCGTTGGTCATCGTCAGCGCGCGCGTGGGGCACGCCTCGATGCACAGGCCGCACAGGATGCAGCGGGCATAGTTGATCTGGTAGACGCGGCCGTAGCGCTCGCCCGGCGAGTAGCGCTCCTCGTCGGTGTTGTCGGCGCCCTCCACGTAGATGGCGTCGGCGGGGCAGGCCCAGGCGCACAGCTCGCAGCCGACGCACTTCTCCAGGCCGTCCGGATGGCGGTTGAGCTGGTGCCGTCCGTGGAACCGCGGGGCCGTGGTCTTCTTCTGCTCCGGGTACTGCTCGGTCAGCCGCTTCTTGAACATGGCCTTGAAGGTCACGCCGAAGCCGGCCACGGGGTTCTGGAAACCGGGCTTGGTCTCCTTGGGCTCCTCAGCCATCGGACGCCTCCTTTCCATCCGAAGTTCCGTCACTGACAGTGTCCGACCCACCACTGACAATCAGCTCGCGCTCACGGCGGGGGCGGCGCCTCGGCACCGGCGGCAGCTCCTGTCCGGGCAGCGGCGGGACCGGGAATCCGCCCGCCATCGGGTCGAATCCGGCTTCCTGCACGCCGGGCTCCTCGGTCGTCTTCGCCTTCTCGCGGAACATGTCGGCGACGAAGGAGAGCAGCAGCAGGGCGAGGACACCGCCACCGACGTAGAGGGCGATGTCGGCGAAGTCGTAGTGCTCGTTGCGCAGGGCCCGTACGGTCGCCACCAGCATCAGCCAGGTCACCGAGACCGGGATGAGGACCTTCCAGCCGAGCTTCATCAGCTGGTCGTAGCGCACGCGCGGGAGAGTGCCGCGCAGCCAGATGAAGAAGAACAGCAGCAGCTGGACCTTGATCACGAACCAGAGCAGCGGCCACCAGCCGTGGTTGGCGCCCTCCCAGAAGGCACTGATCGGCCAGGGAGCGCGCCAGCCGCCGAGGAAGAGGGTGGTGGATACGGCCGAGACCGTCACCATGTTGACGTACTCGGCGAGCATGAACATCGCGAACTTGATGGACGAGTACTCGGTGTTGAAGCCGCCGACCAGGTCGCCCTCGGACTCCGGCATGTCGAAGGGGGCGCGGTTGGTCTCGCCGACCATCGTGACGATGTAGAGGATGAAGGAGACCGGCAGCAGCAGGATGTACCAGCGGTCGTGCTGCTGCTGCACGATCGTGGACGTCGACATCGACCCCGAGTAGAGGAACACGGAGGCGAACGCGGCGCCCATGGCGATCTCGTAGGAGATCATCTGCGCGCAGGAGCGCAGGCCGCCGAGGAGCGGGTAGGTGGATCCGGAGCTCCAGCCCGCGAGGACGATGCCGTAGATGCCCACCGAGGCGACCGCGAGGATGTAGAGCATCGCGATCGGCAGGTCGGTGAGCTGCATCGTGGTGCGGTGGCCGAAGATCGAGATCTCGTTGCCGGCCGGGCCGAAGGGGATCACCGCGATCGCCATGAAGGCCGGGATGGCCGCGACGATCGGCGCGAGGATGTAGACCACCTTGTCCGCGCGCTTGACGATGACGTCTTCTTTGAGCATCAGTTTCACGCCGTCGGCGAGCGACTGGAGCATGCCCCAGGGGCCGTGCCGGTTGGGGCCGATGCGCAGCTGCATCCAGGCGACGACCTTGCGCTCCCAGACGATGGAGAACAGCACGGTCACCATCAGGAAGGCGAAGCAGAAGACGGCCTTGATGACGACCAGCCACCAGGGGTCGCGGCCGAACATCGAGAGGTCTTCAGCGGCAAGGTACGGGCTCATGCCTCCACCTCCTTGGGGGCCTCTTCGGCGACTGCCGCCGGGCCGATGCGGACGAGGGAGCCGGGCTGTGCCCCGGTGTCGGAGGCGACGCCGGTGCCGACGGAGTTCAGCGGGAGCCAGACCACCCGGTCGGGCATCTCGGTGATCCGGAGCGGGAGTTCGACGGTTCCGGCGGAGCCGGTGACGGCGAGGAGGTCGCCGTCCCGCACGCCCGCCTCGGCGGCCGTTGCCGCGGACACGCGCGCGTGTGCGGCGTGCCGGGTGCCGGCGAGCGCCTCGTCCCCCTCCTGGAGGACGCCTTGGTCGAGCAGCAGCCGGTGCCCGGCGAGCACGGCCTCACCGGCGGCCGGTCGCGGCAGCACACCCGCGGACTCCTGGGGCTCGGTGGCGCGCGGGCCGTCCCAGGGGCCGAGCCGGTCGATCTCCGCGCGCGTGGTGCGCAGATCCGGCAGGCCCAGATGGACGTCCATGGCGTCGGCGAGCATCTGCAGCACGCGCGCGTCGGTCGGGGCGAGGCGGCGGGTCATCTGGTCCGGCTTGAGCGCGGCGTCGAAGAACCGCACCCTGCCCTCCCAGTTGAGGAAGGTACCCGCCTTCTCGGCGACCGCGGCGACCGGCAGGACGACGTCGGCGCGCTCGGTGACCTCGCTGGGCCGCAGCTCCAGCGACACCAGGAAGCCGACGCTGTCCAGTGCCTCACGCGCGCGTGCCGGGTCGGGCAGGTCGGCGACCTCGACGCCCGCGACCACGAGGGCCGACAGTTCGCCCGTGGCGGCGGCTTCGACGATGTGGTGGGTGTCGCGGCCATAGCGCAGCGGGAGTTCGGCGAGCCCCCAGGCGGCGGCGACCTCCTCCCGCGCGCGCGGGTCGGTCGCCGGACGGCCGCCCGGTAGCAGCGACGGCAGCGCGCCCGCCTCGACGGCGCCGCGCTCTCCGGCCCGGCGCGGGATCCACACCAGCCGGGCGCCGGTGGCGGTGGCCGCCCGTACGGCGGCGGTGAGGCCGCCCGCGACCGAGGCGAGCCGCTCACCGACGACGATCACCGCGCCCTCACCGCGCAGCGCCTCCGCGGCCCTGGTGCCCGGTTCCTCCAGGCCGACACCGCTCGCGAGGGCGTCCAGCCACTCGGTCTCGGTGCCGGGCGCGGCCGGCAGCAGCGTGCCGCCCGCCTTCTCCAGCCCGCGCGTGGCGTGCGTGGCCAGCGAGAACACCTGCTGCTTGCGCCCCCGCCAGGCCTTGCGCAGCCGCAGGAAGACGCCGGGCGCCTCCTCCTCCGACTCGAAGCCGACCAGCAGGACGGCGGGCGCCTTCTCCAGCGAGGTGTACGTGACACCCGTACCGTCGAGGTCACGGCCGCGGCCGGCCACCTGGGAGGCCAGGAAGTCCGATTCCTCGCCGCTGTGCACGCGCGCGCGGAAGTCGATGTCGTTGGTGTCGAGCGCCACGCGCGCGAACTTGCTGTAGGCGTAGGCGTCCTCGACGGTCAGCCGGCCGCCGGTGAGAACGCCGGCCCGGGAGCGGGCGGCGCTCAGCCCGCGCGCGGCCGCGTCCAGCGCCTCCGGCCAGGAGGCGGGCTCCAGGACGCCGTCGGCGCCCCGGACCAGCGGGGTGTCGAGGCGGTCCTTGGCCTGCGCGTACCGGAACGCGAAGCGTCCCTTGTCGCAGATCCACTCCTCGTTGACTTCGGGGTCGTTCTCGGCGAGCCGCCGCATGACCTTGCCGCGCCGGTGGTCGGTGCGGGTGGCGCAGCCGCCGGAGCAGTGCTCGCACACGGACGGCGAGGAGATGAGGTCGAAGGGGCGCGAGCGGAACCGGTAGGCCGCCGAGGTCAGGGCGCCGACCGGGCAGATCTGGATGGTGTTGCCGGAGAAGTACGACTCGAACGGGTCACCTTCGCCGGTGCCGACCTGCTGGAGTGCGCCCCGCTCCAGCAGCTCGATCATCGGGTCGCCGGCGATCTGGTTGGAGAACCGGGTGCAGCGCGCGCACAGCACGCACCGTTCGCGGTCGAGCAGCACCTGACTGGAGATCGCCACGGGCTTTTCGTAGGTCCGCTTCTTTCCGTCGAAGCGGGACTCGGCGTTGCCGTGCGACATGGCCTGGTTCTGCAGCGGGCACTCGCCGCCCTTGTCGCAGACCGGGCAGTCCAGCGGGTGGTTGATGAGCAGCAGCTCCATCACACCGTGCTGGGCCTTCTCGGCGGCCGGCGAGGTCAGCTGGGTCTTCACCACCATGCCGTCGGTGCAGGTGATGGTGCAGGACGCTACCGGTTTGCGCTGGCCCTCGATCTCGACGATGCACTGCCGGCAGGCACCGGCGGGGGCGAGGAGGGGGTGGTCGCAGAACCGCGGGATCTCGATGCCGAGCTGCTCGGCGGCGCGGATGACCAGGGTGCCCTTGGGCACGCTGATCTCGATGCCGTCGATCGTCAGCGTGACGAGGTCCTCCGGCGGGACCGCCGCCTCTCCCCCGGCGCCGGGGGCGTTGGTGGTCACGGTCATGCGTTCACCTCCGGGCGGTCCGCCCAGGCCGTCGACTTGGCCGGGTCGAAGGGGCAGCCCCGGCCCGTGATGTGCTGCTCGTACTCCTCGCGGAAGTACTTCAGCGAGGAGAAGATCGGGGAGGCGGCGCCGTCGCCGAGGGCACAGAACGACTTGCCGTTGATGTTGTCGGCGATGTCGGCGAGCTTGTCGAGGTCGGACATGGTGCCCTTGCCGGCCTCGATGTCCCGCAGCAACTGCACCAGCCAGTACGTCCCTTCACGGCAGGGCGTGCACTTGCCGCAGGACTCGTGGGCGTAGAACTCGGTCCAGCGGGTCACCGCCCGTACCACGCACGTGGTCTCGTCGAAGCACTGCAATGCCTTGGTGCCGAGCATGGAACCGGCGGCGCCCACTCCTTCGTAATCAAGAGGGACGTCGAGGTGCTCGTCGGTGAACATCGGCGTCGAGGAGCCGCCAGGCGTCCAGAACTTGAGGCGGTGGCCGGGGCGCATGCCGCCGCTCATGTCGAGGAGCTGGCGGAGCGTGATGCCGAGCGGTGCCTCGTACTGGCCGGGGCTGGCGACATGGCCGCTGAGCGAGAAGAGCGTGAAGCCCGGGGACTTCTCGCTGCCCATCGACCTGAACCATTCTTTCCCGTTTTTCAGGATGGCGGGAACCGACGCGATCGACTCGACGTTGTTCACAACAGTCGGGCAGGCATAGAGCCCTTCGACAGCAGGGAAAGGGGGACGCAGCCGCGGTTGACCACGGCGGCCTTCGAGCGAGTCGAGCAGTGCGGTCTCCTCACCGCAGATGTACGCGCCGGCGCCCGCGTGCACGGTGAGTTCCAGGTCGAGCCCGCTGCCCAGGATGTTCTCGCCGAGGTAGCCCGCCGCGTAGGCCTCGCGCACGGCCTCGTGCAACCGCCGCAGAACAGGAACGACTTCACCACGCAGATAGATGAAGGCATGCGACGACCTGATGGCATAACACGCGATCACCATGCCCTCGATGAGGCTATGCGGGTTCGCGAAGAGGAGCGGGATGTCCTTGCAGGTCCCGGGCTCCGATTCGTCGGCGTTGACAACTAGATAGTGCGGTTTTCCATCACCCTGCGGAATGAACTGCCACTTCATTCCGGTCGGGAATCCCGCGCCGCCTCGGCCGCGCAGCCCGGAGTCCTTGACGTACGCGATCAGGTCGTCCGGTGACATGGCGAGCGCCTTGCGCAGCCCCTCGTACCCCTCGTGCCTCCGGTAGACGTCCAGGCTCCAGGACCGGTCCTCGTCCCAGAAGGCCGACAGCACGGGTGCGAGCAGCTTTTCGGGGCTGGTGTCCTTGAGTTCGGCTGCCACGGTCATCACTCCCCCTCCTCTGCGTCACGTTCCGCGGACGGCGCGTCCTGGGGTTCCTCATGCGGACCTCCGCGCGGATGGACCACGCGCGCGGGTGCGGCCTCTCCCCTTGCCAGGCGAAGGCCCACCAGCGACGCGGGTCCCGCACTGCCGCCCTCCTCGACGGCCCCGGGCCGCTCGTCGGGGAAGCCGGCCAGAATCCGCGCGGTCTCCTTGAAGGTGCACAGCCGCGCCCCGCGCGTGGGCTGTACGGGCCGTCCCGCGCGCAGATCGTCGACCAGGCGCTTGGCACTGCCGGGCGTCTGGTTGTCGAAGAACTCCCAGTTGACCATCACGACCGGCGCGAAGTCGCAGGCCGCGTTGCACTCGATGTGCTCCAGGGTGACCTTGCCGTCGTCGGTGGTCTCGCCGTTGCCGACGCCCAGGTGTTCCTGGAGGGTCTCGAAGATCTCGTCGCCGCCCATCACCGCGCACAGCGTGTTGGTGCACACGCCGACCTGGTAGTCACCGGAGGGCCGCCGCCGGTACATGGTGTAGAAGGTGGCGACGGCGGTGACCTCGGCCGTGGTCAGGTCCAGCATGTCCGCGCAGAACTGCATTCCGGTGCGCGTGACATGGCCCTCCTCCGACTGCACGAGGTGGAGCAGCGGCAGCAGGGCGGAGCGGGAGTCCGGGTAGCGCGCGATGACCTCGCGCGCGTCCGTCTCCAGCCGGGCCCGGACGTCGTCCGGGTACGCGGGCGCGGGCAGTTCGGGCATGCCCAGGCTGACGCCCCGCTCCGAAGAAGAGGTGGTCACCGGTCGACGCCTCCCATCACGGGGTCGATGGACGCGACGGCGACGATCACGTCGGCGACCTGGCCGCCTTCGCACATCGCCGCCATGGCCTGCAGGTTGGTGAAGGACGGGTCGCGGAAGTGGACCCGGTAGGGGCGGGTGCCGCCGTCGGAGACGGCGTGCACGCCGAGTTCGCCCTTGGGGGACTCGACGGCCGCGTACGCCTGTCCCGGCGGGACGCGGAAGCCCTCGGTGACGAGCTTGAAGTGGTGGATCAGGGCCTCCATGGAGGTGCCCATGATCTTCTTGATGTGGTCGAGGGAGTTGCCGAGTCCGTCCGGTCCCAGGGCGAGCTGGGCGGGCCAGGCGATCTTCTTGTCAGCGACCATGACCGGTCCGGGCTGGAGCCGGTCCAGGCACTGCTCGACGATCCCGAGCGACTGGCGCATCTCCTCCAGGCGGACCAGGAAGCGGCCGTAGGCGTCGCAGGTGTCGGCGGTCGGGATCTCGAAGTCGTACGTCTCGTAGCCGCAGTACGGCTGTGCCTTGCGCAGGTCGTGCGGCAGGCCGGCGGAGCGCAGGATCGGGCCGGTGGCGCCGAGGGCCATGCAGCCGGCCAGGTCGAGATAGCCGATGTCCTGCATGCGAGCCTTGAAGATGGGGTTCCCGGTGGCGAGCTTGTCGTACTCCGGGAGGTTCTTCTTCATCTTCTTCACGAACTCGCGGATCTGGTCCACCGCGCCGGGCGGCAGGTCCTGGGCGAGTCCGCCGGGCCGGATGTACGCGTGGTTCATGCGCAGGCCCGTGATGAGCTCGTAGAGGTCGAGAATCATTTCACGATCACGGAATCCGTAGATCATGATCGTGGTGGCGCCCAGCTCCATGCCGCCGGTGGCGATGGCGACCAGGTGGGAGGAGAGCCGGTTCAGCTCCATCAGGAGCACCCGGATGATCGTGGCGCGCTCGGTGATGTCGTCCTCGATGCCGAGGAGTTTCTCGACGGCGAGACAGTACGCGGTCTCGTTGAAGAAGGACGTCAGGTAGTCCATGCGCGTGACGAAGGTGGTGCCCTGCGTCCACGTGCGGAATTCGAGGTTCTTCTCGATGCCGGTGTGCAGATAGCCGATGCCGCAGCGGGCCTCGGTGACGGTCTCGCCCTCGATCTCCAGGATGAGGCGGAGCACTCCATGGGTGGAGGGGTGCTGAGGACCCATGTTGACGACGATGCGTTCGTCGTCCGCGCGGGTCGCGGACTGGACGATCTCGTCCCAGTCGCCACCGGTGACCGTGTATACGGTGCCCTCGGTGGTCTCGCGCGCCGATGCGGCGTCGGCCGCGGATGCTGACTGCATGCTCACGAGTACGACCTCCGCTGGTCCGGAGCCGGAATCTGGGCGCCCTTGTACTCGACGGGGATGCCGCCGAGGGGGTAGTCCTTGCGCTGCGGGTGGCCCTGCCAGTCGTCCGGCATCATGATCCGGGTCAGGGCCGGGTGACCGTCGAAGACGATGCCGAAGAAGTCGTAGGTCTCGCGCTCGTGCCAGTCGTTCGTCGGGTACACGGAGACCAGCGACGGGATGCGCGGATCGGCATCAGGGGCGCTGACTTCGAGGCGGATCAGCCGGTTGTGGGTGATCGAGCGCAGGTGGTAGACGGCGTGCAGCTCGCGGCCCTTGTCGTGCGGGTAGTGGACGCCGCTGACGCCGGTGCACAGCTCGAAGCGCAGGGCGGGGTCGTCGCGCAGGGTGCGGGCGACGCGGAGCAGGTGCTCGCGTTCGATGTGGAAGGTCAGCTCGCCGCGGTCGACGACCGTCTTCTCGATGACGTTCTCGGGGAGGAGTCCCTGTTCCTCCAGGGCGCCTTCGAGTTCGTCGGCGACCTCGTCGAACCAGCCGCCGTAGGGCCTGCTCGCCGGTCCGGGGAGGCGGACCGAGCGGACGAGTCCGCCGTAGCCGGAGGTGTCACCGCCGTTGTTGGCGCCGAACATGCCCCGCTGGACGCGGATCTCCTCGCCGCCCTGGCCGCGCTGGCCGGGGAGGTTGGAGGCGGAGAGGTCCTTCTCGGGGTTCACCCCGTTCGGGGACCCGTTCACGCCGGCCGTGCCGTTGCCATTCGCGTCGCTCACCGCAGCAGCCCCTTCATCTCGATCGTGGGCAGGGCCTTGAGCGCGGCCTCCTCCGCCTCGCGGGCGGCCTCCTCGGCGTTCACGCCGAGCTTGGAGGTCTGGATCTTCTGGTGGAGCTTGAGGATCGCGTCCATCAGCATCTCGGGGCGGGGCGGGCAGCCCGGCAGATAGATGTCGACCGGGACGATGTGGTCGACGCCCTGGACGATCGCGTAGTTGTTGAACATGCCGCCCGAGGAGGCGCAGACGCCCATGGAGATCACCCACTTGGGGTTGGGCATCTGGTCGTAGACCTGCCGGAGCACCGGCGCCATCTTCTGGCTGACCCGGCCGGCGACGATCATGAGGTCGGCCTGGCGCGGTGAGCCGCGGAAGACCTCCATGCCGAAGCGCGCCAGGTCGTAACGGCCGGCGCCGGTGGTCATCATCTCGATGGCACAGCAGGCGAGGCCGAAGGTGGCGGGGAAGACGGACGCCTTGCGCACCCAGCCCGCGGCCTGCTCGACGGTGGTCAGCAGGAATCCGCTCGGCAGCTTTTCTTCGAATCCCATGTCGTTAAAGGCCCCTCAGTCCCATTCCAGGCCGCCGCGCCGCCATACGTACGCGTACGCGACGAAGACGGTGAGCACGAAGAGCAGCATCTCCACGAGCCCGAAGATCCCCAGGGCGTCGAAGGTGACGGCCCAGGGGTAGAGGAAGACGATCTCGATGTCGAAGACGATGAAGAGCATCGCCGTCAGGTAGTACTTGATGGGGAAGCGCCCGCCGCCCGCCGGCGTGGGGGTCGGCTCGATACCGCACTCGTAGGCTTCGAGCTTGGCGCGGTTGTACCGCTTCGGACCGATCAGCGTGGCCATGACCACGGAGAAGATCGCAAAGCCTGCCCCGAGGGCTCCCAGTACGAGGATGGGCGCATACGCGTTCACCGCTCCTCGCTCCTCTCAGTCGGCGCTGACTGCTGGCGGTTGCACAGGGCCCACACCGGCCTCACCGGTCCCCCGAACCCCGCTCGTCCCGGGCGAAGATCGAGAACATGTGAAGCAGGTCACAAGCCCAGCTGCCACGCATCTTATGCCCGGCGCTCTGTGATCTGCGACACGGGGTATTCCACAAGCTTTGTGATCTCCACCACCTGACGAAGGATCATGAAGTCGGATGATGAGTGATCTTCATACGCGAAGCGTTCAGTTGATCACTAGAAGTGACATTCCGGCTCGTCGCCGCAGGCCGGAGGGGGCGTCTCCATATCAAGAGAGTTCGCCTGCATGCAAATTGGCGCTGGACGCGACTCCTTGATAGAGGACCGCGTTCACACATCAGGGGGAGCGCGGGGCGCGATGTGGACGGCGGCCGGACGTGTGCGCGCGTTCACGAGCTCCGCGTGCAGGGGTGCCGTCATTTCCTGTGCGCAGGGGACGCCGCCATTCCGGTAACCGTTCCGTGACCTCCGCCACACCGACGAGAGGCCCCCGAGAACCGGGCTTGGCCAACGACCGCAACCAGTGGTAGGTCGGGGGCAATTCGGGCGTAATGATCAAAGAGCGTGATCAAGGGCTTGATCACCGCAGTCCGCAATGTCCGTTACGGCGTCAATAAAGAGCGACACGCCCGGCATTTAAAGTCTCGATTGAGCAACTGTGGCGCAGGACACGTTTCTTGAAGATATGAAGGAGCCCCTGATACCGGTTGTTCCCATGTCCCACACCGCTCACATACGCAGCCACCGGAAGCCCCGCCGCAGCGCGTCGACCCTCGCGATGCGGGCCGGAGTTGCCGGTGGCGTCCTCAGCACCCTGGCAGTCGCCGGGGCGTCCGGCTCGGCGAACGCGGCCGAGCCGGTGACGCAGACCCTCGAACTGCCCACCCTGACGGCCGACCTGGCCGCCCAGGCGGCCCAGACCGCGGACGCCACGCAGCAGGCCGCCGCGAACTACCAGCTGCAGGCCGAGCGAGACGCGGCCGCCGCGAATGCCGCGAAGCAGGCCAAGGCGGACCTGGCCGAGGCGAAGCAGAAGGCCGCGGAGGCCAAGAAGAAGGCCGACGAGGAGGCCCGCATCCAGGCCGCCGCGCGCGCCTCGCGCAACGCGGAGCGCACGGTCCTCTCCGCGTCGTCGAGCACCGACTCGTCGTCCTCCACCGGCTCCTCCACGGCGACCGGTTCGGCCGCCGCCGTGGTCAGCTTCGTGAAGGCGCAGATCGGCAAGGCCTACGTCTCCGGTGCCACCGGCCCCTCCGCCTACGACTGCTCCGGTCTGGTGCAGACGGCCTTCAAGCAGGTGGGCGTCAGCCTGCCGCGCGTCTCCCAGGACCAGTCGACGGCCGGCACCCAGGTCTCGCTGAGCAACCTCCAGCCGGGCGACATCCTGTACTGGGGCAGCGCGGGCAGCGCGTACCACGTCGCGGTGTACGTGGGCGACGGCATGTTCGTCGGCGCGCAGAACCCCTCCAGCGGCGTCGGGGAGCACCCGCTGTCGTACGACCCGCCGACCGGCGCCGTGCGGGTGCTCTGAGGGCATCCCGCACCTTTCGACGCGCGTAGGGCCGCAGCCGCTCAGGGGCAGCGGCCCTTGCGCCGTTCCCCCGGGCCCTCCCGTGCGTCAGGCCGGCCGTACCTGACATGCTCGGCTCGGGCCGCCGTCCGGCGGTCCGTCCACGAGCGAAGGAGACCGCGCGATGCCACGCGTGTTCGTCCAGGGAAGCCCCGCCGACTACTACCCCCGTCACGCCCCCGAGGCCGGGCGTGGCGCGGTACGGCGGATCACCGAGGTCGGCGAGGAGGTCCTGCACAAGCCGTGCCGGGATGTCACGGAGTTCGGACCCGACCTCGCCGCGCTCATCGACGACATGTTCCTCACCATGTACGTCGCCGAGGGTGCGGGACTGGCGGCGAATCAGGTCGGGGTCGATCTGCGCCTTTTCGTGTACGACTGCCCCGATGACGACGGAGTCCGGCATGTCGGACACATGGTCAATCCGGTGCTGGAGACGCTGTCGAGCGGGCGGCGGCTGCTCGACGAGGGCGAGGGCTGTCTGTCGGTGCCGGGTGCCGTGATGGCCGTACCGCGGCCGGAGCGGGCCGTCGTGCGCGGGCAGGACAAGGACGGCAACCCGCTCGTCATCGAGGGCACGGGGTACTTCGCCCGCTGCCTGGCGCACGAGACCGACCACACCTACGGGCACGTCTATCTGGACCGGCTGTCCAAGCGGGAGAAGAAGGACGCGCTCAGGCAGATGGCGGACCGGCGGGACGAGGTGTTCGCCCGCCGGGCCACTCGGGCCGGGGAGCTGAGCCGGGGCTAGCAGGGGCTCACGCCTTCGGGGCCACCTTGCTCAGGCCGTTGATGATGCGGTCCATCGCGTCGCCGCCCGTGGGGTCGGTGAGGTTCGCCAGGAGCTTGAGGGTGAACTTCATCAGCATCGGGTGGGTGAGGCCGCGCTGGGCGGCGATCTGCATGACCTTCGGGTTGCCGATGAGCTTCACGAAGGCGCGGCCGAGGGTGTAATAGCCGCCGTAGGTGTCCTTGAGGACGCGCGGGTAGCGCTGCAGGGCGATCTCGCGCTGTGCGGGCGTGGCCCGCGCGTGGGCCTGGACGATGACGTCGGCGGCGATCTGGCCGGACTCCATGGCGTAGGCGATGCCCTCGCCGTTGAAGGGGTTCACCAGGCCGCCGGCGTCGCCGACGAGCAGCAGCCCGCGCGTGTAGTGCGGCTGGCGGTTGAAGGCCATCGGCAGGGCGGCGCCGCGGATGGGTCCGGTCATGTTCTCCGGGGTGTAGCCCCAGTCCTCCGGCATGGAGGCGCACCAGGCCTTGAGGATCTCGCGCCAGTCCAGCTCCTTGAAGGAGGCGGAGGTGTTGAGGACGCCGAGGCCGACGTTGGACGTGCCGTCGCCCATGCCGAAGATCCAGCCGTAGCCGGGCAGCAGCCGGTCCTGGGCGCCGCGGCGGTCCCACAGTTCCAGCCAGGACTCCAGGTAGTCGTCCTCGTGGCGGGGCGAGGTGAAGTAGGTGCGCACCGCGACGCCCATCGGGCGGTCCTCGCGGCGGTGCAGGCCCATCGCGAGGGACAGCCGGGTGGAGTTGCCGTCGGCGGCGACGACCAGCGGCGCGTGGAAGGTGACCTCGCGCTTCTCCTCGCCGAGCTTGGCGGTGACGCCCGTGATGCGGCCGGTGCGGTCGTCGACGACCGGGCCGCTCACATTGCAGCGCTCGTACAACCGCGCGCCCGCCTTCTGGGCGTTGCGGGCGAGCTGCTCGTCGAAGTCGTCGCGCTTGCGGACGAGTCCGTAGTTCGGGTAGGCGGCGAGATCCGGCCAGTCCAGCTGGAGGCGGGAGCCGCCGCCGATGATGCGCAGGCCCTTGTTGCGCAGCCAGCCGGCCTCCTCGGAGATGTCGATGCCCATGGCGACGAGCTGCTTGACCGCGCGCGGGGTGAGGCCGTCGCCGCACACCTTCTCGCGCGGGAACTCGGTCTTCTCCAGGAGCAGGACGTCGAGACCGGCCTTGGCGAGGTGGTACGCGGTCGTGGAGCCGGCCGGCCCCGCGCCGACGACGATCACGTCGGCGTTGTTCTCGGAGAGGGGCTCCTTCACGACGGTCACGGCGGGATCTCCCCAAGTTCGAAATCTGCGTGCCGACCGGCACTGGACATGGGCAGTCTATTCAGCAGAATTGATCACCCGGCTGAAGGGCTGCCCTGTGAACGGACCTCTCCCCGCGGTACGGTTGCGCGTCCCCACGCACGAGGACGCGGTCGCCTGGCACCGGGTCTTCGACGATCCCGAGGTCATGGAGTTCTACGGCGGCAAGGCGGCGGCCCTGTCCGTCTACGAGGAACTCACCGCGCGTCAGCGGCGGCACGACGCCGAGCACGGCTTCTGTCTGTGGACGATGCTCGACGCGGACGGCGAGGTCATCGGTTTCACCGGCGCCCAGCCCTGGCGGCCCGGCTGGGGTCCGGTCGGCGAGACAGAGATCGGCTGGCGGCTCGGCCGGAAGCACTGGGGCAAGGGGTACGTCACCGCGGCCGCGCGCGAGACCCTGGAGCGGGTGCGGACGGCCGGGATCAGGGAAGTGGTGGCGGTGGTACGGCCGGGCAACGAGCGGTCGATCGCGGTGACCCGCCGGCTTGGCATGCGCCCTGCGGAGACCTATCCGCACCCCACGCTGGACGAGCGGGCGCTCTGCTTCCGGCTCACCCTTCACCAGGAAGCCGTCCATCACGGACAGTAGTCGTCTGTTACAGAAAGACACCGGAGCCTTCCGGGTCGGGCGCACGGGAGTTACCCTTCCAGTACCGCTGGGGGTGACATCTGTGCGCATAACACCCAAAACACCCGAAGTGCGCGTGCCGCGGCTGGTCGGACTGATGGCCGTGGACGCGCGCGAAACGGCCCAGGCGCGGGGCCTGTTCCTCAACGCGCCGGACCGCCCGGACTTCCATCTCACCGTCGTCGACTACGTCGTACGCCAGTATCCGCAGCCCGGCGCCGAGGTGCCGCCGGACTCGATGGTGTACGTGTGGTTCGACTTCGGCGAGGGCGAGGGCGGCGGAGGCGTGCGCGAGCCACGCATCCCACGGCCGCCGACGGGCGGGATCCGGCGCGAACTCGGCGAGCCGGGCGACACGTTCGAGATGATCAACCGCTAGACCGCACCGCCGCACCAGCGGGGTCTCAGCTCTCCTTGAAGCCCCGGTGCAGTGCGACCACACCGCCGGTGAGGTTGCGCCACGCCACCTTCGACCAGCCCGCCTTGCGCAGCCGTTCGGCGAGGGCGGGCTGGTCGGGCCAGGCACGGATGGACTCGGCGAGATAGACGTAGGCGTGCGGGTTCGAGGACACCGCGCGGGCGGCCGGCGGCAGCGCCCGCATCAGGTACTCGGTGTAGACGGTGCGGAACGGCGCCCACGTCGGCGTCGAGAACTCGCAGATCACCACGCGGCCGCCGGGGCGGGTCACCCGGTACATCTCGCGCAGGGCCGTGTCCGTGTCCTGGACGTTGCGCAGCCCGAAGGAGATCGTCACGGCGTCGAAGGTGTCGTCCTTGAACGGCAGCTTCGTCGCGTCCCCGGCCGTGAACGGCAGCCAGGTGTGCTTCCTCTTGCCGACCTGGAGCATCCCGACCGAGAAGTCGCAGGGGACGACGTACGCGCCCGTCCGCGCGAACGGCAGCGAGGAGGTCGCCGTACCGGCCGCGAGGTCGAGGACCTTCTGCGCGGGACGCGCGTCGACCGCCTTCGCCACCTCCTTGCGCCAGCGCCGGTCCTGGCCGAGCGACAGCACGTCGTTCGTCAGGTCGTACCGTTCCGCCACGTTGTCGAACATCGAGGCGACTTCGTGCGGCTGCTTGTCCAGGGATGCGCGGGTCACCCGCCCATTGTGGCAGCAGGGGGTACAGCGTCCCGGCAGCAGCCTCGGTTTCAGCGGCGGCGGTACACCAGGCGCCCGCCGATCACGGTCGCCACGCAGGTGCCGGCGCCGCGGCGGACCAGTTCGGCGCGGTCCGCGACGTCGAACACGGCGAAGCGGGCGGGCCCGCCCGGGACGAGCCGCGGCAGCAGGATCAGCGGGGTCGGGGACAGCGCCGCCGGGCCGGGAAGGCGGTCGGGCCGCTGCCCCACCGCGAGCCCGGCCCTGCGCACGGCGTCGACCACGACCCGCGACCGCAGCTCCCCGGCCACCGCCACCGTGCCGTGCGCCAGCATCCGCTGCACCCCACGTCGCGCGCTCGCGCCGAGGCGCGCGGGATCAGCGCGGAAGATCTCCCTCGCCCGCACCCCGCCGATGGGCTCGGTGCCGAGGACGTCGGCCTCGCGCGGGTCGGGATGGTAGGTGCCCTCCAGCAGCTCCGGACCGTACGGGTTCAGCAGCCCCGGGGTGAGGATGCCGGGCCAGCGCCGCACTCTCGCCCGGGGTTCGGCGGCGGCCAGTTCCTCGTACGGGCCGACCGCGGCGACGGAGTCCCCGTCGACCAGAACAGCCGCCTCGGGAGACCGCTCGGCGAGGTGAAGTGTCAGCACGACGGGGTCAGTTGGCGGAGAGCAGCTTCAGCTCGGGGTGGGCCGTGCCGCCCTCGATGGCTGTGGAGGAGATGTGGGAGACCACGCGGTCGTCGACGGGATCGTTCGCCGGGTCGTCGTGGACGACGAGGTGCTCGTACGTCGTCGCGCGCTGCGCCGGGACGCGGCCCGCCTTGCGGATCAGGTCGATGATCTCCAGGCGGTTGGAGCGGTGCTTGGCGCCGGCCGAGGAGACCACGTTCTCCTCCAGCATGATCGAGCCGAGGTCGTCCGCGCCGTAGTGCAGCGACAGCTGGCCGACCTCCTTGCCCGTGGTCAGCCACGAGCCCTGGATGTGCTGGACGTTGTCGAGGAAGAGACGGGCGATCGCGATCATCCGCAGGTACTCGAAGATCGTGGCCTGCGTGCGGCCCTTCAGGTGGTTGTTCTCCGGCTGGTAGGTGTACGGGATGAAGGCGCGGAAGCCGCCCGTGCGGTCCTGGACGTCCCGGATCATCCGCAGGTGCTCGATGCGCTCGGCGTTCGTCTCGCCCGTGCCCATCAGCATGGTCGAGGTGGACTCCACGCCCAGCCGGTGCGCGGTCTCCATGATCTCCAGCCAGCGCTCGCCGGACTCCTTCAGCGGCGCGATGGCCTTGCGGGGGCGCTCGGGGAGCAGTTCCGCGCCGGCGCCGGCGAAGGAGTCGAGGCCCGCCGCGTGGATCCGGGTGATGGCCTCCTCGACCGACACTCCGCTGATCCGGGCCATGTGCTCCACCTCGGACGCGCCCAGCGAGTGGATCACCAGCTGCGGGAAGGCGTCCTTGATGGCCTTGAAGTGCTTCTCGTAGTACTCGACGCCGTAGTCCGGGTGGTGGCCGCCCTGGAACATGATCTGGGTGCCGCCCAGTTCGACGGTCTCCGCGCACCGGCGCAGGATGTCGTCGAGGTCGCGGGTCCAGCCCTTGTCCTTGTCCTTGGGGGCCGCGTAGAAGGCGCAGAACTTGCACGCCGTGACACACACGTTCGTGTAGTTGATGTTGCGCTCGATGATGTACGTCGCGATGTGCTCGGTCCCGGCGTACTTACGGCGGCGCACGGCGTCGGCGGCGGCGCCCAGCGCGTGCAGGGGCGCGTCGCGGTAGAGGGCGAGCGCCTCCTCGGCGGTGATCCGGCCACCGGCGGCGGCACGGTCGAGGACGGCTGTGACATCAAAAGAGGTGAGGTCGGCCTTCTCGGTCACCGGCGTGCCTTTCGCAGGGTTCGTCAAGGTTGTGGACGGACCGGACCAGCCTACGCCAGGGGTTTTTGCCCGCCGACCTCAGGCCGTGTGCGCGCCCAGCAGGAGTCCGGCCAGGGCGCCCGCCAGAAGGAACGGGCCGAATGCGATCGCCGATCCGCGCCCGGCGCGCCGTACGGCGACGAGCGCACCGCCGTAGAGCGCGCCCAGCAGGATCCCGGCGAAGGCGCCGAGCAGCACGGTGGACCAGCCGTACCAGCCGAGCGCGGCGCCCGTGCCCAACGCCAGCTTCACATCGCCGAAGCCCATGCCGGCCGGGTTGACGAGGTGCAGCACGTAGTAGCCGGCGCCGAGCGCGAGGGCGCCGTAGAGCGCGGTGGGCCAGTGGCCGGCGTGGCCGGGCAGCAGGGCGGCGAGGCCCAGCAGGGCGAGGGCGGCCGGGGCGAGCGGCAGGGTCAGCGGGTCGGGCAGCCGCCGCACCCGCACGTCCACCACGGCCAGCAGCACACCCACGGGCGCGAGCAGCAGCCACGCCACCAGCTCGGGGCGGGCGCCGGTGGCGGCGGCGAGGGCGGCGCAGGTGAGGGCGGTGACGACGGCGGTGCGGACGCCCTCGCCCTTGCGGCCACAGGTTCCGCAGCCCGTCGTCCCCACCCACCCCCGGATCGGGTGCCCGGCCGGGCAGTGGTCCCGCCAGGGCTCCTCCGGCGGTACGGCGAAGCGGTGGGCGGCGCGGGGCAGCAGGGCGCCGGCCGGCGCGCCCCACAGCGCGGCGGCGGCCGCCAGTGCGCCCGTGCTCATCCGGCCCCGTTCCCGGCCTTCGACAGGCGCGCCACCGGGTTGCCCTCGGCCGAACTGTCCGACGTGAACGTCAGATCGTCGCCGACCGGGGTCAACTCCACCTGATGGGGGGTCGGTACACAGTGCCCGGGGTTGTCCGGGGAGCCGGCCGAGGTCGCGAGGAGCTGTGTCTTCGTCACCTTCTTCAGGGTGAGGATGTCGGTGCACACGCCGCCGATCTGGTCGGTCTGCCGCAGCTGTCCCAGCTTCTGCCCCACCGCCGCCTGGTGGACGGTGAGCCGGAACGTGCCCATGGGCAGCGTGCCGCCGAGGCCGGTGGCCTGGCCTTCCCAGGTGCCGAGGTAGCGGGCCGGGATCACGCCGGGCCGGGAACCCGTGCCGTTGCCACCGCCGTTGACGTCGCCGCCCCCGGTGCTGCCGCCACCGCCGGTGCTGCCGCTGCCGGGGTCTTCGGTCGGCGCCGAGGCGCTGGGGGCGTGGGACGGGATGGCGCCGGCGCTCGTGTCGTGGCCGCCCTGGGCCCAGGGACGCAGCACGCCGATGGCCAGGGTTCCCACGGCCATCGCCCCGGCGACGGCGAGCACCACCGTGCAGCTCAGCCGCCGCCCCAGGCCGCCGTCCCCCGGAGCGGAGTTCGCCGCGACGCTGACGGAGACCCGGCCGGGCCGCGAGACTCCGGGGACCGTGGCATCGGGCGACGGCGCCGCGCCGGCCGGCACTGCGGTCGGTACGCCGGCCGGCACAGCGGGCGGTACGCCGGCCGGCACAGCGGGCGGTACGGCGGGCGGCGGGGGGACATCGGCGGGCACTCCCGAGGGGCCGCCGAAGGGGCCGCCGAAGGAGCCCCCGAGAGACCCCCCGGGATGCATCACGGGAGGAGGACCGAAGGCCCCGGTCCCCGGGACGACGGGGATCTCCGGAGCGACGGCGGCGTCCACCGAAGCACTCTCGAAAGCCACCGGCCCCGAGTGCACCGTCTCCCCCGTGTCCAGGTTCAGCAGGTGTACGGCGCTGCGGCTGACCTGTTCCACCAGGGGGCCCGGCAGCCAGCCGCCGGCGATCAGGCGGGCGGCGCCTTCGGGGGCGAGCCGGCGGCTCACCTCGGCGGGGGCGGGCCGGGCCGCCGGGTCCTTGGCCAGGCAGGCGGCGACCACCTCCCGCAACCCGGCGCCGAGGGAGTCGAGTTCGGGCTCCTCGTGGACGACCTTGTAGAGCAGCGCGGCCGAGGTGTCGCCGCGGAAGGGGGGTTCGCCGGTGGCCGCGTGGGCGAGGACCGCGCCGAGGGAGAAGACGTCGGCCGCGCCCGTGATGCCCTTGCCGAGAATCTGCTCGGGCGCCATGTAGCCGGGAGAGCCGATCGACGCACCGGTGGAGGTCAGGGACGCCGTGCCGTCCATGGCGCGGGCGATGCCGAAGTCGATCAGCAACGGGCCGTCGACGGTCAGCAGGATGTTGGACGGCTTCACGTCCCGGTGGACCAGGCCCAGTTCGTGGACGGCCGTGAGCGCCTCGGCGAGGCCCGCGCCCAGGGCCCGTACGGTGTGCGCGGGCAGCGGGCCGGTGTCGGTGACGGCCGCGGCGAGGGACGGGCCGGCCGCGTAGGCGGTGGCCACCCAGGGCACCGGGGCGTCGGGGTCGGCGTCCAGGACGGGCGCGGTCCAGGCGCCGCCGACCCGGCGGGCGGCCGCCACCTCGCGCCGGAAGCGGGCGCGGAACTCGTCGTCCAGCGCGAAGTGCGGGTGCACGATCTTCACGGCGACCGTCCGGCCGCCCGCGCTGCGGCCGAGGTAGACCCGGCCCATCCCACCGGAACCGAGCCGGCCGAGCAGCCGGTAGGGCCCGACGGTGGCCGGTTCGTCGGCTTCCAGCTGCCGCATGGCGCACGCTCCCCCCAACGCCTCCTGGAGAGCAGGTTAGCGACCCGGCGCCGCCCGGACAGCAGCCTGGTGGCGTCTGCCGGGCGGCAACCCGGTGCCGACCCGCGTCACGGCCGCAGCAGATCCACCTTCACGTCCGCCGGGAAACCCGTCGTGGGCCCGACCCGGCGGGCGAACTCGGCGACGGCCGTCAGCTGCGGGGCGCCGAAGCTGAAGTCGAGGGTGGTGAAGTACTGGGCCAGGGTCGCCTCGTCGAAGGCCTCCCAGCGGGCGGCCTGTTCGGCGACCTTGTCGACCTCTTCCAGGGAGAGGTTGCGGGAGTCGAGGAAGGCGCTGTGCACCTCACGGGTGAGCGCCGGCTCGCGCTCAAGGTAGTCCCGGCGCGCCGCCCACACCGCGAAGACGAACGGCAGCCCGGTCCACTCCTTCCACAGCGCGCCCAGGTCGTGCACGGTCAGGCCGTAGCGCGGGGCGTCGAGCAGGTTGGCCCGCAGGGCCGCGTCCCCGATCAGGACGGCCGCGTCGGCCTCCTGCATCATCAGGCTGAGGTCGGGCGGGCAGGTGTAGTAGTCGGGCTGGACGCCGTAGCGCTCGGCGAGCAGCAGCTGGGCCAGCCGGACCGAGGTGCGGGAGGTCGAGCCGAGGGCGACCCGGGCGCCGTCCAGGCGGTCGAGGGGGACCTGCGAGACGATCACGCAGGACATGACGGGACCGTCGCAGCCCACGGCGATGTCGGGGAAGGCGACGAGGTCGTCGGCGTTGCGCAGGAACTCGACGAGGGTGATGGGACCGATGTCGAGATCGCCACGCACGAGCCGCTCGCTCAGCTTCTCCGGGGTGTCCTTGGTCAGCTCGAAGTCGAGGAGCGTGCCGGTTCTCGCGAGCCCCCAGTAGAGGGGCAGGCAGTTCAGGAACTGGATGTGGCCGACGCGCGGCCGGGTGCGGGAATGGTCCACATCGCGAGACTAGACCCCGTGCTGTACGGTGCTCGGACCGACCCCGCCGTCGAACGGACTAGCAGACGTTCAAACATCCGGGTGAAGTGATCTTGACCTCTATTGCTTTCGGCTGCCTGCGTGCTAGGCTCGCCGCAAGTTGCAGTTTGGTTTCCCTTGCAGTACAGAGCCTGCGGAGCATGTGACCGCGGGCTCTCGTCGTTTTCAGACGAATGCAGTTGTGCAGCACCGTTTCGCACGTGCAGGTTCTGGAGCAGGGCAACCCTTTTGAGCCCAAGGAGGGCTTATGGCTACCGGAACCGTTAAGTGGTTCAACGCCGAAAAGGGCTTTGGCTTCATCGCCCAGGAGGGCGGCGGCCCCGACGTCTTCGTTCACTACTCCGCGATCAACGCCCAGGGCTTCCGTTCCCTGGAGGAGAACCAGCAGGTCTCCTTCGACGTGACGCAGGGCCCGAAGGGTCCGCAGGCGGAGAACGTCACCCCCGTCTGATCACTGCCTGATCGCAGAACCTGAGTGCAGTACCCAAGGAGCCCCACGCCGTAAGGCGACGGGGCTCCTGCCTTTTCCGGTCGCCGCTTCCGGCCGCCGCCTCACATGTGCTGCATGATCAGGACGAACTTCGTTCCGGCGGCGAGCGCCTCGTACGCGTGCGGGACATCTCCGCGATACGACATGTAGTCCCCCGGACCCAGCTCCACGCCTTCTCCGCGTGGCCCGGCCTTGACCTTCCCTTCACTGACGACGATGTGTTCCGTCGTCCCCGGAATGTGCGGATCGGAATCCCGTACGGTTCCCGGCTCCAGCCACACGTAGTAGATGTCCCGGCGGACGCCCGGCGGGCTCGCGGAGAGCAGGCTGGCCAGATAGCTGGACTGCTCGGAATGGACCGTGGGTCCCTCGCCGGCGCGGATCACCTGCACGCCGGGCACGGGCGGCTCGACGAGCACGCTGAACGGCACCCCGAGCGCGACCGCGAGCGCCCAGATCGTCTCCATGCTCGGATTCCCGCCCGCCGCCTCCAGCTGGGACAGCGTGGACTTGGCGATTCCGGCCCGTTTGGCCAGCTCGGACAGGGACAGCCCGGCGCGGGCGCGCTCGCGCTTGAGGGACGCGGCGATCCACTCCATCGGAAGCCGGGCGGGCACCTCGGACATCTCGTTCGCTCCATCGGTACGATCGTTCGCCTTGACGAACAGGGCGCTTGCTGTCCATTGTAGAGAACATGCGTTCGCTACAACGAACACCCTCGACACCCCGGACGCCTCCCGCCCTGTCCGGGGACCGCTCCCTGCTCCGCGACAGCTCGCTGGTCTGGCTGGCCAGTGGCATCGTCGGCGTCTCCTTCGGCGCGGTCTCGGTCGCCGGCGGGCTGCCGCTGTGGGTGCCGGTACTGATGTCCGTGGTGGTGTACGCGGGATCGGCCCAGTTCAGCGCGGTCGGCGTGCTGCTCGCCGGGGGCGGCCCGCTCGCGGCGGCGGCCACCGGGCTGCTCCTCAACACCCGTACCGCCGCGTTCAGCCTCGCCGTGGCGGAGATCCTCGGCACCAGCCGCGCGGCCCGCTTCCTGGGCGCCCACCTCGTCACCGACGAGACGGTCGCCTTCGCGCTCGCCCAGAGCGATCCGGTACGGCAGCGGCGCGCGTTCTGGATCTCCGGGCTCGGCCTGTTCGCCGTGTGGAACACCGGCGTGCTGGCGGGCGCGCTGGCCGGCGGCGCACTCGGCGACACCGCCCGCTACGGCCTGGACGCCGCGTTCCCCGCCGTCCTGATCGCCCTGGTCCTGCCCACCCTGCGCGCGGACGCGGCGGTACGGCGCTGCGCCCTGCTCGGCGCCGCGCTCGCCCTGGCCGTGACGCCCGCCGTACCGGCCGGGGTGCCGGTGCTGCTCGCCCTGGCCGGACTCGTCCTGCACCGGAAACCGGCCGCCGGTCCGGTACGACCCGCCGAACCCGCCGAACCGGCCGGACCCGCCGGACCCGCCGGACCGGCCCGTGAGGAGGCCGCCCTGTGAACGCCACCGTCGTCGTGATCCTGGCCCTCGCCGTCGGGACGTACGCCTTCCGGCTGGTCGGGCCGGTGCTGCACGGACGGGTCGAGATACCCGCCCGGGTGCAGGAGCTGGCCTCGGCCGGGGCCGTCGTCCTGCTCGTCGCCCTGCTGGCCACGGGCGCACTGACCGAGAGCGGCGGCTTCGCCGGATGGGCCCGGCCGGCCGGGGTGCTGGTGGGCGGCCTGCTGGCGTGGAAGAGGGCACCGTTCGTGGTGGTGGTCGTGGGGGCGGCGGCCACGACGGCCCTGCTGCGCCTCGCGGGAGTCGCCTAGCCCCTGTGCACCGCGGCTCTCCCGGGCACTGTTGTGCACCGCGGCTCTCCCGGGCACTGTTGTGCACCGCGGCTCTCCCGGGCACTGTTGTGCACCGCGGCTCTCCCGGCCACTGTTGTGCACCGCGGCTCTCCCGGGCACTGTCAGTCCCCCGCGCTACGGTCCCTGCCCATGACCGACACCCAGGACTTCCTGACCGCCACCCGCACCTTCTACGACGCCATCGCCGACGACTACGCCGCCCACTTCCAGGGGGAGTACACCCAGCGGCCGCTGGAGCGCGCGCTGCTCGGGCTGTACGCGGAGCTGGTGGGGCCGGGCGCTGCGGTGGCGGACCTCGGCTGCGGGCCCGGGCGGGTCACCGCGCGGCTCGCCTCGCTCGGGCTCGACGTCTTCGGGCTCGACCTGTCCGCGTCCATGCTGGCGGTCGCCCGGCGTGAGAACCCCGGGCTGCGCTTCGAGCAGGGCTCGATGCTGGAGCTCGGCCTGGCAGACGGCACGCTCGCCGGTGTCGTGTCCTGGTACTCCTCCATCCACACCCCCACAGACCGGCTCCCGGCGCTCTTCGCGGAGTTCCGCCGGGTCCTGGCGCCCGGCGGCCGGCTCCTGCTCGCCTTCCAGTGCGGGGAGGAGCCCCGCCGCCTGGAGCGTCCCTTCGGCCACCCGGTGACGCTGGACTTCCTCCGCCGCAGCCCGGACACCATGGCCGAGCTGCTCACGGCCGCCGGTTTCACCCTGCTGTCCCGCACGGTCCGCGAGCCCGACGAGCGGCTCGACGAGAAGGTCCCCCAGGCCTTCCTGTTCGCCCAGAAAACCGCCTAAAAGCCGCCTAGAAGCCGCCTGGAAGGCCGCCCTGGAAGCGCACCGTGTCCGCGAAGGCCCGGGCGGGCGGGCTGAGCGCGTCCCAGCGGCGCACCGCCCAGCCGACCAGCAGGGGCCGCAGCCCCGGCAGCGGTATCAGCCGCAGCGGTCCCTCGCCGGGCACGGGCAGTCCGGGTACGGCGGGTACGACGGCCCGGCCCGCGCCCAGTTCGGCGAGGAGCAGCGCGGTGTCCCAGTCCGCGACGGAGGCGTCGTAGGCGAACCGGGCGCCCGACTCGGCGCAGGCGGCCTCCAGATGGGCGGCGGAGGCGGAGTTCGGCGGCAGCCGGATGAGCGGGACGTCGGCCAGCTCGGCGGGGTCGAGCCGGGACCGGACGGCCAGGGGGTCGCCGGCCGGGACGGCGAGCACCCATGGCAGCTCGACCACGGGCCGCTGCTCGATGCCCCGCACCGGCGGGCCGAGGGTGATCCAGGCCAGGTCGAGGGTGCCGTCGGCGAGCGCGTCGAAGGTGCCGCGGCCCGAACTGACCGTGCGAAACTCCAGGTTGACCCGGGGGTGCCGGCGGCGGAAGGCGACGACCGCGTCGGACATGAAGTGCCGCACGGTGGTGGCTCCGGTGGCCACGCGGACGTGCCCGCTGTGCCCGTCGAGCAGATCGCGCAGCTGCCGTACGGCGAGGTCGAGCCCGGAGATGCCCTCGGCGGCCGCGGCCTCCAGGATCCGCCCGGCCTGCGTCGGCACGACCCCGCGCGGCCGGCGCTCCAGCAGGGCCACGCCCGTCTCCCGCTCCAGGCGTTTGACGTGCTGGCTGACGGCGGACTGGGTGCGGCCGAGGTCCCGGGCGACGGAGGAGAGGCTGCCGGCCCGGCACACGGCCACGAACACACGCAGGTCTTCGAGGGTCACAAGACCCAAGCTAACACTGGGGTTTGCCGAGGAAACCCAAGGATTGACTGAGCCTCAGGCCCGGTACGAGGATCGGTACCGGGCCGCGACCGACCCAGGCGGCAACCCGCTCCCCGCATCACGCCGGGCGTCCGGACGTCAGGCGTGAGCCGGCCGGGGAGCGGGTGCCGACCGCTCGCCGGCAAGGCCCGCACCGGCAAGGCCGGCACCGGGAAAGGCCGCACGGAACGCTCTCACCGGGCCGTGTCGTACAACCCCTCCACCTCGCGCGCGAAGTCCTGCATGATCTGTTCGCGGCGGAGCTTCATCGAGGGGGTGAGATGCCCCTCCGTCTCGCTGAAGTCCCGGGGCAGGACGGCGAAGCGGCGGATGGACTCGGGGCGCGAGACCATCTTGTTGGCCTCGTCGATCGCGCGTTGCAGGACCGCCTCCAACTCCGGGTCGCCGACGAGGAGTTCCGGCGGGACGGGGTGCTTGCCGATCATCTGGCGCCAGTGGGTGATGCCGTCGGGGTCGAGGGTGATCAGCGCGGAGACGAACGGGCGGCCGTCGCCGACCAGCATGACCTGGGAGATCAGCGGGTGCTGGCGCAGCCAGTTCTCCAGCGGGGCCGGGGCCACCGACTTGCCGCCCGCCGTGATCAGCAGCTCCTTCTTGCGGCCAGTGATGGTGAGGTAGCCGTCGTCGTCCAGCTCGCCGATGTCGCCGGTCGCCAGCCAGCCGTCCCGGGTCGCGGGTACGACACCGCCGGCCGCGGGATCCCAGTAGCCGCGCAGGACGTGGTCGCCGGCGACCAGGATCTCGCCGTCGGCCGCGATCCGGATGCGGGTGCCGGGCATCGGCCAGCCGACCGTGCCCAGGCGGGGCTTGAGCGGCGGGGTGCAGGTCGTGGCGGCGGTGGTCTCCGTCAGGCCGTACCCCTCGAAGATCTCTATGCCGGCGCCGGCGTAGAACGCGGCGAGGCGCCGGCCGAGCGGGGAGCCGCCGCAGATGATGTGGCGGACCCTTCCCCCCATCGCGGAGCGGATCTTGCGGTAGACGAGCGGGTCGTAGAAGGTGCGGGCCGTCTTCAGTGAGCGGCCCGGGCCGCCGCCGGTGCCGGTCTGCCGGGCCTCCAGCGCCTCGCCGTAGCGCACGGCGACCGCCGCCGCCCGGTCGAAGACGGTGACCCGCCCGCCCGATTCCGCCTTCGCGCGGGCCGAGTTGTAGACCTTCTCCAGCATGTAAGGGATGGTCAGCAGGGCGGTCGGCTTGAAGGCGGCGAGGTCCGGCAGCAGATCCTCGGCGGCGAGGCTCGGCGCGTGCCCGAGCCGCACCCGGGCCCGGATGCACGCGATGGCCACCATCCGCCCGAACACATGGGACATCGGCAGGAACAGCAGCACCGACGGGTCCTCGTCCTGCGCCTTGAAGACCGGGTAGAGGAGCTCGATGGCGTTGTCCACCTCGGCGAAGAAGTTGCCGTGGGAGAGCGCGCAGCCCTTGGGGCGGCCGGTGGTGCCGGAGGTGTAGATGAGCGTGGCGAGGGTGTCGGGCCCCAGCATGCCGCGCCGCACCGCGACCTCGCTCTCCGGCACCTGCGCGCCGGCTTCCGCGAGCCGGATCACGTGTTCCTTGTCCATCACCCACAGATGCCGCAGGTCCGGCAGGTGCGGCAGCTCGGGGCCGATGGCGGCGGCCTGGGCGGCGGTCTCGGTGACGAGGGCGCGGGCGCCGGAGTCGTGCAGGATCCAGCGGGTCTGGAAGACGGAGGAGGTCGGGTAGACGGGCACGGTGACGAGACCGGCCGCCCAGGCGGCGAAGTCGAGCACCGTCCACTCGTACCGGGTCCGGGCCATGACGGCGATCCGGTCGCCCGGCACCAGCCCCTCGGCGATCAGCCCCTGGGCCACCGCGAGCACCTGCCCGGCGAAGTCGGCGGCGGTCACGTCCTCCCAACGCCCGTCCGGCATACGGCGGCTGAGCACGATCTGGCCGGGCGCCGACTCGGCGTTCTCGAACGGCAGGTCCGCGAGCGAGCCGTGGGTGACGGGAAGCTTGAACGGCGGTACGTGCACCTCCCGTACGGCGCCGTCGAGTCGCTGGATCCAGGGTTCCACAAGGACCGGGCGGCCGTCGTAGTCGACGGCGATGACGGGGGCCGGGGAGGAGGCGGGGGCGTTCGGGTACGGAGTGGACACGGGCGGCTCCTCTGGCGTGCAGACACCTGCGGTGGGCCTCGACAGAAAGGAGTTACCGCTGGTTAGGCAGGTGATCGTACGGGCCCACTGTGAGGGGGTTGTGCGGGTTCGGGGATGGTCCGGGGTCGGGGATGTGCAACCTCGGGGTTTTTGTGACAGGCACTCACGTTAGACTTACCAGCGGTAACCTTACTCCCGAGTAAGCGTTTTGGGGGCAGGACATGACAGACGAGTTGCTGTATCTCATAACGGGCGCCCTGCGCTCGCCGTTCAAACGCCCCTCCCCCGAGGCGGACTTCCCGCGCACCCGGCTCGTGCTGCCCGGGATCCGTATCGACCTCGCCCACGTGACCGCCTACGAGCGGATCTGCGGTTTCCCCACCGGCGAGACCGCCCTCCCCGTGACCTACCCGCACATCCTCGGCTTCCCGCCGGCCATGCGGCTGATGAGCGCCCGCGCCTTCCCGCTGCCGCTGCTGGGCCTGGTGCACACCTCGATCGACATCGTCCGGCATGCCGCCGTACCGGCGACGGGCGAGTACCAACTCGCCGTACACGTGGCGGGGTTGGCCCCGCACCGACGCGGCACCGAGGCCACGGTGGTCACCGAGCTGGCGGCGGGCGGTGACGTCGTGTGGGAGTCACGCAGTACGTATCTCGCCCGGCATCACACGGAGCGGCCCGCCGAGCGCCGGGAACGCCAAGGGTCTCCCCCGCTGCCCGTCGTCGCCGAGTGGCGGCTCGCCGGGGACATCGGACGCCGGTACGGCGCGGCCTCCGGCGACCGCAACCCCATCCACCTCCACCCCCTCACCGCCCGCCTCTTCGGCTTCCCCCGGGCCATCGCGCACGGCATGTGGACGGTGGCCCGCTGTCTGGCCGCGGGCGGCTTTGCCGGGGAGCGGGTGCGGGCGAGGTTTCTGGCGCCGGTGCTGCTGCCCGGGACGGTGGCTTACGGGGCGGACGGGTCCGGTCGCTTCGAGCTGCGGGGGGACGGGGGGCGACTGCACCTGATCGGGGAGGTGAGCTAGGGACACCCCTCAGGTCGGCTCAGGCACCCACCGTTTGCCGGCCATCAGATTGCCCAGCCCCGCCCACGCGAAGTTCATCAACGTGCCCGCCGTCTGCCGGGCCGTGACCCCCGGTGTCGCGTTGGCCCACGTGGCCAGCGACTCCGCCGCCCCCACCAGCGCCTCCGCCAGGCCCGCCACCTCGTCCTCCGGGAGGTCGGGATCCCCATGGGCCTCGCGGGCGGCGACGGCCACCAGACGGGTGACGAAGGCGACGATCTCCGCGCGCATCGCGGCGACCTCGGCGGCGAAGGGCTCGCCGTGGGTGCGGGCATGGAGGTGGAGGATGGACCAGGCCTCGGGGTGCTCGGCGGTGTGGGCGAAGAAGGCGAGCAGGCCGTCCCACAGCCGGCGGTCGGCGGGCAGGTCCGGGCGGACCCCGGCGCGCACCGCCTCCGTCAGTGCGGCGGCCTCCCGGCGGATGCAGGCGGTGAAGAGGTCTTCCTTGGAGTTCAGATACAGGTAGACCAACGGCTTGGAGACGCCCGCCAGTTCGGCTATCTCGTCCATCGACGCGACCATGTAGCCACGCCGGCCGAAGATCTGCACGGCTGCGTCGAGCATCTGCTGCTCCCGCACCGCACGCGGCATCCGCTTGGTCCTCGCCCCGCCCATGAGGGCAAGACTAGTTGGACAGCTGGTTGGAGGTCGCCGCCTCGCCCTGCGCGCGGGCGCTGTCGTCGGCGAGGTCCTCCTGGCTGCGGTTCGCCTCCAGGTTGGCCTTCATCCGGTCGACCTTGGTCACGATCTGCACCGAGGCCCGCTCCCGCTCCCTGCGCAGCACCACCCAGCTGATCGGCGCCGACAGGATCAGGGAGAGCAGCAGCACCCACAGGAAGTTGGAGTCGCCGAAACCGCGCGGGAAGATGCCGGAGTAGACGGCTCCCCAGACGACCACGAGGCAGCCGGCGAAGACGCCGAGGCGCATCAGCGTGTAGCGGAGCATCTCAATCCACTCGTCCGATTCCAAAAGGGTCAGCGTCCAGTGAAACACGCCCGGAGGGCGATCTTGCAGGGGGGTCAGGCGAGGGGCAGCAGCAGAGTGATGTCGTCGCGGTCGTCACCGGGCGCGACCCGGATGGCGCCGGGCACTCTGCCGACCTCCTTGTAGCCGCAGGAGGCGTAGAACCGCTCCAGGCCCAGGCCGCCCCGGCAGGTCAGCCGGATCGCCTCGATGCCGTCGATGGTGCGGGCCGCGTCGGCGGCGGCCGCGAGCAGGTCACGGCCGTACCCCTGGCCCTGGTGCCGCGGGTGGACCATGACCGTGTACAGCCACAGCCAGTGCGTCATCAGCCGGTGCGTGTTGAGGGTGAGGAACGCGGTCGCGGCGAGGCGCCCCTCCTCGTCGTGTCCGGCGAGCAGCCGGGTGCGGCCCTCGGCGAGCTGGGCGAGATAGCGAACGACCTCGGGGCGGATGTCCTCACGCGTCACCGGCGGCACGAAACCGACGGCCCCGCCCGCGTTGGAGACGTCCGTCCACAGGTCGAGGAAGCCGTCGCGCAGGCCGGGGGTGACGACGGGGTCGAGCGTGAAGGTAAGGGGCATGCAGGGATGGTATCTATTACCCGCATGCCCCTTCCAGGGAATTCCTCACACCCGCATCGGCTGCGGGGAGTCCCGGCGGGCCGGGTCCGGGCCGTCGTACTCGCGGATGATCTCGTAGCGCGTGTTGCGCTCCACCGGGCGGAAGCCGGCGTCCCGGATCAGCTCCAGCAGATCCTCGCGGGTCAGCTTGTTCGGGGTGCCGAAGTTGTCCGCGTCATGCGTGATCTTGTACTCGACGACCGAGCCGTCCATGTCGTCCGCGCCGTGCTGGAGGGCCAGCTGGGCGGTCTGCACGCCGTGCATCACCCAGAAGACCTTCACGTGCGGGACGTTGTCGAAGAGCAGCCGGGAGACGGCGAAGGTCTTGAGGGCCTCGGCGCCGGTCGCCATCTGGGTGCGGGCCTGGAGCCGGTTGCGTACCTTCCCGTCCTTCATGTCCACGAAGTCGTGCTGGTAGCGCAGCGGGATGAAGACCTGGAAGCCGTTCGTCTCGTCCTGGAGCTCGCGCAGGCGCAGGACGTGGTCGACGCGGTGCCGGGGCTCCTCGATGTGGCCGTACAGCATGGTGCACGGGGTCTTCAGACCCTTCTCGTGGGCCAGGCGGTGGATCCGGGACCAGTCCTCCCAGTGGGTGCGGTGGTCCACGATGTGCTGCCGGACCTCCCAGTCGAAGATCTCGGCGCCGCCGCCGGTCAGCGACTCCAGACCGGCGTCGATCAGCTCGTCCAGGATCTCGGAGGCCGACAGCCCGCTGATCGTCTCGAAGTGGTGGATCTCCGTGGCCGTGAAGGCCTTCAGCGAGACGTGCGGCAGGGCGGCCTTCAGCTCACGCAGCGAGCGCGGGTAGTACCGCCACGGCAGGTTCGGGTGGAGGCCGTTGACGATGTGCAGCTCGGTGAGGTTCTCCGACTCCATCGCCTTGGCGAGCTTGACGGCCTCCTCGATGCGCATCGTGTACGCGTCCTTCTCGCCCGGCTTGCGCTGGAACGAGCAGTAGGCGCAGGAGGCCGTGCACACGTTGGTCATGTTGAGGTGCCGGTTGACGTTGAAGTGGACGACGTCACCGTTCTTACGGGTCCGCACCTCGTGCGCGAGACCGCCGAGCCAGGCCAGGTCGTCCGACTCGTACAGCGCGATGCCGTCCTCGCGGGTCAGCCGCTCACCGGAACGGACCTTCTCCTCCAGCTCGCGCTTGAGCCCGACGTCCATGCCCACACCTTTCCTCGACAGCTCGCCCCACGGTATCCCTAGACCTCTTCCGGAAGTTCCCCGACCCGGTTCTCCCACTTGGTGGACAGCACGATGGTGGTACGGGTCCGCGAGACGCCCTTGGTCCCGCTGAGCCGGCGGATGATCCGCTCCAGGCCGTCCACGTCGGCCGCCCGCACCTTGAGCATGTAGGAGTCGTCGCCGGCGATGAACCAGCAGTCCTCGATCTCCGGCAGGTCCCGCAGCCGCTGGGCGACGTCCTCGTGGTCGGCGGCGTCGGACAGCGAGATGCCGATCAGCGCGGTGACGCCGAGGCCGAGCGAGGCCGCGTTCACCGTGGCCCGGTAGCCGGTGATGACACCGGCCGCCTCCAGCCGGTTGATGCGGTCGGTGACGCTGGGTCCCGACAGGCCGACGAGGCGCCCCAGCTCCGCGTACGAGGCCCGGCCGTTCTCCCTCAGGGCCTGGATGAGCTGCCTGTCCACCGCGTCCATGCGATCGAAGCCTTCCGGTGCAGAGTTCCGAAGTTGATGAGAGATGGGTACCGCTAGTCGGCTGCCGCGCCGCCGCCCAGTTCGCCCCGCCACCGCCGGTACAGGCCGTGCTCGACGCCCGCCGCGTCCAGCACCCGCCCGGCGACGAAGTCCACCAGGTCCTGGATGTGGGTGGCGCCCGCGTAGAAGGCGGGCGAGGCCGGTACGACGATGGCGCCGGCGTCGTCCAGCGCGACGAGGTGACGCAGCGTCTGGCCGTTCAGCGGAGCCTCCCGTACGGCCACGACCAGCGTGCGGCGCTCCTTGAGGGTCACGCTCGCCGTGCGCTGGAGGAGGTCCTTGGACAGCCCGAGCGCCACACCCGCCACGCAGGCGGTGGAGGCGGGCACGATGAGCATGCCCTTCGAGCGGTACGACCCCGAGGACGGCCCGGCCGCGAGGTCGCCCGCGCTCCAGTACCGCACCCCACCGAGGTCCACGTCGAAGGTGTGGGGCTTGCCGTCGGCCCCCCGGCCCAGCCATTCCCGCAGGTCGTCCTGCCAGTGGGCGTCCCGGAACGAGATCCCCGTCTCGTCCAGCAGGGTGAGCCGCGAGGCCCGGCTGACCACCAGGTCCACCGCCTCCCCCGCCCCCAGCAGCGCACGCAGCACCGCCGCCGCATAGGGCGTCCCGGAAGCTCCGGACACCCCCACGATCCAAGGCACGCGCTGCGTTTCTCCTGCGTTCACACCTTGAGCGTACCGGTGGGTCGGGCAGGCCTCAGGCCGGGTGGGACGCCTTGGGCCCGACAGGGAGAGCGGCGGCGGGGACGGTCAGGCGATGACGGGACGGCCGGACAGTGCCGACAGCGGCCGGCAGCAGCGAGCGCCATCACCCGAAGGGGCTACAGCGTGAGCCCCCGGACCAGGAGGTCGATGAGCGCGCAGACGAAGAGACAGATTCCGATGAAGCCGTTGACCGAGAAGAACGCCCTGTTGAGGCGGGACAAGTCGTGCGGGCGGACAATGCGGTGCTCGTAGCCGAACGCGCCTGCGACGATCACCAGGCCCAGCCAGAAGAAGGCGCCGGCGTGCGTGGCCACGCCGTACCAGACGAACAGGGCCGTCGTCACCGCGTGGCAGGCCCGCGCACCCCAGATCGCGGCCGGGATGCCGAAGCGGGCCGGGACCGACATGACGCCGATCTCGCGGTCGGTCTCGACGTCCTGGCAGGCGTAGATCAGGTCGAAACCGCCGATCCAGATGCCCACGGCCAGGCCGAGGATCACCGCGTCCCAGGACCAGGAACCGGAGATGGCCAGCCAGCCACCCACCGGGCCCATCGCCTGGGCGAGGCCCAGGATGGCCTGCGGGAAGTTCGTGAAGCGTTTGCCGTACGGGTAGACCACCATCGGGATCACCGCGACCGGGGCCAGCGCCAGGCACAGGGGGTTCAGGAGAGCCGCCGCGCCCAGGAAGATCACCAGCGCGATCAGGGCGCCCGTCCAGGCGTGGCGGACCGACATCGCGCCGGTCACCAGCTCACGGTGGGCCGTGCGCGGGTTCCGGGCGTCGATCTCGCGGTCGATGATCCGGTTGACCGCCATCGCGAACGTGCGCAGGCCGACCATGCAGATCGTGACCAGCAGCAGCCGGGCCCAGTGGATGTTCTTGTCCCACTGATACATCGCGGTCAGGGAGGCGATGTAGGCGAAGGGCAGCGCGAAGACCGAGTGCTCGATCATCACCAGGCGCAGGAAGGCCCGCGTACGTCCCGGCGGCTGGATAGCGGCGGTGGTCACAGTCCGTATTCCTTCCAACGGCGGTCCACCAGGGCCGCCGTATCGGGGTCGGAGAGGACCATGTCCGGCCAGCCCCCGTCCCGCGTGTACCCCTCCTCCGGCCACTTCTTCGTGGCGTCGATGCCCGCCTTGCCACCCCAGAACTGCTGGTAGGAGGCATGGTCGAGGTGGTCGACGGGGCCTTCGACGACCGTGAGGTCACGGGCGTAGTCGGTGTTGCCGAGGGCCCGCCAGGCGACCTCGTGCAGATCGTGCACGTCGCAGTCGGAGTCCACGACCACGATCAGCTTGGTGAGGGACATCATGTGCGCCCCCCAGATGGCGTGCATCACCTTCTGCGCGTGCTTCGGGTACTTCTTGTCGATCGAGACGATCGCGCAGTTGTGGAAGCCGCCGGCCTCGGGCAGGTGGTAGTCCACGATGTCCGGGACGATGATCTTCAGGAGGGGCAGGAAGAAACGCTCCGTCGCCCGGCCCAGCGGGCCGTCCTCCGTCGGCGGCCGGCCCACCACGATCGACTGGAGCAGCGGGCGCTTCCGCATCGTCACGCAGTCGATCTTCAGCGCCGGGAACGGCTCCTGCGGGGTGTAGAAGCCGGTGTGGTCGCCGAAAGGACCCTCGGGCAGCATCTCGCCCGGCTCCAGCCAGCCCTCCAGCACGACCTCGGCGTTCGCCGGCACCTGGAGCGGGACCGTCTTGCAGTCGACCATCTCGATCCGCTTGCCCGCGATGAAACCGGCGAAGAGGTATTCGTCGATGTCACCGGGGAGCGGGGCGGTGGAGGCGTACGTCACGGCGGGCGGGCACCCGAAGGCGATGGCGACGGGCAGCCGCTCGCCCCTCCTCGCCGCCACCTGGTAGTGGTTCCGGCTGTCCTTGTGGATCTGCCAGTGCATGCCGATGGTGCGCTTGTCGTGGCGCTGGAGGCGGTACAGCCCGAGGTTGCGGATGCCCGTCTCCGGGTCCTTGGTGTGGGTGAGCCCCAGGTTGAAGAAGGAGCCGCCGTCCTTGGGCCAGGTGAACAGCGCCGGGAGCCGGTCGAGGTCGACTTCGTCCCCGCGCAGCACGACCTCCTGGACCGGGGCCTCCTTGATCTTCTTCGGCGGGACGTGCGCCATCGCGCCGAGCTTCCCGAAGGCCTCGCGCACCCCGACGAAGCCGTGCGGCAGCTCGGGCCGCAGCAGCCCGCCGATCTTCTCGGAGATCTCGCCGTACGACTTCAGGCCCAGCGCCTTCAGCAGGCGGCGGTCGGTGCCGAACACGTTCATCGCGAGGGGCATCGCCGAGCCCTTCACGTTCTCGAAGAGCAGCGCCGGTCCACCGGACTTCTGCACCCGGTCGACGATCTCCCCGACTTCCAGGTAGGGATCGACCTCGGCCTTGATGCGCTTGAGGTCTCCCTCGCGCTCCAGCGCCCGGAGCAGGGAGCGAAGATCGTCGTAAGCCATGTGCCCAAGTATCGCCGACGTACCCCTTTGTCCATGCGCCCACCCCTGCCTGGCCGGGGCCCGGCCGCTCACCTGCTGTCGAGCATCGGCACACGGTGTTCGCCGGCCGAGCACTCCCATGCCGGTGCGTCATCGGCGGACACGGGGTGGAATCCGATCCGGTGGACCGGGCACACGGGCCACACCGTCCGGTAGCGGGCCATGACGTAGTCCTGCACCGCCTCGGCGGTCTCCACGGCGACGTCCGGCTCGCGGATCGCGCGGATCACGCTGTCGCCCACCTGTGTCAGCCCGGTCGGCTCACGGTCGTCCGGCGGGGAGAAGCAGAGCGCCTCTTCGACGGCGAGACCGGTCTCGCAGGTGCGGCGGATTCCGATGCACGTGTACTTCGTGCACTGGTGCTGGTCGCGGTACTTGAGGCTGGTGCCGCCGAGGTCGAGGGCGTTGACGGGGTCACCGCACACGTAGTCGTACGCGTTGCAGCTGCCGCCGTGGACCGGGTCGGCGGAGAGGAATCTGCCGAGGGTCCGGTCGTAGACGCGGAGGGAACCCCGGTCCAGCTGCGAGAGTCTCTCGGGGTGCCGGCCAAACAGGCATATACCGCCTCAAGGGCGCGCCGCACCGGGGTTTCTGGCGACATGTCAAGAGCCCGGCGCGGCCGCCGCAGTGATCATGTTCACTCCCCCGCGGTCACCGGCTACCCTGGCCCGGTCACCGGGACCGGGTCACGTGTGGGGAGTTCGTGCGAGCATGCTCAGATATCTGCCGTTCCTGCTGGTCCTGGCGCTGTGGATCTACGCCTTCGTGGACTGTCTGAACACCCCCGAGGCAGAGGTGCGCCATCTGCCGAAGGTGGTGTGGGTGATCGTCATCCTGCTCTTCGGCGAGGTACTGGTCGGACCGGTGGCCTGGCTGATCACCGGCAAGGTCCGGCAGCCGGCCCCGGCGGGCGGCGCCGTACCCGGACAGTGGGTCGCGCCCGACGACAACCCCGAGTTCCTCAAGTCATTGAACAGGGACGACCCGGAGAAGGGCTGAACCCCGGCCGGAGTTCACTGGAAGACGGCCACGGGGTACTGGAGCACGACCTCGCGGGTGTCGGGGCGCCACGTCGTCACCTTGCCCAGGCAGTGGGCCTGGAACTGGCCCTCCGGCAACTGCCGCCCCGGAGAGCGCAGCCCGTCGACGCGCAGGACGACCCGCAGGTGCGCGGAGTGCGCGCCGTCGCCGTAGGGGGCCCGCATCACCAGCGTGTCGCCCAGCGAGTCCTGGGCCTCGAACCGGCCGGTGACCATGACGAACTCACCGATCTCGCTGAGGACCACCTCACCGGCGACCCCGGTCCCGGCACCCCCGCTCCCGCCCCCGCTCCAGCTCCCGAGAAGGGCGCGGTTCGGCGTGACCGTGCCGGGCTCGTCCCGCCGCAGCCGCACCCGGACGAGCCCGTCCCCCCGCCGCAGGACGGACAGCAGCAGGCCGATCACCGAGATCGGCTCGCTCTCCTCGACGTACTTGGCGACGATCTCGGTGGTTCTGTCCCCGGTGAGCTGGAACATCAGCGACAGCAGCGGGATCGACGCCAGACACCCGGTGTTGCGCACGTTCCGTACCTCGACCTCCCTGCGCAGCGCCGACCGGTAGTTGCCCAGCTTGAACACGTCCAGGACCGCGTCGTTGTCCAGGTACAGCGGAAGGTAGTGAGGATCCTCGGGTGCCTTCCTGAGCCGCGTGAGGGCCCGCCGTACGACGAGCACGCCCAGCACGAGCAGGCCGGCGAAGGCCACCAGCCACCAGACCATCGCGCCCCACCAGGCGCTCCACCAGGTGCCGTCAAGAACAGCCACGGATCTCCTTGAACGCGGTGGACAGGGACTGTGCGCGGGCGTCGACCATGCGGCCGCCGGTCACCGAGGCGACCTGGCGCAGTTCGGCCGCGTCGGAGTCGCCGAAGTGGACGGGGTACGTGGCCACGGCGCGGACGTCGGCGGGCCGGGCCCGGTAGCGGCTGACGAAGGTCGCGCGGTCGATGCCCGCATTGTTCTCGCCGTCGGTCATCAGCACGATGGACACCGCGCGTCCCGGGTCGTCGCGCAGGGCCTTCCCGGCGGTGGCGTATCCCTGGTCCAGGGCGGACCAGACGGCGGTGGCGCCGTCGTAGCCGCCGTCGGCGACGAAGTCCGTGAGGGACGTGAGGTCGGCGGCGCCGCGCACGGTGACCGTGCGCTCGTCCAGCGGGCGTCCGCCGAAGCGGATCACGGTCAGCCGCTCGCCCTGGTAGAAGCGGACGAACTTGCCGGTGGCGGAGGAGTCCGCCCCGCTGAGCCCCGCGAACGCGGTCCGCAGGGCGGTCGTACGGGAGCCGCGCATGGACGTGGAGGAGTCCAGCAGGAAGATCACCTGGTCGGCGACGCGCCGCCGGGGGTCGCCGTAGTCGGCGAGCAGCCGGTCGAGGACGGCCGGGTCGTCCGGGAAGTACAGGGCGTTGTCCAGGGGGGCGGTGAGCCGGGGGTCGCGGGTGACGGAGGTGCTGACCGGGCGGCGCAGCGTCCGCCGCATGATCTCCCGCTGGTGGCCGGCGGCGGTCAGCCATGTCACCACGCGGTCGTAGGCGTCCCGGCGGCGCTGGTCGAGCAGGAGCAGCGGATAGTCGGACAGCACCATGCCGTCGGCCGGGTGGACGATCTCCAGGGGCTGCTTCAGCCGGCCCGAGGCATTCAGGGTGAGCAGTTCGGACTCGTAGGTGATCAGGGCGTTGGTACGGCCCGGGTGGCTCGCGAAGTCGTCCAGCAGGGCGTGGGAGCTCTCGGCGGTGAGGGTCTGCCCGGAGCGGAAGCCGCGCAGCCGGTCGCAGCTGACGTCCGCCGGGCGCAGTGCGCTGCCCGTGCCGGCCGCGGCGGTGGCGACGCCGACCAGTGCGGCGAGCCCGCTGTTGCTGTGCCGGGGGTCGGCCATGCCGAAGCGTACGGTGCCGGTGGCGGCGGCGTCGGCGAGGTCCGCCCAGGACAGGCGTCCGCCGGGCGCCTCGGCGCGCAGGGTCCGGGCCACGTCCCGGGTGAGGCCGATGACGACCGGGGAACGCATCGTCGACGTGCTCTGCACGAGGGTGGCCGGGTGGGTCCCGGTGGCGGCCTGCTTGGCCTTCAGGCGGAAGTAGCGGTCGGAGGAGAGCCAGGCCAGGTCGTAGGAGTGGCGGCCGGTCAGCAGGGTGTCGCCGGCGTCGTTGGTCGGCCGGTAGTCCATGTCGAGGCGGACGCCGGTGTCCTGCCGGAGCCGGTCCAGCAGGGGCTCCATGTCGGTGAGTTCGTCGCTGGCCAGGACGTGCAGGGTGGTGTCCGGGCCGCCGCCCCCGCCGGAGCAGGAGACGAGTCCGCCGAGCGCGGCGAGCAGGACCAGGCACAGGGCGGCCCGCAGCCCGCGGGCCCTCATGGTGCCTCCCCGCCGGACGTCGCCGACTGGGCCACGGGGGCGCAGTCGCCGACGGTCTCGATCATCTTCTCCAGCAGATCGAGCCGGGGCAGCACCGCCTTGGTGTCGTCGTCCGACAGGACGGGCGCCTGGATGTGGTGGTCGGTGAGGAACCGGGTCAGCGCGTCGCTGGTGGCGGAGGCGCCCTCGGCGTCCCGGACCCGGAAGCCCAGCTCCATCGCCCGCTGCTGCAGCGCCGGGTCCGTGCTGATCAGGTCGCCGAGCCGGTCGCCGGCCGGGGTCAGCGCGATGAGCTGCGGCTCGGTGACGAACCGCACGGACGGGTAGAGCAGCACGCGCTCGTCGTCGAGGTGCCCGGTGTCGGCCTGGGTGTCGATCTGGTGGGCCAGGAACTGGTGCTCGTAGATCACCGCGATCGGCGCGATGCTCTTGCCCTCGGCGGAGACATAGGTCTCGTTCTTCTCGGAGGACGGCATGCCCTGGTCGTTGAGGAGGAGCCTTATCCGATCGGCGAACTGTGCCGCCTCGGCCGGACTCTGCGGGATGTTGTCGTGGTTCCACACGTAGGAGACGAGGCCCAGATAGGTGCCGGCGGAGTTGGCCTCGCAGATGTCGGAGGTCTGGGCGAGCACCTTGTTGCCGTTGTGGATGCCGTGCCGGTCGATGCCGAGCCTGTCCCAGCGGCGGCCGTCGGCGCTCGCCTGCAGGAACTTCTGCATGTCCAGGGAGTAGTAGAGCGGCTTCTGCCCGGCGGGCACCCCCGGTAACGGGGTCGCGATCCCGGCGTCCTGGAGCGTCTCGGCGTACTCGCGGTAGGTGCCGAGCACGATCGGGCTGACGAACGGGCGGTACGTCGTCGCCGGGTGGCCCTCGGCCGCGCGCTTCCTGGTGATCAGGTCGGCCGCGGGCTGCCCGGAGGGGAACACGACGTCGTAGCCGTCGTAGCTCTGCGCGGCGATCCCCCGTGAGCCCATGCGGGTGATGTGCACGCGGAAGCCGTGCCGGACGAGCAGCCGCTGGACCTCGGGATCCTCGAAGTAGTCGGCCTTCGAGGCCATCTTCGCCTCGATCGTGACGATGTGGGTGAAGGGCAGGCCGACATGGCCCTGGGCCAGGACGACGATCGCGCACAGGGCGGTGACGGCGGCAACGGCGCGCGGGATCCAGCGGCGCACCGCGGAGCCCGGCGAGGGCGCGACCGCGGGCGCCCCGACCCGCAGCCGGGGCTCGCTGGTCGAACGCGGTCTTCCGGTCTCGGCTCTGTCTGTGTCCACCCGTGTCTCCTGCGTCAGCCGGGACAGGATCGTCCGCTCGCCGGACGATCCCGGGTCGAACGCCCCGCCAACGCCGGACGAATGGAATGTGGAGATGACTCTCCATCAATTTCACTCGGCAGGAGCGCACTTCGCTGTTCGTAACGACTTGCAACCCCCGAACCGACCTGTTGTTAATGGTCATTACTGAGCTACGAGCCATCGATCGACCTCTGGGGGACGAAGACCCATGCAAAACGGCCAGCCACCGGGGCCCCCGGCGCAGGATCCACCGGCCGCGCCGACCGCCCCGCCGCCCCCTGCGCCGCCCACCGCACCACCGGCCCAGGCGCCGTACATGCCGGACGTGCCCGCACCGCCCCGGCAGCCGGCCCCCGTCAGCGTCGAGCTGCGGGTCAGCAAGCGGATCCTGTGGATCGGCGCGGCGGTGTATCCGCTGCACAACATCGCCCGCGTCTACACCTTCCTCATGCGTCCCAAGCGCAGAGAGGCCGTGATGCGGTTCCTGCGGTACACGGCCGGGGTGCTGGTCACCGGGTTCGTCGTCATGCTGCCGGGCCTGCCCGTCCTCGCACTGAGCGGCGGGCACAGCGGCGGCGGCTACATCGGGTTCATCTGGCTCGTCGGCATCGCCGCCGAGATCTTCTTCATCGTCGACCTGTGCTCGGTGCTGTTCGCCCCCAACCACTACGTCCTCGCGGTCGAGACCTCGGGCGCGTCCACCGCCCTGGTGACCAGTCGGGACCCGCAGTACCTGGACCAGCTCGTCGGCCAGATCTCCTACGCCATCGATCACCCGGACACCGAGTTCAAGGTGCTGGTCGAGAGCCTGCACTTCTCGCCCAGGAACTACTACTTCGGCGACAACGTCAACATGTACGGCGGCAGTGGAAACGTGGGGATCGGCGCATGAGCAACTACTACTACGGCGACAACGTGAACATGTACGGCGGCCAGGGCAACCAGGGCATCGTCAGGAACTACGGTGCCGCCGACGCCGGGCAGGACCCGGCGCTGGTGGCGGCCTTCGCCGAGCTGCACCGGCTCATCGCCGAGTTGCGCGCCCAGGTGCCGGCGGCCGACGCCCAGCTGCTGGACGACTCCCTGCCCGCCCTCGCCCCCGACGCCGCCGTGCCCGCGCAAGCGCGGCGCGGCGCGCTCATGGCGATCGCCGGGATCGCGAGCACCGTCGGCGCGGTCGGCCAGCCGGTGGCCGAGGCGGTGCGCGCGATCATCGGGATGATCAGCGGGTAGTGGCCGTCACGGCGTCGGGGATCACGTCCTCGCCCAGCTCTGCGAGGACGCCCCCGACTGGCACGTCTGCTCGTTCACCCCGCCGCCGAAGGCGAGGTCGAGGCAGCCGCCGTCCATGACCATGGCCAGGTGGTTGCCGGAGCCTGTCGTCCAGCGCAGATTGCTGCCGCCCTGCGAGCAGTCGCCGACGAAGACGGCCTGGTTGGTTCCGTTGGCGCTCAGACAGGCACCGGTGGAGACGTTGACGACCTTGACACTGCCGCCGGCCGCGCTGCGGAAGGTCCAGCGGGCGGTGGAGTCCGTGCAGGAGCCGAGGCCGGTGGAGCCGTAGACCTGGGTCAGGCACTTGCCGTTCTCGGTGTTCTGGAGGTGGAAGGAGCCGGTGCCGCCACTTCCCCCGGTGGATCCGCCTGTGCCACCCGAGCTGCCGGCTCCTCCGGAGGAGCCGGATCCTCCGGAGGAGCCGACGCCTCCCGAGGTACTCGAACCTCCCGAACCGCCCGAGGTACCCGAGGTGCCCGACCCCGGCCCGGTGCCGGACGCTCCGTCCGAGCCGGACCCGCCCGTCCCCTTCTGGTCCTGGCCCGTCTTGCGGTCGTCCTTGCCGCCCTTGTCGTCCTTCTTCTTGTCGCTCACCGGGGAGGCGGAGGCCTTCGTGCTCGGCTTCGCCGACCCCGAGGGGCTCGCCGAAGAGGCGCCGGGGCCCGGGGCGACCGACGCGGAGACGGAGGTGCCGGGCGTGCCTGCGGCGCCGTTGCCGTGGGCGTCGGTGGTGAACGGGGCCAGCTGGAAGGCAAGGGTCGCCACACCGGCGCCGACGACGATCGGTACGACGGCCAGGATCACGCGCTTGCGCCGCCGGTCCCGCTCCCGCTCCCGCTCGGGCCGCTGCCGTGCCTCCGGCCGGACCACGACCTCGGGCTCCTCCGCGGCGCGGGTGGGCTCCGAAGTCTCCTCCGCCTCCCCCGCCTCCGGCACCTCCACCGCGAACTCCGCCCGAGCGGTGAGGTGTTCGGTGACGCCGGCCGGCCAGAGCGGGGAGCCGGAGTCGGTGGGAACGTGGGCGGCGGTCAGCTCGGCCAGCTCCGCGGCGGTCGGACGGCCCTCGGGGTCCTTGTCCAGGCAGGAGGCGACGATCGCGGCCAATTCCCGGTCCGACGCGTGCAGTTCGTCCAGGTCGGGCTGCTCGTGCACGATCCGGTACAGCACCGCGTGCCCGGACTCGTCGCCGAACGGCGGGCGGCCGGAACCCGCGTACGCCATCACGGACCCGAGCGCGAAGATGTCGACGGCGCCGGTCAGCCGCCGTGCGCCGGAGGCTTGTTCGGGCGACATGTAGGCGGGGGTGCCGACGACCATGCCGGTCCGGGTCAGCTGGGACTGCTCGGCGGCGCGGGCGACGCCGAAGTCGATGAGGGTGACGCCGTCAAGGGTCAGCATGACGTTGGACGGCTTGACGTCCCGGTGCACCATGTCCAGCGCGTGCACCGCCGCCAGGCCGGTCGCCGCGCGGTGCAGCAGCAGCCAGAGGGACTCGGCCGGAAGTGGTCCGCCGTGCGCCTCAACGGCCTCGCGCAGGGTCAGCCCGGGTACGTACGCGGTGGCGAACCACGGCGGCAGGGCGTCCCGGTCGCCGGCGAGCAGCGGTGCGGTGGCACCGGCGGGCAGCCGGGAGAGGTTGTCCAGTTCGTGTCCGAAGCGGCGGACGAAGTCCTTGTCCTCGCCGACGACGGACGGCAGGACCTGCTTGACGGCGGCGTACCGCCCCTGGTGCACACCGAGGTAGACCCGCCCCATGCCGCCGGAGCCGAGGCGTCCGACCAGCGGGATCGGCCCGATCCGCCGCGGATCGTCGTCCTGGAGCGGCTCGACTCCGCAGTGTTCCCCGTTCAACTCGTTCCCCCTGTTGATCAGTTGGCTGTGCGCAACCTACCGGTCAGCGCGCGTAGGACCCGAGGCCCACCAGGCAGTAGACGTACGAGTTCACCGTCGCGCCGTTGATCGTGTAGCGGTACGAGAAGGCGTACTGCGTCTGCGAGTTGCTGTTGCAGCGGCTCAGGTCGGTGGTCAGCGGGATGGTCTCGATGACCTTGTAGTGCGCGTCGGCGGCGGAGCAGGAGACCTCCTCCACGCCGCTGACGGACTGGGCGGTGGTGGAGTCCGGCAGGGTGCCGTTGAGACAGGTGCCGGAGGTGTACGGGCTGGGCTCCGGGGTCGGGCTGCTGTACGGGGCGGCGGAGCCGTAGGGGTCACTGGTCGGCTCGCTCGTGTACGGGTCACTGGTCATCGGCTCGTACGTCCCCGAGTACGAGATCGACGGTGAGGCGTCGGCACCGTCGGCCGAACTTCCACTGCTCCCACTGTGGTTGACCGCGAAGAGAATGATCACCACGAGGGCGACGACCCCGAACACACCGAGACAGGCGACACCCTGCCTCTTCTGCTCGGGGGACTGGGGTGACGACATGGGCGGCTCCCGGATGTGAGGATGTGCACCAGCCTGGTGCAGCAGACCACTGTTCTAAAATACCTTTCTAGAAAAGCATTCCAGCATGAGCCCGAAACAACAACGCGGTGAAGCGACCGTAGAGACGCTCCTGGACGCCGCCCTGCGCGTGTACGCGGAGGCAGGCGACCAGGGCCTGACCGTGGGCGCCGTCACCAAGGCGAGCGGGGTGAGCCTCGGCAGCCTCTACCACCACTTCGGCAGCATCGACGGCCTGATGAACGCGCTGGTGATGCGCTGGCTGGAACGGCTGCTGGGCGAGTTGGTCAAAGCCCTGGAGCACACGCGTACGGCCCACACGGGCATCCGCGCCCTGGTCGTCGCGTACCTGGGCTTCGTACAGGAGCACCGGGAGGCCGCCCGGCTCCTGCACTCCTCCTACGCCGACCGTCAGGGCATGGCCGACGGCAAGCGGCTGCGGGACGCACAGGAGGCCCGCCTGTCGCCGCTGGCGCAGTGGGCCCAGCGGTACGCCGACGCCGGCGAACTCGTCCCGCTCCCGGCGCCGCTGCTCGAATCACTGATCCTGGGCCCGGTCATCGCGGTGGCCCGCCGCTGGCTGTCCGGCGTCGACGACGTCGACCTCGACGAGGCGGCGGTGGTCCTGCCGGACAGGATCTGGAGGTCGGTCAGCGCAGAGAAGAGGTGAACGCCGACCAGGCGGAACGGGGGCGCGCCACAAGCGACCGAGCGCAATGGATCTGCTCGGCACGCGAACGTCCTGCTCCGCCGCCACCAGAGGAAGGACCACGGCGCTCAGCCCACGGTGATCGAGTTCAGCTTCTCCCGCAGGTACGCATGCGAGTCCACCGGCGGATACGCCACCCGGCCGACCGGTGCCGGTACGGACTCCACCCTCGTGCCCGGGGTGCACTCGCCGAAGTAGACGAGGGACATCAGCTCCTCCGAAGGGGCGTCGGCGGGCGGCGGGAGCACGCGGTGGCGGCCCGAGCGCCAGCGGTCGCCGGTCCAACGGGCCATCAGGTCACCGATGTTGATCGTGAGGGCGGCCGGGTCCCAGGGGGCGTCCTGCCAGCCGTCCTCGTCGGTGTAGACCTGCAATCCGCCCTTGCCCGTCTGCCGGTCGAGGATGGTGACGGTGCCGAAGTCGGTGTGCGGCCCGATCCGGAACTGCCCCGGCTCCGGATCGCCGACGACCTCGGTCCCCGGGTACCAGTTGATGTTGAAGCCGTAGGTGGGATGGTCCATGTGGCGGCTGAAGAAGTCGGGTGCCAGGCCGAGGGCGTGCCCCAGCAGGGTCAGCAGTTCCTTCTCCAGCGCGGCCATCCGGGCGAGGTACTCCTCGCACAGCGGCCTGAGTTCGGGGGTCTCCGCCGGCCACACGTTGGGCGCGTACCACTCGGCGTTGACGACCGGGTCGTCGAACGGCTCGTGCGTGGCGAAGGTGAGCGACTCCTTCAGGTCGGGCGGGGTCTCGGTGCCCTCCGCGTACGCGTTCGCCTCGGCGCCGGGCCCGAGCCAGCCGCGTCCGCCGACCTTCGCCTCGTAGGCCTGTTTCACCTCGGCGGGCAGCACGAAGAAGCGACGGGCCACCTCCCGGATGCGACTGCGCAGCCCCGGGTCCACGCCGTGCCCGGTGACCAGCAGGAAACCGGCGCTCTGCAACGCCCGGTCGACGGTCCGTGCGAGCCCGGCGCGCACCTCGGCGTCGCCGGCCCGCCAGGGCGCCAGATCGATGGTCGGAATGCGCGAGTCACTCACCGATGTCCTCGTTCCACAGAGCCGGGTTGTCCTCGATGAAGGTGCGCATCAGCTCCACGCACTCGGGGTCGTCCAGCAGGACGATCTCCACGCCGTGCTCGGCGAGCCAGTCGTGGCCGCCGTGGAACGTCGTGGCCTCCCCGATCACCACCCGCGAGATGCCGAACTGCCGGACCAGACCGGAGCAGTACCAGCACGGCGAGAGGGTGGTCACCATGGTCGTACCGCGATACGTCCGTCGCCGCCCCGCCGCGCGGAACGCGGCCGTCTCCGCGTGCAGGGACGGGTCGCCGTCCTGAACCCGGCGGTTGCGGCCGCGCCCGAGGAGTGTGCCGTCGGGGCCGTAGAGCGCCGCACCGATCGGGATACCGCCCTCCGCGAGCCCGGCACGGGCCTCGGCGACGGCGGTGGCGAGCCAGACACGGGCCTGTTCCTCGACCTGTTCCTTGACCTGTTCCTTCTCCATGCCGCCAGTGTGGCCTCGATCACCCTCGGTTAATCAATCCCGCGTTCGTCCCGCCACCCGTTCCGCTGAAATGGACCGGACACGCATGTCCCCGCCCCGTCCCCCGGCATTGCCTTGAGGGGGGCCCGCATCCAGGGGCCCCCTTCTGTGATGGGAGACGCGTGCGAATCACTGACATCCAGCGCTGCGAGGTCCGGCCGGGACGGCTCGTCGAGTGGACGCTGAGCCCGGCGACCGTGGCGGCGGCGACGGCGCTCCCGGAGGACTCCAGGCCCCCCGCCTACATCCAGGAGTCGCACATCCGGACCGCCCGGCGCGTCCGGGAGGACGGGCTGTTCGTGCCGACCTGGCTCGGCACCGCCTTCGACCTGCCGGGCCCGGTCGACCTCGACGTGCTCCAGGAGGCCCTGCGCGCCTGGACGGTCCGGCACGAGACGCTGCGCAGCGGCTTCCGCTGGGCCGGGGGCACCGGGGACGAGCTGCGCCGGTTCACCCTCGACGCCGCCGATGTGTCCCTGCACCGGGAGGACGCCGGTGACTTCCCGGACGCCGACGAGCTCGTCCGGCATCTCCAGGGGCGGTTCGACTCCGTCGCGGACGCGCTGCGCTGGCCCAACCTCATCTACACCGCCGTCGTACGGGACGACGGCGTCAGCGTGTACATGGCCTTCGACCACAGCAACGTCGACGCCTACTCCCTGCACCGCATCGCCGCCGAGGTGCACGAGCTGTACGCGGCCGGTCTGGCCGGTGCCGCGCCCGACTCGCCCGGACCGGTGGCCAGTTACGTCGACTTCTGCCAGATCGAGCGGGCGGACGCGGACGGCATCGACGCCCGGCACACGATCGTGGAGCGCTGGCGGGACTTCATCCGGCGCTGCGACGGAATGCTGCCGGGCTTCCCCGTGGACCTCGGGCTGGCGCCGGGCGGGCCGCTGCCGCGCCAGCGGATGCTGTGCGAGGCGCTGGCCGACGCGGACGGGGCGGCGGCGTTCGAGGCGTACTGCAGGCCTTACGGCGGCAGCCAGGTCGGCCTGCTGGCCGCGACCGCGCTGATCGTGCACGAGCTGGGCGGGCAGCCGGTGTACCGGACGGTGGTGCCGTTCCACACCCGGGTGAAGTCGCGGTGGAGCGACTCGGTCGGCTGGTACGTCGGGGGCGCCCCGATCGAGGTCCCGGTCGACGGTACGACGGGCCTGCGGGAGGCCATGCGGGCGGTGCGGGACGAGCTGCGCGCGAGCCGGCCGCTGTCCCGGATGCCGCTGGCCCGGGTGCTGAGCCTGCTCGGCGCGGACTTCCGGCCGACCTCGCCGGACCTGTACTCGATCGTCTCCTACTGCGACACCCGGTCCATCCCGGGTGCCGGCCACTGGGCCGAGCAGCGGGCGCACGGGCTGATCCGGGTGTCGTACGGCGACCAGGTGTGCGTGTGGGTGAACCGGCTGTACGAGGGGCTGTGGCTGGCGAGCCGCTATCCGGACACGGACGTCGCGGCGAAGAACCTGCGGCTGTACGTGGAGCGGCTGCGTGATCACATCGCCTCGGTCCAGCACAGCGGTCTCACCGCCGCGTCCTGACCGGCCTCTCCTGACCCGGAACAGACATCGCCGGATTTCGTAACCCAACGGACACCACTGGCGCTGGCCTGAAGCAACTACCCCTTCCTACACTGCTGTTGAGGGGGCGATCGTTTGAGGGGGGCGATCGGGTGGGCAGACGGTTGCACGGGCGCGGGGCGCTGTTCGATGTCGATCCGGCCGGTCTGGCCCCGCGGCTCATCGGCCTGCGCCCCCATCACCATCGCGCCACCGCCCTGGAGCATCCCGGCGAGCCGCCGTTCGTGGTGCTCACCGGGGCGCGCGGGCTGGGCAAGAGCGCGGTCCTCGGCGAGTTCCGGGAGGCCTACGCCGGGCACACCCCGGTCGCGTTGATCGACTGCGCACAGGAGCAGTTCGCCCGGCCGCCCGCGGAGCGGCCCGCCGCGTCCTGGTCGCCGCTCGCGCAGGCGCTGCTGGTGATCGCCGAGCAGCTCGCGGAGCCGGTGACCGGCGCCGGCCGGATCACCTTCCCGCGGCTGATGTCGGGCCTGGTCGCGGTGGCCGCCGGCGGCTGGGGCGAGGCCGACTCGGAGCGGATCCGCCGCGAGGTGGAGCGGATCCTGCTGCTGAACGAGAGCGGCTCGCGCTTCGGCGGGTTCGCCGGCCGCTGGGCCGGAAAGGTCGCGGCCAAGGTGGTCGCCGCGGCCACCGGCACCGGCCCGCTGGTGTCGGGCGCGATCGAGGCGACCCTGGAGGCGATCGCCGAGGGGTTCGCCGGCCGGCGGCACCAGAAGGCGTCCGTGTGGTATCGGACGTATCCGAACGCGGGCGGGCACGCGAAGCGCGGGCTGATCCTGCTCTCCCAGCACTTCCACGAGGGCGGCCCCGCCCGCGAGCACGCCGAGCGGTATCTGGTGCGGGCGCTGCTGGCCGACCTGACGGAGGCCTACACCGGGGTGATGTCGAGGATGCAGCGCCTGGGCCGCCCGCTGGTGCTGCTCGACAACGCCCAGTCGGCGCCCGGTCCGGGGCTCGTGTCCGCCGTGCTGCGCGACCGGGCCGATGGCATCGCCGACCAGGTGGCGTTCGTCGCGGCCCGGCGCGGTGAGGGCGGCGAGGGGCTGCGCAGCGCGGCCCGGCGGGAGCTGGCGGAGGTGGCCCGGCGCACCGACTGGACGCCGGACGCGGCGGCGTGGTCCTCGCACGCCCTGCTGGTCGCGCTGCCGCCGCTGAGCGCGGACGACACCCTGCACCTGGTCGGCTCGGTCTGCGCGGACGTGCCGGTGCCGCCCCATCTCCCGCACGCCGTGCACCGGTTGACCGGCGGAAACCCGCTGGGCATCGTGCTGCTCGCCGAGTCGGCCGCGCAGAACCTCCCCGGCGCGTCCTCGCTGGGCGAGCTGCTCACCGCGCCCGTGCGGCCCGCCGAGGACCAACCCGCCGCGCCCGCCTACGAGGCGCTGCTGGACCGGCTGGTGCCACCCGAGCGGCTGACGGAGCTGACCGTGCTGGCCGCCGCCCACGACCACGACTCGGCGTGCGCGCTGGCGTCCGCGCTGCTGCCGGACACCTTCGGCCCGGCGAGCGTACGGGAGTTGCAGACCCTGCTCGCCGCGGAGGGCGTGCCTCAGGTGCCGGGCCGGTTCGTCGGGGACCGGTTCGTACGGACCCTGCTGCTGCTCCGGCTGCATCTGCTGGACACGGAAGGGGCCGCCCACGCGAGCTGGCGTACCGCGCACGAGACGCTGGCCGCCCGCTACACCGGGCAGGAGCACGCCCGCTACCGGCTGCACCACGAACTCGCCCTCGGCGTCACGGAGTCCGCGGTCGCCGAGCTGCGCGACACCTTCGCCACGGCGGACACCGGCGCCTGGCTGCGCACCCTGCGCTTCGTCGCCTCCGCGCCCTACTTCCACGCGCACGACGCCGAGGGCCGTGACTTCACCGGCCGCGGCGACGGGCGGACCGCGGTGGCGCTCGGCCGCACGGACGCCGGGCAGGCGGTGCCGGAGGGTGTGGACGCCGTACTGCACCTGCGGATACGGCGGTTGCTGCACGCGGTGTGGCAGCTGGCGGATCCGCTGGTGCTGCCCGATCCGCAGGTCGCCGACCGGCTGCGGTTCGAGCTGGAGCAGCTGTCCAATCTGCGGCCGGCGGCGGGCGCGATGCTGTGGCGGGCCTCGCGGGACTGGCCGGCGGCGGCACTCGCCGGGCGGCCCATGACCGGCCCGGAGGACCCGGCGGACGGGCCGGACGACGACGGCGGGGAGGCGTGATGGCGCGCGTGGGGAGCTGGTTGCGGGAGAGCGTGTGGGAGATCCCGCTGCGCCGCTATATGGCCCTGCTGGCCGCGGCGGCGCTGGTGGCCGGTGCGGTGTTCGGCGTCCGCGCCCTCACCCACGAGGACCGCTCCTGCGCGCCCGGGGTGTCCCGGCCGGAGGGCAGCGACGAGTGCGTGGGGGTGGCGACGGGGCCGTACGACTTCGGGCAGTCCGCGCTGCGGGATGTCGTCCAGGCGATCTGGCGGGAGAACAGCGGCCTGAAGTCCGGCAGTTATGTGACCGTGGCGATGATGCTGCCGTACACCTCGACCTCCGCGACGAGCGTGAACGACATCCAGCATCAGTTGCAGGGCGCCTATCTGGCGCAGTACCAGGCCAATCACGACGCCAACGGGCAGACCCCGCAGATCCGGCTGGTGCTCGCCAGCCCGGGGACGAGCGGCGACCGCTGGCAGTACACCGTGGACCAGCTGACCGCGATGACGAAGAGCGCGGACCAGTTGCGGGCGGTCGCGGGCATCGGGCAGAGCACCGATTCCAACAAGGCGGCCGTGGCGCGGCTGACCCAGCGGGGCATCCCGGTGATCGGCTCCTCCATCACCGCCGACGACCTCGCCAACGGGCAGAGCGGCAAGGATCCCTACCCCGGCCTCGCCCGGGTGGCGCCGACCAACACCGACGAGGCTCATGCGCTGGCCTCCTTCGCGAAGGTGAGCGCGGGCCGGGCGCTGCTGGTGTACGACAAGCCGGGCGACCCGTACACCCAGACGCTGGAGAACTCGTTCCAGGCGCTGATCAAGGGCTCGCCGTACGGGGCGCAGCCGTTCACCCCGCCCGCCGACCGCAGCCAGGAGGGCACGACCCCGAACACGTTCCGGCAGATCACGACCCTGTTGTGCGGCACCTCCCGGCAGACGGACACGATTCTCTTCGCGGGCCGGCACACCCAGCTGCGGCAGTTCATCAACGCGCTCGGCCAGCGCGGCTGCATGGACCGGCAGTTCACTGTGCTGACCGGCGACGAGGCGTCCTATCTCACCCATGACAAGGCGCTGGACCTCGACGCCTTGCGGCACAGCCTGTCGGTGCGCTACACCTCGCTCGCCCATCCGGACGCCTGGGTGAAGGACGCGCCGGCGACGGGCGGCTCGACGGCCGACTTCACCACGCTGCACACCTTGCTGACGTCCGCCACGCGGGCGCCGGTGGGCCCGATCGGCCCGGCCGCCCTGGACGACGGCCAGCTGATCATCGGCTACGACACCCTGCGCCTCGCCGTGCACGGCATCCGCGAGGCGGTGCCGGACGGCCGGAGCGTGCCCGCGCTGGCGGACGTGGGCCTGCAGTGGCCGCAGGTCAAGGGCCCGCTGCGGGTCGACGGGGCGAGCGGCTGGATCTGCCTGGACGTGCACGGCAACCCGTACGACAAGGCCGTACCGATCGTGGAGCTCACCCCGCAGGGCGGCTCGCGCTTCGTACGGATCGCCTGGCCGGAGGGGAAGCCGCCGGCGAAGGAGTGCCTGCCGCCGGCCTAGACAGAGCCGAGCATTCCGATCAGCTGTTCGAAGCGAACGCGCCACTGGGCCTCGGACTCCTCCTCGCCCTGGAACTCCCGGGTGAAGCGCAGCACGCTCGCCGCCGCCCCGTCCCGCTCCAGATGGAACCGGATCCGCCCGCCGCCCTCGAAGCTGTACTCGGCCACCCGGTCCACGTCCCAGGCGGTCACCCGCCCGGAACCCAGCCCGCGCAGGGCGACCGCCCCGTCCAGGCGGGGCTGGAGAAACTCGACGGCGGTGCACCACCCCGAGAGTCCCTCAGGGGTGGCCACCGCCGGCCAGACGCCTTCCATGGGCTTCGGGAGCCGCACCAGGAAGTGGAGTATGTGCGTGTTCCCGTGGGTCTGACTGGTGCCCTGTGCGATGGAACCGCTCATGACACCAGTGTCACCGACCCGGCGGTCACACGCCCGCGTAGGAGTGCTTGCCCGTGACGAAGATGTTGACGCCGTAGTAGTTGAACAGGAAGCAGCCGAAGGCGATCATCGCCAGGTAGGCGGCCTTGCGGCCCTTCCAGCCGGCCGTCGCGCGGGCGTGCAGATAGCCGGCGTAGGCGACCCAGGTGATGAAGGACCAGGTCTCCTTCGGGTCCCAGTTCCAGTAGCGGCCCCAGGCGTCGCCCGCCCAGATCGCGCCCGCGATGATCGTGAACGTCCACAGCGGGAAGACCGCCGCGTTGACCTTGTAGGCGAACTTGTCCAGGGTCGCCGAGGCGGGCAGCCGCTCCAGGACCGAGGTCGCGAAGGCGCCGGGCTTGCCGCCGGTCTGGAGCTTGGTCTCGTACGAGTCCTTGAACAGGTACAGGATCGTGGCGACCGCGCCGACGTAGAAGACCGCGCCGCAGAAGATGGCCGTCGAGACGTGGATGTACAGCCAGTACGAGTGCAGGGCCGGGACCAGCTGGTCGCTCGCCGTGTAGAGGACCGTGACCGCGAGGCCGAGGTCCAGCAGGACCGTGGTGGTCAGGAACAGACCCATCCAGCGGACGTTCTTCTTCAGCGCCAGCAGCCCGAGGTAGACGGCGACCGCGACCGTGGAGAAGGTGATGTTGAACTCGTACATGTTGCCCCACGGCGCCCGCTGCACGGAGGCCGCGCGGGTGATCACCCCGGCCAGCTCCACGACGAACGCGAGGACCGTGAGGGAGACCGCGATCCGGCCGTAGAGGTCGCCCTGGACGTCACCGCCGTGCGCGCCGGGGCCGTCCGGCACGTCCCGGGCGCCGGCCGCCGCGCGGACGACGACCTTCGGCCGCTCCAGTACGGCGGTCCCGCCGGCCTGCTTGACGGTGACCGCGGGGCCCTGGCCGGCCCGGGTGTCCGCCGTGAGCGCGTCGGCCGTACGGGCCACCTTGCTGCGGCTGCCGAACAGCCACTCGGCGATGTACGCGAAGAAGGCCAGCGTGTAGACGGCCATGGACGAGTAGATGAGCGTGTTGCTCATGCTCGCCAGATGTTCGTTGGTGGCAGCGGCGAGTGTCACCTCAGCACTCCTTCGGGTGAATGTCCCGGCGACTTGCGGCCCGGCGATGAGGTCTGGAGGAAGCTTGTGGCCGTGTTACCGGGCTGGTTTCAACCCGGCTGGCGTTGATCGTGGAAGACCTGGCGGGCCGCTGGTCCGTCGGGCGGCGTGAGCCAGGAAGCTCCCTGGAACCGCGAGGGAGCGGATTCAATTCTCAGCCCCTTCGGCAGCTGCGGTGTCGGAGTCGGACACGGCGTCCGGCTCCGCCTCCGAGGCGTCGGGTGCGCCCGGCGCCTGGTCGTAGAGGGTTCCGGCGAGGGTGCCCAGTTCCTCGGGCACCTTGGCGGACTCGCTGCGGCCGAGGCCGGCCATCTCGACGACCGTCACGCCGTCGGCGCCGCGCACCGCGCGCACCCACACCCGGCGGCGCTGGATGAACAGGGACCCGGCCAGGCCGAAGATCGCGGCGACGGCACCGCCGAGCGCCCAGATGCTGCCGGGCTCCTGGACGATCTCGAAGCCGGCCCACTGCTTGATGTCCTTCTCGAAGGTGATGGACCCGGCGCCGTTCGGCAGCGTCATGGTGTCGCCCGGCTGGAGGAGCTTCTTCAGCAGCTGGCCCTTGCTGTCCTTGAACTCCTTCATGTGCGTCTTGTCGAGCTGGTACACGCTCTGCGGGATGCCCGAGTCGACGCCGAGGTCGCCGTGGTAAGCGTTCACGGCGAGCAGCGGGTTCAGCAGCGCCGGGAACTGCGAGAGCATCGTGCCGCTCTTCGGGTCGAAAGTCGGCACGAAGAAGGCCTGGAAGCCGAGCTGCTCCGAGACGCCCTGCCCGTTCTTGTAGCCGTCCATCACCTTGATCACGCCGTTGGAGCTGACGTTGCCGTCGAGCGGCAGCAGCGGCACCGCGTCGTGGTAGACGACCTTGCCCTTGCCGTCGCGGACCGTGATGACCGGTGCGTAGCCGTGGCTGACCAGGTAGACCTTGGCGTCGCCGATGTGCAGCGGCTGGTTGACCTTGATGGTGGTCGCCTTCTCCTTGCCGTACGCGCCCTCGCTGTAACCGAGCGTCGCCTGGAAGGTGCGCGGCGTGCCCTTGTTGGGGCCGCTGATCTCGTAGGTGCCGGTGAACTTCTTCAGGTCGAAGCTGAACGGCACGAGGTCGTCGTCGCGGAACAGGCTGCCGGACTTGAAGTCGTCGTACTGGAGGATCGAGTTGGCGAAGCCGTCGCCCTCGACGACCAGCTTGGTGCCGTCCGACTTGTACAGCTGGCCCCAGGCGAAGGCGATCAGCAGCACGATCAGGGCGATGTGGAAGACCAGGTTGCCCACTTCGCGCAGATAGCCCTTCTCGGCGGCGACGGCGTCACCGGCGGCATGGGCGCGGAAGCGCTTCCGCTTCAGCAGGGCGAGCGCGGCCTCGCGGACCTTCTCGGGGTCCTCGGTGGTGCGCCAGGTGGTGTAGGCGGGCAGCCGGTCCAGCCGCTTGGGCGCGCCCGGCGGGCGGCCGCGCAGCTGGCCGGTGAACTGCCAGGCGCGCGGGATGATGCAGCCGATGAGGGAGATGAACAGCAGGATGTAGATCGCGGAGAACCACACCGAGCTGTAGACGTGGAACAGGCCGAGCTTGTCGTAGATCGGCGCGAGCGCGGTGTGGGCCTTGCGGAAGTCGTCGACCTTGTTGAGGTCGGCGCCGGACTGCGGGATCAGCGAGCCGGGGATCGCGGCGAGCGAGAGCATCAGGAGCAGCAGCAGCGCGACCCGCATGGAGGTCAGCTGCCGCCAGAACCAGCGGGCCCAGCCGATGATGCCGAGGCCGGGCGCCACGGAGATCTCCTCCTGGGGCGCGGTGGACAGCTGGGAGCCGGCCGCGCCGAGATCCTCCTGGTCCTGGCCGGTGTCGGTTGCGGTCTTGGTCATCGATCAGATCCCCACAGTGAAGCCGGTGGACCAGGTCTGCATCTGCTGGACCAGGCTGTCCCAGGCGCCGGTCAGCAGCAGCACACCGGTCGCGATCATCATCGTGCCGCCGATGCGCATCACCCACACATAGTGGCGCTTGACCCAGCCGAAGGCGCCGAGCGCCTTGCGGAAGGCGACCGCGGCGAGCACGAAGGGCACCCCGAGGCCGACGCAGTAGGCGATCATCAGCACCGCGCCGCGTCCGGCGCTCGACTGGTTCATGGAAAGGAGGTTCACGGACGCGAGGGTCGGGCCGATGCAGGGCGTCCAGCCGATGCCGAACAGGGCACCGAGGACGGGCGCGCCGATCAGGCCGGCGGTCGGCCGCTTGTGGAAGCGGAACTCGCGCTGGGTGAGCCAGGGCATCAGCCCCATGAAGAAGACGCCCATGGCGATCATGAGCACGCCGAGCACCTTGGACAGCGTGCCCTGGTACTCCTGGAGGGTGGAGCCGAAGAAGCCGAAGAGCGCGCCGCCGGAGACGAACACGGAGCTGAAGCCGAGCACGAACAGCGCGGCCCCGCCGACCATCCGGCCCCGTCTGGCCTCCGCCAGGTCGGTGCCGGCGACGCCGGTGACGTAGGAGAGGTAGCCGGGGACCAGCGGCAGGACGCAGGGCGAGAAGAAGGAGACGAGTCCGCCGAGCAGGGCGACCGGCAGGGCGATCAGCAGGGCGCCGTTGAGCACGGTCTGGTTCTCGCCCGTCGCCGCGAGCGTCACGAGGGCGCTCACGTCACTTCTCCGCCAGGACGGGCTGGAGCATCTTCAGCAGCGCGGTGTCGTCGAGCGCCTCCAGGGCCCGCGCGGCGACCTTCCCCTGCCTGTCGATGACGAGCGTGGAGGGGATCAGCTGCGGGTTGAGGGTGCCCTTCTTGAAGCGGAGCATCAGCTTGCCCGTCGGGTCGTACAGGCTCGGGTAGGTGATGCCGTGTTCCTTCTCGAAGTTGACGGCGGGGGTGGTGCTGGTGTCGCGGGTGTTGATCCCGACGAACTGCACGCCCTTGCCCGCGTAACTCTGCGAGACCTTGGCGAAGTACTTCGCCTCTTCCCGGCACGGGCTGCACCACGAGCCCCAGACGTTGACGACGACGACCTGGCCCTTGAAGGAGGCGACGTCGAGGGTCTTGCCGTCGATGGTCGTGCCGGACAGGTCCGGGGCCGCGTCGCGCTTGCCCACGGGGGCGGTGGCGATGCCGTTGTTGCCGGTGACGAAGTTGGTGTTGCCACCGCCGCCGGAGGTGCCGCCCTTGCCGCACGCGGACAGGGTCAGGGCCGCCACAGCGGCCATGGCGCTGAGCAGGGCGGCGCGGCTACGGGTACTCATGTGAAAAGTTTCGCATGGCCGTTCCGGGGATCTCGCGCGCCCCCCTGCCGGTCGGAAAACCGCATTTCAGGGCGTATTTACACGGGACATTTCCGACAGGGGGGCACCGCAGGGGGTATGGCTGCGGCGGTCAGGCGAGGAAGGTCTTCCAGCCGCCGGTCGGCGCCTGTCCGGGGGCCAGCGTGCGCAGCTTGGCGAGCACCTCGGGCTTCTGCACGTCGATCCAGTCGGCGAACTGCCGGAAGGAGACCAGCCGGACGTCGGCGCCCTTCTCCTTCGCCTGCGCGATGTGCTTGAAGGCCTGCTCGACGGCGTCCATGTAGATGCCGCCGTTCCAGTGCTCGAAGTGGTTGCCGATGAAGAACGGCGCCCGGTTCGAGAAGTACGCCCGCTTGAAGCCGGCGATGTACGCCCCGGCCGCCTGCTCGCGCCAGGCCGGGTAGTTGTAGGCGGGCGCCTTGGTGGAGTTCGCCGACTGGTTGAACATCATGTTGTAGTCCATCGAGAGGACCTGGAACTTCCTGCCGGGGAAGGGGATCGCCTGCAGCGGGAAGTCCCACAGCCCGTGCTTCTTCACCGGCCACATCTGCAGCCCGCCCGGCGAGGAGGCGTCGTAGCGCCAGCCCAGCTCACGGGCGGTCGGCAGCAGGTTCTCCTGGTTGAGCAGGCAGGGCGTGCGGCTGCCGACGAGTTCCTTCTCGTAGTCGAACGGCAGGGCCGGCATGTCCGTGAAGCCGGTGTTGGTCTTCCAGTTCTGCACGAAGGACTTGGCCTGCTTGATCTCGCTGTGCCACTGCGCGGGCGTCCACCACTTGACCGACGTGTGGGCGTCGCCGCAGAAGTGCCCGTTGAAGTGGGTGCCGATCTCGTGGCCTTCGAGCCAGGCCCGGCGAATGTTGGTCAGCGTCGCCTTGACGTGCTCGTCGTTGAGGTAGCCGATGTCGGAGGCGCCGATCTTGTTGTTCGGCGGCTCGTACATGCGCCGCTTCGACTCGGGCAGCAGGTACAGCCCCGAGAGGAAGAAGGTCATGGACGCGCCGTGCTCCTTGGCCAGGTCCAGGAAGCGCGGGAAGAGCCCGTTGCCGACCTCGCCGGCACCGTCCCAGGAGAAGACCACGAACTGCGGCGGGGTCTCGCCCGCTTCCAGCGGCCGGGGGGCGTCCGGCTGGTGCGGCTGCTTGCCGGTGTACGACGTGGAGCCGTCGCCGATGAGCTTGCCCTGGGGCGCGCTGCTCGCGTCGCCGCCCTGTCCGCTCTTTCCGCCGCCGGAACCGCCCGAGCCGCCGGCACCGTCGGATGACGTGTTGCTCCCGCAGCCGGAAAGGGTGGCGGCGGCCGCCGCGCCTGCGCCGAGGCTGAGTATGCCCCGGCGGGAGAGGGTCCGGGAGACGGTGCGCATGGAAGATCCCCGATTCGTCGCGCCTTCGGTGTGGGTCACCCACAGAGAGGGCACAGCGATCGGGGAGGTTCCGTTAATTCTTATGTTTTTCGCAATAGTTACGGCAAAAGCGATCCAAGCCCGGTCAAACGGACCGTCAGAAAATGGTCAGGCCCCGAAGGCCTTGCCCTGAGCGGCGTTCTTGCCCTTCTGCGGCTTGGCTCCGGCCCGCAGATGGGCCGGGACCAGATCGATGGCGGGCTCGCTGTAGCCGACCGACACGATCTTGTCGCCGAGGTAGGTGAACGTCGTCAGGGAGGCGAGGGTGCACTGCCGCTTGCGCGGATCGTGCCACAGCCGGCGCCGCTCCACATAGGACCGGACGATCCAGATCGGCAGCTGATGGCTGACCAGCACCGCCTCGTGCCCGCGCGCCTTGTCCTTGGCCGCGTTCAGCGCGCCCATCATCCGCACGACCTGATCGACGTACGGCTCGCCCCAGGACGGCCGGAACGGGTTGACGAGGTGCTTCCAGTTCCCGGGCCGCTGCAGCGCGCCGTCCCCGACCCCGAACGTCTTCCCCTGAAAGACGTTGTCGGCCTCGATCAGCCGCTCGTCGGTGTCCAGGTCCAGCCCGTGCGCCTTGGCGATCGGGGTGGCCGTCTCCTGGGCCCGCTCCAGCGGCGAGGCGCAGACGTAGGTGACGTCGCGGGGCGCGAGATGCTCGGCGACCCGGTCGGCCATCTGCCGCCCCAGCTCGGACAGGTGGTACCCGGCCAGCCGCCCGTACAGGATCCCGGTCGGGTTCTCGACCTCACCGTGCCGCATGAGGTGGACGACGGTGACGTCCTTGCTGCCGTCGATGGGGGTGCTCACGCGGTGGCCTCCGCAGCGGCTCGGGCCGCCGCCGGGAGGGCGTCGGCGATGATCTGGACGGCCCGTTCGTCGTGGGCCGTGGACACGAACCAGGACTCGAAGCAGGACGGCGGCAGGTAGACGCCGTTCGCGAGGAGGGAGTGGAAGAACGCGGTGAAGCGGAAGGCCTCCTGCCGCTTGGCGTCCTCGTACGTCCGCACCTGACGGTCGGTGAAGAAGACGGTGAACATGTTGGAGGCGTTCTGCACCCGGTGCGCGACGCCCTCCTTGCTCAGCGCCTCGCTGACCAGGCCCTGGATCTGCGCGGACACGGCGTTGACCTTGTCGTACGCCGCGTCGTCGAGCAGCCGCAGCTGGGCGAGACCGGCGGCGGTGGCGACGGGGTTACCGGACAGCGTGCCCGCCTGGTACACGGGCCCGGCAGGCGCGAGGTGGGCCATCACATCGGCGCGCCCCCCGAAGGCGGCGGCCGGGAACCCACCCCCCATTACCTTCCCGAAGGTCATCAGGTCGGGCTTGACCCCGTCGATCCCGTACCACCCGGCCCGGCTGGTCCGGAAGCCGGTCATGACCTCGTCGGAGATGTAGAGGGCGCCGTTCTTGTGGCAGGCGTCCCGGAGCCCCTGGTTGAACCCGGGGTCCGGCGGCACGACGCCCATGTTTCCCGGCGAGGCCTCGGTGATGACGCAGGCGATCTCCCCGGGGTGCCGGTGGAAGGCCTCCTGCACGGCTTCGAGATCGTTGTACGGCAGCACGATCGTGTCGCCGGCCTGGGCGCCGGTGACACCCGGCGTGTCGGGCAGTGCGAACGTGGCGACCCCGGACCCGGCGGCAGCGAGAAGGCTGTCCACGTGCCCGTGATAGCAGCCGGCGAACTTGATCACCTTGGACCGCCGGGTGAACCCGCGGGCGAGCCGGATGGCGCTCATGGTCGCCTCGGTCCCGCTGCTCACCAGCCGGACCTGCTCCACGGGCTCGACCCGGGCGACGATCTCCTCGGCGAGCGCGACCTCGCCCTCACCGGGTGTACCGAAGGACGTACCGCGCGCGACGGCCTCCTGAACGGCGGCGAGGACCTCGGGGTGCGAGTGCCCGAGGATCATCGGCCCCCAGGAGCACACGAGGTCGACGTACTCACGCCCGTCGGCGTCGGTGAGGTAGGCCCCCTTGCCCGACGCCATGAAGCGGGGCGTGCCGCCGACGGCACGGAAGGCGCGCACCGGGGAGTTCACACCGCCGGGCGTGACGGCGCAGGCGCGGTCGAAGAGCGCCTGGGAGACGGGCGCGTCGTAGGGATAGGGCGTTTCGCTCAGGGCACTCATGACGTGCGGCTTCTCCGGCTTCTCTGACTCCGGTTGCGTGGTGACCTCCTCAGGGTAGGCCGCGGCTCGCCCCGCGAGTGGCCCGCCTCGGATCGGAACCGTGATCGGACCCTGGGCATCTGCGAGACTGAGACCTGATACACACAGCTCATGAGCACGTAGTACTGGTAGTGGTCATGAGCTGTTGAAGATCCTGCGGACTGGTGTTTCACCGCACGTTTCGGCGGGCGGCCGTGGGGGAGGTCACTGACACGATGATCGGGTTGCGCGGCGGGGGCCACGCGTCCTAGAAAAGCAGTCGGGTGGAGATATGCATCGCGGTGGCGGACTGGGCGAGGGGACTGATGACCTGGGTCCTCGACGTGCCCGGCGGGGAAGGCACCGGCGCGAGGCGGAGGAAGCGACCGAAGCACATCGGACACAGGGTGGACCGGGCGAGCCCGAGCGGCACGACCGGCGGGCCGACCGCCTCAGGGCGGGGAGCAGGAATGGTGGTCGGGTGGGGGTGACGTACAAATACTTCGGCGCGCCGGACGGCGCGACCGCGGCCCGCGTCCCCATCTCGATGCGTCCCGAGGAACTCGGCGGCGACGAGCTGGGCATGAACGGCATGTTCACCAAGATCAAGCCGGAGACGATGGCCGCGATGGTCCTGACCGGCATCGAGGGCGTCCCCCTGCACAAGGTGCCACCCCTCGAACTGGTCGTCCTGCACCCCGACTACGCGGTCGTCAAACTCCCCATGACCGTCGTCGACCCCCTGCGCGGCATCGGCGAGGAAGCGGTCGGCGCGGCGGCTTTCATCTGGTCGACGGTCCCGGACCGGGGCGGTCCACGGGACGCGTTCAATGTGTACCAGTTGCTGCACGAGTGGCAGGACTTCTCGCATCGGTTGCATGAGGCGGGGCATCAGCCTTATTGCCTTGTGTGGCCCTGAGCTGGGGTTTCGTGAGGTTTGGGCGGGGTCTTCGGGCCTCGCCTTTTTCAGTGCCGGAGAGGGGCTGTCAGGCGGCCAGGGCGCATTGGTTTCGCTGCGGCAAGGTCTTCGGATCACCGTCCGGCTTGCCCCACGGCAGGGTGAAGTTCCCCAGCCTCGTCGCCGCCCAGCTCGTCCAGTCCACGGCCCTGGCGCTACTGCCTGGCTCCTGACACCCCGGAATCAGCCGGCGAGCCTGGGCTCCAGCAGGTCCAGAGCTTCCTCCCAGCGGAACCGGTCCGCCCCGCCGCCGACCCTCGGCTTGTGCGGTTCGCACGAGCCGATCATGACGCCCATCCCCCGCAACCGCTCCAGGCTCTGCTCGTAGGCCGGGTGGGCGGCCTGGGCGGAGTTCAGGTAGGGCAGAGCCACAGTCGGGGTGCCCATGCCATACGCCTCGCACAGGATGCCCAGCGCGAGGGTGTCGGATATCCCGGCTGCCCACTTGTTGATCGTGTTGAAGGTAGCCGGGGCGACCGCGATGGCGTCCGCCGGCGGCAGCGGGCGAGGGTCGCCCGGCGAGCGCCAGGCGGAGCGGATCGGGTAGCCGGTCTGTGCCTCGACCGCCGTCGCGTCGATGAAGCCGAGGCCCTGCGGTGTGGCGACGACACCGACGTCCCAGTTCGCCTCCTGGGCAGCGGTGATCAGCTTGCCGACGTCACGGGCGACACCGGCCGCGCACACGACGACGTACAGGAAGGGCTTCTTGTCCAGGGCGGTCGGTTCGGTCACGCGGGGACTCCCAGTTGGCGGCTGAAGTGGTGCAGCTCCGGCAGCGTACGACGACGGTCCCGAGCAGCCATGTCGGCGACCAGGTTGCGGACGTCGGGGCGGCGGATGTCCTGTGCGGCGCAGGTCTCGGCGATGCGCAGGGCCTGGTAGCCGTCGGCGAGACGGCCCTGCTGGCTGTAGGCGCGGGCCGCCTCCACCCACAGGGCGGCGCGTCGCTCGGGGACCGGGATGTGCCGGCGCATGAGGGGGCGGGCCGCCTGGAGGGCAAGGCCGGCGTCACCGAAGGCCACCAGGGCACTCAGCTCGTGCAGGGCGACATTGGTCGGGCTGAAGGTGGCCCAGGCGTCGGGCCGGTCCAGGGTGACGTACCGGGAGACTTCCTTGGCCTCGGTGAGGAATTCCTTTGTGGCCGCGCGATCACCGCGACTGCTGGCCGCGGTCACGCCGCGCAGGAGTAGCAGTCCTACGGCAACGAGGTACTTCGGAGAGCGCCGGTCGTAGGAACCGGTGAGCTGGTCGGCGGTGTGCCGGACCAGAGTGACGGCTTCGGTGGCGTGCTTCTCGCGCACCAGGACGTGGGCCTGGACACGGACGCTGGAGGCGAGGACCACCGGGTCGCCCGAACGTTCTGCTTCAGCCATCGCCCGGCCGACGGCGAGCCATGCGTTGCCCTGGTCGTGCTGTTTGAGCAGCAGGCTGGTCGCGGTCTGGTAAGCCGTGGCCAGGAGCCCGGACACCGTATCCCTGTCCGTCGCCTCGCTGGCGGCCAGTCGCAGGTCACCGATCAGATCCGGGAGGGTGCGCTCCAGCTCTGTGTAGTGGCAGGTGTGGAAGAGCCTGAGCGCCGATCCGACTCGTTCGTACAGGACGGCCGTGTCCTGCGGGCCACCGGTGCCCGCGTGGCCGGGGCCGGGCAGGAGTGCCTGAACGAGGGCGGTGTGCGGGGTCGAAAAGCCAGCCGGGGCCGCGAGCGCTGCAATGCTCGCGGCGAGGAAGGTGCGGCGGTGCATGTCATCAGCTTCTGGGTCGGCGACAGAGGCGCCCTGAGCGGGGGCGAGGCCCAACTCGTGGGGTGAGATGTCCAGTTCCTGCGCGACGGCGCGTAATACGCGGATGTCCTCCGTGCCGCGACCGCTCTCCAGACGGCTCACCTTGGACTGGTGATACCCGAGCGCTGCGGCCACGTCGTGCTGTGAACGCCGCTGTAACACCCGTGCCCGACGGATCCGTTCTCCGATCCGTCTCGCTTCCCCATATGCATCGGCCATCTGCCACGGCTCCCTCCGCCGTCGCTGATCCTGCCTGCTCAATCGAGCATAGATCAGTCGTAGTTGGCGGTGATGCAGCTCCTGCATAACTCATGCAGCGCCCGCGCACGAGCTAACCACTCATGGCGACGGGCTGGTTGCTTGGTGTGGCCCCCACCTACACCGGGAGGCCGCTCATGGAAGCGCACCAGCTCGCTCTTTCCCTGCCCTCGACGCCCGCCGCAGCGAGCGAGGCCCGGCACCAGGCCGTGGTCGCGATAGCGGGCTGGGACACGGAGCTGGACGCCGAGGTGGTGCACACGGCTGCACTACTGGTCAGCGAGCTCGTCACCAACGCGGTGCAGTACGCCGGCACCGGATCGGCCTCGCTCACAGTCTGTCTCGACGAGGCCGTCCTGCGAGTCGAGGTCTGCGACGCGAGCCCGGTGCTGCCCCAGCCGGCTCTGCCCGATGTGGACAGCGAGGGCGGCCGGGGCCTGACCTCGTCGCCGCTCTCGCTGACCGGTACCGCGCCGAGCCGACGGAGAACGGCAAGCGCTGCTGGGCCGAGATCGATCTGATCACCAAACCCAGCCAGGACATGGCCTGTTTCCTTCCTCTGCAGAGGAGTTGATGATGACGACCACCCACGCCCCCGGCGTGGCCGCCGAGGTGATCGCCGTACGCCCTGGGCCACCACTCGCCGGCACCGTGAGCGTCGACGGGTCCAAGAACGCCGCTCTGCCGCTCCTGGCCGCCACGGCTGCCCTCGGCCGCCCGGTTCGGCTGAGCAACGTCCCGGACAGCACGGACGTCCAGATCATGCTCGTTCTGCTGCAACAAGCGGGCTGGCATGTCACGCAGCCCGTCGGCGAACCGACCACCTATGTGATCCTGCCGACGGAGTCATCTCGGGGACTGCCCGATCTGGCGCAGGCAGCCCACATCCGAGCCTCGTACTACCTCGTCCCCGCCTTGCTCGCGCGTTACGGCCAGGCGCGGCTGCCCTGGCCAGGCGGCTGCCGGATCGGTGCGCGCGGGATGGATCTGCACTTCAAGGTGTACGAGGCGTTCGGCGACCGGAGCCGGCAGGACAGTTCCGGATACGGCATCGAGGCCCACACCTCACAGACCGGCACCGTCTCCATCGCACTGCCCTTCCGCTCCCGCGGTGCGACCGTGGCCGCGACACTGCGCGCCTTCACAACCGGCCGACCTTTACGGCTGGGTCAGCCAAACCTCTCACCCGAAGTCCTGAGCGTGCTCGACGCCCTGAGTTCGGTGGGCTGGGAGACGCACGCCGGCGAGCATGTACTCACTCTCGCACCGCCCTCCTGGCCGCCGACTGCCCCCGCTGCCTGGACAGTGCCCGGAGACAAGATCGAGGCAGCCACGCTGGCCTGCGCGATCGCCGCGACGCGCGGTACTGCCCGTATCGACGGCGTGCAGGGCAAGGACGTAGGCCCGTTCGTGGCTGCCCTTCATCAGCTCGGCATCCCCGCAGACGCGGAGCCGAATGGCCTTACCGTCCGCGCCCAAGAGACAGCCCCCACTGGCCGTCCCCTGCGGGCCATCGCCTCCCTGAGCCCGGCCGGCCTGGACGCCGACTTCGAACCACCGCTCATGGCACTCGCCCTCGGACTGCCCGGCACGCACCTGTTCGCCGACGCCATCAATCCCGGCCGCCACGGCAACCTGCTGCCGCAGCTGTCCCGCCTGGGCGCCGAGATCGAGGAGATCTCCCCCACCGAATGCCGCCTGACCGGGCCCCAGCAGCTGACGGGCGCGGGCGTCGAAGCCACTGACATCCGCACCGGGTCCGCCCTCATGGTCGCCGGCCTCACCGCCCGAGGCGTCACCACCATCGGCGGCCTCGACCAGCTGCGCCGCGGCCACGCCGACCTGTCCGGCAAGCTGCGCGCCCTGGGCGCCGACATCTGCGAGGTCACCCCATGACCACCGACGGCCGGAACCTACGCCAGATCGTTGCCACGACCGACGTCCACTCCTCCTTCCACAACGCCACGCCGTTCCTGACCCACCTCCACGCGCTGCGCCCGACCTCGCTCATCGTGGACTGCGGCGACTTCTTCGAAGGCAGCGGCTACTACCGCCTCGCCCGCGGAACCATCGAGCGGGAGATCCTGCTCAGGCTGTACGACGTGCTGGCCCCCGGCAACCACGGCTGGGGTCACCACTTCGAGCCGGACCTTCACCGGCGCACTGTCTGTGCCAACGCCGTCGACGCCAACACCGGCGACGCACTCTTCCGCCGCTTGCACATCGCGGACATCGCTGGACGTCGCGTCGGCGTAACCGCTGTGATCGGTCGGCAAGCCTTCCACTCGATCCCAGCCGCCCAGCGAACCGGCCACTGTGTCATCGATCCCCTCCAGGCCCTACGCGAGCTGATGCTCGCTCACCACCACGAGGTGGACAGCTGGGTCCTGCTCAGCCACTCCGGCTTCGACGACGACCGGAAACTCGCTGCGGCCTGTCCCTTTCTCGACGTGGTCTTCGCGGGGCACTGCCACAGCGATCAGTACAGGCCGGTCCGAGTCGGCGACACACTGGTCGTCAAGGGCAGGGAACTCGCCGACGGCTATGCGATCGCCACGCCCGTGGGCACGGGATGGGGTGCGGGCACCACGTCCTTCCCGGATCGGGCCCCGAGCGTCGTTCCCACGGAACTTGCGGGCCTGCGCTCACGCATCGAGGACGTCAAGCAGCAGCTGGCCGGCGTCCTCGGCCCGATCAGACCGGCCTACCGCCACCAGTCCCTTGACCGGCGCAGCCTGCTCATGGACCTCGCCGCCCGCCTGCGTACGGCACTCGGATCAGACGCGGTCATCCTCAACGAGACGGCACTACGCGCCGTACCACTCGGCAACACCCTCACCCAGGGCGACCTGCTCTCCATCGAGCCGTTCGCCAACCAGCTGGTGAACGCCCACGTACCTGAGCCGGCACGCAGGGACTTCACTGGCTGGCTGTCACATCTGACCGCCCAGACCGGCCCGCTCGTCATCGCCCCCGATCCCTTGCCGGACGCCATCACCACCGTACTGACCACCGACTACCTCGCCGACACCTACCTCGGCGAGCGCACGCACGAGGCCGGCCTGCGCCTGGACCAGGCCGTCCAGCACGTCCTCACCGCTCCCGACACCGCGGAAGGAGGCAGGCAATGATCCTCACCGGCCCGGAAATCAGCGCTGCCGCTCACGACGGCCGCCTCCGCATCACCCCGTTCGCCGCCGGCCAGGTCAACCCCAACAGCTACAACGTGCGTCTGGGCCCCACCCTGATCACGTACACGAGCACCGTCCTGGACGCCCACCGGCCCAACCCCACCCGCGCAGCCACCATCGGCCCGGACGGGCACGTCCTCCAGCCAGGCGAGCTCTACCTCGGCCACACCCTCGAAGAGGTCGGCTCCGACACCTTCGTGCCGCTGCTGTTCGGCCGCTCCTCCGTCGGCCGCCTCGGCCTGTTCGTCGAGATCACCGCCCCCATCGGCGACATCGGGTTCCACGGCCAGTGGACGCTGATGCTCACCTTACGCGCAGTTGCTGAACGGCGACCGCACCACCGGCTCCCTGGGCGTCTGGGTTCACGTGTCGGCTCCGCTCGGACACCAGGGCCATGCGATCCGCTGGACGCTGGAGATCCGCGCCGCCCGACCGGTGCGCGTGTATCCGGGCATGACCTTCGGCAAGCTCGTCTTCCTCACCACCTTCGGCGCCCCGGCCAGCTACCAGCAGCAGCCTTCCAAGTACGCGTCCACGGAAGGCATCGACATCTCGCGCCTCTACGAGGAGATCGACGGAGGAGCGCGGTGAACGCTCGCTCGGCCACCGGCCCGATGGCCGCCACCTTCCTGGATCTCCCCGTCGGAAGCCCCGGCGGCAGCGTCGAGCTCTTCCTCGACCTCTACACCGGCCAACAACCCCTCATCGCGGCCCGCGCCTTCATGCTCGCACCACCTGGTCACGCTCCCCGTCCACCCACCGGACTCAACGTGCTCCCCGTAGCGGGCAAATGCCTGGAAGGAACGGCCTTCAGCCGCTACGTCGCCACCCTGCGCAGAGCGCTTACAGCCACGCTCGATCCCACACAGATCGACGTCATCCACTTGCAGCACCTCGCATTCGGCGCCACCCCAGCCCTCATCCGGGCGATGCCCGCGCATCCCCGGATCGCCCTCGTCCACGGCACGGACCTGCTCTTCGCCGAGACCCGCCGAGACCAGCTCCAGGTGCTACGCGAAACAGCCAGGGCCGCCGACGCCATCGTGGTCCCGACCACCGCAATGGCCGACCGCCTCCTCAAGCTCGCCCCGCAGATCGAACGCCGCAAGATCACCCATATCCCCTGGGGCATCCCCGACCACCTGCTCACCGCCCCGCCCGCCCGGCCGGCACGCACCTCCACCAGCCACCTGCGGCTCCTGTACGCAGGACGCCTGACCGCAGAAAAGGGTGTCGCGGCCCTGATCAAAAGCCTGGCTCCCGTGCCCGGTGTCGAGCTGAGCGTCGCAGCGCCCAGAGCCCAGTTCCACGCACTGGCCCCACTGCTGCAACGAGCCGGCGTACGAGTCCGCTACCTCGGCTGGCTCCGTCGCCCACAGCTGTGGAAAGCCTTCACCGAACACGACGTACTGGTCATGCCGTCCACCACCCTGGAGGCCATGGGACTGGTCGCACTGGAAGCCCAAGCGTGCGGGCTCCCCGTCCTCTACCAGCCCGTACCCGGCCTCAACGAAGTCCTCGCCGCTTCCGGCATGGCCACCGACTTCACCCACTCCGCCGCACTCGCGCGCGACCTCGACCGGCTGAGAAAGACACCCGGGCTGCTGACCGCGCTCCGACAGGCGAGCTATGCCAACGCGGCACGCTATCCCCTCTCGGCGACCGCACGATCCCTGACCGACCTCGGCCGACAGCTCACATGAACCGACCGCCAGACGGCCCGACACGTCACTACCCGAACCGCTCCGCGAACGTCACTACGCTGACCGACGGGATACCCCCGGCGAAGAGGGAGACCATGACGTACGACCGCGACCGCATCGACGCCCTGCTCGACGAGGGAGTCCGCGACAAGGTGTACCCGGGCGCCGTGTGGGCCGTCGGCGACGCCACCGGCATCCTCGCCCAGGGCGCCACCGGCGTCCTCGACCCCGACGAGCCGGACGTGCCGATGCGCGCCGACACCGTCTTCGACGCCGCCAGCCTCACCAAAATCCTGGCCGTCTGGTCCTCCATCGGCGCCCTGTGGGAGGACGGAACCCTCGACCTCGACCAGCCGCTCGGCACCTTCTGGCCCGAGGTCGTCGGCCACCCACTCGGCACCGTCACCACCCAACAATTGCTGACCCACACCGCCGGTGTCCCGCTACGAGCCCAACTGAAGAACCTCTACGGCACCAACCCCGAGGAGATCCGCCGAGGCGTCCTCCGTGAACGACTCCATCGAACACCCGGAGAAGCCGTCGAGTACACCGACCGGGCTGCCCTCATCCTGGGCTACCTCGCCGAACACCTCTCCGGCCAGCCTTTGGACCAACTGGCCGCTGCCCGCACCTGGCACCCACTGGGCATGAACTCCACCCGCTTCGGCCCCCTGCCGACCGACATCGCCGCCCGCTGCGCGCCCACCGAACTGGACCAGGACACCGACACCCACCTCAAGGGAGTCGCCCACGACTTCTCGGCCCGCCTTCTCGGCGGCGTCTGCGGCATCGCCGGCGCCTTCACTGTCCTCGACGATCTCGCCGCCTTCCTCCGGTTCATGCTCGCCCCTGACACGTCCCATTTGCGGGCTGGTTTCGGCAGCAGGTGGATCACCCGGTCCCTGACCATCCAGACGGGTGAGCTCCAGCCAGCTCGTGGCCTGTTCTGGCACCCCGCTCCCGGCACCACCGCCGAGGAGGACGTCTGGGTCCACTACGGATTCACCGGAACAGGCATGTGGATCTCCCCCACCGACGGCCGGTGGGCGGTGCTCCTGACCAACAAGCTTTACTACACCCGCGACCGAAGCCCTCTGACCGATATCCGCAACGAGTTCCGCACACTCGCTTTCAGGTAGGGAACACTGCACGGTGGACCGGGTTCGCCCCCCAACACCCACCTGCGAAGCCCTTCCATCTGCGGGAACCGCCAGCCTGGTCATAGCCGCTGCCGTACGCCTCACAAGCAACTACCATTCCGGCATTCGGGCTGCCTCTGGGGGGCAGAGTGAGTCTGTGGGATGCTCGCGTCGCTGAGGGGACGCGCACCGTGCTCCCCCCGTCCCCCCATCCACTCCACCCGTGCGGCAGCTGCAAGCGCGGAGGGGCTGGTCACCTCTGCGCCCAGCCCCCGCCGTCCGACCTGGGTAGCTGGGGTTTGCGGTGCTTGCCGGTGCCGGAGCCGAGCGGCTTCGGCACGGGCCTGGGTGGCGGCGGCTCGTTGGACTCCGGGTACAGGATGGCTTTGGCCTCGGCCAGGTTGGCGGCGAATCCGTACGGCTCCCACATGTGCCCGTTCCAGCGCTCGATAGCGCGGGGCGCATCCGGATTCAGATGCGCTGCCCTGGGGCCGTCGCCGGATACGACAGGTACGGCGCGAAGTCGGCCGATCTTCGCGTCACGGCGTTCCGCCCAGTTCTTCAGCGGCTCGTCGTCCATCCTGGCGTTCCTCGCATCGGTGGCGGCTGTCTCAGCAGGGTAGCGGCCACTGCGGGCCGTTCGGGTTCCCGAGCCAGACGACCTGCTCGTCGCGAGTGGCGGTCACACCGAACGTGGCGGTGTTCGGTGAGCCGTACTCCTCCCAGGTGCTCACTGCCGACTCGACCACGTCCCACAGACGGCGGGGGCCTCCTTAGTGGACGGCCTCGCCGCGCGGAAAGCGGGCGCGGGTGGTGGGGCTGTTGCCGCCGCTGAACACCAGGACGGGGAAGAGGCCGGCCTGGTAGAGGTCGGCGGCTGTGGTGGCCACGCCCAGATCGTGGCTTCCCAAACCGATCGCCGCCGAGCAAGGTCGCAGCTCGTGCCCCATCTGGTGGTAGTTCCAGATCAGCGTCACGTCACGGAACTGCTCGTTGGTGGTCCGGCGCTGATAGTGCTCCTGCACTGGTCCTCCCTGGCTCTGCCTCATCCTGCTGCCCCTTCGCTCTCGATCCTGCCCATGGTGCTGGGCGGCCTCTGCACGGGGGCGCCGGAGGGCGGGTTCGGTCTCCCACGATTGGACCAGGGCCTGTCCGGTCGGCGGGGAGGAACACCGGACAGGCCCTGGCGGAATGGGGTGCGCAGAGGCGCGCTGGATCGGACGTCTGCGGAGAGTCCCGTCGCAGTCCCTCAGTCCCGCTGCAGCAGGACCGTGGTGTCCGGGGGCAGGAACCCGTCCTCGCCCAGCGGCCCTGAGGCGAGGAGGGGGCTGGAAGCGTCGGGGAGCGGGACCGACTGGTCGGAGAGGTTGACCGCGCAGAGCAAACCGTCGCCCCGTTCGAAGAACAGCGTGCCCTCCGGGCTCTCCAACCAGCGGAACTCCTCGCCCCGCAGTCCCGGGTGGTCGCGGCGCAGGCGCAGGGCTGAGCGGTACAGCCGGAGCATGGAGTTGGGGTCGACCTGGTTGGCTTCCGCGGTGTACGACTTCCAGTCCCCCGGCTGGGGCAGCCAGGGGGCAGCCCCGTTCTCGCTGAAGCCGAAGGGCGGGGTGTCGCCGGTCCACGGGAGGGGGACGCGGCAGCCGTCGCGGCCTCGGAGGGTGTGGCCGGAGCGTTCCCAGATGGGGTCCTGGAGGAGGTTTTCGGGGATGTCCTCGACCTCGTAGAGGCCGAGTTCCTCGCCCTGGTAGATGTACGCGCCGCCGGGCAGAGCCAGCATCAGCAGGGCCGCCGCGCGGGCGCGGCGGGTGCCGAGGGCGAGGTCGGTGGGGATCGACCGGTCCCGGAACAGGGCCTGGACGCCGGTGTCGGCGCGGCCGTAGCGGGTGACGTGGCGGGTCTCGTCGTGGTTGGACAGGACCCAGGTGGCGGGCGCGCCGACGGTGCCGAGGCTGGTGATGCTGCGGTCGATGACCTCGCGCAACTTGTCGGCGTCCAAGGGGCACTTGAGGAAGTCGAAGTTGAACGCGGTGTGGAGCTGGTCCGGGCGGAGGTATTCGGGCATGCGGTTGGGGCGGACGTGGGCCTCGGCGACGAAGACGCGGGGGTCGGGGTAGCTGTCGGCGAGGGCCCGCCAGCTGCGGAAGATGTCGTGCAGGCCGTCGCGGTCCCAGTGCGGGTGGTTCTGCTGGCCCTCGCCCGTGAGGACCGAGAACTCGGTCAGGCCGAGGTCGGGCAGGGCGGGGTCCTTGACCATGCCATGGGCGACGTCGATGCGGAAGCCGTCGACGCCGAGGTCGAACCAGAAGCGAAGGATCGACTCGAACTCGGCCCGCACCTCGGGGTTGTCCCAGTTGAGGTCGGGCTGTTCGGGCGCGAAGAGGTGGAGGTACCACTGGCCGTCGTGGGTGCGGGTCCAGGTGGGGCCGCCGAAGGCCGCGTACCAGTCGTTGGGGGGCAGGGAGCCGTCCTCGCCCTTGCCATCGCGGAAGATGAAGCGGTCTCGTTCCGAGGAGCCGCGCCCGGCCGCCAACGCCTGCTGGAACCAGGCGTGTTGGTCGGAGGTGTGGTTGGGGACGATGTCCAGGATCACCCGCAGGCCGACCTCGTGGGCCTCGGTGATCAGCTGCTTCGCCTGGTCGAGGGTGCCGTACGCGGGGTGGATGTCGCGGTAGTCGGAGACGTCGTAGCCGCCGTCGGCCAGCGGGGACGGGTACCAGGGGTTGATCCAGATCGCGTCGACGCCGAGGTAGGCCAGGTACCGCAGGCGGGAGCGGAGGCCGGCGATATCGCCGGTACCGTCGCCGTCGCCGTCGGCGAAGCTGCGTATGTAGACCTGGTAGATGACGGCGGAGCGCCACCAGTCGGCGTCGGCGGACGGCGAGGTGGGGGTCGGGTTGCTCATGGTGCTCGGTCCTTACTGTCTGAAAGTAAAGGGTGGGGGGTGGTGGTCAGCCCTTGACCGAGCCCTGGAGCAGCGCCTTGACGAAGTGGCGTTGCAGGAACAGGAACACGAGGATCGTGGGGGCCATGATGAGCAGGGCTCCGGCGTTCAACAGGACCTGATCGGTGCTGTATTTGGTGGTGAACGCCTGCAACGCGCCCGCCATGGTGCGCTTGTTGGGGTCGTCGATCAGCACCAGGGCCAGCAGGAACTGGTTCCAGGTGGACAGGAACATCAGCAGCGCCAGGGAGGCGATGGCGGGGCGGGCGAGCGGCAGGTGGATGTGGAACAGGGCGCGCCAGGGGCCCGCGCCGTCCATGCTCGCCGCCTCGGACAGGTCCTTCGGTACGCCCACGAAGTGCGCCCGCATCCAGAACACCGCGAACGGCATGTTCATCCCGATCAGCGGGAGGATCAGCGCCCACTGGCTGCCCAGCAGGCCCATGGCCTTGGTCTGTTCGTAGAGCGGGACGATCACGATCTCGTACGGCAGGGTCAGGGTGAGGACGAGGACCGTGTAGAAGATCTTGCCGAGCGGGATCTCCAGGACGGTGATCGCGTACGCGGCCATCGTCGAGATCAGGACCGCCACCGGGACGACGCCGAGCACGATGAGCGTGCTGGACTTCAGCAGGGTCGTGATGTTGGCGACGTTCCAGGCGTCGACGAAGTTGTGCCAGTGGGGGTGCGTGGGCCAGCTCAGGCCGGAGGGGAAGGAGCCCTGCGGGGCGAGGGCCGCGGTGACCATGCTCAGCAGGGGTACGACCGAGTAGAGCGCGGCGGCCGTGATGAGGACGAGTCCGGGGGCGCGGCGGCGCAGGGCCCGCACGGTCTGCGTGCGTTCGGGCATGGTCACTTCTCCCGGAACAGGCGCTGGAGCGGGGCCACGACCGCGATGACGATCAGGGCGAGGACGACGGCGAGCGCGGAGGCGGCGCCGAGGCGGCTGTCGTTGAAGGCCAGGTTGTAGACGGCGACGCCGGGGACCATGGTCTGGGTGCCGGGGCCGCCCTGGGTGGCGAGGTAGACGACGTCGAAGCTGGCGAGGGCGGCGATGATCGTGATGGTGACGCAGACGCCGATCTCGTTGCGCAGGCCGGGCAGGGTGACGGCCCAGAACTGGCGGATGGGCCCCGCGCCGTCGATGCGGGCTGCCTCGTACAGGCTGTTGTCGATCTTTCCGATGCCGGCCAGCAGCAGCATCGTGCACAGGCCGGTGGACAGCCAGGTGCCGATGAAGCCCACGGCCGTCAGAGCCCAGTGGAAGTCGGCGAGCCAGGCGCGGGCGAGAGAGCCCAGGCCGACGGCGCGCAGGAACTGGTTGACCACGCCGTTGTCGGAGTACATCCACGTCCAGGCCACACCCGCGGCGGCGCCCGGGATGATCTGCGGCAGGAAGAGGAAGGTGCGGGCCACGGTCCCGGTGAAGCGGCCCTCGATCCGGCGCAGTACGGACGCGGTGATCAGGGCGAGGGTCACCGGCAGGACGGTGAAGAAGAGGATCAGGTAGAAGGCGTGCAGCAGGGCGGAGAACTGCTCGGAGTCGGTGAAGACGGCCGTGTAGTTCTTCAGGCCCACCCAGGTGGAGGCGCCGATGCCGTCCCAGTCGTAGAAGGAGTACTGGATCGACAGCAGCACCGGGTAGAAGTTGAAGATGCCGTAGAAGGCGAGGGCGGGCAGGGCGAAGAGCCAGCCGGCCCACCGCCGGGCCCGGAGCCTGTTGCGGCCCCGGGCAGCGACGGCGCCCTTCCTGATCGGTCGGCGGGTGGAGGGCATGGGGCTCAGCTGCTCTTGATCGCGTCGGCGTAGGTGGTCTGGAGGGTCTTGACCATCGCGGCGGGCTCGACCTTGCCGGAGACCAGGAGCTGGAGCTGCTGGATCAGCTTGGTGTTGACCGCGGGGGCCGCGTTCTGGATCCAGCTGTCGAAGCCGTTGTCGGCGGCGATGGCGGCGTAACCGGCCTGGATCTGGTCGGTCGCGGTGCCGGACAGGGACGGCGCGGCCACCTTCTGGCTGCCGGACGTCACCGCGGCGTATCCGTTGGCGACGGCGACCTTCGCGGCCTCGGGCGTGGTGAGGAAGTCGAGGAACAGGGCGGCGGCATCCTTGTTCTTGGAGTGCGCCGCGATCGAGTAGGCGAGCGTGTTGCTGGTCATGCCCGCGTACTTGCCGCCCTTCTCCGCCGGCGGCATCGGGAACACGCCGTACTTGCCCTTGAAGGTCTTGTCGATGGTCTGCGTGATCCAGCTGCCCTGGAAGAAGAGCAGGCCCTTGCCGCCGGTGAACTGGCCGTACGACGCCTCCTGGTTGACGGCGTTGACGTCGGAGGCGAAGTAGCCCGCCTTGATCCACTTCTGCAGGGTCTTCGTGGCCTCGACCGCCGCCGGGGTGTCCAGCGTGGCGCCCGGCTTGTGGTTCACGAAGTCACTCAGCTTCTGGGCGCCCATGTAGTCGCCGAGGAGCAGGTTGTAGAGGTGGCCGATCAGACCGTCCTGGTTGGAGGCGACGATCGGGGTGATCCCGGACGCCTTCGCCTTCGCCATCACCGCTTCAAGCTCGGCGATCGAGGAGGGCACCGCCGTCATGCCGACCTTCGCGGCCAGCTCCTTGTTGTAGAAGACGCCGACCAGCGGACCGGCCGAGCCGCCCGCCTCGTAGAGCGAGCCGGAGCCGATCACGCCGTTGGACACCCGGCCGGGGGCGAGCGCGGAGGCGGGGACCTTCGAGCTCCAGCCGTACGCCTTGTCGTAGGCGTCGAGGTTGGTGAGCAGGTTGTCCTTCACCCCGCCGAGGAGGTCGTTGGGCGCGGCGATGTCGGGCGCGGAGTCGGAGGCGAGCAGCCTCGGCAGCACGGTGTTGTAGTTGTTGTCCGCCTCGACCCGCAGCTTGACCTTGATCTTCGGGTACTTGGCCGTGAAGGCGTCGGCCAGTCCCTGCTCGTACGTCTCCAGACCGGCCGCGGAGAACAGGTTCAGGGTCGCCGGGGTGCCGGCGACGTCGGTGTTCACGGCGGTCGGGGTCGCGCCGGCCGAGGAGGAGCCCGAGCTGGAGCCGGGTCCGCTGCACGCGGCGAGCGTGGCCAGTGCCGACGCGGCGGCGACGGCCGCCAGCGGGGCGCGCAGGCGGCGGCCGACGATTCTGGCGGGGGAGGTGGGGTGCTGCTCAGGCATGATGCCTCCTCGCATCCATGCGGCTGCCGCGCCACTTGGGGTCGGCAGACAGAGATCGGGGTGCTTCTCGGACCGGGCCGCGGGGAGTGCGAAGCGGGTTTCGGAAGCGTTTCCGTTGCCGAAAGACTGAGGTGGCCGACCACGTCTGTCAAGTAACGAAAGCGCAACACGCATGTGACATGCTGAAACGATCAGATGGCCGTACAGCCCGGTAACCGATACCGACGAGCCCTTCGGAAACTCTTCCAGAAATCTTGGAAGCGTTTCCGAAACCATCCGAAGGTGAGTTAGCCTTCCCGCATGGCGCAGAGCTCCCAGAAGATCAACATGGCGGACGTGGCCCGCGCGGCCGGCGTCTCAATGGCCACCGCCTCACGCGCGCTCAACAACGAGAGCGGTGTCGCCGAGGCCACCCGGCGCCGCGTCCTCGCGGTCGCCGAGGAGCTCTCCTACGTCGTCTCCCCCGAGGCATCCCGCCTGGCCGGCGGCGACACCGGGCGGGTCGCGGTCGTCGTACCGCACATCTCCCGCTGGTTCTTCGCGGCGATGCTGGAAGGGCTGGAATCGGTGCTGCGGGCCGCCGACCTCGACGTACTCCTGTACCACGTGGACGGCATCGAAGACCGCCACGACTTCTTCCACCGCCTGCCAGCCCGACGGAAGGTCGACGCAGTGGTCGTCCTTGCCTTCCCGGTCGGCGAGGAGGAACAGCGGCGCCTGGAACTGATGGGCGTCACGGTCATCGCGGCGGGCGGCCAGCACGCGCCGTACCCGAACGTCTCCATCGACGACGAGACCGCTGGCCGCCAGGCCATGGACCACCTGCTCTTCCTGGGCCACCGCCGCATCGCCATGATCGCCGCCGTCGACCCAGACCAGCCCGGCGAACTGCAACCCTCCGCCCGCGCCCACGCCTACTACGCCGCCCTGCGCGACGCGGGCATCCCCCTCGACGAACGCCTCGTCGTCACCGTCGACTGGGGCGGCGACCAGGGCGCCGACGCCATGGCCAAGCTCCTCAGCCAGCCCGAACCGCCCACCGCCGTGTACGCCCACTCCGACGAGGTCGCCCTCGGCGCCATCCGCACCCTGCGCCGGGCGGGTCTACGCATCCCCGACGACATGTCAGTCATCGGCATCGACGACCATCCCGTGGCCGAGCTGACCGACCTGACGACCGTGCGGCAGCCGGTACGGGAGCAGGGAGAGCTGGCCGGGCGAATGCTGCTGAGCATCCTGCGCGGGGAGGAGACCGAACGCGATGTCGTCGTACCGACCCAACTCGTCATCCGGGGCAGCACCGCGCCACCCCGATCCTGAGCCAAGGAACCGACCTGGCCACGTCCTGCGCGGCGGTCGGGCCGTCGTGTACCCCCTGAGTCACTTGGCGCGCCTGCCTGCCCCGCACTCCCCCACCAATGCGCCCGGATTGCGCCCTACCCACACATAAGCCGTACACGGACGCTCAACAGCATGGGGGGAGCAGACGAGACGAGCACCAGCGCATTACCCGACCCGGACGATGCCATGCAGCGCGTCATCCCGTTACCCAGCCCGGACGAGCAGTGGCAGCCGCCACCTGGCACCCCACAGCCGTGGATGAACGTCGACCGCGCCCAAGCCGCCATGGACGGCGCCGACGCACCCGAGCCGCCGTCCCCGCCCCTATGCCCGCACTGTGGGCTGGTCGGCGAGCGCCACCCGACCTACTACGGGGCGTATGTCCTCTTCCAGCCCGGTCTGACGGCGCCCGCGCACATGGTGCCGGCGTGGCACCGGTGGTACGTCGACCCAAACGGCACGGCGTGGAACAGCGGCCACGAGGAGCCCGCACCGGGGGCAGAGTGCCGGGTGCCTCACCGGTTGGCGTGTCCGGGGCTGACGCTGGAGGAGATCGGGCTGTGGCGGTGGCTGGACGCAGTGCGTCAGGAGAACGCGCGGTGCGCGCAGCGTCAGGCCGATGAGCAACACGTCCCAGGCAGTCTTCCGGACGTCGGCTGAGTTCGGATTGCGCGGTGCCAGACTGACAGGAGCGCATAGGCGCTGGGTCCCGAGGAGGGCACATCCAGGGCACATGAGCCCGGGAAACGGCGTTGACCCGTGAGAACTACCGAGACGAGTTTCCCCAAGTCAACGCCCATTCCACCGAGAAACCCCAAGTCACCACCCCACCCCTCCCATTCGCTGCACGAGTGGCAGGACTCCAGCCATCGGTTGCATGAGGTGGGGCATCAGCCGTATTGCCTGGTGTGGCCCTGACCTGACTCTATGAGGGCCGGGCCCCCTTCCCTGCACAGCCCGGTGGATTCTGGTTCCGGGTCCCGTACGTGCTC
>NZ_JAIQYY010000022.1:0-100593 GCF_020181035.1 Streptomyces sp. CoH27
ACTGACGTTTCCCCACGGCCAGACCAACGAGCGGATAGCCCAACAGTCACATGATCACCCACTTCTGTTAGGACCTCTTATCGCGTGCGATGACGCGGCTGACCGCGTCCCGCTGCCCGGCGGCCTCGTGCACGACACCGACCTCTGGCCAGGTCAAGCCCACCACTTTTGTGAGGAGTCCTAACGAGCCTGTGCACGGTAGGCGGTGAGACGTCGGGCTCTCGATCGCCGATCATGGTCGCGTGGTGGGGAACGCGTCTCGGGCAGCGATCGTCAGCGACCGGAGGATCACGGACCTGTCGGCCAGTGTGGTCGCTGAGCTCGTCGCCGAGGTAGGGCCGTTGTGGCATCAACGGCACCGGGCCAAGCTCGCATCCAGGGCACGGAAGCGGGCCGTGGGCGCCAGCGCGGAGCACCGGCTGGTCTTCGTCGACCGGCCCCTGGTCGCCAGCCTGGAACCCGAGGGCGTGTCCGTCCGGGAGTGCAACGCCCACATGGCGGCCCGGGTCGCTTTGTGGCTCCGGGACGACGTGGCACCGGCTGACGTCCCCGTCATGTTCAACACGGACTGGGGAATCGAGGAAGGTCTGGAACCCGTCCTCGTCCCCGAGGCCACTCGCCCCCGGATCGTGGCAGCGCTCGTGCAGCACGTCGAAGAGACCGGCGGCCTCGACTGACCGTGCCTCCCAACCGGCGGCCGCAGACGCGCTCACCACCACCAATCGCCGCCGGCGCCATGGCGTGGCTGCGGCTGGCTCCCGCGGCGGGGCCTCGACGATGTGCCAGCGCGAGCACCATGAAGGCTTGACGCCCGTGGCACCCGCCTTCACAAACTCCACAGACCCTGGCCGGTGCCGTGCCCAGGACACGGGACGCTCGATGCGACCCTCGACCCCCTCGGCTGCGACCTGCCCTGGGAAGCCGTCTACCGGGTCCGGCCGCGCCCCGCTCTGACCTGCGCCCAGTGCGGCCTGCCCATGCACGCCAAGGTCTCCCCACGCGGCGGTCGTTTCTTCGCACACGACCGCCGCTCCGCGACGTGCGCGGCGGCCGGGGAGACGGAGGAGCACCGGAGCCTGAAACGGGCCCGGGCCGCAGCCGCGCGCGAGGTCGGCCACCAGGCCGAGCTGGCAGTGGCCGTTGCCCGCGGGGGCTGGCGCGCCGACGTGCTTGTCACCACTCCCGGCGGGCGGCTGACGGCCTTGGAAGCCCAGTTGTCCTCCGCGTCCGTCGACGACTCCCCTCGCGCACCCGCCGTTACGGTGCAGACGGCGTCGGCGTCGTCCGGTGCACCCACCGCGCCGCGCGCTGGCTCGATCACGTGCCTGCCGCACGCCTGTACCGGCCGGCGCGCCCGCACGCACCGTGGACGCGCACCCACCCGCTCGTGAGCTCCTTCAGTGTCGTCAGCTGCGCAGAAGTCTGCGACCCGCAGCGTCCCTGGCACAATCCCGAACACGCCGGCTGGAGCGGCGGCGAGGAGCGGGCCCTGGCTGTTGCCCGGCGTTGAACATGCCGGCAAAGGCAGCGTTCACGATGCCGATGAACTCTGACGGCGACGCCCCACCATGAGGTGCTCCGGCGGGGCTGTCGTCGGCAAGGTGTCGTCTTCCTCGGCGAGGTGCCGGTGGTTCAGAACCTGTATCCAATACCCAAGATCATGCCGTCATCCGCCGGATGTCGTTGGCGATGCCCTCCAGCGGCGCCCTGTTGCCGATGGAGGCGAACCAGTCCCACAGCTCCAGAGCGTGGTAGAGGCGGTAGAGGCCGACCCGCTCGCTCCAGTCGGCAGGCAGCGTGCCGTAGCCGTCGAAGAGCGCTTCGCGCTTGTCCTGGTCGTCGTGGACGGAGTAGTAGTCGGTCTTGGCCAGGTCCATCAGTGGATCCGCGGCGATCGCGTTCTCCACGTCGATGAAGCCGCTGACCCGCCATCCGCTGCCGTCCCGAGCGACCAGGACGTTGCCCTCGTGGAAGTCGTTGTGACACAGCACGGCATGCCGACACCCGCCGAGCAGCTCGGCCTGCCCAGCGACCTTCGCTTCGATGGCCGTCGCGAGCGCCGCATCGCCCCCGTGTTCGGCGTACTCCCTGAGTTTCTTGTGGAACTGCCGTGTCATGTAGGCGGTGTTCGTCGGTTCGGGATCCAGAATCTGCGTGGTGAGGTATCCGTAGGCGCCCTGCGGGATCTGGTGGACTGCAGCCATGCAGCTTCCGATCTGGCGGTAGATCTCCCGCAGCGATGCCCCGTCGAGAGCGTGGCTGACGGCGGACAACGGCTGGCCCCTGAGCATCGTCATCACCGTGTAGCAGCGGCCGAGCGCGTTGTCGGCGTCCCCATGGTGCAACACGGCAGGCACCGGCCCGACACGGTGCTGCTGAAGCAGGTGGTAGACGTAGATCTCCTTCTCCTGTTTCCACCGCCATCGATCGTCATAGATCTTGATGACGACCGGCTCGGCCGCCCCGACGAACCGGATCTCGAAGATCGTGCTCAGCTCCCCGCCCGTGCGCAGAACGGTCTCCGCGACAGACTCGGTGGGAAGGATGGGGTGCAGGAGTTCCTCGGCCATCGCCGACGGCAGCGCTGTGGTAGCGGACACGCTGGAACCGTATGTGAGCCAGGGCGGACATCGCGAGCGAAATACGGACGGTGCGGAGAGCGTCGGCGGGGGACTGCCGGGCATGCCTCTTCAGCAGCAGGTTTTCAGTCGCCGATCACTTCACTCACGGCGGCCCGGGCGGCTGCCTCATCGGCACGGTGTCGCCGCCGACGAACACCCGGACCTGCAGACATGCGTCCGAATCCGTCGGCACACAGCATGATTCCTGGACCAGCACGAGATCCACCGGTCAAAGTCCTGGCGAACCCTCGGCAGTTGACCTCAGCCATCAAGATCGCCGACAGAGTCGAGTCGGCTGAACTGATAATTTGGCCATATTAATCGGAGTATTGGAGATCCGGGCAGGGATCTCTGCAAGCGTTGGGGCGCTGAGTTGATTCAACTATGTAGTTGCCGTGGCAACTTCCACGTCGGGTTGTGATCAAGTGCCGCCAGGTGTACAGAGGAGAGAGAGGGGCGTGATTACGGTCTGCAATTTCAGACATTTGCAGGCAAGTGGAGGATCGATGTGGCTTCCACCGGCCCATGGCAGTGGCTTCTGATCTGCACACTTCTGGTACTCGGTTGCCTTTTCGCAATCGACGCCTGGAGGCTCGCCGTCCATCAGAGCGAAAAGGGTTCCAGAATCGGCGTTCTCTCGGCTCTCGGCGGAGGTCTCATCACTGGTCTCTCGGTGGGACTCGCGACCCTGAACCTGCAGATGTCTTTCGAGGCGACCACGAAGTACGCGACATGGAAGGCGGACGTCGAGGCCGCCGCCAGCATCCCGGGATTCTCGCCGGGGCATCGTGGCATCCGAGGCATCAACTTCAGCGGAAAGAGCCTGCATGATGCCGACTTCACTCATGAAGATCTGCATGGTATGCAGTTCCGGGATGCCGACCTGACGGGTGCAGTGTTCGACGGAGCCGACCTGCATGGGGCCAACTTCGTAGGAGCAGATCTTGAGTCGACCAGCTTCAAGGATGCCCATTTGAAGAACGCACTCTTGCAGAGCGCGGATCTGACTCATGCAGCGGTCAACGGTACCGCGCCGCAGAATTATGCGGGAGTGCAAGTTAATGGACGTACTTGTTGGCCTAAAAATGTCGACCGAGAAATACTCAAGACGGTTACGGTGAAATCTTTTTGGGAGCGGGACGATACGATGCTCACGCCACAGCAGGAACAGAAGGAGGACGGCGTAAGAGGCGGTGAGATAGCTTCTCGGTGCCATTTGGCGGAGCGATGACTGAGTCGCCGCCTGACGAGCTCGTGCACGGTAGGCCGTGAGACGTCGAGGACCTCGGCGTGGCTCGGTGTTCACGTCTGCCGTGTCGGGATCAGGTCTGCCGTCCGCTGATGGGAGAGCAGGCCGGTGACTGCTTGGACGATGTTGCTCATGTGCTCGCGGCGGCCGAGATGGCGGGCCAGAGCCCGCCAGTTCTTGAGATGGGCGATGCCGTGCTCGACCCGGATGCGTCGCGAGGAGTGCGCTTTGCGCTGTCGCTCGTGCATCTCTTCGTACCAGTCAGGGGCGTTCTTCTTGAACGTGCGGTGCGGTGGTGTGACCACGGGCACGCCGGTCTGTGCCCCCAGGCCCTGGTAGCCGGCATCGGCGAGGATCTCCCCTGTGGGCCCGACAGAGAGGAGCCTGACCAGCCCTGGCCGGCGGCCGTGCGTGATGTCCGCGCAGCTGCCGGGCTTGGCCGGACTGCAGAACAGCACGTGGCCCTCCCGGTCCGTGACCACCATGCTCTTGGGCATTCTGCTTGTTCTTGCCGGAGATGAACTTGTCCCGGTCCTTGTGCCCGGCGGCCGGCCGCCGGACCCGGATCTCGGTGCCGTCGATGATGCCGGTCTTCCCGGTGGTGCCGAGATGGTCCACGACCCGGGCCGGAGTCTGAAGACGAACACCTGGTCTGACAGAGCATCCCCGCTCTGCAACTGCTCGCCACGCTTGTGCATCTCCGCCACGGGTCCACTCATGACGTGCCGGCCTGCTGGTTCGACGTGGACCGCTTTGCACGAGCTCGTCAGGGCGCCGTTGGTCGCACGATAGGCGTCGGCACGGAAGGCGATAGGCCGAGCCCCAAGAATCTTGGGAGTCCGGCGGCCACTCGGGCCGCAGGCCGGAAGGAGCAGAAATGCCTCGCAAGGGTTTCGTCCGGGTCGGCGCGCTGGCAGTGGCCGCCTCCGCGATGGTGCTCGCCGCACCGGGCCTGGCCAACGCAAGCGTGGCCCCGGTAACGGTGAGGGCTGATGCAGCTTGCCAGGCCTTGGAGTTCACCAGGATCGAATCGGGTCACGACCACATGTACGTGGACCCGACGGTCGACCAGAGCTCGTGTCTCTATGTGATCTGGGACAACAACGCCGGCCGCGCGGCCTACTCGTCGATGTCGCCCGCCGGCAACCAGGGCGACATCTACGACGGCCCCGGCCAGAACCTCCAGGTCGAGGTACTTGACGAGGCCAACGGCCTCACCGGCTGGGGCCCCGCCAACTGACCTCTGTCGGCGGCCTGCGGCCCACCGCAGCCCGAGGGTGGGCCCGGTGTGCCGCCGCCGGTCCGGTGATGGCGTCGGATCGTTCGTGACCTGTCGTCACCGCCGTGAACCGGATAGGCTCACCCAAGGTGTGTCCATGACACTGACGGGGGGCCGTCGTTGATCTTCGGCATCTTGGGACCGCTGCTGGTCGAGGACAGTCAAGGGCCACGGACACTCGCCGCCCCCAAGCAGCGAACCCTCCTCGCGTCGCTACTCCTACGGCCGAACCAGGCCGTCCCTGTTGCGGATCTTCTGGACCGCCTATGGGGCGATCATCATCCGGCCAGCGCGACAGCGACGCTGCACAATCACATCGCCCGGCTGAGGCGTTCGCTCGGCGAGGAGGCCGGTGCCCGGGTCCGGACCCGGGCACCGGGTTACCTCGTGGAGGTCCTGAACGACCAGGAACTGGACCTGGCTTCTTTCCGCGCACTGCACACCGCCGCGGCGACTACGGCCCAGGACGGCGACTACGACAGGGCAGCCGCCCTGCTGCGCCAGGCCCTTGGACTGTGGCGCGGGAACGCCCTGAGCGACGTGCCCGCCACCGCGGCGTACAGCCAGGAGAGGGTGCAGCTCGACGAGCTGCGACTTGTCGTCTGGCAGCAGCGCATCGAGTACGACCTGGAGAGCGGGGTCGGCGAAGCCCTGATCCCCGAGCTGCGGGAGTTACTGGCCGCACGCCCCTTCCAGGAGAGCCTGTACGGCCAGCTCATGCGCGCGCTCTACCGGTCGGGGCGGCAGGCCGAGGCCTTGGGCGTGTTCCGGGAGGCGCGCACCGCGTTGCTGGACGAGCTGGGTGTTGAACCGGGCCCCGCACTCCAGCAGCTCCACGAGAGCCTGCTGCGGCAGGACCCCGGCCTGGCACAGAACCAGCCGGCCCGACTCCGGCCCCCGCAGCCCCACTCCCGCGCTGAGCCACCGCGCGCGCCCTTCCAACTTCCGCCTGGTGTCACCGACTTCACCGGGCGCCAAGAAGAGTCCGCGGCCCTGATCGCCGAACTCACCGCCGATGGCGGCCACGGCCCCCGGATCGCTGTGGTGTCAGGGCAGGCCGGCAGCGGCAAGACCGAGCTTGCGCTGCAGGCAGCATGGCGACTGCGCGACACCTTCACCGACGGCGTACTCTTCGCCGACCTGCAAGGTCAGCAGAGCCGATCAGCGGACCTCGCCGACGTGCTGGCCGCCTTCGCCCGCGCCCTGGGCGCGGAGAGGAGCGCGATCCCAGCCGAACGGGAGGCATGCGCGGCCCTCTATCACAGCCTCGCTGCGGGGCGCCGGCTGCTGGTGGTACTGGACAACGCCGCCGACAGCTCGCAGGTACGCCCGCTGCTTCCCGGCCCCGGCAGCGCCGTCCTGGTCACCAGCAGGCGCCGGCTCACGGGCCTCGCTGGGGCCCGCCCGTTCGACCTGGGCCTCCTCTCGCAGTCCGAGGCCGCCGACCTGCTCAGGAAGGTCGCCGGACGTGGGTACGACGAGCCGGACGCCGTCGCCGCGATCACGGCCCGGTGTGGCTACCTGCCGCTGGCGCTGCGCATCGCCGGGGCCAGGCTGGCCGCCCGACCGACCTGGAGTGTGCAGGGGATCGCCGAACGGCTCGCCGACCGCCGCCATCGGATGGACGAGCTGCGGGCCGAGGACATGGACGTACGGGCCAGCCTCATGCTCAGCTATGCGGCGCTGCCCGGGCCGCATGCCCGCGCCTTCCGACTGCTGGCGCTCGCGAACGCGGCGACGCTGCCGCTGTCCGTCGCCTCCGCGATGCTCGACCTGCCGCAGCGTCGCGCTGAGCAGATCCTCGAAGAGCTGGTCGACGCGCATCTGCTGACCTGCCCTCGGCAGGGTTCCTACGGCTTCCACGACCTTCCGAGGCTGTTCGGCACAGAGCAGGCCGCCGCCACCGAGACGGCGCAGGAGCGGCTGGCGGCCCTGCGCCGCGGGGCCCGCGCCGCCCGCCGAACCGCCGTCGGGCTGGCGGATCCCGCGCTCGCCGCGCTGCGCCGCGTCGTCGACGACCTCGTCGCCAGCACGTACGCGATCGGCGAGCCCCTCGATCATGGCCTCTCCGCCCGCCGCTACGCGACGTCCGACGAACGCCGCGCCCTGCACGGCACCGTCCTCTGACCGCTGTGGTTCCGGGGTGGGGAGTTGGTGTGTCGGCTGGGGTGTGAGACACGAGTTGATGCTCAAGCGTCGGCCTGGTTGTGGGGGTGGTCAGAAGGGCGGGTCGTCCGTGAAGCCTCCGGCCCATGGGTCGGTGCTGGGGCTGGTGGTGTCCTCTGGGGTTTGCAGGGCGGTGGTGTCGTGGCCCCGGGGTTGTCAGGGCGTCGAGTGCGCGGTTGCGGTGGTGGCGGTTGATGCTGGTGCTCAGGAGGCGGTGGGCTTGGTCCGCGAGGTGGTCCTGGCGCTGAGTGAGGTCGGGGTGTTCGGCCAGGGGGAGAGCGGTGATGAGGGCGGCATCGCGTACTGCGGCGTCAGTGTGTTCGAGGAAGGGGGCAACGGCCTTGCAGAGGACGGGGCGCAGGTCCCGTAAGGCGCGCATTTCTGTTCGATCCCACGCACCTGGACACGCCGGAGGAGCTCAACGAAGTCAAGGAACGCATCGATGCCCTTCGCCCGGCAGCAGATGGCCCTCTACGGGCCGGACGCACCCGCGCCATGTTCGATGCCTTCCTGGGCCAGTTCCGTGCCTGAGCAACGCGCCGTGGCCTTCGGCGCGGCCCTGCACGCCCTGGACCCCGCCACCCGCAGCACCACGGCACCGGCTTCATGAAGTGGCGGGATGAACTCCCCGACCCACGCCCCAGCGACCTGAAGGCCTACGCCGGAAGCGCACCGGTGACCCGGGAGTCCGGCAGGAGCCGGCATGTCACTCACCGCCGGATCAAGAACAGCCGTCCGGCCGCGACCGGTCGGCACTGGGCGTTCGCCGCGTTGACCGCCTCGCCCGGCGCCCACGCACACTGCAACCGCCGACGCAGCAACGGCGATCGCTACCACGCACTGCGCAACCTGTTCAACCGCATGCTCGGCCAACTCCATCACTGCCTGGCACGTCACGAGAAGTTCGACGAAACCATCGCCTTCCACCAGCCGACGAGTTCCCCACTCACGGCAGCCGCTCGACCGGGTAGCAGCATGGCGTGTCTTGTCGGCCAGGACCGCATCTGGCGTCGCGGCGGTGGCCGCCGATCCGTCGGGACGTCCCCAAACGGCCGGGGCCCGTCGGGGCGGGCTCCGGCGGCGTGCTGGTGAGCGCGCACGATCGTGGAGTCGACGACGACCCGGTCGGCAGTGCCGGGAAGCCTCGGGATTGCCGGTGCCGGCAGCCTGAGGAACTCCCGTCATCACAGGTCACAGGGCACCATTTCCGTCGCAAGGCACCCGCAGGCGGTCACCCATCCATGAACCCGGCTTCAAATCTAGAGCACAAATTCCACACATCCCTCTCTTCAGGCGGGCCCTGATGGTCTAGATTGACCGTGCTTCGCATGCTGGGACACGAGGCGACAAATGATGATCTATGGGTCCTGCGATGAAGACGGCCAACTGCCGCGTCTCTGGCGCCGGACGTGGGGGTGATCAATTCGTGGAGCCCGAGTGGGGTTTTGGGTGCGGGGAGTACCCGAGGTTTCGACGGGTTCACATGCACTTCGAGAGTCTGGCAGGCCATGCGAGTCAGCTGCGGCCAGGGCGGGTTGTTCAAGTAGCGCCGAAATAGCCGGGATGTCATGCGCCGGGGGACTGGGGGGTCTCCTGCGGGAGGAACGGTGTCAGGCAATCACGTCCAATCACTGAGGACCGGGGGGTTCTGTGCGACAGGGGGGACTAGTCGGCCCTTTTTCGTCGGCGCGCGGGCGTCTGGCGAATGGGGCAATCAGCCGGCCCGCGAACGACTGGGAGCAGCTGTACCGCCGTATCGTGATCACCAGCGATACCGTGGCCACCGCCTTGGTGGTGGCGGCGATCGGCAACTTCTTCGGGGCCCGGGACGCGGCCAACTGGCACGAGAAGTGGGGAATTCTCGCATTCGGCACCGAGCTGCTGGTGCTGGGGGCCCTTGCGGTGGGCCGGTCGTGGGCTCCGGCCGTGCTCGGCCAGGGTGCCGAGGAATTCCGTCGGCTCGGACGCGCACTGTTCGCGGCGACCGTCGTACTGGCACTCGGCGGGATCGCCCTCACCTCGCGCAACATCAAGCTCTGGATCTTCGTCGCGATCCCCGCGATCGCGTTCGTGACCATGACCGCGCGGTATCTGCTCCGCCTATGGCTGCACAAACAGCGCAAGGAAGGCCGGTGCCTGAGACCGGTGCTCGCTGCCGGGAGCCCGGCCACCGTGCGCGATCTGATCACCCGAACCCGCAAGTTCCCGCACATCGGCTGGCGGGTGGAGGCGGTGTGCACGACGGACGGTCGCGGGCTCGACGGTGACCAACTGGACGGAGTGCCGGTCGTCGGTCAACTGGCGGACGTCGCCAAGCACGTCCGCCACGACGGTTACCGCGTCGTCGCGGTCACACCGGACCCGCACTGGACGCCGGACCGGCTGCAGCGGCTGGCCTGGAACCTCGAAGGCAGCGATGCCGAGATGGTCGTGGCCCCGGTGCTGATGGAGGTGGCCGGCCCGCGGCTGCACGTCGACGCGGTGCTCGGGATACCGCTGCTGCGGGTCAGCATGCCGGCCTTCACCGGGGGCCGCCGGGCGATCAAGGGGGTCGTCGACCGGGTGGGCGCCGCGGTCCTGCTGATGCTGTTCGCGCCGCTGATGGTGTTTGTCGCGCTGCTCGTGCTGGTGGACAGCCGGGGCGGGGCCTTCTACCGCCAGCGCAGAGTCGGCAAGGACGGCCGCGAGTTCACCATTCTCAAATTCCGCACCATGATCGCAGGGGCGCACGGGGCACGTGCCGAGCTCGCCGAGCGCAACGAGGGCGCAGGGCTGCTGTTCAAGGTCCGCCGGGATCCGCGGGTGACCCGGGTGGGAGCAGTGCTGCGCCGGTACTCGATCGACGAACTCCCGCAGCTTTTCAACGTACTTACCGGATCGATGTCGCTCGTCGGTCCGCGGCCTCCGCTACCGGAAGAGTGCGCCGCGTACGACCCGGACATCCGGCGGCGGCTGCTGGTCAAGCCCGGGCTCACCGGCCTGTGGCAGATCAGCGGACGCAGCGACCTGCCGTGGGAGGAAGCGGTCCGCCTCGACCTGCGGTACGTGGAGGACTGGTCGCTCGCCCTCGACACAGTGATCTTGTGGAAGACGATGCGTGCCGTGCTCCATGGGCAGGGGGCCTACTGATGGGCGGGGGGCGTCGTCCGGCCGACGCGCGGAGCGCAGGCCACAAGGGCCTGCACAGGGGGAGCGCAGGCCACAAGGGCCTGCCTGGGGGGAGAGACACATGAGAGTCAGCGTTTTCGGGCTCGGTTACGTGGGCTGCGTATCGGCCGCGTGCCTGGCCAGCATGGGACACGAGGTCATCGGGGTGGACGTGAACCAGGTGAAGGTCGACCTGGTCAACGACGGCAAGGCCCCGGTGGTCGAGGAGCGGATCGGCGAGCTCATCGCCGAGGTCGTGCGGACCGGAGCGCTACGCGCCACCGGCGACGTCCGCGAGGCGATCATGGACAGCGAGGTGTCGCTGGTCTGCGTGGGCACGCCGTCGGAGCCCAACGGCAGCCTGTGCACCACGTACTTGGAGCGGGTCACCGAGCAGATCGGCACCGTGCTGGCCGAGGGGGCCAAGCAAGGGGGCCGGCACACGGTCGTGTTCCGCAGCACCATGCTCCCGGGCACCTGCCTGAACCTGCTGGTGCCGATCCTGGAGAAGAACGTCGGCGGCACGGCCGGGGTGGACATCGGGGTCGCGGTCAACCCGGAGTTCCTGCGCGAGGGCACGAGCGTGCGGGACTTCTTCGACCCGCCCAAGACCGTCATCGGCGAGCTCGACCCGGCAAGCGGCGACGCGGTGACGGCGCTGTACGACGGCTTGCCCGGCGAGGTGTTCCGGGTGCCCGTCCCGACGGCCGAGGCGATCAAGTACGCGGACAACGCGTTCCACGGCCTCAAGATCGGCTTCGCGAACGAGCTGGGCGCGGTGTACCAGGCGCTCGGGGTAGACTCGCACCAGGTGATGGACGTGTTCCTGGCCGACCGCAAGCTGAACATCAGCCCCGCCTACCTGCGGCCCGGCTTCGCCTTCGGTGGCTCCTGCCTGCCCAAGGACCTGCGCAGCCTGGTCCACGCGGCACAGCGGGCCGACGTCTCCATACCCATCCTCTCCCACGTGCTGTCCTCCAACTCCGACCATCTGCAGCGCGCGGTGGACCTGGTCGAGCGCGCCGGCAAGCGCCAGGTGGGCCTGTTCGGGCTGTCCTTCAAACCCGGCACCGACGACCTTCGCGAGAGCCCGCTCGTCGAGCTGGCGGAGAGGCTCTTCGGCAAGGGGTACGACCTCAAGATCTACGACGCCAACGTGAGCCTCTCCCGGCTGCTCGGTGCGAACCGCGAGTACATCGAGAACCGGCTGCCGCACCTCGCGCAGCTGCTCGCGGACTCCGTCGGCGAGGTGCTCCAGCACGCCGAGGTGTGCCTGGTCGGGACCAGGGACCCGGCCGTGCTGTCGGCGCTGCCCCATGGCGAAGAACCGGTGATCGTCGACCTTGTCCGCCTTCCCGACGCCGAGGCGCGCCGAGCTGAACCGGGGTACATGGGCCTTGCTTGGTAACGCAACCAGCGGCGACGGGGCGAACCGGCGCGCGCTGATCCTGGTGGAGAACCTGTCGGTGCCGTTCGACCGGCGGGTGTGGCAGGAGTGCACGACGCTGCGCGACGCGGGCTGGACGGTACACGTCATCTGTCCGCAGGGGACCAAGCGCGACACGGAGCCGGAGGCGGAGATCAACGGGGTGCGGATCCACCGCTACCCGTTGCGCGCGGCCACCGGAGGGCCGGCCGGCTACGTGAGGGAGTACGGATCGGCGTTGTGGCACACGGCCCGGCTGGCCCGCAAGGTCGGCCCGGTCGACGTGGTCCACGCCTGCAACCCGCCCGACCTGCTGTTCCTGCCGGCACTGTGGCTGAAGCGGCGCGGCGCGCGGTTCGTCTTCGACCAGCACGACCTGGTACCCGAGCTGTACCTTTCCCGCTTCGACCGCGGCGAGGATCTGCTCTACCGCGCCGTGTGCGCGATGGAAAAGCGGACCTACCGAGCCGCGGACGTCGTCCTCGCCACGAACGAGAGCTACCGGGACGTCGCGCTGCGCCGTGGCGGTCGGCGGCCGGAGGACGTCTTCGTGGTGCGCAGCGCACCCCAGACCGACCGGTTCCAACCGGTGCCGCCCGAGCCGGAGTTGAAGCGCGGAAAGCCTCATCTGCTGTGCTACCTCGGCGTCATGGGCCCTCAGGACGGCGTCGACTACGCCTTGAGGGCCCTCGCGAAGCTGCGCGACGAGCACGGGCGGACCGACTGGCATGCGGTGTTCGTCGGCTCCGGCGACGCCTTCGACGCGATGGTGGAGATGTCCCGGCGGCTCAGGCTCGGTGAGCAGGTGCAGTTCACCGGGCGCATTCCGGATGCCGACCTGGTGCGCTATCTGTCCACCGCGGACGTGTGTCTTTCCCCCGACCCGCGCAATCCGCTCAACGATGTGTCGACCATGAACAAGGTCCTTGAGTACATGGCGATGGGCCGGCCGATCGTCTCGTTCGACCTGAAGGAGGCGCGCGTCTCCGCCGGTGATGCCGCCGTCTATGCGCCCGCCAACGACGAGGCCCGATTCGCCGAGCTCATCGCGCTGCTCCTGGACGATCCGGAGAAACGGGCCCGGATGGGCAAGATCGGCCAGGAGCGGATCAGCGGGCCGCTCTCCTGGCAGAACTCGCAAGCGTCGCTGCTCGCCGCCTACGCCGCCGCCTGCCGTGACCGCACTCCGGTGCCGGCGGGCGACCCGGTCCGGACAGGGAAGAGGCAGCGCAGTTGAGCGAGGACACGATACGCCTGGTCACCATCGGGCGGATATTCCGCCGGCGCTGGCGGCTTCTCGCCGTCCTCGCCGTCGTGGGCGCGCTCGTCGGCTACGGCGTCTCGGTGGTCTTTCCGCCGCGGTACACGACGTCGGCATCGGTCCTGCTGCCCGGGCAGTGGGAAGAACGCGAGCTGCTGACCCAGGTGGACATAGCGACCAGTTCGACGGTGGTCGACAGCGCGGCCGCCGCGCTCGGCTGGAAGGGTGTCAGCGGCGCCGACCTGCGGGATCGAGTGACCGCCAAGGCCGCCGACGGGAACATCATCAAGATCTCCGGTACGGCCGACACCCCGGAGCGCGCACAGCAGCTCTCCGACCAAGTGGCGCGGCAATTCGTCGGGTTCGCCGCGCGGATCGCAGGCGGCGGCACCGACTCCGCAGCAGCCACGGAGTCCGATGCGCTGCGGAAGAAGGTCGAGGAGACCGACCGCCGCATCACCGACCTGGCCAAGGCGGCCGATCCGGGGCGGACCGTGGAGAGCGTGCAGGCCCGCACCGCGCTCGAAAACCTGCGCACCTCGCTGGAGGAGGCCATGAAGAAGCTGGAGGAGGCCAACCCGGCGACCAACAAGGCAGGCATGGTCGTCATGGGGCCGGCCGCACGGCCGACCGGCGAGGCGCCGCCGACGAGGATGCAGCTGGTCGTCGGCGGGGCGCTGCTGTTCTTCCTGCTCGCGGTCATCGGCCATCTCGCCGCCGCACGGATGGATCGCCGACTGCGTACCGAACCGGAGATCGCCGCGGCGCTGGGTTCGGCGCTGCTGGGCACCGTCGACGTGCCCGATGAACGGCGCGGCGGGCACCAGTCGGAAAACGGTGGCCCACGGGCCTGGATCCGCAGACTCCTCGGCGTCGACACCCGGTGGGACCTGCCGGCCCCGCAGAGATCCGACGACGAGGCCGTCAGACGGATCCGCTACCGGCGGGTGTGCGCTCACCTGCGGGACCAACTGCCGTCCCCTCGGCGGCTGCTGGTGGTCGTACCGGACGGCGACGAGATCGCCCGCCGGGCCGCCGGACAGCTCGCCGCCGAGGCCAAGAGCGACCCGCAGCTGCGGGTGGTGGAGGTTTCGGTGGACCGGCCGATCGTGCCGGACCGTGCCACCGAGTCCGGTGCCCTGGTCGTCCTCAGCGCGGGCAGCTGGACCGCGGAGGAGCTCGCCGGCATCGCCGAGGCGTGTGCGGACGGCAGGCACGAGGTCGTCGGCATCGTCGTCGCCGGCACGGTCCGCGCCCGTGAGACGCGGTCTGCCGACCGGCTTCCGGATGACGCCACTCTCGCGCTCGCGGTCCACAGCCATGCGAGGGGAGGCTCAGCGTGACGACGAGCACGACTTCTGAGCCGTCGGCCGCCACTCCGCTCATCGACCTGCAGGCGCTGGTGGTGGCGGTGCGCAGGCGCCGCCGCCGCTGGTACGCCATGGCGCTCCTCGGCCTGCTGGCCGGCGGCGCGGTGGCGGTCCTGATGCCGCAGCCGCCGACCGCGGTGACCAAAGTGCTGGTCGCCCATGCGGAGGACCAGCCGAACGACACCGGAACGCTGATCCGCACCGACGTCCAGCTGCTGCAGACCACGCGGATCGCCGACAAAGCCCTGCAGTCCCTCAAGTCCCCGGAGAAACCTGAGGACTTCATGCTGGACTACCAGGGCGCCGGCCTGACCAACAACCTGCTGCAGATCACCGTGAAAGGCGACAGCGACACGCAAGCGGTGGCCCGCGCCAAGGCGCTGGCCGACGCGTTCGTCGCGGATCATGTCCAACGGATGCAGGAAGCCGCGCAGGCCGAGGCCAAGGCCCTGCTCGACCAGCGTGACCGCATGCGGGACGAGCTCGCCCAGGTCAACAAGGAGATCGGAGACCGATCGCCGGACAGCGACCCGAAAGCGTCGGCGAGCATCGAGTCGCTCTTCGCCCGCCGGGCCGAACTCAACTCGCGCATCTCCGATTTCGACCAGCGCGCCGCGGACGCGCGCACCGGCACGCCCCAGGTCATCGCCGGCACGCAGATCGTGGACGCCCCGCGCGCGGTGCGCCACTCCCTGCCCAAGGCCGTTGTCACTGACGCCGCGATCGGGGTCGTCCTCGGACTCGTCCTCGGGCTCGCGCTGGCCGCGGTCGGCACGGTGGTGGCGGACCGCCCCGTGCTGCGCCGGGACATCGCGGCGAACCTGGGCGCCTCGGTCATCGCGGAGCTTCCCCGCCGGTCGGGCAGGCTGTGGCAGCGCCGACGGACCCGGGTGACACGCGAACGGCTCACCGCGACCCTGGTCCGCACCACGCGTGGCTCCGCGGAACCGGTGTCGCTGCTGGAACTGGGCTGTGCGCGCAGCACGAGCCTGATCGCCCTGGACCTCGCCAGGGCTATGGCGGAGGAGGGGCCGGTGACCGTCGTCGACGGTTTGCCCGGCCCGCAGCTCGCAGGCCGCCGCCCGAAGCCGGGGGACCCGACCGTGGTCAGCGGCGAGCGTGCCGCGACCGCTTCGCCCGAGGAGCGCCGGATCGGCGTCGGCTCGGTGGCGCCCGGCACGGCGTGGACCGACCTCCACTACCTCGGCACCCAGACCGTGCTCGTCGTGCGTGCCGGACACGGCAGCGCCGCCTGGCTGCACACCGTGGCGCGACAGCTCGCGGACCAGAGCATTCCGGTGATCGGTGTGGTGCTGATCGATCCCGATCCGCGCGACCGGACCGACGGCACATTGTGGGACGGGCTGCACACCGCGCTGCGCGGCCGTGGCGAGCGGCCGGCCCGGCAGAACGGGACGAGCCAGCCGCGGACGGAGCGGCAGCCGATGTGGGCCGCACGCGTCCCGGGCAACGACCAGGAGGCGCGGTAGGACATGTGTGGCATCGCAGGCACGTACCGGTGGCCGGACGGAAAGGCCGTGACCGACCGGCTCACCGACACCCTCGCCCACCGCGGTCCGGACGGGGCGGGCCGATACAGCCACCCCGCCGGTGACGGCGACGTGCACCTCGGGCACCGCCGGCTGGCCATCATCGACCTGTCCGAGACCGGCGCCCAGCCGATGGTCTCGGACGGCCTCGCCCTGACGTACAACGGCGAGCTGTACAACGCGCCGGAGCTGCGTGCCGAACTGGCAGCCACCGGGGTGCGCTTCCGCGGTACCTCCGACACCGAGGTACTCCTTGAGGCCTGGCGGCGCTGGGGCACGGACTGCCTGCCCCGGCTGCGCGGAATGTTCGCGTTCGGCATCTTCGACGAGCGAACCGGTGACCTGGTGCTCGCCCGCGACCAGCTTGGCATCAAGCCGCTGTTCCTGCTCCGGCGCGGCGAGGGCCTGGTGTTCGCCTCCGAGCTCAAGGCGCTTGCCGCCGCGACCGGCCGGTCGCTGCAGGTGGACCCTGCGGCGCTGGTGGCCTCGCTGCTGTACTACTGGGTGCCGGACTCACGGTGCGTGTTCCACGAAGCGGAGAAGCTGCCGCCGGGGACCTGGCTGCGGTGCCGGCCCGACGGCCGGGTGGAGCGCGGCCGGTTCTGGAACCTGAAGGACGTCGCCGCCGAGGGCCGGGAGCGGGCCCGGGCCGGCGAGCAGCCGGACCTGGCCGCCATCGTCGAGGAGTCGACTCGGCGCCACCTGCTCTCCGACGTACCCGTGGCGACCTTCCTGTCCGGCGGCCTCGACTCCAGCTACCTGACCGCACTGGCGGCCCGCCGGCAACCAGGGATCTCCGCTTACACGATCGGGTTCCGCGCCGAGGACGCCAAGTTCGAGGCGATGCCGGACGACCTGCGCCATGCCCGGCAGGTGGCCGAGCGGTTCGGCGTCGATCTGCACGAGATCGAGATCGCCCCGAACGTGCTCGACCTGCTGCCGCAGATGACGTACCACCTGGACGAGCCGATCGGCGACCCCGCCGCGATCAACACGTACCTGATCTGCTCGGCCGCACGAGAGGCCGGGGTCAAGGTGATGCTCTCGGGGATGGGCGCCGACGAGCTGTTCGCCGGATACCGCAAGCATCTGGCCAACCTGATCGCGCTGCGCTACCAGCGCCTCCCGCGGCCCCTGCGGCGCGGCCTGTCCGGGGCCGTGGACAGGCTGCCGGTCGCCACGTCCCGCCGGGGGTACCGATCGGTGCGCTTCGCGAAGCGGTTCCTCTCCTTCGCCGACCTGCCGGAGGAGACCGCCTTCCGGCGCAGCTACACCATGTACGACCAGGACGAGCTGCTCGCCCTGGTCGATCCGGACCTGGCCGGGACGGTCGAGGACGTGCTGACCGAACATGCGGACGTCTACCACGACAACGACCTCGACGACTTCGTCAACCGCATGTGCCTGACCGATGCCCGGATGTTCCTGCCGGGCCTGAACCTCACGTACACGGACCGGTCCAGCATGGCCGCGTCGACCGAGGTGCGGGTGCCGTACGTGGACGTCGAGGTGGTCAAGGCGGCGTTCGCCGTGCCCGGCGACCGCAAGATCGTCGGACGGCAGGGCAAGGCCGTCCTCAAGGAGGCGGCCACTTCGATCCTGCCCCGGGAGATCGTGTACCGGCCCAAGGGCCTGTTCAGCGCCCCGCTGCGGGCGTGGATGAGCCGGGATCTGGCACCGCTGGTGCGCGAGGTGGTCAACGACGGCGAGCTGGTCCGTTCCGGGATCCTGCGCCGCGACGCGCTGGCGCGGATGGTCGCCGAGGACGCCGCCGGGCAGCGGGACTTCTCCAAGCATCTGTGGCACGTGCTGACCGTCGAGTACTGGTATCGCGACGCGACCTCCGGGTCCGGCCAGAGCACTCGGTTGACGGCTTAGGAATTCCAGAGGAGTTCGGGTGAAGCAGGTTGTACAGAACTACAAGACCGGCGAGCTGGCAGTGCTCGACGTTCCGGTGCCGGGGTGCAAGCCGGGCGGTGTGCTGGTCCGCAGCGCCTACTCGCTGATCTCCACCGGGACCGAGCTCATGAAGGTGTCCGAGGCCGGCATGTCGATGCTGGGCAAGGCCCGCTCCCGGCCGGACCAGGTGGCCAAGGTCATGCAGAGCGTGGCCACCAACGGGGTGCCCGCCACCTACCGCAAGGTGATGGGCAAGCTGGACTCCTACACGCCGCTGGGCTACTCGCTGTGCGGGGTCGTCGAGCAGGTCGGCGCCGGGATCGACGACGTGAAGGCCGGCGACCTCGTGGCCTGCGCCGGCAACGAGCACGCGCTGCACGCCGAGCTGAACTGGGTGCCGAAGAACCTCTACACACCGGTGCCCGACGGCCTCGCGCCGCGGCACGCGGCCTTCGGCACCGTCGGGTCGATCGCGCTGCAGGGCGTCCGCCAGGGCGAGTCACGGCTGGGCGAAGTGGCCCTGGTCATCGGCCTCGGGCTGATCGGGCAGCTGGTGGTGCAGCTCCTCACCGCCTCAGGAGTCCGCGTCGTCGGGGCCGACCCCGACCCGGCGCGCTGTGAGCTCGCCGAGCGCCTGGGCGCCGCGGCCTGTGGCGATCCCGCCTCCGCCGCCGTGGAAACCGCCGTCGCCGAACTCACCGGCGGACACGGCGTGGACCAGGTGTACCTGGCCGCCGGCGGCGGCAGCAACCAGCCGGTCGAGCTGGCCGCCCGCCTCTGCCGCGACCGCGGCCGGGTCGTCGACATCGGCAAGTGCCGCCTGGACCTGCCGTGGAACGCGTACTACGAGAAAGAGCTCGACGTCCGGTTCTCCCGCAGTTACGGCCCCGGGCGCTACGACCCGGAGTACGAGCTGGAGGGACGTGATTACCCGATCGGCTACGTGCGCTGGACCGAGCGCCGCAACCTGGCGTGTTTCCTCGATCTCCTCGCCCGCGGCAGCGTCGACGTGGAGCCCTTGGTCTCCCACGTCAGCGACTTCGATGACGCGGTCGAGACGTACCAGCGCCTGAAGGACGGCGAGTTGAAGGCCGTGGCCGTGCTGTTCCGGTACCCGGGACAGGCGGAGGACACGGGGGAGGCGGCGGCCCCGGCGGTGGCCGTGCCCACGGTGAACGTGAAGCCGAGTCCGGCCCGCGCCACCAGGACGCCGGTGCGGCTTGCGTTCGTCGGCGCGGGAACCTACGCGACGTCGATGCTGCTGCCGCACCTGGCACAGCGCGACGGCGTCGAGTTGTCGACGGTCGTCACCACGACGGCGCTGTCCGCGGCCAACGCGCAGCGGAAGTTCGGCTTCGCTGAGGCGACCACCGACCTCGACGCCGTGCTCGGCGACAAGTCCATCGACGCGGTGTTCGTGGTCACCCGGCACAGCTCGCACGCCGAACTGACCCGAAGAGCACTGCTCGCCGGCAAGACCGTGTTCGTGGAGAAGCCCCTGGCCCTCACCGAGGACGAGCTGGCCGGCGTGCTCGCGGCGGTGGAGAAGTCCGGCAACGACCGGCTGCAGGTGGGCTTCAACCGCCGCTTCGCACCGCTCCTGCAGGAGGCCCGTCGGCGCTTCGGCGCCCGGAGCGGTCCGGCGAGCCTGCGCTACCTGGTCAACGCGGGCCGGCTGCAGCACGGCAGCTGGTACCTCCAACAGGGCACCGAGGGCTCGCGGTTCGCCGGCGAGGGCGGCCACTTCATCGACACGGCGAGCTGGCTGCTGGAGGCCGACCCGGTCTCGGTGTACGCGGTCGCCCCGTCCGGCAACGAGGACCTGCAGGTCGTGCTGCGCTACCCGGACGGGTCCACCGCCACCATCAGCTACGTCACCACCGGCGCGCCCGGCTTCCCCAAGGAGACGCTGGACCTGGTCGCGGACGGCAAGGTGCTGCGGCTCGACGACTTCGTCCGCGCCACGGTCTACGGCCGCAAGCGGTGGGTCAGTTCGCGGCTGCCCAAGGCCCGGGACAAGGGCCAGAACGCCGAACTGGCCGCGTTCATCAAGGCCGTGCGGACCGGCGGGCCGATGCCGGTGCCGCTTCAGTCGCTGGTCGCCACCACGGCGGCCACCCTCGCCGTGCAGGCCGGTCTGGCCGGCGGCGCACCGGTGACGCTGGAGCGGGCGCGATGACCATGAGCGCGGGCTGGTACCTGCGGCGACTGTCCCGGATGGGACCGCAGGAGGTCGCGGGCCGGATGGGCGACGCGGTGCGCAGGCGCCGGTGGCGGTCCGCGCGGCCGGACGGTCCGAGCGTGACCGGCGCCAGGTTCACCGCGGTGCTGCCCGCCGGGACGATCACCGCAGTGTCACCGGACGCCACGAAACGCCTCATCGCCGAGGCGGACCGGCTGATGCACGGACACACCGAGTACTTCGGGGTGGTCCGCGACGACCTGGCCGACCCGGACTGGTGGTGCGACCCGAAGACCGGGCGCCGGGCTCCGTGGGGCTACGCCTTCGACGTGCCGTATCGGAACGAGGACGCGGTCGGGGACATCAAGCAGATCTGGGAGCTGTCCCGGCATCAGTACCTCACCCAGCTCGCCGCCGCCTACGCGATCACCGGGAACGAGCGGTACGCCGAGCGAGTCGCCGAGCACCTGCGGTCGTGGTGGGCGGCCAACCCACCGCTGCGCGGCGTGCACTGGATCAGCGGCATCGAACTGGGCATCCGGCTGCTGTCCTGGGTGTGGATCCGCCGGCTGCTCGACGGCTGGCCCGGCGCGGCCGGCCTGTTCGAGGACAACCCGATGGCGCTGAACCAGATCTGGCACCATCAGCGCTGGCTGGCCGCCTTCCCCAGCCGGGGGTCTTCGGCGAACAACCACGCCGTCGCCGAGGCCGCCGGGCAGTTCGCCGCGGCCTGCGCGTTCGGCTGGTTCCCCGCCTCGGCGCGTTGGCGAGGCGACGCGCTGCGGTCCCTGGAGCGGCATCTGCGAAGCAACACCTTCGCCTCCGGCCTCAACCGTGAGCTGGCCACCGAGTACCACGGACTGGTGCTGGAGCTCGGCCTGGCCGCGGTGGCCGAGGCGGATGCCGCCGGCGTGCCGGTCCCCGCGTCGATCCGGCTGGTGCTGCTGCGGATGACCGACGCGCTCGCGGCCATCGTGGACAGCCGGCTGCGGCCGCCGCGCCAGGGGGACGCGGACGACGGGCACGGTCTGGTCGTGGACGGCGCGGGCACCAACCGCTGGGCCTCACTGCTGGCCACCGGGGACGCCGTGTTCGGCCGACTCGCCTGGTGGCCGGAGGTGACCGGCACCGATGTGCGCACCCCGCTGCTTGCCGCGCTCATCTGGCCGTACGCGAAAGAGGGCACCGCACCGGCCGTGACCCGCCCGGCAAGCCGGCCGCCTCATTTCGCCGACGCGGGCCTCACCATCCTGCGCGGTCCCGGGGAGATCTGGTGCCGCTGCGACGGCGGCCCGCACGGCTTCCTGTCCATCGCCGCGCACGCCCACGCGGACGCGCTGTCCGTGGAGGTCCGGCACGACGGGGTCGACGTGCTCGCCGACCCGGGGACGTTCTGCTATCACGGGCAGCCCCAGTGGCGGCAGTACTTCCGGTCGACCCTCGGCCACAACACCCTGCAGCTGGACGGCAGCGACCAGTCCGTCTCCGGCGGCCCGTTCCTGTGGACCCGGCATGCCCACAGCCGCGTCCTGGCCGCGGACACATCCGACGAGGGGGTGGCCCGCTGGTGCGCCGAGCACGACGGTTACCAGCGCTCCGTGCACCGCCGCCGGGTGGAGCTGACCGCCGCGAGCCGGGAGCTGAGGGTGGTTGACGAGGTGAGCGGTCCGCGCCGGGCCGTGCACCTGGCGTTCCACCTCGGCCCGGCGATCGCCGCAGACCTGGTGGGGAACCGGGCCGTGCTCACCTGGATCCGGGACGGCGAGGGGCGTTCCGCGGTGCTCGACCTGCCCGGGGAGCTGTCCTGGCGGGCGCATCGCGGCGAGACCGAACCGCCGCTGGGCTGGTACTCCGCGGGATTCGGGCGCAAGGAACCCACCACAACGCTGGTCGGCACCGGCTTCGCCGACGGCACGGAGAGCTTCACCACCGTGCTCGGGTTCCGCGGCTAGGGGGGGCGCGTGGGGATCAAGAGGCGGCACTGGGCGTTGGCGGCGGCATCGCTGGCCCTGCTGGCGGCGACCGGCTGTGACGGCACGTCGGACGCCCCGGCAGCGGGGCCGACCGCTGCACCGTCCACGTCCACGGCCGCGGCCCGATCCGTGGCCCGGGTGTGCGCCAAGCCCGCGGCCGGACCGGCGAAGGCGCCGGCGGGCGCGGTGACGGTCGACCCCGCCAAGGTCGGTGACCTGGCGGCGAAGACCAAGAACAACCCGCCGAACACCACGTTCTGGCTGCGACCGGGCAAGCACCGGCTCGACCCCGACCGCTACGCGCAGGTGATCCCCAAGAAGGGGGACCGCTACCTCGGCGCGCCCGGCGCGGTGCTCGACGGGCGGAAGACCAACCAGTACGCGTTCGCCGGCACTGCCGAGGGCGTCACCATCGGCTATCTGACCGTGCAGGGTTTCGTCCCGCCGCAGAACGAGGGCGTGGTCAACCACGACTCGGCCGACGGATGGGTGATCGAGCACTCGACGATCCAGAACAGCCTGGGTGCCGGGCTGATGGCCGGAGCCCGCCAGCAGGTCCGCGGCAACTGCCTGCGTGCCAACGGCCAGTACGGCATGAACGCCTACAAGGGCAGCGGCCGTATCAGCGGCCTGGTCGTCGAGGGCAACGAGATCGTCGGCAACAACACCGGCGACTGGGAGCGGCGCCAGCAGGGCTGCGGCTGCACCGGAGGCATCAAGTTCTGGGCCGTCGACGGCGCCGACGTACGCGGCAACTGGGTGCACGACAACCGCGGACCAGGGTTGTGGGCGGACACCAACAACAACGACTTCCGCATCGAGGACAACGTGCTGGAGGCCAACGACGGTGCCGCGCTGATCTACGAGACCAGCTACAACGCGGTCATCCGGAACAACACGATCCGGCGGAACAACTGGGTCGAGGGCCGCAGGTACGCCGACAGCGGCGACAACTTCCCGTACGCGACCGTCTACCTTTCCGAGTCCGGCGGCGAGCCACGGATCCGAGCCCGCACGGACAAGATCGAGATCTACGGGAACGTGCTGGAGAACAACTGGTCCGGGATCACCCTGTGGGAGAACGCCGACCGGTTCTGCAACAGCCCGGCCAACACCTCGTCCGGTGACTGCACGTTGCTGGTGAAGAACACCGGCCGCTGCGCGGAGCCGGCGATCGCCAGGGCGCCGCTCTACGCCGACTGCCGATGGAAGACCCAGCGGGTGGACATCCACGGCAACCGCTTCGTGCTCGACACGTCCGTCGTCAAGTGCACGGAGAAGTGCGACCGCATGGCGGTGCTGGCCAACTACGGCACGTATCCGGACTGGTCGCCGTACCAGGGCGAGAAGGTGGCTGAGGCGATCACCCACAAGCAGGACAACCGCTGGCACGACAACGTCTACCTCGGACCGTGGAAGTTCGTCGCCTACGACCCGAGCCGGGTGCTCGACTTCGAGCAGTGGCAGGGCACGGATTACCGGCAGGACGCGGGCAGCACCCTCGACCCACGGGCCGGTGGTTGACATGGGCGGGGACCACACGCCGAAGATCGCCGGGACAGTCTGGGGACTGCTGGTCCTCAACACGCTCGGCTCCGCCGGGGCGAAGACCATCATTCCGCTGCCCCGCTCCCTCATCCAGATGGTCACCATGGGTGCCCTGGTCTCCGCGTTCGCCCTGGCGCTCGCGGTCAATCTCCGGCTGCGCATCCGAGCCAGTGCCTACGTGCTCCTGCTCACCCTGCTGCTGGTGTCGAGCGTGATCTCCAGTGCGCACCTGGAGTCCGGTTTCGGCGCGCTGTTCCGCTGCTTCCGGCTGGCTCTCTTCGTGGGCACACTGTGGCTGCTCACCCGCTGGTGGGACGGCAGCCTGACGTTCGTACGGCACCACATCCGGATGTACTTCGCGGTGCTCGGATCGGTGGCCGCCGGCCTGCTCATCTCGCCGGGCGCGGCCCTGCCCGACCTCTACGGCGGACGCCTTGTCGGCGCGCTGTGGCCGCTCACCCCGCCGCAGATCGGGCAGTACGCAGCGGTGATCATCGGGCTTACCGTGCTGTTCCTGCTGGGCCGCCGGACCGACAAGAAGAGCGCGGCGGTCATCATCGTGGCGTCCCTCGTCCTGCTCGCGCTGACCCATACCCGGACGGCCACGCTCGGCCTGTTCATCGGGCTGGCGTTGGCGATCGGCTCGCTCCTCTTGACCAGCAAAGCCGCCCGGCGGTTCTTCACCTGGACGGTGGTGTGCGCCGCGGTGGCCGCGGTGGGGTTCGCCTCCGCGCTCCAGTCGTGGTTCCTGCGCGGACAGAGCCAGGAGAACTTCTCCAGCCTCACCGGCCGGGCCAAGGTGTGGGACGCCCTGCTGGCCGCGCCCCGGTCGACCTCGGAGAAGGTGTTCGGTGTGGGCCTGGGCGACAAGTCGTTCGGCGGGCTGCCGATCGACAACAGCTGGCTGGCCGTCTACAACGAGCAGGGTCTGATCGGCGTCACCCTCGTTGCGGCGGTCATCATCGTGCTGGGCGGCGTCGCGTTGCTGCGGCCACCGTCGCTGCAGAGGGCCTGCGCGATCTTCCTGATCAGCTACTGCGCGATCGCCTCGTACACCGAGGCCGGCCTTGGCGACGCCTCACCGTATCTGCTCCATCTGGCCCTGGCCGCCTCGCTGCTGGCGGCACCTGCCGCGGCCGCTGACCTCTCGACGCCCGAAGTCCCTCGGATTTCGACGCGCGAAGTCCCTCGACAACGCGTCCTGCGACGGGCCCGAAGACCGGAGGTGACCTGAGCATGCATGTCCTCGTGGTGCACAACCGCTACGCCTCGGCCCAGCCGAGCGGGGAGAACAAGGTCGTCGACCAGGAGGTGGAGCTGCTGCGCGCGGCCGGTCACCGGGTCGAGGTGTTCGAGCGGCGAAGCGACGACATCGCCGCCCGGTCCCTCCTCGCCAAGGCCGCGGTGCCGCTGCTGGTGCCGTGGAACCCGGCGGTCCGCGCGGAACTCGCCGCCCGGCTTCGCACCGAGCGGCCGGACGTGGTGCACGTCCACAACGTCTTCCCGCTTCTGTCGCCCGCCGTGCTGGCCGCCTGCGCCGACGCCGGCGTGCCCGCCGTCGCCACGCTGCACAACTACACCCAGGTCTGCCCGCCCGGCACTCTGCAGCGGGACGGCCGGCCGTGCGCCGAGTGCGTCGGCTCCGTACCACTGCCCGCCGTCCGGCACGGCTGCTACCGCAGTTCCCGGCTTGCGACGGTGCCGCTCGCGGTCAGCCTGTCGGTCAACCGGCGGCGCTGGTGGTCCGGCGTGGAACGGTTCTTCTGCATTTCCGCGGCGCAGCGCGACGTGCTGGTGCGGTCAGGCATGCCGGCCGAGCGGCTGGCGGTGAAGCACAACTTCGTGCCCGACCCGGGCACGTGCCGAGTCGGCGCCGGCGAGCATCTGCTCTATCTCGGCCGGCTCGCGGAGGCCAAGGGCGTACGGCTGCTCATGGCCGCGTGGGACGAGATCGCCGCGGACGGCGGTGTGGGCGTGCCGCTCGTGATCGCCGGCGCGGGGCCGCTGGAGCCGGAGGTGACCGCCTGGGCGGCGGGCCGGGACGACGTGCGCTACGTCGGCCTGTACGACACGGCGCAGTGCCGGAAGGCCCTCGCGCGATCGGTCGCCGTGGTGGCTCCCTCGACATGGCTGGAGGCGTTCGGGCTGGTGGTCGTGGAGGCGATGGCGGCGGGGGTCCCGGCCGTCGCCGCCGGTCACGGCGCCTTCGTCGAACTCGTCGAGGACGGGGTGACCGGGCTGCTGCACCGGCCGGGCGAGCCCGCCTCGCTCGCGTCCTGCATACGCCGGATCGCGGCCGAGCCGGGCCTGGGCCGGGCGATGGGCCAGGCGGCCCGGCGCCGTTACGAGCAGGGATTCAGCCCGGCGGTCGGCCTTGAGCGCCTGGTGGAGGAGTACCGCACCGCGATCGCGGGGCGGACGGAATCAATGGGGGGCAGTAAGTGACACGATGCCGACTCTGTGGCTCGGCGACGCTGGCGAGCGTCGTCGATCTCGGGGCGACACCACCGTGCGAGAGCTTTCTCGCCGCGGACCGACTGGACGAGCCGGAACCGACCTACCCGCTGCACCTGCGGGTCTGCACCGACTGCTGGCTGGCGCAGATCCCGCCGCTGATCACGCCCGAGGAGACGTTCAAGGAGTACGCGTACTTCTCCTCGTACTCGACCTCCTGGGTGGAGCACGCGCGCACGTTCGTCGCCGACGCCGTACAGCGGGTGGGTCTCGGCCCGGACGCCTTTGTGGTCGAGGTCGCGAGCAACGACGGGTATCTGCTGAGGCACGTGGTGGAGCGAGGGATCCGCTGCCTCGGCATCGAGCCGTCGGTGAACGTCGGCGCGGCGGCGCGGGAGGCGGGTGTGCCCACGCTCACGGAGTTCCTGTCCCCGGACACCGGTACGGCCGTCCGCGAAGAGCACGGCCCGGCCGACCTGGTCGTGGCGAACAACGTGTACGCGCACATCCCCGACGTCGTCGGGTTCACCCGGGGGTTGCGCGCCCTCGTCGCCGACGACGGCTGGGTCTCCATCGAGGTGCAGCACCTGCTGACTCTGATCGAGGAGAACCAGTACGACACGATCTACCACGAGCACTTCCAGTACTACACGGTCGCCTCCGCGATCCGAGCCCTGGCGAGCGGCGGACTCACGCTCGTGGACGTCGAGTTGCTGCCCACCCACGGCGGCTCCATCCGGCTGTGGGCCCGGCCGGCCGAGGCGGCCGGCGAGCCGACACAGCGGGTGGCCGACGTGCTCGCCCGGGAGAAGGCCGCCGGGCTGCAGGAGCTGTCCGGGTACACCGAATTCTCCGCCCGGGTGGCCAAGGTGCGCCGGGACCTGCTGCGGTTCCTCATCGAGGCGGCCGAGCGCGGCGAGACGGTCGTCGGCTACGGCGCCCCGGGCAAGGGCAACACCCTGCTCAACCACTGCGGCATCCGGCCCGACCTGCTCCCGTACACGGTCGACCGCAACCCCTACAAGCACGGCAGGTTCACCCCGGGCACCCGCATACCGATCCTGCCGCCCGAGCAGATAGCCGCTGACAAACCGGACTACGTCCTCGTCCTCCCGTGGAACCTGCGGGCCGAGCTGGTCGAGCAGCTGTCCTTCGTGCACGACTGGGGCGGCCGGCTGGTCTTTCCCATCCCGGAACTGAGCGTTGTCGAGGTCGCGTCTTGAAAGGGCACAAGATGAAGGTCGTACTGTTCTGCGGCGGTTACGGGATGCGGATGCGCAACGGCGCCTCCGACGACGTACCCAAGCCGATGGCGATGGTCGGCCCGAGACCGCTGATCTGGCATGTCATGCGCTACTACGCGCACTTCGGGCACACGGAGTTCATCCTGTGCCTCGGCTACGGTGCTCACCACATCAAGGACTTCTTCCTCAACTACGAGGAGACGACGTCCAACGACTTCGTACTGCGCAAAGGGCAGACCCAGCTGCTGTCCACCGACATCGCGGACTGGACGATCACGTTCGCGCAGACCGGCATCGAGTCACCGATCGGCGAGCGGCTGCGCCGGGTGCGGCACCACCTGGACGGCGACGAGATGTTCCTCGCCAACTACGCCGACGTGCTCACCGACGCCCCCCTGCCGGAGATGATCGAGAACTTCGCCCGGCGCGACGCCGGAGCGTCGATGATGGTGGTGCCGCCGCAGTCCTCGTTCCACTGCGTGGACCTGGGCGAGGACGGCCTGGTGGGGGGCATCACCGCGGTGAGCGAACTGCCGCTGTGGGAGAACGGCGGCTACTTCGTGCTCCGCCAGGAGGTCTTCGACCACATCCCGGAGAACGGGGACCTGGTCGCTGACGGATGCGCCCAACTGGCCAAGCGCGGGCGGCTGGTGGCGCACCAGCACCGCGGCTTCTGGAAGCCGACCGACACCGTGAAGGAGCGGGCCGCGCTCGACGAGGCCTACGCCCGGGGCGACCGCCCGTGGGCTGTGTGGGAACAGGACAGCGCGGCGGTGAGCGCGTGATCCGGCTCGGGGCCGGGCGTCTGCACCGGATCGTCGCGGTGGCCGCGCACTGCGACGACATCGCCATCGGCGCCGGCGGCACACTGCTGACGCTGTGCCGCGCGCGGCCGGGTATCCGCGTCGACGCGCTGGTGCTCTCCGGCGGCGGCAGCGAGCGCGAGCAGGAGGAACAGGCCGCGCTCGCCGCCTTCTGCCCGGGCGCCGACCTGCGGCTGACCGTGCACAAGCTGCCGGACGGCCGGCTGCCCGCGCACTGGGAGGAGGCCAAGGCCGCGGTCGAGGAGCTGCGCGCGCAGACCGAGCCGGAGCTCGTACTGGCCCCGCGCACCGATGACGCTCACCAGGATCATCGCGGCCTGGCGAAACTGATACCCACCGCATTCCGCGACCACATGGTCCTCGGCTACGAGATCGTCAAGTGGGACGGCGACCTGGGCCGTCCGTCGGCGTACCAGCCGCTGTCACCGGAGATCGCCGAACAGAAGGTACGGCTGCTGCAGGAGCACTACCCCTCGCAGCGACACCGGCCCTGGTACGACCGCGAGGCCTTCCTCGGCCTTGCCCGGATCCGCGGCATCGAATGCCACGAGCGCTACGCCGAGGCGTTCGCCGTCACCAAACTCACGCTCGACCTGGGGGATTGAACCTTGCGCGTACTACTGACCGGACACCAGGGCTACCTGGGCACCGTCATGGCCCCGGTACTCACGGCCGCCGGGCACGAGGTCGTCGGTCTCGACGCCGGCCTGTTCGCCGACTGCGTCCTCGGCCCGACACCCGCGGACCCGCCGGGGCACCGGGTGGACCTGCGCGACGTCACGTCCGAACACGTGGCCGGGGTGGACGCCGTGATCCACCTGGCCGCCCTGTCCAACGACCCGCTGGGCTCGCTGGCGCCGGAGCTCACCTACGACATCAACCACCACGCGTCCGTGCGGCTCGCCCGGCTGGCCCGTGACGCCGGAGTGCGGCGCTTCCTGTACGCGTCGACCTGCTCGGTCTACGGCGCCGCCGGCGGTGACGACCTGGTGACCGAGGACGCCCCGCTGCGCCCGGTGACGCCGTACGCGGAGTCCAAGGTGCGGGTGGAGGACGACCTGCACGCGCTGGCCGACGACGACTTCACCCCGGTGTTCATGCGCAACGCCACCGCCTTCGGCTACTCGCCACGGCTGCGCGCCGACATCGTGCTGAACAACCTGGTGGGCCACGCCCTCCTGTCCGGCGAGGTCCTGGTGCTCTCCGACGGCACCCCATGGCGCCCGCTGGTGCACGCCGCCGACATCGCGCGCGCCTTCACGGCCGCGCTGGTCGCGCCGCGGGAAGCGGTGCACGACCGGGCGTTCAACATCGGCAGCGAGACCAACAACGTCAAGGTCGCCGAGATCGCCGAGCAGGTCGCCGAGGCGGTGTCCGGGGCGAAGGTGGTGATCACCGGGGAGACCGGTGCCGACCCGCGCTCGTACCGGGTGGACTTCTCCCGGTTCCGCGCCGCGGTGCCCGGTTTCGACTGCGAGTGGACGGTGAAGCAGGGCGCCCTCGAACTCGCCGACGCCTACCGGGAACACGGGCTGACCCGGGAGGACTTCGACCGACGCTTCACCCGCCTCGCCGTGCTGCGCGCGGCGTCCGACGCCGGCACCGTCGACGACACCCTGCGGCGGCGCGGATGACCGCGGCCGGCGAACAGCCGATGATCTCGGCCGGCGACGAGATGTACGCGCTGGTGGAGCGGCTGTACCCGCTGTGCCGCAGCATCACCGGAGACGGTGTGCGCGCCACCCTGGACATCGTCGGCGAGTACATCCCGCTGCAGGTGTACGAGGTGCCGACCGGGACACAGGTGCTCGACTGGACGGTGCCGCAGGAGTGGAACATCCGGGACGCGTACATCGCCGACACCGCCGGCCACCGGGTCGTCGACTTCGCCGCGTCCAGCCTGCACGTGCTCGGCTACAGCGTGCCGGTGTCGGCGACCATGCCGCTGGCCGAGCTGCGCGGACACCTGCACACCCTGCCGGAGCACCCGAACTGGGTTCCGTACCGCACCAGTTACTACAAGCCGGCATGGGGGTTCTGCCTGGCCCAGGAGACCCTGGACGCGATGCCGGACGGCGACTACGAGGTGTGCATCGACTCCACACTCGCGGACGGCCACCTCACTTACGCCGAGCACGAGGTTCCCGGGCAGGTCCCCGACGAGGTGATCGTCTCCTGCCATGTCTGCCATCCGTCGCTGGCCAACGACAATCTGGCGGGCATCGCGGTGGCGACGTTCCTGGCCCGGGCGCTGGCACAGCAGACGCCGTACTACACCTACCGGTTCCTGTTCGCGCCCGGCACCATCGGGGCGATCACCTGGCTGGCCCGCAACGCGGAGCGGGTGGACCGGGTCAAGCACGGCCTCGTGCTGGCCTGCGCCGGGGACCCGGGCCGGTTGACGTACAAGCAGAGCAGACGCGGCGACGCGGAGATCGACCGGGTGATGCGACACGTGCTGTCCGCCTCCGAACGCCCGCACCAGGTCGCCGAGTTCACTCCGTACGGCTACGACGAGCGGCAGTTCTGCTCGCCCGGGTTCGATCTCGGCGTGGGCTCGCTCACCCGGACCCCGTACGCCGGCTACCCCGAGTACCACACCTCGGCCGACAACCTGGACTTCGTCTCCCCGGAGGCGATGGCGGACACGCTGGCCGTCTGCCGCGAGGCGTTCGCGGTGCTCGACCGCAATCGGAGGTACCTCAACCTCAGCCCTTACGGCGAACCGCAGTTGGGTCGACGAGGGTTGTACGAGGCGCTCGGTGGCCGCAGCGACACCAAGCAGGCCCAGATGGCCATGCTGTGGGTGCTCAATCTCTCCGACGGCGAGCACAGTCTGCTGGACGTCGCCGATCGGTCCGGGCTGCCGTTCGACACCGTCGCCGCCGCGGCCGACGCCCTGCACGGCGCCGGACTGATCAAAGCGTGACGCCGATGACCATCGAGGGGGAGAAGACGACTGCACCGGACGGATCCGCCAAGCGGGCCCTGGTCGGCCGGCTGTCCTGGGGGCTGGCCGACCAGGCGGCCTCCAGCATGTCCAACTTCGCGGTGGGCATCTACGTGGCCCGCTCGCTGGGAGTGACCGCGTTCGGCGTGTTCAGCCTCGCGTGGGTGACCTACGGCGTGGTGCTCAACGTCTCCCGCGGCCTTTCCACCGACCCGCTCGTGGTGCGCTTCAGCGGGGTGCCGGAGGCGTCCTGGCGCGGGGCGGTGGCCCGGTCGACGGGCACCGCACTCGGCGTCGGTACTGCCATAGGTGCGGCGTGTCTGGTGGTCGGGCTCGGCCTCGGCGGCCGGTTGGGGCCCGCGTTCGCCTGCCTCGGCGTCATGCTCCCAGGGCTGCTGCTCCAGGACGCCTGGCGGTTCGGGTTCTTCGCCGCCGGCAACGGGCGGAAGGCCTTCGTCAACGACGTCGTGTGGGGCGTCGCGCTCGTCCCGGCCATGGTCGTGGCGGCCCGCGTCGGCACGGTGGCCGCTTTCGTGCTCGCCTGGGGCGCGTCCGCCACGGTGGCAGCAGGTTACGGCTACATCCAGTCCGGCATCCGGCCCCGGACGACCGAAGCGCGCGGCTGGCTTCGCGAGCAGCGCGATCTCGGCTACCGGTACCTGGTCGAGAACGTCAGCCTCAGCGGCGCGAGCCAACTGCGGGCGTACGGGCTCGGCGCGATCGCAGGGGTCGGCGCGGTGGGTGCGGTGCGGGGCGCCGAGCTTCTGATGGGCCCGTTCCTCGCCGTGCTGATGGGCCTGTCGCTGGTCACCGTCCCGGAGGCGGCACGGGTGCTGCGGCAGACCCCGCACCGCCTCGGCCCGTTCTGCCTCCGGCTGGGCGGCGGGCAGGCCGCTGCCGCGCTGCTCTGGGGCGGGGCGCTGCTGCTGATGCCGGACCGGCTCGGCGAGCTGGCGCTCGGCAGCGTCTGGCACTCCGCGTCGCAGCTCATCGTGCCGATCACCCTCGGCGTCGCGGGCGCGGGCCTCGGCACCGGCGCGGCGGCCGGACTGCGCGCACTCGGCGCGGCCCGGCGCAGCCTGCGCTGCCAGCTGTTCGCCTCCGCCTGTTACGTCAGCGGAGGTCTCGGCGGGGCGGTCGTGGCCGGCACGGTCGGCTCGGCCTGGGGCGCCGCCACCGCGACCGTCAGCGGCTCGGCCGTCTGGTGGCTGCACCTGCGGTCCGCCCTGCGCGAGCGCCACCACCACCCCATCCCCGAAGTGAGGACCTCATGACCGACCGACCCAGGCTGAGCATCGGCCTGCCCGTGTACAACGGCGAGGAATACCTGGCCGAGTCGCTCGACGCCCTGCTCGGCCAGACCTACGAGGACTTCGAACTGGTCATCTCCGACAACGCCTCGACCGACGGGACCGAGGACATCTGCCGCAAGTACGCCGCGCAGGACTCCCGCATCCGGTACATCCGGCTGCTCCGGAACGTCGGCGCCACACCGAACCACAACTACGTGTTCACCCAGTGCCGTGGCGAGCTGTTCAAGTGGGCCTCGCACGACGACCTCTACGCCCGCGATCTGCTGCGGCGCTGCGTCGAGGCGCTGGACGAGCGGCCCGACGTGATCCTCGCGCACGCCGACCAGGCAGTCATCGATGGCGACGGCCAGGTGAAGGTCCCCTACGAGTACACGCTCGCCACCGACTCGTCGCATGCGCCGGAGCGCTTCCGCAGTCTGCTGTTCGAGCCGGGCGGCGACGACTTCTACGGGGTGATGCGGGCCGACATGCTGCGCCGGGTGAAGCCGCTCGACAGCTACCACCACGCGGACCGCACGTTCGTCGCCGAGATCACCCTGCACGGGCCCTTCCATCAGGTGCCGGAGCTGCTGTACTTCCGCCGCGACCACCCCGCCCGGGCCGAGCGCGCGAACCCGTCCAAGCGCTCCCGGTGCGTCAACCTGGACCCGCGCCGGGCAGGCCCGCTGCACCCGACGCCCCGGCTGCTCGCCGAGTACATCTGGGGCTTCGCCTCGGCGATCCGGCGGGCGCCGTTGTCCCCGGACGACCGGCGGGCGTGCTACCGGCACCTGGCCGCGTGGATGACCAGCCGGGTCCGGCCGGGAGCCGGCGAGCGGGTCGAGGACCGCGACCCGGTCGACCCGGGCCTGCTCACCGTCTCCGTCGACGCCCTTGTCGCGGGCCGTGAGGGGCGGCGGGCATGAAGACGGCACCACGTGTGGGGGTGTTCGGCCTGCTCGGCTCCGGCAACCTCGGCAACGACGGCTCGCTGGAGGCCGTGCTCAGGTACCTGCGCGCCGAGCACCCGGAGGCGGTCGTGGATGCCCTGTGCGGCGGACCCGAGGCCGTGACGACCCGGTTCGGGATCCCCGCCACGCGGCTGCACTGGAACCGCGCGGAGTACCGGACGGCGTCACGTGCGGGCGCGATCACGGCGAAGGGTCTGGGCAAACTCGTCGACGTCTTCCGCACCGCCACCTGGGTGCGCCGGCACGACGTGGTGATCGTGCCGGGCATGGGCGTCCTGGAGGCCACGCTGCCGCTGCGGCCGTGGGGCTTCCCGTACTCGCTGTTCCTGCTCTGCTCGACCGGCCGGCTGTTCGGCACCCGGGTCGCGTTGGTCAGCGTCGGCGCCGCGACGATCGGCAACCGGCCGACCCGGGCCCTGGTGCGCTGGTCGGCGCGGCTGGCCGCGTACCGGTCGTACCGGGACGCCCAGTCCCGGGACGCGATGCGGGCGATGGGCGTGGACACCGCGCGCGACGAGATCTACCCGGACCTCGCGTTCTCCCTGCCGACACCGCCGGCGAGCGCCCCCTCGGGCTCGCCGGGCCTGGTCTGCGTCGGCGTCATGGACTTCCACGGCGGCAACGACGACCGCGCCCGGGCCGACGAGATATACCGGCGCTACCTCGACGGGACGATCCGGTTCGTCCGCGCGCTGGTCGAGGAGGGCAGGCCGGTCCGGCTGCTCACCGGCGACGAATGCGATGCGGTGGTGGTCGCCACGATCCTCGATGCGGTGGACTCGCCGCTGGTCACCGCTGCCGAGCCGGCATCACTGGCCGACCTGATGAAGGAGATGGCTGCTGCCGACACCGTGGTGGCGATCCGCTACCACAACCTGATCTGCGCGCTGAAGACCGGTACGCCGGTGCTCGCCCTCTGCTATGCGGCGAAGAGCGACGCGCTCATGGACCGGATGGGCCTTGGCGCGTACTGCCACCCGGCCCGCGACGTGGACGCCGACCGGCTGCTTGAGCAGTTCCGGGCGCTGGAGAAGCGATCGGCCGAGCTGCGGCAGACCCTCTCCGAGCGGAACCTGGCCGCCGCCCGGCAACTTGAGGACCAGTTCACTGCCCTGACCACGGCCCTGTTCCCGGCGACCGACCACGCCCACGCCCCGCGGGAGGCTCCATGAAAGCGACCGAAGTCCCGGAGATCGCCGGCGCGTACCTGTTCGAGCCGACGCCGTACGCCGACGAACGCGGCTTCTTCTGCCGCACCTTCGACGCCGACGTGGTCCGCTCGGTGGGCCTCGACCCGCACGCCTTCGTCCAGGACAGCGTGTCCCGCTCGGTCCGGGGCGTGCTGCGCGGCCTGCACCTGCGCTCCGGCGCCGGCGAGGCCAAGCTGGTGCGGTGCTCGTACGGGAGGGTCTTCGACGTCGTCGTGGACCTGCGCCCGGACTCGCCGACGTACCTGGGCCGGGCCTTCTTCGAACTGTCCGGCGAGACACAGGCGACCCTGTACATCCCGGCGGGGTGCGTGCACGGCTTCCAGGCGTTGACCGAAACCGCTGACACCTCGTACCGGATCGACCGCCCGCACGATCCTGCCGAGGACGTGACGATCGCCTTCGACGACCCGGAGCTCGCCATTCCCTGGCCGCTGCCGGTCACATCGATGTCCCAGCGGGACCGGGAGGCGCCGAGCCTCGCCGAGGTCCTGAAGCGAAAGGAGACGTGAGGTCGGCGTGGACACCGAAGACACCGAAGAGACCGCGGAGTTCCTCCTGCCCCGGTCGCGGATGGCGAACGAGCGCCTGCACGCCATGATCCCCGGGGGCGCGCACACCTACGCGAAGGGTGACGACCAGTACCCCGAGAACCTGGCCCCGGTCATCAGCCACGGCCACGGTGCCCACGTGTGGGACGTCGACGGCAACCGCTACGTCGAGTACGGCTCCGGCCTGCGGTCCGTCAGCCTCGGCCACGCCCACCCACGCGTGATCGAGGCGGTGCGGCGGGAACTCGACCGCGGCAGCAACTTCGTCCGGCCGTCCATCGTGGAGGTCGAGGCCGCGGAACGCTTCCTGGCCACGGTGCCGACCGCCGAGATGGTGAAGTTCGCGAAGAACGGCTCCGACGTCACCACCGCCGCGGTGCGCCTCGCCCGCGCCGTCACCGGGCGCCCACGGGTGGCCGTCTGTGGCGACAATCCGTTCTTCTCCGTCGACGACTGGTTCATCGGCACCACGCCGATGTCCGCCGGCATTCCGGCGGCGATCACCGAGCTCACCGTGTCCTTCCCTTACGGGGACCTGGCCGCCACGGAGGAGCTGCTCACCCGGCACCAGGACGAGGTCGCCTGCCTGATCCTCGAACCCGCCTCCCACACCGAGCCGCCGCCCGGGTATCTCGCCGGCCTGCGCGAGCTGGCCGACCGGCACGGCTGCGTGCTGATCTTCGATGAGATGATCACCGGCTTCCGCTGGTCCGAGGCGGGCGCCCAGGGCCTGTACGGCGTCGTCCCCGACCTCTCCACGTTCGGCAAGGCGCTGGGCAACGGGTTCGCCGTCTCCGCGCTGGCCGGGCGCCGCGAACTGATGGAGCGGGGCGGGCTGCGTCACTCCGGCGACCGGGTGTTCCTGCTGTCCACCACGCACGGTGCGGAAACGCACTCCCTGGCAGCCGCGATGGCCGTGCAGACCACCTACGTCGAGGAGGGCGTCACCGCGCGGCTGCACGCCCTCGGCGACAGGCTGGCCGCCGGTGTCCGCGAGGCCACGGCCGGAATGGGCGTCGGCGACCACATCGTCCTCCGGGGCCGGGCCAGCAACCTGGTCTTCGCCACCCTTGACGAGCATGGGCAGCCGTCACAGCAGTACCGCACCCTGTTCCTGCGCCGGCTCCTCGCGGGCGGGGTGCTCGCCCCGTCGTTCGTGGTGAGCAGCGCCCTCAGCGACACCGACATCGACCACACCGTCGACGTGGTGGCCCAGGCATGTGCGGTGTACCGGAAGGCACTGGACGCCGCCGACCCCACCCCCTGGCTGGCCGGACGACCGGTGAAGCCCGTGTTCCGCCGCTTGGCGTGACGCGACGTCAGCGACGCTCCCGCCGACCGGCGTCGGCCATCCGATCGACCCACCGGTCGGCAGTGCGGTCGACCAGCCATGCGGTCGCCGGTATCACCGCCAGCGCGGTGCACCAGCCGCCGAGGACGTCGGTCGGGTAGTGCGCGCCCAGGGCGACCTGCGCCCAGCCCATCGCGGCTCCGGTCACCAGAGCCGCGGCGAGCACGAGTGACGTGCCGGCCGTCCTGCCGAGGCCGAGCCGGCCCGTCGCGAGCAGTGCCGCCATGAGGGCGAGCGCGGTGAAGAAGGCGGTGTGCCCGCTCGGGTAGGACAGGTTGCCGTCGCCGTGGATGGTGCGTCCCACCAGGTGCTTGAGCAGCGTCGCCGTCCCCACGGTCACGCCGGCCCCGACAACGACGAGCAACGCCGCGCGAGGACGTCGAAGCAACAGGCACCCCGCCACGGTGGCCACGATCAGCATCGCCGAGCCGGCGGGCTCCCCCAGGAAGTCCAAGGCCAGAGCGACGTAACGCCACGGCGGCCGCACACTGTCCGCCGTCGGCTGGATGATCCACCTGTCCACCCTGCCGGGCTCGCTGTGGCCGGCGTACAGTACCCCGAGCACGACGACCATCAGCGCGGCGAGGGCCGCGATCAGCCCGAGCCGCACGCGCAGGGACGGGGGCAGCACCGCAGGCGCCGGCCGGCCGGTCACACGCCCACCGCGTCCGGTCGACCTGCGAAAGCCCGCACTTCATTGCTGCACTCGACCGCGCCGCAACCCGCTGCATGGCGGCGGCCGGGCCCCACAAGAACTGCCCGCTGGGCTGGGCCGACTTCCAGGTCCGCTCCTGCCAGGCGATCCAACATGAGCCCCCTGTCGTGTCCGACCATAACCGCCCCGCAGCCAGCCTCTACTTGTCAGCCTAACGAACAATCCGCATAGACATACGAGCAGTGCCAAAACGAGCGCTGGTGACGGTGTCGTTCGCGCTGAGGTCCCGCTGCTGGTTGTGTCTGGTTCGCTGCGACCGTGCAGTCACGGATCTGTGTCCGCGTACCCGCCGTCGTGGAACTGCCCGGCACGTCGAGATACTTGCCCGCACCGCACGCAGCACACCCGTACCGCTGGGCGGCGTGGCGGGCCGAAGTGACGCACGGGCACGTGCGCGGTAGAGCGAGATGTCGGTGGGGTCGGGTAGAGGCACTGGGTGTAGTGGGCGTCGTTGTCGACGAAGGTTTTGAGCCAGGGGAGCAGAACCTTCATGCCGGTGCCGGATCACTGCGGCTGTGCGGCGCAAGGGTGATGAGTCGGCGGTGAGCCGGCGTACGGCGTCGCAGCCGCCCGAGGGACCGGTCTCAAGCGGTGCTGGACGAGCGCCCTGGCCCTCACGGTGCTCACAGGCGTCTGGGCGTCATGAAGGCACAGGCGGACGAAGAGTGTCCGAGTGCCGTGAGCCTGCGGGGAATGACGCCGGGCCAGGGACCGTCCCGTGGTTACGCGATTCACGTCGTGCGCAAGCTGTGGTGCGAACCGGTTCCACGCAAGCGCTTCGACGAAGGAGGTTACGACCGGAGGAGTGCGGGGTCAATGGCGTGCCGCGAGGCCAAGCCAGGTGCCGACGGCGGGGCGGCGCTCCGCCGCTTCGGCCGGTGCAGTAGGAGCCGGTCGCCCGGCATACGGGGTCTGGCGGCTGCGTTCCTGTTCACCAGCAGCACGGCAGGTCATCCAGGTGATCCGGGACCGGTCGGCGGGCATACCCGCGCGCCCTACCGGCCCGCGCGGCCGGCGGACCCGCCAGCACCTGCCATCCACGTTGTGGGGCGTGCGCGGACGCGTCGGCCGGCCATGACCCGTTGCAATCAAGCCGTCGAATCGATTCCGCGACAAGGTTTGTGACAGACGCTCCAACACCCTTGACAGTGCCGCGAAGTCGGGAGCACCGTCTCCCCCCGAAACCTCTCTGCAATCTCGCTGCAAAGACAACACCTTCAAGCGCTTCCGGATGCGCCGACGCCACCAACACCAAACCCGACCGGGTTGCGTCGGCACGGTGGGGAGATCAGATGGGCACCGCACGTGCAAGACACCAGCTGCTGTCGGGCCGCGGTGGCGTCCGGTTGTTACTCGCGGCGGTACGACGCCGCGGCAGGCCGGAAAACGCGCCGGATCAGGCACACGTCCCTCCGCCGGCAAGCTCACCCCGCTCTCGGCACTCTCGGCGGACCACGGTCGCCCGAGTGGGAGCCGCGGCCGTGCTCGTCGCCGGAGCCCTGGTCGGCGCCACGGCCACGGCGGGCACCGCTCGGGCCGCCACCTCAGGGCCGTGCGACATCTACGCGGCGGGCGGTACGCCCTGTGTGGCCGCGCACAGCACGACGCGAGCGCTGTACGCCTCGTACGACGGGCCGCTTTACCAGGTCCGGCGCGGCTCGGACAACACCACCCGGGACATCGGCGTCCTGGGCGCGGGCGGGTACGCCGACGCCGCCGCCCAGGACTCGTTCTGCTCGGGGACGACGTGCCTGATCACGATCGTCTACGACCAGTCCGGCCGCGGCAACAACCTCACCCAGGCGCCCGCGGGCGGCGCCGCGGGCGGGCCCGACAACCTCGCGAACGCGACCGCCGCGCCCACCATGGTGGGCGGCCACAAGGCCTACGGCGTCTTCGTGGCGCCCGGCACCGGTTACCGGAACAACCACACCAACGGCATCGCCACCGGGGACAGCCCCGAGGGCATGTACGCGATCTTCGACGGCACGCACTACAACGGCGGCTGCTGCTTCGACTACGGCAACGCCGAGACGAACAGCAACGACGACGGCAACGGCACCATGGAGGCCATCTACTTCGGCAACATCAGGGTCTGGGGCTACGGTTCGGGCAACGGCCCGTGGATCATGGCCGACCTGGAGAACGGGCTGTTCTCCGGAGTCAACCAGCACTACAACGCGGGCGATCCGACCATCAACTACCGGTACACGACCGCCATCATCAAGGGCGGGGCGAACCACTGGGCGATCCGTGGCGGCAACGCGCAGTCCGGCGGGCTGTCCACCTTCTACGACGGGCCCCGTCCCAACGTCTCGGGCTACAACCCGATGCGCAAGCAGGGGGCCATCATCCTGGGCACCGGCGGCGACAACAGCAAGGGCGCCCAAGGCACCTTCTACGAAGGGGTGATGACCTCAGGCTACCCGTCGGACGCGACCGAGAACGCCGTTCAGGCCAACATCACCGCGGCCGGATACAGCAATTCGTCTTCTGGAGGCGGGACAAGCACCGGCGCGCTGCACGCGGTGGGCGCGGGCAAGTGCCTGGACGTGCCCAACTCGTCCACCACGGCCGGCACACAGCTGCAGATCTGGGACTGCAACGGCGGCACCAACCAGACCTGGACCCGCACGTCCTCGGGCCAGCTGACCGTCTACAGCGGCAGCAGCCAAATGTGCCTGGACGCGTACGACAACCAGACCGCCGCCGGCACCAAGGTGGAGACCTGGCCGTGCAACGGCGGCGCCAACCAGCAATGGCAGCTGAACTCCGACGGCACCGTCACCGGAATCCAGTCCGGACTCTGCCTCGACGTCACCGGCGCCTCCACGGCCGACGGCGCCCTCGCCGAGCTGTGGCCGTGTACCGGCGGATCCAACCAGCAATGGAGCCTCAACTGACCTGGACGGCACCGGTTCGTGGCCGGCAACGGCGGCAACACGTACGTGGCCACCGGTCCTCCGCACAACGATGTCCTCACCGGCAACGTCCCGGTCAGCGGCACCAACTGGCCGCAGGGCGCGCAGCAGGTGATCCATCAGGCAGGTGTCCCGGTCTCGGGCGGCTATGGGCACCTGCGGGCGCAGAACTCCGGACACGTCGTGGCGGTGTCGGGCGGCTCCACGGCCGCCGGTACGCCCGACATCGTGCAGCAGGCCCCGGACGGAACGGCCAGCAGCCTGTGGCTGCCGGTACGCCAGTCCGACGGCTCGTGCTCCTTCCAGAACAAGAACAGCGACCTGTGCCTTGACGTCTACGGCGGCGGCAGCGACCTCGGCCGGCAGCTCGACCAGCGGCCCTGCAAGAACACGGGCGGCAACAACCAGGACTTCACCCCCCTCCGCTGACCGGCTCGCGTGCTCGTTCACCCCCCACCCACTGTCCCGCACCAGTGAGGAACGCTGATGATGAAGAAGTACGCGGCATCCCTGGCCGTCGCGCTGACGGCCGCGCTCGGCGTCGGCACCAACCTGCCCGCGGCGGCGGCCACCGGCACCGAGCCGCCGCCCTCCGCCGCACGGGCCGCGGCGCCCGCCGCCTTGCGGCTGATGCCGTTGGGCGACTCGATCACCTGGGGCGTCGGCAGCCCGTCCGGGAACGGCTACCGGGGCTTCCTGTGGAACCAGCTGGCGGCCGAAGGGCACGCCCTGGACTTCGTCGGCTCGGGTCGGGCCGGCACCATGTCCGACCCGGACAACGAAGGCCACTCCGGCTGGCGGATCGACCAGATAACCGGCATCGCGGACTCCGTGCTGGCCCGTTATCGGCCGAACGTGGTCACCCTGGAGATCGGTACCAACGACCTGAACGGCAACTACCAGGTCCCGACCGCCCCCGACCGGCTCCGCGCGCTCATCGACCGGATCACCGGCGACGCCCCCGACGCGACCGTCCTCGTCGGCACCGTGATCGTCTCCACCAGCGGCACCGAGGAGGCCAACCGGCCCGCTTTCAACGCAAGGCTCCCCGGAATCGTCCAGGCCGAGCAGGCCGCCGGCAAGCACGTACGCCTGGTGGACATGAGTGCCCTGACCACCGCGGACCTGGCCGACTCCCTGCACCCCAACGACAACGGCTACAGAAAGATGGCGGACGCCTTCAACGCCGGGGTCCAGGCCGCGGACGCGGCAGGCTGGATCAAGCCGCCAGTTTCCGTGGGCGGTCAGGTGAGCTCCGGAATCGCGGGGAAGTGCCTGGACGTCAACGGCGGCAACAGCGCCAACGGGACCGCCGCGGACATCCGGTCCTGCAACGGCTCCGAGGCTCAGCAGTGGTCCGCGCGCTCCGACGGCACCCTGCGAGCGCTCGGGAAGTGCCTTGATGCCACCGGACGCGGTACCGCCAACGGCACCAAGATCGAGATCTGGGACTGCAACAGCGGCGCCAACCAGCAATGGCAGGCGTACAACGGCGGTTACCGCAACCCCGTCTCCGGCCGCTGCCTCGACGACCCCGGCGCGTCCGCCACCGACGGTACGCAACTGGTCCTGTGGGACTGCAACGGCGGGGCCAACCAGCAGTGGACCGCTCTGCCGGTCTCCTGAGCCCGTGACCCGACTCCCCTCGCAGCACCGTCGCGCGGTCGGTGTCACCCCCCCACACAAGAAGGATGATCCTTTATGTCCTGGCTCAATGAGCGGCCCCGTCTTCGCAAGGCCCTCGTCTCGGTCACCGGTTTGACCGCCGGCACGGTACTGGCCCTGGCGGGCATGGCGGCGCCTGCCGCCCATGCGGCTTCCAGCACGCTGGGCGCGGCCGCGTCCGGCAGTGGCCGCTATTTCGGCACGGCCGTGGCCGCCGGGAGGCTCGGTGATTCGACGTATTCCACGATTCTCGACCGGGAGTTCAACATGATCACTCCGGAGAACGAGATGAAGTGGGACACCACCGAACCGTCCCGCGGCAACTTCAACTTCGGCCCGGGCGACCAGATCGTCGGCCACGCCACCGCGCACGGTCAGCGGATGCGTGGCCATACCCTGGTGTGGCACTCGCAGTTGCCCGGCTGGGTCAGTGGCATCAGGGACGCGAACACGCTGCGCAGCGTGATGAACAACCACATCACCACGGTGATGAACCACTACAAGGGCAAGATCTATGCCTGGGACGTGGTCAACGAAGCCTTCGCCGACGGCTCCACCCAGCACCGCAGCTCGGTGTTCCAGGACGTGCTCGGGAACGGCTTCATCGAGGAGGCGTTCCGCACCGCCCGGGCCGTCGACCCTTCCGCCAAGCTCTGCTACAACGACTACAACATCGAGAACTGGTCGGACGCCAAGACCCAGGGTGTCTACAACATGGTGCGCGACTTCAAGGCGCGCGGCGTGCCCATCGACTGCGTCGGCCTCCAGAGCCACTTCGGCACCGGCGGCCCGCCGTCGAGCTTCCAGACCACGCTGGCCAACTTCGCGGCCCTCGGCGTCGACGTCCAGATCACCGAACTCGACATCGCCCAGGCATCGCCGACCGCCTACGCCAACACGGTGCGGGCGTGCATGAACGTTCCCCGCTGCACCGGCATCACCGTGTGGGGGATCAGGGACAGCGACTCGTGGCGGTCGGGCGAGAACCCGCTGCTGTTCAGCGGTAACGGCAGCAAGAAGCCGGCCTACGACGCGGTCCTGTCCGCGCTGGGCGGCGGTACGGGGAACTCGGGGGGCATCGTCTCGGGCCAGGTGTACGCGCTGAGCGACGTCGCCGCGGGGCGAATGCTGGACGTGCCGAGCGGGCAGACGGCGAACGGCACGCCGCTGCAGGTCTGGGACGCCAACGGTGGCGCCGCGAACCAGCAGTGGCGAGCGAATCAGAACGGTGACGGTTCCTACACGCTGACGAATATCGGCAGTGGGCGGGTTCTGGACGAGCCGGGTGGCCAGATCGGCAATGGCACGCGGATGGAGCTCTGGGATGCCAACGGCGGTGCGAACCAGCACTGGCAGGCGAACCGGAACGGCGACGGTTCGTACACCCTGATCAACGTCGCTTCCGGGCGGGCGCTGGAGAGTCCAGGCGGGCAGACTGCCAACGGGGCCCCCATCCAGATCTGGGACTCCACCGGCGGCGCCAACCAGCACTGGAACTTCAGGTGAGGTGATCGGCGCCAAGCGCGCGCTCCTGCCCGCGGTCCGCTTCGGAGTACCGCGAACCCACCCCCGCGTCCGGCACGGTCGCCGTCGCCGGAAGCGGGTTCCGGCATGCCGTCATGGCGAGCCGACCGGGACAAACATGGGATGGATCGAGTTCTGATTCGGTGAGACACATGCATTGACACTGTGTCAGGTATGTGGGATCACTATGGAACATGGGATGTCTGAGTGTTCTCTGTGAGTACATTCGGACCCGCTGACGGGAGCGGTCGACGGACCCCCCTGCTGGATTCCCTCGGACAGGCACGGCACTCTCTGCTCCCCTTCCCCCACATATTCGAGGAACAGAATGCAGCCCTCATCCGTTTCGCCCCGGAGCCCCGCTCATGGACCACGCTTATCGACAACCGCCGCCGCATGCGTGATGGCACTGCTGACCGTCTTGCTGACGACCGCGCCGACATGGTCGGCATCGGCACCTGTGGCTCCCGTGGTGAGCTCGGCGTCGGGGCGGTGCCTGGACGTCAAGGGCAACGTCGACACGCCGGGAACGGCGTTGGAGATCTGGGACTGCAACGACCAGGTCAATCAGGCGTTCGAGTTCACATCGGCGGGTGAGCTGAGGACGATGAGCGGCACCCGGTGCGTGGACGCCTACGACAAGCGGACGGCTCCCGGAGCCCCGGTGGTCATCCGGTCGTGCGACGGACAGCCGACCCAGGTGTGGCGACAGAACTCCGACGGGTCCGTCACCAGTGTGGCGTCCGGATTCTGCCTGGACGTCAACGGGGCGGGAACGGCCAACGGCACCGCGGTCATCCTGTGGACCTGCAACGGCCAGAGCAACCAGAAGTGGAGCACCCCGACACCTCCGCCCAGCGGATCGGGCCCGTGCGACATCTACTCCGCGGGCGGTACGCCGTGCGTGGCCGCGCACAGCACGGTGCGGGCGCTCTACGGTTCGTACAACGGCTCCCTGTACCAGGTCAGGCGCGGCTCGGACAACGCGACCAGGGACATCGGTGTGCTGGCGCCCGGCGGCTTCGCCGACGCGGCGGCGCAGGACTCGTTCTGCGCGGGCACCTCGTGTGTGATCACGGTCGTCCGCGACCAGTCCGGACACGGCAACGACCTGTGGTACCAGGGCTCGGCCCAGGTCCCGGGATCGAGTCAGAGCAGCCCCGCGAAGGCGACCTCCGAGTCGCTGACCGCCGGGGGCACCAAGGCGTACTCGCTGTACTTCAATCCCGGGAACAGCTATTGGCGGGACGGTCACCTGACGGGCGTGCCGACCGGCGCCGCACCTGAAGGGGCGTACATGGTCACCAGTGGCACCCACGTCAACAGTGGCTGCTGCTTCGACTACGGCAACAGCGAGACGGACAGAAGGGCCGACGCCGCCGGGGCGATGGACGCGATCAACTTCGGTACCGAGTGCTGGTTCGGCGGCTGCTCGGGAAGCGGTCCCTGGGTGCAGGCCGATCTCGAATGGGGCCTGTACTCCGGCGGCAGCCAGTCCTGGAACACCAACCAGCGAGCGTTTCCGGGCAAGTTCGTCACCGCGATGCTGAAGAACAACGGGACGTCGAGGTTCGCCCTCAAGGGCGGCAACGCGCAGTCCGGCGGCCTGACCGCCCTGTGGGACGGCGGGCTTCCGGGCGGATACAGCCCCATGAAGAAACAGGGAGCCATCGTCCTGGGCAGTGGCGGCGACTGCTGCAAGCCCGGCGGCGGCGCCAACCTGAGCGCCGGCACCTTCTACGAGGGAGCCATGGTCGCCGGCTACCCGTCCGACGCGACCGACGACGCGGTGCAGGCCAACATCACTGCCGCCGGCTACCGCTGAACAGCCGCTCAGCTTCCCCAACTCGCCCCAGGAGTCGATGACTTATGCCCATGACCACTGCAAGAGCCAGGCGCCTTCGGCCGCTGCCTCCGCTGCTGTCCCTGCGCAGAACCCTGGCGCTCACGTTCTCGGCCCTGCTGCTCACCGTGGCCGTCCCCCTCCTCTCCCTCGGTAAGGCGCAGCCCGCCGCGGCGCTCGGCAACGGGCTGGCGCCGACCCCGCAGATGGGCTTCAACGACTGGAACGCATACGGCTGCGACGTCTCCGAGTCGCTGATCAAGTCCACGGCCCAGGCGATGCACACCAACGGAATGCAGGCGGCGGGCTATTCATACGTCAACATCGACGACTGCTGGATGACCCACAGCCGCGACTCCGGCGGCCACCTGGTGCCGGACCCGGCCAAGTTCCCCGACGGCATCAAAGGCACCGCGGACTACGTGCACTCGCTTGGGCTGAAGCTCGGGATCTATGAGGACGCCGGCACGGCGACCTGTGCGGGATACCCGGGCAGCCTGGGGCACGAGACCACGGACGCGCAGTCGTTCGCGTCGTGGGGCGTGGACTATCTGAAGTACGACAACTGCAACAACACTGGCGTGCCGGCGCGGACCCGGTACACCGCGATGCGGGACGCGCTGGCGGCCGCCGGCCGGCCGATCCTGTTCAGCCTGTGCAACTGGGGCCAGGAGAACGTGTGGACCTGGGGCGCGGACGTCGGCAACAGTTGGCGCACCACCGGGGACATCAGCCCGACCTTCTCCAGCATGCTGTCGATCTTCCACAGCAACGTCGGACTGGCCTCTTACGCCGGCCCCGGCCACTGGAACGACCCGGACATGCTGGAGGTCGGCAATGGCTCGATGACGGCCACCGAGAGCCGCAGTGAGTTCAGTCTGTGGGCGGAGATGGCCGCGCCGCTGATCGCGGGGACCAACATCCCCTCGGCCAGTGCTGACACCTTGTCTGTCCTGACCAACTCCCGGGTGATCGCGGTCGACCAGGACCCGCTCGGCAAACAGGGGACCATGGTGTCCTCCTCGGGCGGGCTGGACGTGCTGGCCAAGCCGCTGGCCAACGGGGACGTGTCGGTGGCACTGTTCAACGAGACGGGCTCCACGGCGACCATCACCACCACCGCGGCCGCGATCGGAAAGACCGGGGCGTCCGCCTACACCCTGACCGACCTCTGGTCGGGCGGATCGTCCACGACCTCCGGAACCATCAGCGCCTCGGTACCGGCCCACGGCACCGTCATGTACCGGGTCGCGGGCGGCAACAGCGGCGGGGGCACCGCCGTGACAGGGGCACTGCACGCGGTCGGCGCGGGCAAGTGCCTGGACGTACCCAACTCCACCACGACCGCCGGCACCCAGGTGGAGATCTGGAGCTGCAACGGCGGCGCCAACCAGACCTGGACGCACACCTCCTCCGACCAGCTCACGGTCTACTCCGGCAGTGGCCAGATGTGCCTGGACGCCTACAACAACCAGACCACGCCAGGGACGAAGGTGGAGATCTGGCCATGCAACGGCCAGAGCAACCAGCAGTGGTCGCTGAACTCCAACGGCACGATCACCGGCGTCCAGTCCGGCCTGTGCCTGGACGTCACGGGAGGGGCCACGGCTGACGGAACCCTCGCCGAGTTGTGGACCTGCAACGGCGGCAGCGGTCAGCGGTGGACGCTGGGATGACTCGCCCCTCCCTCGGCCACGGGCAGCTTCGGTGCCGCCGGCGCGGCGGCACCGCCACAGAGGAGGTCTCCTTGCCCGGATCAGCAACAGATCGCCGGCGAAGGCGATTCCCGGCCGTGCTCCTGATCGCCCTGGCGATGGCCCTGGCCGCGCTCGGGACACCCTCGTTCGCCACCTCCGCGCGGACCGGCACACCTGCCGCCGTCCACGCCCCCGTGCCCGCGGCGGACGCGTCGCTCCCGTGCGACCTCTACGCTGCGGGCGGCACACCGTGCGTGACGGCACACGCCACCACCAGGGCACTCTTCGCGGCGTACAACGGGCCGCTGTACCAGATCCAGCGGGCCTCCGACCACAGCTACCGCGACATCGGGGTGCTCACCGCGGGAGGGTACGCCGACGGCGCGTCCCAGGTGTCGTTCTGCGCGGGCACGTCCTGCACGATCACGAAGATCTACGACCAGACCGCCAGGCACAACGACATGCCGATCTCCTGGGGCGGCTACTGGAAGGGCTCGGGTCCGAACGGATCCGACGTCGGGGCGGACGCCATGGCCCTGCCGGTGACCGCGGCCGGTCACCAGGTGTTCGGTGTCAAGGTCACTCCGGGCGTCGGCTACCGGCTGGACCACGCGAGCGGCGTGCCCACCGGCGCCCAGCCCGAAGGCATCTACATGGTGACCTCGTCGAACTACACCAACCAATGGTGCTGCTTCGACTATGGCAGCGGCGAGAACTCCCACACCGACACCGGCAACGCCACCATGAACGCCATCTACTGGGGCAACGCCTGCTGGTTCGGCGGCTGCACCGGCAGCGGCCCCTGGGTGGAGGCCGACCTGGAGAACGGCATGTTCCACACCGACACCGGCTCCAACAAGGACCCGAACAACCCCGGCGTGCACTATCCGTTCGTCAGCGCGTGGCTGAAGAACAACGGCACCAGCAACTTCACCCTCAAATACGGCAACGGCACGAGCGGCGGCCTGACCACCACCTTCTCCGGTCCCCTGCCGAACGGCTACTCGCCGATGAAGGTCGACAGTTCGGTCCTGCTCGGCACCGGGGGCGACAACAGTCCCAACGGCGTGGGCGAGTTCTTCGAAGGCGCGATCACGGCCGGCTATCCGTCCGACACAACCGAGAACGCGGTACAGGCCGCCATCACCGCCGCCAACTACGGGTCGGGAAGCGGTAGTGGCACGACGGGTGCCGTGCACGCGGTGGGTGCGGCCAAGTGTCTCGACGTGCCGGGCGCATCCACGACGGCGGGTACGCAGCCGCAGATCTGGGACTGCAACGGCGCGGTGAACCAGACGTGGACCGCGACCGCGTCCCACCAGCTCACCGTGTACTCCGGCAGCAGCCAACTGTGCCTGGACGCCTACGACAAGGGCACCAGTCCGGGCACGAAGGTCATCACCTGGCCCTGCAACGGCCAGACCAACCAGCAGTGGAACCTCAACGCCAACGGCACCGTCACCAGTGCCCAGTCCGGCCTTTGCCTGGACGTGACCGGCGCCGCCACCGCCAACGGCAGCCTCGTACAGCTGTGGACCTGCAACGGCGGATCCAACCAGAAGTGGTCGCTGAGCTGACCCGATAAATCGCTGAATCGCTGTATCGCTGAACCGCTGGTCCATAGGAGGTCCGTATGAGGACGCGAGCGAGGGACCGCCGTGTGCTGCTCGCCGTCGGCGTCGTGTTGGCGTTCGTGCTGCAGCTGCTGTCGGCGGCCGGGAGCCGTGCCGCCGCGGGCGAGGCGCTGAGCGTGAACCTGGCGTCGACGCGAGGCCCGTCGACCGGTGTGGGTGAGGGCTTTCTCTACGGCTTCACCCAGGACGGCAGCCAACCTGTGGACCAGTTCATCCAGCCGCTGGGGATCAACGCGTTCCGCGGCGGGGGCTGGTTCTCCGGCGGCTGGATCAAGGACAACTACCAGTACGGTGCGGCCAGTCGGGCCGACGTCGACTCGATCATCGCGCAGGCGAAACGGCTGACCCGGCCGCCGTACCACGCGCAGTACCAGGTGCTCGTCAGCGACATCTACGGCGCGAACGGCGGCCAGCCGTCCAACACGACGTACCCGTGCGACAACGGCAACTGCGCGAACTGGATCAGCTTCATCGACTCCACCGTGGGAGCGCTCCAGGCGTCGGGACTGAAGTTCTCCTACGACATCTGGAACGAGCCCGATATCTCCTACTTCTGGACCCGGGGTGTCAACAGCACCCAGTACTTCCAGATGTGGGACAGCGCCTACCGGGAGATCCGGCGCATCGCGCCCGGCGCGCAGATCGTGGGGCCGTCCCTCGCCTTCACCCCGCAGCGCAATCCGGGTGAATGGCAGGCCTGGCTCGCGCATGTGAAGGCGGCCGGGACGGTGCCGGACATGATCACCAACCACAACGAGGGCGATGTCGACGACCCGGTCACTGTCGCGCGGAGCCTCGACAACGCGCTGAGCTCGGCGGGCATCGGTCCGCTGCCGCTGTCCTCGAACGAGTACCAGCCGGCCGACCGGCAGACCGCCGGGGTGACGGCCTGGTACCTTGCGCGGTTCGCGCAGTCCGGGTACACCAACGCGATGCGCGGCAACTGGGTGTGCTGCGTCACCCCCAACCTGACGGGGGTCCTCACCCAGAGCGGGGGCAGCTGGCAGCCGACCGGCAACTGGTGGGCGCTCCGGGACTACGCCGACATGACCGGCACCCTCGTCGACACCTCCGGCCAGGTCGGCTCGACGGCGATCTCGGCCTCCGAGGACTCCGCCAACAAACGCGCAGTGGCCGTCATCGGCGACTCGAACGGGTACACCGGCACCGCGTCCGTGACCTTCGACGGGCTGTCATCCGTACCCTGGCTGGCGAACGCCGGCAGCGTGCACGTCACGGTGCACCGCATCCCCGACCAGGCGCCGCTCGGCGCCCCACAGACCGTGTACGACCAGAACGTGAGCACCTCGGGCGGCTCGATCACCGTGCCGATCACGTTCCAGGGCGCGCACGACGCGTTCGCCGTCTATCTGACGCCGGCCTCGTCCGGCGGCGGGGGCTTCCCGGACGGCTACCACCAACTCGTGGTCGCCAACAACAACTTGTGCCTGGACGTGTACGGCAACTCCGGCAGCGCCGGTGCCGCGATCGACCAGTGGTCCTGCAACGGGCAGGGCAACCAGCAGTTCCAGTTCGTGCCGGCCTCGGGAGGTTACGGCGAACTGCGCACCCAGAGCTCGGGGTTGGACGTGGCGGTCGCCGGGAGCTCCACTGCGGCGGGCACCCCGGACATCGTCCAGCAGGCTCCCGGCACGTCGGGCAACGGCCTGTGGCTGCCGGTGCGCCAGTCCGACGGCTCGTACGCGTTCCAGAACCGCGACAGCGGCCTGTGCCTGGACGTCTACGGCGCCGGCAGCAATGCCGGCCAGCAGCTCGACCAGTGGCAGTGCAAGAACGCGCCGGGCACCAACCAGGACTTCGTCGTCCGCTGAACCGTCCGCCCACCGCATCGGCGGCGGACACCCCGACCTGCGAAAGGAACCACCGTGTCAGCATTCAGACGGCTGCTGCGGCGCCTGCGCGCCTCGACGGCCGTGCTCGCGGGCCTCGTCCTGGCGGTCGGCGGCCTCGTGGGCACGGCCGCCGCTCCGGCCCAGGCCGCCACATCCGTCACCATCAACGGCGCATCCGGCGGACGGACCTTCGACGGCGTCGGCGCGATCAGCGGCGGAGGCGGCAACAGCAGGCTCCTGATCGACTACCCCGAGCCCCAGCGCGGCCAGATCCTCGACTATCTCTTCAAGCCCGGCTACGGCGCCTCCCTGCAGATCCTCAAGGCCGAGGTCGGCGGGGACACCAACTCGACCTCGGGAGCCGAGCCCAGTCACCAGCACACCCGCTCCGACCTGAACTGCGACCGGGGCTACGAGTGGTGGCTGATGGAGCAGGCCAAAGCGCGCAACCCGAACATCAAGCTGTACGGGCTCGCGTGGGGCGCCCCGGGCTGGATCGGCGGCGGGAACTTCTGGTCCACCGACATGATCAACTACCTGGTCTCGTGGCTGGGTTGTGCCAAGCAGCACGGACTGTCCATCGACTACCTCGGCGGATGGAACGAGCGAGGCTACAACGTCTCTTGGTACGAGCAGCTGCGCAGCGCGCTCGACACCAACGGCTACGGCAGCGTCAAGATCGTCGCGGCCGACTCGGACTGGGCCGTGGCGAACGACGTCGACTCCAACCAGGCGTTCGCCGCCGCCGTCAGTGTCATCGGCACCCACTACCCCTGCGGCTACCGCTCCTCCCAGTCCAACTGTTCGGTGCCGTCGGCCGCCACGTCGTCCGGCAAGCCGCTGTGGGCGAGTGAGAACGGCTCCGACGACTACAACAGTGGAGCGCCGGCCATGGCCCGCGGCATCAACCGCGGATACATCGACGGCCGCATGACTGCGTACCTCAACTGGCCGGTGGTCGCCGCGATCACACCGAACCTGCCCTATCCCACCATGGGGCTCGCGCTGGCCTCGCAGCCGTGGTCGGGACACTACGCGATCGGCAAGAACACCTGGGTGATGGCGCACACCAGCCAGTTCACCGCCCCCGGGTGGCACTACCTCGACTCCTCCAGTGGCTACATCGGCGGCAGCCGCAACAACGGCAGCTATGTCTCGCTGAAGTCCACCGACAACTCCGACTACTCCACGGTCATCGAGACGATGGACGCCGGCAGCGCCCAGACGCTGAACTTCAACGTCACCGGAGGGCTGTCCACCGGAACCGTCCACGTCTGGTCGACGGACGTCAACTCCGGCAATCCCGCCGACTACTTCGTGCACACCACGGACCTCACCCCGTCCGGCGGCGGTTTCAGCCTGACCGTACAGCCCCACCACGTCTACACCCTGACCACCACGACGGGTCAGGGCAAGGGCACCGCCAGCGCTCCCGCCCAGGGGGCGATGAGCCTGCCGTACAGCGACTCCTTCGACGGCTACGCCAGCGGCAGCGAGGCGAAGTACCTCATGGACTGGCAGGGTGCCTTCGAGGTGGCGGGCTGCGGCGGCGGCCGCAGCGGCAAGTGCGTGCGCCAGATGAGCCCGCAGAAGCCGATCACCTGGGACGCGCTGTCCGATCCGCACGCCCTGCTCGGTGACGTGGGCTGGGGCAACTACACCGTCTCGTCCGACGTGCTGCTGGAACAGCCGGGATACGCCGAGCTGATCGGCCGCGCGAACGGGCAGGACTACTCCAGCACGGGCCAGCTCAACGCCTACCACCTGCGGGTGAGTGACACCGGGGCCTGGTCGATCCTGAACTCGGGCACCAACGGCAATGTCTCCACCCTCGCCCGCGGCACGGTCGCGGCGCTGGGCACCAACCGGTGGCACACGCTGGCTCTCGCCTTCTCGGGCACGACCCTCACCGCCGTCATCGACGGTGCCACGGTCGGCTCCGTGAGTGACCGCACCTGGGTCGGAGGGCAGGTCGGCTATGCGACCAGCCAGGGCGAGACGGCACAGTTCGACAACCTCTCCCTCACTGCCGGCAGCGGGGGACCGGGCGGCGGCACGGTCGGCTCGATCGTCGGCGTCGGCTCCAGCCGGTGCGTGGACGTGCCCAACCAGTCGCAGACCTCCGGCACCCAGGTCGAGCTGTGGGACTGCAACGGCGGCGCCAACCAGCAGTGGACCAGCACCTCGGCCGGTGAACTGCGGGTCTACGGCAACTCCTGTCTGGACGCCGCGAGTGGCGGTACCGGCGCCGGCACCAAGGTCGACATCTGGGCCTGTGACGGCAGCGCGAACCAGCAGTGGAAGCTCAACGCCGACGGCACGATCACCGGTGTCCGGTCCGGCCTGTGCCTGGACGCCACCGGTGCGGGAACGGCCAACGGCACCCTGCTGGAGCTGTGGACCTGCACCGGCTCCGACAACCAGAAGTGGACGCGCAACTGATCCGGTGACGGACGAGATCACCCACCCCCTCAACGACGCTGAGAGGCCCCGCATGACTTCCTCCCCCCTCCCGATCAGCCGGCGCCGGCTGCTGGCGGCGACCGGCGCGGCCGCGGCCTTCGGCCTGCTGCGGTTCGCCCCCGAGGCGGCCGCGACCGACGGCCCCGCCGGCTACACCGCGACCTGGCCCTCCGTGGACCAGCACCCCCCGGCCGCGGCCTGGTTCAAGGACGCCAAGTTCGGCATCTACTACCACTGGGGCGTCTTCAGCGTCCCCGCGTTCGGCAACGAGTGGTATCCGCGCAACATGTACATCGGCGGCTCGAACGAGAACAAGCACCACATCGCCATTTACGGTGACCCCTCGGTATGGCCGTACAACAACTTCATCGACGGCGCCCGCGACAAGGCCGGCAACTTCGTGCAGTTCGCCCCCAAGCTGGCGTCCCAGGGCGGTAGTTGGGACCCGGACGCCTGGGCCCGGCTGTTCAAGGCCGCGGGCGCGCGGTTCGCCGGCCCGGTCGCCGAGCACCACGACGGCTTCTCCATGTGGAACAGCCGCGCCAACCCGTGGAACTCGGTCCGGCACGGGCCCAGACTCGACCTCGTGGGGCTGCACGCGCAGGCCATCCGCGGGCAGGGCCTGAAGTTCATGGCCTCCCTCCACCACGCCTACCACTTCAACGGCTACTACGACCACGTGCCGAACCAGTCGGACCCGACCCTGCGCATCCTCTTCGGCCAGCAGGGCTCGGCCGCCGAGAACCAGCTCTGGTACGACAAGCTGGTCGAGGTGGTCGACGGCTACCAACCCGACCTGATCTGGCAGGACTTCGACCTCAACCTGGTGCAGGAGTCGGACCGGCTCCAGTTCCTCGCGTACTACTACAACCGGGCCGTCGCCTGGAACAAGGACGTCGTCGCCACGTACAAGGACGGCCTCGACAACAAGGGCGAGGTCTTCGACTTCGAGCGCGGCGGCCCGGCAGGGCTGCTCACCCCGTACTGGCTGACCGACGACAGCATCTCCTCCTCCAGTTGGTGCTACACGGTGGGCATCGGCTACTACTCGACGCAGGCACTGCTGCACTCGCTGATCGACCGGGTCAGCAAGGGCGGCACCATGCTGCTGAACATCGCCCCCATGGCCGACGGCACCATCCCCTCCGGGCAGCAGTCGATCCTGCTCGGCATGGGGGACTGGCTCGGCCGCTTCGGAGAGGCGGTCTACGGCACCCGCTCCTGGACCAGTTACGGCGAGGGCCCCACCAAGATGGGCGGAGGTTCCTTCAGCGGACCGGTGGCCGGCACACCACAGGACATCCGGTTCACCCGCACCCAGGACAACAAGGTCCTCTACATCACCGCGCTGGGCTGGCAGGGCGGCACCATGACCGTCACCACGCTCAACACCAACCAGATCAACCTCAGTAGCCTGACCGGCGCCCAACTTCTGGGCAACGCCGCCGGCACCTACATCAACCTGCCCGCCCCGACCCAGGACGCCTCCGGACTGCACCTGGCCATGCCCTCGGCCAACCCGCCGTTCAGCGCCCTGGCGTACACGGTCAAGCTCACCTTCTCCGGAGAGATACCCGTCCTGGGCGCACCGGGCGGCTCCACGACCTGGGTGAAGATCGCCAACGCGACCAGCGGACTCGTGCTCGACAGCGGAGGCAACGTCGCCTCCGGCTCCAACCTCAAGCAGTGGAACTACGACGGCAGCACCAACCTGCAGTGGCAGCTCATCGACCTCGGCAACGGCTACCACCGCATCGTGAACCGCACCAACGGCATGGTCGCCGACAGTTACGGCAATTCCGCCAACGGCGCTCCCGCCCGCCAGCAGGCGTGGAACGGCAGCAACAACCAGCAGTGGTCGCTGGTCGGCCTCGGCGACAACCGGTACCAGATCGTCAACCGCGGCACCGGCACCGCCCTCGACAGCAGCGGCAGCACCACGGCCGGTTCCACCACCGTGATGTGGACGCCGAACTCCAGCACCAACAACGCATGGACCATCACCGCCCTGTGAAGTCGACTACGGAAGAAGGTGTGTATGAAACGCAAACCGCTCTTAATGTCCCTCGTGGCCGCGGTACTCCTCGTACTGGCCACTGCGGGCACCTCGTTCAGCAGCGGCCTGGGCGCCCCCGCCTCGGCCACGAAGACCGCCGCCGCGGCGGCGAGCGCCGGCTGCGGCAGGGCCCCGACGCTGACCAGTGGTAACCACACGATCCAGAGCGGCGGCCAGACGCGCAGCTACATCCTGCGGGTTCCGGCCGGCTACGACAGCAACCACCCCTACCGGCTGATCTTCGGCTTCCACTGGCGGGGCGGCACGGCGGCCGACGTCGACTCGGGCGGAACGGACGGATACAACTGGTCCTACTACGGCCTCAGGCGCCTGGCGGACAGCGCGAACAACAGCACGATCTTCGTCGCTCCCCAGGGCAACGGCAACGGCTGGGCCAACCCCGGCGGCCAGGACGTGGCCTTCGTCGACGCCATGGTCAGCCAGATCGAAGCGGGTCTGTGCGTCGACACCACCCAGTTGTTCTCCGCCGGCTTCAGCTACGGCGGCGCGATGTCGTACGCCCTCGCCTGCTCCCGGGCGACGGTCTTCCGCGCGGTCGCGGTCTACTCCGGAGCGAACCTCAGCGGGTGCAACGGCGGCACTCAGCCCATCGCGTACATGGGTCTGCACGGCCTCAGGGACAATGTGCTGCCCATCTCGTCGGGACGGGAACTGCGCGACACCTTCGTCCGGGCGAATGGCTGCACCCCGCAGAACCCGCCCGAGCCGGCCTACGGAAGCCTGACGCACATCATCACCACCTACTCCGGATGCAGGTCCGGATACCCCGTCGTCTGGGCCGCGTTCGACGGAGCGGGCCACGACCCCGGTCCCATCGACGGTTCCACCGGTGACGGCTGGCGCACCTGGACGTCGGCAGCGGTGTGGCAGTTCTTCACCCAGTTCGGCTCGAATCCGCCGCCACCGCCGCCCTCCGGCAACCAGGAGATCGCCGGTCAGCAGTCGGGGCGCTGCCTCGACATCAACAACTCCACCACGGCCAACGGCACGCAGGCACAACTGTGGGACTGCAACGGCGGCTCCAACCAACGGTGGACCTACACCGCCGCAAGGCAGCTGGTTGTCTACGGCAACAAGTGCCTGGGCGTCGGCCAGACAGCGGGCAGCGGCGCCCCGGCGGCGATCTGGGACTGCAGCGGGCAGGCAGATCAGCAATGGAACGTCAATCCCGACGGCACGATCACCGCAGCGCAGTCGGGGCTCTGCCTGGACGCAAGCGGCCAGGGGACCGCCAACGGGACGAAAGTTCAGCTATGGAGTTGCACGGGCGGTGCGAATCAGCACTGGCGCCTGCAGAACTGACACACCGGGGCCAGGCCCGCACGGCACCGTGCGGGCCTGGCCCCGCAGAGCCCGACGCGCGCCGAGCCGGATCCGCGCAGGCGCCTTGCCGCGCTTCTGACGCGGGCGCAGCGGCATCCGGGACTGCTGCCGGCCATCCGGGATCGATGCAGTCCTGCGTCTCCGTTCCTGGTGCGTCCAACTCCCCGGCGGGCATGAAACCCGGTGTCCACTCACGAGGATCGGCCTCAGTCGGCGGCAGGTCCGCCGATGCCGGCGGCGAGTACCGGAGATCATCGCCTTCTTCGCGACCTCGGGAGCGGCGATGCGTTGCCAAGAGGGGATGCGCTCGAAGCCGAAGCGGCCGGCGGAGCGCGGGACCCTGGCCGAGCCTTCGTGCGGCTGTTCGGGGTCGACGGCAGGAAGCAGGGGTGGTGAGCGTGGCGAGGCCGTCCGACGGTGGGCTCGCGGAGTACGTGGGCCGCTCCCTTTGACGGGCGGTCTCGCGGGATGCCGCGTGCGACGCCCGCACGGACGCAGGTGTCGCACGCGGCCGAAGGCCGGGCGTCAAGCGGAGGGCGCCGATGCCGGGGTGTACTCGTACCAGTCGAAGGCGACCGTGCCCACGGTGGCGTACATGCCGATGACGCGGCCGGTGAAGCCGCCGGCGACCTCGGTGGACAGGTAGCGCCCGTCCAGTTCGGCGAGGGGCTGGGCGTCCGGGGCGTCGGGGTCGCCGAGCCAGAAGGCGACGGTGTCAGGGCCGGTGGTTCCGCCATCGGTGAGTTCCGGCGACGCGGGCACAAGGTCGGACGTGCGGATCGTGACGGTGAGGGTCAGCGGTCCGGACGGGACCGGTCGGCCGGCCACGGTCTGGCGCAGCGGACCGATGCGGGCGACGACTCCGGCCTCACCGTTCCCGACCTCCAGTTCGTAGTGGTGGGCTTCGTCCAGGCGCACGCTGAGGCCGCCGCGTCCCGTACCCGGGTCGATCGCAGCGGTGACGCGGCAGTCGTGGTGTTGCTGGCGGCGGCCGACGAAGGTGTACCCGGGGCGGTCGAGGGTGGCGCCGGTGGCTCTGAGGGCCAGCCAGCCAGGGCGCTCGGTGAGCGACCAGGAGCCCTCTGGGCGGGTGAAGGGCGAGACCCAGTGCGGCGCGAGAGCGGACTCGTCGAAGTCGTCGCGGGCGGGCAGGGGCGGAACGGGGTGCCAGGCACCGCCCGGGGCCGCGTGACTCTCGGGAACGGGCGCGACGACGGGCCAGCTGTCCTCGTCCCACTCCACGGGGGTCAGGAACGTCTCGCGACCGAGCACGTGCACGTCGGGTGTGAAGCCGCGGGGCCGGACGCCGAGCAGCACCATCCACCAGCTGCCGTCGGTAGCCTGCACCAGGTCGGCGTGGCCGGTGTTCTGGATGGAGCGGCCGGTACCGCTGTGGGACAGCAGGGGGTTGGCGGGTGCGCCTTCCCAGGGGCCGCGCGGCGAGCGGCCGCGGGCGATGGACACGCTGTGGCCGCGTTCGGTGCCGCCTTCCGCGATCAGCAGGTACCACCAGTCGCCGATGCGGTAGAGGTGCGGCGCCTCGGGGTACTTGAGGCCGCTGCCCGACCACGTGGCAAAGGGCCCCTCCAGCACCTCCCCCTTGACCGGGTCGATCCTGGCCATGTTGATGCCGCCTTCGGGCCCGGAGAAGGCGCACCAGCAGGTGCCGTCCTCCTCCCAGGCCAGATCGGGGTCGATCCCGGTCAGGTCGATCCACACCGGGTCGCTCCACGGCCCCTCGGGCCGCTCGGCCGAGACGACGAAGTTGCCGCCGCCGTCGATGTTGGTGTTGATGACCCAGTAACGGCCGGCGTGGTAGCGGATCGTGGGGGCGTAGAGGCCGCCGGACGCCTTCGCACCAGGGAGAGGCAGCGGCAGTTGCTCGGGCCGGTGGAGCACGTTGCCGATCTGCTCCCAGTGCACGAGGTCCTTGCTGTGGAAGAGCGGCAGCCCGGGGAAGTACTCGAAGCTGGAGCACACCAGGTAGTAGTCGTCACCGACCCGGCACACGCTCGGATCGGGGTGGAACCCGCTGATCACGGGGTTGTCGTACGTACGCACAGAATGTGTTCCTTTCCGGCCGCCTGGCGTCGTGGAGCGAGTCCAGGCGGTGCCGTGACTGCTGCTCGCAGGTTCATCGGGTTGAGTCCGCGTCAGTTCGGAATGCTGATCAGCGCGCTGCGGCTGGAGGGGGCGGCCCCTCCGGCCCGAGCCCTGCCCGCGCCTGTCCATATGGAGATGGGCGTACTCGGCGGCCCGCCGAGTACGCCCATCTCCAGCACATGCCCCCGTCCACCGCCACACTCAGTCCGGTGCTGACCGGTGTCAGCCGGACCTCGCCGCCGTACGAGGGGCCTGGGTGAGTGGATCCTTCCAGTAGGCGTCGAGGCCGTCCGGTTCGGTCTGGCTGCTGCGGCAGCGCCGCAGCTCGGCCTCGGGCAGGTCGGTGTACATGCGCGGCCTGTCGTTACGTCAGCGGCATTCGACGGTGACGACGGGGTGCAGCCTGCGGGTGTGGTCGACCTCCCGGACGGGGCCGGTCAGGCGCAGCGGGACCGTGATGCGGTGGTCGGTGCTGCTGGCGGAGATCCGCAGCTCCAACTCGCCGGGTTCGACGATGCGACGGCCCCCGCGGCCGGTGAAGGAGGCCAGGTCCGCGGGCAGTTCCAGGTGGACCCGGCAGACTTCCCCGGCTTCGAGCGGGAGGCGCCGGTAGCCGACGAGGCGCTGCACCGGCTGGACCACGGAGGCCACCGGGTCGTGCAGGTAGAACTGCACCACCTCGCAGCCGGAGCGTTCGCCGGTGTTGAGGACCTCGAAGGCGATCCGGAAGCTGCCGTCGGTGCCGGTCTCCGTGACGCTGACGTCGAGCGCGGACCACTGGAATTCCGTGTAGCTGAGCCCGTGGCCGAATGCGTAGGCCGCGCTGGTACTGGTGCTGGACACGTCGCTGTCCTGGGCCAGCCGGGCGGCCAGGTAGGTGGAGGGCTGGACACCCTTGTGCCGCGGCACACTCACGGGCAACCGTCCGGAGGGGTTCACCCGCCCGCTGAGCACGCCGGCGATCGCCTCGGTGCCCGCCTCCCCAGGAAAGAAGGACTGCACGATTGCCGCTGCTTCTGTGTCGGCGCGCCCCAGTGCGTAAGGGCGGCCCGCCAGCATGACGAGCACCACGGGCGTGTCGGCATCCAGCAGGGTGTCGAGCAACTGCTGTTGCACGCCGGGTAGTTGCATCGATTCGGCGTCACATCCCTCGCCGCTGGTGCCGCGGCCGAACAGGCCGGCGCGGTCCCCGAGGGCGAGCACCACGACGTCGGCGATGCGGGCCGCCGCGACCGCCTCGGCGAAGCCGGCCGTGCTGTCGCCGTCGACCGTCGCACCGGGCGCGGAGAAGATCTCGGCGTCGGGAAACTCGGCCGCCAAGGCCTCGCGCAGCGTGGGCAGCGCGATGCCGGTCGGGACCTCGGGGTGTTGCGAGCCGACGTGCACGGGGAAGGAGTAGCAGCCCAGCACGGCCGTCGGCGTGTCGGCGTTGGGGCCGATCAGCGCGATCCGGCGGGGGCGGCCGAGCGGCAGCGTGCCGTCGTTGCGCAGCAGCACGACGGCCTGCTCTGCCAGTTCGCGCGCCAGCTGCCGGTTGGCCGGGGGGTCCAGGTCGACGCTGCCGCGCAGCGCCTCGGGAACGGCCGGTTTCGCTCCGGAGAGCGCCTGCGGAACCGGGTTCCAGTCGGGGTCGAGCAGGCCGAGCTGTACCTTCTGAATGAGGATCCGGCGCAGGGCGCGATCGATCAGCTCCTCAGGGACGGTGCCGGCCTTGACCGCGTCGAGCAGCGGCTGTCCGAATGTCTTGACGGTCGGCAGCTCGACATCGACGCCGCTGGCGAGGGCAAGCCCGGCGGCCTCGGCCCAGCTTCCGGCGACGCCGTGCAGGAGCTTGAGAAAGGCGATGCCGAAGTAGTCCGCCACCACTGTCCCGTCGAAGCCCCAGGTGTCCCGGAGCAGACCGGTGAGCAGTTCCTGATCGGCTGCCGAGGGGATGCCGTCGGTGTCCGTGTAGGCGTGCATGACCGAACGCGGTCGGCCTTCGCGCAGCGCCATCTCGAACGGGGGAAGGATGACGTCGGCACGCTCGCGGGCGCCCATGCTGACCGGTGCGAGGTTGCGGCCGGCCCGCGAGGCGGAGTAGCCGGCGAAGTGCTTGAGCGTGGCGACGATCCCGGCGGACTCCAGGCCCTGCACGTAGGCGGTGGCGATGGTGCCGACCAGGTACGGGTCCTCGCCGATGGTCTCCTCGACGCGGCCCCAGCGGGCGTCGCGCACCACGTCGAGCACGGGGGCGAGGCCCTGGTGGACGCCGACGGCGCGCATGTCGGTCCCGATGGCGGTGGCCATGGTGCGCACCAGCTCGGGGTTGAAGGTAGCTCCCCAGGAAAGCGGGACGGGGTAGGCGGTTGCCCCCCAGGCCGCGAACCCGGCAAGGCACTCCTCGTGGGCGATCGCGGGTATGCCGAAGCGGTTGGCGGCGACGATGCGCTGCTGGGAGCGGGCGAGTGAAAGCGCACCGACGGCGGCGTCCACGGGAACGGTGCCGAAGGGCCGGGTCAGCTGGCCCAGACCGTGCGGCAGCAGCTCGTCCAGGTCCGGCGGCTCCTCCATCTCGTGCTGGTGCGGGGCGACCTCGCCGCCCTCGTCGGAGGCGCCCACCCAGACGCCGACCAGCTGCGCTGTTTTCTCCCGCAGGGTCATCGCCGCGATCAGGGCGTCGGCCCTGGTCGCGGGGTCGAGCGAGACGTCCCGCCACACAGGGGTGGCGATCTCGGCGGCGGGGTTCATGTTGCCGGTCACTTTCCTCCGACCCCCATGAGCCCCTGGACCAGGGCGCGGCGGGCGAACAGGTAGACGATGAAGATGGGGAGCATGGACAGCACCACGGCGCTGAGCAGTCCAGGGACGTCGACGCCGTGTTCGGTCTGGAAGTTGTACAGACCGAGGGTGATCACCTTGGTCGAGTCCGACTGGGTGAGGATCAGCGGGAAGAGGAAGCCGTTCCAGGCCTGCAGGGCCGAGAAGACGACGATGGAGGAGAGCCCGCCCTTCGACAGCGGCAGGACCAGTTGCCTGAAGACCCGCCACGGGGAGGCTCCGTCCATCGCCATGGCCTCGTACAGCTCGGGGGTGATGTCGCGCATCGCCCCGGTCAGCACCAGGGTGCACACCGGCAGCGAGAACGCGGCGGTGGGCAGGATGACGCCGATCAGGTGGTCATAGAGCCCGGCCTTGCTGATCACGTAGAACATCGGCACGATCACCGCCTGCGCGGGGACCGCGAGTCCCAGCAGGAAAACCCGGAACACGACGGTGATGGTCCGGCCCTGGGCGCGCACGATGGCGTAGGCGAGCGGCGGCACCACCACCAGCACGATGCCGACGACGCTGACGGTGACGATCAGGGTGTTGAGGAAGTCCTGGCCGAAGCCGTTGGAGAATGCGTTGAAGTAGTTGCTCAGGGTCAGTTGCGAGGGAAAGCTCAGCGGGCCCTGGGTCGAGTAGTTGGATGTGGTGCGCAGGGTCGCGATCAGCAGCACGTAGAGCGGAAGGCCGATCAGAGCGAGCCATATCAGGGAGCCCAGTCCTGCGAGGTAGTTGGGGCGCTGCCGCATCAGATCCCCTCCGCCGTGCTGCGCATCTTGTCGTAGCCGGAGAGCCGGACCACGGCCAGGGAGATGAGGGTGGCGACCACGACCAGGACCAGCGCGATGGCCGAGCCGGCGCCGAAGTCGTATTCCTTGAAGCCTTGCTCGTACATGTAGTAGGCGCTGACCGTGGTGTCCGTGCCGGGGCCGCCCTGGGTGAGGATCAGCACCGTGTCGAAGGTGGTCAGCCCGCCGACGACCATGAGGATCATCGATGTGATCATGGTGTTGCGCAGTTGCGGCAGGGTGATGTGGAAGAACTGCCGCACGGTGCCGGCCCCGTCGATCGCCGCGGCCTGATAGAGCACCTGCGGAACCGCGCGGGCGCCGCCCTGGTAGAGCAGCGCGTGCAGTGGGGTGAACTGCCACATTCCGACGAAGGTCAGTACCGCGATCGAACCGGACTGGCTGCCGAGCAGGTTGCCGTTGCCGAACAGCCAGGGAAGCTGGCCCGGCATGCCGAAGTTGGGGTCGAGCAGGGCGCGCCACAGCACCGAGACCGCGGTCGCCGAGAGCAGCAGGGGGACGAAGAAGATCGCGGACAGCACGGCCCGGTTGCGCTGGGGTCCGGCCGCCCAGACGCCCAGCAGGATGCTGACGGGCGTCTGCGTCACGACCCCGAGCACGGTGAGCACGACGGTGAGCCAGATGCTCTGGGTCATCACCGGGTCGTGGATCAGCTTCGTCCAGTTCGCCAGGCCGTTGAAGTGCGGCGCGGTGACACCGTCCCAGCTGGTGAAGGACAGCACCGCGACCAGCACCAGCGGGAGGATCGCGAACAGCAGGAAAAAGAGCGTCGCGGGTATCGCCCAGGCGAAGCCCGGGCGGGTCACCCCGACGCCGGCCCGGCGCGCCTTGAGGCGGCGGCCGGACACGGCTGCGAGAGAAAGTGAGCTCATCGGTCCTACTCAGGAGTTGGACAGCGACTGCATCGCCTGGATGAAGCCGTTGGCGTCGGTCTTGCCGTCGAAGAACTTCTGAATGGCCGTGTGGAGCGGCGTGGCCGCCGCCGGCGGGTAGGCCTGGTCCCAGGACAGCTGGAACGACGGCGCCGCCTTGACCAGGTCGTACTGGAACTTCGAGTAGTCAGGACTGGCCGAGGTGGACAGGAAATTGGCGGTGTTGGTGGTGGTCGGCAGGTTGCCGATGCCGAGCTGGGCCTTCACGAACTCGTCGGAGTACATGAGCTTGAGGAAGGCCGCCACGGCGTCGGGGTGCCGGGTCTTCTTCACGACGGAGTAGAAGTTGTTGGTGTTGCCGACGACGTCCTTCGGGTCGCCCTTACCGCCGCTGACGGTCGGGAAGGCGCTGTAGCCGAGGTCGTTCTTGGCGAAGTCGGGGTTGTTGGACTGCTGCGTGGAGTACTCCCAGGAGCCCATCAGCTCGAAGGCGGCCTTGCCCTTGGCCAGCAGCGCCGGGGACCCGCCGTCGGTGAACTTCACCGAGTCGAAGTTGCTGCCGAATGCGCCGGCGTCGATCAGCTGCTTCAGCATGCCCAGAGCCTTCTGGCTGTCCGGGCCGGCCCACGCGCTCTTGTCACCTGCGAGCGCCTTCTGGAACAGGCCCGGTCCGGCGACCCGGTCGAAGACGTACTCGAACCACATGAGACTGGGCCACTGGTCGCCGCCGCCGAGCGCGATCGGAGTCAGGCCCTTGGCCTTGAGCACCTTGACGTCGTTGATCAGGTCGTCCCAGGTCTGCGGGACGCTCAGGCCGGCGCTCGCCAGGACCTTCTTGTTGTTGAAGAGCAGCACGGGCTGCGTGCCGCGCATCGGGACACCGTAGGACTTGCCGTCGACCACCGCGGTGTTGAACACCGAGGGGAGGAAGTTGGACTTGAGCCCCGGGTCCTTGGCGATCATGTCGTCCAGGGGGAGCAGGAGGTTCTTCTTGGCGAAGGGCGCGATGCTGCCGCCGCCCCAGTTGAAGAAGATGTCCGGGGCCTGCGGGGTGTTGATGATCGTGTTGAGCTTTTGCTGGTAGTCGGCGCCCGGGATGGTGTCCAGCACCGCCTTGACCTTCGAGGTCTTGTTGAAGGTGTCGACGATCTGCTTCTCGACCTTGTTCGCGGCGTCCCCGTAGACGAGGACGTGGATCGTCCCGGAGCTGGAGCCGCCGCTGGACCCGCACGCGGTGGTCAGACCGAGCATCAGCGCGGTCGTTGCCGCTACTGCGGCGAATCTGTTCCGGGTCGCACCGTTGCGAACGGTCATGCGAAGAGAACCCATTGGATTGCCACTCCGTCGATAATTTCGAAGAGATTGCCGAATGATGCGGGAAACCTAGGCGTAACCTCAACCTTCGTCAAGGGGTTGGAAGATCTCGATTCGGACGTATCGGCTGAGGCCCTGACCAGCTAGTATCCGGCCGTAGTCCGCAACGGCTTCGTACTTCGCACACCAGGGCAGCACAGGAGGGCTCGTGACCAGAGCGGCGACACTCGCCGAAATCGCGCGCGAGGCGGGGGTGTCCACACCGACTGTTTCGAAAGTGGTCAACGGCCGCGCGGACGTCGCCCCAGCCACCCGGGAGCGGGTCGAGGAGCTGCTGCATCAGTACGGCTACCAGCGGCGACGCAGCAACAGCGCCCCGTCCAGTCCGTTGCTGGAGCTGGTGTTCCACGAGCTTGAGAGCGCCTGGGCGATGGAGGTCATCCGCGGGGTCGAGAACGTCGTCCGCGAGGAGGGAATGAGCGTCGTCCTGTCGGAATCCTCGGGCCGGCTCAGCCTCGGGCAGTCCTGGATGGACGGGGTGCTCGCCCGCCGCCCCACCGGCGTGGTCCTGGTACTGTCCGGGCTCGACAAGGCCCAGCAGGCGCAGCTGACCAGTCGCGGCATCCCGTTCGTGGTGATGGACCCGGCCGGGGACCCCGGTCAGGACATGCCGGCGGTCGGGACGACCAACTGGAACGGCGGCCTCGCCGCCACCCGCCACCTGCTCGACCTGGGCCACCGGCGCATCGGCATGATCGCCGGACCACGGCGGATGATGTGCAGCCGCGCGCGGATTGACGGCTATCGGGCCGCGCTGGATACGGCCGGCCTCGCCTTCGATCCCGCACTGATCCGCGAGGGCAACTTCTACCACGAGACCGGCTACTGGGCGGGCCTGGAGCTGCTGCGTCTCAAAGACCGGCCCACCGCCATCTTCACCGGCAACGACCTGCAGGCGCTCGGCCTCTACGAGGCCGCACGGGAGTTGGGCCTGAGCATCCCGGAGGATCTCAGCGTCGTCGGCTTCGACGACCTGCCCATCGCCCGCTGGGTCGGCCCACCCCTGACCACCGTCCGCCAGCCGCTGACCGAGATGGCCGAAGTCGCCGCGCGCATGGTGATCGACCTCGCCCGCGGCAACCCACCGTCCGCGCTGCGCGTGGACCTGGCTACCAGCCTGGTCGAGCGCAGCAGCACGGCCCAGCCCCCGTCCACCGACCACCACTGAGTCGTCGGCACCTGCTGCTGGATTCCTTGACTGGGTATATGTCCTGGTGGCGCCGTAGTTCGGGCGCTCGGGAGGGGGTGCTGAACGGTGGTGTTACAGGCGCGGCCGAGCCGTGACGAGGACGAGCAACGGATGGTGCGTCGGCTGGTGCGAGTGCGCAAGGCGCCGCGTCCTCGGCGGTCTGGTCCTCACCGCGCTCTTCGGCACGGTTGCCGCCGCCGAGGCCGCTGCACACGCCCAGCACACCACCGTCGTCCGGGCCGACGGTTCCGACGCGGGCACCGTACGGACGTGACCGACCCGTGGACCTGACCCCACCGAGGAAACAGGAGAAGCGAAAAGCATGAGCGTCATCGGAAATCTGCTGGTCGAACTGACCGGGACCGCCGAGTAAGCCCGCGAGGCGGTGGCCCATATCGCCCGCAGGGCCCTGGTCCCGGACGGCACGTCTCTGGGCAGCGACCGGTTCCCGGCGCTGTACCGGGCCGTCGACGCGGCACTCGTCGAATCCTCCTCCGTCAGCCTGCGAGACCCCGACCGCTACGCCAGATCCCTGGACGAGGTCTCCACCGAACTGGGTCGCTCCGCACACAACCCGTAAAAGCTCTGCTTCGTTGTATGGGACATGTCCGAGACAGCCGGCATCAGTCTCGGGACGGATGCGACGCCGTTCGACGCGACGGATCTCGAACAGATACTCCTCTCCTTCGAGAGGCGGCTGGTCGGAGCCGCGATCGGCGGTCACGCCGCACGGAGCCGCTCCTTCGTCGGCGCGTAGTGGCGCGGCGGGGGTGCGGAGGGTCGACGTCGAGATCGGGCTCCGCAGCCGTGCCCGCGACGACGGTGTTGCTGAGGATGCCGATGCGCTCCACCGTCATGATGACCGTGTCTCCGGGGACAGCGGAGGCCCGTATCTCCGGGGGGACAGCGGAGGGGGATCCAGCCGCGCCCCTGAGGCCCCAGAACTTCGGTGCCTCGGGAGGCGTACGCGGCCGTCTCCTCGAAGGCCCACGGCATGTGGGCGGGGTTGTCCCGGCCTGAGGTGCAGCTGTCTTCCGGCGCTCTTACGGTCCTGGGCCGTCCAGCCCCGCGGGGGCAGCCGCACGTACGTCACGCGGGCTCGCGCCGAGTTCACGGCGGCAGGCCTTGTTGAAGGCCTGGAGATCGGCGATGCCCACGGACGCGGCGATGGCGGTGATGGACAGAGTGGAGGACAACAGCAGGTGGCGGGCGCGTTGAAGGCGGCGATGCCGGATGTACGAAACGACTGTGAGGCCGGTTTCGGCACGGAACACGCGCGTCAGGTGTGTGTGGGAGATTCCGACGGCGCGAGCGACGTCCGGTACGGACAACGGGCCGGCCAGGTGTTCCTCGACGTAGGCCTGGGCGGCTGCCACGAAGGGGTGGCGGCGCCTGGCTCCATCGCCCCTCGGCAACTCGGCGATGCGCCACAGAGCGGTCCAGACCTCGGCCGAGGCTCGCGGGGGAGAAGTCGGCATGGCCGTCACGGCGTGTCGGAGCAGATCGGCCAGGCGTGTGCTCTCGGCCGCGGCGTCCTGCATCACCGGCACTACCCGCGCGGTTCCGCCGTCGTGCAGGCGCAGATGGACGTAGATATGCTCCGACCTGCCCCGGTAGTGAAAGTGCACCTCCGTGTTCGGCGGCACCAGGCTGATGTGGCCGCGGCGTATGGGGTGGACCGACTGCCCGAGGGACAGGGCACCCTCGTAGTTGTAGAGGTGCAGCTGCCACAGGTCGGGCAGCCGGAAGACGTCGTGGTCGGTGGAGACGCCGTGCACCCCGATGCCTGCGTTGACCACGGTGGGCGGCTCGTCGAGCCGTAGTGTCACGTGTTTCATGAGGATGGAAAATTACCAGCACTGGACGATTTCAGCCCACGACCGATCCGCACCGGGCACGTACGTTCGTCGCATGTCAACCAGCAAGCAACTCCTGACATCGGTTCAGGTGGCGCGCTTTGTCGCGCAGGGATTTCTGCGCCTGGACGGGGTGGTGCCGCAGGAGATCAATGAACGGGCCGTCGCGGCCTTGACCGAGGGCCTGCCGGGAGTGTCCTACGGCACTCCGCTGGGCAAGGCGTTCGCGCCGGACACCTTCGTCCACGAACTGCTCGCCCTGCCGGTCGTCGCAGGCGCTGTCGAGAGCCTGGTCGGCCCCGAGCCGACCGTCGACCACCATGCGGTTCATGTGCGCGAGCCGCACGAGGGACAGGCGCAGCCGCTCCACGGAGACGCGATCATCGATGTGCGGCCGGATGCGTTCGACATCCAGCTCATGTACTACCCGCACGAGGTGACCGCCGAGATGGGCGGCACCCTCAGTGTGCCCGGAAGCCATCTGCGCAGGATCAATGAGACGGACGTCGGCCGCGTTCAGAACCTCAGGGGGCAGACCCGTCTGATCTGCCCGGCAGGCACGGTTGTTCTCGTGCACCACGGCATCTGGCACAGTGGCCGCCGCAACGACACCGCGGGCCGTCGCTACATGTACAAACTCCGCCTCAACCCGACCGTGCCGCAGGTGCGTCTGTGGGACATCTCCGACCTGAACGACCCTGCGGTGACCGCCGAACTCAACACGTACTTCCCCTGGTACGAGCAGGCCACGGCCCGACTGGAGATCTACAACCGGGTCCTCCTGTGGCGGGCCCTGACCGGTGACGACTCGTTCGATGTCGAGTACTGGGTCACGCGCGTGAGTAATCGGCCGGCCTTGAGGAGTCACGCATGAGGCAGCAGGTTCTGGTCCTCTATCTCGCGTCGTCGGCGCTGGACTCCGACGTCGTGGGCTGGTCCCGATACGACGGGACCGGCCGGACCCGTCCGACGACCGGTGACAGCGACGAGCCGCCCTATCCCACTGGGCTTGCCGCGCTGCACGACGGGTGGCGCCTGTTCCAGGCCTCCCAACTACTGCCACCTCAGTCCGGTCACGAGTACGACGTCTCCTTCCTCAAACACGAGTTCTTCTTCGAGAAGGTGGAGGACAGCTCTGGCCCTTGACCCGGTGCTGGAACTGCTGCTCCTGTCCGTGGGTGGCGTAGCCGTAGCAGGCGTTGAGTTCCTGTTGATGGCGTTTGCGCAGGCGGGTCTCTCCGCGTGAGAACGACCGGGACTGCGGCGCAGGCCGGTCCCGGTGCCGGCGGGAGCGAGCGGCACCCGCCCGTCGCGTCGGACGGCCCCCCCGAAGCCAGGCGGTGGAGTCGGGGGCCGTCACCACGAGTGCCGCGGGGGACTGCACGTGTCGCCCAGTACAGCGCGCCTGCCGTCGCGGGGTCACGCAGCCGCGCCCACCGACAACCGTCAGCAGCGGGATCCCATCGGTGTGAGTGCCGCTGCAGGGCCCCGCGAGGTCGGGCCGCGCCGGTCGGCTACATCCGGCGTCATTGAAGGGCACGTGAACCGGGTGAAAATCATTCAAGCGAGCCATGTACGGCAGGGCCTCCTTCTCGCTCCTTCGGACCAGGAGCCTCACTCCACCACGAGCTTCACCCGACCGTGAACAAGCCGACCGCAGGAAGCCGCATCAGCTGCGGGCGGCCTGCGCGCCGTGCCTTCTCGGCGGCGAATCCACTATGCGAGTCGTCTGGTGGAACAGTCCGCGGACTCCGGCTGCCAGTGCCCATGCCAGGAGGGGAAATGCTGCTACCCGCTCCATGCCTCTCATCCCGAGCCCGACATAACGGTGGGAGAAGAAGAGTCCGAAGGCCGTGATCGCCGCTGCTCCGAGCAGGCAGGTCGCCCAGCGCAGCAGTCCCGGCACATCGTCCGCCAGGCCGACGCCCGCCAGCACAAGACCGATGTTGCCCATGGCCATAATTAGCAGCGCACCCAGGACATGCTGGTTCTCGTGGACGTCCGCAGGCGCCAGCCCAGCCAACACGAATCCCACGCCGGCGCAGGCCAGCAACCCCCGGGCCACGAGCGCGGTCGCGCCTCTGCGCCACATAGCCCTGGTGAAGAAGACACCGACGACCAGCAGTGTTCCCAAAGCGATGAACGAGGCGTTCATCAGGCCGTGTTCGGGCGAGCAGATATAACGGGGTTCAGGTTCCGACTGCATGGCGCAGTGAGCGTTCCCCAAGTCGCTGATGTTGTTCCGTGCCCAGCTGTACGGTCTGGTCCAGGCCGACTCAACGGTTACGTGGGCCACAAAGAACTGCGCCACACCTCCGACCCACGCGGCGTATCCGATCCGAGCCTTCAATTATCTACCTTCTCTCGCACAGTTCACGTACGAACAGCGGATCATGCGCCGCTGGCCTCAGGCACTCCGACAAGCCCCCGGGCACGAGGTAGGGCAGACCCTACGTGCAGTCACGACTCAAGGGCTCCGCGAAACTGCGGACAGAGCCTTGATAATCCCCAGGCTCGCTCCCGGCCTCCACTTGGATGCCGACCTCATCAATGAGGCTCGCTCAGGCAGAGCGTTGTTGTGGCCTGTGCGGTGAGCTGACGCGTCGTACATGCGCTGCGTGCCCCCTTGCAGGCGGCGCTGGGGCCGCTGGGTGCGGCGCTGAACCCGGGTCAGGTGTACGTCACTCTGTCGCGGCTGGAGAAGGCCGGCCTTGTGGCGTGCACGGACGCCGAGGGGCCGGCCGACCGCAAGGTCTACGAGGCCACCGCCGCCGGCCGGGAACGCGTGGCACGGTGGCTCGCGGGGGCGGGGTGGCCGAAGCCGGATCTGGCCGGGTTCCACCTGAACCTGCTTGGCGGCATGGACCGCCCGACCCGCGGGGAGGTCTGGCCGGGGGGTCACCGCTTGGACGCGCTCGGCGAACGGGCCCTGGCCCGGCTGCGCCGTCGGCACGTCGGCTTCGTCTTCCAGTCCTTCCATCCCATCGACGAGTTGTCCGCTGTGGAGAACGTGGAGTTCCCGGCACTGCTCGCCGGATGCGGACGCCGTCGGGCCCGCTGCCGGGCCGTCGAGCCGCTGGAGCAGGTCGGGTTGGGCGACCGGGCGCGCCACCTGCCCTCGGCACTGTCCGGGGGACAGCGCCAGCGAGTCGCGATCGCGCGGGGCGCTTGCCAACACGCCTTCGCTCATCCTGGCTGACGAGCCGACCGGCAACCTGGACAGCATGGCGACGCACGCTGGACCGGACCGTGACTCATCACTGCTCGTCCACGGTGACCGACGGGATCGCCTCGGTGCTTGAGTGCACGGTGACGTCCGTCGACCCGGACCTGGGTTTCCGTTTCCTCCTGCACCTCATCGCCTCGAATGACGTGGCGGTCACCGAGACCCAGTACGCTCGCTTCCAGGAGATCGGAGCACGTTACGGCCTCCACGAGGAATACGTCGCCGAGCAAGTGTCGCAACGGGTCCGGCCCACGTGACCGTGCGGTGCTCAGGCCCGAGACAGGGCACCATCATGGCGAGGCAGCGTGAGCAGTACAGCAGGTTCTACGAGGGCGACATCGGTCTCAGTACGCTCGCCGGAGAGCCGGCCGCGACGGCCGGGACCCCCGACGAGGCGCTGTCAATGCACCTGGCGTCCGAACTGGTCGCAGGTCTTCGTCGTGAGCGGAGGCCTCCGTCAGGCGGCGAGTCTTCTGCCAGGGATGTTACACCGACCGGTCGAACCCAGGATCGCTCTTTTCACGATCTCGATCGTCCGCCGCTGTTCGCGGTCCTCCTTGCGCAGCCGCCTGACTATTTCGCGCTCGGCGCTGGTCAGCTCACCGGACTCGCTCTCACCCCTGTCCGCCCTTGCCCGGCGGCACCAGCTGCGCAACGACTCGGAACTGGTACCGAGTTCCCGCGGGACGGGGGTGACCGTCTTGTCCGAGGAATCGACGAGCGCGATCGCGTCCCGCTTGTACTCCTCGGTGTACCGCTTCAGGACACGACGGAGCGCTGGGGCACGGTGCCCGCGTCGATCGGCGTGGAGCGGGTGGTGTACTGCGGTACGGGGGCGTCGTCGCGGCCGGTGTCGCGCACGAGTCCGTACCGTTCGCGGTCGGCGGAGTGCGGGGCCGGGGGAGTGGCGATGTCGTCGGCTGTCTCCTGCCAGGAGGAGGGCAGGACATCGAGGTTGTAGTCGGCCTGGGTTTCGTTGAGGTGGAGTGTGACGCTGCCGTCGAGGTAGTAGTACTCGTTCTGCCACATCTGCTGGGCTCCCGGCGGGAGGGTGATCAGTCCTTGCTGCCGGTTGCCCATCCAGGTGCCGCCGGCGGTCGCGCCCGGCTGGCGGTCGTCCATGCGGTGGCCGCCGCCCGAGGCCACGTGGAACAGCCTTCCTCGCAGTCCGGTCCACGAGGGCATGGTCAGCAACCCGGGGCGCAGCCCATACATCACGTCCCAGTGGACGGTGAAGTAGCCCTTCCCGCGCAGTACCACCGTGTCCCCGCGGTGGACGAGCTGGTATCCGTCCAGGTGCCTCTTGAGCCCCGTCATCGTCACCGTGGTCTGTGGGCGGTGGGGCAATGCCGCGGGCGGACGGTCCGGTGGCGGCGCGCTGTCCACGGTGTCGACCACCGACCCGTACTGCGGCCCTGGCAGGGACCGGGGCGAGGGACGCGAGACGGCCGAGCCCTGTACCGGTGCCGGCCTCGACGATGACGCGGATGCGGCGGGCGAGGGCGCGGATGCCGGGCCGGAAGCCGTCGGTGCGGTGGCCGGACGCGCCGACGGGCTGGACCATGGGCCCGCGTACACGAGCGCGCCGCCCACGGCGAGCAGCGCACTCGCCGCCACCACTGCCTTCGCGGTGAGGCTCGTCCCTGCGGTCCCTGCGGTCCCCGCCGTCGCGGAACCCCCGCCGCCTGAAGTGGCTGCGGTGCCGGCATGGTCGGCCACCGCGGTGTGCGTTCCCGTGGACAGCCACGGGCGCCAGGCCAGCAGTGCGGCAGGCAGGGGCAGGAGGGCCAGGGGCGCCAGAAGTCCTTCCGGGGCCAGCATGCCTTCCTCGTGACGCACGCACTGCGGGCACTGCCGCACATGGCGGCCGAGGCGTTTGCGCCACAGGCCGCTGGGGATCCCGTTCCAGTCCAGGGTCAGCCGGGTCAGTTCCCCGCATGCGGGCCTGGCAGCGAGGGCTCGGACAATGACGCGGGAGGTGTGCAGGCGTTCCTTCATGCGTTGCACCCGTACAGCCGCTAGATGGCCGGTCATGTCCAGAGCGGAGGCGAGTTCGGCCCGGGCGAGCCGGCCGGCCGTCTCCAGCCACCACAGTGACAGCAGCTCCCGGTCGTCCTCGTCGAGCCAACGGGTCGCGCGCACGGTCTCCTCGCGCTGCCCGGACAGCCGCAGGTCGAGGATGACCCCCTCGGCGAAGTCGGCGGCCGGGTCGGGCCGGTGCTCAGCCGCGTCGAACGCCGCTCCCGTCGTCTCCCTCCTGCCGCGCCTGCGGATGTGGTCGCGGACCTCGTTCACGGTGATGGTGATCACCCAGGACCGGAACGCCTCCGGGCGCTGCAGTCCGCCGATGCCGCGCAGGATGCGCATCATCGTCTCCTGGACGATGTCGTCGACGTCGTCGCGGTACGGGTGCGCACGTGCTGCGACGCTGTAGACCAGCGGAAGCGTCCGGGAGCTGAGCTCTTCCAGGGCACCGCGTTCCCCGGCCCGAGCCGCGGCGATCACGTCGGCCGCGGGCGCGGCATGCCTTGGCATCGGGTCTCCCTTCGACCTGCCGCGGATACGAAGCCCCGCTCGCGCCGACCGAGCCGGGCTGCGGGGGTCCTCGGGTAACCGCCGTCGGCATCACACACATTGTGGCAGCGATGTCATCGTAAGGGGTGAGCGCTGACAGCCATGGGCGGGCCGGTGGAATCCGTGGCGGCCGGGGATCAGCGGGAGTGACGCGGGGCCGTACGCTGACGCGAGCGGCTGCGTACGAAGACGAAGACCGCGGCGACGCCAGCGAGAACGACGCCCGCCACTCCTGTGACCGTCCACAGAGCACCGACGTTGCTGCCGGTGTCCGCCATGGTGCCGGTGGAGGTGCCCAGGGGCGTGGCCGCTCGGCCGTTCCGGGCGGGGCCGGCCTGTGCCGCGGATGGGTGTGCGGCCGTGGTGGACGTGAGAGCGGTGAGCACGGTGTGGGCGCCGGCCCGGCTGACGGAGAAGCGCGCCCCGCCGATGGCGAGATCGGTACCGGAGACCGTTGCGGTCGTCGAACCGACGGTCAGCTCGGGGGAGTTCAGGGACAGAAGGATCTTCGCGCCTTTGACGACCTGTAGCCGGCGCAGGGTCGTGTCGCGTGCCCTGCTGAGGTCCAGCACGGCCGAGGGACCGGTCAGAGCGACCGCGTCAGATGTCCGCAAAGAGGTCCCGGAGACGATCAGGCTGCCTCTGGCCACGGTGGTGGCGCCGGTGTAGGCGGCGCTGGTGACGGTGGTGGTCGCGGCTCCGCTCTGCGTCACCGATCCGGCGCCGGTCACCGCCGGGAGGGAGGTGGGTGTCCCGGTGTTGCGGAGCACGAGCGAACCGTTGTCGATCACCTTGTCGAGGGCTCCGCCGGTGTGGAGGCTTCCGTCGCCGCCCGTGGTCCCGGAGCCGAGATGGAGGGTCGCGCTCCTGCCGATGGTGGTGGATCCGTCGTAGTACTGCGCTGCTGCGAAGGTCACGTCGTTGCCGGGGGTGTCGGCAATGACGATGTCCCCGGCGCCGGGAGCGCTGAGGGTGTCGTGATACATGCCGCCGCCGATGGGCGCGCCCAGGGTTACCGGTCCGTTGTAGTCGAAGGTGAGCCGGGAGCGCTGTCGTCTGGCGTGCAGGTTGATGTAGACCGTCTGTGCCGTGCCGGGCATGAAGATCTGGTGGGTGGTCCCGTCGCCCCACTGGACGTCGGCGCCCTCGATGTTGGTGCCGCGCTTGTTGAGTTTGTGTGCCACGGGCCGCCAGTTCAGTGCGGGGTCGCTCAGCGAGGGCGCCGCCCCGTCGCCGCTGTCACTCCAGCTGTAGACGCCGGTGAGGATCACCTTGCTGCCCGGGCGGGAGTGCACGTTGACGTCGTTGCCGTACTCGTGGCTGTAGAAGTTCTGCCGCTGTACGACCGTGTGGTTGAGCGGGGTGTCGATGATCCATGAACCGCGGTTGACGACGGAGCGGGCGCCTGGCAGGTCGGCGGCACAGGTGGTGCTCGCGAAGTTGGCAACAGTGCCGTTTTCGAAGATGCCGGAGAACGGATTGGTGCCGCAGATCTGGAGCGTTCCCCACATGTTCCGGGGCTGGGTGACCAGGCCGGAGCCGCTGATGATGCCCAGGTTGAACAGCCGGGTCAGCGACAGGCGAAGTGTGCCGTCCACCCGGATGTTGTCCTGGTTCTGCTGGTAACCGGGCGTGTTGTACGGGAAGGACCCGATCAGGCCGGTCGTACCGCCGGTGCCGTACTGGAGGGTCGCCCCCGCGTCCACGGTGACCGCGGGCTCGTCGGGACTGCCGACCACGACATACGGGTGGTTGCCGCCCGGGATCTGGACCCTCTGGTGTTGCCGGGAGTGCGGCAGGGTGAAGGTGCTGTCCTTGGCGAGGACCAGCGTGCCGGTGCCGGACACGCGAAGGGCTCCTTCACCGCTGATCACGCCGGTGTACGTGTGGGTTCCCTGCGGGACGCGCACGACCGCGTCGCCGGTCAGGACGACATCCCGGTTCGCCAGGACGGCCGAGGTGATGTCGCCGTCTGCGGCGACTGCGCTGCCCACCGCAACCACCGGTGTGACGGCTCCCGCGACGAGAGCCGACGCCAGGACAAGGTGCCAAGAACGCTTCATCGAGTCAGGGTGCTTCCTGGAGTGCTGGTGATCCTTACGGACGTGAAGACCGGTGGCCGGCCACCGGGATCTCAAAAACCCGGAGAAGTTTTCGGTTCCGCCTACGCCGCCCATCCGGACCGGGAGCGCGGTCAGTTCTTCGTCCAGCTCACCGCAGATGCGGGAGGCCTCGGACTTGGAGATTCCGCTGTCCGCACCGAGTGCTTTGACCAGGTGGTCGACCGAGCGGGTCGAGACACCCTGCACGTATGTCTCCATCACCACGGCGAACAACGCCCGGTCGATCCTCCGCCGGAGTTTGTGACCCACATCGGCCGCTGGAACCTCGTCGAACGCACCCCCGTCGACATCGAGGCCGACGCCCGTGCCGCCGCGCCGCCGGGAACCGTCGCCGGACGGGACATCACCGCCGATGCCACTGGCCTGACGCTGTTCACGACGGTGCGGCGCGCTGACGAGCCGGGGCCCGCAGTCGGCTTCGCGTTCGTCGCCGACGCAGCCTCGATCGTCAGTCGAGGCCTTCAATGATGCGGAAGTCGCGCTCGACGCCGTCAGCGAGTGCGGCCAGCGCCTCCTGGTAGGCCGCACTCGCGCGTGCGGCGACTGCCTGTTCGAAGCTGTCGAACTCGATCAGGATGGTGCGCTCGGCGATTCCGGCGTCGTGTGCGACGACCCGGCTGCCGCGGGTGAGCAGCCGCCCGCCCGCGGCCCTGACGGCTGGACCGGCCAGCTTGTCGTAGGCAGCAAGCCTCTCAGGGTCTGCGATGGTGCGGTAGACGCTGACCCAGTAGCCCTTGGCCACGGTACCTCCTGTGTTCGGAATTGATGTTCAGAAGCATGCTCAGATCCATGGCCGGCGCGCTGTGGGTCAGCGAGCCGACGGAGACGGCGTCGAAGTCGGACGGCTTCGATCCTCAGCTTCCGGTTCGACTCGACCGGCCCAGGCCCGGCACACCGACTGGGGCTGTGATCGGATTGGTCTCGGGTGAGCGTCGGCGGGCGAGGGCGAGGCTGGCCATCGTCGTGATCGCCATCGCGGCGACGCCGACCAGCGCCGCGGTCGTGTAGGCGTCGTCGTTCGGGAAGAGGCGGCCCGTGGCGGTGCCGGCGGCCAGGATCAGACCGCCGATGGCGCTGCCCAGTGAGTACCCGACGCTGCGGACGACGTAGTTGAAGCTCATGGCGCTCGACGTCTCGCTCTTGGGGGTGACGGCCAGGATGACGCCGGGCATGGCGGCCGAGAAGCTGCCGACGCCGAAGCCCAGCACGCCCATGGCCGCGAGCAGTTCGGCCAGGTTGGACCGGGCGGTGGCGAACAGGACGAACCCGCCGCCGACGATGGCGGCGCTGCCGGCCAGGAGCAGGGGGCCGTCGATCCGTTCGCGGACCCGCGGCGTGAGCTTGCCGGCGACGAACCCCAGCACGGAGAACGGGATGAGGACCAGCCCCGCCACGAAGGTGGTCAGTCCGAAGCCGTAGCCGGCGCTGTGCGGCGTCTGCGCGTAGCGGGTGATGAGCGTGAGCAGGAGGTACATGCCGCTCCCGCCGACGAACATGGCGATGTTCGCCCCGGCGACCGCCGGGTGCCGTACCGCCCGGACGTCGACCAGGGGCGTCTTGGTTCGCAGTTCGGAAACGGTCCAGACGCAGAGCAGGAGTACGGCGGCGACGGCAAGGGTCACCGCCATGGCGAGGTGTCGGCTCCACAGGCTCCTCTCGCCGGCCAGGAACAGGACGAGGAGCAGTCCACCCGTCAGGACGAGTGCACCGGCCACGTTCACGTGAGCGGAGCGGCCTTCGGGAGCTGCGGGCATGGAGCGCCACGCGGTCACGAAGGCGATGGCGGTGACGAGTAGGCCGAGGCCGTAGGCGGCCCGCAGTCCGCCGAACTCGGCGAGCAGCGCGGCCAGCGGGTAGCCGACGCCGGCTCCGATGATGGAGACCACTGAGATCAGGGCGATCGTGGCCGCGCTGCGCTCCTCGGGAAGATGGTCGCGGGCCACGCCCATCATCAGCGCCGTGAGACCGAGTCCGACGCCTTGGGCCGCTCTGCCCACGAGCAGCCAGGCGAACGGCAGCGGCAGCACGGTGAGCGCGCTGCCGACGACGACGATCGCCAGCGTGGAGAGAATCGTGGCCCGCCGGTGCGGACCGGCTCCGAGCCGGCCGAGGACGGGTGTGGCGACGGCGCCGCTGAACAGGGCGATGGTCAGCGTCCACTGCGCGCTGTCGAGGGAGACGTGGAACGTGGTCGCCACGCTGGTGATGAGCGGCGTCCCGAGGCTGGCGACCGCCGCCACGACCAGGGCGATGAACATCAGGGCGGGGACCAGCAGACGTGCCTCGGACCGTATCAGGGCAGTGTTCATGGGCTGGTCATGAGCCTGGGCCGCGGTCACCGGTCCGACTCCGCTCGGGCGTGGCTTTCGAGCTCCGCCAGATGCAGCAGCGCCGGAAGGGCTGCTGCCAAGGCCTCGACCTCGTCACCGGTGAGTTTGTCGATCAACCGCGCGTACGCGTCGACGCCCGCCTGCCGTCGCGTCCGGACGTACGACGCGCCGGCCTCGGTCAGGCACACCAGCGTGACCCGCTTGTCGGACGGATCGCCCTTCCGCTCGACCAGCCCGGATTCCTCCAACACCCGGACCAGGACGGTCATCGCGGGCTGGGTGACGCCCTCGGCCACCGCCAGATCGGTGATCCGTCGCGGGCCGGTCTTGTCCAGGGTGGCCAAGGTGGCAGCGGACGTCAGGCTCATGTCGCGGGGAAGGCGTCTCACGGCCCTGGTGGCCAGACCGTAGAGAGCTGACCCGATGGCATCGGATGCGCCGTGCGCGGCGTCTCGGCGACTCATGCCTGAAGCATAGCAGCTTTATATGAATCATTTATGTATCTCTCGATCAGGGTTCTCGGCCGCCATCGAGTGCAACATGCCAGCCGCGTTGAGCGCGGCCGAGGGATCTTCTACGTTGGTGTCGAACCTCTGAACCTGCTGGCAGAAGTCCACGCCGGGGTTGAACCCGTCGACAGGTTTGTGACGGTTCTCGTGAGCCCTCGCCGTATTTCAGAGGGATACCCGCGCTGCTCTGCCAGCGGCAGAACACCAGCTGGACCGGGCTCGACGATCACTACAGTCCAGTCTCATGACGAAGATTACGACGCGTACGGTCGAGTATCCGGCCGACGGTTTGACGATGATCGGGCACCTCGCGCTCCCGGCCGGTGTCGACCGCCGGCCCGCGGTGCTGCTCGGACCAGAGGGCATGGGGCTCAGCGACGTCGAGCGCCGCCGGGCCGATGCTCTCGCCGAACTGGGATATATAGCGCTGGCCTTCGACCTTCACGGCGGGCGCTATTTGGGCGACCCCGAGGAGATGCTGGCCCGTTGCCTGCCGCTGCTCGCTGATCCCGACCGGATGCGGGGCATCGGCCATGCGGCGCTCGACGCGTTGCGCACCGAACCGCGGACCGACCCCGACCGGATCGCCGGCGTCGGCTACGGCACCGGGGGCGCCGTCGGGCTGGAACTCGGGCGCGGCGGCGTCAGCCTGCGTGCGATCGGGACAGTCAACGCACTGACCACGGGCCGACCGGGTGAGTCGGCGCGCATTCGCTGCCCGGTGTGGGCCGGGGTCGGGTCGGAAGACCCGATCATGCCGCCCGCGCAACGGAACGCGTTCACCGCTGAGATGCAGGCTGCCGGAGTCGACTGGCGCCTCACTGTCTACGGCGGCGCCTTGCACGCCTTCCACCACCCGCCGGTCGACCACGCCGTGCGCCCCGGCGTCGGCTACCACCCACGGCACGCGCAGCGAGCCTGGCGAGACGTCGTCGACCTGCTCGCCGAGTGCCTGCCCGTGACAGAGGATCTGGGGCATGACCCGGGTAAGCATGCTGGCGCCGGGCGCTGACAGTCCCCTCGCTTCAAGTCCGCACAGCAGAACCGCATTCGGGCGGATGCTCGATCGCCGAAACGCGTCACTTGCTGCGGCAGTTCCAGGAAGGCGGGGCGACGTGACGATCGAACCGGTGACCGAGCTCGGGAGCGGGGGCGCGCTTCGGTTGCCGCGCGCTCGGGTCGTACCTCTGTCCGTCCCGCCGTCGTCGTACACCGCGGCGGTCGAGCGGTACCTCACCGGCGCGGGCATCGCGAAGTCCTCCGCGCGGATCTACCGGATCTCGCTCACGACATGGGGGTGGATGCTCGCCGGCGAACCGGCGCCGACCGGACCCGCCCGCCGGGGCGCGCCCCCCGTCTTCCCGGTCGCCGCGATAGACGACCCGGCACTGCCGGAGGTGCTGGCCGAACTGGCGGCGGCGCGGGCGGACGAGATGGACGCCGACACCGTCAACCGGGAACTGCCCATCGCACGCGAGGCGATCGGCTGGTGGCAGCGCCAGGGCTGGATCGACGGCGACCCGACGATCGGCATCGAGCGGCGGCCGGCACCGCCCGACCGCACCAAGGCCCTCGCGGAGAACCAGATCGCCGCCCTGTGGCGCCTCGACGTCGCGCAGCGGGAGAAGACCCAGTGGAAGATGCTCTACCAGTGACGCCACAACCTTCCGCGCCGGGCCCTCCGAGTCGGAATGCGCGCAAACTGGGCAACCGGCCTGGACTAGCGCACCCCCTGAACAACCGCACTGCACCAGCACCGCTGCGTACCCAGGGCGTCTGCGCCCCCCTGCGACAAGGGCTACGAGCCCAGCCTCGACACCTATAGGGCATCCACGGCCCCGGTCGTTCACCGGCTGGCCGCGTAGCGCGAGCCCTGCCCCCGGCCATACAGACCGGGGGCGAGGCCAGACCCGGACGGCCACTCATCGGCAAAGGGCCGGCACCGGGTCGGTGTCCGGTCGCGGTCTTCCTGCACGCCATGGAATCCAGAGCAGTTTTGAGGAAGCTACGCGAAACGCTTCCGTGGACGCCGATCGAGTCGGTGTTGAAGGGGCGTCATGAAGCGGGGAACTCTTACGGATAGTACGGGGTGTACGTGATCGAGGAGACCTTCAGGTATCTCGCGCCGTCTGCTGTGGCCCATGTCGAGTCGTTGGGGTTGCCCGGCCAGTTGCCGCCGACGGCGGTGTCGACGATGAAGTGCATCCCGACCCCCGGGGCAGTGGTGTACCACTTGGTGCCGGTGATGGTGCCGTCCACGGCGAAGTCGATGTGATCGGGCCACCAGGTGAACGAGTACGTGTGGTACGTGTTGGTCCAGCCCGCAGAATTTGTCTTCGAGAACTGGGTCTGGGCGTTGTTGGGGTCGTGGAAGGTCTGATAGACGGTGTTCGGGCTCTGACCGACGATTTCGGCGGCGTCGAACTCCGGCAGCCACGGATTCAGGTAGGCCGCCCATACCGCAGGCAGGAGGCCCTGCCCGTTGGGCAGGTTCGCGGTGAAGCTGTAAGTGCCGTAGCCGTAGAGTGCCTTGGACTCCACGCGGCCCGAGTAGTACGTGCCGCCCGACTTGTAGGTCTTGATGACGAGAGTGCTCCCCTCGTACCAGACGCAGTCGGGGATGTAGGTCTCCAACTCGTTGTTGGCGGTCCACCGTCCGCTGATGGTGTTCCACGAGTTGACGGTCTGGGGGGTTCCCCAGGACGCTGCGTGGGCTTGCGGCTGTCCCAGGAAAAGCAGTGACAGCGCCGCCAGGGCGACAACTATCGGGCGTCCCGGCCTGAGATGTGCAGATGGCATCGCGGCTCCATTGCTCGGATGACATGGGGTGTGGGAGCCGTCCCACGCTCCTTCTATCGCCGGACTGTATGAGTCCGTTCAACGTCTGACAAGATGCGCGGCATGAATCGTTTTTCCGACTTCTGAAGTTGAAGACACCAGGTGTCGCGAGTGCGGTGGGTTGATGAGGGGCTGGTGAGCGGCGATGAGTGGCGAGGAAGGCATGCGCCGGCGTGGCTGGGGACGCTCGCGCAGCGGCCGCCCGAGAAGTGCGTGCATCCGGCGCCTGTGCGCGCCGGGTGCACGCCTCTTTCGCTCCTCTGTCAGGAGGGGATGATCTGCCACTGCTGCCGGGGGAGGGCTGTGTAGGTCCACTGGTTGATGGCGGCTCCGTCGGCGGTGGAGCCGCTGTCGACGTTGAGGGACAGGCCGCTGAGCCGGTTGGTGAGGAAGTAGTAGCCGCCGCCGGTGGGGGTGATGGCCCACTGCTGCTGGGGTGCGTCGGCGTCGACCCAGATGTCGGCGCCTCCGCCGTCCACGCGGGAGAGTCCACCGATTTCCATGAGCGTGCCACTCTTGACGTTGCGGATCTTGTAGTAGCCGTTGTCGGCCAGGACGATGGTCCACTTCTGGCCGGCCTGCTTCTGCCAGGACGACTGCAGGATGGGGGTGTTGTTGGCGGTGCCGGCACCCGAGACGTCGGCGACCTTGCCGCTGTGCCGGGCGACGAGGCGGTACACGGTGCCGTCGCCGGGGAAGACGGTGGAGACCAGGGCGGGTGTCGCGGTGCGGCCGCCGATGCGCAGGTTGCCGATGTTGGCGTAGCCGCCGGTGCCGGCGGTGACCTCGATGCGGACGAAGGCGGCGTTGCGGGCCGGCCATTCGACGAGTTTGGTGGTGTGGTCGCCGGCCCAGCGGGCGGTGGCGACCTGGGTGAAGGTGGTTCCGTCGGTGCTGGTGGAGATGGTGCAGGCGGTGATGTCGCCGTCGGTGGTGTTGGTGCGGTTCCACTGCTTGGGCAGGTATTCGAGGGTGGAGATGTTGCTCCATACGCCGCCCAGGTCGATGGTGATGCTCTGGGGAAGCGGGAGGCTCCAGGTGGACCAACAGGTCTCGAAGTTCCGGTCACTGAGGCCGTCGATGGCGTTCAGGGGTCCTTCGCCGGTGTGGTATGCGGTGGCGTAGGCGGCCACGGGGGTGACCGGGTGTTCGGCGCGGAGCATCTGGGTGGGCAGGGGCGGCCGGGAGGTGTGAGGGCCGCCCCAGGCGGCGCCGACCTCGGAGAGCCGGTTGACGATGTTGGTGTCCAGCACGCCGTTGCGGTTGGGCGGGCAGTTGAGGATGAACGAGGTGTACTTGGGCTCCAGGTCCGCCAGGTGGGAGAGGATGGAGTCCCTGCTCATCGGATCGGTCGTGGGCGTCGTCGGATGCCAGAACCACCCGTTGCTGATGGTCTGACCTTGCAGCGAGGCGTAGGTGTTGCCTGTCGGTGAGGTGATGCCGAGTGGCTCCTCGAAGTAGATCGCGTCGCCGAGGAAGGGCACCGACAGCCCGCCGTGGTCGATCATCACGATGTCGGGCTGCAGGGACTTCACATGTTCCCTGATGCGCTGGTAGGGGACAGCCTGCTGGCCCATCTGCCAGGCGTAGCCGTCGGTGACGAACATGTCGATGGTGCCGTAGTTGGTGAGCAGTTCGGTGATCTGGTTGAGGATGTAGGTGATGTTGCCGGGCTGGATGGCCTGGCCGGAGGCGACTTTGTGGCGGGTGTCGTAGGCCTGCACGCTGTAGGTGCGGTCCCAGATCGAGAAGTACAGGCCGACCTTGAGGCCCTGGGCCCGGAAAGCGGTCACGTACTGCGCGACGATGTCGTGCTTGTAGGAGCTGTTGGCGACGTTGTAGTTGTTGTAGGCGCTGGGCCACAGACAGAAGCCGTCGTGGTGTTTGGTGGTCAGGACGCCGTAGCTCATCTTCGCCGCCGCAGCGGCCGCCGCCCACTGGGCGCAGTCGACCGCCGTGGGCGCGAACAGAGCGGGGTTCTGGCGTGGGGAGGCCCACTCCTGGTTGGTGAACGTGCCCATGTTGAAGTGGTTGAACATGCCGAACCGCATGTTCACCAGGTTGCTGAGATTGGTCTGGAGGTCCGCGGCGGCCGCCTGAGGCAGCAGGCGGTCGAAGCCGGGAACCACGGGCAGCGCGCTCGCGGCCACGGCGGCGCCCGCGGCGCCCAGCAGGGTACGACGGGACAGCCTTCTTCCTGACGACATGGGTGTACTCCCGGTTTCGGGTGGCTCTGATGTGTCGGGGGTGAGGCGGTTGGGACGGACGGCGCGTAGGGCTGCGAAGGCGTCACCCGCCTCGTCGCCTCCGGCGGCAACACCTCGGTCACCGCCGGCGGGCACGCCCTCGTGGCACCAGGGCCAGCAAAGTGCCGCGGCCGGCCGAGCTCCGCCGGTACGAGACGTCTGCCGACTGGAACTCCCAGCCCCCGCGAGCGAGCCCGCCGCAGCCGCTTGTCATGCCGGTGCGCGAGTCACAGCGCCGTGAAGGTCCACAGCAGGTTGGTGCTGCTTCCGTACGTCCACTGCTTGGTGACGGAGCCCGAGGCGACGTTGCCGCCGCCGTCGAGGACGAGGCCGGTGGTGCGGTTGGCGATCGTGTGGCGGCCGTCGCCTCGGTGGATGATCGTCCACTGCTGGTTCGTACCGCCGTTCCATGGCGCCTGCCTGGCCGCTGAACCGTCGGCGGTGGCTCCCCAGCCGTCGGCGACCATGCCGTTGGTGCGGTTCACCAGCTTGTAGTAGCCGCCGCCTACCTCGACCGCCTGCCACTGGAGGTTGGAACTGCCGTCCCAGGTCCACTGTTTGAGGTTGGACCCGGAGGCCACGTTGCCGCCGCCGTCCAGGGCCAGACCGTCGGTGACGTTGGTGATACGGAGGTACGTCGACGGATTGAGCTGGACCTTCAACGAGGTGACCTGGTCGTTGTTGCCCGTGACCCTGAGGTCGGGGTTGTCGGCGGTGAAGGTCCATGAGGTGCCGGAGAAGTTGTCTCCCGAGTATCCGATCACCTGGAAGCCGGAAGCCAGGCGCAGGGACGAGAGGCTGAGGGGGCCGAGGCCGGCGAGCGTCAGCTGGTCCGCGGTGTAGTCGCCGACAGGGAGCACGGCGGTCGCGCCCGAGTAGTTGATGTCCCCGAAGACCACGGCGCCGGAGAGGGGCCGCAGGCTGGGGATCTGCCCGGGAAAGGAGAGCTTCAGAACGTACGCGTTGGCGCTGAACGGCGCCGACGACGGCAGGGTCACCTTCAGTCCGGAGGCGTCCTGCGCAGGCGTGGCGAGCCTGATGTAGGTGCCGGCTGTCGAGTCGAGCAGCTCGACCGAGGTCAGCGAGGAGAGATCGATCCGGTCGGAGCTGAGAGTCTTGATCGTCAGCGAACTGCCGGGCCAGCCCAGGACGGTCGCGTACAGGACGTTGCCTGCCTTGTTCCGGGTGAAGCGGATGTCCTGTGCGGTGCCGGCCGTCGGAGTGGTGAAGGAGCCGCCACCCATTTTCGTCGGGCCTTCGCCGTACGCCGTCCAGGGCCGGGTCGCGTAGACCGACTCGCCGAAGCGCTTCAGGTAGTCGCCGATGCCGAGCAGGACGTCCTTCTGTCCCTGCGGGATCGTGCCGTCGGCCATCGGCGCGATGTTCAGCAGCATGTTGCCGTTCTTGCTGACCCGGTCGATGAGTGAGTGCAGCATCTGCTGGGTGCTGTAGTAGCCGATGCCCTGCGTGTAGCACCAGCTGGAGCTGGAGATGCTGTCATCGGTCAGCCAGTACGGCGCGGTCAGGTCGGCCGGGCCGCCGCGCTCGTAGTCGAAGACCTCGCCCTTGCTGTCGAGGCCGTCCTTGTAGGTGGCGACGACCTCGCGGCCCCAGGCGTTGGCCTGGTTGTAATAGTACGACAGGAAGTTCAGGCGCTGTGTCTCGTCGACCGCGTCCAGCTTGAAGTCCTGCCAGAGGATGTCCGGTTGGGCGAGGTCGATGACCTCCTTCAGTTTGTCGTACCAGAGCTGGTTCTCCTGCGCCCTGCTCAACTGCCCGTAGAGCTTCTCCAGGCTCGGGTCCGACTGGGCGGGGACGTGGTCGTAGTAGCCGTTGAAGTTGTACGCGTGGTGCATGGCGACCAGCAGCCTGAGCCCCTTGGCCCGGATCGCCGTGGTGAACAGTTGCAGGAGGTTGAGCTTCGGGCCCTTGGCGACCGAGTTCCACTCGTTGACCTGGCTGTTCCACATGGAGAAGCCATCGTGGTGTTCGGCTACCGGTCCGGCGAATCGCGCGCCCGCGTCGACGAACAGCTGCGCCCACGCGTCGGGGTCGAAGTTGCCGCCCGCCGACTTGAGCGTCGGCGCGAACTGCACGGTGTTCCCGGCCAGGTCCTTCGCCCCGTTGATGAAGTTGTGGTACGGCCACACGGACGGGTCGCCGTAGGTCGCGATGTGGTGCTGGTTGGCCGCGCTGCCGGCTATGTACATGTTGCGCGGGTACCACTCGCTGTCGTAGGCGGGAACGCTGAAGACGCCCCAGTGGAAGTAGATGCCGAACTTGGCGTCCTGGAACCACTCGGGGGCGGGCGGGTGCTGGTCGACCGAGGGCCACGCCGGTGTGTAGGTACTTGGTGCCGCCTGTGCGACGCCGGCCCCGAGGCCGCCGCCGGCGACGGCTGCCGCCGCGACACCTGTGGCGGCGGCCAGGAGCTGGCGTCTGTTGAACGAGCTCGACATGAGGACATCCCTGATGTGGGGGACAAGGGGGGCACACGACACCCACGGCTCTGGAGCGCCGGAGGTTACGCACGAAGTTCGACCATGTGACGCACTGATGTCAACAGGCGTGCAGGGATGAAAGCACCCCTCTGACGTGTTGATTTGTCGCATATAGGCACTATCACCCCCACTATCGGATGCTAGACATGGAATGTCTTGGGGGTGTGCGGCGGGGGTGCCGCCACACGGGGAGTCCGCAGGCAAGCCGTCGGCGCATCACGAATACGCATCATTGATGGGATTGATTTAGCTCTCGGCCCGCGCCTGCGAGCTCCGAACGCCTCTCGTTTCCAGTGTTTTGACCCGACACCTAGACAGCCCCCTCGGTCGCCGCCTATACATACATCCCATGTCTTCGATGTGGCGGCACACCGCTGTCACCCAGCACACCAACTCCCGCTCCGGGACAAGCGCGAGGAAGTACTGATGAGACTCAGAGCTGCTCTCTGTTCCACCGCCTCAGCCCTGACCGCCCTGGCGCTGCTCAGCGCCTGCAGCGGCTCGGGCACCGCCTCGTCGAGCAGTTCCCCGCTGGTCGGCGTCGACTACCCCCGCTCCGACACCGACTTCTGGAACTCGTACATCAAGTACACGCCCAAGTACGCCGGACAGCTGAGCCTGTCGCTGAAGACGACGAACTCGCAGAACGACGTCGCCAAACTGACCGCCAACGCGCAGACGTTCATCAGCCAGGGTGTGAAGGGCATCGCGATGGCGCCCCAGGACACTGCCGCCATCGCGCCGACGCTGGCGCAGCTGGAGGCGAAGAAGATCCCCGTCGTCACCATCGACACCCGCCCCGACAGCGGCAAGGTGTTCATGGTGGTGCGGGCCGACAACCGCGCCTACGGCGAGAAGGCCTGCCAGTTCCTCGGCACGAAGCTGAACGGCAAGGGCAAGGTCGTCATGCTGGAGGGCGGCCTCGACTCGATCAACGGCCGTGACCGCACCGAGGCGTTCAACGACTGCATGAAGAAGAACTACCCCGGCATCAAGGTGCTCGGTGAGGCCACCAACTGGGACGGCGCGGTGGCCGCGCAGAAGCTGCAGACCGACCTGACCGCCAACCCGGACATCAAGGGCGTCTACATGGAGTCCAGCTTCGCCCTGTCCGGCACGCTCCAGGTACTCAAGCAGAAGGGCCTGCTGGTCGGCCCGAAGGACGAGAAGCACGTCTTCATCGTGTCCAATGACGGCATCCCCGAGGAGCTCAAGGACATCGCGGCCGGCAACATCGACGCCACCGTCTCCCAGCCGGCCGACCTGTACGCCAAGTACGCCCTGTACTACCTGAAGGCAGCGATCGACGGGAAGACGTTCAAGCCCGGCAAGACCGACCACAACAGCACCATCATCCAGGTCCGCGAGGGTCTGCTGGAGGACCAGCTCTCCGCCCCCCTGGTCACCGCCGATGGCGGCACCTATGGCGGCGTGTCCAGCGTCAAGAGCACCGACAGCTCCCTGTGGGGCAACAGCCTCGGCTGACCTGCCCTGTCAGTCACCCAACGGCTAACGAATACAAGGCGGTTGTGATGAGCGACGGGGAGCGAGCAGTCAGCCCCGCGCCCGCCCCGGCGGACGACGGACGATCCCAGGTGGGCCCGCCCGTCGTCGAGGCGACGGGCATAGTCAAACGATTCGGTCCGACGGTGGCCCTCAACGGCGCCCGGATCACCATCAGGCCCGGCGAGACCCACGCGCTCGTCGGCCGCAACGGTGCCGGCAAGTCGACGCTCGTGTCGGTCCTCACCGGCCTGCAGGCCCCCGACGAGGGAACGGTCACCTTCGGCGGCAGCCCCGCACCGCGACTCGCGGACCGCGACGCCTGGCGCGAGCGCGTGGCCTGCGTCTACCAGAAGTCGACGATCATCCCCACCCTGACCGTCGCCGAGAACCTCTTCCTGAACCGGCATGACCACGGCCGCAGCCGGCTCATCAGCTGGCAGACTCTGCGCCGGCGGGCGCAGGAGCTGCTGACGACGTGGTCGGTGGACGTCGACCCGCAGACCTCGGCCGGTGAGCTGAGCGTGGAGCAGCGGCAGTTCGTGGAGATCGCCCGGGCGCTGTCCTTCGGAGCCCGGTTCATCATCCTCGACGAGCCGACCGCCCAGCTCGACGGTGCGGCCATCAACCGGCTCTTCGACCGCATCCGCGACCTGCAGCGCCAGGGCGTGACCTTCCTGTTCATCAGCCACCACCTCCAGGAGGTCTACGACATCTGCGACATGGTGACGGTGTTCCGCGACGCCCGGCACATCGTGACCGCGCCGGTCGCGGAGCTTGCCCGCACCGAACTGGTCGCCGCGATGACCGGCGAGGCGGCGGCCGACCGGCTGCAGGTGCGGTCGAGCACCCTGGACCGCGCCGCCACGCCCGCGCTGTCCGTGCAGGCGCTGGGCAGTGACGGCGCTTACGGTGATGTGACCTTCCAGGTGGGCGCCGGGGAGATCGTCGGACTCGCGGGTGCCGCCGGCAGTGGTCGTACCGAGGTCGCCGAGACCGTCGTAGGACTGCGGGCGGCCCATGCGGGCGAGGTGGAGATCGCCGGGCGGCGACCCCGGCCGGGCAGCGTGCCCGCCGCGCTCGCCGCGGGCGCCGGGTTCGTCCCCCAGGACCGGCACCACCAAGGCTTCGTGCCCGACATGTCGATCGCGGACAACGCCACGCTGTCCGTTCCTCACCGGCTGGGCAGGAACGGCTTCCTCAGCCGTGACCGGCGGGACCGGCTCGCCGGCAACATGATCGAGAAGCTGGCGATCAAGACGCCGGGACCTGAACTGCCCGTCTCCGCACTCTCGGGCGGCAACCAGCAGAAGGTCGTCATGGCCCGCGCCCTGGCGGACGACCCGCGCCTGCTGGTGCTGATCAACCCGACCGCGGGTGTGGACGTGCGCTCCAAGGAGTTCCTCCTCGGCAAGGTCGAGGAAACCGCCGAGTCCGGCACCGGAGTGCTCATCGCCTCCGACGAACTCGACGACCTGCGCATGTGCGACCGGGTCCTGGTGATGTTCCAGGGCCGGGTGACCTCGGAGATGGCCCGCGGCTGGCACGACCACGAACTCGTGGCCGCGATGGAAGGAGTGGACTTGAATGCCTGAAGTAATGCCTGAAACCGTCCTCGCGGACGCAGCCGCCGAGGCCGCGGAACCCAAGCCGAGGCGCACCGCGCTGCTCGGTGGCCGGATTCCCCTGGCCCGCCTGCGCGACCTCGCCCTCGTCCCCGCGATCGTCGTCATCGCGATCGTCGGCCAGATCGTCAACCCGGTCTTCCTGCAGCCCGACAACCTCATCAACGTCCTGCAGACCATGTCCGAGATGGCCCTGCTGGTCCTCGCCCAGACGATGATCCTGATCGTCAAGAAGATGGACCTGTCGCTGGAGTCCACCATGGGCCTCGCGCCCGGCGTCGCGGCCTGGCTCGTCGTCCCGGCCGGCGCCGGACACGGACTCGGCCTGCTCCCGGGTGCCTGGTCGATCCCCCTCACCCTCGCCGTGGGCGCACTCGTCGGAGTGATCAACGCCCTGCTGATCATCCGCTTCGGCCTCAACGGCTTCATCGTCACCCTCGGCATGCTCATCGTCCTGCGCGGCATCCTCACCGGCATCTCCGGCGGCCAGACCTTCTTCCAGCTGCCGCAGTCGATGCTCTACATCGGCACCGCCGAATGGTTCGGCATGCCCGCCTCCATCTGGATCTGCCTGGTCCTGTTCGCGATCGCGATCGTGGTGCTCGGCTGGACCGGCTTCGGCCGCTCCCTGTACGCCATCGGCGGCAACGTCGACGCGGCGAAGGCGGCCGGTATCCGTACCGACCGGGTGCTGTGGACCGTGATCGTCACCGGCAGCGTGCTCGCCGCCCTCGCCGGCCTGATGCTGTCCGGACGCCTGGCCTCGGTCGCCTCCGCACAGGGCAACGGCTACATCTTCACCGTCTTCGCCGCCGCCGTCATCGGCGGGATCAGCCTCAACGGCGGCAAGGGCACCATGTTCGGCGCGTTCTGCGGCATCCTGCTGCTCTTCATGATCCAGAACGTGCTCACGCTGGGGGGCGTCCCCGCTCAGTGGATCGGCGCCCTCAACGGACTGATCATCCTGGTCGCCCTCGCGATCTCCCGCATCACCGGCGGCAAGGTCCAGGAGTGACCCGGGCGGCCCCACCGGCCGCCCGACCTCCGCCGCGTTCACGTCTCGTCGCGAGGGGACCGATTCCCCTTGCCCCTCACAGGAGTTGCCGCCATGTCCTCCACCGTGCCCTCATCCGCCCGCATCACCGCCCTGGACGTCCTGGACGTGCGGTTCCCCACCTCCGAACACCTCGACGGCTCGGACGCCATGAACCCCGAGCCCGACTACTCGGCCGCCTACGTCATCCTGCGCACCGACGCCGGCGACGGGCTGGAGGGCCACGCCCTGGCCTTCACCACCGGACGCGGCAACGACGTGCAGGCCGCCGCCATCGCGGCCCTCGCCCCGCATGTGGTCGGCCTGCCGGTGGAGGAGGTCTGCGATGATCTCGGCGCGTTCTCCCGCTCCCTCGTGCACGATCCCCAACTGCGCTGGCTGGGACCGGAGAAGGGCGCCATCCACATGGCCACCGGCGCGGTGGTCAACGCCGCCTGGGACCTCGCGGCCAAGCGCGCGGGCAAGCCGGTGTGGCGCTTCCTCGGGGACATGTCGCCCGAGGACCTGGTCGCGCAGGTCGACTTCCGCTGGCTCAGCGACGCCCTCACCCCCGCGGAGGCCCTGGACATCCTGCGCCGTGCCGAGCCGGGCCGCGAGGAGAGGATCGCGCGGCTTCTGGAGCGCGGTTACCCGGCCTACACCACCACGCCCGGATGGCTCGGCTACTCCGACGAGAAGCTGGCCCGCCTGGCCCGCGAGGCCGTCGCCGACGGCTTCACCCAGATCAAGCTGAAGGTCGGCGCGTCGCTGGAGGACGACGTACGGCGCATGCGCACCGCCCGGGAGACGGTCGGCGACGGCATCCGCATCGCCGTGGACGCCAACCAGAGATGGGATGTCGCCCCCGCGATCGACTGGATGCGCGCCCTCGCCCCCTACGACCCGTACTGGATCGAGGAGCCCACCTCGCCCGACGACATCCTCGGCCACGCGGCCGTCCGCAAGGCGCTCAGTCCCATCAAGGTCGCCACCGGCGAGCACATCGCCAACCGGGTTGTCTTCAAGCAGCTCCTGCAGGCGGGCGCGGTGGACATCGTGCAGATCGACTCCGCGCGGGTCGGCGGCGTCAACGAGAACATCGCGATCCTCTTGCTCGCCGCCAAGTTCGGGGTGCCGGTCTGCCCGCACGCCGGCGGTGTGGGGCTGTGCGAGATGGTCCAGCACCTGTCGATGTTCGACTACGTCGCCGTCTCCGGCACCGTCGAGGACCGGGTCATCGAGTACGTCGACCACCTGCACGAGCACTTCGTCGCCCCCGTCCGCATCATCGACGGCCACTATCTCGCGCCGACCCTGCCCGGGCTGAGCGCGCAGATGCTGCCGGACTCGCTCAAGGAGTACGCGTACCCCGACGGCCCCGTCTGGACGGCCCGTGTCTGACGCCCAGGTTCTCGTCGACGCCCACCATCACGTCTGGAACCTTGACGTCCGGCCGCAGCCCTGGCTGGACGAACCCGGCCACGAGCCGCTCCGCCGCAACTTCAGTTCGCACGCCCTGCGCTCGGCCGCGACCCGGCCGATCGCCGGACGACGGCTGACGAGCACGGTGGTCGTCCAGTGCATCACATCCGTTCCCGAGACACGTGACCTCCTCGCCCTGGCCGACAGCGACCCGCTGATCGGCGCCGTCGTCGGCTGGGCGGACCTGGCGTCCCCCGCGATCGGCGACGTCCTCGACGACCTGCGGACAGGGTCAGCTGGCCGGTACCTGCGGGCCGTACGGCACATCGTGCAGGGCGAGTCCGACCCACACTGGCTCCAACGCCCGGACGTCGAGCGGGGACTGCGGGCGGTGGGCGAACGGGGCCTCGGGTACGACCTGCTCATCCGCAGCCACCAGTTCCCCCAGGCGGTCCGCCTGGCCGAACGCCTCCCCGACCTCCCCCTGGTCCTCGATCACGCCGGAAAGCCACCCATCGCCCGGCAGGACCTGGCCGACTGGGAGCGGGGCGTGCGGCGGCTGGCCGCGCATCCCCAGGTGCGGTGCAAGGTGTCGGGCCTGGTCACCGAGGCCGACCACGAGAAGTGGACCGTCGACGACATCCGGCCGGTGTGGGAGGTCCTGCTGGCGGCCTTCGGCCCCGACCGGCTGATGTTCGGCTCGGACTGGCCGGTCTGCGTCCTCGCCGGCGGCTGGGACCGGTGGGCCGCCACCGTCGGGGAACTCCTGGCCGGCTGCTCCGCCGCCGAGACCGAGGCGGTCCTCGCCGGTACCGCCAGCACGTTCTACCGCCTCGACCCCACTCGAAGGAAGGAGGGCACTCCATGCTGCTGACCGAACTCCTGCATCCGGGCATTCTCGAAGCCCTGGCGGGCGCCGGGCACGGAGCCCGCGTCCTGCTCGCCGACGGCCACTATCCGGCGAGTACGGCCACCGGCCCGCGAACCAGGACCGTCCACCTCAACCTGGCCCCGGGTCTGCTGGATGTCACCACCGTGCTCGACGTCCTGCTGCGGGCTCTGCCCGTCGAGTCGGCGCACGTGATGGTGCCGCCCGAGGGCGAGCCGGAGCCGGCGGCCATCGCCGAGTACCGCTCGATGCTGGCGCCCGTCCCCGTCGAGACGCTCGGCCGCTTCGAGTTCTACGACGCCGCCCGCTCACCCGACCTGGCCCTCGCCGTCGTCACCGCCGACATCCGCACCTACGCCAACCTGCTGCTCACCATCGGCGTCCGCGCTGAAGGGACCCTGAGAACACGATGACACTCGCAGTCCGCTACCTCGCCGCCCGCACCCTGGACACCGCCCCCGCCGAGAATCCGCCCCCCGGCCCCGGCCAGGTGGAGATCGCCCCCGCCTACGTCGGTATCTGCGGCACCGACCTGCACATCTTCCACGGCGACATGGACGCCCGGGTCGCCGTGCCCGCCGTCCTCGGGCACGAGATGTCCGGCCGGATCGTGCGGGTGGGTGCAGGAGTGGAGGGCTGGTCGCCCGGGGACGCGGTCACCGTGATGCCGCTGCGCTGGGACGACACCTGCCCGGCCTGCCAGGCGGGGCATCAGCACATCTGCCAGCACCTGGACTTCATCGGCATCGACTCCCCGGGCGCGATGCAGCAGCGCTGGACAGTGCCCGCCACGACCCTGGTACGGCTGCCCGGCTCCCTCCCCCTGGACCACGCCGCTCTCGTGGAGCCCACCGCGGTCGCGGTGCACGACGTCGGCCGGGCCCAGGTCCGCGACGGCGAGAAGGCCGTCGTGGTCGGCGGTGGCCCCGTCGGCATCCTCATCGCCCTGGTCGCCCGGGCGGCCGGAGCCGACGTCCGGGTGGTCGAGCCGAGCCCTCACCGGCGGCGGCTCGCCGAGGAGCTGGGGCTGGCCACCTGGGATCCGGGCGCCGACGACATGCCCGAGCTGGTCCGGCAGTGGACCGGCGACGCCGGTGCGGACGTAGCCTTCGAAGTCTCCGGCGCACAAGGCGGAGTGGACACCGCCGTCGAGGTTCTCCGCGTGCGCGGCCGGTTGTGCCTGGTAGCCATCCACGCCCGCCCGCGCGAGGTGAACCTCCACCGCTTCTTCTGGCGTGAACTCACGCTCGTGGGCGCCCGGTTGTACGACCATGCCGACTTCGAGCGGGCGGTGACCCTGGTGGCCGACGGCACCGTTCCGGCCGAGCGGATGATCAGCAAGGTCGTGCCGCTCACCGAGGCACCCGCGGCCTTCGAGGCCCTGGAGGGCGGCGGCGACGTGATGAAGATCCTCGTGGAGTGCACCGACGACGCCCAGGGAGCCGTCCTGTGAACGCCTTCGACCTGACCGGCAGGCTCGCCGTCGTCACCGGTGCCCGCCGTGGCATCGGCCGGGCCATGGCCCGTGCGCTCGCCGGGGCCGGTGCGGACGTCATCGGCGTCAGCGCCTCACTGGAGGAGGCCGGCAGCGATGTGGAGAAGGACGTGCTGGCCACGGGCCGTGCCTTCGAGGCGATCCGCACCGACTTCGCCGACCCCGCGGCCGTACGGGCCCTGGGCGAGGACCTCGCCGGGCGCGAGCGGCCGGTGGACATCCTGGTCAACAACGCGGGCACGATCCGCCGCGCCCCGGCCGCCGAACACCCCGATGACGACTGGGAGTTGGTCCTCCAGGTCAATCTCAACGCCCAGTTCGCCCTGTCCCGCGCGGTGGGCGCGGCGATGGTGGCGCGCGGCCACGGGAAGATCATCTTCACGGCGTCGCTGCTGAGCTTCCAGGGCGGCATCACCGTCCCCGGCTACACCGTCGCCAAGCACGGCATCGCCGGACTGACCAAGGCCCTGGCCAACGAGTGGGCGCCGCACGGCGTCAACGTCAACGCCATCGCGCCCGGCTACATCGCCACCGACAACACCCAGGCCCTGCAGGACGACCCCGTCCGCAGCAAGGCGATCCTGGACCGCATCCCGGCCGCACGCTGGGGCAGCGCCGACGACCTCGCGGGCGCCACGGTGTTCCTCGCCTCGGACGCCGCCGCCTACGTCCACGGCACCGTCCTGCCCGTCGACGGCGGATGGCTCGGCCGATGAGTGACACCGACCTGGCCTCCGTGCTGGACGGCGCCCGCGTCATGCCGGTGCTGACCGTGCCCTCCGCCGCGACCGCCGGCCCGCTGGCCGACGCGCTCGCGGCGGCCGGCGCCCGGTGCGCCGAGGTCACCCTCCGCACCCCCGACGCCGAGCAGGTGCTCAAGACGATGGCCGCCCACGGCGGGCTGACCGTCGGCGCCGGTACGGTCCTCACGCCCGAGCAGGTGGACCGTGCCGTGGCGGCCGGGGCCCGTTTCGTCGTCTCGCCCGGCTTCGACGAGGCGGTTGTCGCCAAGTGCCGCGAGCTGCGGGTGCCGGTGGTGCCCGGCATCGCCTCCGCCACCGAGCTGATGCGCGCCCTGCGGGCCGGCCTCGACACTGTCAAGCTCTTCCCCGCCGAACCACTCGGCGGCGTCCCGATGCTGCGCGCCCTCGCGGCACCCTTCCCCCAGGCACGGTTCGTGCCGACCGGCGGCATCGACGCACCGCGCCTGGCCACCTACCTCACCCACCCGGCGGTCCTCGCCGTCGGCGGCAGCTGGATGGCCACCCCCGCCCACCTGGAGCGCGGCGACTACGAGGAGATCCGCCGGCTGACCGCCGAGGCCGTGGAAAGGAGCACGCAGTGATCGACGCGGTGGCCCTCGGCGAGGTGATGCTCCGCTTCGACCCGGGCGAGGGCAGGATCCACACCGCCCGCACCTTCCAGGTCTGGGAGGGCGGCGGCGAGTACAACGTCGTCCGCGGACTGCGTCGCTGCTTCGGCCTGCGGACCGCCGTGGTGACCGCCCTGGCCGACAACCAGGTGGGGCGGCTGGTCGAGGACCTGATCCTCCAGGGCGGTGTCGCCACCTCCATGATCCGCTGGGTGCCCGCGGACGGCATCGGCCGTGGGGCGCGCAACGGCCTGAACTTCGTCGAGCGCGGCTTCGGCATCCGGGGCGCGCTGGGCGTCAGCGACCGCGCGGGCACAGCCGTCTCACAGCTGCGCAAGAGGGATGTCGACTGGGACGAGGTCTTCTCCTCGGGCCCGCGCTGGTTCCACACCGGCGGCATCTTCGCCGGTCTGTCGGACACCACCGTGGACGTCGCGGACGAGGCCATGGCGGCCGCGCGGCGGCACGGTGTGACGGTCTCCTACGACCCCAACTACCGCCCCAGTCTCTGGGCCGGCCGGGGCGGCGCGGACCGGGCGCGCGAGGTCGACCTGCGGCTCGCCCGCCACGCCGACGTCGTCGTGGGCGCCCTGGGCCTGGCCGGACCGTACCCAGGAGCGCTGCGGGTAGAGGCGGACGAGGTGCCGGACGCGCTCGCAGAGGTCGCGGGACGCCTGCCCCAGGCCGAGGTGCTGGCGACGACCGTGCGCACGGTGCCCTCGGCCGGGGTGAACGACTGGTCCTCGGCCGCCTGGTCGGCCCGGACCGGCTGCGTGCGTGGCCCCGAGATGCCCGGCCTGCACGTCCTGGACCGCATCGGCTCCGGCGACGCGTTCGCGGCCGGACTGATCTACGGACTGCTGACGGGCGACGGCGGGGAGGGCGGCCCGGCGGCCGGCGTCAGGCCTGCGGCGCACCTCGATGCCGCCTGCCTGCACCGCGCTCTGGCCTACGGCACCGTCCATGGTGCACTGGCCATGACCACGCCCGGCGACGTCTCCATGGCCTCACTCGCCGAGGTCGAGGCGCTCATGGCAGGTGGCTCGGCCGCCGTCAGACGATGACCGGCCCTCGGCCGCCGTACCGAACCGCACCACCAGAGGAGCACAGTTGACACATCGGACCATGGGACACCGGAAGATCACGAACACCCTCGTCGAGCTCACGGAACTCGGCTTCGGGGCCTCCGTGATCGGCAATCTCTACCGTGTCACCCCTCCTCACGACGCGCAGGCCGCGATCGAGGCGGCCTGGGAGGCCGGCATCCGGTACTTCGACACGGCACCGCACTACGGGCTCGGTCTCTCCGAGCGACGCCTGGGAGCCGCCCTGCGGGACCGTCCACGCGACGCGTACGTCGTCTCCTCCAAGGTCGGCCGCCTGCTCGTCCCCAACGAGCAGCCGAGCGGCAGCGACACCGAGGGCTTCGTGGTGCCGGACGACCTGCGCAGGCAGTGGGACTTCAGCCGTGACGGAGTGCTCCGCTCCATCGAGGCGACCTTGGAACGCACCGGCCTGGACCGCCTGGACGTCGTCTACCTGCACGACCCCGACGACCACTGGAGACAGGCCGCCGAGGAGGCCATGCCGGCCCTCGCGGACCTCCGCGACCAGGGGGTGATCGGCGCGATCGGCGCCGGTATGAACCAGTCGGCCATGCTGGCCCGCTTCCTGCGCGAGACCGCAGCCGACCTAGTCATGCTGGCCGGGCGCTACACACTCCTCGACCAGTCGGCTCTGGACGACGTCCTGCCCGCCGCGCGGGAACTCGGCAAGAGCGTCGTGGCGGTGGGCGTCTTCAACTCGGGGCTGCTCTCCAGCGACCGCCCCGCCGAGGGCATGAAGTACGACTACCAGGACGCCCCGCCTGCCCTGGTAGCCCGCGCCCGGGCGATCGCCGACGTCTGCGCGGCGCACGGCACGACCCTGCCCGCCGCCGCGATCGCCTTCCCGCGCACCCATCCCAGTATCATCAACATCACCCTCGGTATGCGGAATGCGGAGCAGGTTGCACGAAACGTGGAACTCCACGATCGGCGGATCCCTGAAGATCTCTGGGACGATCTCCGTGCCCGAGGACTGATCAGGTCGGACGTGCCCACGGCGAACGATCCCGGAAGGAGTTCGCAGTGTCTCTGACGGACAAGGCCATAGCACAGATCCGCGAGCTGATCCGCACGGGTGCGTTGCCTCCGGGTTCCAAGCTGCCGCCGGAACCGGACCTGGCAGCCCAGCTGGGTCTGTCCCGCAACTTGGCCCGTGAGGCGGTCAAGGCGCTGGCCGTCGCGCGGGTCCTGGAGGTCCGGCGGGGTGACGGCACGTACGTGACCAGCTTGCAGCCGAGCCTGCTCCTGGAGGGGCTCGGCGGAGCGGTGGAACTGCTGCAGGGCGACTCCGCCGCCCTGCAGGACCTCATGGAGGTGCGGCGTCTCCTCGAACCGGCCGCCACCGCCCTGGCCGCCACCCGGATCTCCGACGAGCAGCTTGCCGAGGTCAAGCGGCACCTGGACGCCATGCGCGAGGCCCGCGACGACGTCGAGCAGCTCAACATCCACGACGCCGCCTACCACCGCGCCGTCATCACGGCCACGGGCAACGAGACCCTGCTCACCCTCCTTGAGGGCATCTCCGGCCGCACTCTGCGCGCCCGCATCTGGCGCGGCCTGGTCGACACCCAGGCCGCGGGCCGGACCCTCGCCGAGCACGAGGCGATCTTCCACGCCCTGTCAACCCGCGACGCCTCCCTCAGCCAGGCCGCCGCACTGCTGCACGTGAGCAACACCGAGCAGTGGCTCAGAGAACACCTGCGCTCCGGCCAGGCCCCGCCCCTCCGGTAGACGTCGATGTCGCGCGGGCAGGCCCGTGGACCTTACGACGGTGTGGCAGCCCCCGGTCCGTCCGGCGCCTGAGCTTTCGCGCACCGGCTCCACCTGCCCACGGTGCGGTGCCCTTGCCGAGTTGGACGCGGTTGTCCGTTGGTGACGACCAGCCAGAAGCGGCGGCCCTCACTTTCTCGGTCGAGGGACGCATTGTCGTTCAGGCTCCAGCCGGTCAGGCGGGAACCGAACACGACGCTATCCGAACAGGCGCCGCTGGATCTCCCGCCGGTAGTCCTCAAGTGTCCTGTCGAGATGTGCCGCCGTAGCCTCGGCCGCCTCGTCGGGCCGGCCGTCGCGAATGGCCCGGTAGATCACCTCGTGCTCCACGACCGCGGACTCGGTGCCATCCCCGAACATGTCATGGATCCCGATCGCGCTGGACTGCCGCTGAAGGCGTCGCGCGTCACGCACGGCGCTGACGAGGAAGGCGTTGTGCGAGGCCGCAGCCACGGCCCCGTGGAAGTCGTCGTCCGCCTGGTTGAACTCGTCGACCTGACCGTGGACGAACCCGTGCCGGCACTGCTGCACGGCCACCTCGATGGTCCGCAGCTCGGCGGGCGTGGCCCGGGTGGCGGCCAGGCTGCTCGCGGCCATCTCCTGAACCCTGCGGAACTCGAACAGCATAAGTACATGATCGAGGTCGACGGGGCGGAAGAAGCCGCCCCAGCGGCTGGTGACGAGCATGCCCTCGTCGTCCGCGACGAACAGTCCGCGCCCCTTGTGCGCCCGGACCCGGCCGAGCGCCGAAAGAATCTTCACGGCCTCCCGAACCACGGCCCTGCTGGTGTTCAGCCTCTGAGCCAGATCGTTCTCCGTGGGCAGCCGATCACCTGCCGCCAGACGGGTCTCGGCGATGAACTCAAGAATCCGCTCCGCTACGACTTCGTAACCGGGGCGGTAGTCACGCCGCTCGTCTGAGCCGTTCACCCCTGCTGCCGCAGGGGGAGAGGCCTGCGCCGGAAAGGCGGCTTCGGTCGCGGGCGTGTCGTTCATCTGTCCTGCCTTCGGGATGACTGCTACGAGGGCGGTTGATCGCTGTGGAGCTGCGCTCATCGTATCCCAACTCCACAAATGAGTCGTACTTATTATTCGAAGATCTATAGCACAGAGTTGTATCCGCAATCTGCGCAATAAGTGATGAATGAGGGCATAATCCCGCGTCAACGTGGTCATCAGCCGTAAGTCGCCGAGAGGAAGGCTGCTCAAACCCTTGACTGATCCTTCGATAAGACGCCTAATTTCTTCCGCGATGGCAAGCGGGACGGCCGTTTGCGGTCTCGGACGCCCGACCGGTACGGCCTGGCGTCGCCCCATCCTCGCGCCACCTGCCCATCTGCTCGGGGCGCCTTCTGAAACCAGTGGAGTGGCACATGACCGTCGACAAGCCTTCGTCCGGCCCGGAGAGAGTGCCCGGCAAGAGGCGCGCGGTGTTGCTGGCCGGCTGCGCGGCCGCCACGGCGCTGACCCTGACTGCCTGCGGCGGCGGCGCCACGGGTACGACGACCAAGGACGGCTTCGCTCAGGTGCAGCAGAAGGACGGTGCGTTGACGGTCTGGGTGGACGCGACCCGTGTGGCGGCCGCGAAGCTGTACCAGAAGCTGCATCCGGACGTGAAGCTGCACATCGTTACCTACGACGGCGACGCCAACGGCTCGAACTACCTCCAGACCAAGGTGCAGCTGTTCAACCGCACCGGCATGGGCTGGCCGGACGTCGTGTTCAGCTCCCAGAACAACGAGGTGACCTGGGCGGTCGACGCGGGCTTCGCCGCTCCGCTCAACAAGGGCCTGATCCCCGCCGCGACCCTGGCCAACTTCGCCAGCGGCGCCAACGACGTCTGCACGGTGGACGGCACCGCCTACTGTCTGCGCAACGACCTCTCCCAGGCCGTGCTCTGGTACAACGCGCCGCTGTTGAAGAAGTTCGGCTACACGGTGCCCACGACGTGGGAGGAGTACCAGCAGCTCGGCGAGAAGGTGGCCAAGGAGCACCCCGGCTACCTGGTGGGCGACGCGGGCGACTCCTTCACCCCCGAGATCTACCTGTGGGCGAGCAAGTGCGGCGCCAACCATGTCACCGGCCCGAAGGCTGTGTCGGTGAACACCACCAGCGAGGCCTGCACCAAGATGGCCCAGCTCATGGACGTGCTGATCAAGAACAAGTCCATGTCCATCAGCGGGGTCTTCAGCACCGACTTCGGCAAGAACAAGGCCGACAAGGTCCTGCTCATGCCGGGTCCGGCCTGGTACGGCGGCGCGCTGTTCGAGGGCACCTTCAAGACGCCGGCCAAGCAGATCGCGGCGGCGCCCATCCCGCAGTGGAAGGGGGAGACCTCGCCGTCCACCGGTAACGTCGGCGGCGGCACCTGGCTGCTGTCCCAGCACTCCGCGCACATCAAGGCCGCCACCGACTTCCTGAAGTGGGTCACCACCGACAACGCCTACCAGGGTGAGAAGGCGCCGGGCTTCCCCGCGTACGCGCCGGCAGCCGAGACGTGGCTGAAGGGGCAGGACGCCTCCGGCTACTTCGCCGGTGACCTGAGCGCCCTCAAGGCCGCCTCCTCCCAGGTCTGGCCGGGCTGGGGTTCGGGGCAGTTCAGCCAGGAGGCGATCTGGGCCGCCACCGTCAAGCCCGGCCTGACCCAGGGCAAGAGTGTCGTCTCGATACTGCCGGCCTGGCAGGACTCCATCGTCAAGTACGCCAAGTCCAACGGATACAAGGTCTCCCAGTGACCCTCACCCACTCCCCGGCCGGCTCTGCCGCCCGGCGCCGTCGCGGCGCCGCTC
>NZ_JAIQYY010000022.1:100704-195697 GCF_020181035.1 Streptomyces sp. CoH27
TTCACCGACGCCGGGGGCACGGTCACCGGCTTCGCCAACTTCGTCACCACGGTGCAGGACTTCCGCTTCCTGGACGCTGTGAGCCATGTGGCCGCCTACCTCGCCTTGTGGCTGGCGTCCCTGATGGTGTTCGTGGTGGCCCTGGCGCTGCTGTTGCACCGCCTGGCCTCGGGTTCCGCCGGCAAGGCGCTGCGCTTCCTCTACTACATCCCCGGAGCGCTCGCCGGCGCCGCGAGTGTGCTGGTGTGGCTGTTCATGCTCGACCCGACCGTCAGCCCGGTCAGCTCGCTGCTGGGCGCGCTGGGGTTCCACACCTTCGGCGAGGTGATCGCGCCCGGCAACCTGCCCCTGCTGTTCACGATCATCGCGTTCTGGACCGGCGCGGGCGGCTGGATCGTCGTCATGTACGGCGCGCTCAACAACATCCCCACGGACGTGATGGAAGCCGCGCGCATCGATGGCGCGGGCGCCTGGAAGACCGCCTGGCACGTGCAGATCCCGATGCTCCGCAAGTGGATCGTGTACATGGTGATCCTGGCTTTCGCGGGCGGCGCCCAGCTCTTCGTCGAGCCGCAGCTGCTCTCCCTCGCCAGCGTGGGCGTGGCCGGACGCGACTACTCGCTCAACCAGCTGACGTACGACTTCGCCTTCCAGATGAACAACGTCAACGGCGCCGCCGCGGTCTCGGTGGAGCTCCTGGTCGTCAGTGTGTCGGCCGCCGCCGTCTTCGTCGCACGGTCGGGGTTCTTCGATGCCGAATAAGTCCTCTGCCATCCCGGTCGCCGCCACCCCGCATGCGGAAGGGGAACCGAGCGTCATGAGCCGAACGCAGCACCGGGCTCCGCAGCGGCGGCGTCCCCGTCCCCAGCGGCGCGTGGCATCACAGCTGCTGACCGGATCCGTACTGGCCGTGTTCCTCGCCTTCTTCGTGCTGCCGGTGCTGTGGCTCGTCCTCGCGGCGACCAAGACCGACCAGCAGCTGGTCCACGACAACCCGCTGTCCTTCGGGTCGTGGCACGTGCTGAAGGCCAACTGGGACGCGCTCACGGCGTTCCAGGACAACGCCGTCATGCAGTGGCTGGGCAACTCGGCCCTCTACGCGGTGATCTCGCTGGTCATCACCCTCGGTGTCGCCATTCCCGCGGGATACGCCCTGGCCATGACCGAGTTCCGCGGCCGGCACACCCTGCTGGTCGCGACGCTGGTCGTGATGCTCATGCCGAATGCCACCCTGGTGGTGCCGTTGTTCCTGGAGATCAACGCGGTGCACCTGATCGGCACGATGTGGTCGATCATCCTGCCGTACTCGTTCTACCCGTTCGGCGTGTACCTGACGTACATCTACTTCACCACCGCCGTACCGAAGGACCTGCTGGCGGCGGCCCGGATGGACGGCTGCTCGGAGTTCCGCGTCTTCTGGCACATCGCGCTGCCGCTGGCGACCCCGGTCGTCGCGCTCGTGGGCTTCTTCAGCTTCGTCGCCAACTGGACCAACTACTTCCTGCCCTACGTCATGCTCCCCGAGAGCAGCCAGATGCCCATCCAGGTGGGAGTCGCAACCCTGCTCAGCAACGTGCCGTCCTTCAATCCGGCCGTCGGTGACCTGGCGATCCAGCGGCCGGAGCTGGCCCTGGCGACGCTCGTGGCCATCACGCCCGTGCTGATCGTCTTCCTCTTCGCCCAGCGCTTCCTGGTCAGCGGGATGCTCGCCGGCGCCACCAAGGAATGACACAGGCCCAGTCCGCCCGGCCGTCGTCCCCAGCGTGCGCCGTCCCCGCCGCCCGCCCCGAACGGAGTACTCCCATGCCCTTCAGCTCTGCCGGCCGCACCACGGCCGAGGACGCCCCCTGCGACCACCCGGTCGCGCCACCCGAGATCGAGGCGGGGGTGCCGCTGCTCGAACCACCCGGCTGGGCTGTGGCCCAGCGGTCCCTGTTCGACCTCCTCGACCACGCCTGGCGCCGCTTCGCCCGCGATTTCACCGGCCCGGACGGACGGCTGAACTACTCCGGCCGGCTGACCACCCGTGACGGCGTGGACGACTTCTACGAGGTGTTCTTCAACTGGCCCCAGCTGTACCTCCTCGGCGGCGCCGACGACCTGCTGCCCGCCAGTGAGAAGCACTGGGAGGGCGTGACCCGGCAGCTCACCGAACTGGGCATGCTTCAGCAGGAGTTCGAACGCGGCTACGACTGGTTCCACCAGGGCGAGAGCATGCTCCTGCTCTACTTCCTGTGCATGGCCGCCCCCGACCGCTGGTCCGAGCGCGCTCTGCGCTTCGCCGAGTTGTTCGTCGACCCGGCCAAGGGCAACTACGACCCCGAGCACCGCGTCATCACCCGCCCGCACAACGGCAGCGACCCCGACCGCACGGGCCTGTTCGACGGCGACGTCTATCCCTGGCTGGAGAAGGAAGCGGAGACATACGGCTTCCCGCTGGACTGGATACCCGAGGCGGACGGCGGCCCGCACCCGCTCTCGGAGGATCCGCGTCTCGGCGCGCAGATGCGAGACCGGATGGGCGTCGGCGACACGGCGGTCAACCTCGCCGCGGCCGGGCTGGTCCTCAATGCCTGGCTCCTGTCCGGCGAGGAGCGCTACCGTGACTGGATCGTCGAGTACGTCGGCGCGTGGCGGGAGCGCACCGAGGCGAACGGCGGTCTCATCCCGGACAACGCCGGCCCGGACGGCGTCGTCGGCAGCCTGCTGGAGGGCCGCTGGTACGGGGGCCACTACGGCTGGTCCTGGCCGCACGGCTGGCACAGCGTGGGCCACGCGGCCTGTGTGGCGGCGCTCGCCGCGGCCACGGTCACCGGGGACGACGACTACCTCTCCATGGTCGCGACCTCCCTCGACACCCTCATCGGCCACGCCAAGGTGATGCCCCACACGGAGGCGGACTCCAGCCTCCCCTCCAAGTGGGCGGTCGAACTCGGCCCCGACATCCACACGCCCACGCTCCACCTTCCGTTCCGCCACAACGACTCCGGCTGGTTCGACTACAACCCGGCCACCCCGCCGGTCCCGGTGGCCCTGTGGCACCACACCTGCTCCGACGCCGACCGTGCCCGGCTGGAGCGGCTGCGTGAGGCCGACGGCGTCGACTGGCGCACCGTGCGGCCGTTCCGAGCCAAGGAGGAGTCCGGACACGAGAAGGCGTGGTTCGCCTTCCTCGCCGGCGACGACCCCGGCTACCCCGAGCGGATCCTCGCCGCGGCGCAGGCCCAGATCCGCCACCGCCTCAGCCGCATCGACCGCTACCGCGACCTGGACGTGCCCGAGGCCGACATCCACGTCTGGCAGCAGTGCAACCCCGTGTCCACCGAAGCCCTCGTCCAGCTGACCTGGGGCGGCCCCCAGGTGCTCTACAACGGCGGCCTGCAGCAGGCCCGGCTGCGCTACCACGACGCCGAGGCCCGCCGTGCCGGCCTGCCACCGGACGTGGCCGCTCTGGTCACCTCCATCGACCCCGAGGAGACCACCGTCGAGCTGGTGAACCTCTCTCCCGAGGCCGAGCGCACGGTGATCGTCCAGGCGGGCGCCTTCGCCGAGCACACCATCACCGCCGTCCGGTACACCACCTGCCAGGACGACGGCTGGATCGGCGACATGTACGACTACGGCCACACCGAGCCCGTCGTCACCGAGTCGGAGCAGGTCTGCGACAACACCTTCCTGACGGTCCGGCTGCCCGCCTCCACCCGCATCCGGCTCGCCCTGCGCCTCCGACTGCGCGCCGGCACACCCAGCTACCGCACTCCGTTCGACACCCCAGCCGGCCGGCCCTCGCGGGTCACGGAAGGAGAAACCGCATGAAGCGCGTCGCCCAGACCATCAGGCTCCGACCCGAGCACCGCGAGGAGTACCTTGAACTCCACTCGGCCGTCTGGCCCGGCGTCGAAGCCGCCCTGCACCGGGCGAACATCCGCAACTACGGCATCTTCCTCCACGGCGATGCGCTGTTCGCCTACTTCGAGTACCACGGCGACGACTTCGAGGCCGACATGGCCGTCCTCGAAGCCGACCCCGAGACCCAGGAGTGGTGGAAGCTCACCGACCCCTGCCAGGAACCCTGGCCCGACCGGGGCGACTCACGCCAGTGGACGGAACTCACCGAGATCTGGCACCTGAACCCGCCAGGCGAAGACGCCACCCCCTGACCCGGCCCGCACCGGACCGAACCGACTTGGAACCTGCCGTGACCTCCACCCCCGCCCCCGTCCTCATCGACGCCCACCACCACCTGTGGGACCTCGACCAGCGTCCGCAACCCTGGCTGGACGACCCCGCCGTGGCATCGATCCGTCGCACCTTCACCCCCGGTGACCTGAGGGCCACCGCCACTCAGCCCATCGCGGGCCGCCGTCTGCACAGCACGGTGGTCGTGCAGTGCATCCCTGACGTGCCCGAGACCGAGGACCTGCTCGCCCTCGCGGAGCAGGAGCCGCTGATCGGGGCGGTGGTCGGCTGGGCCGACCTGACGTCTCCAGCCATCGGCGAGGTGCTGGACCGGCTGCTCGCCGGACCGGGCGGCGCGTATCTGCGCTCCCTGCGCCATCTCGTCCAGGGTGAGACGGACCCGGGCTGGCTGCAACGCCCGGGCGTTGAGCGGGGGTTGGCGGTGGCCAGGGACCGCGGGCTCTCCTACGACGTGCTCGTCCGCAGCCATCAGCTCGACCAGGCGATCCGGCTGGCCGAGCGGTTCCCCGACCTACCCCAGGTGCTCAACCACGCGGGCAAGCCTCACATCGCCGGGCGCGAACTGGCGGACTGGGGACGCCAGGTGCAACGGCTGGCCGCGCACCAGCAGGTGGTCTGCAAGCTGTCGGGACTGATCACCGAGGCCGACCACGACAGCTGGACCACCGCCGACATCCGCCCGGTCTGGGACATCCTGATCACCGCCTTCGGCCCGGACCGGCTGATGTTCGGCTCCGACTGGCCGGTCGCCAACCTCGCCGGCGGCTGGAACCGCTGGGCCGCCACCGTGGACGAACTGCTCACAGACTGCACCGAGAACGAGATCCACGCGCTCCTCGCCGGCACCGCGACCGCCTTCTACCGCCTTCCCGCCCGCAGCTGACCGTCGGCGCTGGTGCTGAACGAACTCTGGGGAACACGATGACACTCGCCGTCCGACACACGGCCGCCCGCACCCTGGACACGGCCCCGCCGAGACCCGCTCCCACGGCCCCGCTGAGGTGGAGCCGGCCCCCGGATGTGGAGGGCTGGGTGCCCGGCGACGCGGTGACCGTGATGCCCCTGCGGTGGGACAACACCTGCCCCGCTTGCCTCAAGGGCCATCAACACACCTGCTATCACCTGATCTTCATCGGCATCGACCCTCCCGGCGCGATGCAGCAGTGCTGGACAGTGCCTGCCTGCCTCGTTCGCCTGCCCGACGCACTGGCACTGGACCGGGCCGCGCTCGTGGAGCCCACCGCGGTGGCCGTGCACGACGTGGGCCGGGCTGAGTCGCCGAGGGCGAGAAGGTCGTCGCGGTCGGCGGTGGCCCGTCGGCATCCTCGTAGAGCTGGTCGCGCGGGCGGTCGGAGCCGATGTCCGGGTGGTGGAGCTCAGCGCCCACCGACGGCTGCTCGCCGAGGAGTTGGGCTGGCCACGTGCGATCCGACAGCCGCTGATGTGCCCGAGCTGGTCCGTGAGTGGAGCGGGGACGCGGGCGGCTTGCGCCTGGTGGTCATTCACCCCCCAACCCCGGCAGATCAATCTGCGCCGCTTCTTCTGGCGCGAATTCACCCTGGCCGGGGCCCGGTTGTACGTCCGGACCGACTTCGGGAAGGCGGTGTCGCAGCTCGACGACAGCACTATTCCGGCCGAGCGGCTGATCAGCAAGGTGATGCCGCTCGCTGAGGCGTTGGCCGCTTTCGAGGCCCTGGAGGCGGCGGTGACGTGATGAAGATCCTCGTGGACTGCACCGTTGACGTTCAGGGAGTGGCCGCATGACCGCTTTTCGACCTCACCGGGAAGCTCGCCGTCGTCACCGGAGCCCGGCGCGGCATCGGCCGGGCCATGGCCCGCGCGCTCGCCGAGGCCGGCGCGGACGTCATCGGCGTCAGCGCCTCGCTGGAGGAGTCCGGCAGCGACGTGGAGAAGGACGTCCTCGCCGCGGACCGCAGCTTCGAGGCGATCCGGACCGACTTCGCCGACCCCGAGGCCGTACATGCCCTGGGTGCGAACCTCGCCGGACGGGAGCGGCAGGTGGACATCCTGGTCAACAACGCGGGCAAGATCCGTCGCACCCTGTCCGCCGAACCTGGCAACGGAGACTGGGAGTTGGGGCTCCAGGTCAACCTCAGCGCGCAGTTCGCGCCAATTCGAGCCGTCTGCGGGGCGAGGATGGTCCGCGATCAGGGAAAGGTCATCCTTACGGTGTCGCTGCTCAGTTTCCAGGGCAGAATCACCGTGCCCGGCTGCACCGCCGCCAAGCACGGGGTCGCCGGACTAACCAAGGCGCTGGCCAGCGAGTGGGTGCCGCACGGCGTCAACGTCAACGCCATCGTCTCGGGCTGCATAGCCGCCGACAACACCCAGGCCTTCCAAACGCCCCGGGCCGCAGCAAGCGATCCTGGACCGCATCCCGGCCGGACGCTGGGGCAGCGCCGGCGACCTGGCGGGCGCCACGGTCTTCCTCGCCTCCGCTGCCGCCGCCTACGTCCACGGCACCGTCCTGCCCGTCGACGGCGGATGGCTCGGCCGATGAACGCCGGCCTCGACTCCGTGCTGTCCGGCACGCACATCGTGCCGGTGTTGACCGTGCCGGTGGTGGCGTCGGCCGGCCCGCTGGCCGACGCGCCGGCGGCGCCCGGTGCGCCGTGGGGCACTTCCCGATGCCGCTGATCGACAAGGACGACCACCGCGGGGCAGCCACCGTGGACGAACTGCTCCACGACCTCGTACAGGACGCGATCCACACGATCCCCGCCGGCGCCACGACCACCTTCTGCCGTCCACCCGACCGATTACACAGGCCACGCCGCGTCCGTCGGGAGGGAAGCCCGCACCGCTTCTGTCGCTGCGAAGTCGCCCCCATCCGCGAGGCTGTGCCCCCGGGCCGCTCAAGGGCCGGGGCGATGAAGATCCACGTCAATCACACCGACAACACCCTCGGAGCCGCCGCATGAACGCTTTCCCGACCGTCCGAACCAGCAGGAGGGGCAGACGATGAGGCCCGTCACCTCCGCCATCCGCACGTTGTCAGCAGTGCTCGTGATGGCCCTCTCCGCGGTGCTGCTGACATCCCTCACGACGCCGACCCCGGCCTCGGCCGCGACCCAGGCGACCTACTATGTCGCCCCGGACGGTGACGACGCCAACGCCGGGACGATCAACGCGCCGTTCAAGACCCTGCAGCACGCACGGGATGTCGTGCGCACGGTCGACAGCAACATGACCGGAGACATCAACGTCTATCTCCGGGGCGGTACCTACCCGGTGGGCAGCACCGTCGACTTCACCTCGGCCGACTCCGGCACGAATGGACACCGTGTGGTCTACGCCGCCTACCCCGGCGAGAAGCCGATCCTGGAGGGCGGCGTTCAGGTGACGGGCTGGACCCAGCACAGCGGGAACATCTGGAAGGCCACCCTCAACCGGGACGACAAGCTCCGCGCGCTCTACGTCAACGACAAGCGCGCTCAGATGGCGTCGAAGACGATCAACTCGGCCGGATGCTACGGAACCTACAGCGTCACGGCAGGCCAGGCCCCCTGGGCCTGGGAGTCGGGTTCGCAGTGCGACGGAGCCAAGTACAGCCTCTCCGACCTGCCCGCCATCGCCTCCAACCAGGACGACGTCGAGATCAAGTCGATGAGCACCTGGAACACGGCCATCGTCGGTGTCCGCCAGATCACCACGAGCTCGGACGGCGCCAATCGCGTGGCGCTGTTCCAGGAACCTGGCGCGGCCATGGCCCAGGGATCGGCGTACGCCAACTTCGTCGCCGGCAGCGGCAGCCACACGATCATGAACGCGTTCGAGTTCCTGGACCAGCCGGGCGAGTTCTACTTCGACAAGAGCACCCACACGCTATACTACTACAAGTCCAGCACCGATGACATGACGACGGCGCAGGTCTTCGCGCCGAACCACCTCTCCACCCTCATCCACGTCGCCGGCACGTCCACGACCGACCACGCGCGGAACATCACGTTCTCCGGGCTCACGATCCAGCACTCCGACTGGAACCTGGTCAACGTCGCGGGCTCCGTCTTCCGGCAGGGCCAGCAGGGCAACGCCAGCACCAACGTGTACGCCAAAAAGAACTTCCACGCGTACACCTACCGCAACGTCGACCTGCCGCCCGCGGCCGTCCAGATCGAGAACGCCGACGGGATCGTCCTGCAGGGCAACACGGTGCAGCACACCGGCGCCGACGGAATCACCCTGGCCAACGACGTGACGGACACGCAGTTGACCGGCAACGTCACGAATGACGTCGCCGGGTCCGCCATCACCGTGGGACACCCCCAGCACGTGTACATCGGTGACTACACCTCGACGAACAACGAGAAGTACCCGGTGAACGTCGAAGGCCTCTGCAAGAACATCACCGTCACGGACAACTACCTCTACGACAGCGCGGTGCTGTTCGAGGGGTCCAGCCCAGTGTCGGCGTACTTCGTCGATTCCCTTTCCGTGCAGCACAACCGGATCGAGAAGTCCCCGTGGGCGGGCATCACGCTCGGCTGGGGTTGGTGGAACTTCGACGGTTCGACGAACTCCGTCAATCCTGGGAACCCGACCACCACGGCGAAGAACAACACCATCAAGTACAACGAGATCTTCGACACGATGCAGGTGCTCGGCGACTCCGCTCCCATCTACACGCTGGGCAGCCAGCCGGGAACGGAGATCAGCAACAACTACATCAAGGGCGTTCCGGCCGGCCACAAGTACGGCCTGCACCCCGATGAGGGCTCCGCGTTCATCAACGAGCACGACAACGTGCTCGACGTCGACCCGGGCGTGTACTACACCATCAACTCCGGCACCTGGGGCCGGCAGCACGACCTGAACCTCACCAACAACTACGGCACCGTCAACAAGATCGCCGGCAGGAACGTCCCGAACAGCACGATCACGGACGTGCGGGGCTACGGGGACAACGTGTGGCCGTCGCAGGCGTACAGCATCGCCCTGAACGCGGGTCTGGAGGACGCTTACAAGAACCTCGTCCCGCAGAGCAGAGTGGCTCTCCAGGACTACACACTGCCCGCGAGCACGTTCGCCGGTACGGGCGTGATGACCGTTCCGTTGCGCAGCCCCAAGGACGCGGCCAAGACGCTGTGGCTGGCTCCCGCCGGTACGACGACGTTCGCCGCCGGTGCCACCATGACCAGCGCGAGCGGCACCGCGACGAGCATCAGCGTCCCGCAAGCGGCGGGTGACTACCACCTCTACGTCGTGGACGCCCAGGGCAACGCGTCTCCCGCGTCGAAGGCGATCGTGCGGCAGCGCTGGAACCACGTCGACGACAAGGCGGCCGGCGTGACCTACTCCGGCACGTGGTCGAACTGGAACGACAGCAAGGACATGAACGGCTCCGAGAGGTTCACGAACACCGCGGGCAACTACGCCGAGTTCTCGTTCACCGGCACGGGCGTGCGGTACCTGAGCATGACGCAGCCGAACATGGGCAAGGTGGACGTCTACATCGACGGCGCCCTGGCCCAGGCGGGTATCGACGCCTACGCCCCGACGGTGACGAAGCAGGTGCCGCTGTTCGAGAAGACGGATGTCGCCGCGGGCCCGCACACGATCAGGGTGGTGTGCACCGGGACGAAGAACACCGCCGCCTCCTCCGCCGTCTGCGCGTTGGACGCATTCGCCTCCATCCAGTTCCCCGCGACGAACGCCAACTACAAGGTGGTCAACAAGGGCAGCAACAAGGCGGTCGATGTGTCAGGCGGATCGCTGACCGCTGGAGGCAACATCATTCAGTGGACCGACTCCGGAGCCGGGAACCAGAACTGGCGCTTCGTCCCGGTGGGTGACGGCAGTTACAAGGTCGTCAGCCGCAACAGTGCCCTGGTCATGGACGTCAGCGGTGCTTCCACCGCGGACGGCGCGACCGTCATCCAGTCGTCCGACACCAACGCCGCGAACCAGCACTGGACCCTGGTCGCCACCGGAAACGGCTACTACAAGATCAAGAACGTGAACAGCGACAAGGTGCTCGACGTGTCCTCGGGAGGAACTCAGCTCGTCCAGAACACGGACACGAACGCCGACAGCCAGCTGTGGAAGGTCGTCAACGTCGACTGATCCGCGAGGCAAAAGGGTTGAGGGACGGTGCCGACCAAACCCGGACCGGCGCCGTCCCCGCCGCACATGTGATGACGCCTACCAAGGGACGGGACGAGTGGACATCACCAGACGACAACTTGGCCGACTCGCCGCGGTCGGCACCGGAGCGCTCCTGCTGCCGGGCCTGCTGTCACCGGGCACAGCGGCGGCAGCGGCACTGTCGGCCGGCAAGTGGGGCGACCAGGGCGACGGCACCTACGTCAACCCGGTTCTCCCGGGCGATTTCAGTGACTGGGACTGCATCCGGGTCGGCGCCGACTACTACGGCATCACCAGCACGTTCGGGTACTCGCCCGGCGTGGCCGTCCTGCACTCGACGGACCTGGTCAACTGGCGGACGCTCGGCGGCGCTGTCGACGACGTCGCCGCCATCGGACCACAGCTGAACTGGGACCGGATGAACCGCTACGGCCGCGGCGTGTGGGCCGGGGCCATCCGCTACCACGCGGGGCGGTACTGGGTGTACTTCAACACCCCCGACGAAGGCTTCTTCATGACGTCGGCCCCGTCGCCGACCGGGCCCTGGGAGCCGTTGACTGCGGTGTGGCGGACGTCCGGCTGGGACGACCCCTGCCCGTTCTGGGACGACGACGGCCAAGGCTACCTGGTCACCACGCACTACTCAGACGGCTACAAAATACACCTGTTCAAGCTGTCCGAGGACGGAAAGTCGCTGGTCGGCCCGTCCACGGTCATCCACCAGTCGCCGGGCAGCGAGGCCAACAAGCTGTACAAGATCAACGGGCTCTACTACCACCTGTACAGGGAGGTGAAGTCCGAGGGCCGGGTGCTCATGATGAACCGCGGCTCCAGTCTCTACGGCCCGTTCGAGACCCGGCAGCTGGAGCACGTCAACGCTTCGGTGGACCGCGAGCCCAACCAGGGCGGGCTGGTGCAGGCTCCGGACGGCACCTGGCACTTCGTGACCCATCACGGCCACGGCGACTGGGAGGGGCGCGTGCTGTCCCTGCTGCCGGTGACCTGGGTGGACGGCTGGCCGATCCTGGGCCAGGTGGGCACGGACGGCATCGGCAACATGGTGTGGACGGGCCAGGTGCCCGCCGGCGGCACGCCCGGTCTGCCGGTCGACGCGGTGCCCGCCGTGGTGACCAGCGACCTGTTCACCGACAGCCGTCTGAAGCCGCAGTGGGAGTGGTACTACCAGCCGCGCGCGGACCACTGGTCGCTGACCGAACGCCCCGGCTACCTGCGGCTGAAGGCGTTCGCACCGCTGGTGGCGGACAACCTGACCAAGGTCGGGAACACACTCACCCAGCGGGTGCTGCGCACGGCGGGCGGCGCGACGGTGACCGTCCGCCTCGAACTGGCCGGCCTCGGCGAAGGCCAGCACGCCGGGCTGTGCCACTACGCGGCAACCTACGCCGGGTTGGGTGTCCGGCGTTCGGGGACCGACACCACGATCGCGCTCAACGTCGGCGGCAGTCTGACCTACGGTCCGGTGATCACACAGAACGCCGTGTGGCTGCGCACATCCTGGGACGTCAACGGAGTCAGCCGGTTCTCCTACAGCCTCGACGGGAAAGCGTTCACCTCGTTCGGTGCCACCTACCAGCTCACCTGGGGCGGATACCGCGGTGACCGTGTGGGCCTCTACACCTACAACCCGAACGGCACCGGCTACGTCGACGTGGATGCGGTGCAGTACAGCATCGCACCCACCAGGGCGTACAAGTGCGTCAGTGTGCGCAGCGGCAAGGTCGCCGACGTCTCCGGTGCCTCGAACGCGGACGGCGCCGCCGTGATTCAGTGGTCCGGCACCGGCCGACCGAACCAGCAATGGGCCTTCCAGTCCACCGGGGACGGCTACCACACCATCATGTGCGTCGGCAGCGGCAAGGTGCTCGACGTGGCGAGGTCCTCGCTGGCGGACGGCGCGCGGGTCGTGCAGGCGACCGCCGACGGCCGGGCGAGCCAGCAGTGGCAGTTGCGCCCGCAGACCGGTGGCGAATTCGCCCTGGTCAACCGCAACAGCGGCAAGGTGCTCGACGTCAGGGGAGGCAGCGCGGCCGCCGGTGTCGCGCTGATCCAATACCGCGACACCGGCGGCTCCAACCAGCGATGGACCTTCCACCGCGTCACCGGCTGAGCATGCCGGTTACGCGTCAGCTCCAGGGAGATACGGTGAGCCAACTGGTGTCCTGGGCCCACGACGACGTGGAGTCCCAGGCGTTGGAGCCGCCATTGCCGGCTATGTAGGCCGTGAAGTTGTAGTGGCGGATGTACTTCGTCGGGTAGTTGACGGACTGGAAGGAGTGGCCGACCCCGCTGTTGCCCGTGGTGGGGCAGAAGGTGGCGTCCTGCGCGAACGAGCTGCCGCCGTTGTCAGTGTTCAGGTAGAGCTCGTAGTTGTAGTGGCGCAGGAACTGGCCGGGCTTGTTGGCGGACTCGAAGGACAGGCAGGAGCTGTTGGCCAGGCCGGCGCGGACGATCCACGTCGCGTCGGCCTTTTCGGTGGCCGAGCTGGAGGAGCTGACGGGGGAGATGACGACCTTGGTGTCGGCGTCGTCGTGGCGGAGGTAGTCGGAGGTGCAGCAGGGGGCGGTGGTGGCCCGCAGGGAGATCCGGGAGCCGGGCGTCAGCGAGCCGGTGCTGGTTGAGCCGCTGCTGTAGCCGGCGGCCGTGATGTTGGCCTGTACGGCGTTCTCCGTGGCGTCCGAGGGGTAGCCCGAGGTCATGACGCCTTCGTAGAAGGTGCCTTGCGCGCCCTTGCTGTTGTCGCCGCCGATGCCGAGGATGATCGCGCCTTCCTTGTGCATCGGGTTGTAGCCGGAGACGTTGGGGCGCACGCCGCTGTAGTAGGTGGACAGGCTGCCCGACTGGGCGTTGCCGCCGCGGATGGCCCACTGGTTCGGGCCGCCCTTGACGATGGCGGTCAGGAACCGGTTGGTGACGGTGGGGTCGCCTGCGTTGAGGTGCTGGTTCACGCCGGAGAACAGGCCGTTCTCCAGGTCGGCCATGATCCAGGGGCCGTTGCCGCTGCCATAACCCCAGTGATTCTCGGTGCCGAAGTAGATGGCCTCCATGTGGCCGTTGCCGGTGTCGTGGTTGTTGGTCTCGGCGTTGCCGTAGTCGAAGCAGCAGCCGTTGTTGAAGTGGGTGCCGTCGAAGATCGCGTACTCGCCCTCGGCCTGGTCGCCGGTGGCGATGCCCTTGGTGTTGTCGTTGCGGTAGCCGGTGCCGGGGGCGACGTAGACGCCGTACGCCTCGTGCCCGCCGACGGTGACCGGTGCTTCGAAGGCGTTGGCGAGGTTGTCCGGGCCGCTTGCGGCTCCGCCCGCGGGCGCCTGGGTGAGGTTGTTGCCCTTGCCGGACTGGTCGTAGATACGGGTGATGACGCAGCTGGTGGTGGCGCAGAAGGAGTCCTGTGCGGGGGCGTTGGCGTATCCGCCGGTGCTCAGCACGCCGATGTCCTTGGTCGCGTTGTCGGAGGCGCGCCTGATCTGGTACAGCGGGCCGTTGTACGCTGCGTACAGGGCGCGGGTGGTGCTGTGCGCGGCGACGCAGGGGGTGCCGCCTGCGGCGTAGATGTCGCACGGCCCCTGGGCGGCGGCCTGCGAGGTGGTGGCCGTGGCAGTGAGCAGGCCGGCGGCGAGCGCGGCGGTGGCACCGGCCGCCAGGAGCGCGCGCCTGATGCGGCGGATCCACGGTGGCTTGGACATGAAAAGCTCCTTCACGGGGTGGGTGGGGTGTGAGCGTCGATGAACCCCGGTGTCCGGCTGTGGGGACGGCGCGGGTTGCTCGTCAGCTCCAGGGGGCGGCGGCGAGCCAGCTGGTGTCCTGGGCCCACAGTGAGGTGGTGTCCCAGGCGTTGCTACCGCCGTTGCTGGCGATGTAGCCGGTGAGGCTGTAGTGACGGACGTACTTGGCCGGGTAGTTGAAGGATTGCAGGGAGTAACCCGTGCCGCTGTTCCCCGGCTTGGGGCAGAAGGTGGCGTCGGCGGCGAACTGGCTGGTGCCGTCATTGGGCTGGAGGTGGAGCTGGAACGCGTAGTGTCTGAGGTAACTGCCGGATGCGTTGGCCGACTCCAGGGAGATGCAGTTGCTGTTGGCCAGGCCGGCGCGGACGATCCAGGTGGCGTCGCCCTTGAGGGCAGAGGAACTGCTGGAGGTCACCGGCGCGATCACGACTTTGTCGTCGCTGGTGTCGTGCTGCAGGTAGGCGCCGGTGCAGCAGGAGGTGGTGGCCTGCAGCGACACCTTCGCACCCGGGGTGAAGGGGTTGGTGGTGCCGGTGGTGTAGCCGGCTGCGGCGATGTTGGCCTGGACCGCGGCGTCGGTGGCGTCGGAGGGGTAGCCCTTGACCATGGCGCCCTCGTAGAAGGTGCCCGCGCTTGCGTTGTGGTTGGTCTGGCAGCAGTCGCCGCCGCTGCCGAGGATGATGGCGCCCTGCTTGTGCATCGGGTTGTATCCGCTGGGCAGTGAGCCGCTGTAGAGCTGGGCCAGGCTCCCGGACTGGGTGCCTGCGGCCTTGAGCGCCATCTGGGTGGTGCCGTTGTTCTTGAGCATCGCGGTGACGAAGTGGCTGGTCTCGGAGACCTGGCTGGGGTTCCACGCCTTGCTGCCGCCGGAGAACAGGCCGTTTTCCAGGTCCGCCTGCGCCCACGGTCCGGTTCCGCTGCAGCCGCCGAACCAGCATTCCGTGCTGAAGTTGATGGCGTCCATGGCACCGTTGCCGTCGGCATGGTGGTCGGTCTCGGTGTTGCCGTAGTCGAAGCAGCAGCTGTTGTTGACGTGAGTGCCGCTGGTGACCATGTACTCGCCCTCGGGTGAGCTGCCGGTCGGCACGCCCCCGGTGGAGCTGTAGGCGAAGTAGCTGTTGCCGGGGTTGATGTACAGGGCGTAAGCCTTCTGGCCGCCCACGCTCAGCGCTTCGGTGGTCGCGGTGGCCGCCGTGTCGGCGCCGCCGGTCCCGCCGGGTCCCTGGTAGACCAGGGTGTTGCCGCCGCCGGTCTGGTCGTAGACGCGGGTGATGGTGCAGGTGGTGCCCGCGCAGAACGAGTCCTGCGCCGCGGCGTCGGCGACCCCTCCGGCGGACAGTACCCCGATGTCCTGCGACGTACTGTCCGATGCCCGCCGCACCTGGTAGAGCGGGCCGTTGTAGGAGGCGAACAGCGCGCGGGTGGTGCTGTGCGCCGCGACGCACGGCGTGCCGCCCGCCGCGTAGATGTCGCAGGGCCCCTGCGCGGCGGCCTGCGAAGCGCCGCTGAAGGCGACAAGGCCTGCGAAGGCGAGTGCCACCGCGGCCAGGCAGACAACCACCTCCCGGCGCAGTCGTCGGAACATGAGCAGTGCAGGCATCATGAACTCCCTTGTTCGTCGAAAAGGGGACAGCAAGCCGCGCCCCACCGGGTTCGCGTGGACTGATGACGGGGGCGGCTTGATGGGAGACCAAGGGCAGGCGGACGCGTCCGGGCGAGCGGATATACGCCGATGCGTCGGGTCACCGTGTCACTGGATCGTCCAAGCCTGGTTGGACTGGTTCAGGGGCATCCACTGGTCGATGGCGGCTCCGTTCGCCGTCGATCCGTTGCCCACCTCCAGGACCTGCCTGCTCTCGAAGTTGCGGATGAGGTACCCACCGCTGGTCGGCTCGAAGTACCACAGCTGGTTGTTGCCGCCGTTGTCGGTGTACTGCTGCAGCGTCGTCCCCCTCCGGTGGCTGGCGGCGCTGATGTCGAGGGCCTTGCCGCTGTTCCTGTTCACGATCTTGTAGAGCTGGCCACTGACCGGAACGATGTTCCACTGCTGGTTGGTACCACCGGTGCCCGGCCACTGGATGACGCTCGCGCCGTCGGTGGTGGATTTCTGGTACACGTCCATCAGTTGCCCGCTGTTGGAGTTCTTGATCGTGTAATACGTCGAGGGGTTGATGTTCGGCGCACCGGTCGAGTCCTCCAGCGCCCCGCCGGCCTGCTGCACACTGAAGTCGGCGATGAAGAAGTAGGCGCCGTCGGTCTTGGCGACCCGCACGTAGCGGAACTTCTGGCGGACGTCGATGTTGCCCGTGAGTGTCGACGCGAACGGCAGGGTGGTGGCGCCCTGGCGCCCCAGCACGGTGTAGGTGACGAACGACGGGTCGTTGGAGCCACGGATCTCGAACTGGCTGCGTGTCTCTGGCTGGTCGATGTCCTGGCGCGTCGTCAGAGAGAACTGCCCGAGCTGGTAGGCCTGCCCGAGGTCGACCTGCCACCAGGCCGCGGTGTCGCTGCCGGCCGGCGACCAGCCGGTGGCGCTGTTGTTGTCGTTGGCTCTGGCCGCCACCCAACTGGAGCCGTTCACCGAGGAGGAGGACGCCGGCTTGTTGTATGCGAGGTTGATCGTGGCCGGTAGCCCCTGGTAGGCGGGTTCCAGCCCCGAGGCCTGCATCACCGAGGTGCCGGTGGTCGCGTTGCCGGAGAGTGTGACGTGGGCGCCGTTGCGGTTCTGGTTGATGAATCCGTCGGTACGCGCCAGCACGTTGTTCGAGACGGTCATGTTGTCCGACCCCTCGTCCAGGTAGATGCCGCTGACCGCGGAAGTGCAGGCGGCCGGCCCACGGACCACGTCGTGGATGTAGTTGCCGTTGATGACCGTGCCCGGGTCATTGGAGAGGTGGTAGATGCCGGCGGTGTCGCACAGCCGGTTGAGCACGTTGCCGATCCGGTTGAAGCTGATGGAGTTGTTCCCCTCGGCGTTGGCGGCCGACTGCCAGCCCCAGCCGAGGGAGATGCCGGCCCACGGCGCGTCGCTGATGTCGTTGTGGTTGATCGTGGTGCTGTTGACGAAGCCGGCGTTGATCCCGGCAGTGCCCAGATAGTCCTGACCGGTCCGGGTGATCAGGTTGTCGTTGACCGTGACGTTCTTGACGACCTCGCGGGGGTCCTCACCGGCCGGGGAGGCCGGTGGGTTGTAGACGGTGTGGAACTCCACGGTCGGGTCGGAGAACTTGCCGACCATGATTCCGTTGCCGGCGATGTCGTGGACGAGGTTGCCGGTCACGGTGCTGTCGTGCACGCCGTGGTGCAGGTCGAGGGCGGTGGCTCCCATCTGCGTGAAGGTGTCGCCGGTGAAGGAGACGCGGTCGGCGTCCGAGGCCTGGACCCCGGCCGGCGGACGACCGACGTACTGGTTGTTGGAGGTGTCGGCCGAGAGGTTGTAGTTGCCGCCCTGGCCGTTGAGGTAGCCGTTGTCCGTCGCTTCCATCCAGGTGGTCTGGGCGAAGGTGATCCCGGAGAAGCGCAGGTCGTGGGCGGGACTGTCGAGGTTCGTGCCCTTGATGTCGAAAAGGGTCTGCAGCGTCGGCGCCTGCACGGTGGCCGTGGACATGTCCTCGCCGGGGCGGGGCTTGTAGTAGACGGTCTGCGCGGCCGTGTCGACGTAGAACTCGCCCGGTTCGTTGAGGAACTCGTGGGCGTTCTCGAAGTGCAGGGGAGAGCCGTTGGAGAGTATCGGATAGGGGCGAGGGAACAGGATGCCCGCCTCGTGGTCCTGGATCGACACGTTGGCGATGCCGTTGCTGGAACTGATCGACTTCAGCCGCAGGTAACTCTCGCCCCACTGCGTTTCCAGCATCATCTCGACCTGGTTGAGGTGGTTCCAGTTGGAGACCTGCGAACTGAGCACCTTCAGCAGCTGGTTGGTCTTGTCACTGCCCTGCAGCTGGAAGTCCGAGCCGAGGTCGGGGTAGCGGGCCCGGGTGGCGCGGACCCCGTTGACGTACATCTGCCGGAAGTTGAGGGTGCCCACGGGCGCCTTGTACTCGCCGCCCGCGGCCGCGGTCCAGCCCGTGATCGCCTTGCCGCTGGTGATCACGGGCGTCTCACCGTTGTACGCCTGGTAGACGACCGTGTGGCCGTTCGTGCCCGAGTCACTGGTGCCGAAGGCGATCGGGGCGGTGAGGGGGTAGGTGCCTCCGCGCAGGTTCACGACGATGTCGTCGGACATGTGCGCGTTGACGGCTCGGACCGCGGCCTGCGCGGCCTGGATGGTCCTGAACGCTGCGGTAGTGCTGCTTCCCGAGTTGCTGTCACTGCCATGGACAGGGTCGACGTAGAAGTTCGTCGTGGCCGCGTAGGCGGGTTGAGCGGGCAGCACGGCCGCGAAGACGACGGCTGCCGCTGCAAGTGCCTTGACCGTCCCCGCGCCGATGCGTAGGGGTCTCATCTGTGGTGTCCCTCCTCCGAACCCGCTTCCTATGAGTGGCATTTATCAGTGTGAGGAGGCACTCCAGTCAAGATGATAGGCATATCTATTTTTCACTGCGGCAACACTGATGACATGCGCGCGCATCAGGATCGGCGCCGTGCGTACCCCGTGTAGCGAAGGATAATCCCAGGTCACAGCACCGTCATCTGTGGCGACCGGCCGCCGGCTGTATCCCTCTCAGCCTGTCGAGCGAAAACGCCCTTCCGAAAATGAGTAGTACTCATTTAAGAAATCCTCTCGCCCGTCAATCTCCCATACATGGGACGGTGAAGGTTGCCGTAAGCATGACGGGGGCAGCTGCTCATGCATGGCTCAGGACGACGGCCTGGCCGCCCGCGGGGGCCATCGCGACGCTCAGCGTGGTCGACGAGGTCACGGTCTGTGTGCTCACGACGACGGGGGTCTGGTACGGGCTGCTGCCCGGTGTTCCGTCGGCGTAGATCGTGGCGGTGTAGGTGCCGCTGCCGAGGAAGGACAGCGGGATCGAGAGGGTCCGGGCGGTCTCGTTGGTCATCGCCCCCAGGTACCAGGCGGTGCCGCTGCGCCGGGCGACGGCGACGTACTCGCCGATCGAACCGGCGAGGGTCCGGCTCTGGTCCCAGACGGTGGGGATGGCGTCGAACCAGGGCAGCCCGGGCCAGTTGGCGGGGGTGGAGTACTGCGAGGGGGTGCTGTACCAGTACAGGAAGTTCAGGGGCTGGTAGTACACGGCGGCCATCGCCATCTGGTGGGCGTTGGTCGTCCGGTCGCGGGACTGGCCGTAGCAGATGGTGTAGTCCATCGGCCCGCCGATGTTGCGGGCGAAGGGCAGGGTGACGTTGTGGGTGGCGGTCGGGAAGTGCTCGTTGCCCCGCACACCCTCCAGACTGATCCAGTTGGGGTAGGTCCGCTCGTAGCCGAACGGCCGTACGTCGTCGTGCGTGTCGATCAGCAGCTTGTACCTGGCCGCCGTCCTGACCCAGGCGGTGATCTGGTTCGTCATCGCCTGTGTGCCGTCGTTGATGAAGCCCAGCTTGACGCCCGCGACGCCCCAGCTCCGGTAGCGGGCGAACAGGCTGTCCGGGCTGCTCAGGGCCATGGGGTTGACGTAGAGGATGACGCCGATTCCCTTGCCGGTGGCGTAGGAGATCACCGTGGGCAGGTCGATGGCGGAGATCGGCTGCGTGGCGTCGGTCGAGGTGTGCTCGGGGCCGTACCACCCCGAGTCGTACTCGATGTACTGCAGGCCGCGGCTGACGGCGAAGTCGACGCCCGCCAGCCCGGCCGCGGTGGTCAGATTGCACCGGAAGACCTTGCCCGGCTTGATCCACGACGTGTCGGCGAGGGCGCCGGCCGGGGCCAGGTTGAGCACCAGCTCCGCGTTGTCGACCAGTTCGGCGTGGGTGGAGCCGATCACCACCGCGCGCCAGGGCGTGGCGAACGGCGTCCTGACGGTGGAAGTCGTCTGGACGGTTCCAGAGCCGCGCGCGGTGTGCTGCATCAGGTACGCCGCGAGCGTGTTGGGCTGCCCGGAGACCGAACTGAGCATCATCCGTGGGTAGTTGATGCGTGCCGACTCGCAGACGCAGGCGATGAGCCCGCCGCCGTAGGTCGCGGTGAGGGGGAGGTCGGTCAGGGGGCCGGTGTCCGTGGAGGTGGTTCCGGTGGGCGGGATGGAGCCGGGCGCAACCGGGTTGTAGTCGTCCTCGTCCCGCGCGCTGTAGACGAGGGTGCCGTCCGGGAAGGCGAACGTCGTCAGTTCGCCGGCGATGATGGCGGTACCCGGGTCCAGCAGGACGTAACGGAACGCGACGCCGGTCGCGTAGGCCCGGATCTGGACACCGAAGTTGATGGAGGTGCGGTTGTCCCGGAGGTTCCAGCGTATCTCCTGATAGGTGTCCAGGACGGTCGCGTTGCGGCCGTACGCCGGCTTCCATGTGCTGTCGACGTGCCAGTGCTGATAGTTCGTCAGAATAGCGTCGGTGCCGAGGGCGGTCCCGTCACTCAGCCGCAGGCCCATGGCCGAAGTGGCCACGACAGTCGCGCCGTTGCGCCGGGCCGACCACTGGAGCGAGCCGCCCGTCAGCGACATGGTGATGCTGGTGGTGCCGTCGCGCGACGTCGCGGTGACCGAGGCGTCCGAGGCCTCGGCCGGATATGTGCTGCCCATTCCCAGGGCGGCCGTTGCGGCAGCGACCGCCGCGCCCTTGAGCACCCTGCGGCGGGAGGGTTCCTGACGCTCTGACATGTTCACAGTCGGTCCACCTCGCTTGGACATGGTTTCCAACAAAGTCAACCAGCAAGTAACAGATTCTGACTGTCGCGGAGTTTCTACGCCTGCCCCGACCTGAAGGTCAACCCCTCGTATCTGCCCCCTACTTGTCCGAAATCCTGGACAGTCCGGGCGACTTGCGACTCTGGGGAGCCCGACCGGGTGCACCGCGATCTGGTCAAGCTTAAACAAATTCGAACGCGATCCTTGACGCCGTAAACGTGCCACGGCTCTCATGGGTCCCCGCCGCCATCAAGGGATCGTCAACCTCGACAGAGAGGGACGCACATGTTCAAGGGAGTTCCCGGGACGCCCGCCGGCCGGTGGCGGCGCAGAGTCGTCGCGTTCCTGACCCTGCTGGGAGGCCTCGCGGCGCTCCTGCTTCCGGCGACCGAGGCGCACGCGGCCTCGGTGTTGTTCACCACGGGCGCCGCACGCACCGACCAGAACGGGAACGCGCTTCAACTGCACGGCCTCGGCATCGTCAAGGTGGGCAGCACCTGGTACGGCTTCGGGGAGGACAAGACCGGCGAGACATCGTCGGACACGTCGTTCCAGGACATCCCGTGCTACACCTCGACCGACCTGGCCACCTGGACCTACCAGGGCGTCGCCCTGGCCAGGCAGAGCAGCGGCGACCTGGGGCCCAGCCGCATCGTGGAGCGGCCCAAGGTCATCTACAACGCCTCGACCAGCACGTACGTGATGTACATGCACATCGACAGCACCAACTACTCCGAGGCCAAGGTCGGTGTGGCGACCAGCAGCACCCCCTGCGGCCCCTACACCTACCGGGGAAGCTTCCGGCCGCTGGGCAACCTCAGCCGTGACCTCGGCCTGTTCCAGGACACCGACGGCACCGCCTATCTGCTGAGCGAGGACCGCAACAACGGCCTGCGCATCGACAAGCTGTCCGCCGACTACCTGTCCGTGGACAGCGCTGTGGCGGTGCTCGGCAGCAGCGGCAGCAGCGGCAGCGTCGAGGCGCCCGCCATGGTCAAGGTGGGCGGCACCTACTACGTCTTCGGCTCGCACCTGACGGGCTGGGGCCTCAACGACAACATCTACGCCACCGCCACGTCACTGGGCGGCCCCTGGTCGTCGTTCCGTGACCTGGCCGCACCCGGCACCCACACCTACGGCAGCCAGACGGCGAACGTCATCACCGTCCAGGGCACCTCCGGCACCACGTACATCTACGCCGGCGACCGCTGGAACACCTCCGACCTCGGCGCGTCGAAACTGATCTGGCTGCCCCTGACCATCAGGGGAACGACGGTGAACCTCGGCCAGTACCCCACCTGGTCACTCGACACCGCAGCGGGAACCTGGGCGGCCGGCAGCGGGATCCCCGCTGAGGGCGTCCACACCCTGAAGAATGTCAACAGCTCCATGCTGATGGACGTGTCGAGCGGCTCCACGGTGAACGGCGCCAAGATCATCCAGTGGCCGTCGACCGGCGGTGCCAACCAGCAGTGGACGCTCACGCGGGTGGCGGACAACATCTTCACGCTCAAGAGCGTGAAGAGCGGCCTGTGCCTGGACGTGCCGAACCAGTCGACGGCAACCGGCCTGCAACTGGAGCAGTGGACCTGCAACGGCGGGACCAACCAACAATGGTTCCTCGACCTCGTCGGCAGCTACACCGGCAGCACCTACATGTTGGCCGGCGTGGGCAGCGACTTGGACATCGGTGTCGCGAGCGCCTCGACCACCAGCGGGGCGGCCGTGGACCAGGAATCGGGCACCGGCGCGTCGAGCCAGCAGTGGAGTCTTTCCTGACGGGTGCGCCAGGACCACTGAGGCGGATCAACGGCCACGTCGGCACCGTCGGGAAGCACCTGCGCTACTTCGCCGCCGCCCACCGTCTGCCCGACCTGGACCCGGCCGAGCGCCTTGCGCGGGCTGCTATCGAGCTCGGTGTCGACGGTGCCCAGGTCCCAGGGCTGTTTCAAAGCCTGACTTATCGCGTATCTGTGCTGGTCAGCGGAGTCCGAGGAGCTTCCTCGCCGGGACCGGTCCATGAGCTGGACAGGAGGACCTGCCGCCATGCCCGGGCCTACGGAGAACCACTCGACCGAGAAACACAGTTCGACTGCCGAGCGCCCCTCGCTCGGAACGACGACTTGTCAGGCCAGGAACCTGGCCACCCGGTCGCCCCAGGCGCGCACGCCCGCAGAGTCGCTCGTCACGTGCAACTCAGCGCCGGGGAGTAGGCCGGCGAGCTGTTCGGCAGTGGACCTCGGGTGGCTGGGGTCGTCCGCGAGGGCCAGGATCAGGGTGGGCTGGGTGAGTTCGCCGATCTTCTCGCGGGGCGGCAGGTCCGAGGCGGCCAGCCCGTGGAAGAGCGCGGGCAGCAGCTCGGGGTGCACACCAAGCTCCCGCGGCGGGTAGGGAAGGCCGGACAGCGAGGGCGGAATCGGAGCAGTGGCGGCCGCCGCGGTGAACGCGCCGATGCCGTGCTCCGCCACCAGCCTTGCAGCCATGCGGTAGTTGTCGGCCTGCGCGGCCCTGGTCTCCCATGCGGTGGGCGGGATGACCAGCATGAGCCGGTCGAACAGTGCCGGGTCGTTGACCGCTGCGTGCAGCACCGTGGCACAGCCCAGCGAGGACCCCATTCCGGTCACCGGTCGCGTCCCGCCCAGGTGGTCGAGGAGTTCGACGAGGTCGGCGGCGAAGCGTTCGAAGCGGTAGTCATCGGGATCCGGGCGCCCAGTGGAGGCGCCGTGCGCCCGGGCGTCGTAACGGACGAACCGCCGCCCGGGCAGGCTCTCGACGGCCTCCCAGTTGAGCATGCCCAGCTCGTCCTCGGCCTTGCGGCTGAGGAGCGCGCCGTGGGCGTAGACGGCAAGGGGGCCTTCGCCCTGGGCGTCGTAGTCGATGCGGATGCCATCGTGAAGGGTGAAGTGCATGATCACGGCAACCGGAGATCGGGCACTTTCATTCCGGGCGTCCGGGTCGCAAGGGGGCAACGGAAGGCTTGCTGACGGTTCGCCAGGACTGTCGTCGCGTCCCAGGTGTTGGACGGCACGAAGCTCTACTTGCAAAGTAATACCCACCGGCCTTGGCGACGGCGTAGCCTCAAGAATCGGAAGGCCATGCCATCGGCCGGTCCCGCGACGGACCGACCACGAAGGTCCGCCTCACGGCACGCGGACGGCCTTGTGCCGATCCCGGCCGACGAGATCCCGGAGTGCTACTCCCCGTTGGTGGCAGGTGCGGTGCGGGTCGGTCTGCCCAGTACCCAGAAGAGCACGCCGAGGAGCATGAAGGCGACGAGCGGGACGGCCTCCGTCAGCAGGTACTTCCAGCGCTCGCCGTAACTCCAGCCGGCCGGCGCGTAGCCGGAGCCGAACCAGTGGTCGCCGAGTCCCGGGGCGACCAGTTGCACGCTGGCGAACAGGATGAGCAGGGTGAGCACCGTGCTGATGGTGCGGGGGATGGGTGCCCTGTAGGGGCGGGGGAAGTCCGGAGCCTTGCGGCGCAGTACCGCGAGCGCCGGGAAGATGCCCAGGTAGCTGACGAGGGTGGTGGAGACGGCGAGGCCGAGGACGGCGCCGAAGAGCTTGCCGGCGCTGCCACCCGTCAGTTGGTGGGCCAGGACGAGGACGGTCGTGGAGACCGCACCGCTGAGAATGTTGACCCGTACGGGGGTGCCGAACCGGCTGGAGATGACGCCGAGGAAGCGGGGTGCCGCGCCGTCGTAGCCGGAGACGGCGAGGGCACGGTCGGATCCCATGATCCATGTGACTCCGGAGGACAGCACCGTGAGGATGAACATGATCGCGGCGAGGTCTCCGAGCAGGCGGCCGGCGCCGCTGAGCGTGGCTGTGCCGTCGGCGGCGACATGGCCGCCGTACACAGTGAAGACCTGCCGGATGGCGTCGATGAAACCGCCGAGACCGGTGATGGCCTTGACCGGCAGGACGAGCAGGATGCCGAGGATCGGCAGCGCGTACAGCAGTACGGCGAGGCCGGCGCTGCGGAAGATGGCGAACGGCACGTCCTTCTGGGCGTCGGTCATTTCGTCGCCGGCGGTGTTGGGCAGCTCGAAACCGACGTAGTTGAACATCAGGACAGGTACCAGTGCGACGAATCCCGCGTAGGTCGGGGAGAAGTCGCCGACACCGAATCCATGCAGGCCGTGTCGGATGCCGTACACCACGACGGTGACGGTGAACAGTCCGAGGAGGATGAAACGGCTCCAGGCGCCGATGGTGGGAATCCACTTGCCGACGTCGAAGGAAAGGATCGCGGCGAGCACGCCCACCCAGACGAACACGAGAGTGAAGGCGTAGAAGGCCGGGGTGCTCAGGTTCTTCCCGTCGTTGAAGAAGGTGGTGTAGGCAGTGGCGGCGGACACGGAGAGCGTGCCGCCCAGCCACACCGGATTGGTGATCCAGTACAGGAAGTTGTTGACGGCACCGGCGAGCCGCCCGAAGGCCCGGCTGGTCCAGATGTAGGGACCGCCCTCGTCGGGGAACGCGGCTCCCAGTTCGGCGGTGAGCAGTGCGGACGGCACGAAGAACACCGCGGCCAGCACGATGAGCCAGGTGAACGCTTCAGCACCCTTCGAGGCGACGGTGCCGATGGTGTCCACGCCGACGATGGTGCACAGGAGGAAGAACAGGATGTCGAAGCGGCCGAAGTGCTTGCGCAGCTTCTGCCGCTCCGCGAGAGCTGCTGCCGGCGTGTCGGCAGGCTCGGAGGTTATCTGACCAGCGGCCACCGGGAGCTCCTGCGTGCGTGGGAAGGGGCGGGATGCGGCCAATGATCAGCCGTACCTCAAAAGCACACAAGTGTTCATGTCTAACTCTTGACCATCCCTATCCACCCGAAATGCGACGGAAACCGCACCGAAACACGGGAATGGAGGCAGGAACCGCCTCGCCGAGCGGAGGCCGATCCGCTGCGCGCCGGCTGACGACCAGCGCTGGGCGGTCGCGTCTTCTTCTTGTGGTGTAGCCGATCAACGGGACGTGGTGTTGGTGGTGTTGGGTAGCGTGGGGGCTCGTTCGAGGAGCTCGGTGGGCTTACCTATCGCGGTGACCAGGCCGTTGATGTGGTCTGAGCGGCGCTCCGCCGGAGGTTGGGTCTTGCCAGGCCGGCCCCAGCCCGCGAAGGTGATCACCTTGGTCGACCGGGCACTTTTTGTCTGCGAGAGCTTGGCTGACGGCGATGACACCGTTGTTCAGCCTGACCCGCGGAATCTCGACCTCCTGGATGATCTGCTGGTCGGTCTTCCCGACCCCGACGACCGGATGACGGCAATCGGCCGTCGTGCTGGTGGTGTTGGGCACTACTGGGGCGCTTTCTGCGATCCACTCGTCGTGCAGTTCGAAGAGCACGGCGGTGACCAGTCGCAGGAGCGCGTCGTCGTTGGGGAAGACCTGGACGACGTCGGTGCGGCGCTTGACCTCGCGGTTGATTCGCTCCAGCGGGTTGGTGGACTGGATCTTCTTCCAATGTCGCTCGGGGAATGCCGCGAAGGCGGTCAGGTCGTCGGCGACGATGTCGAGCTGGGTGCGGACCGCGTCGGCGGTGGACTGGGCGAAGATCGTGCGGATCGTGGCGGCGGCCATCTCGGCCGCTTCCGCCGACGGTGGGTCCCGAGCGGTTTCCCGTGGACGGCATCGTCCTGCACGTCAACGGGGAGCTGATCCATCACGGCGCCGAGATTTCCCTGCTGCGCGACCTCTACCGCTGGCAGGACGGAGCCGTACCGCGCCGAATATGACTTTCCGGTGAGAGACCACCCCACGGCCGACGGGCACAGCCTCGGCTGGAGCTGTTCCGCCGGCTGTCGTACTGCAACCGGCGCCGTCGGCATTCCACATCACGTACGCTGTCACTCGTCGCATGAAACCCGGTGTCCACTCCCGGGATCAACCCCAACGGCTCTTCACCCGACCTTGGTTCCAGGGACGGGACCCACACGTTCTGGAGGCTGCGATGACGACCGAACCGGGTGCCCTGCCCGAGGCTCTTCAGCCCGTGTCGGTACCGAGCTGGCTGGACCAAGTCCGCGAGGTGCTTGCCGAACCGGTGGCCGTCCACGACGGATGGGGGCACTCCGTGGCCGTGGTGCCCTTCGCCGCGGTCCACCACTGGCATGCCGGTGCGGTGGCGGATCTCATCGCCGAGGCGGTAGCCCGGCACGGTGCGGACGCTGCCCCGCACGACGCCCTGCGCGCCGTACACGCGCGCGCGGCAGCCGGCGAACCGATCGCTGAGGACGTGTGGTCGGCGGTGCTGCGGCCGGCGTTGCGCGAGGTGTATCGGATGGCCTATCCCCGCCTGCGGGTGCACGCGCGGGCGTCGTCGGCCGCGGCCTCCTTCGCGCGCTCGCGCGGCTGGTCCGCGGACGAGGCCGACCGCTATGGCGAGACCTACGCGCGCATGAACACGGAGGTGAGCGATCGCGTGCACGCGGAGGCGAACGCCATCGCGAACGCCGCCGCGTACGCAGGTGCCTTCGCTGCCGGGGATGCGCAGGAGTACGCCCGCGCCTGGCCGTTCGCCGTGGTGCGGGCCTGGATCGCCGCGTACGCGGGACCGGACGGCACTGCGGGGCCGGCGGCCGAGGAGGCCCGGGTGCGCCTTCGGGACGGCCTCGCCGACGCGGTGAGGCGCACCACCCCGTGAGCAGGCGACGACGCCTCACCGGGTCGTGCGGTCAGCCCTTGACGGGGCCGCCGTTGATGGCGACGCGCTGGCCGTAGCGGGCGTAGGGGTAGTAGTCGTACGTCGCGTGGTGCTGGACGCAGCGGTTGTCCCAGAAGACGAGGGTGCCTGGAGTCCAGCGCACGCGGCAGTGCAGGACCGGTCTGCGGGCGACGATGTCGAAGAGCATGTCGAGCAGGGCCTGGCTCTCCTGGGCGGAGAGCTGCGGGATGCGGCTGGTGTAGGCCTTGTTGACGTAGAGCAGCTTGCGGTCGGTCTCGGGGTGCCGGGCGACGAGCGGGTGTTCGCTCTTGGGGATGACGTAGTCCGCGGGCGGGGTGTAGCCCGCCAGGGCCTGGGCGCCGTCGTGGATGGCGGTGAGCGGGTCCAGCAGGGAGCGCATGGCCGGCGAGAGCATCTCGTAGGCGAGGTGCATGTTGGCGAAGAGGGTGTCCCCGCCGCAGCCCGGCTCGGGGATCTCGGTGATGTAGAGCATCGACCCGAGCGACGGTTCCGCGTCGGCGGTGCCGTCGGCGTGCCAGCCGTTGCCCGCCACGTTCGCGGCGGCCGACGTCGTGCGGATCTCCAGGATGTAGGGGTCGCCCTCGGGCGGCGGCGGGTTGACGGGACGCAGCTCGCCGAATGCGCCGGCGAAACGCTTGTGGTCCTCGGTGGTGATCGTCTGGTCGCGGAAGACGAGGACGTGGTGGTCGAGGAAGGCGGTGCGTATCTCGTCCAGTTGCTCGGCCGGGATCTCCTTCGACAAATCCACGCCCGAGACCTCCGCGCCCAGTACGGGGGTGATCCGCTCGACCGTGAGGGTGTGGTAGGGGTGCACGGGACGCGTGGTCACCGCTTCCAGTGCTTCGCGTTCGTATGGCTCCATGACGTCCTCCGGAGGGGGGTGGGGGTTACAGGCTTCGGTCGAGCAGTTCGGCGAGGATGATGCGGCCGAAGGCGAGGTTGCCATGGATCTCGTCGTCGGCCTCGCACAGCTCGGGGCGTTGCAGTCCGTCCGGACCGGTGGTCCGGTGGCGCAGGTCCACGATCTCGACCCCGAGGTCTGTCACGGCCAGCCGGATGCTTTCCTGCGCGGCCATGAACACCGCCGGATCGGACTGGCCGGGGACCCGTTGCGGCGGCATCACCGCGAGGACACGCAGCCCGAGGCCTACGGCGTGTGCATAGAAGGCGAGGGCGTCCCGCACGGCGGCGCGCACGATGGCGTCGAACAGGGGTCCGGCGAGGAAACCCGGCACGACGGCACCCGAGCGGTCGCGATAGAGGTCCCAGTTCTCCCGCAGCGCGACGAAGTGCGCGCAGAAACCGAACGTCGCGACCAGCGGGACGCCCAGCCCGGCGAGTGCGTCGACGCCGAGTTCCTTGAGGAAGCGGCGGTAGTGTTCCTCGGCCTCGTCGGCGCGGAAGACGACGTCGGGGCCGCCGGGGGTGTCGCGGGGGGTGAAGAAGCTGTCGGTGAACTCCCGGCCGGCGCCGATGGGGCCGCCCTGGAACGGGATGCCCGCGTTCTGGGCCGCTCGGCCGATCGGTCCGGCGTGGGAGTCGCCGAGCAGCAGGAACCTAGCGGGGGCTGTAGTAGTCAAGGACGGCGTCCTCACAGGCGGCATCTGTCGAACGGGCGGTGGTGTCGCGGGCGGAGTGCGGTTGCGTGGGGCGGTGGTGGAGTCCGGCCACGAAGTGCCGCATCACGAAGTCGACTCCCTCGGGGGTCACGGTGCGCTGGTTCGGGCCGAAGAACCTGCCGCCGAAGACCGGGCCGGTGATGAGTTCGTAGGACGGGAAGTAGTCCACGTCCGGGTCCTCCAGGGCGAGTTGCCCGGCGACCGCGCGCAGCACGGACTTGGTGTATCCGTTGGCGGGGAGTGCGTGACCTCCGGTGGCGGTCGCGGTCAGCGGCTGCGGTGACACCGTCAGCAGGATACGCAGACCGTGGTTGACCCGGCGTGCCATCGCGATCGCCTCGGTCATGTCCCGGTGCGCCTCGACGAAGGTGAAGTTGTGCAGCGTGTACCGCTCGGCGTCGAAGGTGCCGCGCACGGTGCCCGGGCAGGTGGGGTGCACAGTGCCGTCAGCGGTGTCGCGCCATGCCTCCGTCAGTCCCATGGTGAAGACCAGGCAGCTCGCCGTGGTGACGGCGGTACGGATGGCGGCCAGGGTGACCTCACGTGCCCGCAGCATCTCGGCCGGGGAGGCGAAGCCGTCGGGTTCGATCGCGGGGCGGAACGGGTCGACGTAGCGGTCGCCGTCGGGCCAGGCCTCCTCGGGCGGCTGCGCGTGGCCGAGGGCCCATGACAGCCACTGGCGCAGCACGGCGGGGGTATAGATGTTGCCGGTGCGGAAGGAGAAGGCGCCGTAGCCGCGGTCCTGGCGCTGCTGCCGGGTCAGGCCGGGCGGGGCGGGTTCGGCGTCCAGCCAGTTCATTCCCGAGTCCAGCAGGGCCCTGCCGATCTGTGCGGCGAAGCAGGAGCCCGCGGTGACCACCGGGTCGTCCTGGCCGAGGGCGAACTTGGGTGTCCAGACGTCCTCGATGTCCAGTGGTTCGGGCTCGGCGACCGCGGGCCGCCAGAACGACCTGACGGGCAGGGACTGGTAGGGGTTCACTGGGCGCGCTCCGATTCTTGCTCGCGGCGGGACCGTGCACCGGCGGCCGGGTCCGACAGCGTTGCCGTGATGGTCTCGGTCACCGTGTGGACATGGGGTGGCGCGACGATGCCGTAGTGGTCGGTGGGCAGGGATCGCCGTACGGCGGAAGGGGGCAGGCAGGTACTCCACTGCCGGTCCGTCTCCTGCGGGTCGCCGGGTGCGGGCACACCCGCTGTGGGCTGTTCGGCCAGCCACAGGAATGTGGGGACGGAGGCGAGCGGCCGCACCCGGTGCTCGCCCATACTGCGCAGGTTCGCCCGGCAGCAGCGGGCCAGCCTCGCGGCGTACGCCTGCGCGTGTTCTGCCGGCACCGGCGAGGCGCCGGTGCCGAGTTCGGCGGCGAACACCTGCTCCAGGTGGGTCTCGTCGTAGGCGGCGACCAGCGCCTCCGCCCGGGGCGGCGGCGGGTCCAGCAGGTAGAGGGCCTCCAGCGGCTGCCCGCCCGACTCGGCCAGGCCGGCCATCTCCATGGCCACCCGGGCGCCGTAGGACCATCCGGCCAGGTACAGCCGGTGGCCGGAGCCGCCGAAGCGGTCGCGCAGTGCCGCGTCGTAGTGCCGGGCGCGTTCGGCCAGCGACCATGCGGGCATCCCGGCGTCGCGAAGTGCCGGATCGGCGATGAGGCACACGGTCGGTGCGGGCCCGAGCGCCGCCGCCAGCGGCCGGTAGGCCTGGATGTCGCCGCCCACGGGGTGCACCAGGCACAGGACGGCGGATCCGGTTCCCTCCTGCCAGATGTCGAGGACGACCCGGGAAGCGGTGTTCCCGGTCGCCCCGGCGGTGGGCCCGACGGGGGTGAGGGCCGCCTCGATGTGTTTGAGGATCTCGGTGAGGCTGACCCGGTGGCTGAAGGCGGCCAGGTCGAATGCGACGCCGTAGTCGTCCTCGATCCGGGCGATCAGGCCGAGCAGGGTCAGCGAGTCGGCGCCCAGGTCGTACAGGGAGTCGTCCGGGTCCAGTTCGTCCACGCCCAGCAGGTCCCGGACCACGCGGGCCATGGCGCCGGCCCGTGCCTCGGCACCGTCCGGGTCCGAGGGCCGGCCCTCGCCGTCCGCGTCGTACGCCGGACCCGGCGGTGCGCCGAGCGGTTCCGGCCGGCCGTCGGCGCTGGGGGCGTAGAACGCGCGGGAGACATCGATGTCGGTGGTGGAGACGAGGAGCTGCGGCAGTTGCAGGGCCAGGGCGTGGGCGAAGACCGCCTTGCCCTCCTCGACCGTCAGACCGACGGCCAGGTGGGCCTGGTGGCGGCTGTCCTCGGCCAGGACCCGGGTCGCCATTCCGGTCTCGCGCCAGATGTCCCAGTCGATGCCGATCCGGACGGTCGTCTCCGTCTCTGTGGCGCGGTGGTGGGCGAAGCCGTCGAGCAGGCTCGCGCCGGCCGCGTAGTCGCTCTGGCCGACGCCGCCGAGCAGGGCGGACATCGAGGAGCAGTAGACCGCGACCTCCGGGTGGAAGGCCTCGATCAGCTGCTCCACGACGAGTGCGCCGTTCTCCCGGGCCGCGGCGGCGTCGCGCATCGCGCTGGCGTCGCGTCGTACGAGCAGCCCGCCGGATCCGAGGCCGGCCGCGTGGATCACGCTGTCCAGCTGTTGTGTGTGTCCGGCGACGGCGGCCGTCACCTCGTGCACGGGCGTGACCGCCAGGTCCGCTGCGACGAGGCCGACGCGATCGGTCCAACGGGCCAGTTCCGAGGGCAGTTGCGGATTCCTCGACAGCAGCAGGACCCGGCCGCCGGTGTGCTCCAGCAGCCAGGCGGCGATGGCGCGGCCTATGCCGCCGGTGCCGCCCAGTACCAGATGGACGGTGTCCGCGCCGGACGGCGGGAGCCGTGTGCCGGACGGCACCGGCACGGGCGTGGTGCCCGGTCGCCACCAGTAGCCCTGCCGGAGCGCGAGCTGCCGGGGCAGTGCGGGGCCGCCGGCAGATCCGGCTCGGCGTGCTTCGGCGACCGCCGAGGCCACGTGTCCGGCCCAGCGGGTGAGGACGCCGTCGGGCAGGTCCAGCCAGTGGCCGTCCAGGGCACCCTCCTGGGGGGCGACCTCGACGGGCCCGGCGAGGAGCGCCAGTTCGGGCCTGTCCACCGCTCCGCCCACGGGCCGGGCGCCGTACGACAGCCACCACACGCGCGGGGAGCCGGTCCGCCCGGACAACGCCCGGGCCAGGGCCGCGGTGGTGTCCAGGCAGGCGTGGCGGGCGTGTTCCAAGGTGCCGGGACCGACCGGCCCCGTCACGTCCAGGGGCAGGGCGTGCACCCATTCCGCGTCGGCCAGGCCGTCGTCGGCGCCGTCCTCGGACAGCGCGTCGAGCAGCAGGCGCAGGGACGCCGGGTCGGCCGGGTCGGCCTCGAAGGCGTCGGGTCCCCTGCGGGCGAAGGTGCCGGACGGGTGTACCCGCACCACCCGCGACGCCACGGCCCCGAACGGTGCGAACGCTGTCTGTGGCGTGCTCGCGGCGGCCACGATGACGACGACGGACGCGCGGCCGGCCGGTGCGGCGGTGCCCGTGGTGGTGGCACGGCGCTGCCGGACCCAGTGCGGTTGGTGCAGCCAGTCGGACTGCGGCAGCCGCTGGGGTCCCGCGGCCGCGGCCTCGGGCGTGCGGTCGAAGTCGTAGTGCGCGAGCGCGAAGGACGGGGGCGGGAAGTCCCAGGGCGCCGGCGCCGGGCCCGGTCGCCAGGCCACGGGCTTTCCGGCGGTCCAGTCCTCGGCGATGTCCTGTGCCGTGCGGCCGGCGGCCGGAACCGTCGCGGCGTCCGGGTCCGCGATGCCGTGCGGGACCTCGCCCGCGGCCACCGCGCGCAGCCAGCGCACCGCGGCCGCGGCGTCCGCGACGGGTGCCGCCGTCCGCAGGCGGCGGGCCGCACGTCCGGCCTGCAGGTGACGCAGCACCGACTCGTGGTGTTCCGGCCGCAGTTGGAGGTAGTCGGCGATCCGGGCGGCGTCGGCGGCGAGGGCGTCCGTGCTGGAGGCGGAGAGCACCAGGCACCCGGGTACGTCGCCGGGTGCGGCGGCGCCGGTCCCGGTGTCCTGTTCCACGACGACGTGGGCGTTGGTGCCGCCGATCCCGAAGCTGCTGACCGCGGCCACCCGTTCGCGTCCCCCGGGCCAGGGCGTGGCCCGGGTCGGCACATGGAAGGGGGCGGGGTCGGGTCCGATCTCCGGGTTGAAGGCGCGGAAGTTGATGGTGGGCGGGACGGTGCCGTGGTGCACGGCGAGGACGGCGCGCACGAGGCCCACCACGCCCGCGGCCGCACCCATGTGGCCGAGCTGGCTCTTGACCGAGCCGAGCGCGCAGCGACCGGACTCGCTCACACCGAACGCCTGGCGGAGCGCGCTGACTTCGATGGGGTCGCCCAGCCGGGTGCCGGTTCCGTGTGCCTCGACGTAGCAGAGGTCCGCACCGGTGCGTCCGGCGCGGGCCAGGGCGGTACGGATCACCTCGCGCTGCCCGGCCAGGGACGGCGCGGTGTAACTCATCTTGGCCGCGCCGTCGTTGTTGATCGCGGAACCTGTGATCACCGCGTAGACGGTGTCGCCGTCGCGGCGTGCCTGCCGCAGTGGTTTGAGGACCACGACGCCGACACCGCTCGCGCCGACCGTTCCGGTCGCGTCGTCGCTGAAGGGCCGGCAGTCGCCGTCGGCGGAGAAGATGTGCTGCGGGCGGTAGCGGTAGCCGCCGGTCAGCCCCGGGTCGACGAGCACCCCTCCGGCGAGCATCACCTCGGCCTCGCCCTGCCGGAGCATGCCGGCCGCGAGGTGCACGGCGACCAGGGAGCTGGAGCACGCCGTCTGGGCGCTGAAGGCGGGACCGGTCAGCCCGAGGTGGTAGGCCACCTTGGTGGCCAGGAAGTCCTTCTCGTGGTGCAGGGCGAGCTGGAAGCCGTCGGGCAGCCGGCCGGGGTCCGCCTCGCGCAGCATGGACTGGAAGTAGGTGCTCTCCCCGGCGCCGGCCACCAGTCCCACGCGCGTGGTGGACGTGTCCGCGACGCCGGCGTGGGCCAGGGCCTGCACACTGGCCATCAGCAGGTGACGCTGCTGGGGGTCCATCAGGCGGGCTTCCTGGGGGCTGATGCCGAAGTGGCCCGGGTCGAAGCCGAGCATCCCGTCGAGCGTGCTGTGCGCGCCGATGACGCCCTCTGGGGCGTCGACCCGGCGGATGCCGGTGCCGCCGGAGACCACCAGGTCCCAGAAGGCCGCCAGGTCCAGGGCGCCGGGCACCCGCACCGCCATGCCGACGACCGCGATCGGTTCGCCGGCCTCCGGGGCTCGGCCGACCTCCACGGCCGGCGCGGCAGGTGTCCGGCGGTCGCGGTGGTCGTCCCCGGCGAGGTGGCGGGCCAGGGAGCGGACGGTGACGTGCTCGAACAGGTCCGCGACGCCGAAGCGCAGACCGAGTTCCGTCGTGCAGCGCAGATGGAAGCGCATGAGAACGAGGCTGGAGGCACCCGCCTCGAAGAAGGTCTGGTCCGGTTCGATCGTCGCCCCGGTGACCTCCTCGAAGGCGGCGGTGAGCCGCTCCTCCTCGGCCGACAGCCAGGTGCGGGCGGGCGCCGAACGGCGCAGCTCCTCGCCCGGCGCCCGAAGCGCCGCCTTCCGGTCCAGCTTGCCGCTGGGGGTGCGCGGCAGCCTTTCCAGCATGCGGAAACGGTCCACGCGCACGTAGGAGGGCAGCAGAGCGGAGAGATGCGCGGTCAGGTCGTCGGCGGACGCCGGCTGACCGCGGAACTCCAGGCAGGCCGTCAGCCGGTCGCCGTCACGTGCGACGACGGCGCTGACCACCGCCGGATGGCGCAGCAGGGCCGCTTCGACGGAACCGAGTTCCAGCCGGTGCCCGCTCAGCTTGATCTGCTGGTCGTCGCGGCCCGCGTAGTGCAGCAGGCCCTCGCGGTCGAACCAGGCCCGGTCCCCGCTGCGGTAGAACAGGCCCTCGCCGGGCATCTCGACGAAGCGGGTGTCGTCGACAGCGGGTTCGTCGAGGTAGCAGCGGGTGGTCATGGTGCCGCCGATCAGCAGCTCGCCGGTGCACCCGGGCGGAACCGGGTCGCCCTGGGCGTCCACCACGCGCAGGTCGGCGCCGGCCACCGGGCGCCCGATGGCGGGCCGCTCGGGCCACTGACCCGGATCGCCCTCCAGGCACAGGGCACTGACCACGTGCGTCTCGGTCGGCCCGTAGTGGTTGAACAGGCGGGCGCCGGGCAGTCCGGCGAACCAGCGGCGGATGGTGTCGGTGCACACCAGCTGCTCGCCCGCGGTGACCACCTCACGCAGCCGGGAGGGGAACCTGCCCAGGCGGACCCCGTACTCGGCGAGCAGTTGCAGGGCCACGTAGGGCATGAAGATCCGCTCGGTTCCCGCGGACTCCAGCCGCTCCAGCAGCGCGGGGGCGTCCTGACGCCACTCGGGGCGTATGAGCTGCAGGCTGCCGCCGGTGCACAGCGTCCCGAAGATCTCCTGGAACGACACGTCGAAGGCCAGCATCGAGAACTGCTGGGTGACCGCCGGGGCGGTCAGGCCCCCGGAGAGGGACTGCCACCGGATCAGATCGCACAGCGTGCGGTCATGGACCTGGACGCCCTTGGGGACGCCGGTGGAGCCTGAGGTGAACAGTGTGTACAGCGGTCGGGTGCCGTCGTGCGTGCGTGCGTCGTACGGCACCGTCGCCCCGGCGTCCGGCCGCGGCGCCGGGTCCGTCAGGGCCACGAGGTGCCGGTCCACGCCGTGGGCGAGCAGCGTGTCCAGTGCCGGCGCGGCGTCAGGCGTGACCAGGACGCACAGCGGGTCGACCCGCTCCAGGACGCGGCGCAGCACCTCGACCGGGTAGGAGGGGTCGAGGGGGATGGCGGTGACGTTCAGCCGCGCCAGCGCCAGCAGGGCCACTACGTGCTCGGCGGACGGGTCCAGGTACAGGGCTGCCCGGCAGGGGCTGCCGTCCGCCGGGATCGGGTAGCGGTCGGCCAGGTCGGCGGCGAGGACCGCGGCGCGGGCGTCCAGCTCCGCGTAGCTCAGGGTGTCTCCGTCGGCGGTGACCACGGCCGGGGCGTCCGGGGTGCGGGCGACCTGTCGTGCGAAGCCCTTGGCGATCGTGGTGAAGCCCGGTTCCGGGGCGGCCCCGCGCCCGTGTTCCGGCAGGGACCGACGGTACGGCGCGACCAGCTCCCGCGCGGTGGAGCGGCCACCGGAGGCGAGCGCGTCCACGCCCCGCCGCAACAGGTCGGCCATCGCCTCGACGGCCTGGTCGGTGAAGCGGTCCTCGGCGTACTCCCACAGCACGTCGAGGCCGTCGGGGTGCTCGACGACGGAGACCGTCAGCGGGCACTTGGCCTCGGGCGCGGCCCACCACAGGGGGCGCTGGACGCAGCCGGGCAGCCGCAGCGCCCCGAAGTCGGTGTTCTCCAGAACGAACAGGACATCGAACGGGGTGCCGTCGCCGACAGCCTCCCAGCCGGTCAGCACGTCCGCGAGTGCCACGTCCTGGCGTCGCAGCACCTCCACCGTGCCGGCCCCGGTGCGGGCGAGCTGCGAGCGCAGGTCCTCACCGGGCGCGACGGTCACGGGCAGCAGCACGGTGTTCGCCAGCATGCCCACGCTGTCCTCGAACTCGCGTACCGGGCGGTTGGCGACGGGGGCGGCGATGCGCGGGCGGACCAGGCCGGTCACGCCGTACAGGCTCCAGGAGAACACGCCCAGCAGCACCTGGAAGCGGGTCAGCCCGAGTTCGGCGCAGAGCCGGTCCACTGCGGCCCGGCGCACGACGTCGAGGGAGGTCTGCAGCAGCCGTGCCCGCGGTGCCGGGTGCGCGTCCTCGGCGGGCAGCGGTTCCTGGGGCTCCTCCAGGTCCTGGTAGTACGCCAGGAGTTCGTCGCGCTGTGCCTGGTAGGCCGCCGTGGCGAACCAGTCGTTCTGCCAGGCGGCGAAGTCCAGCGGGTTCGGCGCGGATGCCGTCTTTCGGCCGGCTTCGCCGTCGCTGTCGTCGCCACCGCTGTCGGTGTCGGCGTCTGTGGTCTCGGCGTAGGCGGCGGACAGGTCCTGGAGCAGGACGCTCAGCGACCAGCCGTCGACGGCGATGTGGTGCAGGTGCAGCAGAAGCGTTCCGCCGCCGTCGCGCGGCAGCCAGCAGGCACGCAGCATGCGGGGTACGGCGAGGTCGAACGGCTCGGCGAAGAAGGTGTCGGCGAAGGCGTGCGCTTCCTCCTCGTCCCATGCCTGCAGCGTGCCCTGATCGTGCCAGGGGTCGTACGGTTCGCCGACTGTCTGCCGGAGTCCGTCGGCCCCGGGAGCGAAGCCCGTGCGCAGGGCCGCGTGGCGTGCCACCAGGGACCGCAGCGCCCGCCGGAGGGCAGCGGTGTCGACGGGTCCGTCCACGCGGAACGCCTGATGGACGGAGTACGCCCGGGAGCCCGGGGCGCGGCGCTGCAGCAGCCAAAGCCGCTGCTGCTCGCTCGTGGCGGCTGCCGACAGGGCGCCGGTGATCACCGGCGCCGGACAGGTGCTCTGCTCGCCGGGGCGGCCCGTGGTGACGGCCTGGGCGATTGCGGCCAGGTCCCCGTGGAGGACGGCCGCCTGCGTCAGGTCGCGGCCCCACCGCTGCCGGACGGCGAAGCAGAACCGCAGGGCCTTCAACGAGTCGCCGCCCGCGGCGATCCACCGGTCGCCGAGCCCGAGGCCGGTCGTCCCCAGGATCTCCTCGGCCAGCTCCAGGACCTCGCGCTCCGTTCCCGTCGCCGCCGGTCCGTCGGAGGCGGCCGGCCGCCAGGGCCGGTCGGCCTGCTCCAGCAGCGCGGCCTGGTCCACCTTTCCGTTGGCGTTGAGTGGCAGTTCCGTCACGAGATGCATCTGGTGCGGCCGCATGTAGGTGGGCAGGTGGGCCGCGAGGTGGCGGTCGAACTCCTCGTAGGACAGCTCCCGTTGCAGGACGACGAACGCCAGCAGTTCGTTCGGCCCCTCCTGACCCGCGCGGCGCGTGCAGACGTAGGCCTGCCGGACCGCCGGGTGGGCCAGGACCTGCCGTTCCACCTCACCGGGCTCGATCCGGAAGCCGCGGACCTTGACCTGGCGGTCGGTCCGTCCGACGTACTCCACCAGGCCCTCGTCGTCGGCTCGTACGAGGTCACCGGTGCGGTAGTACCGCTCCTCGCCGCCGTCGAGCCATGCGAGCCGCACGAAGCGCCGCTCGGTCTCCTCGGGGAGGTTGCGGTACCCGACCGCGAGTCCGGCGCCGCTCAGCAGGAGTTCGGCGACCTCGCCGGGTGCGGCGATCCTCTCCTGGCCCGGCACGACCAGAACGGCACCGGTCTGCGGCAGGGGCCGGCCGATCGGCACCACGTCACCGGCGAAGTCCCGCGGGATCGGGTGGCACAGGGCGAAGGTGGTGGACTCCGTCGGCCCGTAGACGTTGAACAGGCGGGTGCCGCTGTCGGGGTTGTCCCGGTACCAGCGGCGCATCACCCGGGGGTCGACCCGCTCACCGCCCACCAGAACCTCGCCGGCCGCGGCGAAGCAGTCCGGCACGGCCGTGACCACCGCGTTGAACAGCGCGGTCGTGACGAAGGCGGTGTCCACCCGCTCGCGCCGCAGTGCCGCGGCGAGCCGTTCGGGGGTCTGCACGTCCCCCTCGCGCAGGATCACACAGCAGCCGCCCGTCAGCAGGGGGGTCCAGACCTCGAAACTCAGCGCGTCGAACGCCGGATTGGCCAGACAGGCGTAGCGCAGACCTGGCTCGACCCGGATGTAGCCGGGCCGCGCCAGCCGCATGACTCCGGCGTCGCGGACCTCGACGCCCTTGGGCCGCCCGGTCGTTCCGGAGGTGTAGAACAGGAAGGACACCTCGGACGCCTCGCCGGCGGCGGCCGGCGCGGGCACCGTGTCCACGGCCTCCGGGAGTCGGGTCAGCAGAGAGTCCACGGTGATCGCCTTCACGCCCCGCACAAGCTCGGGGATGCTCTCGGGATCGGCGTGCACCAGGGCGGCCGCCGCGGAATCCTCCAGGATGAAACGGCGGCGTCCGACCGGGCTCTGTGTGTCCAGCGGCACCACCTGGGCACCCAGCCGCAGAATGCCCAGCATCACGCAGACCAGACGCCACGAGCGCGGCAGCGCCACCGCCACGGCCTGTCCGGGAGTCACGCCCAGGCGGCCCAGCGCCTCGGCCACGGCGGCGGCCGCGGCGTCCAACGCCGCGTAGTCCAGCCGTACGTCGCCGTCGGTCACCGCTTCCGCCCGGGGTGTGCGCAGGGCCTGGCGGTGTATCTCCAGCGCGAGCCCGGCCGGTGCACCCGGGTCCTCGGTCACGCCGGCGGGGGATGTCTCGACGCGCGGTTCCATCATTCCTCCGGCGTGCAGGAAAGGGCCGGGCGCTCCGTCACGGCCGCGCGGGGGCCGGTTGCCAGCCGGTCCAGTTCGGCGGCGAGGACGGCGGCGACGCGTGGCAGCTCGTCGCTCTCCAACATGTCCCAGTGACCGCAGGCCACCGGCTCGACCAGGAATCCGCCGCTGACGCGGCGCCGCCAGAAGGCGCGCAGGCGGTCGGCCGCGTCGGCGCCGTCCTCGTCGTCCACGGCTGTCGCCTGCATCAGCACGACACGGGCGGGCGATTCGGGTACGGCGTAGTCGCGCGCGGTCTCGCGATGGTGGTTGTACACGGTCAGGTACCGGGCCACCTGGTCGTCGTCGATGCCCGGGTACATGCCGTTGAAGCGCACCAGCTTCTCCCGGAACTCCGCCATGCCGACCGGCTCGGTGGCGGCGTGCCGCTCCGCGTCCTCCGCGCCGTGGGTGTCGAGCAGGACCACGCTCACCCTCTCGTGCCCGGCCGCCACCAGGAGGCGGCCCATCTCGTACGCGACCAGGCCGCCGTAGGAGAGCCCGCACAGCACCAGTGCCTCGTCCGGGCGGGGATCGACGAGCCGCAGATACTCCCGGGCCATCGCCTCGACACCGGGCAGGGTGGACTCGCCGGGGTTGATGCCGGGCGCCTGGAGTCCCACCACGCCGACCTCGTCGGGAAGCGCCGTGGACAGCGGCAGGTAGCAGAACGCGGTGCCGCCGGCCGGGTGCACGCACACCACGCGCTGCCGGCCGTCGCCGGCGCGGAACTCCACCAGGCTGCCGGGTTCCGCCGGCTGTCGGGGCTCGGCCCCGTCGCTGCGCACCCGCTCGGCGAGCGCCTCGATGGTGGGGTGCAGCATGACGTCCCGGACCGGCAGCATCACGCCGAGTTCGTCCTGGACGGCGGACGCCATCTTGATCGCCGAGATCGACGTGCCGCCGAGTTCGAAGAAGTTGTCGCCGATCCCGACGTCCGGGTGCAGCAGCACGCGCCGCCAGATCCGGTACAGCGCCATCTCGACGTGGTCGCGGGGCGCGGCCGTGTTGACCCGCCCGGAGCGGGCCCCCGCCGTGGCGCGCAGCACTGCCGTCCGGTCCACCTTGCCGTTGCGGTTCAACGGAAGCCGCGGGAACTCGGCCACCACGACGGGGATCATGTAGTCCGGCAGGCGGTCCTTGAGCGCCGCGCGCCACTCGTACGGCGTCCGCGTCGCTCCGGCGTCACATCCCACACCGGCGACCAGCTGGGGGCCGCCGGGTGTGTCGCGGTCGGCCAGCACCACGGCCTCCCGCACACCGGGCACCGCCAGGAGTGCTGACTCGACCTCGCCGGGTTCGATGCGGAAGCCGCGCAGCTTGAACTGGTCGTCTCGACGGCCGACGTACTCGGCGTTGCCGTCCGGCAGCCAGCGCGCCAGGTCGCCGGTGCGGTAGACGCGTTCACCGGGCACGAAGGGGTCGGGGAGGAAGCGCTCGTCGGTGAGGTCCGGCCGGTTCAGGTATCCGCGGGCCAGGCTCGCTCCGCCGAGGTAGACCTCACCGGTGACCCCCACGGGTACCGGGCGCATGCGGTCGTCGAGCAGGTACAGGCGGGTGCCGCGCAGCGGCCGGCCGATGGGGCACGAGCGCTCGTACGGCTGCGGGTCGGTGTAGGCGGTCGAGTAGAGCGTGGCCTCGGTGGGGCCGTAGCCGAAGCAGATGCGAAGACCGGGCAGCAGCTCGCGCATGCGGTGCAGGGCGCGCTCGGGCAGTGACTCCACTCCGGTGAGGAGGTGACGCAGGCTCAGCCCGGCCAGTCGCGCGCCCGGATCCTCGTCGATCCACAACACGTAGGAGGGGGGAAGGAAAGCCTGGGTGACCTTGTGTTCACGCAGCCACTCCATGAGGGCCGCCGGGTCGCCCCGCAGCTCGTCGGGAACCACGTGGAGCACGGCCCCGGAGGTCAGCGGCATGAGGAGTTCGTGCACCGACGCGTCGAAGCCGATGCTCGACCAGGCCGAGGACGCCTCACCGCGGGCGTCTCCCATGAGTTCACGCCAGTGGTCGAAGAGATTGACCACGCTGCCGTGCGTCACCGCAACGCCCTTGGGACGGCCGGTCGACCCCGACGTGTAGATGACGTAGGCGAGCCGGGTCGGGTCCGCGTCGATGGCCGGTGCGGCGTCGTGCGTTCCCTCGGCCTCCACCTTCTCCAGGTTCTCCCACCGCTGCCGGTCGTCGCCCGCGGTGTCCGCCTGGTCGGTCAGCACGAGTGCCGGTGCGGCGTCGCTCACCATGGCGGTGAGCCGTTCGGAGGGCTGTCCGGGGTCCAGGGGCAGGTAGGCGGCGCCGGCCTTGAGGATGCCGAGCACGCCGACGACGAGTTCGGCCGTGCGCCCGGCGTGCAGGGCCACCACGTGGTCGGGCCGGACACCGCGCGCGATCAGTGCGTCGGCGAGCCGGTTGGCCCGGCGGTCCAGCGTCGCGTAGTCCAGTTGCGTCTCCCCGGTCACCACCGCGGGCTGTCCCGGCCGTTCCCGCACCTGCGTCGCGAACCGCTCCAGCAGGCCTGCGGGTGCCGTCACGGTCACGGCGGGCCCCGCGCTGAAGGTGGCGAGGAGTTCGCGCTGTTCGTCCTCGTCCAGCAGCGTCAGATCGGCGATCCCGGCTTCCGGGCGTTCGGTCATCAGGCGCAGCACGCGCAGGAACTGGCGCACGTACCGTTCGACGGTCGTCCGGTCGAAGAGCGCCACCGCGTAGTCGATCTCGCCGGTGAGGTGCCGGCCCTCGTCGGCCAGGGCCAGGACCATGTCGAACTTCGCCGGGACGTGGGCCGCGTCCTCCCGCGGTTCCACCCGCACGCCCGGGAGTTCGAGTTCCCTCCGCATGGAGGGGACCCAGGCGAACATGGTCTGGAACAGTGCCGTGTACGCGGGGCTCCGCGGCGGGTTGACCAGTTCCACGACCCGCTCGAAGGGCAGGTCGACGTGTTTGAGGGCGTCGCGGATCCGCTGGTTCACCTGCTTGAGGGCACCGCTGACGCTGAGGGAACCGGACAGGTCCACCCGCAGGGCGAGGGTGTTGACGAAAAGGCCGATCAGGCCCTCGACGTCCCCGCGGCGGCGGTTCGACGTCGGGGCGCCGATCACGATGTCGTCCTGTCCGGAGAGCCGCGACAACAGCACGGACCAGCCGGTCATGACGGTCGCGTACAGGGAGACAGCGTTGTCATCGGCGAGGTCGCGCAGGGCCTGCGTCAGTTCCTGGTCCACGGTCACGGGCACCCGGTCGCCCTGGAAGACCTGCTCGGGCGGGCGGGGCCGGTCGGTGGGCAGGGAGAGCACGGCCGGAGCACCGGCCAGCGTGTTGGTCCAGTAGTCGGCGTGCCCGGCGGGCTCTTCCCCCGACATCCAGTCCCACTGCCAGCGGGTGTAGTCGCTGTACTGCCACGTCAATTGCGGCAGGTCCGGGTCCCGCCCCTCCTGGAGCGCGGTGTACACCAGGCCCAGTTCCCGCAGCAGCAGCGAGCGGGACCAGCCGTCGAAGACGAGGTGGTGAGCCGTCAGGAGCAGGACGTGGTAGTCCGCTTCGAGCGCCACGAGTCGGCCGCGCACCATGGACTCCTCGCCCAGGCGGAACGGGGTGCCTTCCACCTCCTGCCGCATCCGCGCGAACCGCTCGGCCGCGTCCGGCACTCCGGTCAGATCCTCGAAGGCCACCGGGAACCCGGTCTCCGGCGGATCGACGACCTGGAGCGCCGAACCGCCGGAGGGCACCAGCCGGGTGCGCAGGCCCTCGTGCCGGGCCGCGAGCAGGTGCAGCGCCTGGAAGAGCAGGTCCCGGTCCAGCGGCCCCCGGATGTCGAAGGGCATCGGCTCGTTGTAGGCGGCGCTGGCGTCTCCGTCCGTGCGCGCCATGACCCACAGCCGCTCCTGCGCCAGTGACAGGGGCGCGGGAGATTTTCTTTCGTCGGAGTGATGGGTGACTGTGGTGTGGAGGAAGGACACGAATTACCCTTCACGAGAAAAGAACGCAGCGGAATCGGATCCCGCGTTTCCGAAGGATCGAAGTTTCAGGCAAAGGCGCGCGAATGCACCCGACATGCCTGTTCCCGAAGGATCTGGCACGGCGTCCGGAATGTGCGCAGAAAAGAAATGCGTGCAGGATCTCCAGCGAGGCTTGCACTGCGGTCGATAGGCGAAGTGACGTGGTTAACGCCGGTATTGAGCCGAGGTGTCGAACATGAGTGGTCGGCTACCGAGGATCTCGAACCGATATCCGTGCCGGTTCACCGGCATCTTGCGTGATCCGTGAATGTCGCCATTTCTAATGGAAACTCCACAAAAGTGCGTCAGGTGCATCGGGGAGAGCGGTTAAAGAGGTGTCTATTTTGCTGGACTACTCTTTCCTCATTTCCGCAAATATTAAATGCACGCTGCTTGCATGGTCAACTGTGACCCATGTCACATTCTTTTGGCGATGGATTGCCGTGCGTGCGCGAACGAGCGATGTCGACACATTGGCCGAAAAAGCTGTCCCGGATGCACTTTTGGGCACCGTCAATACCTAAACGGACATCAGTTCTCGATGTCACGGGCGTGTTGCGCGGAAGTAGCGTATTTGGCCACGGAATCAGCGAACCGACCGCGACCGTTACCCACGCGCTCACCGCAGTGAGCATTCCAATGCTTCCCGGTGATCGGAAACCCCCTGACAGGCCCTGTGAACCTGCCTCACCACCCCTGCGTCACGGAGCCGGGCCATGGCGACGTCACCCGCATCGACCCGGACCTCGATGCCCCACCGGCACCGGTCCTGCCACCACAAGATCGTGGACACGAGACGTGGCCGGTCGGACAACTCGTAGCCGTCGACCGGACAACTCGTAGCCGTCGACGATCAGCCTCATGCGCCGGGCTACTTCCTCGACGTCGGTGACCGAAGGGCCCAGATCGAGGTACTGCCAGCAGACATGAGCGATATCGTGGATCCACCCGCCCGGCGCAGCAAGGTCCCAGCCGATGAACGCCGCCGGCCGAAGCTCACCACTGCATAGCTGATAGAGGTTCCCATGCCTCATGGCCATCGAGGTAACCGAGGACTTCGCGGCCCTCGTTGTCCAAACCGCGATACCGCGGAGCACCACTCCAGCCACTGGCTTCCAGCAACCTCAGCAGATCACTCACGAATTTCGTGTGACCCGAGGCTGGACGGCGCACCGTGTCTCCGACACGAACGACCGCATTGATGAAACCTCCTGGCAAGGACGACTCGGGCATCCGCCCACCTTGCCTGATCGCTCCTCCAACGCTCAATGGCTTGTCCGGCACTCGATCCGCGCCCGAGACAACTTCGCCAGATGATGTACTACTCGGACTGCCACTTACGACCAGCGCGAGCACGCCGACAGACGAGCACACCAGCACGCGTCACATCTGTTCAGCCGCCGGTTCACGGTCCAGCATGAACAAGCCCGCCCACGCCCGCCCTTTCCCGCGGGAATCGACGCGATCCGGTTGGAGCCGCCGGCACGGCCTTTGCTTCCCCCACAGCGTGGCCAGAAAGGCGCCGCAGGCGAGCGGCGCAGTACAGAAAGACGCCGCAGGCAGCAGGTGTGGGCCCGGGCCCTGCAGCGGGGAACTGCCGCGGTGGCGGTTGCCACGACGGCCTTGCGAAGCCAGGACTGCCGGGAGACGGCGGAACGCTTCATCATGTTGGCATCAGGCCGGGCACGGCGTCCCACGGCTCCTCGTCGGCCGGGGCGAGGGGCAGCTCGCGCAGCAGGTCGGCGGCGTCGGCTGGGCACAGCGGCCGCAACCGCAGCACGGGCAGGCCGAGTTCGTCGTGCGCCGACGCCATCGGATGGCCCGCGCGCACCGCCGCCGCCCTTGTGGTGGCCCAGTGGGCGAGATACGACAGCACGGCGGCCGTCGGCTGGTCGAGCCAGTGGACGGCGTCGGCGATGACCGCCACCGGGGCGGCGGCCTGAAGCTCCGTCAGCAGTGTGCGGCCGCCCGGGCCACGGACTGCGGGCTCGGGGCCGGTTTCCCGGGCGCCACGCGGCCCGAGGGCGCTGGCGAGCACGTCGGCACTCGTCCGGGCGGTCGGGTCGAGCAGGACCGAGTTGCCGACGCCAGGCTCCCCGACGACGAGGGCACCGCCGGCGCCCTCCCCCCGCCGGGGCCCGACGAGGTCGCCGAGCCGGAGCATGTCCTCGTCCCCACGACCGGACGGTGCCGGGGGCGCGGCTCAGCCGATGTACAGCACCGAGCCGACGCACCAGGCCGACCGGGAGTCACCGGGATTCTGGATCGCCCGGCTCAGCGCGGCCATGGCGCAGGCCGACGGGGTTCCGTAGTCCTTGGAGATCACCTCCGAGGCCGAGGCCGTTCCAGCGCCCGCGCACATGAGGACGGTGACCGCGGCCGCCGCGGCGGAGAACAGCTTCACCTTGTGCATGTCATGGGCTCCTGAGGTGAGTGGTGGTCGGGACCAGAAGGAGCATGGCTGGGGGACCTGCTGCCCATGTCGCGCTCGGCCCGGAATGCTCCGGCGGGAAGACAGGTGTGCCCTTACGGCCGGTTCGGACGGCGGCGCCGGCCATTCCTGCCTTGTCCCGGGCTGGAGACCGCGGCCCCGGGTGCGGCAGGAGGATCGTCGGCGCAGTGATCGCCCGCGGCGGCGATCGCGCTCGTCAAGACGTCGGCCGGTCCGAACCGCTCAGCAGCGCCGCCGCCGCGCCCCTCGCCCGGGCCACGGCCCGCTCGTCGAGGCCGCACAGCCGCAGGCACGACGACGCGATGGCGTCCGTGTCGGCCGGGTCCGGCTCGCGGGAGCGCCGTATCTGGATGACGACCTCGACCAGCTGGATCAGCAGCTCGCCGATCCGTTCGGCGGTCATGCTCCGGGTGACGTCCTCGGGCGCCGCCAGGGCGCCGAGCGCGCCGTAGCCCGCCTGGAGCCGGCCCCGCTCCGCGCGGAAGGCGTCGAACCGTTCGGCCCGCACCTCCGGCAGCAGATAGAGCGTGCCGATGTTGTAGCTGGTGCCGGAGAGGGTGCGCACGTCCATCGCGGCCACCGCGTAGAGCGCGGCGGCCGGGTCGATCCGTTCGGGCACCAGCGCCTGGATGCGCTCCACCATCCGCAGACTCGGTCGTACGGACGTGGCCAGCAGCTCGGCGAGGATGTCCTCCTTGGTGGCGAAGTGGTAGTACAGCGAGGCCTGCCGGATGCCGACGCGCTCGGCGATCATCCGCGTGCTGGTGCCGGCGACCCCGCGTTCGACGAAGAGCGCCCCGGCGGCGTCGAGTATCTGTTCCCGCGCGGAGGTGCCGGGATCGGACGGCGGCGTGTGCCGGGGCCTGCCTTGGCGGGGACGCGTCGTCGTCATGGCCCCATCCTGCCACCCCGGTGCCAGGCGCCCGCGCCGCCGCCTTCGCTCACGTGGCGGCCGTGTAGGCTCGCCAGCCGCCGAAGCGGGTGATGTCGGGCGCGCCCTCGACGGCGTACGGCTCGGCGAGGAAGCCGCTGACCCGCCGCCCGTCGGCCAGTTCCACGGTGCCGATGGTCATCGGCGGGGGAACGGCAGCGGTGAACGTCCCGAACCCGGCCGCCGGAAGCCGCCAGACCTCGCCCTCGACGCCCCGCCCCGTACCGCCTGCCGCTTCCCCGGTGACGCGGACCAGACCCGGCTTGGGCGGCTCGGTCGGCAGGGCGTACAGCCGGTAGCCGGCGGCCGTGCGCGCCGGGCCCACCAGGGTGCCGCCCGCCTGCACCACCTGGGCGTTGAGCGGCTGTCCGGTGAGGTGGGCGCCGACCACGAACAGGTCCAGCGACGGATCGGCGAACCGCTCGGCCAGGGCGGCCAGCGTGCGGTCGGAGAAGGCCGGCCCGGTGAACATCACACCGAACGGCAGGCCGTCCACGAACCCCGCGGGCACGGCGAGCGAGGCGCAGTCCAGCAGGTTCGCGAAGTTGGTGAAGCGGCCCAGCCGGGCGTTGGCCCCGACCGGGTCGGCCGCCACCTGAGCGAGGGTGGGGTGCCAGGTGGTGGTCGGGGTCAGCAGCGCCGTACAGCCGCCGAGAAGGGCGCGTCCGGCGGCGCCCAGCGCGGCCAGGCGCGCGGTGTCGGCGGCCCAGTCGGCGGCCGTCTTCTCCCGGCCGGCCAGCACGAGCGAGGCGACGGTCGGATCGAGGTCCGTGCCGATCAGGTCGCGGTGCTTCTCCAGATGCGCGCCGACGGCGGCGTACCGCTCGGCGACGAACGCGCCCCCGTACAGCAGCTCCGCGGCCTTCAGCAGCGGCGTGACGTCGGCCTCGACGATCTCCGCTCCGGTGTTCGCCAGCCGGGCGACCGCGGCGTCGAAGGCCTCGCGCCAGCCGTCGGCCAGGCCCTGAAGGTGCTCCGGGGCCGGGACGGCGATCCGAGGGCGCGCGGGAGGTGGCGGGAGCGGGGTCCCGGTGCGGGAGAGCGGGTCGGCCGGGTCCGGGCCCTCGATCAGCTCCGCCGCCGTACGGGCGAGTCGCAGGTCGCGGGCGAAGACGGTGACGCAGTCGAGGGTGTAGCAGGCGGGGACCACACCGGTCACCGGCACCAGGCCCTTGGTCGGCTTGACGCCGACGATGCCGTTGAGGGCGGCGGGCACCCGCCCCGAGCCGGCCGTGTCGGTGCCGAGCGCGAGGTCGGCGATGCCCAGCGCGACCGCGACGGCCGAGCCGGAGGACGAGCCGCCCGAGATGCGGTCCGGGTGCCAGGCGTTGCGCACCGCACCGTAGGGGCTGCGGGTGCCGACGAGGCCGGTGGCGAACTGGTCCAGGTTGGTCTTGCCGAGCACCACCGCGCCGGCCGCGCGCAGCCGCGCGGCCGCGGGCGCGTCGGCCCGCGGGACGTACGCGTACGACGGCGCGCCCGCGGTCGTGGGCAGCCCGGCCACGTCGATGTTGTCCTTGACGGCGGCCACCAGGCCGGCCAGCGGCAGCGCGGGGTCGATCCCGGCCGCCTCGTCGAGCACCTCCTCGCGCGGCCTGAGGTGGATCCAGATCTCGGGCCGGTCGGCGCTCTCGACGCGGTCGTAGGCGGCTGCCACACGTGCGGCCGGTGTCATGGCACTCATGCTCGCACCGCCGCGAGGATCTGGCCGGGCGCGACCTGTTCGCCGGGCCTGACGTAGATCTCCAGCAGGGTTCCGGCGGCGGGGGTTTGTACCTTCGACTCCATTTTCATCGCCTCCAGGGAGAGGATCGGATCGCCGTCGGCCATGGTGGCGCCGGGTTCGGCGGTGATCTGCCAGACCGTGGCGGTGAACGGCGCGGTGACCGGGACCGCGCCGTCCGGGACGGTGACGGTGGCGGCGGCCGTCGCGGGTTCCGGGTCGTCGTCGCGGTCGAACTCGCCCGCGGCCCGCCAGCGCCGCTTCTCGGCCTCGAACGCGGCGCTCTGCCGCTGCCGGAAGGCCGCGATCGAGTCGGCCTCGGCGGCCAGGAAGGCGTGGTGCTCGGCGATCGAGAAGGTGCCTTCCTCGACCGGGAAGTCACCGCGGCCGGCGTCGGTCTCGGCGCGCAGTTCGAGCAGTTCCTCCGCCGTGACGGGATACCACTCGATGCGGTCGAAGAAGCGCAGCGCCCAGGGGGAGTCCTGGAACAGGCCACCCCTGCGGAATCGGTTCCAGACCTGCACGGTGCGGCCGACGAACTGGTATCCGCCGGGGCCCTCCATGCCGTAGACGCACAGGTAGGCGCCGCCGATGCCGACGGAGTTCTCCGCGGTCCAGGTGCGGGCCGGGTTGTACTTGGTGGTCACCAGGCGGTGGCGTGGGTCGAGCGGGGTGGCCACGGGGGCGCCGAGGTACACGTCGCCGAGCCCGAGCACCAGGTAGGAGGCGTCGAAGACGGTGCGGTAGACGTCGTCGGCGCTCTCCAGGCCATTGATACGGCGGATGAACTCGATGTTCCACGGGCACCAGGGGGCGTCGTCGCGCACCCCGGCCATGTACCGCTCGATGGCCAGCCGGGTCGCCGGGTCGTCCCAGCTGAGCGGCAGCCGCACCGTGCGGGAGGGCACCACCAGCTCGTTGCTGGGCGGGACCTCATCCTCCAGTTCGCGCAGCAGGGCCGTCAGGTCACGGGCCCGCAGCCGGCGGGCATCGGTGTGGATCTGGAGGGAACGGATGCCCGGGGTGACGTCCACGATGCCGTCGGGTGCATGCGCGGCCAGGGTCTCCTGCAGGGCGTGCACCCGCATGCGCAGACCGAGGTCGAGCACCATGGGACCGTACTCGACCAGGACGTTGTCGTCGCCGTCCCGGCGGTAGGTGACGGCCGGCCGGGCGTCGGTGGCCTCCAGACGGCCCAGCACGCCGTCGTCACCGTCACCGCCCGCGCTGGTCGGCGCGGGGGAGGCACGGCGGGCGTCGAGGCCGGCCGCGTCGGCTTCCTTGACCGGTACGAAGCGGACGGTGTCGCCCGGCCGGACCTGGCCGAGCTTCCACAGGTCACCGCTGGCGACCACGGCGGGGCACACGAACCCGCCGAGGGACGGCCCGTCGGGCCCCAGGACGATCGGGGTGTCCCCGGTGAAGTCCAACGCGCCCACCGCGTACGGGGTGTCGTGGATGTTGGAGGGGTGCAGTCCGGCCTCGCCGCCGTCCTGGCGAGCCCACCGGGGTTTCGGCCCGATCAGGCGGATGCCGGTGCGGGCGGAGTTGTGGTGTACCTGGTAGTCGGTGGCGTAGAGGGTGTCGATGTCCTCGCGGGTGAAGAACTCGGGTGCCGCGTGCGGGCCTTCGGTCACACCGATCCGCCAGTGCGAGACGATCGCGGGCCGCCGCCCGGCCGGGGTGGGGCGGCCGCCCGCGGCCCGGGCGGTCCCGGGCCGCAGGACGTCCCCGGCGCGCAGCGCCCGCCCGCCGTGCCCGCCGAAACCGCCGAGGGTGAACGTCGAGGCGCTGCCCAGGTACGCGGGTACGTCGATCCCGCCCCGGACGGCCAGGTAACTGCGCAGGCCGGGCCCCTGGCAGGGGCCGAGCACCAGGGTGGCGCCGGCCGACACCGGCACCGGTTCCCACCGGGCCGCCGGGGTGCCGTCCACCGTCACCGGGACAGGGGCGCCGGTGACGGCGACCACGGTGGCGTGCGAGAAGCGCAGGGTCAGCCCGCCCGCGGTGACCTCCAGGCCGGGCGCCGTCCGCGGGTTGCCGACGGCCAGGTTGGCCTCGGCGAACGAGACGGCGTCGAACGGCCCGCTCGGCGGCACGCCCACGTGCCAGTGGCCGAGCCGGCCGGGAAGGTCCTGCACGGTGGTCAGTGCCCCCGGCACCAGCACGTCGATGCGCGGCTCGGGGTCGCGGGCGGTGTCGAGCGTGCTGGTGCTGTGCACCGCCCCGCGCACCTCGCCCCGCACGGTCAGCTCGCGCAGCAGGCCCAGGTTGGTCACGATGCCGTCGACCCGGCTCGCGGCCAGGGCCCGGCCGAGCAGGTCGAACGCGGCGTCGCGGGTGGTGCCCTTGGCGATCACCTTGGCGAGCATGGGGTCGTAGTACGGCGACACCTCCAGGCCGGTCTCGGCGAAGCCGTCGACGCGGACGCCGGGCATGGCGTCCGCACCCTCGCCGGGGAAGACCGCCCGGGTGATCAGACCCGAGGAGGGCAGCGAGTCCTTGCCTGGGTCCTCGGCGTAGACGCGGGCCTCCACGGCGTGCCCGGCGGGTGCCCACTCCCGCTCGAACACGGCGTCGTCGACCTCGCCGTCCCGGGCCAGCAGCAGCATGAGTTCGACGAGGTCGACGCCGTACGCCTCCTCCGTCACCGGGTGTTCGACCTGGAGGCGGGTGTTGACCTCCAGGAAGGCGGCCTCCTCGCGCACCGGGTCGTAGACGAACTCCACGGTGCCCGCGCCCCGGTAGCCGACCGAGGCGAGCAGCCGGCGCGAGGAGTCGTGCAGCAGCGCGCGCACCCGCGCGGGCAGCGCCGGGGCGGGGGCCTCCTCGATCACCTTCTGGTTGCGGCGCTGCAACGAGCAGTCCCGGTCGCCGAGTACGGCGATCCGGCCGGTGCCGTCGCCGAAGACCTGCACTTCGACATGGCGGGCGGGGCGCACCAGGCGCTCCAGGAACACCCCGCCGGAGCCGAAGTTGGACTCCGCGAGCGCCGCGACGCGGGCGAACGCCTCGCGCACCTCGCCGGCCGTGGCGCAGGCCCGCATACCGATGCCGCCGCCGCCACCGGTGGCCTTGACCATCACGGGCAGCCCGATCGAGGAGGCCGCGGTGACGGCCTCCTCGGCACTCGCGAGCAGTTCCGTTCCGGCCAGCAGCGGCACTCCGGCCGCCTTCGCCAGGGCGCGCGCGGTGTGCTTCTCGCCGAAGGCGGTGATCTGGTCGGCGGTGGGCCCGGCGAACCTGAGGCCCGCCTCCTCCACGGCACGGGCGAAGGCGGTGTTCTCGGAGAGGAAGCCGTACCCGGGGTGGATGATGCCCGCGCCCCGGGCGAGAGCGGCCTCGATGATCGCCTCGCCGCGCAGGTACGACTCGCGGGCCGGCGCCGGTCCGAGGCGGACCGCGTGGTCGGCCTCGCGGACGTGCGGCGCGGCCCGGTCGGCGTCGGAGAAGACGGCGACGGTGGCGAGCCCCATCCTGCGGGCGGTACGGATCACGCGGCGGGCTATCTCACCGCGGTTGGCGACGAGTACGGCGGTGGGACGGGTCACGCGGCTCCCTCCGGAGTGCCGGCGGCCCGCGCGGAGCGTGCTTCGCCGGCCGCCGGTGCCGGGTCCACGACGAGCATCCGCAGCGGGGTCGGGTTGAAGTCGTTGCACGGGTTGTTCATCTGCGGGCAGTTGGACACCAGCACCAGGACGTCCGTCTCGGCGCGCACCGCGACCCGGCGGCCCGGCGCCGACATGCCGTCCACGATGCCCAGCGCGCCGTCCGCCTCGACGGGCACGTTCATGAACCAGTTGAGGTTGGAGACGAGGTCCCGCACCCCGAGACCGCGTCGGCCGGCCTCCGCGAGGAAGTTCTCCCGGCAGCCGTGCTGGAACATCACGTGGTGGCCGTAGCGCAGGGTGTTGGACTCTTTGCCGCAGGCGCCGCCGATGGTGTCCTGGCGGTCGATCTCGTCGGCGACGACGGTCATCAGCGGGCGGCCCTCGTTGCTGCGCAGCACGGTGCCGGTGCGCACATAGGCGGTGCCCTGCCAGGCCAGGGTGTCGGGGACGCTGTAGCGCTCCTCGGGATCGTCGGCGTCGTACAGGAGGCAGTCGGCCGACTGGTTGCCGCCGACATCGACGATCGTCAGGACGTGCCCCTTGCGTACCACCGCCGACCAGGGGGCGTTGGGGGCCACCGTCTCGTCGAGGACGACGGTGCCCTCGACCAGGCTCGCTCCCCGGTCCAGGCGGGAGTCCTCCGCGTACACCGCGCCGACCGGGACGGTGGAGGCGACGGTGCCGCCCGAGACGGTCGGGCAGGTGACCGGTGTGTTCCCGCTCGGTGTGGTCGCCATGTCACAGCCCCCGTGCTTCGCAGTAGTCGACGGTGTTCAGGTACGCCCGGTGCAGTTCCGGCGTGGCGGTGAAGCGCGGCTCGCCGGGGCCGGTCGGGGTGCCGCGCCAGGCGTGCACCCGCAGCGGGCCGACGACGTACTCCGGGCGCGGGTCCAGCGGGTGGACGACGTTGGCGACCAGCACCAACAGGGGCATTTCCGCGACGAGTTCGACATGTGTGCCCGGTCCGGCGCTGCCCTGCCAGCCGAGGGTGCCGTCCGCCTCGACGCGCACGCCCTGGAAGAAGGACACGCCGGGCGGCAGGTCGCGCCGGCCCAGACCGTGCTTGGCGGCCGCCTTGAGGAAGAGCCCACGCCCGGACGGAGACGGTCCCTCGGGCCGGGCGTCACCGTACTTGCGCTCGTTCCAGGCGTCGGTGGTGGTGCCGCAGAAGGCGTCGTGCCGGCCGGAGGAGTCGGCGCTGACGACGGCCAGGACCCGGCCGTCCCCGGACAGCAGTGGATGGTTCTCGCCCAGGTAGGCCTGCCAGGGCACCTTCTGGGTGTCGGCGACGTTGAGCCGCTCGACCGGTTCCAGGGCGTTGTAGAGCAGCAGGTGGGCGCAGGCGTCGCCGGTCGGGTCGTCGAACCGCAGCCGGGTGCCGCGGGCGAGCACCTTGTGCGTGTAGCCGCCGGGCGCCACCGTCTCCGCCCACACCAGGGTGGCCGGGTCCACCCCCGGCGGGCGGTGCGGGCTGCCGGACGCCGGAAGGTACGGCATCCACTCCCCGGACCGCCCGCCCTGGGCACGGGCGTCGCGCCGGGCGCTGCGGACACTGTCGGTCAGATGCAGATCACGGGCGCGGGCGGAAACCCGCCCGTCGGGGTGGCTGCCGTGCGGCGCGCCGGCCGTCGGACTCTGCGTGGTGGTCATGATGCTCCCGTCGTCCCTTCGTCGGTGCGTGGCCGGTGCCGCTGTCCGCGTCGCCGGACCCTCAGGCGGGCTCGGCGACGGCCGCGGCCTCGCGGGGCGGCTCGGCGTGCGTGTGCGGCACGTGCCGCAGCTCGATACGGCGGTGCAGCCGGCGGGCCAGGAAGTAGCCGGCACCGGCGGCGAGGCTGAGCCCGATGAACAGCAGGGCGCTCCAACGCAGCCACCAGGTACCGCCGGTGAGGTCGTAGATCTCCGCGCGCGGCCAGACCAGGTTGACGGTCATCCCGGCCTGGTAGAGCACCGCGACCGCGTTGACCGCCACTCCCCACCGGCCCAGCGAGAACAGGGGCCGCCCGGTCTCGTCGACGCCCGCCGGCAGCCCGCCGGCGGCCCGCTGCCGGATCCGGCCGACCAGCAGCGGCAGCGTCACACCGAGATAGGCCAGGTACAGCAGGGCGATGCAGAGGCTGGAGAGCGCGGTGAAGATCGCCGCCTGGCCGATGTTCACGAGGAGCGCGGCGGCGGCCGCGACACCCACCACGATCGACGTGGTGACCGGTGTGCCCGTGCGGGCCGAGACCTTCGCGAGGCGCCGGTGGAACGGAAGGGCGCCCTCGCGCGCCATGGAGTACATCATCCGCGCCCCGGAGGTCTGCACGGCCAGGGTGCAGGCGAACACCGCGACGGCCACACAGCACAGCAGCAGCCGGCCCACGACCGAGCCGAGCCGGTCGGTGAGCACCCAGGACAGTCCGCCCGCGGCCAGCTTCCCGTCGGTCAGGCTGCCCGCCGCCATCAGCCCCGACAGGATCAGCAGCGCCCCGCCGACGCCCGAGGTGATCAGGGCCCGCAGGATGGTACGGGGGGTGGTACGGCGCGGGCTGTGGGTCTCCTCCGCCAGCTCGCCCGCCGAGTCGAAGCCGACCATGACGTACGCAGCCATCAGGGAGGAGGCCAGAAAGGCCCCGGCATAGCCGCCGTGTCCGGCCCAGCCGGTGTGGTGGAGCACCACCCGAGGGCCCCGCTCGGGCAGGAAGAACAGCGCCAGCACGAGGGCGATCACGCCGATGATCTCGACGGTGACGCCGAAGCTGGTGGCGGCGGCCATCTGACGGATGCCCAGGATGTTCACCACCGTGGTGACCGCCAGCAGCAGACAGCCCAGCAGGACCGCGTTCCGCGCGCCGGTCGGGGAGCCGACCGACGGATCGGCGCCCGGTCCGCCGACGATCTGGAACCCCGACCAGATGCCCGGCAGGACCGCCTGCGCGGCGATCGCCGCCGCCGCGACGGTGAGGATCTGACCGATGACCATGATCCAGCCGACGAACCAGCCCGCCGTGGTGCCGGCCAGTCGGCTCGACCACTGGTAGATGGCCCCGGATATCGGCCAGCGTGCCGCCAGTTCGGCGAAACAGAGCGCGACCAGCAACTGCCCGGCGAAGACGAGCGGCCACGTCCAGAAGAACGATGCGCCGCCGAGGCCGAAGCCGAGCCCGAACAACTGGAAGACGGTGGTGAGGATCGACACGAAGGAGAAGCCGGCGGCGAAGGAGGCGAAGCCGCCCACTCCGCGGCGGAGTTCCTGCTGGTAGCCGAGGGGAGCGGTCCTGGTCGTGGCGCCGACGTGCGCACTGTGCCCGGGGGGAATCTGGGGCCGGCTCATCACCGCACCTCCGATCGGTCGACGAATACCTGTCGCTTGACAGGTATGGCGATCGTCGGCCGGACCTGTCTCCCGCCCGGGTCGCAGGGGTTAACTTCGTGTATCCGCAGCCACGAAGGGGCCCACTCCGGCCAGGGGTGGGCCCCTTCGTGGCTGCAGCGGCCCGGCGATCAGTAGCCGAACTGCTGGATCTGCCGGTCGCCCGGCCCGTACGTCCAGCCGGTCCTGGTCGCCGGATCCAGTTGCAGGGCGTTCTCCGCCCCGCCGCGTCCGGCGGCGGTGACCCCGGTCAGGGTGCGCAGCACCGTCCCGGTCGCGAGGTCCACCACCGCGAGCTGGCCGGTGGCGTTGTTGTCGGGCACCCACATGCCCGCCCCGACGTACGGCGTGCCCGCCGGTGTCGGGAACCAGACCACGGTGATCCGCTCGTCGACTGGGCCAAGTCCTTCCTCCACCTCACGGTCAAGACCGTGAGCAGGCCCAAGGATGCGCAGGGGTTCGTGGTCCCGCTGCCCAGGTGGGTGGTGGAGAGGTCACTCGCGTGGCTGCTTCACGCCATCGGCGGTGTTCTCACTTCGTCCGGATCAAGCAGATCCAGTATCAGCGTCTCCACCACTCAGGGGGAGGCCCCGGTTCTCATGGCGCGGGCGTGGACATCAACCACATCACCATGCGGCCGACGGGCGGCTGGGCTGATGCGGCGCCCTCCGCACGCCCATCCCGGCGCTTGCCCGGGCCGCAACCGCTGGGGCAACCGTCCCGCCCCCTGACGACGCCTTGGGTGATCCATCGCCGGCCGGTCCTGACCAACAGCCTCCCGGGGGGTTTGCCCCACCCCGCTCTCCTCACCCCGGTCGGGGGAGCAGCCTCATGGGCTCAAGGAGCCGGGAACGGAAGAGTGATGTCCTGTCAGCAGTCCTTTTCGAAAGAGCGGATCAGACGATGCCACTGAGTAGCCGACGAGACGTCTCCACCCCATCCACCCGCCCCTTCCGGTCCCCTCGCCGCAGCCGCGCTCGTGCGGCCTTGGTCGCCGCGGTCTGCCTGTCCGTCGCGGCCGGCACCGCGGCCCCGGCCCTGGCCACCGGGCCGGCGCGCGTCGCGGGACCGCAGCGCGGCACGCTGGTCTCCGCCGTCGAACTGGAGGGCATGGACGTCGCCCAGGCCACCGCGTACGTCAAGGACATCGGCTTTGTGGCCCCGGACGCCGCGAAGAACGGTGTCGACGTCTACCGCATCACCTACCGGACGATCACTGCGACCGGTCGGCCGACCATCGCCAGCGGCTTGGTCACGCTTCCGCGTGCCGCTTCCGGCCACGGTCCTCGACGGCTCAGTACCGTCTCGTACACCCATGGCACCCTGGCCTACCGGGGCGGCGCCGGGTCGGTCGCCGACGGTGCGGACCGTGCGGTGACGGTGATGTTCGCCGGCGCGGGTTTCGCCGCCGTCGCCCCGGATTACCTGGGCCTGGGACTCGGCACCGGGCCGCACCCCTACATGGACATCGGTTCGGAGACCACGGCCTCGGTCGACATGCTGAAGGCCGCACGCGCCTTCGAGGCCGAGAAGGGGGTGATCGCGGACGGAAAGGTCATGGTCACCGGCTTCTCCCAGGGCGCTGCCGCCGCGATGGGCCTGGGCCGGGCCCTGCAGCGCGAGGCCGTCCCGGGCCTGCGACTGACGGCGCTGGCCCCCGTGAGCGGACCGTACGACCTCAGCGGCGCCGAGATCCCCGCCGCCTTCGACGGCCGGCTGGCACCGCGGACCGCGACCTTTTACCTCGCCTATGTGATCACCGCCTGGAACCGGCTGCACCCCCTCTACAGCTCGGCCGACGAGGCCTTCCGGGCTCCTTACGCGAACACCGTGCCCGCCCTCTTCGACGGCAGCCACCCCGAGGAGGAGATCGCGGCCGGGCTCCCGGGCACCCCGGAGGAACTGCTCACCCCGCGGTTCATCGAGCGCCTGAAGCACCCCAGGGGGGTGCTCGCACGCATCCTGCGCACCGATGACGCCGTGTGCACCGACTGGGCTCCGCACGCCCCCGTCCGCCTCTACGACGGCAACCTGGACACTGACGTCGCCCTCGCCAACACGCTGTCCTGCCAACATGCTCTGGCGGCCAACGGAGTCGACGCGCCGGTCGTCAACGCCGGAAACGTCGACCACACGGGCTCGGCGCTGGTCTCGTACCCGAAGATCCTGCAGTGGTTCAGGGGGTTGGCGAACCGCCGGTGAACCGGGACCGGGCGGCCCTGTCGGCTGCATGGCCGCCGCCGTCTGTTGCGCAGGCCGCGGCGGTCGGCCGACCTCCTGCCCGCGCCCGCAGCCGCGAACTCGCCTCCGGCAAGAAAGACTGACCCGACGCCGGGGCGAAGGGTCAGCCAGCCACCCGCCCCCGTACACGTACGAGCCCGCCCAGGCAGTGCGCTGCCTGGGCGAACGGGTCCAGACGGGCCAACCGCCAGCTGACGAGAGCCTTGAACCAGCGCGAATGACCTCATGGCCATCCAAGGGACAGCCCCAGTGTCACGTGCAGCAAGGTCGAGAAACGGGCCCCGTACGTCGCGTTGACCCCGGAGAATGCACGTGTCTTGCAGAGCGCGAACTCAGCTGCTGCGAGAGCCGACTTGCAGCCGCCCGTCCCAGCCGCCCTGACTCAGCCCGGCACATCGTGAGGCACGATGAGATCGCCGAGTTCCTCACCAGCAACAGCATCCCGGCGGTCGCCGCGTGAGCGCGCTGGTCACGCCCGAGACCTCGGTCCGCAAACAACGAGATACTCCTGGCCTGCTGGAACAACAGCACTACCTCGGCGACTGGCCAGCCGGTGAGCGCATTGCCGAGCATGGCCTGGTGAACGCCGTTGCCTTCGAGGCGGCCGCCATCCGAAAACGTGTCAACGACTGGCCCGAAGGCAGGGTGTGTCAATTTGACGGCCCTGTCTCACATTCGGTGGTGACTGAACCGTTCCGACTTCTTTGCCGCTGAGTTGTGAGCCAGCAGAGAGCGTGGGACACGTGCCCAAGAAGGTTGACGCAGCCCTTCGTAGCCAGGCCGTGCGGCTCGTGACAGAGCACCGTTCGGAGTACTCCTCGGAGCGCGCACTGCACGTCCAGGTCGCCGAATCGCTCGGTGTCTCCCGGGAGTCCGTGCGGCGCTGGGTGATGCAGCACGAAATCGACGCAGGCCAGGTCTCGGGCGTGAGCACGGACGAGCGCGAGGAGCTGCGCAGGCTGCGGGCGGAGAACAAGGGCCTTCGCGAGGTCAACGAGGTGCTGAAGTCCGCGACGATTTTCTTCGCGGGGGAGCCCGACCCCCGAAACCGCACGAGGGTGCGCACGTGCACGTGCGGCGTCGGCCGAACGCCAACCGGGCGTGGTCGACGTCGAAACGGGAGTGGGTGCAGCCGCTGGACGTCCTCGTGGTACAGGCGTTCGAGTGGGAGGTTGGAGAGCTGCGCCGCTCGGGCGGCAAGCCCCCCAACTGCTGCAGAAAGGATCGATCAGGACCTCGGACCACGACATGCTGTGAAGTCGCTGCGTGTACCGGGGGCGCGTCCTGCTGCCACTGCTGGACCAGGAGCCATGGCGTCAGGATCGCCGCCGAGAGCGGCTGCACTCCTGGGGCATTGACGTGGCGGTGGGGCAACGGCTCATGAAGGTCTTCGCGTCCTTGGCCGCTCACGCTGTCGCGGTGGACGCTTCCTTGTCCGCTTCAGAGTTCGAGACCCTGCCCCTCAGCGTCGTGGCCGACGCGGCGACCGGCAAGCAAGACTTCGAACTACTCGCTGGCCTCCCGGACGCTGACGACCGCGACGACGTTGCAGTCAAGGTTTCCCGCTTGTACGCCGATACTGACCTCTGCTCGTCAGGGTGAACCGTGGTGAAGTTCCCGAGGGAATGTCGTGCTGTCGGCGCCTCATACCACCTTGTTCGTGCGGGACCGTCACTCGCCTGGGGAATGTGCGGCATTCACGGGCGAAGCGGGCTCTTTCTGCGTGTAAGCGAAGTCGGCTGGGGCCAGGACCCCCTCCTTGACGGCTTGGAGACCGTTCAGCCCCTGGCGTGAACCGGTTCGAGGGGACCGTCCGGGGTCGGCTCAACGGGTCACTGGAAAAGGGCCGGTGTGCCCGGTGTCGGGAGACTCGATACATGATGGCCCCGTACAGGGCGAACACCTTGCTGCGGTTCTGCCCTTCGAAGGTGACGTGGAGGGTGGCCAGGAACTGCGGGATCATGATGGCCGCTCCCACACCCTGGAGGGCGCGGGCCCCGATCAGCACGCCCGGCCCGGCGGCGAGGCCGCACATCAGCGAGGCCGTGGTGAAGATGACGGTGCCGATGAGCAGGATCTTTCGCCGGCCGTAGAGGTCGCCGAGGCGACCGCCGGTGATCAGCCCGACGGCGATGGGCAGTGAGTAGGTGGTGGTCAACAGGGAGAAGCCGGTCAGGTAGCTGTGCAGCGCGGCCTGTACGGGCGCGGGCACTTGCACGGGCGCGTGCTCCAGCGCGTCCCAGCCGCTGCAGCGCCAGTCCAGCGCCCCGTCGGGGGCGGTCACCCGCTGGGCGAAGACCCGCTCGCCGACCACGGTGACGCGTACGTCGGCGGCCTTGGGAATCTCGGCCTGGAACAGGTGCGCGGTCACAGTCAGGGAGTGCTCGGCGGCGAACTTGGCCGCGGCCTCGGAGTCGTTGGTCACGTTCGGAACGGAGATCTTGCGGTCTTGGGCCTGCATTGCGGCTTTCGCTGCGATGTATATCGCATCGCGAGCAACGCCCTCGGAGGCCCGAGCGAGTTCACCGAAGGCGGGCTCGGACGAAACTCCGGCGCCGGCCTGGCAGGGTCAGGTGCCGGCGCTCAACGCGGGCTGCGACGGCTCCGGTAGGCCGCGACGCTGGCCCGGTGTGAGCAGGTTCGGGTGCAGTACTGCTTCGAGCCGTTGCGCGAGAGGTCCACGAAAGTGGCCCGGCAGGTCGGCCCGGCACATACGCCGAGACGAGCGGGACCGAGCGTGGCGATCACGGAGGCCAGTGCGCTGAGCGTAGTCGCGGCAAGGTGCGCCGAGCAGCGGTCGGTGTCGGAGGTCACCTCGGTCCACCAGCGGTCGTCCTCGTGGCGCAGTACCGGGGTGGCGCGGCTGCGACGCAGACCGTCGTTGATCAGAGCCGCAGCTTCGACCGCGTCCGCGTTGGCCCGTTCGAGCACCTGACGCACCGTCTCGCGCAACGCGCGGACTTCCGCCAGGTCGGCGCGGGTGAGATGCCGCGGACCGGTCCCTTGGTTCGCGGCCGAACTCGGAGGCTCAGCCGCGGGATGGTCGTCGAGGAAGCCCCGGAGCTGCTCCACGGTCTCAAGCGCGTCCTCTCCCTTGACCGGCCTCAAGGTGTTGGCCAGGTCGACGGCCGTCTGGACCACCAATGGGCTGTAATACGCATCCCGCATTTGACGTGTCTCCGCACTGCCTCGTAATGTTACACGCAAAGGAGCTTTAGCATGTCACAGCATGCTCGGCGGAGGACGACGCCGCAGACGATCCCGTCCGGAGGGGCCCCGGCACCGGAGCGAGTCGACGCCCCGGACGGGCGTCGACTGGCGCTGACTTTGGGGATGCTGGTGCTGCCGATGTACGTGGCACTGGGAGCGCCGTCGGTGGCCCTGCCGGCCATCGGCCGCGCACTCGCGGTGCCGTTCGGGGCCACCGCATGGATTCTCGCCGCCTGGTCCCTGACCTCCGCGCTCGCGATGCCGGTCGCGGGCCGGCTGCTGGTCCGCTGGAGCCCCTTCCAGGTCCTCGTCGCCGGGGTCGTGACGCTCGCCGCGGGCTCCGCGCTCGCCGGAGCCGGGCCGACACTGTCCGTCGTGATCGTCGGCCGACTGATCGGCGGCGCCGGGGCGGGTGCGACCGTGATCGCCGTCTTTGCCGCGGCCACCGCCCTTCCCGAGCCGCAACGGATCCGCGCCCTGGGAATCATCGCGGCCGCCAGCGCGACGGCGTCGGGGTGCGGGACGCTGTTGGGCGGGGCGGTGACCGCATGGCTCGGGTGGCGTGCCGTGCTCGCGATCCCGGCCCTCGCCCTACCCTTCCTGCTGGCCGCATTACCGAGTAGGCGCGCGCTGGCGCGGAGCAGTAGCGGCGAGCGAAACGGCTCGACCGGGCGACTCGATATCGTCGGCGCGGCCGTGCTGTCGGTACTCGCCGGCTCCTTGATCACGTTGCTGCAGGCACACTCGGTCGGCCTGCCCGCTCCGGTCACGCTCGTCGTGGCCGCCGCCGGGGCGCTCGCCGCCGTGGGACTGTGGTGGCGCGTGCGAAGCACGCCCGACGGGTTCGTGCCCCGACGGGTGATCGCATCCCGCGACTTCCTGGCGGCCGGGCTCATCGGCGGGACCGTCTTCGCCGGCTACTACGGGGCGCTGTTCCGCGCCCCGTCCCTGATCGAGCAGGCCACGGGCGGCGGCCCCCTGGAAGCCGGCGTGCTCTTGGTCCCGGCCGCGGCCTGCTCGGTGCTGGCCGGGCAGCTGGTCGGCACCTTGACCGACCGGTTCACCGGCTGGCAGGTGTCGGCCGGGCTTGCGGCACTCACCGTCATCGGTGTGCTCGTGGTCGCGGTCTCCACCGGGCCGGTCCCGATCGTCCTCGGCACGGCGTTGACCGTGTGCGGGTTCGCCGGTGCCCAAGCCGTACTGGTGAGCCTCGCGCCGGACCTGGTCGCCGCGGAGGACCGAGACATCGCACAGGGTCTGCTCAACTTCATGAACGCCCTGGGTGGCGGGATCGGTCCGGCCGCTGTCGCGGGTCTGTCCGGCATCGTGCCGGTGCCGGTGGCCCTCGCCGTGCTCGCGGCACTCCCCCTGTCCGGACTCGTCCTCAGCCTGACCCGGCACCCTACCGCCGACCGCCGCCCTGAACCCGGTACCACGCGTGGGAGCCCGCGCTGACAGTCCACCTGCAACTGATCCGACAACGCCTCGACCAGCAAGGAGCTTCCCAATGCTGATGTCAAGCGGCTGCCGTGACAGGTGGTGTTGCTTGATAGCACGCTCCGTCACGGATCNCAAGGAGCTTCCCAATGCTGATGTCAAGCGGCTGCCGTGACAGGTGGTGTTGCTTGATAGCACGCTCCGTCACGGATCATTGCCCACAGGACATTGACGCGGCGGCGGGCGAGCGCCAGCAGCGCCTGCTTATGCCCCTTGCCTTCGGCGCGTTTGCGCGCGTAGTACGTCTTGGAGGCTGGGCAGCTCTTCAGGCTGGAGAGCGCGGAGAGATACATCGCGTTGAGCAGGCCGCGGTGGAAGCGGCGCGGTCTTCGGAGGTTGCCGCTGACGCGGCCGGAGTCACGTGGGGCAGGCGCCAGGCCGGCGAAGCTGGCGAGCCGGTCGCCGCTGCCGAAGGCGTCCATGTCACCGCCGGTGGCCGCGATGAACACGGCGCCCATCAGCTTGCCCATGCCGGGCAGGCTGAGGATCACCTCGGCGTGCGGGTACTCGCGAAACCGGGTCTCGATGAGCGCGTCGACTTCTGCGACTTCCTCATCGAGGGCCATCACCCCCTTCGCAAGCCGCAGCGCCATCGCAGCGGCCAGCTTCTCGCCGGGGAGGGCCGGGTGCTGGGCCTCGGCCGCCTCCACGACCGTTCTGGCGAGCGTGGCGGCTCCGCGCACCTTGCGGTTTCGCAGCCACGTCTCGATGCGCTTGGCTCCGCTGCGGCGGATCGCGGCGGGCGTCTGGTAGCCCGTCAGCAGCATGACCGGGCCCTTGTTGGTCAGGTCCAAAGACCGTTCCAACGCTGGGAAAATCTCCAGCAGTTGGGCGCGGAGTCGGTTGATCTGGCGGGTGCGGTCGGCCACCAGGTCGGCCCTGCGCGTGGTCAGGATGCGCAGGTCGACGGCGACCTCGTCGCCCGGGCGCAGCAGACCGAGGTCGCGGCGCATGCGGGCCTGGTCGGCAATGACGAAGGCGTCCTTGGCGTCTGTCTTGCCCTCGCCCCGATAGGAGGCGGAGGCGCGGTGCACGGTCAGGCCGGTGATGTAGACCATCGGCTGGTTGTGGCCGATCAGCAGTCCGATCAGCAGGGCGGCACCGCCGCCGTTCAGGTCGACCGCCCACAACGCATCTTCGTCGAGGGCCAGGACGTCGCCGATCAGCTCCAGCAGGGCCGATTCGTCGTTCAGGACCCGGCGCGACAGCAACCGTTCACCGTCCGCGTTGATCACCACGCAGTGGTGATGCTCCTTGCCGATGTCCACTCCGGCCCATATCCGGGGCACGGCCACCTCCGCCAGCTCATCGCGTGTTCACAGCCCAGCAGACGACCTCGCCGACGTTGCCCTACGCAGCGATCGAGTCGCATCTCCCAATTGGCGGTCGAGTCGTCGCGGGGCTCCGGGTGGCCAAGCTCCTTGAGCCATCAAGCGGTCTCCCCACCATCTGCCATGCCCAGAGCCCCTGGGTCCCGCTGATCTTACGAATGATCATTTCGAACCCATCAGAAAGGTAGGGCCNCCATCTGCCATGCCCAGAGCCCCTGGGTCCCGCTGATCTTACGAATGATCATTTCGAACCCATCAGAAAGGTAGGGCCCCTGCCATGACCTTCACCGAGGCTTCGATGGACGCCCTGCGGGAAGCCGGCGACGAACTCGCCGACGCCACCGTCACCGCCCTCTTCGCGCGCGGGGAGGGCGGCACCTTCAACACGCTGATGCGGTACGTCTCCACGGCCGGTGCTCCGCTGCCCGACGGGCTGCCCGATGCGGCCCGTGAGTACCTCCAGGCGACAAACGTGCCGCCGGCCTGGGTGGACTGGGGCGAGATGGAGAAGGCGCGGCTGTTCTTCATCGACAACAACGTGCACATCTCCACGGCGCTGTCCTTCGCCTCCATGCCGGCCTGCTACGTGGTCCCGCACGTGGCGAAGCTGCTGTCGGCCACGCACTCACTGAAGTACCCCGCCAAGCGGATGGCGGAGACCGGCCAGTTCACGGTCCACCTGATGCAGCCCGATGCCTTCGAGGCGGGCAGCCGCTTCATCCCCGCCGCCCAGAAGGTACGGCTGCTGCACGCGTCCATCCGGCACCACCTGACACGCGAGGACCGCTGGGACACCGCGTCACTGGGCACGCCGATCTGCCAGGAGGACATGATCGGCGGGCAGATGTTCTTCTCGCTGCTGGTCCTCGACAGCCTGCACCGGCTGGGCATCCACCTGACCACGGAGGGGGCGGAGGCCTACTACTACGCCTGGCGGGTGGTCGGCGCCATGCTCGGCGTGGACCAGGATGCCGTGCCGAAGACCCTGGAGGAGGCACGAAGCTTCCTCGACCTGTACATGATCCGCCACATGGGCCCCTCCGAGGAGGGCACGGAGCTGACCCGGCAGCTCATCGACCTCTACGAGGAGGTCGTGCCCGGCACCCTCTTCGACCCGATCGTCTCCGCCCTCGTCCGCCATCTGGTCGGCGACACCTGCGCCGACTGGCTCCAGGTGCCCCGCACCCGCTGGGACACCCTGGTCAAGGCCGTCCCGCACCTCCTCGGGGTCCTGGAGACCATCGAGGACCGCTCCCCGCTCGGCGCCTGGGCCCTGGACCGGCTCGGCCATCTCACGACGGTCTTCGAGCTGTCGTCCCTCACCCGGGGGCGCGTGATGCACTACGCCATCCCCGAGCACCTGAAGAAGGACTACGGCGTCACCGGCGCGGTGCCTCGCACCAGGCGCTGGACCCCGCCCGCCGCCACGGTCATCCCGTGATCCCCTTCGGCCGGACGCCGTAGGCCCCTGCTTCCGGTGGCGTACGGCGGGTGTCTTCGGCCGGACGACGACCGTGCGGGCCGCTCCGGCGAGCCTTGGCCCATGAAGATTCCGCGCTCCGTCGACCGCCTCTGTCATGTGACGGGGCTGCTCCTGGCCCTGTCCGGTCTCGTACACCTGGTGGTGTTCGCGGCCGACGGCGGCCCCTGGTACGGCCCGGTCTCCTGGCGCAAGCCGTTCACGTTCGGGCTCTCCTTCGGGCTGACGCTGATCGCGATCACCTGGGTCACGTCGTACGTGCGGGTCGGAGCGCGGCCCCAGGCGGTCCTGTTGCTCGTCTTCGCCGCCGACTGCGTGGTGGAGGTCGGCGGGATCTCCCTGCAGGCGTGGCGCCGGGTTCCCTCGCATCTGAACATGGAGACGCCCTTCGACACCGCGGTGTCCATGATGCTCGCGGTGGGCGGCGCCGTCCTGGTGGCCGTCCTCACGGTCTTCGCCGTCGCGTCGTTCCGGCACCGGCCGACCGGCCCCGCGGGCATGCCGCTCGCGGTCCGCTCCGGGTTCGCCGTGCTGCTGGTGGGGCTGGCCTCGGGCGCGGCGATGATCGCGCGCGGGGTCGTGCTGACCCGGACCGGCCACCAGGAGGCCGCCTACCACTCCACGGCCCCGCTCAAGCCCCTGCACGGTGTCAGCCTGCACGCCGTCCTCGTCCTGCCGCTGCTGGCCTGGCTGCTGTCCCGCTCGTCCTGGAGCGAACGCACGCCGGCGGGTCGTGGCCACAGCGGTCGGCTGTTACGCCGCTGCCGTCGCCAGTGCGGGCGTGTGGGCGGTGCTGACGTACTGAACCGGCCCGGAGGTCACGCCGTTTCCTCCGCCTCGGGCTCTCCGGCCTGCGGCCGGCGTATTCGGGCGAGCATCCTGGGACGGCCCGGCCCCCTGCCCCGGTGCCCCTGCACCCGGGGGTCGTCCGTGACGGCGTACCGCTTCACATAGGCGCCCAGGAAGGCCTGGAGGGTGGCCACTGCCGGAATGGCGATCAGCGCGCCGACGGCGCCGAGCAGTGCGGTGCCCGCGATGACCGAGCCGAAGGCGACCGCCGGGTGGATGTCGACGGTCCTGGCGGTCAGCTTGGGCTGGAGCATGTAGTTCTCGACCTGCTGGTAGGCCACGACGAAGGCCAGCACCCACACCGCGTACCAGGGGTCGACGGTGAACGCGATCAGCATCGGCAGCGCGCCCGCGAGATACGTCCCGATGGTGGGGATGAACTGCGAGACGAGGCCCACCCAGACACCGAGCACAGGCGCGTACGGCACGCCGAGGGCTTGGAGCAGGATGTAGTGGGCGATACCGGAGATGAGCGCCATCAGGCCGCGCGAGTAGAGGTAGCCGCCCGTCTTGTCGACGGCGATCTCCCAGGCGCGCAGCACCTCGGCCTGGCGCGCGGGTGGCAGCACGGAGCACAGCGCGCGGCGCAGCCGGGGTCCGTCGGCGGCGAAGTAGAACGAGAACAGGCCCACCGTCAGCAGCTGGAACAGTCCGCCGAGCACCTGCTGGGACACATCGAGGACACCGGCCGCGCTGTTCTGCGCGTACGTGCGCAGCCAGTCCGAGTGGAGCAGACCCTCCTGGACGTCCACGCGCTTGAGGTCGGTGTGGAAGGAGTCGTTGATCCACCTGATGAGCGAGTCAAGGTAGCCCGGGAAGCCCTCGACCATCTTGATGATCTGACCGGCCAGCATGGATCCGAGCAAGGTGATGAACCCTGCGGCGGCGATCGTCAGCACCAGGAAGACCAGGAAGGTGGCCAGGCCCCGGCGCATGCCCCGGGCGGCCATCCGGCTCACCGCGGGCTCGATCGCGAGGGCCAGGAAGAACGCGATCAACACGTTGATCAACAGTCCGGTCAGCTGGTGGAAGGCCCACGTGCCGAGCTGGAACACGGCGATCAGCGCGAGGGCGAGCACCATGGCGCGCGGCAGCCAGCGCGGCATGCGGCCGCCCGGGACGACGGTGCTCCGGACCGGGGGCCGGTCGGGCGTCGTCGCACCGGTGGATGCCGTGCGCTGGGTCACGGGCTCGGTTTCCTCATCAGTGGGTGCCACGGGCCAAGTCTCGCCGACGCCACCGACAACCGGCGCCGACCTGCGATTTCGTGACCGATCGGGGCCGTACCGCAGCCACTCCCCCTGACGATCGGGGCATATCGGAAGGCGGGAGGGTGGGCAGGTCGGCGGGTCAGCGCCGCTCGCCCGGCACGTCCATGACGGTGCAGACCACGCGCCACACGTCCTTCGCGTCCCAGCCGGAGTCCAGCGCCTCGTTCACCGTGCGCCCGCCCAGCTCCGACATGACGTGATCGCGCGCGAAGGTGTCGGCGTACCCCGGACCGAAGTGTTCCGCCATCCGCTGCCAGAAGACCGTCAACCGCATGCCACCAGTATCCCGCCCCTGGGGGTGGGCCCCGGCCGGGACCGCTTGCCGAGACCGCTTTCCGTCCTACGGTCTGACCCATGGCCGACACCGGAGTTTCCTCGCTCCCTTCCACGCCCCAGGCGCGCTCCCCGCTCTTCCGCGCCGAACAGTTCGTATGGCTCACCGCGCGCGTGCTGGAGCAGCGCCTCTTCGCCCACCACTTCCTGCACGGCACCCCGGACGCGGTGGAGACAGCGCTGGACGCCTACCGTAACGACGACGGCGGGTACGGGCACGCGCTGGACCCCGATCTGCGCGGACCCGTGAGCCAGCCCCTGCACACCGCGCACGCGCTGCGTGTCCTGGACGCCATCGGGCGCTGCGGCGGGCAGCGGGTGGAGCGCGTGTGCCGCTATCTCACCTCGGTCTCCACCGCGGACGGTGCCCTGCCAGCGGTCCATCCCGGCCAGCGCGGCTATCCGGTGGCCCCGTTCGTGCCGGTCGTCGACCACCCGCCCAGCGACCTGCTCGCCACCGGACCGGTGGTCGGGCTGCTGCACCGCAACCAGGTATGGCACGCCTGGCTGTTCCGGGCCACCGACTTCTGCTGGCAGGCCGTCGACTCCCTGGAGAAGTCCCACCCCTGTGAGGTGGAGGCCGCCGTGGCCTTCCTGGACTCCGCGCCCGACCGCCCGCGCGCGGAGGCCGCGGCCGACCGGCTGGGCCGCATGGTGCGCGAACAACGGCTCGCGGCACTGGACCCGGACCGGCTCGACAGGTACCCGGTCGCACCGGGCTATGCCCCGACCGAGCACCACTTCCCGCACGACTTCGCCCGAAGCCCGGACTCACTCGCGCGCGCGTGGTTCACGGACGCCGAGATGGCCCGCTCCCTGGACCACCTGACGTCCGCACAGCAGGACGACGGCGGCTGGCCCGCCCGAGGGCGCCAGTGGTCACCAGCTCCCACCCTGGAGTCACGCCCCCTGGAGACGATCGCGGCCCTGCGCACACTCAGGTCGTACGGCCGCTTCATGGGCTGAGCCGACGCCTCGCGCCGAACCCGGCCAGGGATGCCGGGCGGGCCGGTCCACCGCATGGGCCGAACCCGGCCGTGGTCGACGACAACGCCGGCAGCACGGCAGCACCGGCCCCGGCCACCTCCTCACCCCCGGGCCACCCCTCAGCCGCACCCCGCCACACGACGTTTTCCCAGGTCAGCGCGATTGTCAGTGGTCGGGTGCAGGATGGACGCATGGTCAGCTCCGCACACCGAGCCCTCAACGGCTTCTCCCCCGCGACCCGCGGCTGGTTCACGGGGGCGTTCTCCGCGCCCACCGCGGCCCAGGCGGGTGCGTGGCAGGCCATCGGGGCGGGTTCGGACGTGCTGGTGGTGGCCCCGACCGGATCGGGCAAGACGCTGGCCGCGTTCCTCGCCGCCCTGGACCAGCTGGCCTCGACCCCGCCCCCGGCCGACCCGAAGAAGCGCTGCCGGGTGCTGTACGTGTCACCGCTGAAGGCCCTCGCGGTCGACGTCGAGCGCAATCTGCGCAGCCCGCTGACCGGCATCCGCCAGGAGTCCGTGCGGCTGGGCCTGCCCGAGCCGGAGGTCAGGGTCGGCATCCGCTCCGGCGACACCCCGGCCGCCGAGCGCCGCGCGCTGTCCACGCGCCCGCCGGACATCCTGATCACCACCCCCGAGTCGCTGTTCCTGATGCTGACCTCAGCCACGCGCGACGCGCTCACGGGCGTCGAGACGGTGATCCTGGACGAGGTGCACGCGGTCGCGGGCACCAAGCGCGGCGCTCACCTCGCGCTCTCCCTGGAGCGGCTGGACGAGCTGCTGCCGAGGCCGGCCCGCCGGATCGGCCTGTCGGCGACCGTACGGCCGGTGGACGAGGTGGCCCGCTATCTCTCGCCGCGCCGCAAGGTGGAGATCGTCCAGCCGGAGTCCGGCAAGGAGTTCGACCTCTCGGTGGTCGTGCCCGTCCAGGACCTGGGCGAGCTGGGCGGCTCCCCGGCGGCCGACGCCGCGGAAGGCGGCGAGAAGCCGTCGATCTGGCCGCATGTAGAGGAGCGGATCGCCGACCTCGTCCAGGCCCACCGCTCCACGATCGTGTTCGCCAACTCGCGGCGCCTCGCGGAGCGCCTGTGCAACCGGCTGAACGAGATCGCGTACGAGCGCGCGACCGGCGAGACCCTGGCGGAGCATCACGCCCCCGCACAGCTGATGGGCGGCTCGGGCGCGGCCCAGGGCGCGCCCCCGGTGATCGCCCGCGCGCACCACGGCTCGGTCTCCAAGGAGCAGCGCGCCCTGGTCGAGGAGGACCTGAAGGCCGGACGCCTGCCGGCGGTGGTCGCCACCTCCAGTCTGGAGCTCGGTATCGACATGGGCGCGGTGGATCTCGTCGTCCAGGTCGAGTCCCCGCCCTCGGTCGCCTCCGGCCTCCAGCGCGTCGGCCGCGCGGGACACCAGGTGGGCGCCGTATCCACCGGTGTCGTCTTCCCCAAGTACCGCGGCGACCTCGTCCAGGCCGCCGTGGTCACCGAGCGGATGCGCACAGGCTCGATCGAGTCCCTGAGGGTCCCCGCGAACCCACTGGACGTGCTCGCCCAGCAGCTGGTCGCGATGACGGCGCTGGACACCTGGCAGTTCGACGACCTGCTCGCCCTGGCCCGCCGCGCGGCACCCTTCGCGTCGCTGCCGGAGTCGGCGTTCACGGCGGTCCTCGACATGCTCGCGGGCCGCTATCCGTCCGACGCGTTCGCGGAGCTGCGCCCGCGCGTGGTGTGGGACCGCGTGACCGGCGAGATCACCGGCCGTCCAGGCGCCCAGCGCCTCGCCGTCACCTCCGGCGGCACGATCCCCGACCGGGGTCTGTTCGGGGTCTTCCTCGCCGGTTCCGATCCCAAGAAGGGCGGCGGCCGGGTCGGCGAACTGGACGAGGAGATGGTGTACGAGTCCCGGGTGGGCGACGTCTTCACCCTGGGCACCAGCTCCTGGCGCATCGAGGACATCACGCGCGACCGCGTCCTGGTCTCCCCCGCACCCGGCGTACCCGGCCGCCTCCCCTTCTGGAAGGGCGACCAGCTCGGCCGCCCGCTCGAACTGGGCCGCGCGGTGGGCGCGTTCCTGCGCGAGGTCGGCTCGCTGCCCAAGGACGACGCCCGGCCGCGCCTGCTGGCGGCGGGCCTGGACGCCTGGGCGGCGGACAACGTGCTGTCGTACCTGGACGAGCAGCGCGAGGCCTGCGGCCATGTCCCGGACGACCGCACGATCGTCGTGGAGCGCTTCCGCGACGAGCTGGGCGACTGGCGGGTCGTCGTCCACTCCCCCTTCGGCGCCCAGGTCCACGCGCCGTGGGCGCTCGCCCTCGGCGCCCGCCTGTCCGAGCGGTACGGCATGGACGCGCAGGTCATGCACGCCGACGACGGCATCGTGCTGCGCCTGCCCGACGCCGACCTGATGGGCCTGGACCTGCTCGACCAGGAGCCCATGAAGGCCGGTACGGAGTACGACAGCGAGCAGGCGCCGGTAGGCGCGGCGGACGTCGCCTTCGACAAGGGCGAGGTCGACCAGATCGTCACTGACCAGGTGGGCGGCTCGGCCCTGTTCGCCTCCCGGTTCCGCGAGTGCGCCGCGCGCGCGTTGCTTCTGCCGCGCCGCAACCCCGGCAAGCGCACCCCGCTGTGGCAGCAGCGCCAGCGCGCGGCCCAACTGCTCCAAGTGGCGAGCGAGTTCGGCTCGTTCCCGATCGTCCTGGAGGCGGTCCGCGAGTGCCTCCAGGACGTCTTCGACGTCCCTGGACTCGTGGAGCTGATGGGCGACATCGAGTCCCGCAAGGTGCGCCTGGTCGAGGTCACCACCCCGGAGCCGTCCCCCTTCGCCCGCTCCCTCCTGTTCGGGTACGTCGCCCAGTTCCTGTACGAGGGTGACTCCCCGCTCGCCGAGCGCCGTGCCGCCGCGCTGTCCCTGGACTCCCGGCTGCTGGCTGAGCTGCTGGGCCAGGCCGAGCTGCGCGAGCTGCTCGACGCCGAGGTGCTGACCGAGCTGGAGCGCGAGCTGCAGTGGCTGACCGAGGACCGCCGAGTCAAGGACGTGGAGGGTGTCGCCGACGTGCTGCGGCTGCTCGGTCCGCTGACCGACGCCGAGCTGGTCGCGCGGGGCGCGGATCCGCACTGGGCGCGCGAGCTGGCCGGGGCCCGCCGGGCCATCAAGGTCCGCATCGCGGGCGCCGACCACTGGGCGGCGATCGAGGACGCGGGCAGGCTGCGGGACGCGCTCGGCACGGCGCTTCCGGTCGGCGTGCCCGAGGCCTTCACCGAGCCGGTCAAGGACCCACTCGGCGACCTCCTCGCCCGCTATGCGCGTACGCACGGCCCGTTCACGTCGGCCACGGCGGCGGCCCGCTTCGGTCTGGGCGTCGCGGTCACCGAGGGCGCGCTGCACCGGCTCGCGGCGGGCGGCCGGGTGGTCCAGGGCGAGTTCCATCCGGCGGGCATCGGCCAGGAGTGGTGCGACGCGGCCGTACTGCGCCGCCTGCGCCGCCGTTCCCTGGCCGCGCTGCGGCATGAGCTGGAGCCCGTCCCGCCGGCCGCGCTCGCCCAGTTCCTGCCGCAGTGGCAGCACATCGGCAAGGGCCACGGGCTGCGCGGAATCGACGGGCTGGTGCGCGCCGTAGAGCAGTTGCAGGGTGCCTCCGTGCCCGCCTCCGCGCTGGAGAAGCTGGTCCTGCCCTCCCGGGTGGCGAACTACACGCCCGCGATGCTCGACGAGCTGACCGCGGCCGGTGAGGTGGTGTGGGCCGGTGCGGGCGCCCTGCCCGGCAAGGACGGCTGGGTCTCCCTCTATCTGGCGGACGCCGCCCCCCTGCTCCTCCCGCCGCCCCACCTCCTGGAGCTGACCGCACTGCACCAGTCCGTCCTGGACGCGCTCTCCGGCGGCTACGGCCTGTTTTTCCGTCAGATCGCCGACCAGGTACGGGCCACCACTCACCCCGACGTCACCGATCCTCATCTGGCCGACGCGCTGTGGGACCTGGCCTGGTCGGGCCGGCTCACCAACGACACCCTCGCCCCGATGCGCTCCCTGCTCGGCTCGGGCCGTACGGCGGGCTCGACCGCGCACCGCGCCAAACGGTCGGTCCCGCGCGGGCGTTACGGCTCCCTGACGGCCGCCGCCCGCTCCGCCTCCCGTACGGGCCCGCCCACCGTCGCAGGCCGCTGGTCGCTGCTGCCCGGGGCCGAACCAGACACCACGGTGCGCGCCCACGCGCTGGCCCGCACCCTGCTGGACCGGCACGGTGTGGTCACACGCGGGGCGGTCGCGGCGGAGGGCGTGGAGGGCGGCTTCTCGGCGGTGTACCGGGTGCTGTCGGCCTTCGAGGAGAGCGGCCAGGCACGGCGCGGCTATGTGGTCGAGGGGCTGGGCGCGGCCCAGTTCGCCATGGACGGCGCGGTGGACCGCCTCCGCGCGGTGGCGGGCGTCCGCGACCGCGGCGAGGGCCTGGCCGCCCCGGCCCACCAGAACGCCTTCATCACCCCGGGCACCGGTTTCGCCGACCCGGCGTTCCCGACCGGCTTCGACGGTGCGCCTCACGCCCACCCCCTCCCCGGCGCCTTCGACGGTTCGGACGGCGGTTTCGCCCACCCCGGCCTGGACGGCGACTTCACCTGGCCACCGGAAGACCCCCCGCCCGCCCCCGGCGAGTATGTCTCCCCCCGTGACCTGGCCGACCCCTTCGCCTCCCCCGGCTACGGCGGCCCCCGAGGCGGCGGCACCGCCTACGGCACGTCCGCCGGCCGGGGCTACGGCAGCGGTCGTTCGGGCCCGTCGGTGCCCGACCCGCGTGCCGTGGTCCTCGCCGCGGCCGATCCCGCCAACGCTTACGGCGCGGCCCTCGGCTGGCCGGAGTCGCCCACCGGCGCCGGGCACAAGCCGGGCCGCAAGGCGGGCTCGCTGGTCGTGCTGGTGGAGGGCGAGCTGACGCTGTACATGGAGCGTGGCGGCAAGACCCTGCTGGCCTGGCCCGCCGCCCCCGACGTCCCGGCCCCGGAGGACCCCCGGCTCCGTACGGCGGCCGAGGCTCTGGCCGCGGCGGCCCGCGCGGGTTCGCTCGGCACGGTCACGGTCGAGCGGATCAACGGTGCCCAGGCCCTGACCTCACCCATAGGCACCCTTCTGGAGGCCGCGGGCTTCGTGGCCACACCGCGCGGCCTGCGCCTGAGAGCGTGACCTCGGCCGCGCACCCGCCCCACCCCAGCGCGGAATCCTCGCCTCACCCCACCGTGGGACCCTGGACGCATGCCCGAAGGTGACACGGTCTGGCAGGCCGCGCGGCGGCTGCACGAGGCCCTCGCGGGCAAGGCGCTGACCCACAGCGACTTCCGGGTTCCGAAGTACGCGACGGTCGACCTCACCGGCCGTACGGTGCTGAACACGATCCCGCGCGGCAAGCACCTGCTGACCCGGTTCGAGGGCGACCTGACCCTGCACACCCATCTGCGGATGGAGGGGGCGTGGCAGGTGTACGCCACGGGCGAGCGCTGGCGGGGCGGGCCTGCGCATCAGATCCGGGGGGTCCTCGGCACCGCCGACCGCGCGGCCGTGGGTTACCGCCTCCAGGTCCTGGAGCTGCTGCGCACGCACGACGAGGAGCGGGTCGTCGGCCATCTCGGCCCCGACCTGCTCGGCCCGGACTGGGACGCCGAGCGTGCCCTGGCCAACCTCCTCGCCGACCCCGCCCGCCCGCTCGGCGAGGCCCTGCTCGACCAGCGCAACCTGGCCGGGATCGGCAACATCTACAAGAGCGAGCTGTGCTTCCTGCTCGGCGCGACCCCCTGGCTGCCCGTCGGCGCGCTGCCGGCGGACCGCGCCGAGAAACTGCCCCTGCTCGCCAAGAAGCTGCTGGAGACGAACCGCGACCGCCCGGTCCGCCAGACCACGGGCCTGCACCGGCACGACCTGTTCGTCTACGGCCGCGCACCCCGCCCCTGCCTGCGCTGCCGTACGCCCGTCCGCGTGGCCGACCAGGGCGACGGCTCCCGGGCCCGCCCCACCTACTGGTGCCCCACCTGCCAGACGGGCCCGGCACCGGCGCCCGGACCGTCCCACCACCGCCCCCGCCGTTCCGCCTGACGAGTCCCCAGTCCGTCTGACGGCCCGTCACGCGTCGAACCCGTCGGCAGGAAAGCCGACGCTTCCCAATAATTGACGGATCGTCAGAAACGCTCGTACGTTCGCTGCATGGCCCTCACCGCGTACGACCTCACCGGACGCACCGCGTTCATCACCGGAGCCGCCGGTGGCATCGGCCGGGCCTCGGCCGTCCTGCTCGCCGAGGCGGGCGCGACGGTGCACTGCGCCGACCGGGACGCGGACGGCCTGCACGGCACGGCCGCGCTGATCAAGGACCGCGGCGGCACAGCCCTCGTACACGTCCTGGACGTCACCGACCGGACGGGGCTCGCCGAGGCCGTACGGTCCTGCGGGCGTCTGGACGTGCTCGCGGCGATCGCCGGGATCATGCACAGCAGCCCGGTGCTGGACACCCGTGACGAGGATCTCGACCGGGTTCTGAACGTCAACTTCAAGGGCGTGCTGTACGCCTGCCAGGAGGCGGCCCGGCTGATGCTCGCCCAGGGCACCCGGGGCAGCATCGTCACCATGGCGTCCGGCGCGGTCGACACCGGCGGACCGGGGCTGCTCTGCTACGGCGCGGCGAAGGCCGCCGTGGTCCAGCTGACCAAGACGCTGGCCACCGAGGTCGGCCGGCATGGCATCCGGGTCAACGCGGTCGCGCCCGGCTGGATCCGCACTCCCATGACCGAGCGTCATGACCGCGAGGCGCAGGCGCACGCCGAGGGCACGATGGCGCGGATGGCGCCGCTCGGCCGGGTCGGCGAGCCGGCCGAGGTCGCTCACGCGGTGCTGTATCTGGCGTCGGATGCCTCGTCGTTCACGACGGGTCAGATACTTCGTCCGAACGGGGGTGTGGCGATGCCCTGGTGACGTCCCCGGTCCGCCAGGCCGCCACCCAGCGCCCCCTCGACAGCGCCCCGGCCGCCTGCCCCTTGGGCACACAGTGCACGGGCAGCACGCTCAGCCCCCACCCACCGGCCACGACGGCTCCTTCCACCACCCCTGGGCCCTGCCCCAGCGCGAGCCGCAGCACGGCCCACCACCACACGACCGTGAGCCCCAGCCCGAGCGCCCAGCGCACTGTCCGCGCCACCATGGCCGCCATCACCTCCTGCGGGACGCTAGACCGCCGCCTGTCCGGCGCGGGAGGCGCATCGCGGGCTCACCGATGCACATCGTCGAGCCATGGTCGAGCCACCTGAGACAGCACGTCGAGCATGTCTGGTCGGATCGCTAAGCGTTCTCCGCCTGGAACATCCAGTGATGCTTCTCCAGGTCCGCCGTGATCCCGATGAAGATGTCCTGGGACACCGGATCCGGTGCCCCCGTCGCCTCCACCCGCTTCCGCATCCGGGTGATCACCGCGCCGAGCGCGTCCACCATCGCGCCGACCGCGTCCCCGTCCTTGATCCAGCCCGCCGGAGTGGTGCCGATACCGCTGCCGGAGGACACCGTGGCCGCGCGTCCGTCAGGTGGGACACCGAGGGCCGAGGCCCGCTCGGCCACCGTGTCGGAGTGGGTGCGCGCGGAGGCGACGACCTCGTCGAGCTGAAGGTGGATGGACCGGAACCGGGGCCCGACGACGTTCCAGTGGATCTGCTTGGCGACCAGCGAGAGATCCACCAGATCGACGAGGGCACCCTGCAGCGCCTCGGACACGGTCTTCAGATCCGCGTCGGCCAACGGGCTCTTCACGACGTACATCCGCTTCCTCCGGTGCTTCGGCGCCGTCACGTCCCTCCACCATGACCGCACCGCACAAACCCGGCAAACGGACGCAAGCCGACCGGCAATGACAGAGCCCCGGTGGACTCCCCCAGGTTTCCCTGGAGCAGCCGGCCGGGGCTGTCACTCGTATCGGATCGCTAGGCCGCGTGCGCGAACCTCACGCGGCGACCACGTCCACCGCCTCCGCGGGTGCCTTGATGGTCACCCGTTCCGGGGGCACACCGGTCACCGACACCGAACCCAGCATCGGACGGACCGGGGTGGGCACGGGCTCGGTGGCCGCGGCGGACTGGGCCAGCTCGGCGAGCGCCAGCTCGTCGCTCACTTCTCGCATGAGTTCCGACATCCGTACGTCCAGCGCGTCGCAGATGGCGGCGAGCAGCTCGGAGGAAGCCTCCTTCTGCCCCCGCTCCACCTCGGAGAGATAGCCGAGTGAGACTCGGGCGGACGAGGAGACTTCGCGCAGAGTACGGCCCTGGCGTTGGCGCTGCCGACGCAGCACGTCACCCAGCAGGCGACGGAGCAGAATCATCGGTGGCTCCCTCCTCGGACCGCGTAGCCGCATCCTTCTCGCCCCACCGTACCGCCTCGCGCCGCGGCCGTGCGGGGAGCGATGTCGTGTTCACTCAGGGCTGCAAACATCAAAACCCCCCGTTCCGTTCCGTATCCTGTGCCCGCTCATTTCCGGTCTGTTCGTCCGCAAGCCGCTCCAGGAGCAGTGCGAGTACGCTCCGTACACTCTCCATACGAATTTCCGCACGGCTGCCGTTCAACCGCAGAGCCTCCACTTTTCCGCCACCGGCAGAACCTGGGCGGCCGGTGAACGGCCCGTCGGCGGCCACGAACACCGTCCCGACGGGCTTGCCGTCCTGCGGGTCGGGGCCGGCGACCCCGGTGGTCGCGAGGCCCCAGTCGGCGCCCAGGGCCTTGCGCACCCCGGCCGCCATCTGGGCCGCGACCTGCGGATCCACCGCTCCCTGTCGCTCCAGCAGGGCGGTGTCGACGCCCAGCAGCTCGCGCTTCAGCTCCGTGGCGTAGGCGGTGACCGAGCCCCGGAACACCTTGGACGCTCCGGGGACTCCCGTGATCTCCGCCGCCACCAGGCCACCGGTGAGCGACTCCGCGACAGCGAGGGTCTCGCCCCTCACTGTCAGTAGTCGCACCAGTTCGGTGGCCGTGGAACTCACGCTTCCTCATCCTCCAACGCTGCCGCCCGCTCGGCGATTCCCCGGCGGCGCAGCACAATGGCTTGTCTTACGTAGTCGAGACCGGTGACGACGGTGAGGACGACCGCCACGGCCATCACCCAGAACCGCAGAGTCGCCAGCCACCCCGTCAGTGCCAGGACGTACATCCCGACTGCCACGCCCTGGGTGAGCGTCTTGAGCTTGCCGCCCCGGCTCGCGGGGATCACGCCATAGCGAATGACCAGAAAACGCAGCAGTGTGATGCCGAGTTCCCGGCCGAGGATCACCACGGTGACCCACCACGGCAGATCGCCCAGGGCGGACAGACAGATGAGCGCCGCCCCCATGATCGCCTTGTCGGCGATGGGGTCGGCGATCTTCCCGAAGTCGGTGACCAGGTTGTAGGTGCGCGCCAGATGCCCGTCGAACAGGTCGGTGATCATGGCGATGGCGAAGGCCGCCCAGGCCAGCGAGCGCCAGGCCGGGTCATAGCCGCCGTTCGCGAGCATCAGCGCCACGAAGCCGGGCACCAGGACCAGCCGGAGCATGGTCAGCAGATTGGCTACGTTCCAGACGCTGGCCTGGTTGACGGCCGCAGCCGTGATCTTCCCGCCGCGCGGGGGCTTGCCACCGCTGTCGGCACCTGGAGCTGAACCGGAGACCTCGGACCGGGCGCCGTCGGCAGCCGCGGCGGAACCCCGAGGGCCCTGTGCGCCGGAGGAGCCGCCCGCGGCGGATGCCGGGACTCCGGTCATCTGCCCGCCTCCTCACTACACGCGAGCGAGCCGGCCAGCGGCTCGGCCACCAGGTCGACACCTTCCGTACCGACCACCTTCGCCTCGACCATACGTCCGACGCTCAGGCCTTCGCCGCTCGTGAGCAGGACCTGGCCGTCGGTCTCGGGCGCCTGGTGCGCGGCGCGGCCGTACACGCCCTCTTCTTCGTCGACGGACTCGACCAGGACGCGCACGGTCTCGCCGACGCGCTCCTCGGCGCGCTGCGAGACGAGCTCCTCGGTGAGCCGGGAGATGTGCGCGAGCCGCTCGGCGACGACGTCCTCGTCCAGCTTGTCGCCGTACGTCGCCGCCTCCGTGCCCTCCTCGTCGGAGTAGCCGAAGACACCGATGGCGTCCAGGCGGGCGCCGGTCAGGAAGCGCTCCAGCTCCGCCAGGTCGGCCTCGCTCTCGCCGGGGAAGCCGACGATGAAGTTCGACCGCACGCCGGCCTCGGGGGCCTTGGAGCGGATCGTGTCGAGCAGCTCCAGGAAGCGGTCCGTGTCGCCGAAGCGGCGCATGGCACGCAGCACGGCGGGCGCGGAGTGCTGGAAGGACAGGTCGAAGTACGGAACGACCTTGGGGGTCGAGGTCAGGACGTCGATGAGCCCCGGGCGCATCTCGGCCGGCTGCAGATAGCTCACCCGCACCCGCTCGATGCCGTCGACCTCGGCGAGCTCCGGCAGCAGGGACTCCAGCAGGCGGATGTCGCCCAGGTCCTTGCCGTAGGAGGTGTTGTTCTCGGAGACCAGCATGATCTCCTTCACGCCCTGTTCCGCCAGCCACCGCGTCTCGTTCAGGACATCGCTGGGACGCCGCGAGATGAAGGAGCCGCGGAAGGAGGGGATGGCGCAGAAGGAGCAGCGGCGGTCGCAGCCGGAGGCGAGCTTGACCGAGGCGACCGGGGAGCCGTCCAGCCGGCGGCGCAGGGGGGCGCGCGGGCCGGAGGCGGGCGCGACGCCCTCCGGGAGGTCGGCCGGGCCGTGGCCGGGCAGCGCGACGGCGGCGGCCGATTCCTGGCGCTCGGCCGGGCTGATCGGCAGCAGCTTGCGGCGGTCGCGCGGGGTGTGGGATGCGTGGATGCCGCCGGACAGGATGGTCTGCAGGCGGTCGGAGATGTCCGCGTAGTCGTCGAAGCCGAGCACGCCGTCGGCCTCGGGCAGGGCCTCGGCGAGTTCCTTGCCGTACCGCTCGGCCATGCAGCCCACCGCCACGACGGCCTGGGTTCTGCCATGGTCCTTGAGGTCGTTGGCCTCCAGGAGGGCGTCGACGGAGTCCTTCTTCGCGGCCTCGACGAAGCCACAGGTGTTGACCACGGCGACGTCGGCGTCCGCGGCGTCCTCGACGAGCTGCCAGCCGTCCGCCTCCAAACGGCCTGCGAGCTCCTCCGAGTCCACCTCGTTGCGGGCGCAGCCGAGAGTGACGAGTGCGACGGTACGGCGTTCAGGCATGGGCTCAAGACTACTTTGTCTCACTGACAGCCCACGTCGACGGGGTCAGGGCCTCCCCGGCGGATCATGCCGGAGTCGCGAAGGCCCGCACGCACTCCCCCAGAGGGGGCACCCCCAGCGGCGTTGTCGTCAGTCGCCGGCTCCCCCACGCTCGAACGGGGCTCGCGCCGGGAGGACCCCCGCGCGTCGCCCGCCGCGGCAGCGGCTGATGTCACGGCCTCCTCCGCCGTGCAGCTGCACGCACCAGCCCTCGCTCAGGCAGGCCAGGAGGCACCGTCATCTCCGGCCGGCCCGGTCCGCCGGGCAGACCCTGCCGATCTTGGCCAGCCCCGTCACATCCGCTCTCCCGAAGGGCCCCGCTCACCCGGCCACCGGATCACCCTTCGTGTACGTCAGGCGCTCCACAGCGCCCGGCTGGAAGTTGTCGTCGATCTTCTTGCCGTTGACGTACAGCTCGATCGCGCCGGCGTCGCCGAGGATCAGGTTGATCTTGGAGCTGTCCTGGAAGGTCTTGGACTCGCCCTTCTTCAGCAGCCCGTCGAAGAGCATCCGGCCGTTGTGGTCCTTGGCCGAGATCCAGCTGCGTCCGTTCGGCGCGCTGACCTGCACGGTCACTTTGTCCTGCGGGGCCGCGGCGATGGCGCTGTCGGAGGGCGCGCCGGTCGGCGCGGCGGGCTTGGCCTTCGTCGGCGTGGGCGAGGCGGGCTTGGTGGTGGAGGACGTGGCTCCCTCGGCGACCTGCGTCTTGGAGCTTCCGCCGTCGCCGCCCTTGAGGGCGGTGAAGCCGACGAAGCCGATCACGACGACGATCGCGGCGACCATGGCCGCCGTCCAGTTCGGCCCGCGCCGCTCCGGGCGGATCCGCTCCGCCTCGAACAGCGGGGCCGCCGGAGTGGGCGCGGGTCGCCCGCCGTGCTCGGCGTCGTACTGGGCGATCAGGGGCGCGGAGTCGAGGTGGACGGCCTTGGCCAGCGTGCGGATGTGCCCGCGCGCGTACACGTCGCCGCCGCAGGGGGCGAAGTCGTCCGCCTCGATGGCGTGCACGATGGCGATACGGACACGAGTGGCACTGCTGACGTCGTCCACGGTGAGCCCGGCCGCGATCCGCGCCTGCTGCAGGGCGCGGCCCACGGAGACACGGGGTTCCTGGGACTCGTCTGGGAACGGACGCTCGTCTTCAGGGGAGTTGCCGATGGACACGGGGGCGCCTTTCGAGCGTGTAGCCACCTGTGCTGGAAGCTCAGTCTAGGGGGGGTACGAAAGGGTGGGGCAACCGGGCGGTCGGACCTTTACGCCATCGGAATGGCCGGTCGTCCCGACGGCCGGACAGGCAGATGTCCCATGGTGGGACGCCTGCCCGTCCTCTCGCTCAACTTGACGTACCACAAAGGGAAACGGTTGCCCGCCGATCTCTAACGGGTGGGTCACGACGATCCGGCCACCCGGCGTAACCCGTGTCCGCCGGACGGCCCTTCGCACTACCTACCCGTCAGACTCCCCGCGGATCACCGCCAGCACGCCGTCCAGCTCGTCAGGCTTCACAAGAACGTCACGTGCCTTGGAGCCCTCGCTGGGCCCCACGACGCCCCGGGACTCCATGAGGTCCATGAGCCGCCCGGCCTTGGCGAAGCCCACGCGCAGCTTGCGCTGGAGCATGGAGGTCGACCCGAACTGCGTGGAGACGACCAGCTCGGCCGCCTGGCACAGCAGGTCGAGGTCGTCGCCGATGTCCTCGTCGATCTCCTTCTTCTGCTTGGTGCCCACCGTGACGTCGTCCCGGAAGACCGGCGCCATCTGGTCCTTGCAGTGCTGGACGACGACCGCGACCTCGGCCTCGGTCACGAACGCGCCCTGCATGCGGGTCGGCTTGTTCGCCCCCATCGGCAGGAACAGGCCGTCGCCCTTGCCGATCAGCTTCTCGGCGCCGGGCTGGTCGAGGATGACCCGGGAGTCGGCCAGCGAGGAGGTGGCGAAGGCCAGCCGAGAGGGCACGTTGGCCTTGATCAGACCGGTGACCACGTCGACCGACGGCCGCTGGGTGGCGAGGACCAGGTGGATGCCGGCCGCGCGCGCGAGCTGCGTGATGCGCACGATCGCGTCCTCGACGTCACGCGGCGCGACCATCATCAGGTCGGCCAGCTCGTCCACGATCACCAGCAGGTACGGGTACGGCTGGAGCTCGCGCTCGCTGCCCTCGGGCAGCTTCACCTTGCCGTCACGGATGGCCTGGTTGAAGTCGTCGATGTGCCGGAACCCGAACGCGGCCAGGTCGTCGTAGCGCAGGTCCATCTCACGCACGACCCACTGCAGCGCCTCGGCGGCCCGCTTGGGGTTGGTGATGATCGGCGTGATCAGGTGCGGGATGCCCTCGTACGCGGTCAGCTCGACGCGCTTGGGGTCGACCAGGATCATCCGGACGTCCTCCGGGGTCGCCCGCATCATGACCGAGGTGATCAGGCAGTTGATGCAGGACGACTTACCGGAGCCGGTGGCGCCGGCGACCAGCATGTGCGGCATCTTCGCCAGCGAGTGCATGACGTACCCGCCCTCGACGTCCTTGCCGAAGGCGACCAGCATCGGATCGTCGTCCTCGGCGGACTCCGCGAGCCGCAGCACGTCGCCGAGGTTGACCATCTCCCGGTCGGTGTTCGGGATCTCGATGCCGACCGCGGACTTGCCGGGGATGGGGCTGATGATCCGCACGTCCGGGCTGGCGACCGCGTACGCGATGTTCTTGGTCAGCGCGGTGATCCGCTCGACCTTCACGGCGGGGCCGAGCTCGACCTCGTAGCGGGTGACCGTCGGGCCGCGGGTGAAGCCGGTGACGGCCGCGTCGACCTTGAACTCGGTGAAGACCTGGGTGAGCGAGGCGACGACGGCGTCGTTGGCCTCGCTGCGTGCCTTGCCGGGGCCGCCACGGGTGAGGAGGTCCAGCGACGGCAGCGCGTACGTGATGTCTCCGGAGAGCTGGAGCTGCTCCGCGCGCGGGGGCAGGTCCCGGGGCTCGTCGGGGGCTTTCTTGGTCAGGTCGGGGACGATCCCGGGCTTGAGCTGCTCCTGCTTGGGGCGCGCGGCCGGCACCGGCGAGGGCGCGGGAGCCGGCGCGGGCTCGGGAACCGGCGCGGGCTCGGGCGTGGGCGTCGGTGTGGGCACCGGGGTGGTCTCTTCGCGTCCCCCGATGCTGACGCCCTGCGTGAGGTCGGCGACCAGCGGGGAGGGCGGCATGCCGTGCAGCACGGCGCCGTCGAGCGCCGCAGCGGCGGCCGCGGCGACGTCCACGGCGTCCATCTGACGGTGCGGATCCGGCTGGGGCACCGCGGAGCGCCTGGGACGGCCACGGCGCCGCGAGAGGGCCTCTTCCTCGGCGCTGTCGGGGTCGTACGCCTGAGGGGCGCCCGAGCGCCTTCGGGGGCGCGCGGGCAGCGCCTCGCGCCACTGCTCGTCGTAGCGCTCGTCGTCCTCGGTGTACTCCTCGGCCTCGTGGTCGTGCAGCACCCCCAGGCGCACGCCGAGCGCCCGCAGCCGCTGCGGGATGGCGTTGACCGGAGTGGCGGTCACCACGAGCAGCCCGAAGATCGTCAGCAGCACCAGCAGGGGTACGGCGAGCACATCGGTCATGGTGTACGTCAGCGGGGTCGCCGCCGCCCAGCCGATGAGGCCGCCGGCGTCCCTTATGGCCTGCATGCCGTCGCTGCGCGCGGGCGAGCCGCAGGCGATGTGGACCTGTCCGAGCACGCCGATGACGAGGGCGGACAGACCGATCACGATCCGTCCGTTGGCCTCCGGCTGCTCCGGGTGCCGGATGAACCGTACGGCGATCGCCGCGAGCAGTATCGGCACCAGCAGGTCGAGCCGGCCGAAGGCGCCCGTGACGAGGATCTCCACGAGGTCGCCAACCGGGCCCTTCAGGTCGGCCCAGGTGCCGGCGGCGACGATCAGCGCGATGCCGAACAGCAGCAGCGCGATGCCGTCCTTGCGGTGGGCCGGGTCCAGGTTCTTCGCACCCTGCCCTATGCCGCGGAAGACGGCGCCGACGGCGTGCGCGAGGCCCAGCCAGAGGGCGCGCACGAGCCGGTACACGCCCCCGGTGGGGCTGGGCGCCGGCTTCGGCGGAGCCGCCTTCTTCGCCGGGGCCCTCTTGGCGGGCGCCTTCTTGGCCGGGGGCCTCTTCGCTGCGGCCTTCCTCGCCGGAGCCTTCGCGGGAGCGGCCGCCTTCTTCGCGGGCTGCTTCTTGGCTGCGGAGGGACGTGAGGCCATGGGTGTGAGGTTACCGGGGGAGACGACAGCGGACACGTGTGCCCACAGCTTCACCCGTTCGTGTCGCCCTTGCGGGGATCCGGAACTGACGCACGCTCATGGCCAATCGCCGGACGGGAGTACGTCAGTTCTGCGCCGGCACCGTCGAACCGCCCGGACCGGCGCCCGGCTCCAGGGCGTCCAGCGCGCGCCGCAGCCCGGTGAGTTTGCGCTCCAGATGGGCCGCCGTGGCCACCGCGGCCGCATCTGCCGAGTCGTCGTCCAGCTGCTTGGACAGTGCCTCGGCCTGCTCCTCGACGGCCGCGAGCCGCGCGGACAGCTCGGCGAGCAGCCCGGCCGACTCCTTGCCACCGACCGCACCCTTGGCGCCGCCCTCCAACTGCAGCCGCAGCAGCGCCGCCTGCTCGCGCAGCTGGCAGTTCTTCATGTACAGCTCGACGAAGACCGAGACCTTCGCGCGCAGCACCCACGGGTCGAACGGCTTGGAGATGTAGTCCACCGCGCCCGCCGCGTAGCCCCGGAAGGTGTGGTGCGGGCCATGGTTGATCGCCGTGAGGAAGATGATCGGGATGTCCCGGGTCCGCTCGCGCCGCTTGATATGCGCGGCGGTCTCGAAACCGTCCATGCCCGGCATCTGGACGTCCAGCAGAATGACCGCGAAATCGTCCGTGAGCAGTGCCTTGAGCGCTTCCTCCCCGGACGATGCCCGCACCAGCGTCTGATCGAGCGCCGAGAGGATCGCCTCCAGCGCCAGCAGATTCTCCGGCCGGTCATCGACCAGGAGGATCTTGGCCTTCTGCACCATGGCCCGCCCTCCTCGCCCCGGCGGTACACCGGGCGCCGCCCCAGGGGACGACTCCCTTTCGCCGCCCGTCCTTGTGCCGGTCATCGTAGCCGCACCCCGCCCGTCGCCACACCCTGTCACCGCGATGTCACTGTGCACATAGCGGAAACGCGGCGGGAGACCGGATGGTTCCCGGAATCCCACATTCCCATACGTGCGCAGCACCCCTTGAGTTGTACGTTCGCAGCCACCTCACACAGGCAACTCCCGACGCCCGCCGGAGATTCCCCGAGTGTTCACATCCCGGCGGACCGCCGCCGTCACCGGCCGGCCATCCACTGCTGCATCACGGCCAGCAGATGGTCCGGGTCGACCGGTTTGGTCACATAGTCCGAGGCGCCCGACTCGATCGCCTTCTCCCGGTCGCCCTTCATCGCCTTCGCCGTCAGCGCGATGATCGGCAGCCCGGCGAACTGCGGCATCCTGCGGATCGCCGTGGTCGTCGCGTACCCGTCCATCTCCGGCATCATGATGTCCATCAGCACGACCGCCACGTCGTCGTGCTGCTCCAGCACCTCGATGCCCTCGCGGCCGTTCTCTGCGTACAGCACCGACAGGCCGTGCTGCTCCAGCACGCTGGTCAGCGCGAACACATTGCGGATGTCGTCGTCGACGATCAGCACCTTCTCGCCGCCGAAGCGCACCGCGCGCGCGGGGTGCGGCGCGCCCTCCTGCTCGGGCACCGCCCACTGCTCCGGCCGTGGCTCGCCCTGCGGCAGACCGCGGCGCCGGCGCCGGAAGAGCGCCGCGGGACCGTTCTGCGTCTCCCGGTACGACTTCACCTCGGCCGGCATCTCGATCTCCACCGCGGACAGCTCCGAGGACTGCCCGGACTCGGAGGCGAGCAGCTCGCCCGCCCCCAGCGGGGGCACGGACTGCTGGTAGCCCTGCGGCGGCAGTTCGCTCGGGTGCAGCGGCAGGTACAGCGTGAACGTCGAGCCGCGGCCCGGCTCGCTCTGCGCGTGGATCTCACCGCCGAGCAGCTGCGCGATCTCCCGGGAGATCGACAGGCCCAGGCCGGTGCCGCCGTACTTGCGGCTGGTCGTGCCGTCCGCCTGCTTGAACGCCTCGAAGATCACCCGCATCTTGCTGGCCGCGATGCCGATGCCCGTGTCCGTCACCGAGAACGCGATCAGCGGCCCGTCCGGATCGGTCAGCGAGCCGGCCTCCAGCAACTGCTCACGGATGCCCACCGGGACATCCGCTCCGGCCGGCCGGATCACCAGCTCCACCGACCCCGAGTCGGTGAACTTCACCGCGTTCGACAGCAGGTTGCGCAGCACCTGCAGCAGCCGCTGCTCGTCGGTGTGCAGGGTCGCGGGCAGCTCCGGCGAGACCCGCACCGACAGGTCCAGGCCCTTCTCCGCGGTCAGCGGGCGGAAGGTGGCCTCCACGTAGTCCACGAGCTGGACGAGCGCGATCCGCGTCGGCGAGACGTCCATCTTGCCCGCCTCGACCTTCGACAGGTCCAGGATGTCGTTGATCAGCTGGAGCAGGTCGGAACCGGCGCCGTGGATGGTCTCGGCGAACTCGACCTGCTTCGGCGAGAGGTTGCCCTCGGCGTTGTCGGCGAGCAGCTTGGCCAGGATCAGCAGCGAGTTGAGCGGGGTGCGCAGCTCGTGCGACATGTTGGCGAGGAACTCGCTCTTGTAGCGCATCGACACCGCGAGCTGCTCGGCGCGCTCCTCCAGGACCTGCCGGGCCTCCTCGATCTCGGTGTTCTTCACCTCGATGTCGCGGTTCTGCCGGGCCAGCAGCTCGGCCTTCTCCTCCAGTTCGGCGTTGGAGGCCTGCAGCGCCTTCTGCCGGTTCTCCAACTCGGCCGACCGCTCGCGCAGTTGCTCGGTCAGCTCCTGCGACTGCTTCAGGAGCAGCTCGGTCTTGGTGTTGACCGAGATGGTGTTGACGCTGGTCGCGATCATCTCGGCGATCTGATTGAGGAAGTCCTTCTGGATCTGCGTGAACGGCGTGAAGGAAGCCAGCTCGATCACGCCGAGCACCTTGCCCTCGAACAGCACCGGCAGCACGATCACCTGCGCGGGCGGGGCCTCGCCGAGCCCGGAGGAGATCTTCAGATAGCCGCTGGGCGCGTCCGAGACCAGGATCGTCCGCTTCTCCTCCGCGGCCGTGCCGACCAGCGCCTCACCGGGCCGGAACGACGTCGGCATGGAGCCCATCGAGTAGCCGTACGAGCCCAGCATCCGCAGCTCGTAGTTGTCCTCGCCGTTGCCCACGGCCTTACCCTCGACCAGCGGCATCGCCAGGAAGAACGCGCCGTGCTGCGCGGACACCACCGGCGTCAGCTCGCTCATGATCAGCGAGGCCACGTCCTCCAGGTCCCGGCGGCCCTGCATGAGGGCGGAGATGCGGGCCAGGTTGCCCTTGAGCCAGTCCTGCTCCTTGTTGGCGATCGTGGTGTCGCGCAGGTTGGCGATCATCTTGTTGATGTAGTCCTGCAGTTCCTGGATCTCGCCGGACGCGTCCACGTCGATCTTCAGGTTCAGGTCGCCACGGGTCACCGCGGTCGCCACGCGCGCGATGGCACGCACCTGCCGGGTCAGGTTCCCGGCCATCTCGTTCACCGACTCGGTCAGGTCCCGCCAGGTGCCGTCGACGTCACGCACGCGTGCCTGGCCGCCGAGCTGCCCCTCGGTGCCCACCTCGCGCGCGACGCGCGTGACCTCCTCGGCAAAGCTCGACAGCTGATCAACCATCGTGTTGATCGTCGTCTTCAGCTCAAGGATCTCACCGCGGGCGTCAATGTCGATCTTCTTGGTCAAGTCACCCTTGGCGATGGCCGTGGTGACCATGGCGATGTTGCGCACCTGACCGGTCAGGTTGGACGCCATCTGGTTCACGGACTCGGTCAGGTCCTTCCAGGTGCCGGCCACACCGGGAACGTGCGCCTGGCCGCCCAGGATGCCGTCCGTGCCCACCTCACGGGCCACCTTGGTGACCTGGTCGGCGAACGAACTCAGCGTCTTCACCATGGTGTTGATGGTGTCGGCGAGCTGCGCGACCTCACCGCGCGCCTCGATCGTCACCTGCCGCGTCAGGTCACCGTTGGCCACGGCCGAGGCCACCTGGGAGATGTTGCGCACCTGCATGGTCAGGTTGTTGGCCATCAGGTTGACGTTGTTGCTCAGGTCCTTCCAGATACCGGTGACACCCTGCACGTGCGCCTGGCCGCCCAGGATGCCCTCGGTGCCCACCTCGCGGGCCACCCTGGTCACCTGCTCGGCGAAACTGGACAGTTGATCAACCATGGTGTTGACCGTCGTGACCAGCTCAAGAATCTCGCCCTTGGCATCAACAGTGATCTTCTTGGACAGGTCGCCCTTAGCCACCGCCGTCGTGACCTCGGCGATGTTGCGCACCTGGATCGTCAGGTTGTTCGCCATGAAGTTCACGGACTGCGTGAGGTCCTTCCAGGTGCCGGAGACACCCTGCACCTCGGCCTGGCCGCCCAGGATGCCCTCCGTACCCACCTCACGGGCCACCCGGGTGACCTCCTGGGCGAACGACGACAGCTGGTCCACCATCGTGTTCAGGGTGTTCTTCAGCTCCAGGATCTCCCCGCGCGCGTCCACGGTGATCTTCTGGGAGAGGTCACCGCGGGCCACGGCGGTGGCGACCTGCGCGATGTTGCGCACCTGGGCGGTGAGGTTGCCCGCCATGCCGTTCACGGAGTCCGTCAGGTCCCGCCACACACCGGCGACACCCGGCACCTGCGCCTGACCGCCCAGGCGCCCCTCGGTACCCACGTCGCGCGCGACCCGGGTCACCTGATCGGCGAAGGCGGACAGTTGATCAACCATCGTGTTGATCGTGTTCTTCAGCTCAAGAATCTCGCCGCGCGCGTCGACGTCGATCTTCTGCGACAGGTCGCCGTTGGCCACCGCCGTGGTCACCTGGGCGATGTTGCGCACCTGGGACGTCAGGTTGCCGGCCATGAAGTTGACGGAGTCCGTCAACTCCTTCCAGGTGCCCGACACGCCGTCCACCCGGGCCTGACCGCCGAGGCGGCCCTCCGTACCCACGTCCCGGGCCATCCGCGTGACCTGGTCGGCGAAGCTCGACAGCTGGTCCACCATCGTGTTCACGGTGTTCTTCAGCTGGAGCATCTCGCCGGAGACGTCGACGGTGACCTTCTGCGACAGGTCGCCGTTGGCCACCGCCGTGGTCACCTGGGCGATATTGCGCACCTGCCCGGTGAGGTTGCGGAATGCAGTGTTGACGGAGTCGGTCAAGTCTTTCCAGGCACCGGCCGCGCCCGGCACCTGCGCCTGACCGCCGAGCTCACCCTCGACACCGACCTCCCGGGCCACCCGGGTCACCTCGGCACCGAACGCCGACAGCTGGTCCACCATCCCGTTGACGGTGTTCTTCAGCTCCAGCATCTCGCCGGCGACGTCCACCGTGACCTTCTGCGACAGATCACCGCTGGCCACGGCCGTCGTCACGGCGGCGATGTCCCGCACCTGCGTGGTCAGGTTCCGGAAGACCGTGTTGACCGAGTCGGTCAGGTCCTTCCAGGTACCAGCCGCGCCCGGCACATTCGCCTGACCGCCGAGCCGCCCCTCCGCGCCGACCTCGTTCGCCACGCGCGTGACCTCGTCCGCGAAGATCCGAAGCGTCTCGGTCATCTGGTTGATCGTCTCAGCCAGCTGAGCAACCTCGCCACGTGCCGGAACAGTCACCTTCTGCGACAGATCACCGTTCGCCACAGCGGTCGTGACCTGCGAGATCCCACGCACCTGCGCGGTCAGGTTGCCCGCCATCGTGTTGACGGAGTCGGTCAGCTCCTTCCACACACCGGCCACCTCGGGCACCTGCGCCCGGCCGCCCAGGATGCCCTCGGTGCCCACCTCCCGGGCCACCCGCGTGACCTCGGAGGAGAACGCCGACAGCTGGTCCACCATCGTGTTGACGGTGTTCTTCAGCTCCAGCATCTCGCCCGCGACATGCACGGTCACCTTGCGTGACAGGTCACCCTTGGCGACCGCCGTGGTCACCAGCGCGATGTCCCGCACCTGCGCGGTCAGCCGGTCCGCCATCGTGTTGACGGACTCCGTCAGGTCCTTCCACGAACCCGACATCCCGCGCACCTGGGCCTGCCCGCCCAGCTTGCCCTCGGTCCCGACCTCGCTGGCCACGCGCGTGACCTCGTCGGTGAACGTCGACAGCTGGTCCACCAGGTTGTTGACTGTACGGCCGACCTTCAGGAACTCACCCCGCAGCGGATGCCCGGCGCCGGCGTCCTGCGCCTGCGTACGCAGCTCCATCCGGGGCGACAGATCGCCCTCGGCGACCGCCGTCAGCACCCGGCTGACCTCCGACACCGGCCAGACGAGGTCGTCCACCAGCGCGTTGGAGGCGTCGATGGCGGACGCCCAGGAGCCCTCGCAGGCCCCCGTCTCCAGCCGTTCCGTGAGTTTTCCCTCACGCCCCACCATGCGCCGTACCCGGGACAGCTCACCGGTCAGATGCAGGTTCCGGTCGGCGACCTCGTTGAAGACCGCCGCGATCTCCGACATCACACCGTCCCCGGAGACGGTGAGCCGCTTACGGAAGTTTCCGTCACGCATCGAGACGAGAGCCGCCAGCAGCCGGTTCAGGGCAGCCGTGTCCACGGCGGTGGTGCCGCCGGTCCTGCCCAGGGACGGTCCGCCTTTCGCGCGCGTCTTCGTGCCACGCGTCGCCGCGCCAGACTCCACTGTGTCCCTCCCGGAGGGGTAGACCGCCTACTGCTCTGCTCCGTGCTCGGCCGCTTCGGCCACCGGCGTGCCGGTCATCGGCATACCGGATACTTCCGCGTACCTGTTACCACTGCGTATTTCTGCCAGACGAGATCCGGCCACACCAGAGGCTGCTGCCCGCCGTACACGGAACGCACGCAGCCCGGCCCGACCTTCATCAGAAGCTTGCCCAGTGTTTCACCCAGTCCGAACCAGGCCATAACAGTTCGGCAGCTTCGCACATCGCCCGCACACCGTGGGGGGTGAACACCGGCAACCGGCATCCGTTCGGACCGCGAAGGTAAGTAACCTTGCATGCGGCTGTCCAGCCGCACCGGTCCGTCCGGCCTGGGCGGTGGCACGAGCACGAGCGGGCATCGGAGGGGCGGCCGCAGAGACCATGACCACCGGAGTCATCCCCGGGGGACAGCCCCCGGAGCCACAGCCGACCGGCGAGCTGCTGCCCCGGCAGCGAAGCGAGCCGGCCGGCCCCGCCGCCCTGCACGTCGACAACCGGCCGAGGAGTTCTGTGATCACCGCGCGCGCGGCCGCCACCTTCGAGCCCGTCGGGCGATCGGTCGCGACCGCCCGGTCCTTCGTCCGCGACACCCTCCAGGGCTGGGGTTTCGCCGACATCGTCGATGACGCCGTCGTCCTCACCAGCGAACTGGTGACCAACGCCGTCGTCCACGCCGGCACACACGCGGACGTGCTCTGTCTGCGCACCGAGGAGGGCGTGCGCATCGAGGTCTCCGACCGCTACCCCGAGCGCGAGGTCCCTCTCCAGAGCGCCGCCTCGACCATGGGCAGCCCCGACCGCGAGGGCGGCCGCGGCCTCCAGCTGTGCGCGGCCCTCGCCGCCCGCTGGGGCGTGGACTACACCCCGACCCACAAGAACGTCTGGTTCCAGCTGGACCTCCCCCAGCGCCCGGTCGGCACCCGCACCGCCGGCCCGTCCCTGCCCGCCGAGCTCCTCCCGCTCGCCGACGGCCGGGTCCGCGTCGCCGTCCTCCAGGTCGACCGCAAGGGCACCGTCACCGCCTGGAACGAGGACGCCGAGGAACTCTTCGGATACTCGGCGGCCGAGGTCATCGGCAAGCCCCTCACCGAACTCGCGGCCTGGCCGCACACCCCCGGCACCAGCACCGGCGTCGCCGAGGCCCTCCAGCTCTCCCGCTGGGAGGGCAGCTACGGCATCCGCGGCGCCGACGGCCGGGTGGCCCCGGTCTACGCCTCCCATCTCAGGGTCCGCGACACCGGCGGCGAGCCCTCCACCGTCTGCCTCCTGGTACGGGACCACGAGCGGGCCGTCCTCCAGACACCGCCGCGCGTCCCGGCCGACCAGAGCCAGTCCGCCGACGGCCAGAGCGCCGACCCCTTCGAGGTGTTCATCGGCTCCCCCGCCCCGGACGACCTCGACGGCCTCCTGCAGCGCACGGTGGAACGCGCGCGCGACATGCTCGACGGCGACTCCGCCTTCCTGCTGCTCGCCACCGACGACGAGACCGAGCTGGAGGTCCGCGCCTCCACCGGACTGCCCTCCGCCCGCCAGCGCTTCGCGCGCGTGCCCGTCGAAGCGGGCCCCGGACGCTACGGCTCCGCGCGCATGCCCGCCGTCCACGACGACCTCACGGCCGTACCCGGCGCCGTACCCCTCCTGTCCGGCACCGGCATGCGCTCGGTCGTCACGGTCCCGCTGAAGGTCGAGGGCCGCCTCACGGGCTCCCTCGGCGTCGCGGCCGAGGCACCCGGCAGATACTCCAACGAGGAGGCGCTGCGCCTGCAGTTCGCCGCCGACCGCATCGCCCTGGCCGTCGAGTCGGCCCGCCTCGGCGAACTGGAACGCCTGCGCCGCGGCTCCCTCAGCTTCCTGGTCGAGGCCTCCGACCTGCTGGCCGGCACGCTCGACCGCGACCAGACCCTGGCCCTGATGGCCCAGATGACGGTCCCGACCCTGGCCACCTGGTGCGCCGTCTACACGATCGCCGACCAGGCCTCGGACCCGTATCTGTCGTACGTCCTGCACGAGGACGAGGAACTCATCGACGGCATCAAATCGCTGCTGTCGAAGATCGCCCCGCCGGACCCGGTACCCACCCCCGGCGCCCGCGTGTGGACCATCCCCGCCGAGGTGGCGCACCAGGCGGCCCTGCGCACCTCCATGCGCACCCTCGGCCTGTCCGGTGGCCCCACGCACCGGGTCTCCTCGGCGATCGGCCCGACCCTCGCCACCGCCTCCGCGGTCGGCGGCGAGACGGTCGTCCTGCCGCTCGTCGCCCGCAACCGCGTCATCGGCATGCTCGTCCTCGGCAAGCCCACCGACGAGCACTTCCGCCAGGAGATCCTGGAACTGGCCGAGGACCTCTCCCGCCGGGCCGCGCTCGCCCTGGACAACGCCCGCCTCTACTCGGAGCGCACGGCCATCAGCCAGGCCCTCCAGCGCAGCCTCCTGCCGCCCGGCACCCCGCACATCGACGGCGTCGAGGTCGAGGTCATCTACCGCGCGGCCGGCGAGGGCAACGAGGTCGGCGGCGACTTCTACGACCTCTTCCCGATCGGCAACGGCGCCTACGGCTTCGCCATCGGCGACGTCTGCGGTACGGGCCCCAACGCGGCGGCGGTCACCGGCCTCGCCCGGCACGCCCTGCGCCTGCTGGCCCGCGAAGGCCTCTCCGGCCCCGCGGTCCTGGAGCGCCTCAACTCCGCGATCCTGGACGAGGGCGACCGCAGCCGCTTCCTGACCCTCCTCTACGGTGAGATGCGCCCGCAGGAGGACGGCAGCGCCGAACTGAAGGTGGTCTGCGCCGGCCACCCGCTCCCGCTGCGCCTGCGCCAGGACGGCACGGTGGTCACGGCCGCCGAACCCCAGCCGCTGCTGGGCGTCATCGAGGACCTGGAGCTGTACGAGGAGACGGTCACCCTGGACCCGGGCGATGTGCTGCTCTGTGTCACGGACGGGGTCACCGAACGCCGTGAGGGCACCCGCATGCTGGGCGACGACGGCCTCGCCGACGTTCTCACCACCTGCACGGGCCTGACGGCCGGCGCGGTCGCGGCTCGCATCATGCGCGCGGTGGAGCGCTTCGCGTCCGACGCCCCGTCGGACGACATGGCGATTCTGGCGATGCGGGTGCCGGGAATCCACCAGGAGGTGTGAAAGCACGAAAAAGGCCCCACCCGAGGGGGTGGGGCCTTTTTGCTGGAGCCCCCAAACGGAATCGAACCGTTGACCTTCTCCTTACCATGGAGACGCTCTGCCGACTGAGCTATAGGGGCCTGTCGTTTTCGAGGTTTCCCTCGCGGCGACGAAGAAACTGTACCCCGAACTGGCCCGACTTCCCAAATTCGTTCGGGCTCCGATCAGAAGGCGGGCTGCAGCAGTCCGCCGAGCGCGTTGCACGCGGAGACGATGCGCTGCATCTCCCGCTTGGTGAGTGCGGCGTCCACGGGCAGCGCGAGCGTCTCGTCGGCGGCCAGCTCGGTCTCGGGCAGCGACACGCACTGCCGGAACTCCGGCAGCCGGTGCACGGGCGTCTTGACCGGCACCCGGCACTCAACTCCCCTGGCCCGCAGGGCCCGTGCGAAGGCGTCCCGGTCCGGCCGGCCGTTCCCCGGCACCCGCACGACGTACTGCTGATACGTGTGCCCGTCGCCGCCGTCCGGCGTCGTCACGCCCTTGAGCTTGGCGTCGAGGTAGGCGGCCCGCTGCCGGCGCTGAGCTATCTCGTCGTACGGCGCCTCGGATTCGCCCTGCTCCAGCACCAGCAGACCCTGCCGCTGTCCCAGCGCGTGCAACCCCCCGATGTCCGCCCGCCGTCCGAACCGGTGCACGGCAACGACCGCCGCGGTACGAGGAGTTACGGCCGCCTCGACGGCGCCGAGGGCCAGGCAGTAGGTCACCGGGTCTATGTCGGCGAACACCGGAAGGGCACCGGCCAGGGTCACGGCCTCGGCGACTTCGACGTTCCCGAAGGCCGGCACGACGACCTCGTCGCCCACACCGACGCCGGCGGCCCTGAGCATTGCAGCAGTTCCCATGTGCTGGATGCTGGGCGCGCAGGGTGAACGACACGTTAAGGACAACGTAAAAAGGCCGGACCCCGAACCGAAGTTCAGGATCCGACCTTTTTAGAAGAATTGTTCGGCGGCGTCCTACTCTCCCACAGGGTCCCCCCTGCAGTACCATCGGCGCTGTGAGGCTTAGCTTCCG
>NZ_JAIQYY010000023.1:0-80511 GCF_020181035.1 Streptomyces sp. CoH27
GTCGCTTCCTTTGTACTCACCCTCTCGGGCTTTCCTCCGGGCTTCCCTTCGGTGTTTCCGACTCTATCAGATCCTTTCGGCGTCTGATTCCCGGTCGGCGGGTTGTCTTCGAGCTTTTGGGCTTTCGCCTGTCGGCCTTTCGACATTCACTACGTTAGCTCATTTCCTCGGCGACTCATAATCGAGTCTCGCGGGGGGGGTTTCGGGCACGCGGGCGCGCCGAAATCGACCCCGGCGAAGGGGTTGTAGCTAGGTAGTGGGGTGGCCGCTCCGGCTGCTGGCGATTGCCGTACCCGGTTCAGCGGCTTGGGATACGTTACGCACCTTCCAGGCACGCGTCAACTTCGGCGCCGCCTCGGTACATGGGCCCGATACGGGCTCACCGTCGGATCGTCGGCAACCCAGTAACGCCACGGATGGACATCGCCGTTGCCGCCTTCGCCGGCGACTCCGGTGCGGGCACCGCTCCGGACCTGGTGAGCGGGGATCTTCGTGCCTGTCAGCATCCGCAACGGTGTCTCGCCGGAGGCGCAGGCGTCCGTGCCGTTCAGGGCACGGTCGACCTCCAGGGCGGTGGCCAGGCGAGCCGGTCCTTTGGCGAGTTCCTTGTCGTTGCGGGCCGAAAGTCGACGTTTACGGGCCAGGTCCGCGCCCTCGACCACCTCGCCGGCGCGGAGCAGGACGGCACTCGCGCGGCCTTCGGGACCGCAGACGAGGTTCATGCAGTGCCACATGCCGTAGGTGAAGTAGACGTACACGTACCCGGGCGGCCCGAACATCACCTCGTTGCGGGCGGTGCGGCCGCGGTAGGCGTGGGAGCCGGGGTCGTTCGGGCCGTCGTACGCCTCGACCTCCGTGAGGCGGACGGCGATGGGGCCCTCGGGGGTCGTACGGACCAGGATGCGGCCGAGGAGGTCGGGGGCCACTTCGAGGACCGGGCGGTCGAAGAACTCTCTGGGCAGAGGCGTACGGTCCGGGGGCGCGATCATGCCGTCCGAGGGTAATGGAGAGCGGGCATGGCGCCGGCGGAACCGGTCGGGGGGCGGATGCGTTTGTAGGGGTCGAGGTTCCTTCGTAAAGGGAGAGTCAATGGGGTTCAAGAAGCTGCTCGCGAGCCTGGGGGCCGGCGGGGCCTCGGTCGAGACCGTGCTGACCGAGGTGAACGTGGTGCCGGGTGGCGTCGTCCAGGGTGAGGTGCGGATCCAGGGCGGGTCCGTGAACCAGGACATCGAGGGGCTGTCGGTCGGGCTCCAGGCCAAGGTCGAGGTGGAGAGCGGCGACCAGGAGTACAAGCAGGACATCGAGTTCACGAAGGTGCGGCTCGGTGGTGCCTTCGAGCTGCAGGCCGGCGCGGTGCACGCGGTGCCGTTCGGGCTGGAGATTCCCTGGGAGACGCCGGTCACGATGATCGACGGGCAGGCGCTGCGCGGGATGCACATCGGGGTGACGACCGAGCTGGCCATCGCGCGGGCTGTGGACTCCTCCGATCTCGACCCCGTCAATGTGCATCCGCTGCCGGCGCAGAAGGCGATCCTGGACGCCTTCATCCAGCTGGGCTTCCGTTTCAAGAACGCGGACATGGAGCGCGGTCACATCCGGGGGACACGGCAGTCGCTGCCCTTCTACCAGGAGATCGAGTTCCACCCGCCGTCGCAGTACCGGGGGCTGAACCAGGTCGAGCTGAGCTTCGTTGCCGACGCGTACGCGATGGACGTCGTCCTGGAAATGGACAAGAAGCCGGGCCTGTTCAGCGAGGGTTCGGACACCTACCGGTCCTTCCAAGTCGGGCTGAACGACTGGCAGGGGACCGACTGGGCGGCTTATCTGAACCAGTGGCTGTCCGAGGTCGGCAGCAAGCGCAACTGGTTCTAGGCTCGGGAACTGCTGATTCCAGATCATCGATCAGGAGGTACCGAGGTGACCGAGCTCAAGCGGCGGCCGCTCCCCCACGATTTCCATCCGCCCGTGCCGTCGTTCACGGTGACGAGCGCGGACATCGAGGAGGGTGCGACGCTCAAGGACGCTCAGGTCTACGCGAAGGGCAACACCTCGCCGCAGCTGCGGTGGGAGGGCTTCCCGGAGGGGACCAAGAGCTTCGCCGTGACCTGTTACGACCCGGATGCCCCGACGGGGAGCGGGTTCTGGCACTGGGTCCTGTTCGACATCCCGGCCTCGGTGACGGAGCTGCCGGCAGGTGCGGGCAGCGGCACGTTCGAGGGGCTGCCCGAGGGTGCGGTGCAGGTGCGCAACGACTACGGGTCGAAGGACTTCGGCGGTGCCGCGCCGCCGCCCGGGGACGGGCCGCACCGTTACGTCTTCACGGTGTACGCGGTGGACCAGGAGAAGCTCGGTCCGGACGCCGATGTCTCGCCGGCCGTCGTCGGTTTCAATCTGCGATTCCACGCGATCGCGCGTGCCCAGCTCATCGGCGAGTACGAGAACCCCGCGCAGGGCTGAGCGCACCATCGCGATTCAGCCAAGCGTTCATTGAACGTTTGCCCGCCTCCGGTCTTGGAAGTGATCGGAGGCGGGCATTTTTTATTGCGTTGTCCATCTCGGCGCGCCCGTCCAGAGTTGATCCAAGCCCGCCGGGGGGTGGGCAGGTGCACACGGGAGGTGGGCTGGATGCGTGACACGCTGGTTCTGAACGCGAGCTTCGAGCCGCTGTCGACGGTGACCTTGAACCGAGCCGTCGTTCTGGTGCTGCAGGACAAGGCCGTCGTCGAGCAGGCCCATCCCGAGCTGCGGATGCGCGGTGCCGATGTGGACATACCGGCGCCGCGGGTGATCAGGCTGTGCAGGTATGTACGGGTGCCGTTCCGAAGACAAGCTCCGTGGTCGAGGCGGGGGGTGCTGGTCCGGGACCGGCACCGGTGCGCGTACTGCGGGCGCAGGGCCACGACGGTGGACCATGTGCTGCCGCGGGCGCAGGGTGGGCAGGACACGTGGCTGAATACCGTTGCCGCGTGTGCGGAGGACAATCACCGGAAGGCCAACCGGACTCCGGAGGAGGCGGGGATGGCTCTGCTTCGGGAGCCGTTCGAGCCTACTCCTGCGGACGCGATGCTCTTGGCCTTGGGGCAGGAGGACTTCGCTGCGCTTCCCGAGTGGCTTGCTCGGGATGCCGCCTGATCGATACGGCCTCGCGCCCCTTACGGGGCGCGCTGCTGCCCCCCTCAGTCGATGCTGGGCTTCTCCCTGCGTTCCGTGCCGTTGTTCTGGGGCGGGATCGAGGAGCCGTTGTTGCCTGAACCTCCGCCCAGGGGGCCGAAGTTGCCCATCGCGCCGGAGAGACCCTTGAGAGCGTCGCCGATTTCGCTGGGGACGATCCAGAGCTTGTTGGCGTCGCCCTCGGCGATCTTCGGGAGCATCTGGAGGTACTGGTAGGACAGCAGCTTCTGGTCGGGGTCGCCGGCGTGGATCGCCTCGAAGACCGTGCGGACCGCCTGGGCCTCGCCTTCGGCGCGCAGGGCGGCGGCCTTGGCCTCACCTTCGGCGCGCAGGATCTGGGACTGCTTCTCGCCCTCGGCCGTGAGGATGGCGGCCTGGCGCGTACCTTCGGCGGTGAGGATCGCGGCGCGCTTGTCACGGTCGGCGCGCATCTGCTTCTCCATCGAGTCCTGGATGGAGGTGGGGGGCTCGATCGCCTTCAGTTCGACGCGGTTGACGCGGATGCCCCACTTGCCGGTCGCCTCGTCGAGGACGCCGCGCAGGGCCGCGTTGATCTCCTCACGGGAGGTGAGGGTGCGTTCGAGGTCCATGCCGCCGATGATGTTGCGGAGCGTGGTGACCGTCAGCTGCTCGATCGCCTGGATGTAGCTGGCGACTTCGTAGGTTGCGGCGCGGGCGTCCGTGACCTGGTAGTAGATCACCGTGTCGATGTTGACGACGAGGTTGTCCTGGGTGATCACCGGTTGGGGCGGGAACGGTACGACCTGTTCGCGCAGGTCGATGCGGTTGCGGATGGTGTCGATGAACGGGACCACGATGTTCAGGCCCGCGTTCAGGGTCCGTGTGTAGCGGCCGAAGCGCTCGACGATGGCGGCGCTGGCCTGTGGGATGACCTGGATGGTCTTGATCAGGGCGATGAAGACCAACACCACCAGAATGACCAGGACGATGATGACCGGTTCCATCGTGTTCCCCGTACCCCTCTCTGCCGCGCCTCTTCGGCAGATCCTATTGGTGTGGAAGATCTTGCTGGTCGAGTCTGACAGACTGCCGCCCAACTCGCCGGTCGGATGGCTCAGATGACGATCGCGGTGGCCCCCTCGATCTCCACGACGTCCACTTCCTGGCCGACTTCGTAGGCCCGGTCGGTGTCCAGGGCGCGTGCCGACCAGACTTCGCCGGCGAGTTTGATACGGCCGCCGGAGCCGTCGACCCGTTCCAGTACGACGGCCTGCTTGCCCTTCAACGCGTCGATGCCGGTGGCGAGTTGGGGGCGTTGCCTGGTGTGCCGGGCGGCGATGGGGCGGACGACGGCGATGAGGGCGACGGAGACGACGACGAACACGAGCACCTGGATCACGCCGTTGAAACCGAGTCCGGCGGCGACGGCGGCCGCGACGGCTCCGACCGCGAGCATGCCGAACTCCGGCATCGCGGTGACGACGAGCGGAATGCCGAGCGCCGCCGCGCCGACGAGCCACCACACCCATGCGTCGATGTCGTTCACATGGTCATGGTAGGGCCGTGAGCGGGCGGCGGACAGGGCGCACGAGGGAAGCGCGGAGGGCTCAGGACAGGGGCAGGCCCTGGGCGGTCCAGCGGTCGCCGACCTGCTCGACGACGAGCGGGAGGCCGAAGCAGAGGGAGAGGTTGCGGGAGGTGAGCTCCAGCTCGATGGGTCCGGCGGCGAGGACCTTGCCCTGGCGGATCATGAGGACGTGGGTGAAGCCGGGGGCGATCTCCTCGACGTGGTGCGTGACCATGATCATCGAGGGGGCGATCGGGTCGCGGGCGAGCCGGCCGAGGCGGCGGACCAGGTCCTCGCGGCCGCCGAGGTCGAGGCCGGCGGCGGGCTCGTCGAGCAGGAGCAGCTCGGGGTCGGTCATCAGGGCGCGGGCGATGAGGGTGCGCTTGCGCTCGCCCTCGGAGAGGGTGCCGAAGCGGCGGTCCACGTAGTCGGTCATGCCGAGGCGGTCGAGGAAGGCGCGGGCGCGCTGCTCGTCGACCTCGTCGTACTCCTCCTGCCAGTGGGCCGTCATGCCGTAGGCGGCGGTCAGGACGGTCTCCAGGACGGTCTGGCGCTTGGGGAGCTTCTCGGCCATGGCGATGCCGGCCATGCCGATGCGAGGGCGCAGCTCGAAGACGTCGACCTTGCCCAGGGTGTCGCCGAGGATCGTGGCGGTGCCCTTGCTGGGGTAGAGGTAGCTGGAGGCGACGTTCAGAAGGGTGGTCTTGCCGGCGCCGTTGGGGCCGAGGATGACCCAGCGTTCGCCCTCCTTCACCGACCAGGAGACCTGGTCCAGCAGAGCCCGGCCCTCACGGATCACGGATACGTCCTGAAGCTCCAGAACCTCGCTCATGAGCGCGTTGTCTCCCCTTGCAGTGTGGCCGGTCTCGGCTGTCGCGTACGCCTGTGGCTCGGGCCGCAGTGCCGGTGGGCGCGGCCCTCATGAAATCTACGCCACGAGTGCGCCGCTCCATTCCATCGGTCCGGTCCTTAGGGTGGGGGCATGCTCTCGGAACCGCGTTCAGGACGCCTTGCCGCTTGGGGAAATGCCCTTTTGGCCGGACTTGTCTCTCCTGATGACGCCGTGCTCGCCATCGTGGGCGAGGACGCGGTGCACCGGGTGGAGGGGCTGCCCGGGGAGTCCGCGCCGGTCGGGCTCACGCTCGCGCTGGGGCGGCTGCGCACGTTGGGGGTGACCGGGCTGCGGGTGGCGCTGCCGGCGCCCGGCCATCCGCTGGGGCTGAGCGGTCCGCCGGAATTCAACGCGCGGGCGCTGGAGGCCGAGGAGGCGGTGGTCTGCTTCGGGGCCGCGTTCGGGCTGGTGCCGGAGGTGTACGAGGCCGGGCCCGCGGGTGATGTGCATGCCGAGGTGGTCTGGCATGTGCTGCCGGTGCGGGAGGCGCCGCCCGCCGATGTGCCGTCGCTGGGCGAAGCCGAGCGGGAGCTGGCGGAGGCGTTGCGCGAGGCGACCGAGGTGCTGTCGAAGCTGGACGTCACCGGGTCGGGTCCGGTGGCGGAGGCGGCGATCGACGCGTACCGGGCGCGAGCCGAGCGCGGCCGGGAGGTGTTGGCGCCGGGATATCCGCCGCGTGCGGTACGGGTGTTGGAGCTGGCGCAGCGGGTCGCGCTGCTGGTGTCGCTGGCGTACGGCAACGGGCACGGGGGTGCGGTCAGCGCCGGCGAGATGGCCGCGCGGTCGGAGGCGTTGCGACCGGTGGAGCGGACGGCTCGGCGGGCGCAGGTGGCGGCGTACAACTCCATCGTGGAGGAGCGGGAGCGGGGAACGCGGTAAGGGGTGGGCCGGGCCGGGGGCGCCGCCGCTCGGGGGTGCGGCGGGCGCGCCCGCGCCCGCGTCGACGCCAGCGACGGCCACGGCGGCCGTGCGGTCGGCTGCGAACCCGACAGGCCTCCCGGTGTGCCCGGGAGGCCTGTGGTCACTGTCGGCGGGACGTCACTGGTTGACGCCGAGGTTGCCGAAGACCGGGTTCAGCACGCCGACGACGCTCGTGCTGTTGCCGACCACGTTCACCGGGACGTGCACCGGCACCTGAGCGACATTGCCCGAGACGACACCCGGGGAGCCCTGGGCCTCGCCGGCGGCGCAGGCGCCGTCGTTGGCGGAGGCCAGGCCCGCACCGGCGGCCACGAGGCCACCGGCCAGCATCGTCACGGCCGCTGCCTTCTTCAGGTTCTTCACTTTCCAACCCCTCCTAGGCGTTCACCACGGCGGTTCGCCGTGGCACGCACTGGAGAACGGCACGGTTCACCGGAGGATGCGCCGTCCGGGTGACATTCCCACGACGGTATGAATCTCAGTCCGGAGTGTGACCCTCAGGGTTGCCGTGCGTGACGGTCGCGGGGGGGGCGGCGGGACGGGTGTTTCAGCCGGCCACGCCGTGGCGTACGGCCCACAGCGCGGCCTGGGTGCGGTCGGCGAGGTCGAGTTTCATCAGGATGTTGGAGACATGCGTCTTGACGGTCTTCTCGGACAGGACGAGGGCGCGGGCTATCTCGCGGTTGGAGCGGCCGTCGGCGATCAGGCCGAGCACCTCGTTCTCCCGCTCGGTGAGCGAACCGCCTCTGCCCTGGCCGGAGTTGCTCTCGTCCTGGGAGAGCAGGGCGCCGGCGACCTCCGGCTGGAGCAGGACGTGGCCGGCGTGCACGGAGCGGATGGCGCCGGCGAGGGCGTCGGGGTCCACGTCCTTGTAGACGTACCCGGCGGCGCCCGCGCGCAGGGCGGGGACGACCGTGCGCTGTTCGGTGAAGCTGGTGACGATCAGCACGCGCGCGGGGTTGGCGAGTTCGCGGAGCTTGCGCAGGGCGTCGATGCCGTCCATGCCGGGCATCTTGACGTCCATCAGGACGACGTCCGGGCGCAGTTCCTCGGCGCGGGCGACGCCCTCGGCGCCGTCGGCCGCCTCTCCGACGACCTCGATGTCGTCCTGCACCTCCAGGAAGGTGCGCAGGCCCCGGCGGACGACCTGGTGGTCGTCGACGAGCAGCACCTTGATCGGGTCAGCCACCGGGGACCTCCATCTCGATCGTGGTGCCCTTGCCGGGCACCGATTCCACGGTCAGCGTGCCGCCGACCCCGCTGGCCCGGTCCCGCATCGAGACCAGGCCCAGATGCCGTCCGGCGTGGCGGACGGCCCTGGGGTCGAAGCCGCTGCCGTCGTCGCTGACGCGCAGTACGGCTCCGCCGCCGCGCCGGTCGACGCTCACCGCGACATGGCCGGCGCCGGAGTGGCGCAGTGCGTTGTGCAGGGCCTCCTGGGCGACCCGGAGCAGGGCTTCCTCCTGGGCGGCGGGCAGGGCGCGGAAGCCATTGCTGGTGAAGGTCACGCGCGCGGTGTGGGCGCGGTCGAGGACCTGGATCTGGGTGCGCAGGGTGGCGACGAGGCCGTCCTCGTCGAGGGCGGCGGGGCGCAACTCCACGACGGCGGCGCGCAGTTCGTCGGCGGCCTCGGCGGCGAGCGTGGCGACCTGCTGGAGTTCGCCCTTGGCGCGGGCGGGGTCGCGGTCGACGAGGGCCCCTGCGGCCTGGGCGGTCAGGCGCAGAGAGAAGAGCTTCTGGCTGACGGCGTCGTGCAGTTCGTGGGCGAGGCGGGAGCGTTCCTCGGCGATGGTGAGCTCGCGGCTGCGTTCGTAGAGCCGGGCGTTGGTGAGGGCGATGGCGGCGTGCTGGGCGAGGATGGCGAGCAGCTCCTGGTCCTCTTCCGTGAAGCCGCACCTGCCTTCCGGTTCGGGGCGCGGGGGGTGTGCGGGGTTTCCCCCCACAGAATGCAGCTTGTTGGCGAGGAAGAGGGCGCCGATGACCTCGTCGCCGTCGCGGATGGGCAGGCCCAGGAAGTCGACCAGGTCGGGGTGGGCGGACGGCCAGCCCTCGAAGCGGGGGTCCTTGCGCACGTCGGCGAGACGCTCCGGGCGGGCCTCGTGCAGCATCGAGGCGAGGATGCCGTGCTGGCGGGGCAGCGGGCCGATGGCCTTCCACTGGGCGTCGCTGACGCCGTCGACGACGAACTGGGCGAAGCCGCCGTGGTCGTCGGGGACGCCGAGGGCGGCGTACTGCGCGTCGAGCAGCTCGCGGGCGGAGGCGACGATCGTCTTGAGGACGTCGCGCACCTCCAGATGCCTGCTCATGGCCAGCAACGCGGAGCTCACCGCGGCGAGGCCGGACCGGGGGCCTTGGCTCATGTCCTCACGGTACCGGCGGGGTGTGACAGCGCGGATCGGACCGCCGGGGGCCGGGACCGGTCCGCTGGGCGTAGGGCGAGCGGCGTAGGTCGCCGACCCCGGGCTCGGCGGCGGGGCCCCTCGGCCGGGGTTCGGCAGCGTGGTGGGTCGCTCCGCCGGGGTTCGGCAGTGTCGTGGGTCGCTCCGCCGGGCTCGGCGGTGTGGACCGCTCGGCCGGGGGCGCGAGGTAGGCATCGGGCTCCAGGGCGCGTGGCACAGGTCCCCCGGCCAAGGGCGTGCGGCCGTAGACCACCGGCCAAGGGCGTGCGGCGAAGGCACCCTGGCTCCGGCGCACCACGTGGGCCGGGGCAGGGGCCTAGGTCGTGCGGCCGGGGGCGGGTGGGACACGTCGAAGGGACCCCCTCGGTTGCGGCTGCTCTGGACCAGGTCGCGGCGGTGCCGGCCGTGGAGGGGCGCTGAGGACACGCGTGCGCGTGCCGGAGGGGCCGGCCGCGCGGGTGGCGGCCGAGCAGCGGGGGCCGGGCCGGGGCTGGACCGGGACGCCGTACGGCTGCTGGTGTCGCGGGGTGCCGAGGTGACGCATCACGCGTTCCGGGAGCTGCCGGAGCTGCTGCGGGCCGGTGATCTGCTGGTGGGGAACACCTCGCCCGCGCGGGCGGCCGCGGTGAGCGGGCGGATCGGGTACGCGCGTGTGGTGGTGCATTTCTCCGCGCGCAGGGACGACGGCCGGTGGCGGTCGAGCTGCGGGAACCGGACGACGGGCGCAGCACGCGCGCGCGTACGGGCACGTACGCGGGGACCAGGGTGTCGTCGCCGGGCGGGGCGCGGCCGGGGCGGAGGGAGTGGTCGGGCGGCCGAGGGGTGGACGGACCTGGTGGTCACGCCGGAGCGCGGGGTGCGGGTGGTGGACGAGCTGCTGACCGGGCTGCACGAGCCGGAGGCCTCGCACCTTCTGATGCTGGAGGCGGTCGGGGGGCGGGCCGCGATCGACCGCGCCTCCGACGAGGCGCCGGCGCGGGCTCTGCCTGTGGCATGAGTCCGGCGACATCCACCTCGTCCTCCCGGAGGAGAGTCCTCACACAGAGCATTGCGATGGCAACTCCTGGTGAAACCGTTACGTCTCCGGTGTGAGCCCGCGCATAGGGTCCACATCACGTACTAACGGACATAGGAGAAAAAGCTTCCCGGAGCGAACGGGGCAGACGGGCAAGTCTGTCCCGTTTTGCCCTTCCCCGGTCCACTACCCGGGATCGTATGTCACAACTTTGCCTGGGCATTTTGCGCCAGCTAAGAATTGCTCCGTCGCTCAGCGCCGTGGGTCACCGGCCCGCGGCGTTCGTGCGGGAGGAGCCGATTCCCCCGGCGGACGCAGGAGCGACCTCCGCGCTTACGAGAGGTCCATCAGCCATGCCCAAGAACGTTCTCACCCGAGCTCATAGTCGCGCCCTGTCCAAGCAGGGCAAGGCCGTCATCGCCGGTGTCGCCGCCCTCGGCGCCGCCGCCCTGGCCATCTCGGCGGCCCCCGGCCACGCCGAGACCGTCACCACCGGTGCCCCGGCCGCCGCCGCGCAGGTCGCGAGCAGCACGGCGCTGAAGAACGTCCAGGGCACGGTCACCGACCAGCTCGCCACGGACACGGTCAAGCTCGACGGCTTCGCCGCGCAGAAGAAGGCCGCCGACGCCGCCGTGGCCAAGAAGGCCGCCGACGAGGCCGCCGCCAAGAAGGCCGCCGCCGACGCCGCCGCGCAGAAGGCCGCCCAGGACCGCGCCGCCGCCGACGCCGCGAGCCGTTCCGCGCAGCGCCCGCAGATGGAGATGGTCGCCGCCAAGAGGACGTACGCCAACAACCTCGACGGCTGGATCCGCGAGGCCCTGGACATCATGAAGGCCAAGGGCATCCCGGGCTCCTACAGCGGTCTGCACCGCAACATCATGCGGGAGTCCTCGGGCAACCCGATGGCCATCAACAACTGGGACGTCAACGCCGCCAACGGCATCCCGTCCAAGGGCCTGCTCCAGGTGATCCAGCCCACCTTCAACGCGTACCACGTGTCGGGCACGTCCTGGAACATCTACGACCCGGTCGCCAACATCACCGCCGCCGCCAACTACGCGGCGCACCGCTACGGCTCGATGGACAACGTCAACAGCGCGTACTGAGGCCTGGCGCGGACCTCTGCGACGTAACGGACGTAACGCACGTAACGCCGAAGGGCGGCACCCTGGAAACCGGGGTGCCGCCCTTCGGCGTCGTACGGGCGCGGTTACTTGCGCATGACCTCCGGCTCGTGGCGGCGCAGGAAGCGGGCCACGAAGAAGCCGCAGATCACACCGAGCGCGATCAGCGCGACCATGTCCAGGGTCCAGGCCCCGCCCGTGTGGTTCCACAGCGGGTCGGTGCTGCTCGGGTTGTCGGTGTTCGGCGCGATGTTGTTGAAGTCCAGCGTGGCACCGGCCGCGGCCACCGCCCAGCGCGACGGCATCAGGTACGAGAACTCGTTGACGCCGAGCGTGCCGTGCAGAGTGAACAGACATCCGGTGAAGACGACCTGGATGATCGCGAACATCACCAGCAGCGGCATGGTCTTCTCGGCGGTCTTCACCAGCGAGGAGATCACCAGGCCGACCATCATCGACGTGAAGCCGAGCGCCATGATCGGCACGCACAGCTCGAACAGCGTCGAGCCGCCGAGTACGACGCCCTGGTCCGGGATCTCGCGGCTGGAGAAGCCGATCACGCCGACCAGCAGGCCCTGCAGCACGGTGACGGCGCCGAGCACGACCACCTTGGACATCAAGTACGCCGACCGGGACAGACCGGTCGCGCGCTCCCGCTCGTAGATGACCCGTTCCTTGATCAGCTCACGGACCGAGTTCGCGGCGCCCGCGAAGCACGCGCCGACGGCGAGGATGAGCAGCACCGTGGTGGCCGTGCCGTTCGGGATGTGCGCACCGGTGCGCGGGTTGACCGCCGCGTTGACCAGCAGGCCCCGCTTGTGGTCGATCAGAAGGCTGACCGAGCCGAGCACCGCCGGCAGGATCACCGTCAGCGCCAGGAAGCCCTTGTCGGAGACGATCACCGACACATAGCGCCGGATCAGGGTCATCAGCTGCGAGCCCCACGCCTGCGGCTTGGGCGGCTTGATGGCCTGCGGCGGCGGCATGTGTGCGGATACGGACTGCGGGGCGGCCGCGTCGATGTCCGCCGCGTACATCTGGTAGTGCTGCGAGCCCTTCCAGCGGCCCGACCAGTCGTAGTCACGGTAGTTCTCGAAGGCGGAGAAGACATCGGCCCAGCTGTCGTAGCCGAAGAAGTTCAGCGCTTCCTCCGGCGGGCCGAAGTACGCCACCGCGCCGCCCGGCGCCATCACCAGCAGCTTGTCGCACAGCGCCAGCTCGGCCACCGAGTGGGTGACGACGAGGACCGTACGGCCGTCGTCGGCGAGGCCGCGCAGCAACTGCATGACATCGCGGTCCATGCCCGGGTCGAGACCGGAGGTCGGCTCGTCCAGGAAGATCAGCGACGGCTTGGTGAGCAGCTCCAGGGCGACCGAGACGCGCTTGCGCTGACCGCCGGACAGGGACGTGACCTTCTTGTCCTTGTGGACGTCCAGCTTCAGCTCGCGCAGCACCTCGTCGATGCGGGCGTCGCGCTCGGCCGCGGTGGTGTCGGCCGGGAAGCGCAGTTTGGCCGCGTACTTCAGGGCCTTCTTGACGGTCAGCTCCTTGTGCAGGATGTCGTCCTGCGGGACCAGACCGATGCGCTGGCGCAGCTCGGCGAACTGCTTGTACAGGTTCCGGTTGTCGTACAGCACCTCGCCCTGGTTGGCGGGCCGGTAGCCGGTGAGCGCCTTGAGCAGGGTCGACTTGCCGGAGCCGGACGGGCCGATGACCGCGATCAGCGACTTCTCCGGGACGCCGAAGGAGACGTCCTTCAGAATCTGCTTGCCGCCGTCGACGGTGACGGTCAGATGGCGCGCGGAGAAGGAGACCTCACCGGTGTCGACGAACTCCTCCAGCCGGTCGCCGACGATCCGGAAGGTGGAGTGGCCGACGCCGACGATGTCGTTCGGGCCGAGCTGGACCGAGCCGCCCTTGGGCACCGGGTGGCCGTTGACGTACGTGCCGTTGTGCGAGCCCAGGTCGCGGATCTCGAAGCGGCCGTCGGGCGTCGAGTGGAACTCGGCGTGGTGCCGGGAGACCTGGAGGTCCGAGACGACCAGCTCGTTCTCCAGGGCACGGCCGATGCGCATCACGCGGCCGATGGAGAACTGGTGGAACGTGGTCGGGCTCCGGTCGCCGTAGACCGCCGGTGCCCCCGCGCCGCCACCGGGCGTCTTCTGCGCGTACTGATCGGCGGGTGCCGCCTGCTGCTGCGGGAACGCCGCGGCCTGCGGCTGCTGCCAGCCGGGCTGCTGCGGCGCCGCCTGCTGGGCCGGTGCCTGCTGCGGTACGGCGGCCTGCTGGGCCGGCGGGGCCTGCTGGGCCCAGCACGGAGCACCGGCTGCCTGCGCGCCGGCGCCCTGCGCGGCGTACGGCGCCTGCTGCTGTTGGCCGGCCACGGCACCGGACAGATTCAGCCGCGGCCCGTCGGTCGCGTTGCCGAGGTGCAGCGCCGAGCCCGGGCCGATCTCCATGTGCTGGATCCGCTGACCCTGCACGAACGTGCCGTTGGTGCTGCCGTGGTCCTCGACGACCCAACTGCGGCCGTTGAAGCTGACCGTGGCGTGTCGCCAGGACACCCTGGCGTCGTCGAAGACGATGTCACCCTGCGGATCGCGGCCGAGGGTGTACGGCCGGGACGGATCCAGCGTCCAGGTCCGTCCGTTTGATTCCAGAACGAGTTCAGGCACTCCATGCCCCACTGAGTTGTCCCCCGAATTACCCCCATCGCAGGGAGTCTAGGGATGTCGAACATCGGGGGGAACTATTTCAGGCTCCGCCCTCTGACCGAAACCCGGGCCTTGTCACGGATGCACCCGTGCGCTCCAACTCGCGCCGTTGACGGGGTTGAAATCCATCCGGAGAGTGGTAATCCCGGCGAGGGGGACAAGCACGGCCGTGCCGCCGCGCGGCGGTTCGACGGCCACAGCGCCGCGGTTCGGCGGGATCTGCCACGAGGGGATCGGGGGATCTGCCATGAGTTCAGCCACGCGTACCGGGGCCGCGCGGCGCGCCGGAAAGGTGCCCTGGACGGATGCCCTGTTGTCCGCGATCGCCGCGGTGAGCTGGGCGTTGATCGGGATGGCGGGCACGGCCGCGCTCGGACTGCATCTGCTCCAGGCGGACACGGCGGGCTCACTGGGCCCCATGACGGCCGCTGTTGTGGCGCTCGGGGCGGGTGGTTCGGTCACGCCGTCGGGCGATGTGTCCGCTTTCGGACTGAAAGGCGCCGAGGCGCACACCGCCATCGAGATCACGCCACTCGGGGTGAGTCTGGTCGGTGCCCTGCTGTTGTCGTGGTTCTTCCTGCGGTCCTTGCGCACGGCCGGAGTTGTCATCGCGCCCGCCGAACTCCTCGCGCGCGCGGGCACGATGACGGCGCTCTTCGTGGCAATGCTGGGCGGTCTCGCCTGGGCCGGGCACGACGTCATCACCATCGACGGCGGCTCGCTCGGCGCCGGTGCGCTGCCGGGCGCGGGCGGGAAAGGGGGCGGCGGACTCAGCCTGCCCGGCCTCGGGGACGTGAGCGGGCTGCTGCCGGACCGGATCGGCGGCCTGATCCACGCCAAGGCCGGCGTCGGCTTCACCGTGGACACCCCGGCCACGCTCCTGGGCGGGCTCGGCTGGTGCGCCGGGGTTCTGCTGATCGCGCTGCTGGCCGGCCGCCGCGCTCCCCTGCCGCCGGGCTGGTCCGCGGTGCACCGGGTGGTATGGCCGGCGGTCTCGGCGCTCGTCACCGTCCTGCTGCTGGCCGTCGCGGCCGGGCTCGCCGCTGCGGCGTACGCGGCGATCGGCGACGACCACCCGCGGCGGATCGCCGGCGCGGCCCTGCTCGGCACCCCCGACGGCGTCTGGCTCGGCCTGCCCCTCGGCCTGTTCGTCCCCTGGGACGGCCACGCCACGGGACTGCTCCGCACGGTCCTCCCCCATCCCCTGGACCAGCTCATCGGCACGAGCTCCGACCGCCCGCTGACCGTGAGCCGACTGGCCGACCTGGACAACCGGGTGTGGCTGCTGACGGTGGCGGCCGCGCTGGCAATGCTGCTGACCGGCGTATGGACAGCGGCGCGTACGGCGGTGGTACGGGGGTCCTCTCGCAGCGCCGTGGGGCGGGGCGCCGTGGAACGGGGAGCAGGGGGGCCTCACGGCGCCGTGAGGCGGGGAATGCGGGGGCCTCACGGCGCCGCGGGGCGGCGGGGGCGGCGGCTGGGCAGCGCCCTGAGCCGTAGGGTGCGGCTGGGGGACACCGCCCGCGGTGATGAGGTACGGCCGCCAGACGGTACCCGCGGTGATGAGGTACGGCCGCAGGGCAACCGCCCCGGCCGCGGAGTACGGCCACCCGACACCGCGCTCGGCCGCGAGGTACGGCCGCCCGACACCGCGCTCGGTCTGGCCGTCCGCTGCGCTGTGCGCCTCGGCATCGTCACCGCCCTCGCCCTCCCTCTGCTCGTCCGGCTGGCGGACGTCTCCGTGACCGCGTCGCTGTCCGTCCTCGGCTTCGACGCCTTCGGCGCGGGTGTCGTCCTGCACGGCCACTTCGGGGCCGCGCTGTTGCTGGGGGCGGTGTGGGGTGCCGGCGCGGGGGCGGTGGGGGCGCTGCTGGCCTGGGCCACGGGGGCGGCGGGGTCCAGTGCGGTGTGGGCGGCTCGGGGAGCACCGGCCGGGGTGGCGGTCGACCGGGCCGGGGATGAGGAGGAGGGCGCCGGAGCGCTGTACGGCCCCGGGCGCGGGAGTGCGGCCGAGACTCACGGGAGTGCAGCCGGGGCTTCGGGGTACGGCGGTGGGACGGGGTACGGCGGTGGGGCGGGGCCTGCGCCGTACGGTGGCCCCGGTGCCGGCGGCTCCGGGCGCCCCGGAGCCGGCGACGGTGCCGGGCCGTACGCCCCAGGTGCGCCGTACCGGCCGCCGAACCCGGACACGAACCCCTACCTGAAGGTGCCAGAAGAGCCCCGCGGGGAGCCCGAGGACGCGCGACCGCCGGGGTCCCGCGACGATGTGTACGGCGCCCCGACCGTCGCCGGACCCCTCGACGGCGCTCCCCCGCCACCCCGGCGCCGTCCCCCGGCACGGCCAGGGGACCGCTCACGGCGGCCGGACGGTCCCGAGTGGCCACCGCCGCCCCCGCCCCCACCACCGCCCGCGGCACCGCCGGGGAAGCCGAAGCGGCGCGGCTGACTGCGCCGGGTCCCCGCCCGGCACCCGGCCGACACCGCTCCCCCTGTGCCGCCTCCCGTTTCCCCCGTGCTGCCCTGCCCGCCCGGGGTGACTCGTGGCACAGTCGAGGTGGAGCCAGGGGATGCCGTACGGGGGCGCCGCGGTTTCTCCTGGTGGCAAGATCCCCGACACCGATCGGACATCCATTGTTCCGTGTCCGTCAGGCGGACCTCGGCGGCGCGGGGCACTGGGTGCCGGATACGGTGGTGACACCATGAGCGCTTCGCAGATCCCTGCTTCGCAGACCCCCGAGGTCCCCACTCTCCTCGTCAAGATCTTCGGCAAGGACAGGCCGGGCATCACGGCGGGCCTGTTCGACACCCTGGCCGCCTACCTCGTCGACGTGGTCGACATCGAGCAGGTCGTCACCCGGGGCCGCCTGGTGCTGTGCGCGCTGGTGACCAAGCCGCCGGCCGGCCTGGAGGGCGACCTGCGGGCCACGGTGCACAGCTGGGCCGAGTCGATGAAGATGCAGGCGGAGATCATCTCGGGGCTCGGCGACAACCAGCCGCGCGGTCTCGGGCGCTCCCTGGTGACCGTTCTCGGCCATCCGCTCACCGCCGAGTCGACGGCCGCCGTGGCCGCCCGGATCGCCAAGGCCGGCGGCAACATCGACCGCATCTTCCGGCTCGCCAAGTACCCGGTGACCGCGGTGGAGTTCGCCATCTCCGGTGTGGAGACCGAGCCGCTGCGCACGGCCCTGGCCTCCGACGCGGCGGCACTGGGTGTCGACATCGCGGTCGTCTCAGCGGGGCTGCACCGGCGCGCTCAGCGGCTGGTGGTCATGGACGTGGACTCCACCCTGATCCAGGACGAGGTCATCGAGCTGTTCGCCGCGCACGCCGGCTGTGAGGACCAGGTCGCCGAGGTGACGGCGGCGGCGATGCGCGGGGAGCTGGACTTCGAGCAGTCCCTGCACGCGCGCGTGGCGCTGCTGAAGGGGCTGGACGCCTCCGTGGTGGAGAAGGTCCGCAACGAGGTCCGGCTGACGCCGGGCGCGCGCACCTTGATCCGTACGCTGAAACGACTCGGCTACCAGGTCGGGGTCGTCTCCGGTGGCTTCACCCAGGTCACGGACGATCTGAAGGAACGGTTGGGCCTGGACTTCGCGCAGGCCAACACGCTGGAGATCGTCGACGGCAAGCTCACCGGCCGGGTCACGGGCGAGATCGTGGACCGGGCGGGCAAGGCGCGGCTGCTGCGCCGGTTCGCCGCGGAGGCCGGGGTGCCGCTGTCGCAGACGGTGGCGATCGGCGACGGCGCCAACGACCTGGACATGCTGAACGCGGCCGGTCTGGGGGTCGCCTTCAACGCCAAGCCGGTGGTGCGCGAGGCGGCGCACACGGCGGTGAACTTCCCCTTCCTCGACACCGTGCTGTATCTGCTGGGCGTCAGCCGCGAAGAGGTCGAGGCGGCGGACACGCACGACGAGGGCTGAGCCGCTCCGGCCGCACGGACGGGGAAGGGCCCGGCACCGCGCGGTGCCGGGCCCTTCCGTGTGCCGGTGAGGTCAGTCGGCGGGGGCCCAGTAGTCCGTGAGCGTGGCCACGCCCGGCTCCAGGCTCTTCCAAGGACCGTCGAAGGTCAGCAGGGCGAATGCGGCGGGCGGGAGGCCGCGGCGCTCCATCCGGTCGCGGGCGTCGCCCTCGACGGCTCCGGAGAGGATGCCGGCCAGGCCGTGCGCACCGGGGTTGTGGCCGATCAGGATCACGTTGCGCACGTCGTCCGGGGTCTCGTTGAGCACGGCGATCAGCTCGCCGGGGGAAGCCTCGTAGATCCGCTCCTCGTAGACGGTCCTCGGGCGCTCCGCCAGTTCGTGGACGGCCAGCTTCCAGGTCTCGCGGGTCCGGACCGCGGTGGAGCACAGGGCCAGGTCGAAGGCGATACCGGTGTCGGCCAGCTTGCGTCCGGCGACGGCGGCGTCCATGCGTCCGCGCTCGGCGAGGGGACGCTCGTGGTCGGACACCTGGGGCCAGTCGGCTTTCGCATGCCGGAAGAGGACGATCCTGTGAGGTTCTGCGGCGCTCATACGCCCCAGCTTCGCATGAAACAGGCCATGTGGTGCAGGGAGTTGATGTGCGGATTCACCGCGCGTGGGGGCTCCGGGTCAGCGCGCGAGGAGATGCTGGGCGCGCTCGAAGAGCTGCGTGATCGCGGGGTCGCCGCCGGCCGCGTGCGCGTCCGACGGGTTCAGTATCAGCAACAGCAGCGCGATGAACGCGAGCGCAGGCAGGGCGAGGGCCCACCAGGGCAGCCGGATGTCCACACCGCCCGTGGTCGCCGGGTGGGGCCGGGAGTGGGTGCGGGCCGACATGATCGCCTCCGTGGGTCTTCGAGCGGGTCCGTGACCGCCATGTGCGGTCACATCTCGAAGCTACGGAATCCGGGGCCGCCAACCCATCCGGACTTCCACCCAGTTGACCCTGACCCTTTCCCCCTAAGGGATGGTGGAGCCAGCCCCACCATCCACCGGGCGGAACGGCCGGCACCGGGCCCGGAGGTGGCCGGAAGGCGCCCCTCAGGGCAGGGCGACCCCAGGGGAAGGCGACCTCAGGGGGAGGCGATGATCGCGATGACGGCGATGACGGCGAAGATGGCGAAGAACGAGCCGAAGACGAGCAGCATCTTCTTCTGGCCGTTCTGCGGGTTCGGGTCGAGCACAGGCTGCATGCGGTCAGTGTCGCACCCGTCCCGCGCGCGCGTGCCGCCGGGGCCCGCTCCGCGCGTGCCGCCGGGGCCCCCTCAGTGCGCCGTCGCCTCGTCCTCCACGGTGCGGTTGCGGCCCGCCAGGAAGCCGACCAGGATCTGCGGCACCATCAGGCCCGCCATGAGGGCGATCGGCAGTCCCCAGCCGCCGCTCTGCTGGTAGAGCACACCGACCAGCAGCGGGCCGGGGATGGAGATGAGGTAGCCGGTGCTCTGCGCGAACGCGGACAGCTGGGCGACGCCCGCACCGCTGCGCGCACGCATGCCGACCATGGTCAGGGCCAGCGGGAAGGCGCAGTTGGAGACGCCGAGCAGCACCGCCCAGGCCCAGGCGCCGGCGGCCGGCGCGACGTAGAGACCGGCGTAACCGGCGAGCCCGCACACGCCGAGGACCAGCACGATCGGCCCCTGCTGGGGCAGCCGGGTGGCGACGCGCGGAATGACGAAGGCCAGCGGCACGCCCATCACCATGGTGACGGCGAGCAGCACGCCCGCGGTGCCGGCCGGGACACCGGCGTCCCGGAAGATCTGCGCCATCCAGCCCATGGTGACGTAGGCGGCGGTGGCCTGAAGTCCGAAGAAGACGGCGAGCGCCCAGGCGGTGCGGCTGCGGGTGATGCGCAGGGGCGCGGACCGGTCCCCGGCCGCCTCGGCCGCCTCCGCCGCACGCCCCGGCTGGGGCCGGGGCTGGATGTGCGTGGGGGCGGTGCCACGGTCGCGGACGAGCGGCAGCCAGGACAGGACGGCGGCAGCCGCGAGGGCGGCCCACACGGCGAGGCCGGGCCGCCAGCCGCCGCCCAGGGCGTCGGTCAGCGGCACGGTGACCGCGGCGGCCAGGGAGGTACCCATGGCGAGGGCCATCGAGTACAGGCCGGTCATGGAGCCGACACGGTCGGGGAACCAGCGCTTCACGATGACCGGCATGAGCACGTTGCTGACCGCGATGCCCATGAGGGCGAGTGCGCTGGCGGCCAGGAAGCCGGCCGTACTCCCGGCGTACGGCCGTATCAGCAGGCCCGCGGTGATGGCGGCCATGCCGGCGCACACCACGGCGGCCGGGCCGAAGCGGCGGGCCAGGCGGGGGGCGGTGACGCCGAAGACGGCGAAGCAGAGCGGGGGCACGGAGGTGAGCAGACCGGCCACGCTGCCGCTCATGCCGAGCCCCTCGCGGACCTCCTCCAGGAGGGCGCCGAGGCTGGTGATGGCCGGGCGGAGGTTCAGTGCGGACAGCACGATGCCGACGACGACCAGGCGGGTCGCCCACGCGCGCGTGCGGTCTGCGCCGGGTATCGCATCGGAGGTCGCACCAGGGGTCGTCTCGGCGGTGCTCGCCGCGGCGGCGTCCCGGCGTCCGGGATCCCGGTGTCCCAGATCCCGGTGTCCGGGGGATGACATCGCCGTACGGGTGTCCGTGGTCCGGGTTTCCTCACTAGCCATGAAACACATCATAGAATCATGGGATGATTGGTTGTCCATCCCCGGGACATGCCGACCCGGGCCTGTCGTGCGAAGGTGTGCCATGCCCCTGAGCCACCCGCGTCGTTCGGCGCTGTCCGAGCAGGTCATCGCCGAACTGCGCAACCAGATCACCTCCGGCGAGTGGCCGGTCGGCTCGCGCATCCCGACGGAGCCGGAGCTGGTCGAGCAGCTCGGCGTCGCCCGCAACACGGTCCGCGAGGCCGTCCGCGCGCTCGCGCACAACGGTCTGCTGGACATCCGGCAGGGCTCCGGCACGTATGTGGTGGCGACGAGCGAGCTGGCCGGCGTGATGCACCGCCGGTTCGCCGGCGCCGACCCGCGGCACATCGCCGAGCTGCGCGCCGCGCTGGAGTCGGCCGCGGCGAAGCTGGCCGCCGAGCGGCGCACCGAGAAGGACCTCAAGCAGCTGGACGCGCTCCTGGAGCGGCGTGAGGAGGCCTGGGAGACGGGCGACGCGGAGGCGTTCGTGGCGGCGGACGCCACCTTCCACCTGGCCGTCGTGGCCGCCTCTCACAACGACGTCATGACGGCGATGTACGCCGACCTGGGCGAGGTGCTGCGGGACTGGCTGCGCGCGGACGTCGGGGCGGAGCTGACCCCGGAGACACACATGGATCACACCCGGCTGCTGGACGCGATCCGCACCGGGGACGCGAAGGCGGCGGCGGCCGAGGCGGCGAGCTATCCCTTCCTGTGCCGTCCGGGCCGGTTCAGCGCACCTTCTGGTGGCTGATCCAGGCCGAGTGGACCTCCTTCCAGCACCGGCCCGTGAGCCGTACGGTCAGGGCGGGCGCGGCGTCCACCGGCGCGCTGTCGGTGTCGATGTCCCACCAGTGGGCGCACTTGATGTGCAGACGTACGCGGTCGGTGTCGACATAGGGGTTGTGGCAGTAGGCCACCACATGGGAGCCGTGCACCGCCGTCCGGCAGGCGGCGCCGAAGGGGCTGGGCGCGGGCGGCTTTCCGTCGTCCACGCGCGCGCGGGCCGGCGCGGCGTACGGAGCGGAGAGCAGGAGGGCCACGGCCACGGTCACCGGGGCCAGGCTTCTGGACAGGCGCACAAGGGGACCTCCTCGGCCGGGCTGGGGAGGATCACGTGAGGTGAACGCGTAATCAAGAGTGCGCCGTTGAGCCGGGTGCCCGCCCGGCGGGTGGGCCGAACGGGTGACGTCGCCGATACGGCCCCCGATACGGCCCCCGATACGGCCGAGGCCCGCAGCCCCTGAAGGGGTGCGGGCCTCGGCCGGCGATCGTGCCTCGGCGGCAGCGTCACGCGCCGATCGCGTGCAGGCCGCCGTCGACGTGAATGATCTCGCCGGTGGTCTTCGGGAACCAGTCGCTCAGCAGGGCGACGATGCCGCGGCCGGCCGGCTCCGGGTCCTTCAGGTCCCACTCCAGCGGGGAGCGGGTGTCCCAGACGGCGGCCAGCTCCGTGAAGCCCGGGATGGACTTGGCGGCCATGGAGCCGATCGGGCCCGCGGAGATGAGGTTGCAGCGGATGTTCTGCTTACCCAGGTCACGGGCGATGTAGCGGCTGGTGGCCTCCAGCGCGGCCTTGGCCGGGCCCATCCAGTCGTACTGCGGCCACGCGTACTGCGCGTCGAAGGTGAGTCCGACGACCGAGCCGCCGTTCTGCATCAGCGGCAGGCAGGCCATGGTCAGCGACTTCAGGGAGTACGCCGAGACGTGCATGGCGGTGGCGACGGACTCGAACGGGGTGTTGAGGAAGTTGCCGCCGAGCGCGTCCTGCGGCGCGAAGCCGATGGAGTGCACGACGCCGTCCAGGCCGCCCAGCTCCTCGCCGACGATGTCGGCCAGCCGGCCGAGGTGCTCGTCGTTGGTGACGTCCAGCTCGATGACCTTGGTGGGCTTCGGCAGCTTCTTGGCGATGCGCTCGGTCAGCGTGGGCCGCGGGAACGCCGTCAGGATGATCTCCGCGCCCTGCTCCTGGGCCAGCTTGGCAGCGTGGAAGGCGATGGAGGACTCCATCAGCACACCGGTGATCAGGATGCGCTTGCCCTCAAGGATTCCGCTCATGGTGATCAGTGACCCATTCCCAGTCCGCCGTCAACGGGGATGACGGCTCCAGTGATGTACGAGGCGTCGTCCGAGGCGAGGAACCGCACCGTCGCGGCAATCTCGTCGGGCTGCGCGTAACGGCCGAGCGGCACCTGAGACACGATGTTCTTGCGCTGCTCGTCGCTGAGCACCTTGGTCATGTCGGTGTCGACGAAGCCGGGCGCGACGACGTTGAAGGTGATGTTGCGCGAGCCCAGCTCACGGGCGAGGGAGCGCGCGAAGCCGACCAGGGCGGCCTTGGAGGCGGCGTAGTTCGCCTGCCCCGCCGAGCCCAACAGACCGACCACGGACGAGATCAGGACGACGCGGCCCTTCTTGGCGCGCAGCATGCCACGGTTGGCGCGCTTGACGACCCGGAAGGTGCCGGTGAGGTTGGTGTCGATGACCGAGGTGAAGTCCTCCTCGGACATGCGCATCAGAAGCTGGTCCTTGGTCACGCCGGCGTTGGCGACGAGGACCTCGACCGGACCGTGCTGGTCCTCGATCTCCTTGTAGGCCTGCTCCACCTGCTCCGGGTCGGTGATGTCGCACCTCACGGCCAGGCAGCCCAATTCCGTCAGGGCGGCCGGCGGCTCACCCGAGCGGTACGTGATCGCGACCTTGTCACCGGCATCGGCGAACGCGCGGGCGATGGCGAGGCCGATGCCCCGGTTTCCTCCGGTGACGAGAACCGAGCGGCTCAACGGATCACCCTTTCGATAGCGGTCTGAAGCGTCGTGCTACCCGCCCGAACACGTCGACGGCAGGCGGCTTCATCGGAAACCTATCGGTAGCGCCGCGTGCCCGGGCAATCGGGCACCGACAGTGGCTGAGGTGCGGCACTGTCGGGTTTCTACAGTCGGCCGTCCCGTCAGTCCCCCGCACCCGGCGCATGAGCAGTCAGGCCGACCTCGCGTGCCGCATCGAGCATCCGCTTGTCGTAGGTGACCAGACAGTCGAGGGCGTCGCCGATGGCCAGCGCGCTCGCCACGTGGATGGCATCGAGCGATCGGAGGGCCGACGGCACTCTGGTCGCCAGATCCCGGACCTCCTCGGTGAGAAGAATTTCGGTGACCATACGGTCCAGGTCGGCCAAGGCGTGGGGAAAGGAGCCAACCTTGTCGAGCTGCCGCACCGTCTCCACCAAGCCGACTGTGCTGGTAGCCATGGGCAGACCGGGCTTCTCGGCAAGGAAGAGCCGAAGCCCGGTGGCGCCCGCTCGCCCCGTCAGCAACGTCAGCAGGGCGGAGGAGTCCATGTAGATCAACGCTCGTCCTCCCGCTCGGCCAGGAGGAGCTCGACCGGGTCGGGGGCGCCCTCAGGAAGTTCGTACCTCGGCAGGCCGTCGAGATCGGAGGTGGTGGCCGCCTTGAGGCGGATCTTGCCCTGGGCGACCAGGTCGGAGTAGCGGGCGACCGGCCCTGAACCCGGTAGCAGTATCGCGATGACCTTGCCGTGGCGCGTGACCTGAACCGCCTCGCCCTTTTCGACGCGGGCGAAGACGGCGCTGGGGTTGTACGAGAACTCGCGGACGGAGATGGCGCTCATTGCGGGCTCCCTCACTGCCACCGGCATTGTGCCTACAACTCCTGAAGTGTACCTACGTCGCCGTGAGTGCAGCGCCTCGGCGTTCACTGGTACGCAGGGTTTCCGCAGCACTTCTTGTACTTGCGCTCCGAACCGCACCAGCAGGGTCCGTTGCGGGGAGGAGGCCAGTCTGCCGCCTCGCCCCTGCGGGCGAGCTCGGCAGCGTAGGACGAGCGGGTGTCCGAACCGTCGGGGGATCCTCCGCCGTCCTCCACGTGGGCCTCCAGCCCGCTGAGCGTGGCGCGGGCGACCGCGAGGTGCACAGCGCCCTGCTCCGACAGCTCCCGCAGGGTGCGTTCGACCTGCCGCAGGTGGCCGGCATGGTCGTCGCCGTACCCGTCCATGGCCCTCGGCCAGCGCTGGATGAGCTTTGCGAACTCCTCCGGCGGCCAGAACAGGACGCAGGTCTTCAGGGTTCCGGTGCGCGCGGCCCGGTCCTCTTCCAGCGCGGCGGCGAGTTCCTCGATCTCGGCTTCCAGGGGGCTGGGGCCATGTTCCCGTATCCGCTTGAGGCGGATCGGGTCGTGTGCCTCGTCCAGTGGGCGAGGATCGTCGACCAGGCCCGACTGGCGTCGCATGTGGAGCTCGTCGGCAGCGTCGTCCCAGTCGTCGTGCGGGGCCCCGAGCAGGCGCCGTGCCCGGTGGCGGGCGATGACGAGCATCTCCAGGTCGAAGCGGTCCGGGGAGGCCTCGACCGCCTCCGTCATGACCTGGATTCCGGCACCCAGGACGTGCGTGACACCGGCCGTGTACCACTCGGCCGCCGCCGCGTTGTCGTCGTGCTCCTCGAACGCCTCGCCGACGAAATTCCACGCGCCCGCGTGCCGGGGATGCCGCCTGCGGAAGGCGGCGGCCGCCTCGCGGGCCTGCTCCTCGCGTCCGGCGTCCCACAGTGCGTTGATCCGGAAGGCGTCCACCAAGTCCGGTTCTTCGCAGCCTCCGTCCTCAGGGCGGAGCAGCCGGTCGTACAGGGCCAGCGCCCTGTCGTACTCACCGGCGGCGCGCCAGGCGTCGGCAGCCTCCAGAAGCAGTTCCTCACGGTCCTCCGGGTAGCGCGTCACCAGGCGTTCGTACTCCTCGGCCTGCTGAGCGGGAGTGGGATCGGGGTCCGCCTCGCGGGGGGCGGGGATCCGCCCGGCCTTGCGTGTCTTCTTGTTCCTGCCGGTCGTATGGCTCTTGCGGGACATGGAACTCACCGTAGTGCGGCCGCTATTGAAGCCGAAGGGAAACCACCCGCGATCATCAACATGGGTGGTCCCACGGACCGTTCCGGTCAGGACACCGCTACCCTGCACGCTCCCTCATCACACTGTCCGTGCGGAACGTGCGTCGTCGATGGTCTCCGCGAGTGACTCGATGTCCGCCGCCAGAGCCCGCCAGGGGCGCGCGAGGTCGATGACGTGCCGCCAGATCGTCAGCAGGCTGCCACCGATCGGCACCTGTACCGTTCCAGGCTTGCCCGACGCGTACACGAGATGCCCCTCGGCCAGTCCGAGGCGGACGCAGTACGCCGTCATCTGGTACAGGTCGTCGCGCTCGGGGCCAGTCTTGAACTTGGCGTCGAGGACGACGGCCTGGCGCAGCACCCGGTCGTGGGGTGACGGCAGGTAGTGCACGAGATCCGGCTTGAGTACGTGCCTGCCCGCGGTGTCGAGATGGAAGGTGCGGTCCTGGGGTTCCGGCCGGCCGCCGATGCGGTGGCGCAGGGCTTCGCCGACGGCACGGGCGAGGTAGGCCTCGAACAGCCGCCACATCACGACCAGCATGCCGTCCACCGCGATGTCGCGTTCGCCGTCGAGTTCGTACGAGCCTCCGCGCAGGACGAGTTCGGCGAGGACGAGCGCATGCGCGTAGCGGGTGTTGCGCCGGTTGGGTGTCCAGCGGGGCACCGGCGCGCCGACCGGCAGGGGATGTACGCCCTCCAAGCGGGCGGTGAGCCGTTGCAGCCCGGCGCGTGCTCCGGGGTCGAGGCCCGGGACGCGCAGGAGGCGGCGTGCGGCGGCAAGGAGGATGCGGTTCTCGGGTATGTCGGGGGTGTGGTCGTCGTAGACGACTTCGAGGGGCACGGGGACGCCGGGTCTGCGCCGGAGCTGGTCGGCGTGGCGGATGCGGCCGCGGACGAAGGGCAGGGTGTCGTACGTCTCCTGGTAGTCGTGGAGCACGCCGTGCAGCAGGGCGCGTTCGGTGGCGGAGACGTAGGCGTGGGCGAGGGCGGGGAGGAGATCGGGGCGCGCCTCGGCCGTGACGGGGCGGGGGTCGAAGTGGACGCGGTCCGGCGCGTACGCGACGAGATGGAGGAGGCGGTCGACGGGGACCTTCGGGGTGATGGTCAGCTGCACGGTTCCGTCGCCTGAGCCGAGCCGTACCGCACCGACCCGGTCTCTGGCCTTCAGCCGCCAGCGGGTGGCCGTCACGGGGTGCATCCGGACGAGGCGCTCGTGGGCCGCGAGGGTGTCGACCTGGGCCGGAGTGAGATCCCAGGTGGTCCAGCCGTCGCCTTCCTTCAGCGGAATGGCGAGGGCGGTGTCCCGGCACTGGGCGGACTGCTGGAGGAGACGCGCGTTCACGAGGCAGCGGAACCGGTGCCGTCGCCCGAGGGCGGCTGGATGCCGAGCCGGTCGCGCAGGACGCCGAGTCCGTAGACCGCCTCCACGTCTATGGTGTCGCCCCAGTGGTGCTCGGTGAGGAGCGGGATGATCTGGGTCCGCCACAGGCGGTCCAGGGCGCCGTCGCCGGCGTGAGCGAGGTCCTGCATGAAGTAGGAGGGGCCGACGCGGAAGGAGTGATCGCCGGGGCTGGTCTCGGCGAGCAGGCGGTTGACCTCCCTGAACAGGCGGACGTAAGAGTCGTCGTACGCGGCCGGGTCCTCGCCCCGCTCCTCCGCCCGCCCGCGCAGCCAGGTGTCCAGGACGCCGTCCACCGGGGGCACATCGGGGTGCAGTTCGACGAAGGAGAAGCGGCGGCGCATGGCCGCGTCCATGTACGCCACCGAGCGGTCGACAGTGTTCATGGTGCCGAGGATGTACAGGTTGGGCGGGAGACGGAAGCCGCGGCCGTCGTCAGAGCCGTAGAGGAGGTGGACGCGCTCGGTGCGGTACTCCAGGAGGAAGTACAGCTCGCCGAAGATCTTGGCGAGATGGCCGCGGTTGATCTCATCGACGACCAGGACGAAGACCTCGGCGGGGCGCCTTTCCGCCTCGTCGGCGAGCTTGCGCAGCGGTCCCTTGACGAGGTCGTAGCCGAGCCCGCCGCCCTCGTCGCCGTCCTGCTTGCCCGCCAGGCGGGGGCGGATGCCCTCGAAGAAGTCCTCGTAGGCGTAGGCGGGGTGGAACTGGACCAGGCGAACGTTGGTCGCGCTGGAGGCGCCGGCCAGATGCCTGGCGAGGGCGAGTGCGATGTACGTCTTACCGGTGCCGGGCGGCCCGTGGAAGATCAGCTGCGGGGTGGCGCGGAGGAGTTCGACGCAGTCCTGGAGCCAGGTCGCGTCGGGCATGTGCAGTGCCTCGGCCAGCTCGGCGGTGGCGTCGGGCAGCACGGCCGGGCCCGTCGGGAGGGAGGCCGTGCGCGGCATGTCACCGATCAGAGCGAGGACGGTCTCGGCGTACTCGGTGGCCTCCAGGACCTGGGAGTCCGCGTCCTGGACCACCCCGGAGAGTCCGGAGGGCAGGTCCTTGAAGAAGTCCAGGGGCTTGTTCAGGTTGCGCCAGTCGACGGGGCGCTCCAGCCGCTCCGCGCCGTGGGTGGCCGGGCCGCCCACGACTCCGACGTACGTGTCGAAGCCGTCGGTGGACAGCACAATGTCGCCCTTGCGCATGCGGTTGAGGAAAGCGTCCAGTTCGCGGGCGACGGCCTCCCTGCGGGACGGTGCAGTCGCGGGAAGCGCCGCCTCGACCACCCGGCGGACGCTCTCCAGGTCGCGGGCGGCCAGGGTCGGGGGCTGGAAGCCCGTGTCGAGGGTGACAACCGAGTCGTCGCGCCACGGTCCCCGAATGAGGGGAACGCCGGTGGTCGCGTCCACCCCCCGGATGATCCAGAGCTGGCGGGGCAGCTCCTCGTCATCCGTCTCCGCTTCCCCGGGCGGCTGCGTGGCCGCCGCCAGCGCCTCCCACACCGGCATCCGCTGGTCGGGCAGGGCTCGGACAGTGTCCACGCTGCTCCGGCCCTCGTCGAGCAGGCCTTCTTCGGCGAGCAGCGAGCGCCACTGATCGCGTTCGAAGGGCCACATGGGCAGGCCCGCCCCTGCCTGCCCGTCCTCCCCGAGCGCCAGATACCAGCCCGGCGGGCGTGTGCCGCGCAGTACCGGACCGAGGACACCGGGGTCGACGTCGAACGCGGAGGCCAACTCCTTCAGAGCGACCCAGTGTCCCTCGTCAGGGAGCTTCTCCAGCGCGGTGACCGCGACGGTGACGAGGTGCTGCTGCCGTTCCCACCGCCGATAGCGCCGACCCGCCTCCGCATAGAAGTCGACGGGGTCCGGCCAGCCGTCGAGGGCGTCGGCGCCGAGACCGGTCAGCTGCCAGCGGCGGTTGCCCCGGTAGAGCCATCCGGCCCTGACGAAGTTGATCGCGGACCGGTTCACATAGTCCTTGAAGGGCGTCTTGTTCTCCTGCGGGGACTCGTCGACCGCGCTCGCCCAGTCCGCCTCCAGTCGCGGGTTCCTCGCGAGAACCCTCTCCCACAGTTCCCTGAAGACCAAGCCGTCCTGGGGCGCTTCCTCTCGCAGGACGGTGGCGGCGGTGTGCAGGGCTTGGGCCACGACGGTGGTGATGCTGGGCACGACGTCCCTTCTTCGCAGGGTACGAGGGTGGAGACCGCAGTCCCGGACGAAGCGCGGCTGCGGGGTACGCAAGCCCGGGCTCAGTCCAGCCCAACGGGGGTCATCGGCGTGACCGGGGTGTCGTCAGGACCGTTCGTCTGCACGAGGAGGAGGTCACCGACGGTGGCGTCGCGACCGAGGCCGAGGCTGGAGACCGGCACAGCGCCGGGCGCCTTCGCCGTACCGACGGGCTGAAGATGTAGCTCACCTGCCGCGCCCTGATAGGCGAGGACCGCCCACACCTCGTCGTGGCCGATGCGCGACACGACGCTGCTCAGCTTGTCGGGGAGAACCGCGCACACGACCGTGAGCCGTTGCTGCTCCGTCCTCGGGACGGGGAGCGCCGCGATCCGGTCCAGGACGCCGGGCAGGGCCAGAGTGCCCTCCAGCAGCCGTTGGACGGTCTCGCGCTCCTCGTCCCGGCCGTCCCCGGTCTCGGCGGCGGCGAAGTGCACCAGAGGAAGGCCGTCATCCAGGGTGCGCTGCCACTTGGGTAGCAGGAAATCGATGGTCAGGGCCTCTTCACGGGTGGGCGGGTGCACGTCGTCGCCCTCGCCGAACTGCGCGAGCCAAGCGTTGACGTCTCCCCAGCGCCATACCGGGGAGCGTCCGGCGATCCCTTCGGGGTCCGGGAAGGGGAGCTTGTCCTGCCGCCGCTCACCGTTCACCCACTGCTGGACGTTCTGCCGGGTGCGGTCGACACGCTCGGCGATGTCGGAGATGCCGACGAGGTCGGGGTCGGTCCGCAGCAACCGCAGGTCGGGCAGGAACGTGCGCAGACGTACGACGATGCGGTGGGCGGCGTCGATGGCGCTGCCCCCGCTCTCGGAGACGTCCAGGAAGTGCCGGCCCCGGTGGCGGGTCAGCACGCCGTCGAAGGTGTCGTGGACGATCTTGACGGTCTCGTCATCCTCCACGCCGATCCCGTCCACCACGAAGTGGAATTCGTACTCCATGACGCCCCAGCCCCCCATGCGTGTGCCTGTTCGCTCTTCCTGGCTGTTGTATGCCTGCGCCTTTCGATCCAGGGAACGCCCCCCTTGTTGCCAGCTTCGCCGAGTCCGTGAATGTTGTCAATTGACAACGCCACCACGGGGGGCTGCGCGAGGGTCACCCGGAGGCAGCGGACACCACTTCGCCTTGCGGCTGATACGGCGGGCCTCCTGGCCGGGGTTCTTCGGCGTGCCACCCACACGGATCACCGTGCAGTGGTCCCCACACGGGCAGTAGAGCGTGCCCCAGTGGGCCTCCGACCGGAGCACCCACCCCTCGTCGACGAGCCGCTTGAGGACCGCCCTGACCTCCTTGCTCGAATGGTCCGCCGCAGCGATCTCGCGTCCGACCACGCACGCCTCCACAAGCCGTCACCCGTCGATGAGCTGACCGTCAACTCCGGCAGGCCGATAAGCCTACCCGGCACCACTGACAATGACCGAAACTGCAATTCGGCGCTCACAACGGGGCGTTGCGGAAGATGATCGTCAACTAGCCTGAACAGGGCATGACTTGTGTGACGGGTGGGGCGTCGGCACCGCGCACTCCGCCCACACGGTCTTCCCCGGTCCCGGCCGGGCGCCGACACCCCAGCGCGTGGCGACGGCCTCGACGAGGAGCAGTCCCCTGCCGCCGTCGGCGTCCGCGGGAGTCTCGGACGCCGGTCCGGGGGGCTCGGGGCGACGCGGGTGCGTGTCGGACACCTCCACGCGTACGACGCTTGCAGCGCGGTCGTAGCGCAGGCGCAGCTCGAAGTCGCGGCCGGGGACGCGGCCGTGGAGCACTGCGTTGGCGGCGAGTTCGGCGACTACGAGAGCGACGGTGTCAGAGGCGGGGCTGCCGTACGGCGCGCCCCAGAGGTCGAGCCGGTGTACGGCGAGTCTGCGGGCAAGGCGGGCGCCTCGGCGTGTGGCGGAGAGACGTTGGGCGAACACACTCACGGTTACGGCCTCTTGGGCCGGTGACGCTGGCATGAACGTCAGCGTTCCGTTCCTGCTGGTCCCGCCAACAGGTACGACGCCCATACAGACGCGCTTGTATCAGTGCACACTCTGGACTGGGTGGGTAACTCCACGTGACCATGGGTGGGTTGGGCGGGGTTTTGTAAGACGCGGAAACGTGAGCACGGGAGGCGCTCGGCGATGACGGCGGACCATGGCGGAGGCGGTACGAACAACACTGAAGCGGAACTCTCCGACAGTCTCAAGACCTTCGGCGTCGTCCTGAAGGCGCTACGGGAGGAAGCGGGCCTGACACAGGAGGAGTTCGCGCTGCGGGTGCGGTATTCGGCCGCGTACGTCGCCAAGATCGAGCAGGGGAAGCGGTTCCCGCCGGCGGATCTGCCCCCGCGGGCGAGGGAGGTGCTGGGGCCGGTCGCGTTCAAGGTCCTCACGGCGGCGGCGAAGAGCCTGACGAGGAGGGCGGGGCTGGCGTCGTGGTTCCGGCAGTGGGCGGGGATCGAGGAGGAGGCCATCTCCTTGTATGCGTATGAGTGCCGGGCGGTTCCGGGGTTGTTGCAGCCGGAGGGGTATGCGAGGGCAGTGTTCGAGCGCAATCTGCCGCCGCTTTCGGACGAGCAGATCGAGCGCCAGGTATGCGCGCGTCTGGAGCGGCAGGAGTTACTGGCATCGCGGCCGAACACCGCCTTCAGCTTCGTCATCGAGCAGAGCATCCTGGAGAGGTGCATTGGAGGATCCACCGTCGCCAAAGAAGTCATCGATCACCTCCTCCAGGTGGGGCAACAGCACAACATCGAGATCCAAGTCATGCCGCTTCGGCAGGAAGACCACTGCGGCGTCGAGGGGCAGATGTACCTCGCCGAGACACCAACCCACCAGTGGATCGGCTACACAGAGGGGCAACGATCGAGCAACCTGATCACAGCTCCGAACGACTTGAGTGTCCTCCTTCAGCGCTATGGCAAACTGCGTTCCCAGGCCCTGGACTGCCGGGCTACCGTGAGCCTGCTGAAACAGATGCGAGGAGCACTATGAGCACCACTGATCAGCTGCACTGGTTCAAGAGCAGCTACAGCGGGGGTGAGGGCGACAACTGCGTCGAGGTCGCCATGCGCCCCGAGGCGGTCCACGTCCGGGACTCCAAGGACAAGGGCATCCGTCCCCTCGTCGTCGCGCCGACCGCCTGGGCTGCGTTCACCGCGCTCGCGGCGGGCTCGTCGCTGGACGGCTGAGTTCGCTTCGTACGTGATGTTCGCGGGCGGGCACGGGAGTTGGTTCCGTGCCCGCCCGCTGGTCTGCGCCCTTGTGCCCTACTTCTCTTCGTCCTCGCCGATCAGGTTGAGGATGTCCAGCTGTATGTCGCCACCCTCGATCTCGTCTAGACCGAACAGGCCTCCACTCAGCTGGTTTGTGGCGGACTTGCCCCGCCGCTTCTTCTTGGTTGCTGGTGTCGCCGGTCGCTGCGGCGGACCTCCGGCCGGGGTGACGCGGGTCAGCGGGCTCGTGCCCGGCGGGTGGCGCGGGCCCTCGGCGGGGGGCGGGGTGAGGGAGGGGTGCGTGAAGGGGCGGCCGTCCGCCATGGCCTCGTAGACCCTGACGATTTCCTTCTTCGTCTCCTCGAACAGTTCCGGCTGCTTGTTCTTGAACGCCCGGAAGCTGTCCAGCACGAGGTCCACGTCCGCGCGCTCGATCCCGTACAGGTGGAAGTACGCGGCATCCAGCTCGGCACGCATCAGGAAGCGGCGCTCCTCGTCCCAGACGAAGGGTGGGCCGTCGTCGCCGAGGTACTTCGCCCAGGGGGCCATCTCATAGGAGGTGTAGGTGAGTTCGAGGACTCGGGGGCGAATCCAGTCGGCGAGGGGGGTGTCCTGAGTCCAGGGGGCCGAGAGCTTGTATGTGGCGAGGGGGAGGACGGGGAGCTGTTCCATTACGAAGTAGGTGAGATTGGCTCCGGGCATCTTTTGGCGGGCCGCAAAGTCCAGGACAAAGGCCGAAAGGTTTGCCAATAGGCCATGCACCGGAGCCATCGAGTCGAACGATACGAACAATGGGATAGCGTGACCTACCGCCACCCTGGGGAGCACAGAGGGAATGACGGTTCTGGCATCCGAGCCACGACAAACGTTCCGCCATCCCATAAGCCATCCATACGTCCAGGCCGGACGCAGTCTGGATCGGTCCTCGGCAAGCCTTTCCTCGACCTCGCTCTCAGCGACCCAGTGGCGTGGCAGCGGCACCGCAGAGGGGTCCCTGTGCTGTTGCACATCCAGTCTAGGCAGTGTGTTCATACGGAGTTGCGCTTCTGTGGCGCCTTCGAACGTGCTGAACCGAGCGTCGAAGTGGTGAATGAACTTGCCTTCGTACAGCGGTAGACACCGATCTGACTGCTTGGCGAAAACAGTCCCCCGGCGCTCCCATCCCGCTTCTTCCAGGGCTTCGCCCACCTTGAACAACCCTGAGTCGCCGGACATGTGGAACATGGTCATAAACGGCGCCGGACCCAACCACTCGCCCGTAGCGCCGCCGTGCGTACGTCGCAGCACCGGCACTCGCTGCTGCATTTCTTGCAGTACCCGCAGATGCTCTGGACTTTCACATACAGGTGCCGTTAGCGTATTCGGATTGATACGCGCAAAACCCTGGGCGTCCAGCACAAACGTGCGTCCGTCGAGCTGATCCGGACGACGGGCACGGAAGGCGAGATCCACCTCCCCATTCTCACTGGCAAGGGATGGCCCGGTGATCGTGAACAAGCAGAAACGATACGAATGATGAACCGCCGGAAATAGCTTCTCCTCATTCTCCAGATCCAGCACGGCCACCATCTGCCGCTTCTCCACCAGATCCGAGAAGAACCCCGCCGTCGTCTTGTCCGTGGCGATCCCCGTCGGCAGAACCAGCCCCGCCATCCCCTCCGGCCCGATCAACTGCCGCGCCTTCTCCGCGAAGACCGCGTACGTGTTCACGTCACCGAAGCCGGTCTTCGGGAACAGGCCCGACTTCCGGTACATGGTGACCCGGCCCTTGGACTCCCGCTGGTCGAACTGGTACTCCGCGTACAGTCGGCGGTCACCCTCGTTCGGCCGGCCCTCTTCGTCCACGCTGGTCGCGAGCGCCTCGATCATTCGGTCGCGGATGCTGGCCGTGTCCGCCGCGGCGATCTTCTCGTCCCGCGCGGCGAACCATTCCTTCTTCTGGATCTTGACCCGCTCCCACGGCGGATTGCCCAGGACAGCGTCGAAGCCGCCCTGCCAGCCGGTCTCCGGGTTGACGTCCTCCCCATGGGCGTCCTCGACCCGGAAGACGCGCGGGAACTCCAGGTGCCAGTGGAAGAACTGGTTGCGGCGGACGATGTCCCGCAGCATCAGCTCGGCCGCCTCTTCCTGCAGCGGCCGGTCCTCCTTGTCCTTCTCCACGGCCCGCAGCACGTTGGTCGTGATCGCCGTGGGCGCGCCCTTCTGCTTCGGCCAGAGGAATGACGCGCACCAGACGTCAGCGACGCGCTTCATGTGCCGCAGCTCGGGCTGCTTCTCGAACTGCCGGTGGGCGCGGGCGTGCTGGCGTACCTCGGCCAGGCTGTGGTCGCCGATCTTGGCGACCTTCTCCGCCTCCACGCGCACGGTCGCCGTACTCGTGTGCACCACCGGTTCGGTGAACGGCAGCTGCGACTCGCCGCGCTGTTCCTTCTCGTTCTGCTGGCGCAGCTTGGTGACGACCGGCTGATCGTCTCCCTCCAGCTTCTCGAAGGCACCGTCCGGGATGCCCCGTTCCAGAACGGCCGGGGTGGCCCCCAGCAGGGCGTTCCCCGTCTTGATCCGGTCGTCGAGGTACGCGAGCGGCTCGCCGGGTGTCAGGGACTCCAGCCACAGGGACACCTTGGCCAGCTCGGCGGCGAGCGGGTTGATGTCGACGCCGTGGACACAGTGCCGTACGACCTTGGCCATCGCCTCGCGGACCAGCTCCGGGGCCGGCTGGGTCTCGCCATGGACCATCTGCGCGTAGCGCAGTGCGATCCGTCGCGCCCCGGCGACCAGGAAGTGGCCCGAACCACAGGACGGGTCCACGAAGTTGATCCGCAGGAGGTGGTCCGGGATACCTGAGGCGGCGTGCCGCTCTATGACCGGGTCCAGGGCGTTGTCGAGCAGCTTCTCGATGAGAGAGGACGGGGTGTAGTAGGAGCCCGTCAGCTTGCGCTTGTTGCCCGCGACGAGGTCCTTGAGCTCGAACAGCTCGTTCTCCGGCTCCCGGGCAGGGACGAGCTCCAGCAGGGACTCGTAGACGCTGCCCAGTTCCTCGGCGCCCAGGTGGCGGTAGTCGACCCGAGTCGTCCGGCCCTTGTCCTTGATGCGGGAGAGCAGGCGTACGGCTTCCAGCAGGCGCTCGTTGGGGAGCTTTGCGGCCCTCAGGGGCTCGGGGCCGCCCGGCAGGAGGGTGGGCTGGGCCTCCTGGTCGATCTCGTCGGGCTCGGGGAGGTAGTAGAGGCCGCCGAGTTCGGGGAGCGCCAGCGCCGGTTCGCCGCCGATGGTGCCCAGGGCGTTGAGGACGCGGACGAGGCCCTGCCACAGGTCGGTGTGGTGGTCGCCCTTGCGGCGGGAGGCGATGCGGCGCAGACGGGCGGTGGAGAAGTACAGCTGGTAGCGCTCGCGGGCCGCCTGGTTCGCCTTCACCTCGGCCTTGGTTGCCTTGCGGTCGGGGTGTACGAGCAGCGCGTCGCGGTCCTCGGCGACGAAGAGGAAGATCAGCTGGTAGGCGAGGCGCAGCAGTTCGTGGTGGAAGTCGTCGAGGGCGCGGCGGCCTCCGGCCGTGATCGCCTCGGACAGGGCCGGGTTGTTCTGGAGGAAGCCCGTACCGAGGATGTTCAGCGCCTTGGCGACCTGGTCGCGCAGGAGGTTGCGGGAGCGGATGCCCGTCTCGACGGCGAAGTCGCGCCACCACTCCAGGCGGCAGTCCGCGGGAGTGAGCTTGATCTCCTCAAGGGCCGCGGACTCCTCGCCCTCCTCGTCCTCGGTCTCCTCCTCTTCCTCCTCCGCAACAACCGCGCCCCTGCGCTTCTTCTCCGGCTTGGGCACCAGCTCCAGGCGGGAGGCGTGCAGCAGCGCGTACATCAGCAGGAAGTCGGAGAAGTCGCCGCCGCCGAAGATCGCTTCGAGGTCGAACTCGACGTAGGCGGAGCCGACGAGGGCAGTGGAGTCGCGCAGCAGGCGCAGGACGCGGCCGTTGGAGAGGATGCCCCACAGGTGGTCCGGGGAGGCGTTGAGCAGCTCCTGCATCATCGACTGGGGAACCCGGGAGCTGCCCGCCGACCAGCGGTCGAGGGGCGTGGTCCAGCCGAGGAGGTGGACGGGGAGGTGGTCCTGCCACTGGTGGCTGACCTGGTAGGGGTCGCGGCCGGGGAGGCGGATGCCGCCGCGGCGGGCGGGGAGGCGGCCGTAGCCCAGTTCCTCCAGGAGGGTCAGCAGCCAGACGCGGGTCGCCTTCGTCGGGTCGGCCTTGCCGTCGAGCTCCTTCAGCTCCTCCTGGAGGGAGGTGTACGCGGCGCGCAGGGCGTTCCACTTGCGGCTGGCCGCGTCCTCGATGCGCACGCCCCGCCCGAGGCCGTACTCGGCGGGCGCGCTGCCGGGCAGTTCGGGGTCACCGGCGCGGATCTTGCCGAGGAGGTCGGCGGAGAGCAGGCCGCCTTCGACGCGTACGGCGGCGGAGGCGGGGAGGCGGTCGGGGGCGAGGGCGGTCACCGGTCTCCTCCGGAGGCGGGCTGCTGGGCGGCCGGGGCGCTGAGGTACACGTACACGCCGAGCAGGTCGGGGTCGCCGGACGGCTGGACGTCGATGCGGCGTACGGCGGCGGCGCCACGCTCGCGGCCGCGCTGGCCGGCGGCCTCGCGGACCCGCTGGTGGGCGTCGCGCAGCCGGTCCGCGAGGAGGCGTCCACGGGCCTTCAGGTGGCTGTCGACCTCGTCGTCGTCGAGTTCGGCGGCGGCGCGGGCGGCCTGCTGGTCGCGCAGGGCGGGCAGGGTGTTGAGGTCGGGTGTCGCGGTGAGCAGGGCGGCGGTCTCCTCGTCGGACAGCCAGGCACGGCGGCCGTCGTCGCCGGTGCGCCAGGCGAGGACCTGGGCGTCGTCGGCGACCAGGACGCGCGGGTCGTCACTCGCCGTGCGGCCGGGCAGGGTCAGGCGGAAGCGGTAGCGGGCCAGCAGCAGGACCGTGCGGCGTTCCACGACCGCGGTGCGGATCACGCCGAGGCGCCGGGCCGGGCGCTCCTCGGGGGGCAGGCCGGTGTCGACGGCCGCGTCGAGGAGGTAGCGGGCGAGGGCGCGTACGGCGGGGTCGGTGCGGGACAGGGCGTGTTCGCCCCGGGCGACGGGGAGGTCATCCCGGAAGACGAGGTCGCGGGCGGCGGTCTTGGCGCGTCCCTTGGCCTTCGCCCTGGGTGCGCCGCCCGGTGCCGCGGTCTGGTCGCCGTCCTCGTAGTAACCGAGGCCGTGCTTGAGGCCGGTGGGCAGTGGGTCGACGGGGACCTTGAAGCCTCCGTCCCGGGCGTCGCCGATCGGCTGGGCGCCCAGCTGGGCCAGGGCCTCGCGCGTGAAGGTCGCGATGTCGCCGGGGTCGCCCAACGCCTGCCGCAGGGCGGCCAGTTCCGCCTCCACCTCCTCGGGGCGCAGGCCGGAGTGGGCGAACTTGGTGAGGACCTTCGACTCGCGTTCGGCGGCCGACTCCCACTCCTTGTGCAGGGCCTCGCGAGCCTGTCCGAAGTCGGGGTCGTCCTCGAAGTCGAGGGTGAGCTGGCCCTCGGGCTGCTTGCCGCGCAGCAGCAGCGCGCTGGCGAGGGCTTCCAGGACGCCCCGGCCCTGGTCGGGGACGAGGACGGCGACGCCGGTCTGGTCGGCGATGTCCTTGTGCTTCTGGATGAGGACCTTCAGGACGAGGCCGTCGATGCCGGTGTCCGTGTCGTAGACGGTGATCTCCCGGACGCGGCGGCGCGGCTGGCCGAACCGGTCGACGCGGCCCGCGCGCTGGAGGTGGCGGGTCGGGTTCCAGGACAGGTCGTAGTGGATGACGGCGCCGAAGTGCTCCTGGAGGTTGACGCCCTCGGAGAGGCAGTCGGTGGCGACCAGGACGTGCCGGCCCCGACGGGCGGTCAGCTCGTCGACGCGGGCCTGCCGGGCGTCGGGGTGCAGGGTTCCGGTGACCGCCTCCACGCTGGCGCTGCGGCCCAGCTCCTCCTTGAGGTGCTGGGCGACGTACTCGGCGGTCGGGATGTAGTGGCAGAAGACGATCGGGTCGTAGCCGTCGACGAGCTGCCGCTTGACCCGGTCGACGAGGATGCGCAGCTTGGCGTCCGTCCCGGGGCCGGCCAGGGCGTCCGCCCAGTCGGCGAAGTCGGCCAGGGCCTTGGCCTCGCTCGTGCGTCGCGCGGAGGGCTTCTCGGGGGCGGTGGCGTCCTCGCCGGGAAGTGAGCCGGGCACCACGTCGATGCCCTCGGCGGTCTCATCGTCGGTGAGTTCGAAGGCGGCGGCCCGGCCCAGTTTGTCCGCCTCGGCCGGGGTGCGAGTGGCGGCGATCAGGGAGCGGGTGCGCAGGGTCGCGGCGGCCGCGGCGGGCGAGGACAGCACGCAGCGCAGCAAGGTGAGCGCCGTCCACCAGGACATGCGCTGGTGGTGGTCGCCGCCGGGGCCGCGTACCTGCTGGCGGGTGTAGGCGAGCATGTCGGCGACGAAGCGCGCGTAGTCCGGGTCGAGGCGGTAGAGGGCGTCCTGGGTGTCCCGGTCCTCGGGGAAGGGCGTCTCCTGGCCGACGTACCGCTTGATGTCGTGGCGGCGGCGCTGCACGAAGTGGCGGGCCAGCTTGTCGCGGTCGGCGGACCGGGTGGTGTCCAGGGTGCGCAGGGAGGGGTCGAGCAGGCCGGTCAGCTTGGAGAAGGCCTGGGGGTCGCCGCTGTGCGGGGTGGCGGTGACGAGGATGAGGTGGCGGTCGCGCTCGGTGCGGTCGGCGAGCGCCGACAGCAGCTCGTACCGCTTCTGCTGCTCGTTGCCGCCGGTTCCGACGCAGGTGTGCGCCTCGTCGACGATGAGGATGTCGGGGCAGTGGCGGCGGAAGGCGTCGCGGCGCTCGTCCTGCTTGATGAAGTCGGTCGAGACGACGGTGACCGGGTAGTGGTCGAAGATCGACCGGTCGGGGTCGTCGATCGCCTTCTGCAGCCGCGCGGCCGTGGACGGCAGGACCAGCTCGGGCTCCATGCCGAACTTGTCGCGCAGCTCGCGCTGCCACTGCTCGGCGAGCGAGGGCGAGCAGAGCACGGTCATGTTGCGGGCCGAGCCCTGCTCCATGAGCTCCTTCGCGATCAGCGCGGACTCGACGGTCTTGCCGATGCCGACGTCGTCGCCGATGAGGAGGCGCACGGGGTCCATGCGCAGTGCCATCATCAGCGGCACCAGCTGGTACTGGCGGGGCTCGACGGCGACCGCGTTCAGTGAGCGGAAGGGACCGGCGCCCGCGGTGGAGGCGATGCGCAGAGCGGTGCGCAGCAGGGAGGCCGAGGCGAAGTCGCCGGCCTCGCCCGGCACGGCCCGGGGGCGGCCGAAGCCCGGCTCGCGGACCTCCTCCGGGAAGAGGGCGGCGACGAACTCGCGGTCCCCGTCCAGGGGTTGGGCGAGCACCAGGTCCTCGGTGGTGCCCGGCAGGACGACCCAGTCGCGGTCCCGGGCGCGCACGAGGGTGCCAGGCGCGTGGCCGGTCGGGCTGCTCATCGGTCGCCTCCCCTGTGGTCGCGGCCGATACCGAAGACGTCCGGGTATGCGCGCACGGTGTCCTTCCAGTCGGGTTCGGCTCCGGCCCTGATCACCAGCCAGCCGTCGTCCATCATGCGGTATTCGTCCTGCTCGCTGAGGCGCCGGGCGCCGTCGTACTCCAGGAACACGGCGACCTCCGCGCCGGGGAGGTGGTAGACCGCGTCGGCCGCGTCGGTGGCCGTCTCGTCGGGAGGCCGGTGGCCACCGTCCGCGAGGAGCCGTACGAACGCCTCGACGGGAGTGTCCGATGCCGGTTCCCGACGCGGAGCGGGTGCCATCGAGGATTCCGGGCGGGACTCGTCCTTCGTGCTGGACCGGGCCAGCGCCACCAGCCACGGCGCCGCGCGGTGCCGGTCGATACGCCGGTGGAAGCCCTGGTTGGAGTAGGACAACAGGCAGTCGTAGCAGCCCAGTTCGCAGCGCTCGGGAGCGCCCTCCGCCCGGTCGAGGTCCTTGCCGTGCTCGTCGTAGTGGATGATCCGCAGGGCCTCCTGCGCCACCAGCTTGAGGGCGTTCTCGTCGTCGTACAAGCGGCGCAGTACGCCCGCGCCGCCCTCGGCGCTCTCGACGAACAGGGTCCGGCCGCGCCGCTCGGCGTCCGGCAGGTCCTCGCTCTCCAGCTCGGAGTCCTCCAGCTGGAAGTGCGCCTCGATGCCGCGCTCCAGCGCGTAACGCAGGGAGACCGCAGTGATGTCGTCGACCGGCTCCGCCAGGCGCAGGACGGCGATGTTCTTGGTGTCCTGGGCGTACGGGATGACCTGCAGGGTGCGCTGCGCCCGGTCGAAGGACGCCAGGGACTCCTCCTCCGCGGACTCCTCCTGGGCCATGCGGGCGGCCTTGCCCTCCGAAAGCCATCTGCCGCTGACCGGGTCCAGCCAGAAGCCCTGGCCCGAGCGGTCCTTGGCGTCCCGTTTGCGGTAGCCGAGGTTGAGGACACGGACGTTCGCCGAGTCCCCGTAGGCGACCTCCGCGAGGAGCGCTCCGTCCGCGCCGCGTACCTGGGCCTCGTACACGCCGCCCGGGGCGTACCGGTAGACGGTCCGCAGGTGGAAGCCCCGCTTGAGGCGTTCCTCCTCGTCGGAGGAGATGCGTCGGCGCGGCTCCGCGTGCACCTGCGTGAGCTGCATCAGCTTCGGCAGGGTGCGGTGGAGGGGGACGTCGCAGTTCTCGCAGCGGTCGGCGCCCTCGACCCGGTCGTGCCAGTAGCCGCAGGCCTCGCAGAGCCTGATGTCGCTGGTGGCCACCTGCCCGGGGCGGTCGCCCATCGGGACCGTCACGCGGTCGATGGTGTAGCGGTTGCCCTCGTGGTAGATCAGCGCACCGGGCCCGAACTCGCCGATCGCGATGAAGCGGGGGCGCTGGATGTAGGCACCGTTGCGCTGCCCGTACATGCCGGCCGCGCGCTCTCCCGGCACGTAGGCCGCCAGCGGCAGGCGGGGGAAGGAGTAGCCGGGCAGGAATCCCTCGGAGGCGAAGTAGCGGTAGGTGTAGAAGTCGCTGTACGACTCGGTGTCGGCCTCGTTGCGCAGCAGCTTCAGCTGGTTCTCGGCCTCGGCGCGCCGGCCGGCGGCGATGTCGCGGTCCCTGCGGCTGAGGGAGAGGTCGTTGGCCCGGCGGTGCTGCTGTTCGACCTCGGTGCGGGCGGTGCGGTAGAGGCGGCGCCAGCGCTCGCACGCGGCGTCGAGACTGCCCAGAGCCTGGCGGACGGTGCGCTCGACCCAACCCTCGTACCACCACGACGAACCCGAGAGTTCGTCGTGAAGGGGCGCGAGGACCTCGGTGGCCCGGCTGATGGCGCGCATCCGGGCCGTCTCGCTGTCCAGGTCGTCCTGCACTCGTGGCAGGAGGTTCAGCGGCCACCGCCCGTCCGGGTCCGCGGTCTCGGCGTCGAGCACGTCGGTGAGCCGACTGCCGAGGTGGACGCCCGTCTCGGCCAGCCAGACCGAGTGGACGTGGGAACGGATCAGCTCCTCGTTGGCGAGATCGAGGCGGGGCGGGGTGACGCTGCCGGACACCATGAGGCCGGGGCGGCGGAAGTAGTACTGGTCGTGCGGGGACCCGGTCGAGCAGTAGGTGGTGACGAGCGCGGGCTTGCCCCCGCGCCCCGCTCGCCCGGAACGCTGTGCGTAGTTGGCCGGGGTCGGCGGGACGTTGCGCATGCCGACCGCGTTCAGCTCGTCGATGTCGACGCCCAGCTCCATCGTGGGGGAGCAGTAGAGGATCTCCAGGTCGCCGTCCCGGAACGCGTCCTCACGCAGGCGGCGGACTGTGGAATCCACCTGCGCGGTGTGCTCGTGCGCCCTGATGCCGGTGAGCCCGGCGGACCCGGCACGGTACAGGTCGCGGAAGTACGGGTTGACGCGGACGTCGGCCTCGGCGTCGGTCACCTTGCGCACGGGATCGGGCTCGGGCTTCGTCCCGTCCCCCGGGAGCCAGCGCAGGGCGGAGGCGCGTAGCTGGTGACCGTAGGTGCCGTCGCGGTCCTCCTGCACGACAGCGAGCAGCCCGCACTCGCGCAGCACGCGCATCAGGTCCCTGATGACGGCGTCGGCATCGGCGACGGAGATGCGCTTTCCGGCCTGGCCCGGCAGGTCGGAGAACTGGCCGATGCGCCGGAGGTAGCGGCCGTACGCGCCGAGGCCGCTGAGGTGCACCGCGTCGGCCGCGGTGCCGGTCCGGCCGGGGCCCGCGTAGGCGAGCCGCTCGCGGACCCGGGGCTCGCGCGCGGTGATGGCCCAGGGTGCGACGAGATGGGTCTCGCTGATCCTGCCGAGCCGGTCGAAGCCCTCCTGGGTGAGGCAGCCCACTTCCACCGCGAGGGAGCGCCGCAGTTCGTCGAGGAGGTCGCGGCACAGTTGTTGACGGTGAGCGGCTGTGTCGCCGGTGAGCAGGGGGTGGCAGCCCTCCCAGGACGCGGTGTCGGCAGCGATCTCGACAAGGGACGTGTAGTCGAAGCGCAGCAGGCCGGTCTGCGAGAGGTTGGGCATGGTGACGCGCCAGCCGCGTTCCAGGTCGGCGTAGACGCGGTAGGCGAGCACGTCGCGCAGTGCCGAGTGGGCGAGATCGCGCTGGTGGAACCGGGCGGTCGGCACCCTGGCGTAGGTGTCCAGCGGGAGATCGAGGGCGTCGAACACGGCCTGGGGCAGCCGGTCGTAGGTCAGGCCCTGCTCCCCCGCCGCCGCCAGCGCCCGGTACAGGGCGCCGCGCACCTGGCTGACCAGGGCAAAGTCGTTGAAGTGACCGGCCTGGAGGCTGGCGTCCTGCCGGTTGTCGACGAAGGTGAGGAGCTTGCGGGCTTTCTTCTTCAGCTCGGGCTGCTCACGCAGGGAGCGTACGACGCGGGAGCTGATGAGCGAGACGGCGGAGCTGCGGCCCTCCGCGGAGAAGGTGCCCAGCTTGGCGAGATCCTTGAGCCGCAGCTGCTCGTACGACGTGCGGCAGTGCAGGCAGAAGCGGAACGGGGCGGCGATCCACCAGGCGCGCAGCCCCGTGCCGGGTTCGGCGGCATGGCCGTCGGGGCCGATCCACACCTCCTGCGGGAGGTCTCCGGATCGCGCCTTGAGGACGGTGGACCGGCCGTCGTCGTCCGTCTCGACCCAGCTGGCCGGGAGGCGCCGGAACACGGCCTCCTGGTCGTCCGCATCCGGCCAGGGGCGGTCTTCGCTGACGTAGAGGAAGCCGTCGCCGTCGGCGGCCGGAGCGTCCGGGTCCTCCCGTGCCTCGAATACCGTGCCCTCGTGCTCGGCGGGGCGGGTGACCACCAGGTACTCCTTGCCGCAGTCACGGCAGAAGTGCAGGGGGACGAGCGGCTTGTCACGGTGGTCGGGGACGCGGATCTGGTACTGGCTGGTGAGGTGGCGGCGGCCGGGAGGTTCGAAGCTGGTGTAGACGGTGTCGCCCTTGGACAGGAACTGGTGGAGCCGAAAGGCGAACAGGGGCTTGTCCAGCTCCCGGTGCCTGACCTTGGCGCCGACGTGCAGCACGGTCTCGATGGCCCGGTGGCAGACCTCGGCGGGCGCCCCGCTGGCGTCGGCGAGCAGGGCGGCGGCCTGCGGGATGGTGAGTGGCGGACGGCGGACGAGCCGACCGCTGGGCTCCTCGACGGCCAGCCCCACGGTGTCCTCCACCCAGACGGCGAGGGCGTCACGGCTCAGGTCGTCGTACTCGGCCGGGAGCTCGTGAGGCGTGGCGGCAGCGCGCCGCACCGCATCGGCGAGCGGTTCACGGGGATGGACTCCAGGCACGGCGTCGGCACCGGGGTCGGTCGAGCGCTCCAGGGTTTCGCCGATGACACGGTCCGGACGGATCTCCGTACCGAACAGGCGTGAGGCCACGCCGGCGATCTCCTTCCGGGCCTCGGCGAACGTGACGCCTGTGGCCATCGTGGCCGAGGTGCCGACGCACTGAAGACCGGGTGCTTCGCAGGCGTCCCGCAGCCGTCGGACGAGGAGGGCTACGTCGGCACCCTGACGTCCTCGGTACGTGTGCAGCTCGTCGAGGGTGAGGAAGCGCAGGCCGCGGGCGGCGCCGATCAGTTCCCGCCGCTCGTCGGGGCGGGTGAGGAGATACTCCAGCATCACGTAGTTGGTGAGCAGGATGTCCGGCTTCTTCCGCAGCACCTGGAGTTTCTGCTCGGAGTCCTCCTGGCCCGTGTACCGGGCGAAGGTCACCTTGTTGCGGCGGTCCTCCGGGATGCCCCAGGTGAGGTACTTCTCCAGCTCGTGGAGCTGGCTGTTGGCCAGTGCGTTCATGGGGTAGACGACGATCGCCGAGATGCCGTCGGGATTCGGGTGCCGCAGCACCCGGTCGACGATCGGCACGATGTAGGTCAGGCTCTTGCCAGAGCCGGTGCCCGTGGTGAGCACGTACGAGTCCCCGCGGTCGGCGGCGACGATGGCCTCACGCTGATGCTCGTGCAGGGAGAGGGTGCGGCTGCCCGGGTCGTCCGGATGCTTCTTGTGCCGGAAGTACTCCCGGCACATCGGATGCAGCAGACCGTCGTCGCACATCGCAGCCACGGTCCCGCCACTGCGGAAGGTGGGGTTCAGGGCCAGCTTGGGGTCGGGCCAGCGAGTCTTGCGCTCGCGCTCGTCGGCAAGATGACGTTCGATGTCCGGATCTCGCACGGCGACGAGGGAGCTGGTGAACGCCTCGTATTCGGCGATGAGGTCATGATGGACACCGAAGACGTCCATGGGTCGGCCGTGCCCCCTTGAGTTCTGTACCAACGCTTGTCCGTGTGCCGCGTCCCCAAGATCGGCCGACGGCCGGACGACGACCACGCAACTGAGCCACCCTACTGCCCGGCCGGACCGCACTTACCGCGGCTTTCGCATTCCTGGCTGCAGAGCCCTCCCGCTCCGGCCGCAGACCCTCGCGCTTTTTCGGGAGAGCCCTGGGAGTGAGACATGATTCACTGCCTGCGACGGTCATCACAGGCGAGCACCGAAGGGATTCCCACCCGTGCCCCATGACATCGATCAGTCGTTCCTGGCACTGCCGCTCAGGGCCCTCGCCGACGCCGCGCTCGCACGCGCGCGTGCGCTGGGGGCCGAGCACGCGGACTTCCGGTTCGAGCGGGTGCGCAGCGCCTCCTGGCGGCTGCGGGACGCCAAGCCCGCCGGTTCGTCGGACACCACCGACCTCGGGTACGCGGTCCGGGTCGTGCACGGCGGTACGTGGGGCTTCGCCTCCGGGGTGGACCTGACCCTGGACGCGGCGGCCAAGGTCGCCTCGCAGGCGGTGGCGATGGCCAAGCTGTCCGCGCAGGTGATCAGGGCCGCAGGGTCCGATGAGCGGGTGGAGCTGGCCGACGAAGCCGTGCACGCCGACAAGACGTGGATCTCGTCGTACGAGATCGATCCGTTCTCGGTGCCCGACGAGGAGAAGGCCGCACTGCTGGCCGACTGGAGCACGCGGCTGCTGGCCGCGCGGGGTGTCGACCATGTGGACGCCTCGCTGCTCACCGTGCACGAGAACAAGTTCTACGCCGACACCGCAGGGACCGTGACGACGCAGCAGCGGGTACGGCTGCACCCCCAGCTCACCGCCGTGTCGGTGGACGAGTCGAGCGGCGAGTTCGACTCGATGCGGACCATCGCGCCGCCGGTCGGGCGCGGCTGGGAGTACCTCACCGGCACGGGCTGGGACTGGGACGGCGAACTGGAGCGGATCCCGGAGCTGCTCGCCGAGAAGATGCGGGCGCCGAGCGTGGAGCCGGGCCTGTACGACCTGGTGGTCGATCCCTCCAACCTGTGGCTGACGATCCATGAGTCCATCGGGCATGCGACGGAGCTGGACCGGGCGCTCGGCTACGAGGCCGCCTACGCCGGCACCTCCTTCGCCACCTTCGACCAGCTGGGCAAGCTGCGGTACGGCTCCGAGCTGATGAACGTCACCGGCGACCGCACCGCCGAGCACGGCCTCGCGACCATCGGATACGACGACGAGGGCGTCGAGGCGCAGTCCTGGGACCTGGTGAAGGGCGGCACGCTGGTCGGCTACCAGCTGGACCGCAGGATTGCGAAGCTGACCGGGTTCGACCGCTCCAACGGCTGCGCCTTCGCCGACTCCCCCGGGCATGTGCCCGTGCAGCGCATGGCCAATGTGTCCCTGAAGCCGGATCCCGCCGGGCTGTCCACCGAGGATCTGATCGGGGGCGTCGACCGGGGCATCTACGTCGTCGGCGACCGGTCCTGGTCGATCGACATGCAGCGGTACAACTTCCAGTTCACCGGGCAGCGCTTCTTCAGGATCGAGAACGGGCGGATCACCGGGCAGCTGAAGGACGTGGCCTACCAGGCCACGACCACGGACTTCTGGGGCTCGATGGCGGCGGTCGGGGGCCCCCAGACGTACGTCCTCGGCGGCGCCTTCAACTGCGGCAAGGCCCAGCCGGGCCAGGTGGCGTCCGTGTCGCACGGGTGCCCGTCGGCCCTGTTCAAGGGCGTCAACATCCTCAACACCACGCAGGAGGCCGGTCGATGAGCGCCCGTAGCAACAAGCCGCACGAGGTCGTCGAGCAGGCGCTCGCGCTGTCCCGGGCCGACGGCTGTGTCGTCATCGCCGACGAGCACTCGACCGCCAACCTGCGCTGGGCGGGCAACGCGCTCACCACCAACGGTGTCACGCGCGGCCGTACGCTCACCGTGATCGCGACCGTGGACGGCAAGGAGGGCACGGCCTCGGGGGTCGTGTCCCGGTCGGCCGTCACGGCGGACGAGCTGGAGCCGCTGGTGCGGGCCGCCGAGGCCGCCGCGCGCGGTGCCGGGCCCGCCGAGGACGCCCAGCCCCTGGTCACCGGGGTGCCGGAGTCCCCCGACTTCGCGGATGCGCCCGCCGAGACCTCCTCCGCGGTGTTCGCCGACTTCGCCCCGGCGCTCGGCGAGGCGTTCGCACGCGCGCGTGCGGGCGGCCGTGAGCTTTATGGCTTCGCCAACCACGAGCTGGTGTCCACGTATGTGGGTACGTCCACGGGCCTGCGCCTGCGCCACGACCAGCCCACCGGCACGCTGGAGCTGAACGCCAAGTCGCCCGACCGGCTGCGCTCGGCGTGGGCCGGCCGCTCCACGCGGGACTTCAAGGACGTCGACCCGGGCGCCCTGGACGCCGAGCTGGCCGTACGGCTCGGCTGGGCGGAGCGGCGGGTGGAGCTGCCCGCGGGCCGGTACGAGACGCTGCTGCCGCCGACCGCGGTCGCGGACCTGCTGATCTACCAGCTGTGGTCGGCGTCGGGCCGGGACGCGGCCGAGGGCCGGACGGTGTTCTCCAAGCCGGGCGGCGGCACGCGCGTGGGCGACCGGCTGAGCGACCTGCCGCTGACGCTGCGCAGCGACCCGAACGAGCCCGGCCTGGAGTGCGCGCCCTTCGTCGTCGCCCACTCCTCCGGCGGCGACCAGTCGGTGTTCGACAACGGGCTGCCGGCACACACCACGCGGTGGATCGACGACGGCGTGCTCAAGAACCTCACCACCACCCGGCACAGCGCCGCGCTGACCGGGCTGCCGGTCGCCCCGGCGCTCGGGAACCTGATCCTGGACGGCGGGGACGACCGCTCGCTTCAGGAGATGGTCGCGGGGACCGAGCGCGGGCTGCTGCTGACCTGCCTGTGGTACATCCGCGAGGTCGACCCGGCGACGCTGCTGCTCACCGGTCTGACCCGGGACGGCGTCTACCTCGTGGAGAACGGCGAGGTGACCGGGCAGGTGAACAACTTCCGGTTCAACGAGTCGCCGGTGGACCTCCTGGGGCGGGCCACCGAGGCCGGGCGCACCGAGAAGACGTTGCCGCGCGAGTGGAGCGACTGGTTCACCCGGGCCGCGATGCCCGCGCTGCGGATCCCTGATTTCAATATGAGCTCTGTCAGTCAGGGCGTATAACCTCGTAGGCGGTAGTCGCTCGACTGCCCGAAGATCATCAAGGAGATACGAGAACCGTGACGGACATCGTCGACGAGCTGAAGTGGCGTGGGCTCATCGCCCTCTCCACGGACGAGGACGCATTGCGCAAGGCGTTCGCGGACGGTCCCGTCACGTTCTATTGCGGCTTCGACCCGACCGCGCCCAGTCTGCACCTCGGCAACCTGGTGCAGATCCTCACGATGCGCCGCATCCAGCAGGCGGGCAACCGTCCGCTGGGCCTGGTCGGGGGTGCCACCGGTCTGATCGGTGACCCGAAGCCCACCGCGGAGCGCACGCTCAACGCGCCCGAGATCGTCGCCCAGTGGGTGGAGCGGCTGCGCGCGCAGATCGAGCCGCTGCTGGACTTCGAGGGCCCGCACGCCGCGGTGATGGTCAACAACCTGGACTGGACCCAGGGCCTGTCGGCCATCGAGTTCCTGCGGGACATCGGCAAGCACTTCCGGGTCAACAAGATGATCGCGAAGGAGGCCGTCTCCCGGCGGCTGAACTCCGACGCGGGCATCAGCTACACCGAGTTCAGCTACCAGATCCTGCAGGGCATGGACTTCCTTGAGCTGTACCGGCGGTACGGCTGCACCCTGCAGACCGGTGGCAGCGACCAGTGGGGCAACCTCACGTCGGGCACCGACCTGATCCACCGGGTCGAGCCGCACGCCGTGGTTCACGCGCTCGGCACCCCGCTGATCACCAAGGCGGACGGCACCAAGTTCGGCAAGACCGAGTCCGGCACGGTCTGGCTCGACCCCGAGATGACGACGCCGTACGCGTTCTACCAGTTCTGGCTGAACGCGGACGACCGGGACGTCTCCAAGTTCCTGCGTATCTTCAGCTTCAAGTCCCGCGAGGAGATCGAGGAGCTGGAGCAGCAGACGCAGGACCGTCCGCAGGCGCGGGCGGCGCAGCGGGCGCTCGCCGAGGAGCTGACGACGCTGGTGCACGGCGCCGACCAGACGGCCGCGGTGATCGCCGCGAGCCGCGCCCTCTTCGGGCAGGGCGAGCTGGCGGACCTGGACGGGGCGACGCTGGCGGCGGCGCTCTCCGAGGTGCCGCACATTCAGGTCACCGAGCTGGCTCCGGTGGTCGACCTGTTCGCGGAGGTCGGTCTCGTCGCCAGCAAGTCCGCCGCGCGGCGGACGGTGAAGGAGGGCGGGGCCTACGTGAACAACGTGAAGGTCGCCTCCGAGGATGCCGTCCCGGCGAAGGAGGAGCTGCTGGACGGGCGGTGGCTCGTGCTGCGGCGGGGAAAGAAGAACCTGGCCGCGGTGGAGGTTGTTTCGGCTTAGCGCCATCGGGGCGTGGGGTTCGCACATCGATGCGGCCCCGCGCCCCTTTGCACCTTCAGGACGTTTTCAGGCCGACGTCCGTTGTGCCTTCTTCTTCCCCAGCGTCGCCATGTACAAGGCGTCCACGGCCCCCACGATGATGATGGCCGCCACGAGCTGGAAGATGTGCCGGGTCCAGTCGATGCCCCGGGTCGCGGCGACGCCTGCGGCGCGGGCAACGGCATTGCCCACGATGGCGCCGAGCATGCCGCAGATGGTGGTCAGCCACAGGGGGCTGTGCTGCCTTCCCGGGATGACGGCCTTGGCGATGATGCCGAGCACGAATCCCACGATGATCGCCCACAACCAGCCCATGGCTGCCTCCTCGTACGGCTCTACGTGAGCATTACGGCCAGTGTGGTGGGGTGGTCCGTACGGCGCATGTCGGGTTGGCCCGTGCGGGGCGGTTCCGGGGGCGTTGTCGCAGGCAGTGGGTGCCCCGGTCTCGTCGGTGGCAGGGCCGCGGCGTAACGTGGGACGTGTCCCTGCCCGGTTCCCGGCCGGGCGTGGACGACGGTGCGGGCCGGGGGAGAGTCCGATGCGGGCGGATGGTGGACTGTGATGCGGAAACAGCACGGCGGAGTCCAGGTGTTCCGGATCACCGGAGCCCGGACGGGTCTCGCCGAGGACGTGCGGGGCCGGCAGCGGCGGTACGTCATCTCGATGACGATCCGCACGGTGTCGGTGATCCTCGCGGTCGCCCTGTGGAACGTCGAGCGGTACGTCGCCGTCGTGGCGCTGGTGTTCGGTGCGCTGCTCCCCTATGTCGCCGTGGTGATCGCGAACGCGGGCCGTGAGCGGCCGCCGTCCCTGCCGTCGACGTTCGTCAGCATGCCGACGCCGCCGATGATCACGCCGCCGCGGGCCGAGGACGCGGGGGCGCAGTCCGTGCCGGGGGACGCCGGGGCTGAGCAGAAGCGGAATGCGCGCCACCCATGAAGCTCAAGAAAAGCTCAGATCAATCGTGCAGTTACGGTGCCGGTCGACGGGGTTGCCGTGACATACTGCGTACGCGCTCCGCATCCCCCGTCGGAGCGACGGACCGACGCCGGGCAGCTCCCCCCGTGGCTGCTCGGCGTCGCCTTGTTCGGGCCCTTTTCTGCGAGACGAACCTGTGACTGACGAGACCCCTGTCTGCTCCGCCAAGGGCTGCCGTACCGCCGCCGTGTGGGTGCTGGCCTGGAACAACCCGAAGATCCACACGCCGGAGCGGCGCAAGACGTGGCTCGCGTGCGAGGAGCATCGCGAGCATCTCTCGCAGTTTCTCGGGGTGCGGGGGTTTCTGAAGGACGTGGTGAAGTTCGAGGACTGGGAAGCGCCCGAAGGGGCCTGAGCGCTCCGCTCGAAGTGCCGCGATGTGCAGTCGGTCGTCTGCGGCACCGTCGTGGCTGGTCGCGCCCGCGCCAGTAGCCGCATATCGGGTACAGCCCCGCGCCCCTTTGGGGCTCGACCGAACCGAGCTAGCCGCCGATCGCGGACATCGGCCGGTCCGGCTGCACGAACGACGGGTCGTCCAGGCCCGCCCCCGCCTTCTTCCCCCACATGGCCAGCCGCCAGATGCGGGCGATCTCCTCGTCCGGGGCGCCGGAGCGCAGGGCCGCGCGCAGGTCGGTCTCCTCGGTGGCGAACAGGCAGGTGCGTATCTGGCCGTCGGCCGTGAGGCGGGTGCGGTCGCAGGCCGCGCAGAAGGGGCGGGTCACCGAGGCGATGACGCCGACCCGGTCCGGGCCGCCGTCGACCAGCCAGCGCTCCGCGGGGGCCGAGCCGCGCTCGTCCTGGCCCTCGGGGGTGAGGTCGAAGCGGGTGCGCAGGGAGGTGAGGATGTCCCCGGCGGTGACCATGCCCTCGCGCTTCCAGCCGTGCTGGGCGTCGAGCGGCATCTGCTCGATGAAGCGCTGTTCGTAGCCGTGCTCGATCGCCCAGGCCAGCAGGTCGGGGGCCTCGTCGTCGTTCAGACCCGGCATCAGCACCGAGTTGATCTTGACGGGGGTGAGGCCCGCCTCGTGGGCGGCTTCCAGGCCCTCGATGACGTCCTTGTGCCGGTCGCGGCGGGTGAGGGTCTTGAAGACGTCCGGGCGCAGGGTGTCCAGGGAGACGTTGACCCGGTCCAGGCCTGCCGCCTTCAGGGCCGCCGCGGTGCGCTTGAGGCCGATGCCGTTGGTCGTCAACGAGGTCTGGGGGCGGGGGGTGAGGGCCGCGACGCGCTCGACGATGCCGACCAGACCCGGGCGCAGCAGGGGCTCGCCGCCGGTGAAGCGGACCTCCTCGATGCCGAGCATGCGCACCGCGATGTCGATGAGGCGGACGATCTCGTCGTCCGTGAGCAGGTCGGGCTTGGCCAGCCACTGCAGGCCCTCCTCGGGCATGCAGTAGGTGCAGCGCAGATTGCACCGGTCGGTCAGCGAGACCCTCAGGTCGGTGGCCACTCGGCCGTAGGTGTCGATGAGCACGTGGGCCCCCTCCCTCGTCCCGGAGTATTCGGGTTGCGTTACCTGCGAGCCTACGTGACGCCGCTGACAACGACAGCGACCCGATCCGACGAGGTACGACGCGGCCGCGTCGTAGGACCGTACAGTCCTGGCCGACGCGGCCGTCGTACGAAGGTGTCCGTGCTGGTGTCAGGCTGGTGCCGGCGCTGGTGTCAGTGCGCTCCGGTGCCGGTCAGGGACCGCACCTCCAGTTCGGCGTACTTGCCGGCGTCCGGGACCTCCTTCGACAGCAGGGTGCCCACAGCGCCGAGCAGGAAGCCGACGGGGATGGAGATGATGCCGGGGTTCTCCAGCGGGAACCAGTGGAAGTCGACGCCGGGGAACATCGAGGCCGGGCTGCCGGAGACCACCGGTGAGAACAGCACCAGGCCGACCGCGGTGACCAGGCCGCCGTAGATCGACCACAGGGCGCCGGAGGTGGTGAACCGCTTCCAGAACAGGCTGTAGAGGATGGTGGGCAGGTTCGCGGAGGCGGCGACCGCGAAGGCGAGGGCGACCAGGCCGGCCACGTTCAGGTCGCGGGCGAGGGCGCCGAGGACGATGGAGACGGCGCCGATGCCGACGGTCGCCCAGCGGGCCGCGCCGATCTCCTGCTTCTCGGTGGCCTGCCCCTTCCTGATGACGTTGGCGTAGATGTCGTGCGCGAAGGACGACGAGGAGGCCAGGGTCAGGCCCGCGACGACCGCGAGGATCGTGGCGAAGGCGACCGCGGAGATCGTGGCGAGCAGGACGGCGCCCCAGTTGGAGTCGACGCCGCCCAGGTGCAGCGCCAGCAGGGGGGCCGCGGTGTTGCCGGCCTTGTTGGAGGCGATGATCTCGGCCGGCTTGATCAGCGCGGCGGCGCCGAAGCCGAGGGCGAGGGTCATCAGGTAGAAGGCGCCGATCAGACCGATCGCCCAGATCACCGATTTCCGGGCGGCCTTCGCCGTCGGCACGGTGTAGAAGCGGATCAGGATGTGCGGCAGGCCCGCGGTGCCGAGGACCAGGGCGAGGCCGAGCGAGAGGAAGTCCAGCTTGGTGGTGCCGGTGGCGCCGTACTTCAGGCCGGGCTCCAGGAAGGCGGAACCCTTCCCGCTGTTGTCGGCGGCCCTGCCGAGCAGATCGGAGACGTTGAAGTGGAACTTCAGCAGGACCAGGAACGTCAGCAGCAGGGCACCCAGGATGAGCAGGACGGCCTTGACCATCTGGACCCAGGTCGTGCCCTTCATGCCGCCGATGGTGACGTAGACGATCATCAGGACGCCGACCAGGGCGACGATGCCGATCTTGCCGCCGTCGCTGGTGATGCCCAGGAGGAGGGAGACCAGGACGCCCGCGCCCGCCATCTGGGCCAGCAGGTAGAAGATCGAGACGACGATGGTGGAGACGCCGGCCGCCGTGCGGACCGGGCGCTGGCGCATGCGGTAGGCCAGCACGTCGCCCATGGTGTAGCGGCCGGAGTTGCGCAGCGGCTCGGCGACCAGGAGCAGGGCGACGAGCCAGGCGACCAGGAAGCCGATGGAGTACAGGAAGCCGTCGTAGCCGAAGAGGGCGATGGCGCCGGCGATGCCGAGGAAGGACGCGGCGGACATGTAGTCGCCGGAGACGGCGAGACCGTTCTGGAAGCCGGTGAACTGGCGTCCGCCGGCGTAGAAGTCGGCCGCGTCCTTCGTCTGGCGGCCGGCCCAGACGGTGATGACGAGGGTCGCGGCGACGAACACCGCGAACAGGGTGATGATCAGCGGCCGGTGCTGGCTCGCCTCGCCGGCGGCCACCGTGATCGCGGGGCTCATGCGCCGCCCTCCATCCGGGACTTGATGGCTTCCGCCTTGGGGTCGAGCTCGGCGGCGGCGTGCCGCGCGTACCACCAGGCGATGAGGAACGTGGTGAGGAACTGGGCGAGGCCCAGGACGAGGGCGACGTTGACGTTCCCGGCGATCCTGGTGCCCATGAAGCCGTCCGCGTAGTTGGAGAGCAGGACGTAGAGCAGGTACCAGGCGGTGAAGGCGATGGTGAGCGGGAAGGCGAACGAGCGGTGGGCGCGGCGCAGTTCGCCGAACTCCGCGCTCTGCTGCACCTCTGCGAACTCCTCGGTGGAGGGAAGGTTGGTCCCCGACCGTGCGGGGGGCGGTGTCTCGGTGGCCACGGAGGTCTCCTCGCGTTCGCGGATGCCATGGACGACGGGAGGCTCGATCGTGCTCGTGCTCCCTGCCCAAGGTCCACGGCGCCACGCGAGGACCGGTTCAAGTCCTATGAGTTGATCCGCAAGCGGTCTTGTCGAGTCATTGCCAAGTCATTGATGATCGGTAAGCCGGCGAGATAGCTTCACCCCGCACCACTCGTCATGTACCTGCCCGAGCCGCACCACCCGTGTCTCGGGCGGTTCCGTATCCGGATGAAGTGGAGATCCCATGGCTCATCTGCGTTCCAGACGCCGGCTCGCGCTCGCCGTGCCCGTCGTGCTGTCCCTGACCGCCTCGCTCGGCTTCCTGCCGGCGGCGGCCTCGGCGGCACCGGCCACGGCACCGGCGGCGCGGGCGGCGGAGACCGGCCCGAACCTCTCGTACGTGGTCAACACCCGGACCGACCACCGCACGATCGAGTCGGTCGAGCGGGAGATCACGCGCAACGGCGGTTCCGTCGTGGCCGGTTACGACCGGATCGGGGTGATCGTCGTCGACTCCGCCGACCCGGACTTCGCCAAGGAGATCCGCGCGGTGCCCGGGGTGGACTCGGCCGGTGCCACCCGTACCGCGCCGCTGCCCGCCCAGTCCACCACCGACGAGGGCGCCCCGAAGACGCTGAGCGCCGAGGAGATCGCCGCGGCCGAGGCGAAGGCGACGGCGGGGCAGGACCCGCTGGAGCCGCTGCAGTGGGACCTGCCGGCCATCAAGGCGGACAAGGCGCACGAGAAGACGCTGGGCAGCCCGGACGTCACGGTCGGGGTCATCGACACCGGTGTGGACGACACCCACCCGGACATCGCGCCCAACTTCAACCGCGCGGACTCCGTCAACTGCGTGTCCGGCAAGCCCGACACGACGGACGGCGCCTGGCGGCCGAGCGCGCAGGAAAGCCCGCACGGCACGCATGTGGCCGGTGAGATCGCGGCGGCGAAGAACGGTATCGGCATCACCGGCGTGGCACCGGGCGTCAAGGTGGCCGGTATCAAGGCCGCCGCCGGCTCGCAGGGGTTCTTCTACACGGAGGCCGTGGTCTGCAGCTTCGTGTGGGCGGCGGAGCATCACATCGACGTGACCAACAACAGCTATTACACCGACCCGTGGTACTTCAACTGCACCGACGACCCGGACCAGAAGGCGCTGGTGGACGCCATCACGCGGGCCTCGCGGTATGCGGAGAAGAAGGGCACGGTCAACGTCGCGGCGGCGGGCAACGAGAACTACGACCTCGCGTCCGACGCGATCACCGACCCGTCCTCCCCGGACGACGGCACCCCGTCGGACCGCGTGATCGACCCGCACACGTGCTACGACATTCCGACCCAGCTGCCGGGTGTCGTCACCGTCGCGGCGACCGGCGCGAAGGGCCTGAAGTCGTCGTTCTCGAACTACGGCCTCGGTGTGATCGACATCGCGGCGCCGGGCGGCGACTCGACCGCCTACCAGAAGCCGGAGCCCCCGGCGACGAGCGGTCTCATCCTGGGTCCGCTGCCGGGCGGCAAGTGGGGCTATATGGCCGGTACGTCGATGGCGACCCCGCATGTCGCGGGTGTTGCCGCATTGATCAAGTCAACCCATCCGCATGCTCCGGCGAGCCTGGTGAAGGCGCTGCTGTACGCGGAGGCCGACGCCACGCCGTGCACGGACCCGTACGACATCAACGGTGACGGCAAGGCCGACGCGGTGTGCGAGGGGGCGAAGAACTACAACGGCTTCTACGGCTTCGGCACGGCGGACGCGCTGGCCGCGGTGACCAAGTAGGGCCCGGCCGCGGGTGGCTGGCGGAGGCGCGTAACGGCCACCCGCCCGTACGGCATGATCCGGCCATGAACTCATTTCAGGATCCGGCGGCCTGGGAGCCCGCGCCGGTGCGGCCCCGCGCCTGGCTGATACGGCGCTTCGTGCTGAGTGCCGCCTACCGGCCGGTGCACTGGCTGTGGGTGTTGCTCGTCTGGGGCTTCGTGCTGGGCTTCGCCGCGCTGGCGGAGATCGTCACGACGTTCAGCGACCGGGCCGAGAACGCCGCCGGCCGGTTCCTCGACCGGCTGACGGCCCGGACGGCGCTCCCCCGCTGGTGCGTCGGCCGGCGGGAGATGCGGCACGAAGGGGACGGCGCCTACTACCGGGCGCTGGTCGACGAGGCCGTCACCCGCCGGACCGAGCAGGTCGCGCAGCCGAAGCCGGCGGTACCGCGCGAGTGGACGGTGCCCGTGCGCGACTACCGGGGCGCGGGGGCCCGGTACGTCGCCGAGCGGGCGCAGGCGCAAGGCTGGCAGCTGCGGCCGTCCGACGTCCGCAAGGAGGTGAGCCTGTACTGGCCTCACCCTGCCTCCCCCACGGGTTGATTCAATCAATATTGATCGATCAATAATGCATAGTGTAGTCATGACTGCTGATATCGAGGTGGCATGGTCTGCACTGGGCGGCGATCCCGCCCTCCTCTCCCGGGTGACGGCGGTCCAGCGGCCGGGCGCCCTTCCGGCGCGGCTTCCCGTACGGCAGCTGGCACGCGCGTGTGTCGGCGCCTGCGCGCTGGCCGCCGCGGAGCTGGCGGCCCGCCGGGCCGGGCTCGCCGAGGTGCCCGCCGTCCGGGTCGACGACGGCGCCGTCGCGACCGCCTTCCACAGCGAGCGGCAGCTGCTGGTCGACGGGCGGGCGCCGGTCGCCTTCGCGCCGCTGTCGCGGTTCTGGCGGACGGCCGACGGCTGGGTGCGCACCCACGCCAACTACCCGCACCACCGGGCCCGGTTGCTCGGCGCACTGGGCCTGCCGGCGGACGCCTCGGCGCAGGACACGGCCGCGCGGCTCGCCGAACGGCCCGCCCTGGAGGTCGAGGAGGCGGTCTACGGCGCCGGCGGCCTCGCCGTGGCCCTGCGCGGCCCGAAGGAGTGGGCGGCCACCGGGCAGGCCGCCGAGGTGGCCGCGCGCCCGCTGGTCGAGCGCGAGCGCCCGGACGCGGCCCACGCGCGCGTGCTTCCCCCGCTCGACCCCGGCGCCACCCCCCTGCTGCCCGCCGCCGGACTGCGCGTCCTCGACCTGACCCGGGTCCTCGCCGGTCCCGTCGCCACCCGCACCCTCGCCCTGCTGGGCGCGGACGTACTGCGCCTGGACGCCCCCTGGCTGCCCGAACTCCCCGACCAGCACGCCGACACGGGCTTCGGCAAGCGGTCGGCCACGCTCGACCTCGGCACCGACCGCGCCGCCTTCGAGGAGCTGCTGGCATCGGCGGACGTCGTCGTCACCGGCTACCGGCCGGGCGCCCTCGACCGGTTCGGGCTCTCTCCGCAGGCGCTGATCGAGCGCCGGCCCGGGCTGGTCGTGGCGCAGGTCTCGGCGTGGGGCGCGTACGGCCCCTGGGGCGCGCGGCGTGGCTTCGACAGCCTGGTGCAGGTCGCCACCGGCATCGCGGTGACCGAGGGCTCGGCGGACGCGCCGGGTGTGCTCCCCGCGCAGGCGCTCGACCACGGCACCGGCTATCTGCTGGCGGCGGCCGTCCTGCGGGCGCTGACCGAGCGGTCGTACGACGGCGGCGGCCGGTCGGTGCGGCTGGCGCTGGCCCGGACGGCCCACTGGCTGACCGACGGGATCCGGCCGCCCGCGGACACGGGAACGCCGGCCACGGGTGCGCCGTACGAGGGCCCGGACGCCTGGCTGGCCGAGACGGACGGCCCGCTCGGCCGGCTGCGGCACGCCGTGGCGCCGGTGGCCTTCGCGGGCGGCCCCGAGGGCTGGGCGGCGCCTCCGGTGCCCTGGGGGTCGTCACCGGCCCGCTGGCGGTGAGCGCGCGGTCGGCCGGAAATCTGCGTTTGCGTGGAATGCCGAACTGCCAGTTGTTATCCGGTACTTGCCCGGTTCTGTGCCGACTGGCGAAGATCGCGGGATGAGCGCGATGCGACCGACCGCCGAGGCGACGGAAGAGGGCGGCACCGGCCGGACCGTCGCCCTCCTCGCCCTGACCGCGCTGGGCGCCCTGATCCCGCTGCTCGGGCCGTCGGCGGCGCTGCACGGCACCGGGGAGGCCGCCGCGCCGGGCGTGGGCGGCATCGGTCTGCTGCGGACGGTGCTGTTCGCCGCGCTGAGCGTGCCGCTGGGCGAGCTGTTCGTGCGGGGACTGGCCCGGCGGCTGCCCGGCGCCCCGCCCGAACGGCCGAGCAGCTGGGCGGCGTTCGCCGCAGCGGCCGGCTTCCTCGCCGCGCTGGCGCTCGCCTCGGTGGTGTCCGCCGGCGATCTGATCCCGCACAGCCTGGGCCAGATCGACGTCGGCGGGCTCTACGGCTCCCGAGACGGCAAACTGGCCCTGCTGGAGGTCAACGCCTTCCTGCTGGCGGGCCTGTGCGCGCTCTCCCGGCACCCGGCGGCGCAGGTGTGGCCGCTGGCCGCGGCGGTGGTCGCGGAGGCGCTGCGCGCGCACCCCGCGACCGAGCACGGCTCGCTGACCGGCGCGGCGCTGACTTCGGTGCACCTGACGTGCGCGGCGCTGTGGACCGGCGGGCTGCCGTACGCCCTGCGCACGCTCAGGCTGTGGCGCGGCGATCCGGCGGGGGCCGCACTGCTGGGCCACTACGCGCGCGTGGCGCTGGTCCTGCTGGCGGCCATCACCGCGACGGGCGTGTGGAGTTCGCTGCGGCGGATGCCGGCGGCCACGATCCTGGACCAGCTGACGACGACGGCGTACGGACGCGCCCTGCTGGCCAAGGTCGTCCTGGTCGCCGTCGTCGCCCTGCTCGCCCTATGGGCCCGGATCCGGCTGCGGCGCGCGCCGGACCCGCTGGCCGCGTCCGTGCCCGCGCGGGCCGAGGTGATCGCCCTGGGCGCGGTCGTGGCGGTCTCGGGCCTGCTCACGGCGCTGCCCCTGCCGATCCGCTGGACCTAGCGGGTCACCGGCCGCCTGTGACCAGGACCTTGAGGGCGGTGCGCTCGTCCATCGCCTTGTAGCCCTCGGGGACGTCCTCGATGCCGACGGTCATGTCGAACACCGGCGAGGGGTCGATCGTGCCGTCCAGGACGTCGGGGAGCAGGTCGGGGATGTAGGCGCGGACCGGGGCGACGCCGCCGCGCAGGGCGATGTTCCGGTCGAACATGACGCCAAGATCCAGACCGGTGCCGCTGCCGTGCGGGACGCCGACGAAACCGATCGCGCCGCCGGCCCGGGTGATGTCGACGGCCGTACGCATGGACTGCTCGGTGCCGACGGCCTCGACGACGGCGTGCGCGCCCTGACCGCGCGTCAGCTCGCGGACGGCCTCGACGGCGGCCTCCCCGCGTTCGGCGACGACCTCCGTGGCGCCGAAGCGGCGCGCGATGTCGGTGCGGACCTCGTGCCGGCCGAGGGCGATGATGCGCTCGGCGCCGAGCCGCTTGGCGGCCAGTACCGCGCAAAGGCCGACCGCGCCGTCACCGACGACCGCGACCGTGGCGCCGGGGCGGGCGCCCGCGCCGAGGGCGGCGTGATGGCCGGTGCCGAGCACGTCGGAGAGGGTCAGCAGCGCCGACAGCAGGCGGTCGTCGGAGGCCGCCTCCTTGGGCAGCTGGACCAGGGTGCCGTCGGCGAACGGCACGCGCACGGCCTCGCCCTGGCCGCCGTCGTAGCCGACGGAGCCCCAGAAGCCGCCGTGCTCGCACGACGTCGTCAGGCCCTCGCGGCAGTAGTCGCACACGCCGTCGGACCACACGAACGGCGCGACCACCAGGTCACCGCGCCGCACGGTCGACACTTCCGAGCCGGTCTCCTCGACGACACCGAGGAACTCGTGCCCGATACGCTGCCCCGGCTGCCGGGCCGCCTCACCCCGGTAGGCCCACAGGTCGCTGCCGCAGATGCAGGCGCGCAGCACCCGTACGACGGCGTCGGTGGGCAGCTGCACCACGGGGTCGGGGACGTCCTCCACGCGCATGTCGTACGGGGCGTGGATGGTGGTGGCGCGCATGGCGAGGGTCCTTCTCGTACGGGGGCGTGCGGTGCGCTCAGGGGGTGTGCGAGCGCACCTCACCGTACGCCGCCGCGACCGGGCCCCGCGCGACGAGGGGTGCGCCGGCCGGGACGAGGGTGCGCCGGCCGGCTCGCCCGTCAGACGCCTGCCGCGCCCAGCAGCCGTCCGGCCGCGTAGGTGACCCCCATCGCCAGGGCCCCGCCCACCACGTTGCGCAGCACCGCGCGCCCGGGATCCGCCGCGCCGAGGCGGGCGCTGGCCCAGCCGGTGAGGACGAGGGCGGCCAGGACGGACAGGACGGTGACGGGGAGCCGCCAGGCGACCGGGGGCAGCACGATGGCCAGCAGCGGCAGCAGCGCGCCCACGGTGAACGCCAGGAAGCTCGCCCACGCGGCGTGCCAGGGGTTGGTCAGCTCCTCGGGGTCGATCCCGAGCTCCACGCGCGCGTGCGCCTGCAACGGATCCCGCGCGGTGAGCTGTTCGGCGGCCTCCCGGGCCACCTCCCGGGTGAGACCGCGTCCCTCCAGCAGGTTGGTCAGCTCCTCCAGTTCGGCCTCCGGCTGTTCCCGCAGTTCCCGCTTCTCCAGGGCCAGCGCGGCCTTCTCGGAGTCACGCTGGGCGGATACGGAGACGTACTCGCCGACCGCCATGGACATCGACCCGGCGAGCAGGCCGGCGAGCCCGGCGGTGATGAGGGCGGACCTGCTCTGGGTCGCACCGGCGACGCCGACGACGATGCCCGCGGTGGAGACAATGCCGTCGTTCGCGCCGAGCACGGCGGCCCGCAGCCAGTTCAGCCGCGAACCGAGCGCGCCCCCGTGGGCCTCGTCATGGGTTGGTTCCGTCACAGCAGGGAGGATCGCACTCCCGGGGCCGCTGCCCCGGCATCACCACACCCGGGCGGGGTCACCTCGCCGGTGACCGGCAACAGGACGACTCCGCAGAGCCGTTCGGGGGCTCGGACATGAACCCCGCGAGCCGGCGGGCGCGGTGCACCGGCCCCGGCACCGGGGCGGCCCTTCGTCCGGCGGCCGGCTGGGCCGGAGCCGCGGGCCGGACTGCGGCGGGGCCGCGGGCGGGTGTGGGACCGGGGTGTCAGTCGTGACCCGTATCCTCAATGACCATGCTCGAAGACCGTGCGACCGCAGTGTCCTCCCCCACCCAGTGGCCGGCCGCGTATCCGAAGGGATACGCGGTCGTTGACGTGGAGACCACCGGCCTGGCCCGGGACGACCGGATCATCTCAGCGGCCGTGTACCGGCTGGACGAGCGCGGCGAGGTCGAGGACCACTGGTACACGCTGGTCAACCCGGAGCGCGATCCGGGACCCGTGTGGATACACGGTCTGACGAGCGAGGTACTCGAAGGGGCGCCTCTGTTCACCGACATCGCCGAGGAGTTCGCGGCCCGGCTCGACGGCCGGGTGCTCGTCGCGCACAACGCCGTCTTCGACTGGCAGATGATCGCGCGGGAGTACGCGCGCGCGGAGCGCGAGGCGCCGGTGCGCCAGCGGCTGTGCACCATCGCGCTGTCGAAGGAGCTGGGGCTGCCGCTGCCCAACTTCAAGCTGGAGTCGCTGGCGGCGCACTACGGCGTCGTACAGCAGCGGGCGCACCACGCGCTGGACGACGCGCGCGTGCTGGCGGAGGCGTTCCGGCCGAGCCTGCGGGCCGCCGCGGCGGGCGGCGTACGGCTGCCGCTGCTGGAGTGCCGGCCACTGACGGAGTGGTCGGACCGCCCTGTGCCCCGGCAGGCCTCGGGCGGGTACGGCGGTTACCGGCCGAGCACGTGGCGCCCGTCCCGGAGGCGGCCCGCCTGCCCGTACCCCAACCCCGGCCGTTACGAAGACGGCAAACGCCTCAAACAGGGCATGCGGGTGGCGTTCTCCGGGGACACCTCCACCGAGCGCGAGCTGCTGGAGGACCGGGCGACCGAGGCCGGGCTGCATGTGGCGTCCAGCATCTCCCGGCTGACCAGCCTGCTGGTGACCAACGACCCCGACTCGGGCACGTCCAAGGTGGTCAAGGCACGCCAGTTCGGCACCCCGGTGGTCGACGAGGCCGCCTTCGGGCAGCTGCTGCGCGATGTCGAGCCCGCCGACGACTGACCGGACGAGCGGGACAGCGGCCGACGAAGGCACGAGTGGCCGCACGAAGGCGCGAGTGGCCGTACGCAGGCACGAGTGGCCGTACGAACGGGTGATTGCCGTACGACTCACCCGGCGGCCGCTCGCCCGCGGCCGGGTGGGCGGCCCACCCTGTGGCGCATGGCGAAATGCGAAGTTTGCGGCAATGACTACGGAATGACCTTCGAGGTCCACGCCCAGGGCGCGGTGCACGTCTTCGACTGCTTCTCCTGTGCGATCCACCGCATGGCACCGGTCTGCGAGAACTGCAACACCTCGATCATCGGCCAGGGCGCGGAGGCGGACGGCAAGTTCTACTGCGGCGCGCACTGCGCCCGCGCAGCGGGAAAGGTGGGGATCGTCGACCGGGTGTGACCCGGTACCCGCCTGAATGCGCCCCACGGCCCGGAGGTACCGTCGTGGGGTGCACCGCTACCGCTTCCTGTTGTCCGCCCAGTGGATCATCCTCACGCTCGTCGCGATCGCACTGATCCCGACGATGATCCGGCTCGGCTTCTGGCAGGGGCACCGGTACGACGAGCGCACCGCGCGCAACAACCTGGTCTCCGAGGCGCTGCACGCCAAGCCGGTCCCGGTCGAGCAGCTCTCCTCCCCCGGCCACGCCGTGACCCGCACGGAGAAGTACCGCACGGTCACCGCGACCGGCACCTTCGACACCGCCAAGGAGGAAGTGGTCCGGCGCCGGACCAACTCCGACAACGAGGTCGGCTTCCACGTGCTCACCCCGTTCGTCCTCACCGACGGCAAGGTGCTGCTCGTCAATCGCGGCTGGATCCCCGCCAACGGCGCCCAGACCGCCTTCCCGAAGATCCCCGCCCCGCCGGCCGGCCGGACCACCATCACCGGCCGGCTGATGGCCGACGAGACCACCGCGGCGAGCGGCATCAAGAACGTCCAAGGCCTGCCCCACCGGCAGATCATGCTGATCAACAGCGCACAGCAGGCGCATCGGCTCGGCGCCCAGGTGCTCGGCGGTTACGTCGAGCAGACCGGGCCGCAGACCGACTCCCCGGAGCAGATCTCCGACCCGGGCAGCGAGGACGCCCCGCTGAACTACGCGTACATGATCCAGTGGTGGCTGTTCGCCGCGGGCGTCCCGGTCGGCTGGTGGTTCCTGCTCCGGCGCGAGATCCGCGACCAGGAGGAGGCCGCGGCGGCCGAGGCCGCGACGGACGCGCAGGAGAAGCCGGAGAAGCCCGAGGAGACGGAACCCGCCGCCGTGTGATCCAGGGGCGCGCGGGGAACGGCATTTCACTCCCCCGGCGCACCACCTGATTGGCCCCCAGGCCGTCCGGGAAACCGGATCCCGTGAACGCGCGCATCGAGGACTACGCCGTCATCGGGGACGAACAGACCGCGGCCCTGGTCGGCCGCGACGGGTCGATCGACTGGCTGTGCCTGCCCCGCTTCGACTCCGGCGCCTGCTTCGCGAAGCTGCTGGGCGACGAGGACCACGGCTACTGGCGGATCGCGCCCAAGGGGGCCGGCGCCTGCACGCGCCGCGCCTACCGGACCGACACCCTCGTCCTGGACACCGCGTGGAAGACCGACGAGGGCACCGTACGCGTCACCGACCTGATGCCGCAGCGCGACCGCGCGCCCGACGTCGTACGCATCGTGGAGGGCGTCAGCGGACACGTCACCGTCCGCAGCACCCTGCGGCTGCGCTTCGACTACGGCTCGATCGTCCCCTGGATGCGGCGCTCCGACGGCCACCGGGTCGCCGTCGCCGGGCCGGACTCGGTGTGGCTGCGCGCCGAGCCGCACGTGGACATGTGGGGCGAGGACTTCGGCACCCACTCCGAGTTCACCGTCGGCAAAGGCCAGCGGGTCGCGTTCGTGCTGACGTGGCACCCCTCGCACGAGCCGCGCCCCCCGCTCGTCGACCCGTACAAGGCACTGACCGCCAGCGTCAAGGACTGGCGGCGCTGGGCCTCCCGCTGCCGCTACGACGGGCCGTACCGGGACGCCGTCGTACGCTCCCTGATCACGCTCAAGGCCCTCACCTACGCCCCGACCGGCGGGATCGTCGCCGCGGCCACCACCTCGCTGCCCGAGGAGCTGGGCGGGGTGCGCAACTGGGACTACCGCTACTGCTGGCTGCGCGACTCCACCCTCACCCTCGGTGCCCTGCTCCACGCCGGCTACCACAAGGAGGCCGAGGCCTGGCGTGACTGGCTGCTGCGCGCGGTCGCGGGCGACCCGGCGGACCTGCAGATCATGTACGGCCTGGGCGGTGAGCGCCGGCTGCCGGAGTGGGAGCTGTCCTGGCTGCCCGGCTTCGCCGACTCCGCGCCGGTACGCGTCGGCAACGGCGCCGTCGGCCAGCTCCAGCTGGACGTGTACGGCGAGGTCATGGACTCGCTGTACCTGGCGCGCGGCGCGGGCCTGCCCAGCAAGCCGCACATGTGGGCCATCCAGCGCTCGCTGATGACGTTCCTCCAGTCGTCCTGGCAGCAGCCCGACGAGGGCCTGTGGGAAGTGCGCGGCGGCCGGCGCCAGTTCGTGCACTCCAAGGTGATGGTGTGGGTGGCCGCCGACCGCGCCGTACGGACCCTGGAGAAGTACCCGGAGCTGGAGGGCGACGCGGACGGCTGGCGGGCGATGCGCGACGAGGTGCACCGGGAGGTGTGCGAGCAGGGCTACGACGCGCGGCGGAAGACCTTCACCCAGTACTACGGCTCGCGCGAACTGGACGCCGCGCTGCTGCTGATCCCCCGGGTCGGCTTCCTGCCGCCCGACGACCCGCGCGTGATCGGCACGGTCGACGCGATCCGTGAGGACCTGGGTCACGGCGGCTTCGTGCGGCGTTACGACACCGACGCGATCGGCGTCGACGGCATGCCGGGCGGCGAGGGCGCGTTCCTCGCCTGCTCGTTCTGGCTCGCGGACGCGCTGCATCTGACGGGCCGGGAGGACGAGGCCCGGGAGCTGTTCGAACGGCTGGTGGGCCTCACCAGCGACGTGGGGCTGCTGGCGGAGGAGTACGACCCCGGGCTGGGCCGCCAGGTGGGCAACTTCCCGCAGGCTTTCAGTCATATCGCCCTGGTGAACACCGCCCTCACGCTCTTCGGGGAGGACGAGGCAGGATAGGGGCCATGGATCTTGGACTGAAGGACCGGGTGTACGTCGTCACCGGGGCGACGCGCGGGCTGGGCAACGCCGCCGCGCGGGAACTCGTCGCGGACGGGGCGAAGGTCGTGATCACCGGCCGGGACGAGAAGCGGGTGGCCGACGCCGCCGCCGAGCTGGGCCCGGACGCGCTGGGCGTGGCCGTGGACAACTCCGACGCCGAGGCTCCCGAGCGGCTGATCGCGGCCGCCCGTGAGCGGTTCGGCGGCTTCCACGGCGTGCTGGTGAGCGTGGGCGGGCCGCCGCCCGGGTTCGTCGCGGACAACACCGACGAGCAGTGGCGCGGCGCGTTCGAGTCGGTGTTCCTCGGCGCGGTGCGGCTCGCGCGGGCGGCAGCGGCGGAGCTGGAGCCGGGCGGGGTCATCGGGTTCGTGCTGTCCGCTTCGGTGCACGAACCGATCGCGGGGCTGACCATCTCCAACGGCCTGCGGCCGGGGCTCGCCGGGTTCGCCAAGTCGCTCGCGGACGAGCTGGGGCCGCGGGGGATCCGGGTGCTGGGGCTGCTGCCGTCGCGCATCGACACGGACCGCGTACGCGAGCTCGACGGGCTGTCCGCGGATCCTGAGGCCACTCGGGCCGCGAACGAGTCCCGGATCCCGTTGCGGCGGTACGGGGCGCCGGAGGAGTTCGGGAAGGTTGCGGCGTTCTTGCTGTCTCCGGCCGCTTCGTATCTGACGGGAGTCATGCTGCCGGTGGACGGGGGCATGCGGCACGGGTTCTGACGATCGTCAGGTGACCCTTTCCGCATGGTGCTTGACCGCTCGCAGGCATACTTCCGCCGGAAGAGTCGCCAGCCTCGCCGATTCGCGTGCGTGGGTCAGGGCCTCGGCCGTGAACGTGTCCAGGGCCGTCGCCGGGTCCACGTGGGGCTCCAGTCGGAGCAGGATCCTTGCCGTGGGTGCCGTACGGCGGCCGCGCAGGAGGACCTCGGTGTGGGCCACGCCCTCCTGCCGGCCGGCCTCCTGGGCCAGCGCCAGCTCCAGGGCCCTGCCGCGCAGGAGGGCGAAGTCGCCGTCGCCGGTGTCGATGAGGATCTCGCTCAGCCGGCGGCGGCGCAGGACCGCCGTGAGCCACCACAGGGCCAGCAGGACGATGACCGCCAGGCCGGCCAGGACGGCCGGCCACCACCAGTCCGCGTGCCGCCATCGGGTGCGCTCGGCGCGGCTCAGGAGGACGTCGTGCGGGCCGCTGTGGAGCCACCAGGAGGGCATCGGCGCGCCCAGGCCGGCGGCCAGTACGGCGCCGCCGAGCACCAGCAGGAGCAGGCCGGCGAGGGCCAGCAGGACGCGGTTGAGACGCCCCGTGCGCATCGCCGTCACCCCTTCCGTCCGGGCCGCGCGACCCGCAGGGCCAAGGTGGGCGGCCGGGCCAGGCCGAGGCCCCGGAGCGCGTCGTTCAGCGTGAGCGCCAGATCGGCGCGTACGTCGTCCAGGTCACGGAAGTGCGAGACGGCGCGGACGTCGGCCTTCGTACGGCGCATCCGCACCTGTACCGAGCGGACCCCGGACACGTCCAGGGCCCGGTCGCGCAGCAGCAGCGCCGCCGCCTCACGCAGGAGCGCGGCGCGGACGTCGGGGTGCGGGGGCCGCATCGGCAGCAGACCGCGCCGGCCGGGCGTGACCGCGAGGACGATCAGCCACAGGCCGAGGGCGACGGCGACCCCCGCGCCGGTCAGTACCCAGATGTCGTCCAGCTGCCGTTCGGCCAGTTGCCGGGCCAGTGCGCGGCGCCAGCGCATCGCCGGGCGGTGGGCGCGCACGGCGGCGACGTCGTACAGCAGCAGGCCGGCGCCGGCCACGAGCAGGACGGCGACGACGGCGGCCGGGACCCGGCGCGGCGACCAGAAGCGGCGGCTGCCGCGCGGGGCTGGCGGCGCGGCGGGCGGGGGCTTGTCGAGGGTCGGGGTGGTCGTCGGCGGCTCGCTCATCACGCCCTCCCGTGGACCGTGCCGGGTGCCGGTGCCGGATGCAGCCGTTCGATCTCCACGGCGACCTCGGGCACCTCCATGTCCACCAACGCGCTTACCCGCTCGGTGACGTGACGACGCACGGCGGCGCTGTGGGCGCCGATGTCGCAGGGGTAGCCGAGTTCGAGGTGGACCCGGATGCGGGCGGTCTCATGGTGGACGACGACCGTGGCGTGCGGGGCGGCGGCGTCGGCGGGCGGGGACGGCAGCGCCTCGCGGGCGGCCTGTGCGGCGATCTTCGCCACGACCCGGTCGGCGATCCGCAGGGCGCCGCGCTCGCCGGGCGGCGCGAGAGGCGGGCGCGGGCGCACCACCCCGGTCTCGGCGCTCACCGCCGGTCACCTCCGCCGGTCGCGCCGGTCGCGGGTGCGGAAGAAGTCACCGGGTTCCAGGTCGCCCTCCGCGAACCGGCCGACGACGAACCCGATCGCCCCCAGCGCCGCCACCAGCAGGAACGCGCCGAACCCGCCGAAGTACCCGGCGAAGCCCAGCGCCATCCCGGCGATCATGCCGACCACGGCCATGCTCATGCAACGCTCCTCAACTCGTCGGCGTGCGGGTCCGGGGCTGTGTCCGACCGCGGTCCGGCCGAAGCCCGGCCGGATCACTGGATCCGGGGCTCGGCCTCCTCTTCCTCTTCCTCGGGCAGCTTGACGTCGCTCACCGCGATGTTGACCTCCACGACCTCAAGCCCGGTCATGCGTTCCACGGCGGTGATCACGTTCTCGCGCACCGCGCGGGCGACGTCGGTGATCGAGACGCCGTAGTCCACGACGATCTCCAGGTCGAGTGCCGTCTGCACCTCGCCGACCTCGGCCTTGACGCCCCGCGTCACCGACTTGGAGCCGCCCGGCACCCGGTCGCGCACGGCGCCGAAGGTGCGGGCCAGCCCGCTGCCGAGGGCGTGCACGCCGACCACGTCCCGGGCCGCGAGCCCGGCGATCTTCTCCACGACGCCGTCGGCGATGGTGGTCCGCCCGCGGACCGCCGGGTCACCGCCGCCACGCCGGGTGGGCTTGCGGGTCGACAGCTGCGGCTCCTGCTCACCCTCTGGGGTCGTCGTCATGTCGGTCATCGCCGTACGTCCCTTTCGGTCGTCGTCTCCCGACCACCGTACGCATGGTTCCCCGCCCGCGCGCCGGGGATGCGGCAGGCTGGTGGAATGACGGCGGAGCGGTGGACACGGACTGTGCGGGACCAGTTGGGGCTCGGCAGGCTGCTGCCGCTCGGCGGTCCGGGCGACGGCGCGTGGATCGCGGAGGCGGCCGCCTCCGCCGTACTGGAGCGCGCGGCCGCGGACGCGGTGTCCGGGGTGCGGCTGGGCGCGCTGCGCATCGCCCTCGCCGATCCGGACGACGTGCACGAGCCCGCCGTACCGCCCCCGCCGGGTGCGCTGCCCCCGGGCGCGCTGCGGCTGACGGCGGACTTCGCGGCGACGGCCGTCGAACCCCTGCCTGCGGTGGCGTCCCGGCTGCGGCTGCGGCTGGCGACGGCCGCGACGCGTCAGCTCGGCCTGGTGGTGACGGAGGTGGACCTCCGGGTGACCGGCCTGCTGGATGCGCGGGAGCCGGCCCGAAAGGTGCGTCCGCCACGGCCGGCACCGGCCCGGGAACCCACGGATCCGGACGAGGCGCGGGCGGCCGCGGCCGCGCTGTCGGTGCCGGGGGTGCGGGAGTTGACGGCGTCGCTCGGCCGGGCGGTACGTCTGGAGCGACGCCCGGCCGGTACGGCACTGCCGCACCGGCACGCGCGCGTGGAACTGACGACCGGCGCGGACCACCGGGCCGTCGAGGTGGCCCGGCGGGTCCGCACGGCCGTACGGGACGCGCTGGCGGACCGGCCGACGGTGGCGGTGCTGATCACGGCGGTGGACTGACCGGCCGGCGCGGGGCGTCCGACCGGTGCGGGATTCACTCGCCGACGCCGGCCAGATCCCTGAGCCGGCGAGCCTGGGCGGCCCGCTCGGCCGCCCGCTGCTCGTCGTACGTACGGTCGGCGGCACCGCGCAGCAACGCCTTGGTCTCCACGACCGCGTCCCGCGGCGCGGCCAGCAGCGCCGCGGCCAAGTCCCGTGCCGCCTCGTCCAGTTGGTCGCCGGGCACGGCGAGGTTGGCCAGCCCGGACGCCACCGACTCCGCGGCGCCGACGAACCGTCCGGTGGCGCAGATCTCCAGCGCGCGGGCGTACCCGACGAGACCGACCAGCGGGTGCGTGCCGGTCAGGTCGGGCACGAGGCCGAGGCTGGTCTCGCGCATAGCGAACTGCACGTCGTCCGCGACGACCCTGAGGTCGCACGCGAGCGCGAGCTGGAAGCCGGCCCCGATGGCGTGCCCTTGGACAGCGGCGATGGACACGATGTCGTTGCGCCGCCACCAGGTGAACGCCTCCTGGAACTCGGCGATGCTCGCGTCGAGCCCGGCGTCGTCACGACGCGCGAGATCGATGAAGGTCGGCTCGCCCGGGAGCCCTTCCGGGGTGAACATCTGCCGGTCCAGCCCCGCGGAGAAGGACTTGCCCTCGCCACGCAGCACGACGACACGGACGGAGCCCGGCAGCAGCCGACCGGCCTCGGTGAGCGCCCGCCACAGGGCGGGGCTCTGCGCGTTGCGCTTGGCCGGATTGCTCAGCGTCACCGTGGCGAGCGCGTCGTCGACGGTGAGCCGTACGCCGTCCTTGTCGAGTACAGGAGCGAGGTCCTGGTCGGGCGAAGCCATGGGGCGCCTCCGATGGGTGCGGTCATCCGGGCATGCCGACAGCATGCCTAAGTGACTGCACAGTAACCACCCGGCCGGTCAGACCGCCGACCGGGTGGCCACCATCGAAGCCGATGGGCCGCCCGGAGTCAGGACGATGCGGCCTTCTTGCCCCGGGTCGCTCCGCCACGCCCACGAAGCGTGACGCCCGACTCGCTGAGCATCCGGTGCACGAAGCCATACGAGCGGCCGGTCTCCTCGGCCAGCGCCCGGATGCTCGCACCGGAGTCGTACTTCTTCTTCAGGTCTGCCGCGAGCTTGTCGCGCGCGGCGCCGGTCACCCGGCTGCCCTTCTTCAGAGTCTCGGCCACCCGTGCCTCCTCATGGGAAGTGCGCTCTGGTCTCCTCATGATCACCCCTCTCGGGCCTGATGGCCACCCATTCGGCAAGGTCGGTGAGACATCGTTGTGACGACAGGAGTGGATCCCCACAAGCGGAACAAGGGGTTCCAAGGGGTCGGGTCCACGGGGCCGAACGGGTGGATCCGCGAAGTGCCAGGTCAGGGACGCGCGACGGCCGATCCCTTGGGGCGCAAGGGATCGGCCGGGAAATCCGTGTACGACACACCCCGATACGAGGAGATCTCACACAGATGATGGATCACGGATGAGCCGAATGATCCATACGCAGTTGATCAGTACTTGGTGATCAGTGCTTCGGTCACGCCAGGGCGACGAGATCCGCGTAGTCGGAACCCCACAGGTCCTCGACGCCGTCCGGCAGCAGGATGATCCGCTCCGGCTGGAGCGCCTCGACGGCTCCCTCGTCGTGGGTGACGAGGACGACCGCGCCCTTGTAGGTGCGCAGCGCGCCGAGGATCTCCTCGCGGCTCGCGGGGTCCAGGTTGTTGGTCGGCTCGTCGAGCAGCAGCACGTTGGCCGAGGAGACCACCAGGGTGGCCAGGGCGAGCCGGGTCTTCTCGCCGCCGGACAGGACACCGGCGGGCTTGTCGACGTCGTCGCCGGAGAACAGGAACGAGCCGAGCACCTTGCGGACCTCGACCAGGTCCATGTCGGGGGCGGCCGAGCGCATGTTCTCCAGGACCGTGCGCTCGGGGTCCAGGGTCTCGTGCTCCTGGGCGTAGTAGCCGAGCTTGAGGCCGTGGCCGGGGACGACCTCGCCGGTGTCGGGCTGCTCCACACCGCCGAGCAGACGCAGCAGGGTGGTCTTGCCGGCGCCGTTGAGGCCGAGGATGACGACGCGCGAGCCCTTGTCGATGGCGAGGTCGACGTCGGTGAAGATCTCCAGGGAGCCGTACGACTTCGACAGGCCCTCGGCCATCAGCGGGGTCTTGCCGCAGGGCGCGGGCTCCGGGAAGCGCAGCTTGGCGACCTTGTCGGACTGGCGGACGGCCTCAAGACCGGAGAGCAGCTTGTCGGCCCGGCGGGCCATGTTCTGCGCGGCGACCGTCTTGGTGGCCTTGGCGCGCATCTTGTCGGCCTGGGCGTTGAGGGCGGCGGCCTTCTTCTCCGCGTTGGCGCGCTCGCGCTTGCGGCGCTTCTCGTCGGCCTCGCGCTGCTGCTGGTAGAGCTTCCAGCCCATGTTGTAGACGTCGATCTGGGAGCGGTTCGCGTCCAGGTAGAAGACCTTGTTGACGACCGTCTCGACCAGGTCCACGTCGTGGCTGATGACGATGAAGCCGCCGCGGTAGGTCTTCAGGTAGTCCCGCAGCCAGATGATCGAGTCGGCGTCGAGGTGGTTGGTCGGCTCGTCGAGGAGCAGCGTGTCCGCGTCGGAGAACAGGATCCGGGCCAGCTCGATACGGCGGCGCTGACCACCGGAGAGGGTGTGCAGCGGCTGTCCGAGGACGCGGTCGGGCAGGTTGAGCGCGGCGGCGATGGTGGCGGCCTCGGCCTCGGCGGCGTACCCGCCCTTGGTGAGGAACTCGGTCTCCTGGCGCTCGTACTGCTTGAGGGCCTTCTCGCGGGTGGCGCCCAGGCCGTTGGCGATGCGCTGTTCGTTCTCGCGCATCTTGCGGATCAGTACGTCGAGGCCGCGCGCGGAGAGGATGCGGTCCCGGGCGAGGACGTCGAGGTCGCCGGTGCGGGGGTCCTGGGGGAGGTAGCCGACCTCGCCGGAGCGGGTGACGGTGCCGCCGGCGGGGATGCCCTCGCCGGCCAGGACCTTGGTGAGCGTGGTCTTGCCGGCACCGTTGCGGCCGACCAGGCCGATGCGGTCGCCCTTGGCGACACGGAAGGTGGCGGACTCGATGAGGACTCGGGCGCCGGCGCGCAGCTCGATACCGGAGGCGGAGATCACGGACAGACTCCAGGGCGTACAGGAAGGGGGCGGGTGGACGGCTGAGGGCGTTCCCGCTGTCTAATGCGCGAGGAGAATGGCCATGGGGGAAGTCTAACGGGCCCGTGCAAGCGGTTTTCCGGCGTCCGTACTACGTCTGTCGTACGGCCGTCGTGACCGGGCCCGTGAGGTGGGGAGTCGCTCGTTCGGGTGTCGGGTCCGGCAGTGGGGCGGCGGGGCGGGTAGGGATGGCGCCAGGCTTCGGACGAGGAGCACGACGGCGCGGGCGAAGGCGGTGACGGGTGCGGTTCGACGACAACGCGAACCTGGACACCTCCGAGGTGCAGGACCGGCGCGGCAGCCCGATCCCCGGCGGCCGGGCGACCGTCGGCGGTGGCCTGGCCGCAGTGATCGCGCTGCTGCTGGCGCTCTTCCTGGGCGTGGGCCCGGAGCGGCTCGGGCTGTCCTCCGGAGCCGACACGGCCACGCCCGCCCCCTCCTCGCTCGCGCAGGTCCAGCGGTCCTGCCGTACCGGGAAGGACGCGAACGCCCGGGAGGACTGCCGGGCGGTGGCCGTGGTGAACAGCGTGCAGGACTACTGGGCCCAGCAGTTCCGGCAACGGCACGGGACGTACAGCGCCTCGCCGACCGTGTTCTTCAGCGGCCGGGTCGGCACGGCGTGCGGTACGGCCACCTCGGCGGTGGGGCCGTTCTACTGCGGGGGCGACCGCAAGGTCTATCTGGACCTGGGCTTCTTCGACGAGCTGCGCACGAAGTTCGGGGCGGGTGCCGGGGCCTTCGCGCAGGCGTACGTGATCGCGCACGAGTACGGCCATCACGTGCAGGATCTGCAGGGCCTTCTCGGCCATGCCCAGGACGGGCCGGCCGGGCCGGACAGCAACCTGGTGCGGACGGAGCTGCAGGCGGACTGCTACGCGGGCGTCTGGGCGCACCACGCGACGACCACGCCGGACCCGTCGACGGGCAGGCCACTGGTCGCGGACCTCACCGCCGCCGACATCCGCGACGGTCTGGACGCGGCGGCCGCCGTCGGGGACGACCGGATCCAGCAGCGGTTCCAGGGCCGGGTGACGCCGGAGATCTGGACGCACGGGTCGGCGCGGCAGCGGCAGCAGTGGTTCCGGCAGGGCTATCGCACGGGCGACATGTGGCAGTGCGACACCTTCCGCTGAGACGCCCACGGTCCTGGTCCGGGGCGTTGTCAGTGCCGGCTGCGAGACTGGACGAGGCGCCACGGAACCGGCGTACGAAGGCGTACGAAGGAGTGATCGGCATGGCGGGCACGGGTGGCGGACGGCCGAGCGTCTATCCCTCGCTGCTGTACGCGGACGCGAAGGCGGCGATCAGACAGCTGACGGAGGCCCTCGGCTTCACGGAGCTGTCGCTGTACGAGACGGAGGACGGCACGGTGATGCACGCCGAGCTGGTCCAGGGCAACGGCGCGGTGATGATCGGTTCCAAGGGCCGCGGCGGCCGCTTCGACGCGGCGATGAAGGGCGCCGGACCCGCCGGGGTGTACATCGTCGTGGACGACGTGGACGCCCACCACCAGCGGGCCCTGGAGCACGGCGTGGAGATCCTCCTGCCCCCGACGGACCAGGACTACGGCTCGCGGGACTACATGGCGCGTGACCTTGAGGGCAACATCTGGAGCTTCGGGACGTACGCCCCCGAGATCGGCGTCTGAACCGCCCGCGCCCGTCCCGGGTCGCTCATCCGCCGGTGTGCACCTGGAAGGCGGCCCGGCGCACGGCCTTGGCCAGGGCCGGGTCGGGGTGTGCGGCGGCGAGCGCGACCAGGACCTGCACGGTGCGCGGGTGACCGACGGCGCGGACCTCGTCGAGCAGCTGGGGGACGGTGGGCTGCACCGCGGATTCCAGATGCCGGACCAGCATCGGCGCCTCACCGTGGTCGGCGACGGCGGCGGCGGTGTCCACCCACAGCCAGGTCGCCTCCTCACGGGTGAGGACCTCGTGGGCGTCCTCCGGGTCGACCCCGTCGTGCTCGGCGAGCCACAGCAGGGCGTACGGCCGCAGCGCCGACTCGGTCACGACGGACCGTACGTCGGGCTCGGCGGGCGCGCCGACGACGCGCAGCGCCTCGAAGGCCAGGCCGCGCAGCAGGGCGTCCTCGCCGCGGGCGGCGTCGATCAGCTGGGTGACGGCGCTGCCGACGGGCCGGGCGGCGAGCCAGGCGCGGTACTCGGCGCGGGCCGCGTTCGGGCGGAGCTGGGCGCAGCCGCGGAGCATGTCCTCGGCGGACTGCTCGATGTTGCCGGCGGGGCTCTGCGCGGCCACGCAGATCTGCTCCAGCTTGACCCACACCGCCCAGCTGCCCAGCGGGGTGAGAGTGGCCTGGGCGTCGCCGTAGGTCAGGGCGCCGACGGCGGCGAGGGCCCGCAGCGCCCAGTCGAGGAGGGGCTCCAGCGGGGTGTCGGTGAGCTGCGGCGGTGACACGGGTTCGGGCTGCGGGCCGTAGGGGATCTCGCAGCGCTCGGTGCGCAGTTCGGTGACCCGCTGCTGGAGCAGGTCGAGGAGCTGCTCGACCGGGACGGGACCGGCGGACAGCTGGAGGAAGGAGAGCACCTGGGGCATGGCCGAGACGACCTCGGCGACGGCGGCCGGCTCGTGCTCCGCCGGCTCGGGGGAGGCGAGGGACCAGGCGTCGAAGAGGGCGACCCAGCCGCGCAGTACGGCGCTGTCGTCGCGGTCCCAGGCGCGCAGCCGCCAGCCGGGGCGGGCGCTGTCGCCGTGCACCTCGACGAGTCCGGCGAGGCGGGCGGTGTCCCAGTCGGCGCGGACCTGAGCCGCGCTCAGGCCGAGGTCGGCGGCGGCGCGTTCGGCGGTCGGGTCGGAGAGGGTGGCCTTGCCGTCGGCGGTGGCGCCGGCGCTGCCGGGGCCGAGGACGGCGTCGGCCCAGCGGGCGACGCGGACCGCGCCCGCGAGGCCGGTGCGCGCCATTCCGGCCAGTTCGGCCGGGGCGGGTGTGCCCTCCGGCGGCCGGGGCGAGGGGCGCTGCGGGCGCCGCTGGTTCACAGCTCTGGGGGCGGCGGCCAGGGGTCGCGGTCGGACGAGTCGAAGCCTGGAGTCGCGCGGGATACGGGACGTCACGGGTGCAGTCTTCCGGTTGACGGTCCGAAAACCCAAACGGAATGTCACGGCGGGCGACGGGGCTGGCCAATGCACGGGGTCAGGGGCGGGGCGAGGAGTGCCGATCAGGCCAGTCGTACGGCCTTAAACGGAATGGCCGGACCGGCCTCACACCAGGGGGGTCATGAAGCGCCGCAGCCGCTCCTGGTACTCCTGCGGGTCGGCGTTCCACATCGCTCCGTGCGGGGCCCGGGCCACGGTGTGCAGGGCGACCAGGTCCGGGCGGCGGGCGGCGAGGCGGCGGGTGTACTCCCACGGGGCGACCTCGTCGTCCGGGCCGTGGAAGATCAGGGTCGGTACGGTGAGCAGGTCGGGGTCGGTGGGCTGCGCGGCCCGGTCGGCGTACAGGCCGGTCCTGCCCTGGGCGGCCCGCACGGCGAGCGGCAGCAGGGGTGGCGGGGTGTGCCGGGCCCGGGCCAGGGCGCGCAGTGTGGCCTCCCAGCTCAGCACCGGTGAGTCGAGGACGAGCCCGGCGATGCGCTCGCGCACCGAGGAGTACTCGGCGGCGCGCAGGGCCATGGTGGCGCCGGTGGACCAGCCGAGCAGGACGACGCGGCGGGCGCCGTAGCGCACGGCGTAGCGGATCGCGGCGTCGACGTCCCGCCACTCGGTCTCGCCGAGGTGGTTCAGCCCGTCCGGCGGGCGCGGGGCGCCGAGGTCGCCACGGTAGGCGAGGGCGAGGACCGGGACCCGGCGGGAGTGCAGCGGGCCCATGAGGTTCATGGCCTGTTCCCGGGTGGTGCCGAGGCCGTGCACGGCGATCAGCCAGGTGTCCCGGGCGCCGGGTACGAACCAGGCGGGCAGGTTGCCGAGTTCGCCGGGCACGTCGATGTCCGCGTGGTCGAGGCCGAGGGCGGTGTCCGGATCGCCGACGTACAGGTTCGGGGTGAGCCACACCGGGTCGCCGGGGGCGAGGGTGCCGTGTGTGACGCGTTCCAGGCGGCGTACGACGGTGTCGGCGCTGTGCTCGGCCGCGTCCAGGACGGGGCCGACGACCGCGTGGGCACCGTCACCGGCGAGGCCGTAGGTACCGGGGCGCAGCGAGGCCAGATCGCGGGTCAGCGTGATCCGGCCGGCGGCCGTGGCGTGCACGGTGAGCCTGGGTTCGGTGGGCAGCGGACGGCCCGCCGGCGCCTTCAGCGCGGCATCACTGGCCAGCCGCCCGACGGCGACGGACGCCGCACCGGCGGCGATGACCGCGGTGACCGCGGTGGCGGTCGCTCTGACTGGGCGCACCAGTCCAGTGTCGTGGGGGTTGCGGACACCGGCCAGTGGAGAGGCCGGGGCGAGCTGAGGCGGTGGGGGTGCGGGAGGGCCCGGTACGGCCGGGCATGCGCGGCGTGGCCGGCTTCCGTCGCGGCGGCTCTCGGTGAGCGGAGCCGGAAGGGAACGGCGGGTCCGAGTGAGCGGAGGAAGCGGCGGCGGATCGCAGTGAGCGGAGCCGGAACGGAGCAGCGGGTCCAGGTGAGCGAGGAAGCGGCAGCGGATCGCAGAGGGCGGAGCCAGAACGGAGCAGCGGGTCCAGGTGAGCGAGGAAGCAGCGGCGGATCGCAGTGGGCGGAGCCGGAACGGAGCAGCGGGTCCAGGTGAGCGAGGAAGCAGCGGCGGATCGCAGTGGGCGGAGCCGGCGGGGACGAGGAAGGGCGCCGCATGGCCCGGGAATCGCGGGCTGTGCGGCGCGGGCTCACTTTCGCTGCCCGTACCCCCGCAGCCGCTCCCCCGCCTCCGCCAGTTGGGCCTCGGTCAGCAGGGTCGGGGTCAGGCCTGGTACCGAGGACGCCGTCAGCCACAGGCGGCACATCCACTCCAGTTGGGCGGTGCGGTCGTAGGCCTGGTCGAGGGTGGTGCCGTAGGTGATCGTGCCGTGGTTCTGCAGCAGGCAGCCGGAGCGGCCCGCCAGGGCGCGGAGCATGTTCTCGGCCAGTTCGTCGGTGCCGTAGGCGGCATAGGGGGCGACCCGGACGGGGCCGCCGAGGGCCGCGGCCATGTAGTGGACCAGCGGCAGCTCGGACACGAGCGTGGAGACCGCCGTGGCGTGCACGGCGTGGGTGTGGACGATCGCGCGGGCGTCGGTCGTGCGGTAGAGGGCGAGGTGCATGGGGAGCTCGCTGGTCGGCACCAGGGTGCCGAGCACCTGGCGGCCGGTGAGGTCCACGCCGGTGAGGTCGTCCGGGGTGAGCCGGTCGTAGGGGACGCCCGACGGGGTGACCAGCACGATGTCCCCGACACGCACCGAGACGTTGCCGGAGGTGCCGACGACCAGCCCGTCGGCGACGGTCCGCCGCGCCGCCGCGACCAGGTCCGCCCACGCCTGTTCCCGTTCCGGTTCCTGTTCCCGTTCCGGTGCCTGTTCCCGCCCCTGTCCGTGTCCGTGTCCGTGTTCCTCGTCCACCGAAGTCCTTCCCGGATCCGCCGTCACCGCTGAGCCGTCACCGCTCAGCCATTCCGCGATCCTGCCAGCCGTGATCCGCCGGAGGCGAGGTGCGGCGGACGGCGGCCCGGAAACGGGTGCCTCCGAATGGGCGGAAGTCGCCCTGAAACACCGGAAAAAGGCGCTGCTTCGGTGGGCGCCTGGCCTTGAATGATCTCTCTTGCCCGTCGGACGACCGCTCGTCCGCCGACCCGGGGAGACGCATGGCCAGTGAACGCACCCCCTTCCGCCGCCGCGCCGGTGTCGTCACGGCGGCCACGGCGGCGCTCGCCCTCGCGGTGCCCGCGGCCGCAGCCGGGCCCCCGGCGCTGGTCTCGGCCCTGCCCCAGGGGCACGACGTCTCCTCGCACCAGCAGCACGTCGACTGGCCGTCCACCCGGACGAAGGGCGCACGGTTCGTCTACGTCAAGGCGACCGAGTCCACGGACTACCACAACCCCCACTTCGACGAGCAGTACGACGGCGCGCGCGACGCGGGCCTGCTCCGGGGGGCGTACCACTTCGCGCTGCCGGACAAGTCCTCCGGCGCGGCGCAGGCCGCGTTCTTCGTGCGCAACGGCGGCGCCTGGCGGGAGGACGGCTGGACGCTGCCGCCCGCGCTGGACATCGAATACAACCCGTACAGCGCCAGGCTCCAGTGCTACGGGCTGAGCAAGGCGAAGATGGTCCGCTGGATCCGGTCCTTCAGCGACACGGTGAAGGAGGAGACCGGGCGCCGTCCGGTGATCTACACGACCACTCAGTGGTGGGAGCTCTGCACCGGCAACAGCCGTGCGTTCTCCTCCAGTCACGCGCTGTGGATCGCCCGGCACGACACCGTCGGCCCAGGGACGCTGCCGGGCGGCTGGCGGTACTGGACGTTCTGGCAGTACGGCACCGAGGGCTCCCTTCCGGGTGACCAGAATCTCTTCAACGGGCCGGCCGACCGGCTGCGGGCCTTCGCGCGCAGCCGGTAGCCAAGGGGCGCCTGGGTCGCGAGCGGCACAAGACGGCAAGCGGAATCCCACCCGCCCTCTTCGGACACCGCCACGCCTGTCCCAGTTCACCTTCCGTTCACCCAGGTTGCCTACGGTCGTCCAGCCAATGACCTCGAACGATTGCCTGGGTAAATGGAAAGCTTCTCGCTGATCCTCGCGATTGTGGTGGTAACCGCACTCGCGTTTGATTTCACGAACGGTTTCCACGACACCGCCAACGCGATGGCCACCACCATCTCGACAGGCGCCCTGAAGCCCAAGATCGCAGTTGCCATGTCGGCCGCCCTGAATCTGGTGGGCGCCTTCCTCTCCGTGGAGGTCGCGAAGACGATCTCCAAGGGTCTCGTCGACGAGAAGGGGATTCGTCCCGAGGTCATCTTCGCCGCCCTGGTCGGCGCGATCCTCTGGAATCTGCTGACCTGGCTGGTGGGCCTGCCGTCCAGTTCCTCGCACGCCCTGATGGGCGGCCTGATCGGCGCCACGGTCGCCTCCGCCGGCTTCGGTGCCGTGCACGGCGACGTGCTGGTGACCAAGGTGCTCCTCCCGGCGGTCGCCGCACCGCTCGTCGCCGGCGTCGCGGCCCTGCTGTCCACCCGCCTGTCCTACGGCATCGGCGGCACGGCCGAGGGCGAGGCCACCCGCAAGGGCTACCGCGCCGGCCAGATCGCCTCCGCCGGCCTGGTCTCCCTCGCCCACGGCACCAACGACGCCCAGAAGACGATGGGCATCATCACCCTCGCGCTGATCGCGGGCGGCTCGATCGCCCCGGGCTCGAACCCTCCCACCTGGGTGATCCTCTCCGCGGGCCTGGCCATCGCGCTCGGCACCTACATCGGCGGCTGGCGCATCATCCGCACCATGGGCACGGGCCTGACGGACCTGGAGCCGCGCCAGGGCTTCGCCGCCCAGACCAGCGCCGCGACCGCCATCCTGGCCTCCTCCCACCTGGGCTTCTCCCTCTCCACCACGCATGTCGTCTCCGGCGCGGTGATGGGCACGGGCCTCGGCCGCAAGGGCGGTGTGGTCCGCTGGTCCACCGCGACCCGCATGGCCATCGCCTGGGTCCTCACCCTTCCGGCCGCCGCGCTGGTCGGCGCGGGCGCCGAGTCCGTCACGGAACTCGGTGACTGGGGCACCGCCGCTGTCGCCGTCTTCCTGGTCGCCGCGAGCGCCGCGATCTGGAAGATCTCCCGCCGCGAGGTCGTGGACCACACCAACGTCGTCGAGGAGACCGAGGAGCCGGCCGGCGTGGTGACCACCGCCATCGCCGCCGTCACCCCGCCCCCGGCGGGCACGATCGGCGAGGACCTGACGGCCACGATCGCCTCCCCGGCCGCCGCCGCACCGGTCGCCCCGGCCACCCCGGCCGCAGCCACCCCGGCCGCAGCCACCCCGGCCGCAGCCACCTCGGCCCCGGCCGCCCCGGCCACTCCGCCGGCCGCCACCGTCTGACCCCGGCCACCCGGTTACCGAAGGAAGCATCATGAAGATCGACTGGTCGGCCATCGGCTCCGTCTTCGGCGTCAGCCTCGCGGTCACGGTGGGCCTGGTGGCCGTGTTCACCCTCGGGGTGAGCGCTCTGGCGCGGCGCGAGAAGGCGGCGGCCCAGGGCAACTCCGCGGCCCTGGCCGTCACCGGCGCCTACGTCTGCTTCGCGGCCTGCGCGGCGGCGGTGGCGTACGGCATGTATCTGATCGTGGCGAAGGTCTGACCACACCTCGGCAGGGCTCCTCTCCGGCTCGT
>NZ_JAIQYY010000023.1:80602-156429 GCF_020181035.1 Streptomyces sp. CoH27
TCAACGGCAAGTTGACGGCCGTTCCGGACACGTGGTGGACTGCCCAGGCCATGTACGGCGGCAGGAGAGGAAGCCGGTGCGAATCCGGCGCGGTCCCGCCACTGTCACCGGGGAAGAACCCCCGGGAGCCAGGAACTCTCACCGCCGAATCTCGTCGAACCAGGGCGCGGACACCCTGAGTGAGGACAACGATCGCCATGCCCGGCTGCCGAAGGACCCCTGTCAGGCCCGCTCCTGTACCCACGGCCGGCTGAGCCCATGGGTGCCGATCGCTCCTACGCGTACGGCGCCGCCGCCGGCCTTCTCGGGGACCTGCTCCTCGGCGATCCGCGCCGCGGGCACCCGGTCGCCGTGTTCGGGCGGGCGGCCACGGCCGTGGAAGGCGCGTTGTGGCGCGACCACCGCGGCTGGGGCACGCTGCACACCGTCGTGTGCGCGGGCGGCGCCGTCGCCCTCGGCACGGTCGCCGCGCGCGCCGTACGCCCCTCCCCTGCCGCCTCCGCCGCGCTGACCGCCGCTGCCGTCTGGGCGGTCGTCGGCGGCACCTCGCTGGCCCGTGAGGCCGGCACGATCGGGCGGGCGCTGCAGGCCGGGGACGTCGAGGCGGCCCGTGCCCGGCTGCCTCATCTGTGCGGCCGGGACCCGCAGGCGCTGGACGCCGACGGGATCGCGCGGGCCGTGGTCGAGTCGGTCGCCGAGAACACCTCCGACGCCGTCGTGGGCGCGCTGGTGTGGGGCGCGGTGGCCGGGGTGCCGGGGTTGCTCGGGTTCCGGGCCGTCAACACCCTGGACGCGATGGTGGGTCACAAGTCCCCTCGCTACCGCCGCTACGGCTGGGCCTCCGCCCGCCTCGACGACGTGGCCGGCTGGCCGGGGGCACGGCTGACCGCCGTACTCGCCGCCGTGGCCGGACCCGACCCGCGCGGCGCCCTGCGCGCCTGGAAGGCCGACGCCGGCAAGCACCCGAGCCCCAACGCCGGGCCCGTGGAGGCCTCGTTCGCCGGCGCGCTCGGCGTGCGCCTCGGCGGCACCCTCTCCTACGGCGGCCGCGTCGAGCACCGGCCCGTGCTGGGCGGGGCCACGGGCCGGGCCGTCCGGGTCACCGACATCGACCGGGCCGTACGGCTCTCCCGCCGCGTCGGCCTCCTCGCGCTCGGCACCACGGTCGCCGCGCGCCTCCTCGTCAAAAGCCTGAAGGGACGTGGCAAGTGAGCGGGGGACTCCTCGTCGCCGGCACCACCTCCGACGCCGGCAAGAGCGTCGTGACGGCCGGGATCTGCCGGTGGCTGGTGCGTCAGGGAGTGAAGGTCGCGCCGTTCAAGGCGCAGAACATGTCGCTCAACTCCTTCGTGACCCGTCAGGGCGCGGAGATCGGCCGGGCGCAGGCCATGCAGGCCCAGGCCAGCCGGATCGAGCCGACCGCGCTGATGAACCCCGTGCTGCTCAAGCCGGGCGGCGAGCAGAGCAGCCAGGTGGTGCTGCTGGGCAAGCCGGTGGGCGAGCTGAGCGCACGCGGCTACCACGGCGGGCGGCAGCAGAAGCTCCTCGGCACGGTGCTGGACTGTCTCGCCGAGTTGCGGGGCACGTATGACGCGGTGATCTGTGAGGGGGCGGGCAGCCCGGCCGAGATCAATCTGCGCCGGACCGACATCGTGAACATGGGGATCGCGCGGAACGCGCGGCTGCCCGTGCTGGTGGTGGGGGACATCGACCGCGGGGGCGTCTTCGCCTCCTTCTTCGGCACCGTCGCCCTGCTCTCGCCGGAGGACCAGGAGCTGATCGCCGGGTTCCTGGTGAACAAGTTCCGGGGCGATGTCAGCCTGCTGGCGCCCGGGTTGGAGATGCTCCAGGGCCTCACCGGGCGGCGCACCTACGGCGTGCTGCCGTTCCGGCACGGGCTCGGCATCGACGAGGAGGACGGGCTGCGCGTCTCGCTGCGCGGCACGGTCCGCGAGTCGACCGTGTCTCCTCCGGTCGGCGAAGACGTGCTGCGGGTCGCCGTATGCGCGATCCCGCTGATGTCGAACTTCACGGACGTCGACGCCCTCGCCGCCGAACCGGGCGTCGTGGTGCGGTTCGTGGACCGCCCGGAGGAGCTGGCCGACGCGGACCTCGTGGTGATCCCGGGCACGCGCGGGACCGTGCGGGCGCTGGAGTGGCTGCGGGAGCGGGGCCTCGCCGACGCCCTTGTCCGCAGGGCCGCCGATCAGAGGCCCGTCCTCGGCATCTGCGGCGGCTTCCAGATCCTCGGCGAGCACATCGAGGACGAGGTCGAGTCGCGCGCCGGCGCGGTCCCCGGGCTCGGGGTGCTGCCGGTGCGGGTGCGGTTCGCCCGCGAGAAGACGCTCACCCGGCCGGTCGGCGAGGCCCTCGGCGAGCGGGTCGAGGGGTACGAGATCCACCACGGCGTCGCCGAAATCACGGGCGGAGAAGCCTTCCTCGACGGCTGCCGGGTCGGCCGGACCTGGGGCACCCACTGGCACGGCTCGCTGGAGTCGGACGGCTTCCGGCGGGCCTTCCTGCGCGAGGTGGCCGCCGCCGCGGGCCGCCGCTTCGTGCCCGCGCCGGACACCTCCTTCGCCGCGCTGCGCGAGGAGCAGCTCGACCGGCTCGGCGACCTGATCGAACAGCACGCGGACACGGACGCGCTGTGGCGGCTCATCGAGTCGGGCGCGCCGCAAGGACTGCCTTTCATTCCACCGGGAGCGCCCGCATGAGCACAGTGTTGTTGTTGTCCACCGCCGACACGGATCTGCTGGCGGCCCGGGCCTCCGGTGCGGACTACCGCATCGGCAACCCGACCCGGGTGGACGTCGGGCAGGAGCTGCCGGAGCTGCTGGCGGGCGCGGACCTCGCCGTCGTACGGCTGCTGGGCGGCAAGCGGGCCTGGGAGGAGGGGCTCGCCGCGCTGAGGGCGGCCGGGATCCCGACCGTGCTGCTGGGCGGCGAGGCCGTGCCGGACGCGGAGCTGATGGCCGAGTCGTCGGTGCCGGCCGGAGTCGTCGCGGAGGCGCTGCGGTACCTGGTCGAGGGCGGCCCGGCGAACCTGCTGGAGCTGTCCCGGTTCCTGTCCGACACCGTGCTGCTGACCGGCGAGGGCTTCGAGGAGCCGCGCACGATGCCGGCGTACGGCGTCCACGGTGAGCGTGCTCGCGTCGACGGCCGGCCGACGGTGGGCGTGCTCTTCTACCGGGCGCACGAGCTGAGCGGCAACACCGCCTTCGTGGACACCCTCTGCGACGCGATCGAGGCGCGGGGCGCCAACGCCCTTCCGGTGTACTGCGGTTCGCTGCGCGGCGCGGACGCCGGGCTGTACGAGCTGCTGGGCGGGGCCGACGCGCTGATCGCCACCGTGCTCGCGGCGGGCGGCACACACGCCTCGCAAGCCTCGGCGGGCGGTGACGAGGAGGCCTGGGACATCGGCGCCCTCGCCGACCTCGACGTCCCTGTGCTGCAGGGGCTCTGCCTCACCTCGTCGAAGCAGGCCTGGGAGGAGTCGGACGCCGCCCTCTCCCCCATGGACGCGGCGATGCAGGTCGCGATCCCGGAGTTCGACGGCCGCCTGATCACCGTGCCGTTCTCCTTCAAGGAGCAGGGCCCCGACGAGGTCCCGGTGTACGTCGCCGACCCCGAGCGGGCGGGCCGGGTCGCGGGGATCGCCGTACGGCACGCGCAGTTGAAGCACAAGCCGAACGCGGAGAAGAAGGTCGCGCTGGTCTTCACCGCGTACCCCACCAAGCACTCCCGCGTCGGCAACGCGGTCGGTCTGGACACGCCCGCGTCGGCGGTCCGGGTGCTGGACGCACTCCGCGACGCCGGATACGGACTCACCGAATACCCCTCCGGCGGCGACGAGTTGATCCACCGGCTGATCGACGCCGGCGGCCACGATGTCGAGTGGCTGACCGAGGAGCAGCTGGCCGCCGCGCCCGCGCGGGTGCCGCTGGCCGATTACCGGGCGTGGTTCGACACGCTCGACCCGGACCTCAGGGACGCCATGCTGGAGGCGTGGGGCGAGCCGCCGGGCAGCTTGTACGTCGACGGCGACGACATCGTGCTGGCCTCCCTCCGGTTCGGGAACGTCGTGGTCATGATCCAGCCGCCGCGCGGCTTCGGCGAGAACCCGATCGCGATCTACCACGACCCCGACATGCCGCCCTCGCACCACTACATGGCCGCCTACCGCTGGCTGGAGAACAGCTTCGGCGCGGACGCGATCGTGCACATGGGCAAGCACGGCACGATGGAGTGGCTGCCGGGCAAGGGGCTCGGGCTGAGCGCGGGCTGCGCGCCGGACGCCGTCCTCGGTGACCTCCCGCTCATCTACCCGTTCATCGTCAACGACCCCGGCGAGGGAACCCAGGCCAAGCGGCGCGGGCACGCCACGGTCGTCGACCACCTGGTGCCGCCGATGGCGCGCGCCGACACCTACGGTGACCTGGCCAAGCTGGAGCAGCTGCTGGACGAGTACGCGCTCGTCTCCGACCTGGACCCGGCGAAGGCGCCGGCCGTGCGCGCCCAGATCTGGACGCTGGTCAAGGCGGCCGAGCTGCACCACGACCTGCATGTGGACGAGCAGCCGGGCGACGACGACTTCGACGAGTTCGTCATGCACATCGACGGCTATCTGTGCGAGATCAAGGATGTGCAGATCCGCGACGGGCTGCACATCCTGGGCGGCGGCCCGGTCGGTGAGCCGCGCGTGAACCTGGTGCTGGCCGTGCTGCGGGCGTCCCAGGTGTGGGGCGGCCGGGCGAACGCGCTGCCGGGGCTCAGGGCCTGCCTCGCCGCTCATTTCGGGCTGGTGGAGAAGGAGTTGCTGGCCGAGCCGGGGGCGCCGGTGAAGGTGCCGGTGGAGCTGACGGACCTGGTGGAGGGTCCCTCCCGTACGGCCGCCGACGCGATCGACCTGCTGGAGCAGCTGTGCCGGCGGATCGCGGAGGGCATGGAGGAGCGGGCCTGGGAGCGTACGGCCGTGCCCTCCGTTCTGCGCGCCGTGCTCCACGTCGAACTCCCGGACGCCGTCGTGGTGTTGGAGTTCGCGTGCGACGAGGTCGTACCCCGGCTGGCGAAGACCACCGACGAGATCGGGCACATCCTGCGGGCCCTGGACGGCGGTTACGTCCCGGCCGGCCCCTCGGGTTCGCCGACCCGTGGTCTGGTGAACGTCCTGCCGACCGGCCGTAACTTCTACTCGGTCGACCCCAAGGCCATTCCGTCCAGGCTGAGTTGGGAGGTCGGGCAGTCGCTCGCCGACTCGCTGGTGCAGCGGTATCTGAGCGACACGGGCGAGTACCCGCAGTCCGTCGGCCTGACCGTGTGGGGCACGTCCGCGATGCGCACCCAGGGCGACGACATCGCCGAGATCCTGGCGCTGCTGGGCTGCCGTCCGGTGTGGGACGACGCCTCGCGCCGGGTGACGGGCTTCGAGATCGTGCCCCTGGCGGAGCTGGGCCGGCCGCGCATCGACGTCACGGTCCGTATCTCCGGCTTCTTCCGGGACGCGTTCCCGCATGTGGTCGGGCTGATCGACGACGCGGTGCGGGCGGTGGCGGAGCTGGACGAGCCCGCCGAGTCCAACTACGTGCGGGCGCATGTGGAGGAGGACGCGGCCGGGCACGGCGACCGGCGGCGCGCGACGGCCCGCATCTTCGGCTCGAAGCCGGGCGCCTACGGCGCGGGTCTGCTGCCGCTGATCGACGCCCGGAACTGGCGCTCCGACGCCGACCTGGCCGAGGTGTACGCGGTGTGGGGCGGTTACGCCTATGGGCGCGGGCTCGACGGGCGGGCGGCGCGCGGGGACATGGAGACGGCGTTCAGGCGGATCGCGGTGGCGGCGAAGAACGTCGACACCCGCGAGCACGACCTGGTCGACGCCGACGACTACTTCCAGTACCACGGCGGCATGGTGGCGATGGTCCGGCATCTGACCGGCGCCAACCCCGAGGCGTACGTGGGCGACAGTGCCGTACCGGACCAGGTGAAGACCCGCACGCTGGGCGAGGAGACCCACCGTGTCTTCCGTGCGCGGGTGGTCAACCCGCGCTGGATGGCGGCGATGCGCCGGCACGGCTACAAGGGCGCCTTCGAGATGGCGGCGACCGTGGACTACCTGTTCGGCTACGACGCCACCGCAGGCGTGGTCGACGACTGGATGTACGAGAAGCTCAGCGCGGAGTACGTCTTCGACCCGGAGAACCGGGACTTCATGAAGGAGTCCAACCCGTGGGCGCTGCGCGGCATCACCGAGCGGCTCCTTGAGGCGGCGGACCGGGGGCTGTGGGCGGAACCGGACGCGGACACGCTGGAGCGGCTGCGCGCCACGTATCTGGAGCTGGAAGGCGATTTGGAGGGCGACGACCAGTGACAACTCCCTTCCCTTTCACGGCCGTTGTCGGTCAGGACGATCTGCGGCTCGCGCTGCTGCTGAACGCGGTCAGCCCCGCCGTCGGCGGTGTGCTGGTGCGCGGCGAGAAGGGCACGGCCAAGTCGACGGCGGTGCGCGCCCTTTCGGCGCTGCTGCCCGAGGTGGCCGTGGTGTCCGGGTGCCGGTTCTCCTGTGACCCGGCGGCACCGGATCCGGCCTGCCCGGACGGCCCGCACGAGCAGGCGTCCGGTACGGCTCGGCCCGCACGGATGGTCGAGCTGCCCGTCGGCGCCTCCGAGGACCGGCTTGTGGGCGCGCTGGACATCGAGCGGGCGCTCGCCGAGGGCGTGAAGGCGTTCGAGCCGGGGCTGCTGGCCGACGCGCACCGGGGCATCCTCTACGTCGACGAGGTCAACCTCCTCCACGACCATCTGGTCGACCTGCTGCTGGACGCGGCGGCGATGGGTGCCTCGTACGTGGAGCGCGAGGGCGTGTCGGTGCGGCATGCGGCGCGCTTCCTGCTCGTCGGCACGATGAACCCCGAAGAGGGCGAGCTGCGGCCGCAGTTGCTGGACCGGTTCGGGCTGACCGTGGAGGTCGCGGCCTCGCGCGAGCCCGATCAGCGGGTGGAGGTCGTGCGGCGCCGGCTGGCGTACGACGACGACCCGCGCGGGTTCGCCGCGCGGTGGGCGGACAAAGAGGCTGCCGTACGCCAACGGATCGTGGCGGCACGGGAGTTGCTGCCGCAGGTGCGGCTGGGAGACGGGGCGCTCCGGCAGATCGCGGCGACCTGTGCCGCCTTCGAGGTGGACGGCATGCGGGCCGACATCGTGATGGCGCGTACGGCGACCGCGCTGGCCGCATGGGCCGGGCGGACCGACGTGCTCGCCGAGGACGTACGGCAGGCGGCGCTGCTCGCGCTGCCGCACCGCAGGCGCCGTAACCCCTTCGACGCTCCCGGTCTGGACGAGGACAAGCTGGACGAGACCCTGGAGCAGTTCTCCGGGGACGACTCGCAGGGGGATGAGGATCCTGATCCCGACGGGCCCGGGGGCGGCGGGCAGCCGGCGCCCGACAGCGGTCCGCAGGGCGGCGGGGACACCGCCGCCCGCCCTGAGGCCGGTGAGGGCGGGGAGCCGCAGGCGTCCGGCGGGCGGGAGCAGTCGGCCGTACGGGCCGCCGAGCCGTTCCGGACCAAGGTGCTGAGCGTGCCCGGGATCGGTGAGGGTGCCGCCGGGCGGCGCTCGCGGGCGCGGACCGAGCACGGGCGGACCACCGGGGCCCGCCGGCCCCAGGGGGCGCTGACCAAGCTGCATCTGGCCGCGACCGTGCAGGCCGCCGCCCCGCACCAGCGGGTGCGCGGCCGGTCCGGGCCGGGGCTGGTGATCCGCCGGGACGATCTGCGGCAGGCGACCAGGGAGGGCCGCGAGGGCAACCTCGTGCTGTTCGTCGTGGACGCCTCCGGGTCGATGGCGGCGCGGCAGCGGATGAGCGCCGTGAAGGGTGCGGTGCTGTCGCTGCTGCTCGACGCCTATCAGCGGCGGGACAAGGTGGGGCTGGTGACCTTCCGGGGAGCCGGTGCTGATGTCGCGCTGCCGCCGACGTCCTCCGTGGATGCCGCCGCCGTACGGCTGGAGTCGCTGCCGACGGGTGGGCGTACGCCGCTGGCGGCCGGGCTGCTCACGGCACATGACGTGCTGCGGGTGGAGCGGTTGCGGGATCCGGCGCGCCGGGCGCTGATGGTCGTGGTCACCGACGGGCGGGCCACCGGTGGCCCGGAGCCGGTGGCGCTGGCCGGGCGGGCGGCGCGGCTGTTCGCGGCCGAGTCGGTCGCCTCGGTGGTCGTGGACTGCGAGTCGGGTCCGGTGCGGCTGGGGCTGGCCGGGCAGCTCGCGGGCGAGCTGGGCGGTACGGCCGTCACGCTGGACGAGCTGCGGGCGGACTCGATCGCCGGGCTGGTCAAGGGAATGCAGAGCAGGAGGGCCGCGTAATGCCGCAAGGACAGCCGAGTGTCGTACCGGACGACGGACTGACGACCCGTCAGCGCCGGAACCGTCCGCTGGTCGTCGTGCACACGGGCGTCGGCAAGGGCAAGTCCACCGCCGCGTTCGGGCTCGCGCTGCGTGCCTGGAACCAGGGGTGGCCGATCGGGGTGTTCCAGTTCGTCAAGTCGGCGAAGTGGAAGGTCGGCGAGGAGAACGCGCTGCGCGTGCTCGGCGCCTCCGGCGAGGGCGGCACCGTCGACTGGCACAAGATGGGCGAGGGCTGGTCGTGGGTGCAGCGGGACGCCCAGATGGACAACGAGGAGAAGGCCCGGGAGGGCTGGGAGCAGGTCAAGCGGGACCTGGCGGCCGAGACGTACCGGCTGTACGTGCTGGACGAGTTCGCCTATCCGATGCACTGGGGATGGGTGGACACCGATGAGGTGATCGAGGTGCTGCGGGACCGGCCGGGCACCCAGCACGTCGTCATCACCGGGCGGAACGCGCCGGAGAAACTGGTCGACTTCGCAGACCTGGTGACCGACATGTCCAAGGTCAAGCACCCCATGGACGTGGGCCAGAAGGGGCAGAAGGGCATCGAGTGGTGATGTCGTCGGTGCCACGGCTGGTCATCGCCGCGCCCTCCTCGGGCAGCGGCAAGACCACCGTGGCCACGGGGCTGATGGCCGCGTTCGCCGCGCGGGGGCTCGCCGTGTCCCCGCACAAGGTCGGGCCGGACTACATCGACCCCGGGTACCACGCGCTCGCGACCGGGCGGGTCGGGCGGAACCTGGACGCCTACCTGTGCGGGCCGGAGCTGATCGCTCCGCTGTTCCTGCATGGGGCGCGGGGGTGCGACCTGGCCGTGGTCGAGGGTGTGATGGGGCTGTACGACGGGGCGGCGGGCGAAGGCGAGCTGGCCTCCACCGCGCATGTGGCCAAGCTGCTGGGCGCTCCGGTGGTGCTGGTGGTCGACGCGTCGTCGCAGTCCCGGTCCGTGGCCGCGCTGGTGCACGGATTCGCTTCCTGGGATCCGGGGGTGCGGGTCGGGGGTGTGATCCTCAACAAGGTCGGGTCCGACCGGCATGAGGAGTTGCTGCGGGAGGCGTTGGATTCGGCCGGCGTGCCGGTGCTGGGTGCCGTGCGGCGGGCTCAGCAGGTGGACACGCCTTCTCGGCACCTTGGGCTGGTGCCGGTCGCCGAGCGGGGCTCCGCCGCGGTCGAGGCCGTCGCCGCGATGGCTGCGCAGGTGTCCGCCGGCTGTGACCTGGCGGCGCTGGAGGCGCTGGCCCGTGCTGCCGGTCCCGTACCAGGGGGCTGCGACCCCTGGACCCCCGCCTCGCCCGCCCTCCACGCGACTCGCTCGGCCGGGAAGCGAGGGCAGGGCGGGCCCGAACCGTCGGCCGGGAATCCGGCCCCCGTCGTCGCCGTCGCCGGTGGGCCCGCCTTCACCTTCTCCTACGCCGAGCACACCGAGCTGCTCGCCGCAGCCGGTGCCGACGTCGTCACCTTCGATCCCCTCCGTGACGAGCAACTGCCGGAAGGCACCGCAGGGTTGGTCATCGGTGGGGGGTTCCCCGAGGTGTACGCCGGTGAGCTGGCCGCCAACGAGCCGTTGCGCAAGGCCGTCGCGGAGCTGGCCCTCGGTGGCGCCCCCGTGGCCGCCGAATGTGCCGGACTGCTCTATCTCTGCCGGGAGTTGGACGGGCAGCCCATGTGCGGGGTGCTGGCTGCCACCGCGCGGATGACGCAGCGGCTGACGCTCGGTTACCGGGACGCCGTGGCCGTGGGGGACAGTGTGCTGGCCGTCGCCGGGACGCGGATGCGGGGGCACGAGTTCCATCGCACTGTTGTCGAGCCCGGCGCCGGGGCGGCTCCCGCCTGGGGAGTGCGGGCGCCCGTACGGCGGGTGGAAGGTTTCGTACAGCAGGGCGTGCACGCGAGTTATCTGCACACGCACTGGGCGGCCGAGCCCGGTGTGGCCCGTCGGTTCGTGGAGAGGTGCCGGACGTCATGAGCAGCAGGCTGGTCGGGGTCGGGGTGGGTCCTGGTGACCCGGAGCTGGTGACCGTCAAGGGGGTCAACGCCCTGCGCGCGGCCGATGTCGTCGTCGTACCCGTCATGGACACCGGTGAGCGGGGGCGGGCCGAGGCGACCGTGCTGCACTACGTGGGCGCGGAGAAGGTCGTCCGGGTGGTGTTCGCGCTGAACGAGCGGACCGACCGGGCGCGCCGGGAGGCCGCCTGGGACGCGGCGGGTGAGCGGGTCGCCGAGCTGCTGCGGCGGCACGGGTCCGTCGCCTTCGCCACCATCGGCGACCCCAATGTGTACTCGACGTTCACGTATCTCGCGCAGACCATCGTGGCGCTCGTGCCGGACGTGGTCGTCGAGACCGTGCCCGGGATCACCGCCATGCAGGATCTCGCGGCGCGCTCCGGTGCCGTGCTGACCGAGGGAACCGAGCCGCTGACCCTCGTACCGGTCACGGCCGGGTCCGCCGTGCTCAAGGACGCGCTGGCGGGGCCGGGGACGGTTGTCGCGTACAAGTTCGGGCGGCAGGCCGCCGAGGTCGCGGAGGCGCTCACGGAGACCGGGCGGCTGGCGGACGCCGTGTGGGGTTCGGCGCTGGGTCTGGCGGAGGAGTCGGTGCGGCCGGCCGCCGAGCTGGACGGGGAGCCGCTGCCGTACCTCTCCACGCTGATCGCGCCGCCGCGCCGGGACGGCGGACGGGGCGGGAAGCTGTGACCCGCCCCCTCGGGGTGCGCGGTCCCGTCGGATCAGCCGCCGGAGATGCCGACCACCAGCCAGACGAAGGCCGCGCCCGCCACCGTGCACAGCAGGGTGGAGCGCGCGGGGTGCTCGTGGTGGGCCTCGGGGAGGATCTCGGCGGCGGCGAGATAGAGCAGCGCGCCGCCGAAGAGGCCCAGGTAGCCGCCGAGCAGCGGTTCGGGGATGTGGAAGAAGACCGTCGACAGCGCGCCCAGCACCGGTGCGCAGGCGTCGGCCACCAGCATGGCCACGGCCCGGCGGCGGGCGTTGCCGTACAGGCTGGTGATGGTGAAGGTGTTGAAGCCGTCGGCGAAGTCGTGCGCGATCACGGCGAGCGCGACGGCCGCGCCCATGCCGCCGCCCACCTGGAAGGCGGCGCCGATCGCCACGCCGTCCATGGCGCTGTGCCCCACCATCGCACCGGCCGCCGCCAGGCCCACCTCGGGCGCCCGGTGCCGGTGCCCCTCGGCTCCGCCGTGCGGGGCCTGCCGGGCGGCCAGGGTGCGTTCGACCAGATGGGCCAGCAGGAAGCCTGCCACGAACAGCAGCAGGGCGGCGGGTACGCCGAAGATCTCGCGGCCGGCGGCGTGCAGCGCCTCCGGGAGCAGGTCCAGGCCGACCACGCCCAGCATCAGTCCGCCGGCCAGGCCCAGGACCAGATGCCGACGGTCGGTCACCCGCTGTGCCGTCCAGCCGCCGGCCAGCGTCATCAGGAACGCGCCGAGCGCGACGAAGACCGCCATAGGCCCTTGCTATCCGATGGAGGCGCCTTCGCGCACATCCGGCGCCTCCCATATCGCCCTACACCCTGACATTTCGCTGCTCCCGCAGTGTGTTTTCCGTACGAGAGGACCTTTCCCATGGCCGATGCCACTGCCGATGCCAAGGGCGACGCCACTGCCGATGCCAGGGGCGACGCCCCCGCCGGCAAGGTGACGTTCGTCGGTGCCGGCCCCGGCGCCGCCGATCTGCTGACGTTCCGCGCCGCGCGCGCGATCGCGGACGCGGACGTGGTGATCTGGGCGGCCAGCCTGGTCCAGGCGGAGGTGCTGGAGCACGCGCGCGCGGACGCGGAGATCCTGGACTCGGCGACCATGTCCCTGGAGGACGTCGTCGCCGTCTACCGGCGCGCCCGCGCCGAGGGCTTGAAGGTGGCCCGGATCCACTCCGGCGACCCGGCGCTGTGGGGCGGCACGCAGGAGCAGCTGGACCGGTGCGCCGAGATCGGGATCGCGACCGAGGTCGTCCCCGGTGTGTCGGCGTTCTCGGCCGTGGCCGCGCTCGCGCAGCGCGAGCTGACCATCCCCGAGGTGGCGCAGTCCGTCGTCCTCACCCGGCTGGGCGGCGGCAAGACGCCGATGCCGCCCGGCGAGGAGGTACGGGAGTTCGCCCGGCACGGTACGACGATGGCGATCTTCCTGTCGGCGGCGCGCAGCGGGCAGCTGGTGCGCGAGCTGCTGGAGGGCGGCTACCCGACGGACACCCCCGTGGTCATCGCCTACCAGGCGACCTGGCCGGAGGAACTGCTCGTGAACTGCACGATCGGCACGCTGGAGGAGACGGTCAAGGAGCACAAGCTCTGGAAGCACACGCTCTTCCTGGTCGGCCCGGCGCTGGACGCGCACGGGACGCGGTCGCACCTGTACCACCCGGGGCACTTCCACGGCTACCGCAAGGCCGACCCGGAGGCCCGGCGGGCCCTGCGCGAGCGGGGAGCGAGCAGTTGATCACGGTCGTCGGCGCGGGGACCGGGGCGCCGGTTCCCGAGGACGCCGTGGCGGGGGCCGCGCTCGTCGTCGGCGGGCGGCGGCACCTGGACGCCGTACGGCTGCCCGAGGCGGCCGAGCGGATCGTCCTCGGGCCGCTGGCGCCCGCCCTGGACACGATCGCCGGGTACGTGGCGAAAGAGCTCCCGGTGCTCGTGCTGGCCTCCGGGGACCCCGGGTTCTTCGGGATCGTGCGGGCGCTGGCCGAGCGGTTCGGGGCCGGGCTGCTGGACGTGCGGCCCGGGGTGTCGTCCGTGGCGACGGCGTTCGCGCGGCTCGGGCTGCCCTGGGACGACGCGGTCGTGGTCAGCGCGCACGGGCGGGAGCTGCGCACAGCCGTGAACGTCTGCCGGGCCCGGCCCAAGGTGGCCGTCCTCACCGGGCCGGGGGCCGGGCCCGCCGAGCTGGGCGCCGCGCTCACCGGGTGCGACCGGGTGCTGGTCGTGGCGAGCGCGCTCGGCGATCCGGCGCGCGAGCGCGTGGAGCGGGTGACGCCCGCCGAGGCGGCGGCCCGGGACTGGGGTACGGCGGTGAGCGTGGTGCTGTGCCTGGACGAGGCGCGGGCGCTCGGCGCGGTGCGTACGGTCGCCGGGGTACCGGAGCAGCCCGGCCGGTGGGCGCTGGAGGAGTACGAGATCGCGCACCGGGACTCGATGATCACCAAGTTCGAGGTGCGTGCGCTGGCCCTGGCCCGGCTCGGGCCCCGGCTCGGCGACCTGGTGTGGGATGTCGGCGCCGGGTCGGGCTCGGTGGCGGTGGAGTGCGCGCGGCTCGGCGCTGCCGTCGTCGCCGTCGAGAAGACCGGCGAGGGGGTCGGGCTGATCCGCGCCAACGCGGCCGCGCACGGCGTCGAGGTGGACGTGGTGCACGGGGCGGCACCGGACGCGCTGGCCGGACTGGACACCCCCGACGCCGTGTTCATCGGCGGCGGCGGGCGTGATCTTCCCGGCATCGTCGGCGCGTGCGCGCGGCGGGCGCGGCGGTCGGTCGTCGTCGCGATGGCGGCCCTGGACCGGGTGCCGACGGCACGCGAGGCGCTCGTGGCGGCCGGGTTCGCCTGTGGCGGGGTGCTGCTCCAGTCCTCGCGGCTGGCGCCGCTGCCGGGGAATGTGACCCGGCTCGCGGCGACCAATCCTGTGTTTCTGCTCTGGGGCGAGAGATTTCTGGCGTCTAGTGAAGGAGTTCCTCAGTGATCGGCCTGATTTCCGCCACCGCGGCGGGGGCGGCGGCGCGCGACCGGCTGGCCGCGGCGTGGCCGTCGCGGACGCGGGTGTACGAGGGTCCCGTCGGGGAGGCGGTGCGGGCCGCGTTCGCGGAGTGCGAGCAGCTGGTGTGCTTCCTGGCGACGGGGGCGACCGTACGACTGCTCGCGCCGCTGCTCGGTGACAAGACGGCGGACCCGGGTGTGGTGTGCGTGGACGAGGGCGGCCGGTACGCCGTGTCGCTGGTCGGCGGACACGGCGGCGGCGCCAACGAACTCGCCCGCAAGGTGGGCGAGTTGCTGGGGGCGGAGCCCGTGGTGACGACCGCGACGGACTCCGTCGGGCTGCCGGGGCTGGACACGCTCGGGCTGCCGTACGAGGGTGCGGTGGCCGCGGTCTCGCGGGCGCTGCTGGACGGCGAACCGGTCCGGCTGGAGGCGGAGTCGGCCTGGCCGCTGCCGCCGCTGCCGACGTCGGCGCAGGGCTCGTACACGATCAGGCTGACGGACCGGGCCGTCGAACCCGGCGAGCGCGAGGTACTGCTCCGGCCGCCGTCACTCGTGGTCGGAGTCGGCGCCTCCCAGGGGGCGCCGGCGCAGGAGGTGCTCGGGCTGGTCGAGGAGACGCTCGCGCAGGCGGGCCTCTCGGTCACGTCCGTCGCCGAACTGGCCACCGTGGACGCCAAGTCGGCGGAGCCGGGCATCGTGGCGGCCGCCGAGCGGCTGGGGGTGCCCCTGGTGACGTACTCCGCCGAGGAGCTGGCGGCCGTCGAGGTGCCCAACCCGTCGGACGCGCCGCTCGCGGCCGTCGGCACTCCGTCCGTGGCGGAGGCCGCGGCCCTGGTCCGGGGCGGCGAACTCCTCGTACCGAAGCGGAAGTCCGTACGCGCCGACGGCCGGCCCGCCATGGCGACCTGTGCCGTGGTGCGGCGTCCGGCGCGCGGGCGGCTCGCGGTGGTCGGGCTCGGACCCGGCGCCCGGGACCTGCTCACCCCGCGTGCCACGGCCGAACTCCGGCGCGCTTCCGTGCTGGTGGGCCTCGACCAGTACGTCGACCAGATCCGCGATCTGCTGCGGCCGGGCACCCGGGTGCTGGAGTCCGGGCTCGGCGCCGAGGAGGAGCGGGCCCGTACGGCGGTCGCGGAGGCCCGCAAGGGGCACGCGGTGGCGCTGATCGGCAGCGGGGACGCGGGCGTGTACGCGATGGCGTCCCCCGCACTGGCCGAGGCGTCCGACGACATCGACGTGGTCGGGGTGCCCGGGGTGACGGCCGCGCTGGCCGCCGGGGCGATCCTCGGTGCGCCGCTGGGCCACGACCATGTGTCCATCAGCCTGTCCGACCTGCACACGCCGTGGGAGGTCATCGAGCGGCGGGTGCGGGCGGCGGCCGAGGCGGACCTCGTCGTCACCTTCTACAACCCGCGTTCGCGGGGCCGCGACTGGCAGCTGCCCAAGGCGCTCGCGATCCTCGCCGGGCACCGGGAGCCGACGACGCCCGTCGGTGTCGTACGCAACGCGTCCCGGCCGGACGAGTCGAGCCGGGTGACCACCCTCGGCGCGCTCGATCCGGCGACGGTCGACATGATGACGGTCGTGACGGTGGGCAACACCGCGACCCGGAACATCGCGGGGCGCATGGTGACCCCGCGCGGCTACCGCTGGCAGGCGTCGCAGGAGGAGGCCCGGTGAACCGTGTCGTCCACCCGATCGAGCAGGAGTCCTACCGGCGGCTGCGCGCCCGGCTGGACACCTCGCACTTCCCGCCGTTGACGAGGGCGGTGGTGGAGCGGGTCATCCACTCCGCCGCCGACCTGGACTACGCCGGCGACCTCGTCATGGCCGAGAGCGACCTGGCGAAGGCCCATGCGGCGCTGCACGCCGGGGCGCCGGTCGTCGTCGACGTCGAGATGGTGGGCGCCGGGATCACCCGGCGCGAGACCGTCTGCCGGCTGAAGGACGCCGAGGCCGGCCCCGGCCTGACGCGTTCGGCGCACGCGATCCGGCTCGCCTACGAGCAGGTCGGCCCGGGTGCCCTCTGGGTGATCGGCAACGCGCCGACCGCCCTGGAGGAGCTGCTCACCCTGAACGCCTCCCCCGCGCTCGTCATCGGCCTGCCCGTCGGCTTCGTCGGGGCGGTCGAGTCCAAGGCCGCGCTCCGCGAGAGCGGGCTGCCCGCCGTGAGCAACGTGTCCGAGAAGGGCGGGTCGGCGGTGGCCGCCGCCGCGCTCAACGCCCTGCTGTACCACCCCACTTCATCCGAGGAGACCCCGTGACCACCCCGCCGCCCGCCCTGCTCATCGCCGGTCACGGCACCCGGGACGAGGCCGGAGCCGAGGCGTTCCGCGACTTCGTCCGGGAGCTGGGCCGCCGCCACCCCGAACTGCCCGTCGCGGGCGGCTTCATCGAGCTGTCCCCGCCGCCGCTCGGCGAGGCCGTCGCCGAGCTGGTCGAGCGGGGGGTACGACGGTTCGCGGCGGTGCCGCTGATGCTGGTGTCCGCCGGGCACGCCAAGGGTGACATCCCGGCCGCGCTGGCCCGCGAGAAGGAACGGCACCCGGGGATCTCGTACGCCTACGGCCGTCCGCTGGGCCCGCACCCGGCGCTGCTGGGCGTGCTGGAGCGACGGCTGGACGAGGCGCTGGGCTCCTCCGGGCGGAGCCCCGAGGACCGGTCGGACGTGACCGTGCTGCTGGTCGGGCGCGGCTCGACCGACCCGGACGCCAACGCCGAGGTGTACAAGGCGGCCCGGCTGCTGTGGGAGGGGCGCGGGTACGCCGGTGTGGAGACGGCGTTCGTGTCGCTGGCGGCGCCGGACGTGCCGAGCGGGCTGGACCGGTGCGTGCAGCTGGGGGCGAAGCGGATCGTCGTGCTCCCCTACTTCCTGTTCACCGGGATCCTGCCGGACCGGGTGCGGCAGCAGACCGAGGGCTGGGCGGCCGCGCACCCGGAGGTCGAGGTGCGCTCCGCCGAGGTCATCGGGCCCGAGCCGGAGCTGCTGGACCTGGTGATGGAGCGGTACACGGAGGCGGTCGAGGGCGATCTGCGGATGAACTGCGACTCGTGCGTGTACCGGATCGCGCTGCCGGGCTTCGAGGACAAGGTGGGGCTGCCGCAGCAGCCGCACTTCCACCCGGACGACGACGGGCACCACGGCCATGGACACGGGCACGGGCACGGGCAGCACCATCACGGGGGGCACTCGCACAGCCATGCACACTGAGGACAGCGGGCACGATCTGCGGCATCACGGCGACGCCGAGGTCCGTGACGACGGCTCGGCGCTGGTGGACCTCGCCGTCAACGTCCGCGCGGACACTCCCCCGGCGTGGCTGCGGGAACGCATCGCCGAGTCGCTGGGCTCGCTCGCGGCCTACCCGGACGGGCGGGCCGCGCGGGCGGCGGTGGCGGCGCGGCACGGGCTGCCGGTGGAGCGGGTGCTGCTGACGGCCGGGGCGGCGGAGGCGTTCGTGCTGCTGGCGCGCGCGCTGAAGGTACGGCAACCCGTCGTCGTGCACCCGCAGTTCACCGAGCCGGAGGCCGCGCTGCGGGACGCGGGCCACACCGTGGAGCGGGTGCTGCTGCGGGAGGCGGACGGGTTCCGGCTGGATCCGGCGGCTGTGCCGGAGGAGGCCGACCTGGTGGTGATCGGGAATCCGACCAACCCCACGTCGGTACTGCATCCGGCGGACACGATCGCCCGGCTCGCCCGTCATGGGCGGACGCTGGTGGTGGACGAGGCGTTCATGGACGCGGTGCCGGGTGAGCGGGAGACGCTGGCCGGGCGGACCGACGTACCGGGTCTGGTGGTGCTGCGCAGCCTGACCAAGACCTGGGGGCTGGCCGGGCTGCGGATCGGGTATGTGCTGGCCGCGCCGGAGACCATCGGGTCGCTGGAGCAGGCCCAGCCGCTGTGGCCGGTGTCCACGCCGGCGCTGGCCGCGGCCGAGGCGTGCATGACGCCCCGGGCGCTGGCGGAGGCGGGGCATGCGGCGCATCGGATCGCGGCGGACCGGGCCCATCTGGTGGCGGGGCTCTCCGCATTCGCCGACCGGGGTGTCTCGGTGGCCGGTCCGGCGGAGGGGTCGTTCGTGCTGGTCCGGATGCCGGGGGCGGCCGGGGTACGACGCCGGCTGCGTGAGCTCGGCTACGCCGTGCGCCGGGGTGACACGTTTCCGGGGCTCGGCGAGGAATGGGTACGGATGGCGGTACGGGACCGGGTCACGGTGAACGGGTTCCTGAAGGCGCTGTCCGTCGCGCTGCCGTAGCCGGGGCTCCGCCCCAGATCCAGCCAGGGGCTCCGCCCCTGGACCCCGCCTCGCCCACCCTCCCCCACGCTCGGCTGCGCTCGCGCGGGGGGACCCCCATCCCGAAGCTGTCGGCTGAGAGGTTCCGTCAGGAAATTGCCCTGAGCCCGCCCCTCGCGCGCGCCCCGCGTTCGCCGCGCCCGTACCCCCGGAGTTCGGCGATCGCCTCGGCCGTCCGCTCGTCCGCCGGGAGGTACACGACAAGCTGCTGGGCGTCCGCCGTGGCGTCCAGCGTCTCGCGGGTGAGCCGGAGTTCGTGACCGGCCGGGTGATTCAGGCGCAGCACCCCGCGGTGCGGCACCACGTGCAGGTTCAGGCGACGCGTGAACTCCGGGCCCGCCACCGGGGCCAGTTCCGTGCTGAGCCACTCCGCGTTCTCGATGGACGGGCCGAGCCACAGGTCGAAGGCCTGCTCGTCGGCGACCTCGGGCCAGTCGGTGAAGAAGGTGCGGGCGCGCGGGTCGGTGAAGACGTACCGGGTGAGGTTCGGGGTGTCGCTGTCGAGGAGTCCGGTGCCGTCCGTCAGCAGCTCGTAACCGCTGGTGCGGGCGAGGATGTCGCCGAGGCGGTTGGTCACGACGGCGATGCCCGGTTCCAGCAGGCGGAGCGTGTCGAGCAGGGCGGGGCGGACGTCCCGGCGGGGCGGGGCGGGCCGGGTGTGGCTGGGGCAGGCGCCGCCGGTGATCTTCGCGAGGTAGCGCAGATGGCCGCGCTCGGCCGCGTCCAGGCTGAGCGCGTCGGCGAGGGCGTTGAGCACGGACACCGAGGGGTTGCGGTCGCGGCCCTGTTCGATGCGGGTCAGGTACTCGACGCTGATGCCGGCGCGGGCGGCGAGGTCGATCCGGCGCAGGCCCGGTGAGCGGCGGCGGCCGCGCTCCGGCAGTCCCAGTGTCTCCGGCTGGATGCTGTCCCGCTTGGCCCGGACGAAGTCCCCCAGTGGTGTACCCATGAAGGGAGGATAGGTCGCCCCTGCGACCGTCGCCGAGGGCTCAGCGTGGCCCTGCGGGGGCCAGCCTGAGCACGGCCTGGCTGTGCGGTGCCGGGCGCCCGATCGTGGTGGACATGGAGAACACGAACACGCACAAGCTGCTGATCATCGTCGGAAGCGTCCGGGAGGGCCGGTTCGGGCCGGTCGTCGGGTCGTGGGTGGCCGAACAGGCCCGTACCCACGGAGGGTTCGAGGTCGATGTCCTCGATCTGGCCGACATCGACATCCCGTTGGCGCTGCCGGCCGAGTCGCCGAAGTTCGCGGGGGACGCCTACCCGCGGCCGGCCGGGATGGCCCGGCTGACGTCGGCGCTGGAGGAGGCCGACGCGTTCATCGTCGTCACGCCCGAGTACAACCACAGCTACCCGGCCTCGCTGAAGGCGGCCATCGACTGGCACTTCACCCAGTGGACGGCCAAGCCGGTCGCCTTCGTCAGCTACGGCGGCGCGGCCGGCGGCCGGCACGCGGTGCTGCACCTGGAGAACGTGCTGACGGAGCTGCACGCGGTGACCATCCGGGACGGGCTCGCCTTCCCGAACTACTTCACCGCCTGGCAGGACGGCCGCCCCCTGGACGAGTCGGCCGCCGGTTACGCGAAGACCCTGCTCGACCAGCTGTCCTGGTGGGCGGCCACGCTGCGATCGGGCCGGGAGACCGCTCCCTACCCGGCGTGAGGGCTGGGCTGGGAGCGGCAGAAGGCCGTGCCGTCAGCCCTTGCGGCGCCGGGCCACCGTCACCGCTCCCCCGCCGGCCAGCACCAGCGCCAGGGCGCCGCCCGCGATGTACGGGGTCGCCGAGCTGCCGCCGGTCTCCGCGAGGTCGGCGCGGGATCCCTGCGCCTTGACGTCGGCGACCGGGTCGTGGCTCTGCGCCGGGTCGCCGGCGGGCGCGGGCGCCGGGGACTCGCAGGTGGCGCGGGCCAGGGTGACCGTGCCCTCGACGTCGGCCACGTTGAGCTTCAACGGGTTGACGGAGACCTTGAGTTCGAGGGCGGTGGCGGCCGCCGTACGGGTCGTGGTGCTCCGCCGGGACAGGTCGAGGCGGACCTCGCCGACGCCGGGCACCTTCACCTCGGTCGGGCCGCCGGCGGTGAGCGTGACGCGCTTGCCGAGGACGGTGACGGCGCCGAGGACGTTCGCGGCGGCGACCGGAGCCTTGCCGGCCTCGCAGGTGGCGTCGGCGGTGACCGTGTCGGCCTCGATCAGGGACAGCAGGGGCAGGCCGGGGACGTGCAGCCGGGCGTGGGCGAGCCGGACCGAGCCCTCGGCGCGCCGCGCGGTCACCGTGGCCTTCGCCGAGGCGACGTCCGCGCCGAGGACGGTGAACGGTCTGCCGCCGGCCACGCCGTCGAGCCGGGCGGACAGGGCGGTCCTGTCGGCGCTCTGCGGTGCCTGGACCTCGTTGAGGGAGACCGCGAGCGGGACGTCGACGGTCTTGTTGAGCAGGGACACGTCGAGACCGGTGCGGAGCACCACTGCGGTCGCGCGGCCGTGGTCACCGGTCGCGTGCGCGGCGCCCGCGCCCAGGACCGCGGGGACTGCGGTGAGGGCGGTGACCGTCGCCAGGGCGGCGAGTCGGCGCGCGGGCATGCGGAAGTCGTTGCTGTTCAAGGTGGTGGGACCCCCAGAAGGAACCTGCTTGGGACCCGTCAACCTTGTACGCAGTGCGGGTGAACGGTCAGCGTTCCTGGGTCACTTCACTCAAACGTGGATTTTCCGCACGCTGATTCGAATCGCCGGGCACGGGCGTTCCCTTACCCGACGACGATCCCGTTGAGCACCACCCGGCGCGGTGCCGCCAGCACCCGTACGTCCGCGCGCGGGTCGGCCTCGTACACCACCAGGTCGGCCGGTGCGCTCTCCTCCAGACCGGGGCGGCCGAGCCAGGCGCGGGCACCCCAGGTCGTCGCGGACAGGGCGGCCACGGGCGGGATGCCGGCGGTGACCAGCTCGGCCACCTCGGCGCCGACCAGGCCGTGGGCCAGTGAGCCGCCGGCGTCCGTGCCGACGTAGACCGGGATCCCGGCGTCGTAGGCACCGCGCACGGTGTCGTAGCGACGCTCGTGCAGCCGGCGCATGTGCGCCGACCAGCGCGGGAACTTGCTCTCGCCACCGTCCGCGAGCCGCGGGAAGGTGGCGATGTTGACGAGGGTGGGGACGATCGCGACGCCCCGTTCGGCGAAGAGCGGGATCAGGTCCTCCGTGAGACCCGTGGCGTGCTCGACGCAGTCGATGCCTGCCTCGACCAGGTCGCGCAGGGAGTCGGTCGCGAAGCAGTGCGCGGTGACGCGGGCGCCGAGCCGGTGGGCTTCCGCGATCGCCGCCCGGGCGGCCTCGCGCGGCCAGCAGGCGGACAGGTCGCCGAGGTCGCGGTCGATCCAGTCGCCGACGAGCTTGACCCAGCCGTCGCCCCGCTTCGCCTCCTGGGCGACATAGGCGACCAGGTCCTCCGGTTCGATCTCCCAGGCGTAGTTGCGGATGTAGCGGCGGGTGCGGGCGATGTGCCGGCCGGCCCGGATGATCTTCGGCAGGTCGGCGCGGTCGTCGATCCAGCGGGTGTCGGAGGGCGAGCCGGCGTCCCGCAGCAGCAGGGCGCCCGCCTCCCGGTCGGTGAGCGCCTGCTTCTCGGCGGTGTCCGCGTCGACCGGGCCGTGCGCGTCGAGGCCCACATGGCAGTGCGCGTCGACCAGGCCGGGCAGCGCCCAGCCCTCGACCGTGGTGACGTCCCGGGCACCGGCGGGGCGGTCGTACGACACCCGGCCCCCGACCACCCACAGCTCGTCGCGGACGTCCTCGGGCCCGACGAGGACCCGCCCCTTCACGTGCAGCACGGCACCATCGCTCATGTACTGCACCTTAATGAGCTACTGCTCGGACCCGCCCACCTGGTCGGAGGTCTCCTCCTCGACCTCGGCCATCGCCGGGTCCAGCAGCCGGGAGAGGAAGTGCCGGGTGCGCTCGTGCTGCGGATTGCCGATGACCTGCTCGGGGCTGCCCTCCTCCACGATCACGCCGCCGTCCATGAAGACGACCCGGTCGGCGACCTCGCGGGCGAAGGTCATCTCGTGCGTGACGACCATCATGGTCATGCCCTCCTGGGCGAGCCTGCGCATCACCGCGAGGACGTCCCCGACCAGCTCCGGGTCGAGCGCGGAGGTCGGCTCGTCGAAGAGCATGACCTCCGGGCCCATCGCCAGCGCCCGGGCGATGGCCACGCGCTGCTGCTGGCCGCCGGAGAGGGAGGAGGGGTACGCCTCCGCCTTCTCGGCGAGGCCGACGCGGGCCAGGTTCTCGGCGGCGATGCTCGCGGCGCTCGCCTTGTCCCGGCCGAGGACCCGGCGCTGCGGGAGCGTGAGGTTCTCGGTGACGCTGAGGTGCGGGAAGAGGTTGAACTGCTGGAAGACCATGCCGATACGGCGGCGTACGGCGTCGATGTCGACGTCGGGGTCGGTGACCTCGGTGCCGCCGACGAAGACCTGGCCCTTGGTGGGCTCCTCCAGCAGGTTCACGCAGCGCAGCAGGGTCGACTTGCCGGAGCCGGAGGGGCCGATGACGCAGACGACCTCGCCCTGGCCGATCTCCAGGTCGATGCCCTTGAGCACCTGGTTGTCGCCGAAGGACTTGTGCAGGTCCCGGACGTGGATCTCGGGGCGGGTCACCGGATCGCCTCCTGCTGCTTGGACTCCATACGGCGCACGACGTAGCTGAGCGGGATGGTCACCAGCAGATAGCACAGGCCCGCGACGAGGATCGGCGTGGAGTTGGCGGTCGTACTGGCAAGATCACGGCCGAACTTGGACAGTTCCCGCTCCTCCAGGGTGACGCCCAGGAACAGCACCAGCGAGGAGTCCTTGAAGAGCAGGACGAGTTCGTTGGTGAGCGGCGGCAGGATGATCCGGAAGGCCTGCGGGACGATGATGGAGATCATGGCCTTCGCGGGCGAGAAGCCGAGCGAGCGGGCCGCCTCCATCTGCCCCTTGGGCACGGCCTGGATGCCGGCGCGGATGGTCTCCGCCATGTACGCGGCCGAGACCAGGCCGAGCGCGAGGGCGACCTTGCCGTAGGTGCCGCCGGGGATCTCCGTGCCCGGGAAGGCGAGCGGGACGGCCACGCCGACGAAGATGAAGATCAGCAGGGCGGGCAGGCCGCGGAAGATCTCGATGTAAATGCTCGCCAGCCAGCGGTACGGCCCCACGGAGGACAACCGCATCAGGGCGATGACCATGCCGAGGACGAGTCCGACGACGAAGCCGGACAGCGTGTAGAGCACGGTGTTCTTCAGCGCCAGCGTGATGACGTCCGGGAACATCTGCCGGGCGATGCTGCCCTGCGCGAACTGGTTCTGCAGCCGGCCCCAGTCCGCCGTGACCGCGAAGGCGATCACGGCGGCGACGAAGACGACGTACTGGATGCCCCGGGACAGACGCCGCTTCTGACGCCGCGTCAGGCCCTTCTTCTTCGGCTGGAGTCGTACGTCCGTGTCGGTCATGAGGTGGCGGCCGGGGAGGCGACGGAGGCGTCGTACGGGCCGATCCACTGTTCGTAGATCTTCTTGTAGGTGCCGTCGGCCTTGGCGTCCTTCAGGGCCTTGTTGATGGCCTCGCGCAGGGCGGTGTTGCCCTTCTTGACCGTGAAGCCGTACTGCTCGCCGGTCTTGAGGTTGTCGACGACCTTGAACTTGCCGGCGTTGGCCTTGTCCTTCAGCCAGCCCTGGACGACCGGGTAGTCGATGACGACGGCCTGGACCTGGCCGGTGCGCAGGCCGTTGAGGACCGCGTCGGAGGAGTCGAAGGAGATCGGGTCGAAGCCCTTGCCCTTGACGTAGTCCTCGCCGGTGGTCTGCGCCTGGGCGCCGAGCTTCTTGCCCTTGGCCTTGACGTCGGCGAGCGAGGTGATGCCGCTGCTCTTGTCGACGAGCACGGCCTGGGTGGCCTCGAAGTACGGGTCGGAGAAGTCGACGTTCTTCTTGCGCTCGGGCGTGATCGTCATGCCGGCGGCGGCCAGGTCGCACTGGCCGGAGTTCAGGAAGGCGCCGGTCTTGAAGTTCTCGAACGGGGTGTCGACGATCTGCTGCGTGACGCCGAGGTTCTTGGCGACGAGGTCGATCAGGGAGACGTCGAAGCCCTGCACCTTGCCGTTGATCTCGGACTGGAACGGCGGGTAGGGCAGGTGGGTGCAGGTGGTCAGCTGGCCGGCCTTGACGACGTGGACCCCCTTGACGGTGGCACCGCTCCCCCCGCCGTTCGAGGAGCAGCCGGCGGCCACGAGCACCAGCCCGGCGGTCGCGGTGGTGACAGCCAGGAGGCGGGTCCGGTGTCCGAGGAACGTTTTCATGGGGGATCTTCTCTGTGGGGGAACTGTGGCTTCCGATTATAAGGATGAGTTTGAGTCTCTCAAATCAAACCCATGGTTACGGAGCCGCTGCGCCTAAGATCGATGGAGTCGGCCCCCACATATCACCCCTTGAACGAAGAGAGAAGCGCCGTGAGCCACCCCTTCCTCGATCTGCCCCCGCTGAGTGCCGAGCGTTTCGCCGCGATCGAGGACGGGGTGGCCCGGCTGCTGGACACCCGGCAGGACGTGCTGATCACGCAGGGTGAGGCGCTGCTCCCGCTGGAAGGCGCGATCCGCGCGGCGGCCGGGCCGGGCACCGTGGCCCTGAACGTGATCACCGGCCCCTACGGCCAGACCTTCGGCAACTGGCTGCGCGACGCCGGCGCGACCGTGCACGACATCTCCGTCCCCTTCCACACGGCGGTGACGGCCGAGCAGATCGAGGAGGCGTTCGCCGAACACCCGGAGACCGACTTCGTGTCCCTCGTCCACGCGGAGGCGGCGACCGGCAACACCAACCCGGTCGCGGAGATCGGCGAAGTGGTACGGCGGCACGGCGCGCTGTTCTACCTGGACGCGGTGGCCTCCGTGGGCGCGGAGCCGGTGCTGCCGGACGCGTGGGGCGTGGACCTGTGTGTGATCGGGGCGCAGAAGGCGATGGGCGGCCCGGCGGGTGTCTCGGCGATCTCGGTGAGCGAGCGCGCCTGGGCCCGGATGGCGGCCAACCCGAACGCGCCGCGCCGCTCCTACCTGTCCCTGCTGGACTGGAAGGAGCGCTGGATCGACGCCGGTCGCGCGGTGCTGCCGCACGCTCCGGCCCAGCTGGAGATGCTGGCGCTTGAGGCGTGCCTGGAGCGGATCGAGTCGGCGGGCCTGGCGGCGGTCATGGCCCGGCACCGGAGCGCCGCGCTGGCCACCAGGGCGGGCGCGGTGGCGCTGGGCGGCGGGCTGGAGCCGTACGTGTACGAGGAGAAGGACGCGGCGCCGGTCGCCACGACACTGCGGGTGCCGGCGGGCGTGGTGGCCTCGGAACTGGTGACCAGGGCCCTGGCGACCGACCCGGCGCTGCCGCTGGTCGCGGGCGGCGGCGCGCTGGCCAAGGAGATGGTCCGGGTCAACCACTACGGGGTGGATGCGACGCCGGGCGTGGTCCAGGGGTCGCTCGCCGCCCTGGGCGGAGCGCTCGCCGAGCAGGGCCTGACCGTGGACCTGGAAGCCACCCGGCGAGCCGTCGCCGAGGCCTGGGGACAAGGGCGCTGAGCGCTCCGCTGGATGTGCGGCGACGGGCCATCGTCCGGCTGCGGCGCCGTCGTGGCTGGTCGCGCAGTTCCCCGCGCCCCTTGAGGGAGCTGCCGAACCGCAGTGGACTTCACCAGGTCCGCTCAGCGCTTCAGGAATCCGGCGAGGACGCTCACGTCGAAAAACCTCAGCGGCCCCTCGCTCTCACCGGAAGGGACGCGGTCTCACGGCCGTACGAACTGGGTCTCGGCGGCACTGACGTCCGCGGCCGGCACCGGCGGCGGGCGGCGGGCGGTGTCGCTGACCTTGATCAGGACGGCGACCAGCAGCCAGTTGGCCACCATGGACGAGCCGCCCTGGGCGAGGAAGGGCAGCGCCTTGCCGGTGAGCGGGATGAGCCCGGTGACACCACCCACGACCACGAAGACCTGGAGGACGAGCGCCGAAGCCAGGCCGCCGGCAAGCAGCTTGCCGAACGGGTCGGTGACGGTGAGGGCCGTACGCAGGCCGCGCTCGGCGAGCAGGGCGTAGAGCAGAATGACGATCGTGACCCCGGTCAGGCCGAGTTCCTCGCCGACCGTGGTGAGGATGAAGTCGCTGCGCCCGGCGAAGCCGATGAGTTCCGGATGGCCCTGGCCGAGGCCGGTGCCGAGGATGCCGCCCGAGCCGAAGCTGAACAGGGCCTGGGCGGCCTGGTCCGAGATCAGCCCCGGCGGGCGCTTGTCGGGCGGGAGGAAGATGTCCATCGGGTGCAGCCAGGCGACGACACGGCCATGGACGTGCGGTTCGAAGGAGCCGACGACGAAGGCGCCGACGGCGAACATGACGACGCCGAACACCACCCAGCTGGTGCGCTCGGTGGCGACGTACAGCATGATCACGAACAGGCCGAAGAAGATCAGCGAGGTGCCGAGGTCCCGCTCGAAGACCAGGACGAGCAGGCTGAGCAGCCACACGGCCGCCACGGGGCCGAACTGGCGCCCGCGCGGGAGATACATGCCGAGGAAACGCCGCCCGGCGAGCGCGAGGGCGTCCCTGCGCAGCGTCAGATATCCCGCGAAGAAGACCACGATGACGATCTTCACGAACTCGCCGGGCTGGAAGGACAGCGGGCCGATGAAGATCCACCGCTTGGCGCCGTAGACGTCACCGGGGTAGAAGGCCGGCGCCATCAGCAGGACAAGGCCCACGAAGATCGTGACGTACGGATAGCGCTGGAGCCTGCGATGGTCCTTGAGCAGCGCCACCGCCCCGGCGAACACCGCCACCGCGATGCCGCACCACGTCAGCTGCCCCGACGCCGCGGCCGTCGCGTGGTGGTAGTGCGTCCCGTAGGCGATGTCGAGACGGTGGATCAGGACGAGACCCAGACCGCTGAGCAGGGTGGCCAGGGGCAGGATCAGCGGATCGGCGTGCGGCGCGAACCGGCGTACGGCGACATGGCACACCACGGGCAACACGGCCACGCCCAGGCACGTCAGTGGCATACTCGGCGGCAGCTGCCCGCTGGCGGCCAGAGCCGTCTCGGCATAGCCGTAAACGCAGATGAGGACGGCGCCGAGGAGCAGTACCAACTCCAGGTTCCGGTCGCTCAGGCGTCCTGACCGGCCTGGCCGCACCGCCAGTTTTGCCGGTCCCCGCCGACCCGTCATACCTTCCCCCTCGATCGGGTCCACTGCCGCGATCCCCCTCCGGGCCACAGTCAGCAGAGTTATATGGTTGCGCAACAACGCAACTGAACTGTAGCCGAGGGCAGGTAAGAGGAGGGCCAGTGGCGGCAGCAAGCAGGTGGGGGCGCCGCAGGCTGTGGCCGGTCGTGATCGGATCGGGCGTGGTCCTCGCGCTCGTGGGTTATCTCGCCGTTCGGTTCATCCGCTCGGCGACGTCCGACGAATGCACGGCACACGGCACGGACGGCACGACCGTCACACTCGATCTGGACCAGGCGTCCCATGCCGCGACCATCGCGGCCGTGGCCCACGCGCGCGGTCTGCCGGAACGGGCCGTCACCATCGCCCTGGCGACCGCGATGCAGGAGTCCAAACTCCGCGATCTCTCCTACGGGGACCGGGATTCCCTCGGCCTGTTCCAGCAGCGCCCGTCCGAGGGCTGGGGCAGCCCCGCCCAGATCCGCGACCCCGTCTACGCGTCGGGCAAGTTCTTCGACGCACTGGTCAAGGTGCCGGACTACGTCGACCTGCCGGTCACCGTCGCCGCGCAGGATGTCCAGCACAGCGGCTACCCGGAGGCCTACGCATCACACGAGGCCACGGCGGCGACGCTGGCCGACGTGCTGACGGGGCGGGAGGGGCCCGCGCTGACCTGCACGGTCAGCGGAGCGGGCAAGAGCGGGGCGGATGCCGCCCAGGCCGGCGGAGGGAGCGGTACCGACGACGCCGGGGCGGGCCGGGGCAGCGGTACGGCAGGTGTCGTACACGAGGGCGGCGACGGCGGTGGTGTCGCCGCAGCGGTCCGACGGGAGTTCGGCAGGGTGCCGGCCGCCGTCCCCGCGACCGGCGGCAGCGTCAGCTACCCGGTCACCGAGACGGCCACGGGCTGGTCCCTCGCCCTGTGGCTGGTCTGTCACGCCGACGCGTTGCACGCCGCGTCGGTCACGTTCGACAACCGTCGATGGAGCAGCGGCGCCTCGGACCATGGCTGGACGCAGATCTCGCCCGCGTCGGAGGACTCCTCGACGGTGGCTGTGAACGTGAGCCGGCCCGCGGTGGCCGCTGCACCGTGACGGACTGCGGCAGGCCCACGGCCATCCACAAGTATTGATTGCAGACTTGCGCAATATCGCAGACGTCTGGCGAGAATGGTGCCCGTGACCACCCATGACACCCCTCCCCCGCAGCGCCAGGGCCCCGAGCACTGGTCCGAGCTGCTGCATGTCCGTCTGGAACGGATCGAGGGCCTGCTCGCTCCGGCCGAGCAGGCATCCGAGTCCGAGCGTCCCGCGTGGCAGCGGCGCACCAGAGGTGAGCAGCGTTGGGCGGTGATGGCGGCACTGCTGGTCGCCGTCTGGGTGCAGTGGGCGCTGCCGGAACGCTTCAGCATCCACCCGCACTGGCTGCTGCCCGTCCTGGAGTTGGCCATGATGGCGGCGCTGTGGGTGGCCCATCCACACCGACGGATCGAGTACCGGTCCCGCCCGCTGCGCGCGCTGGGCCTGTTGCTGGCCGGCGCGGTCAGTCTCGCCAACGGCTGGTCGGCCGTCGTCCTGGTGCGCGACCTGCTGCACGGTACCGAGGGCTCCAATGCCGCGGCCCTGCTGACGACGGGAGGCGGCATCTGGCTGACCAACGTCATCGCCTTCAGCCTCTGGTACTGGGAGTGGGACCGGGGCGGCCCGGTGGTCCGCGCCCTGGGCACGCGCCAGCATCCGGACTTTCTCTTCCCTCAGATGCAGCAGGAGGGCATCGCGCCCGACGACTGGGAGCCGCAGTACATGGACTACCTCTATGTGGCCCTCACCAACGCCACGGCCTTCAGCCCCACCGACACCATGCCGCTGTCCCGCTGGGCGAAGCTGCTGATGTCCACGCAGTCCACGATCTCGCTGCTGACCCTGGCGCTGATCATCTCGCGCGCGGTCGGGGTCCTGCAGTAAGTCTCGCGCGTGCGGGGGGAGTTGAAGATCACCGGCGGGCAGCGGGCGGACGGGGACGACGGCGGGCTTAAGTTTGCTAGATTGCGCAACTACGCAACTAAGCCTGGCAGGCCCGACTGGTCATGGGAGTGGAAGATGAGCGACCTGCGGAACGGGCCAGATGGTCGGGCGACGCGCAGTCGTACGTCCCCGGTGCCAGGCCCGCGCGGGGCAGGGCGAGCAGGCCGGGGCCGCCCGGTGCGACGCGGCAGGCGCATGCTGAAGATCGCCGGAATCTGTCTGTCTCTCCTGGTGCTCGGTACGGCCGGTGTCGGCTGGTGGTTCTACCAGCACCTGAACGGCAACATCCACAGCGTGTCCCTGGACGGCAAGGGCGGCACCGAGAAGGCCGACACCTTCGGCCGCACCCCGATCAACATCCTGGTGATCGGCTCGGACGGCCGCACCAGCGCGGAGGACTGCAGGCTCGGCGGCGGTTGTTCGAAGACCGGTGTGCAGTCCGGCAACGGGAACGCGGACGTGGAGATGGTGGTGCACATATCGGCGGACCGCTCCAACGCCACGGTGATGAGTGTGCCGCGCGACACCATGACCCAGGTGCCCGCCTGCAAGGACCCTGTCTCCGGGCAGTCCACGTCCGGTTACTACGGCCAGATCAACAGTGCCTTGTCGTACGGGCCCGCCTGCCAGGTGGCCACCGTCCATCAGCTCACCGGCATCCCGATCGACCATTTCGTCAAGCTCGACTTCTCCGGCGTCGTGCAGATGTCGGACGCGGTCGGCGGCGTCGACGTCTGCGTCAGCGACGATGTCTACGACACCTACTCGCATCTGAAGCTGTCCAAGGGCACCCACACCCTCAAGGGCTCGGGCGCGCTGGAGTTCGTGCGCTCGCGGCACGGCTTCGGTGACGGCAGCGACCTGGGCCGTACGGTCTCGCAGCACATCTTCCTGAGCGCGATGATCCGCAAGTTCAAGAGCGCCGGCACCCTCACCGACCCCACCGCGGTCTACGGCCTCGCCGACGCCGCCACCAAGGCGCTGACCGTGGACGACGGCCTGGGATCGGTGAGGAAACTGATCGGGCTCGCGTCCGACGTGGACAAGGTCCCCGCCAAGCGGATGACGTTCACGACGATGCAGACCGATCCCGATCCGAACAACAGGGACCATGTGGTCGTGGGCCCGGGCGCCAAGACCCTGTTCTCCACCATCGCCAACGACCAGTCGCTGACGACCGATTCGGGCAAGAAGGCCGACGCGGCCTCGGCCACCGCCGAACCCACCGCCACCGCTTCGGCCGAACCCCCCTCCCAGATCGCGGTGACCGTGGGGAACGGCTCCACGGTCACCGGCCGCGCCGCGGAGATCGCGACCGCCCTGACCGACCAGGGCTTCGGTTCCGCCACGGTCGTCCACGGCACTCCGAGCTCCGCCACGACCACGCTCACCTACGGCGCCGGCCGGCAAGCGGAGGCACAGACAGTCGCCAAGGCGCTCGGCCTGTCCTCCTCGCAGCTGAAGCAGGGCACCGGCACGGGCCTGACCCTGGTGATCGGCAGCGACTGGCCCAGCGGGACACGCTTCCCGGGCGGCAGCTCCTCGCCCGCGCCGGCCGACACCCACGCCGCCGTCGGAGGCGCCCACGCCTCCACCGCCGACCAGGCCAAGACCTGTGCCAAGGTCAGCCCCTACAAGACGGTCAGCCTCAATGGTGTCTCCATGACGCCCACCCAGGCATACGCGGCGGCACGCGGCATTCCCGACTCCGACACCTGAGAGGGGGAGCAGCGTGCGGCATCGTCGGCGTGCTCGCCGCGCAGGGTTTCGGCCGGGGCCGTTGTCGTACCCGCGTGGCATGCTGCGGCCATGACCACCCCACAGGCACCCCGGACCCTTCCCGACGGCCGCCCGATCCCCGCGCCGACCGGTCCCGAACGCGCCATGCTGGAGAGCTGGCTGGACTTCCACCGGGCCACGCTGGAGCTGAAGTGCCAAGGCCTGGACGACGCGCAGGTGCGGCAGGCCTCGGCGGAGCCGTCGTCGCTGACGCTGCTGGGACTTGTCCAGCATCTCGCCGAGGTGGAACGCAACTGGTTCCAGCGGGTGCTGGCAGGACAGGACGTACCGCCGCTGTTCGAGGAGCGGACGGGGTACGGCCTCGATCCCGAGCGCGGGCCGGCGCAGGCCCTGGCCGTGTGGCGGGCGGAGATCGCGCGGAGCCGGGAGCTGCTCGCCGGGTGGGATCTGGAGGACACCGGGCGCATCGTCGACGAGCCGATGGCCGGCGTCGAGGTCAGTGTGCGCTGGGTGCTGATCCACCTCATCGAGGAGTACGCCCGGCACAACGGACACGCCGACATTCTGCGTGAACGAATCGACGGGACCACCGGGACCTGAATTCAATTTACTTTCACAATTCCCGCCAATTCCCCGGACGACAGCTTCCCGTCTTCTTCTGCCCGCTTTTTTCAAGACTAAACAGGGCACTTTTCCGGCGTGTTTCATACACGTCATTGACGGTTTCCTGGCTGTGACGCACTCCACAGCGACATGGATTTGCCCCGATTTATCACGGGACAAGACGGGCATAACACCGAGCCCCCTGCACACCCCAGCGACGGCGGCCGTGCATTTCTGAATTCACCTCGGTAAATTCGTGCCGCATGACTGCCGCACCCGCAGACCTGTTCATCGACCAGCCGGCGGTGACCGACGGAGCCACGCTCTGGCGTCTCGCCAAGGACTCGAAAACGCTCGACCTGAACTCCTCGTACAGCTATCTGCTGTGGTGCCGGGACTTCGCCGGCACCTCGGCGGTCGCGCGCGGTGCGGACGGGGAGCCGGTCGGCTTCGTCACCGGCTACGTACGGCCCGAGCGCCCCCGCACGCTGCTCGTCTGGCAGGTGGCCGTCGACTCCGCCCACCGGGGTCTCGGCATCGCCGCCGCGCTGCTGGACGGGCTGACCGTGCGCCTGGCCGCCGAGCGCGGCATCACCGACGTGGAGACCACCATCACCCCGGGCAACACCGCCTCCGAGCGGCTGTTCACCTCGTTCGCCGCCCGGCACGGGGCGCACCTCGAACGCGAGGTGCTGTTCCCCGCCGAGCTGTTCCCGGACGGCCCGCACGACCCCGAAGTCCTCTATCGCATCGGCCCGTTGACCGAGTACACCGCCCACTGAGGAGCGATTCACCGTGACCATCACCCAGCCCGACCTCAGCGTCTTCGAGACCCTTGAGTCCGAGGTGCGCAGCTACTGCCGCGGCTGGCCCACGGTCTTCGACCGCGCGCGGGACAGCCGCATGTACGACGAGGACGGTCATGCGTACCTCGACTTCTTCGCCGGTGCCGGCTCACTCAACTACGGCCACAACAACCCGGTGCTCAAACGGGCGTTGATCGACTATCTCGCACGCGACGGGGTCACCCACGGCCTCGACATGTCGACCACGGCCAAACGGACCTTCCTGCAGACCTTCCAGGATCTGGTGCTGCGCCCGCGGGACCTGCCGTACAAAGTCATGTTCCCGGGCCCGACCGGCACCAACGCCGTGGAGGCGGCGCTGAAGCTGGCCCGTAAGGTGAAGGGCCGCGAGGCGATCGTGTCGTTCACGAACGCCTTCCACGGGATGTCCCTGGGCTCCCTCGCCGTCACCGGCAACGCCTTCAAGCGGGCCGGCGCCGGCATCCCGCTGGTGCACGGCACGCCGATGCCGTTCGACAACTACTTCGACGGCACGGTCCCGGACTTCCTGTGGTTCGAGCGGCTCCTCCAGGACCAGGGCTCCGGGCTCAACAAGCCCGCCGCCGTGATCGTGGAGACCGTGCAGGGCGAGGGCGGCATCAATGTGGCCCGGCCCGAATGGCTGCGCGCGCTCAAGGAGCTGTGCGAGCGGCAGGACATGCTGCTGATCGTCGACGACATCCAGATGGGCTGCGGCCGTACCGGCGCCTTCTTCTCCTTCGAGGAGGCGGGGATCGTGCCGGACATCGTCACCGTGTCCAAGTCGATCAGCGGCTACGGCCTGCCGATGTCGCTGTGCCTGTTCAAGCCCGAGCTGGACGTGTGGGAGCCGGGCGAGCACAACGGCACCTTCCGCGGCAACAACCCCGCGTTCGTCACCGCGACCGCGGCGCTGGAGACGTACTGGGCCGACGGCTCGGCGATGGAGAAGCAGACCCGGGCCCGGGGCGAGCAGATCGAGCAGGCGCTGATCTCCATCACCGAGGAGAACCTCGCCGACGTCAAGGAGTACCGCGGGCGCGGACTGGTGTGGGGCATGGAGTTCCACGACAAGGCGCGGGCCGGCCGGGTCGCCGGGCGGGCCTTCGAACTCGGGCTGCTCATCGAGACCTCCGGCCCCGAGGGCGAGGTCGTCAAGCTGCTGCCGGCCCTCACCATCACGCCGGACGAGCTGGACGAGGGCCTCAGGATCCTCGCCCGCGCCGTCCGCGAAACCCTCTGACCGACCGACCAGGAGAGAGCGCACCACCGTGATCGTCCGATCGTTCAAGGACATCGAAGGCACCGACCGGCACGTCAGGGCCAAGTCCGGCACCTGGGAGAGCAAGCGGATCGTCCTCGCCAGGGAGCGGGTCGGCTTCTCCCTGCACGAGACCATCCTGTACGCCGGGACGGAGACGTCGATGTGGTACGCCAACCACATCGAGGCCGTCGTCTGCACCAAGGGCGAGGCCGAACTGACCGACCACGAGACCGGGAGGACGTACACGATCACCCCCGGCACCATGTACCTCCTGGACGGCCACGAGCGGCACACGCTGAAGGTCAAGGAGGACTTCCACTGCCTCTGCGTGTTCAACCCGCCCGTCACCGGCCGGGAGGACCACGACGAGAACGGCGTCTACCCGCTCCTGACGGAGCCCGAGGAGGTGTGACAGACATGACCACCCTGACCGATCTGTACCCCAGCCGCGGCGCCACCGAGGTGAGCGTCCCCCGCCAGGACCCGGTCGTCTGGGGCTCCCCGGACACGCCCGGCCCGATCCCGACCGCCGACCTTCAGTCGTACGAGCGGGACGGCTTCCTCGCGATCGACCAGCTGATCACCCCCGACGAGGTCGAGGTCTACCGGCAGGAGCTGGACCGGCTGGTCGCCGACCCGGCCGTCCGGGCCGACGAGCGCTCCATCGTGGAGCCGGCGTCGCAGGAGATCCGCTCGGTCTTCGAAGTGCACCGGATCAGCCAGGTGTTCGCGAACCTGGTGCGGGATCCGCGCGTGGTCGGCCGGGCCCGGCAGATCCTCGGCTCGGACGTGTACGTCCATCAGTCCCGGATCAACGTCAAGCCCGGTTTCGGCGCGAGCGGCTTCTACTGGCACTCGGACTTCGAGACCTGGCACGCCGAGGACGGCCTGCCGAACATGCGCACGGTGTCCGTCTCGATCGCGCTGACCGAGAACTACGACACCAACGGCGGCCTGATGATCATGCCGGGTTCGCACCGCACGTTCCTGGGCTGCGCCGGCGCCACGCCCAAGGACAACTACAAGAAGTCCCTCCAGATGCAGGACGCGGGCACGCCGTCCGACGAGGCGCTGACCAAGATGGCGAGCGACCACGGCATCAAGCTCTTCACCGGCAGGGCCGGCTCGGCGACCTGGTTCGACTGCAACTGCATGCACGGCAGCGGGGACAACATCACCCCGTTCCCGCGCAGCAACGTCTTCATCGTGTTCAACAGCGTGGAGAACACGGCCGTCGAGCCGTTCGCGGCACCGGTGCGCAGGCCCGAGTTCATCGGGGCGAGGGACTTCACAACCGTCCGGTGACCGCACGCCACCCACCGGCCCGCCCGCCGCGCAGCGGCAAACGGACACAGCATCGGGGCGAGGGACTTCACGCCGGTGAGCTGAGAGCCCCGTGAACCCCGGGCCGGGGTCTCCTGTGTGGGACGGGAGGCCCCGGCCCGGTCGTGTCGTCAGCCGGCGAGGACGTTCAGCAGCCGGTCGACGTCCGCGGGCGTGTTGTAGAGGTGGAACGAGGCCCGCAGGTTGCCGGCCCGGTTGGAGACCTCGATGCCCGCGCGGCTCAACTCGCCCTGCCGCTCGCCCAGTCCGGGCACCGAGACGATCGCCGAGCCGGGCGCGGGCAGCGCCTCGTGGCCGAGCGTGGCGAGACCGGCCCGGAAGCGGTCGGCGAGGTCGAGGTCATGGGCGTGTACGGCGTCGACGCCGAGTTCCTCGATGAGGTCGAGGGAGTGGCGCAGCCCGGCGTAGGTGAACAGGCTGGGGCTGACGTCGAACCGCCTTGCCGAGTGGGCGAGTTCGGCCACCGGGCCGTAACAGCTGTCCCACGGCTTCTCGGCGGCGACCCAGCCCGCGAGCAGCGGGGTCAGCTCCCCGAAGTCCTCGGGGACGACGAGGAACGCGGCACCGTGCGGGCCGAGCAGCCACTTGAAGGTCGTGGAGACGGTGAAGTCGTAGGCGCCGGCGTCCATGGGGAGCCACCCGGCCGCCTGGGAGAAGTCGACGTAGGTACGGGCGCCGTGAGCGCGGGCGGCCTCGCGCAGGGCCGGCAGGTCGGCGATCCGGCCGTCGGCGGACTGGGCGGCGCTGACCGCGACGAGCGCGGTGCCGGAGCGCACGGACTCGGCGAGCCGCTCCAGCGGTACGGCACGGACCTTGAGGTCACCCCTGGTGTGGAAGGGGTTGATCACGGAGGTGAAGTCGTCCTCGGCGGTGAGGACTTCGGCGCCGGAAGGAAGGGCGGCGGCGACCAGTCCGGTCTGGGAGGCGACAGATGCGCCCGCCGCCACCCGGGTGACCGGGACTCCGGCCAGCCGGGCGAAGGACGCGCGGGCGGTCTCGACGTCCTCGAACAGGGGGTCCAGGGCACGGCCCTCGGCCCGGATGGCGACGGCCTCGTGCAGGGCGGCTACGGTACGGGCGGGCAGCAGGCCGCTGCTCGCGGTGTTGAGATAGGTGTTCTTCGGGCTGAACTCGGCGCGGACGAGGCTCTCGAAGGTCTCCATGCCCCCACTGTGCGGGGCATGGCATCTCTCGTCCATTGCGAATTTTTGCGTGGATCCGCTTAGGAGCCCTTATACATCCGCGCCGACCTGCGGTTTCAGCCCTGCTGCGGCACCGCGCACCCGTCCGGGCCACAGGCTTCGGCGTCACCCTGGTCGACCAGCTTCAGCGGCGAGCGCTCGCCCCAGGCCTGGCTGAGGGCCTGGGTGAAGACCTCGGCGGGCTGGGCGCCGGAGACGCCGTACGTCCGGTCGAGCACGAAGAACGGCACTCCGTTCGCGCCGAGCTGCGCGGCCTCGCGCTCGTCGGCGCGGACGTCGTCGGCGTAGCGGGACGGGTCGGCGAGCACGGCACGCACGGCCTCCGCGTCCAGCCCGGCCTCCACGGCCAGCTCGACGAGCCGCTCGTCGCCCTCGGTGAACAGGGACCGCTCCTCGGCGAAGTTCGCCCGGTACAGGATCTGGATCAGCTCGTCCTGCCGGCCCTGCTCCTTGGCGAAGTGCAGCAGGCGGTGCATGTCGAAGGTGTTGCCGTGGTCGCGGCCGCGGGTGCGGTAGTCCAGGCCCTCGGCGGCGGCCTGGGCGCCCAGATTGTCCTCGCCGGCCTCGGCCTGGGCCTCGCTCATGCCGTACTTCCGGGTGAGCATGGTGATCACCGGCTGGACATCGCCCTTGGCGCGGCCCGGGTCCAGCTCGAAGGACCGGTGCACCACCTCGACCTCGTCGCGGTGCGGGAAGGCAGCGAGCGCCTTCTCGAAGCGGGCCTTGCCCACGTAGCACCAGGGGCAGGCGATGTCGCTCCAGATCTCGACGCGCATTCTTCGGCTCTCTTCGGGTCGTACGGGCACGGAGGCTCTCTCCGCCACCGGTACGTGAACGTTCAAACAGCGCGGTTCATTCCCCGGGCCGTACGGCGTACCGCAGGAACAGATGGTGATCACCCGCGGCCGGTGGGTTCTCCGGGTCCGGGATCCAGCCCTGGCGGGCGTAGAAGGCCTGGGCGCGCCGGTTGTCCACGTGCACGTCGAGAACGGCGGTCCGTCGGCCGTCGGCCCGCCACTGCTCCACGCAGGCGGCGTGGAGGGCCGTACCGATGCCGGAGCGCCAGTGGTCGGGGGCGACATGGAACTGGAAGAGCTTGACCGTGTCGGCCGGGCCGTTGTCCGGGGTCCGGAAGGAGGCGATGCCGGTGATCACGCCCTCTGCCACCACGCACAGCACCTGCCCGTCGGGCCGCTCGACGGCGCCGCGCCAGGTGGCGGTCCAGTCGATGCCGTCGTCCGGGAGGCCGTCCGGGTAGTACGTCGAGCGCGCCCTGTGGTGCAGCGCGGCGATGGTCTCGGCCTCGGCGGGCAGGGCGGTGCGGATCACGCGGCTGCCCCTCACACGGTCGTTGATCATGCCACCGAGGACGCGACCGCTCCCGTACCGGTTCCTCAGCTCCCGTCTCGCAGGTCCTGCGGCCAGCTCTGCCGGAACTCGATGTGGTCGTACGTCACCACGCATCCCTCCCCCATCGGCGACTGGGTCATGAAGCCGACCAGCGCGTCACCGGTCTCCTTCTCGTCGCCCAGCGTGAACAGCCGGACGAAGGTCCATCGCTCGCCGTCCCGGGAGGCGTGGAAGGCGAGGGCCCGCCCGGTCCGGCTGACCCGCAGCCACACCGAACTCCCCTCCACCGTGAAGGAGTTGGCGTCGTCGGAGTGTCCCCGGGTGACCACCGTGCAGACGGTGGGCACGTCCGGGGAGTACTCCAGGCACAGCTTGGCCCAGGCCCGCTCGCCGACGTGCACGTACAGCACGCCGGCGTCGAAGGCCGCCCGGAACCCCACGGTCACCCGGGCGATCAGCTGAAAGTCCCCCTCGGGCGCCCCCAGCAGCCGCGGCGCGTCGGAGGCGGGATCGAGCGCCTCACCGGTAGGCGTGACAAACCGGTCCTGCCGGGCCCCGGCCCATCCGGTCAGCACACCGCCCTCGTAGGACCAGTGGCCTTCGGGTCCGTATGTACGCAGGGGGAAGGGGAGTTCGGGAAGTTCCACGTCCATCGGCCCATCATCGCAGGGGTGCTGAAACTGCCTGAGGGGGCGGCGTCACCGCTCCAGAACCCCGTTGAACCTCCGGGGGAGACCCAGCGGGTTCTCGTCCTTCAACTCGGCAGGCAAGAGGGCGGTGGGCGCGTTCTGGTAGGCCACCGGCCGCAGCCACCGCTCGATGGCCGTACCGCCCACGGACGTGGACGTGGACGTCGTGGCCGGGTACGGCCCGCCGTGGTGCTGGGCCGCGGCCACGGCGACACCCGTCGGCCACGCGTTCACCACGACACGCCCCGCCAGCGGCGTGAGCTCGGCGAGCAGCTCCGGCCCCCGCCCCTGCCCGGCGGCCTCCTCGGCGGACACCTGGACGGTCGCCGTCAGGTTGCCCGGCAGCCGCGAGAGCACGGCCTTCGCCTCGGCCTCGTCGGCATAGCGGGCCACGACCGTGACCGGCCCGAAGCACTCCTCCAGCAGCAGGTCGTACGCCCCCTCCTCGGCCAGCTTCTCCGCCGGCACCGTGAGGACCCCCGCGCTGACCGTGTGCTCGCCGCCCGCGCCCGGTGTGACGGGCGAGTCGACGTCCGCCAGGGCGGCCCGCTCCTGGACCCCGGCGACGAAGTTGTCGCGCATGCGGTGGTCGAGCAGGACCCCCGCCTCGGTGTCGCTGACGGCGTCGGCGAGGGACTTCACCAGCCGGTCGCCGCCCGCGCCGGACGGCACGAGCACCAGGCCGGGCTTCACACAGAACTGCCCCACGCCGAGCGTCATGGACCCGGCGAGCCCCGAGCCGATCGCCTCCGCGCGCTCGGCGACGGCCGCCTCCGTCACCAGGACCGGGTTCAGCGAGCCGAGTTCGCCGTGGAACGGGATCGGCACCGGACGCGCGGCGGCGGCGTCGAAGAGCGCGCGGCCGCCCCGGACCGACCCGGTGAAGCCCGCGGCGGTGACCAGCGGGTGCCGGATCAGCTCGATGCCCGCCTCGAAGCCGTGCACGAGGCCGACGACGCCCTCGGGGATGCCGTGCTCGGCGGCGGCCCGGCGCAGCACCTTGGCGACCAGCTCGGACAGGGCCGGGTGGTCGGGGTGGGCCTTGACGACGACCGGGCAGCCCGCGGCGAGCGCGCTCGCGGTGTCGCCGCCGGCGACGGAGAAGGCGAAGGGGAAGTTGGAGGCGGAGTAGACGGCGACGACGCCGAGCGGGACCTTGTAGCGGCGCAGGTCCGGGATGGGCGGGGTCGCGGTGTCGTCGGGGTGGTTGATGACGACGTCGAGGAAGGCGCCCTCGTCGACGATGTCGGCGAAGGCCCGCAACTGATAGCCGGTGCGGGCGAGTTCCCCGGTCAGCCGGACCGGGCCGAGGGCGGTCTCGGCGTCGGCGGTCTCGATCAGGCCGTCCTTGGCCGCTTCCAGGCCCGCGGCGGCGGAACGCAGGAACGCGGCGCGGACCGTGCGGTCGGCGAGGGCTCCGCGCGCGGCGTCCGCCGCGCGGACCGTGGCGTCCACCTCCTGCGCTGTGGCCTCCACCGCAACCTGCTCGCGCTGCTTCCCGGTGCGCGGGTCGACACTCCAGACTGGTGCTGCTGCCACCGCGGGTTCCTTCCAAACGAGACTGCGCTTAACTGGGTCACCCATCAGCCGCGTTCGATATACTGAACACTGTCTCTGATGATGAATTCGCTGCTCGGAGACTATATATCTGGGTCCTGAATATCCAGGGCCCTCGAACATCCGGGTCTCGTCGAACGAAGGGGTCAAGGGCGATGACGGCAGGCGACGCAGGGGGCGGGGCGCAGGTCAAGTCCGCGGTACGGACCGTTGAGCTGCTTGAGTACTTCGCCGGCCGGCCTGGCATGCACTCCCTCGCGGCGGTCCAGGAGGCCGTGGGGTACCCCAAGTCCAGCCTGTACATGCTGCTGCGCACGCTCGTGGAGCTGGGCTGGGTGGAGACGGACGCGACGGGCACGCGGTACGGCATCGGGGTGCGGGCGCTGCTGGTCGGCACGTCGTACATCGACGGTGACGAGGTGGTGGCCGCGGCCCGCCCGACGCTGGACCGGCTGTCGGACGACACCACGGAGACGATCCACCTGGCGCGCCTCGACGGCACGAACGTCGTCTATCTGGCCACCCGCCAGTCCCAGCACTATCTGCGCCCCTTCACCCGGGTCGGCCGCCGGCTGCCCGCGCACTCCACCTCCCTCGGCAAGGCGATCCTCGCCAGCTACACCGACGAGCAGGTCCGCAAGCTGCTCCCGGAGACCCTCCCGGCCCTCACCGAGCACACCATCACCGACCGCGAGAAGCTCATCGAGGAGCTGCACCAGGTGCGGGAGCAGGGCTTCGCGGTCGACCGCGAGGAGAACACGCTGGGCCTGCGCTGCTTCGGCGTGGCGATCCCGTACCGCACCCCCTCGCGGGACGCGATCAGCTGCTCGGTGCCGGTGGCCCGGCTCACTCCGGCCCACGAGCAGATGATCAAGGACGCGCTGTTCGACGCCCGCGACCGGCTGACGCTGGCGACGCGCCGGCTCTGACCGGACACCTCGGGGGCCGGTCTTTCTGAGCGTCCGATGAGAAAACGGGCGTACGGGAACGATCAGCCCCTTCCCGGTCGTCTTCCTGACCGGGATGAACAAGACGATCAGGCGGGCGTCCGTCTTCTGTCTGCTGCTCGTGCTCGCTCTGCTGGTCAGGGCGACCTGGGTGCAGTTCTACGACGGCAAGGCCCTCGCGGACGACAACGACAACCGGCGGAATTCGATCGCGACGTACTCGCGGCCGCTCGGGAACATCATCGTGGCCGGGAACGCGATCACCGGCTCGACGCGAACGAAGGGCGGCGACCTCGCGTACAAGCGGACGTACACGGACGGCAGGCTCTACGCCGCGGTGACGGGCTATGCCTCGCAGGCCTACGCCCCCACCCAGCTGGAGGGCATCTACCAGGACCTGCTCAACGGCACGGACACCAGGCTCAAGACCGTCCTGGACACGCTCACCGGCGAGCGCGCCGACCCGGGCGATGTGCTCACCACGATCGACCCGGCGGTGCAGAAGGCGGCCTACGACGCCCTCGGCGACAAGAAGGGCGCGGCCGTCGCGATCGACCCGAAGACCGGCAGGATCCTCGCCGTGGTGTCGACGCCCTCGTACGACCCCTCGTCGCTCACCGATGCCAACACGGCCGGGGCCGCCTGGCAGCGGCTCACCGCGGACCAGGACAAGCCGCTGACCAACCGTGCGCTGCGCCAGCCGCTGCCGCCGGGGTCGACGTTCAAACTGGTCGTGGCGGCGGCCGCGCTGGAGGACGGGCTCTACAAGAACGTGGACGAGCACACCGACAGCCCCAACCCGTACACCCTGCCGGGCACGGTGCGTCCGCTGGCGAACGAGAACGCGTCGGCCCCGTGCGGGAACGCCTCGATCCGGGTGGCCCTGCAGTACTCCTGCAACAACGTCTTCGGCAAGATGGCCGTCGATCTCGGGCAGGACAAGGTGAAGGCCATGGCCGAGAAGTTCGGCTTCAACGACGACACGCTCGAAGTGCCGGTGCGGGCCTACGCCAGTGTGTACCCGTCCGGCATGGACAAGGCGCAGACGGGCCTGTCCGGCATCGGCCAGTTCGACGTCACCGCGACCCCGCTCCAGATGGCCATGGTGTCCGCGGCCATAGCCAACGGCGGCAAGCTGGTCTCGCCGCATATGGTGTCGCGGATCACCGACAGCGGCGGTGATGTGCTGCACGACTACGACACCGGCGCGAGCACGAAGCAGATCGTCAGCTCCTCCACCGCCGAGCAGCTCCAGTCGGCGATGGAGACGGTGGTGCGGGACGGCACCGGTACGAACGCGCAGATCGACGGCGTGACCGTCGGCGGCAAGACCGGCACCGCCCAGCACGGCGAGAACAACAGCAAGACGCCGTACGCCTGGTTCACGTCGTTCGGAAAGTCCGACAGCACCGGCAAGGAGGTGGCCGTGGCGGTGCTGGTCGAGCAGTCGGACGCGGCGCGGTCGGAGGTCAGCGGCAACGGGCTGGCGGCGCCGGTGGCGAAGGCGATGATGCGGGCGGCCCTGAAGAGCTGAGGCCTACTTCACGCCGAGAAGCTGCTCGACGGGATCGATGGCGAAGTACACCAGGAACAGCGCCGAGACTCCCCACAGCAGCCAGTTGACCTCCCGGGCCTTGCCCAGCACCGACTTGATGAGCACGTACGACAGGAAGCCGGCCCCGATCCCGTCGGTGATGGAGTACGTGAACGGCATCGCGGCGATGGTGAGGAACGCCGGGATGGCGATCTCGTAGCGGTCCCAGTCGATGTGCTTGACGTGGGTCATCATCAGGAAGCCCACCGCGATCAGCGCGGGCGCCGCCGCCTGGAGCGGGACGATGGTGAGCAGCGGGGTGAGGAAGAGGGCCAGGCCGAACAAGCCGCCGGTGACGACGTTGGCGAGTCCGGTGCGGGCGCCCTCGCCGACGCCGGCCGCCGACTCGATGTAGGCGGTGTTGGAGGAGGCGGAGCCGAGACCGCCGGCGACGGCGGCGGCGCCGTCGATGAACAGCACGCGGCCGATGCCGGGCACCTGTCCCTTCTCGTCCAGCAGCCCGGCCTCGGCGCTGATGCCGACGATCGTGCCCATGGCGTCGAAGAAGTCCGACAGGATCAGGGTGAAGACGAGCAGGACGGCGGTGAGCACACCGGCCTTGCCGAAGCCGCCGAACACGCTGAAGTGACCGATCAGTCCGAAGTCCGGGGCGGCGACGATCTTGTCCGGCAGCTTGGGCGTGGTCAGGCCCCAGCTCTTGATGTGGGCGACGGCGTTGATGACGATCGCGACGACGGTCATCGTCACGATGCTGATGAGGATCGCGCCCTTCACCTTCCGGGCGAGCAGCGCGATGGTGAGCAGTACGCCGAGGCAGAAGACGAGCACGGGCCAGCCGGTGAGCCGGCCGACCGCGCCGAGCTGGACCGGCACGGTGGTGTCGGCGGCGTCCGGGATACGGCTGACGAACCCGGCGTCGACAAAGCCGATGAAGGCGATGAACAGGCCGATGCCGACGCCGATCGCCTGCTTCAGCTGGTTCGGGATGGCGTTCATGATCGCTTCCCGGAGCCCGGTGAGGACCAGGAGGCAGATGATCAGGCCTTCGAGGACGACGAGGCCCATCGCGTCGGGCCAGCTCATCAGCGGGGCGAGCTGGAAGGCGACGACGGCGTTGAGGCCGAGGCCGGCGGCGATCGCGAGCGGGAGGTTGCCGCCGACACCCATGACGATCGTCATCACACAGGCCACCAGTGCGGTGGCGGTGACGAGTTGGCCGGTGTCGAGCGTGTGCCCGTACTTGTCCTTGGCACTGCCCAGGATGATCGGATTCAGGACAAGGATGTAGGCCATGGTGAAGAACGTGGCGAAGCCGCCGCGTATCTCCCGGCCTATGGTGGATCCCCGTTCGGAGATTCTGAAGTACCCGTCGACGGACATGGGCCAACTCCTTGTTGCCTGATGAGCGGTGTGCGGATGCTGGCTGGATTGTTCCCCCGCTGAACCCGGTTCAGGTTTTCTCCGTGTTACGGATTCGGGTTCGGCGGGTCATACACCGTCCGAACCCCCGTACATCTTCACCAAATGATCACTGATACGCTTCCGGATCTCCGTCTGAGGCACCCCCTCCGGTGGCTGCATGTCATTCGCATGACACTCACAGAGTCGTCCCGAGTCGTATCGAGAAGAGGTCACGCCCGTGGGCACAGTCGTCGACGACGCCGCCTCCGTGGAGTTCCATGCCTTCTTCGAACAGCACTACGCCGAACTCTCCCGCCTGGCCTACCTGTTGACCGGCGAGTCCGACGCCGCCGACGACCTGGCGGCGGACGCGCTGCTGGCGCTGTGGCACCGCTGGGACCGGGTACGCGGCGCCGACCATCCGGTGGCGTACGCCCGGGGCGTGGTCGCCAACCTGGCCCGCACCCGGATCCGCAGCGCGGTGCGCGAACGGCGCCGGATCGCGCTGTTCTGGTCGCACCGCGAGGAGAAGACCGAGAACCCGGACGTGGCCGGGGTGGTGGACGTGCAGGAGGCGCTGCGCAGACTGCCGTTCCGCAAACGGGCCTGCGTGGTGCTGCGGCACGCGTTCGACCTCTCGGAGAAGGACACCGCGCTCGCGCTCGGGGTGTCGGTGGGTACGGTTAAGAGCCAGACGTCCAAGGGCATGGCCGAGCTGCAAAGATTGCTCGGCCCGCAGGGCGATCCGCGGCGGATGCACGCGGTGATGGCGACCCGGGGCGGCGAGAGCGGAGGACGGAACCGATGAGGCAGCAGGACGTGCACGACGAGCTGCGCGCCCGGCTGCACGAAGCGGCCGAGGCCCATGAGCCCGACCGCGCGCGCATCCTGGCCCGCGTGGAACGCGGCATGGCCGCGCCCGCCCGCTCCGCTCGCGTCACCCGTTCCGCCCACCGGGCCACGCGATCGCCGGTGCTCGGCTGGGCACGGGTGGTCGGGGCCACGGCGGCGGTCGCCGGGGTGCTCGCCGTCGGCGGGTACGCGGTGGCGTCCGCGGTGAAGGACAAGCCTCCCGCGGAACAGACGGTGGCGGTCTCGCCGACGCCCACGCCGTCCCCGGACGCGACCTCGCGCCCACCAGCTCCCTCCGGTCCGGCCCCGGGCACGGGCGGCACGCACTCCGCGCACGCACCGAGTGCCTCGCCGTCCCGCACGCCGGGAGCCTCCGGACAGCCGCCCGTCGCCCACAGCGAGCAGGACGGCCCGCTGTGGTCGGACGGCTCGGTGGACTCGCACAGCAACGACTTCTGGGCGCAGAGCAATCTGACCCTGAAGACCTCGAAGCAACTGAGCGCGCTCACCGTGGAGTTGAAGGTCGCCCAGACCGGCGGAGTGTCCTCGACGGGCGCTTGGCGCTCCCTGCCGGAGACGGACTTCACACAGACGGTGCAGGAGCGGGACGGCTTCCTCGTCTACACCTGGACCCTCAAAGAGGGCCGTACGGTCCCGGCGGGCGAGTGGGTGTTCGCGGGGCAGTACAACCACGAGCGCGGTGGCCGGGACGCGAAGCGCGACGGCTACACGATCACGGGCACCGCGGACGGCAAGCCGTACACGGTGAAGGGCGACTTCGCACAGCACGGCTGACCGGCCACGACGGACCCACGGACTCAATCCATGGTCGCCCCGATGACACCGGACCCGGTCGTCAGAAACGTCGTGGCCGGCAGCGAGCCGTCGGAGCCACGGGCGCCGTACACGGAACTCGCGTCGGTCGACGTGAAGGCCGGCGTACCCACGCGGCAAGTGGACCGAGTCCACGGACCACGCGCTGCCGGCGAGCCCCCGCCACGGCACGGTGCTGCCGGTGACGGGGGCGGAGTACGAGCGGCTGCTCAGGACGTACGGCTGAGCGGCGGGGCCGTCAGGAGACGAAGTACGTCGGGTTGGGCAGCTTGTACGTCCGGTCGGCGTAGCCGCCGTCCAGGTCCGAGTACTGGTCGCCGAAGTTGGCGATGATCTCGTAGCCGAGGTCGTCCTCGATGTGCTTGCGGGTGCCGGACTTGTACTGCACGGTCGTGCAGGTCCAGGTGCCCGGGGTGGCGCAGTCGCTCAGGTAGGCCGGCGGGTTGGCCTTGTCCTTGAGGAACATGTGGTCGGCGTCGAGGTTCACATCGGCGCCGACCTTCTTCAGGTTGGCGACGGCGGCGGTGCGCTGCGCCTCGCTCAGGCCGGAGTTGTAGAAGACCTCGACGCCCTTGGACTCGGCGTACCGGACCAGCTCGGGGCTGCCGAAGACCGCCGGCCGGTCGGCTCGGTTCACGTAGTCGTTCCACGTAGCGGAACTGAACGTGTAGTTGTACCGCTTCTCGTAGTCCAGGCTGAGCAGCAGCGTGTCGTCGATGTCGAACATCACGGCCGGCTTCTCACCGTGCCGGTGCGCCTTGCGCGCGGCCTTGTCGATGTAGGCCTTGGCCTCGGCGTCGATCCCGGCCAGGTCCTTGGCGTACGGGCTGTCCGGGGACGCCTGATAGACACCGTTGCTGTCGAGGCTGGTGCCGTAGTAGCTGTCGATGTCCTTCACCAACTGCCCGATGTTGTAGGGCTCGTGGGTGGAGTTCGCCGTCGACTGGCGGGCACCGGCCGCGCCCGCGCCGTACAGCGCGACGCCGGCGAGGGCGCAGGCGGCACCGAGGGCGACGGCTCTGTGGGACTTCCGCATGGATTCTCCGGATCTGGTGGTTGGAGTGACGTACCAGGTCAGAGACTGTCTACGCGCATAACACCCGGCCCGGCGAGGGGTGTTACGCGATCGATATACTTTGTTCCGCCCCTCGCGCAGGACGGCAAGCCGCGCGGGCTGTCGAGTCCGGCTTCGATCCAGGCGCTGTGGTGGGCGAGGATCGTGGGCATGAGATTCGTCGATGTCCACTGGCAGGAACACGGGTTTTTTCTGGACCCGAGGGCCTACCTGGCCGAACTGCCCAGCCTCCGTGGCGTGTTGCCCTCGGGCGCCTGGGCCTTCGTCTCCGATCCTGGGCACTACGACATCCCGGGTGCCACGCGCTGTGTGAAGGATCTGGAGCTGGCCGGGATCCAGCCGGCCACCGACAAGAGCGGCAGGCTGGTTCTGGACTTCGCGCCCAACAAGTGGAAGCACGACTCGGGCCTGCGCATCAGCTACTCGGGGGTGCGGCACTTCGCCGTCGACTACCGGCACTCCATCGACTGGATGGCGGTCGACACGGTGCTCCTGGACGAGATCCTTCCCGACGAGGACGGCGGCTGTGTGCACGAGATCGAGCTGACCGACGCGACCGTCACCGTGCGGTGCCAGGATCTGGAGGCGGTGTGGGGCAGCACCGGGTGACATGGCCGGCCTCGGAGGCCTCGGTACGGCCGGCTCGGCCGGCCATGTCCCGTCCGTCAGTCCGTCAGTCCGGCCGGCCGTCCGGCCGTCAGTTCATCGTCGCGCCGATCGTCGTGCTGCCCGTCGTCAGGAACGTCGTGTCCGGCAGGGAGCCGTCCGACGTGCGGGCGTTGTAGACGGTGGTGGCGTCCGTGGAGATGAAGGACGGGGTGGAGATGCCGGAGTCCCAGTTGTTGCCGGCCGAGGTCACGTTGGAGCCCTTGCTGACCAGGCCGCTGCCGTTGCCGACCGCCAGGTTCTTGCCGAGCTTCGCCGAGCTGGTCGCGAAGTAGTAGCCCCACTTGGCGTTCGCGTAGGCCGTCGTGCGGTTGATGACGATCGACCCGGTGTTGGAGTTCTCCGTGAACCCGTTGCCGGAGTTGTCCCAGGCGGCGGAGTTGTTGACGACGTGGGCGACTGTGACGCCGTTGCCGCCCAGCTTGAACCCGTTGCCGTTGCCCTCGAAGGCGCTGTCGCCCCAGCGGTTCTTGCCGTTGCCGAAGGACCAGGTGTGCTCGATGGTCACCGGGGAGGAGAAGGACCACAGGTCGATGCCGTCGTCCGAGTTGTTGAAGAGCCGGGCTCCGGTGACCAGGTTCCCGGTGCCCGAGCCGAACTTGATGGCGACTCCGTCGGCGTTCTGGCCGTGCGTGGCGGCGTCGTAGTTGCCGTAACTGTCCAGGTTCTTCACGGTGTTGTTCACCGTGCCGTCCCCGGTCAGCGTGAAGCCGGAGTCGCCGTTGTCGATCGTCTTGTCGTTGTTCCAGTACGTCCCGGTGCAGGACTGGCAGACGACGGCGTGGCTGGGCCCGTTCTGGAAGGTGATGTCGGAGACGTTCCAGTAGTCGGCCGTCAGTTTGAAGATCCAGGAGCCCGACGGCAGCGACGAGCCGTCTATCTTCACCGTCTCCGAGCCGTACGCCGTCAGGGTGACCGGGGCGGAGGAGGTGCCGTTGGCCGTGGACTGGAGGGTGGCCGTCGGGTAGTAGGTGCCGCCGCGGACCTGGATGACCTCTCCGGCGGTGGCGTTCTTGATGGCGTTCGCCAGGTCCGTGGAGTTGCTGACCACGACCGTGGCGGCGTGTGCGGGCGTGGCGAGCAGGCCGAGCCCGCCGGCGGCCACGGAGAGTGCGAGGAATGTGCTCTTGATGCGACGCATGACGTGCGGGTCCTTTCGTCGGCTCAGAGCGAGCGGCTGTGGTGTCGGGGATTCCAGTCGCCGAGGTAGGCGGCCGGGGTGTACCGCACTGCCTCGGCAGGGGTGAGCTGGGGCCGGTCGGCGGGGACGGTGATCACCGCGCCGGGCCCGGTGTTGCGGTACTCGGCGAAGCGCATGGACTGCCACGGGTAGGCGTCCGACATGGTGGTGTAGGGGGCGACCGCGTCGATGCCGGGGCCGAGCCAGGTGTCGCGGACGGTGAGCATCGGGCGGGCCGTGGTGTCGGAGCCGGGCACCCAGGGCCGGGCCAGCTTGTAGGCCGCGTCCGGGGCCGCGCTGCTGACGTGACCGCGTACGACCAGGTAGCCGCGGGGGTTGGCCACGGCGGTGGAGGGCGCGAAGACGAAGCCGTACGGCGGCGCGGGCACGTCCGTCCGGTCGAGGGTGCGGAAGTGGCAGTGCTCGTACACCGCCGTGGCCCGGCCGAAGACGAAGTCGACGTCGCCTTCGACGTAGCAGTGGGCGTAGTACTGGCGGGCGAAGGCCGTGAGGGCCATGGAGTCGGCGTACAGGGTGTCCTGGTGGCCGAGGAAACGGCAGTACAGGAAGGCGCTGCGGTCGCCCTGCACCTTGATCGCGACCGCCTGGGTGCCGCTGATGCCGGGGTGGTCGGCGCGCAGCCAGTCGTTGGCGAAGGTGATCCAGCGGGCCGTGAAACCGGCGGGCTGGACGGTCACCGTGGCCGAGCCGGTCGTGCCGTACGTGCCGCCGCCGGGCTTGGGGGTGCCGGCCGCGTTGTCGTAGACGATCACGACGTCCCGGGGATCCTCGGTGGCGCCGATCCAGGTCATCTCCGTACGGGTGGCGTCGACGGCGACCGTCTCGCGGTAGGTGCCGGGGGCGAGGACGAGGGTGCGGCCGGTGCCGGTGGCGGCGGTCACTGCGGCCTGGACGCCGGTGAAGTCGCCCCGGCCCTGCGGGTCGACGTACAGGGTCTGCGGGGTCAGCCGGCGGGCCGGGGAACCGTACCGGCCGAACGGGCCCGGCGCCCCGGCGGCGTGCGCGGGGACGGTACCGAGGCCGACGAGGCCGAGTGCGGCGGCGGCCCCGGCGCTCACGGTGAGGAAACCCCTTCTGGACAGGGGGAGTTGGGGCGAGGGCATGGTCATGCTCCTTCGCGGTGCGTGCGGCTCTGGGAAGCGGGAGGGCGAAGGCGGCCGGGGCGGTGGGGTGCGCGCCCCGGCCGGCGGTTCAGCACAGGTGGCCGGCGCCTGCCTGGTGGTCGACGATGCCCGGCACGGCCTGGGCCGGGTCCACCTTCGTCCGCAGGGTCGGGGTCCAGCCCGCGCCGGACTGGAGGATCTCGCTCGGCACCTGGGCGTTGTGGACGGCGATCAGGTCGGTCGGGACGCCGTTGACGTAGTTGTCGTCGGCGGTGATCGGCGCCTCCTTCCACTTCTTCAGGATCGTGCCCGCCTGGACGCCGTCCGGGAGGGTGAACGCGTTGTGCTCGGCGACGATCTGGGACTCCATGCCGATGCCGTAGCTGTAGACGTAGTCGGTGCCGCCCGCGACGAAGTGGTTGTCGTAGGAGTCGACCTTGCCGAAGCGGACGCGCGGGGCGCGCTCCAGCACGTTCGTGTACAGGTTGTGGTGCAGGGTGACCCTGAGGTGGCCCCGGTCGATCGCGGCGGTGGCGGCGCCGTCGCTGTTGCCGATGAGGGTCGTCTTGTCGTGGTCCGCGAAGACGTTCCAGGACGCGGTGACGAGGTCGGACCCCTTGACGATGTCCATCTCGCCGTCGTGCTGCTCGTAGATCCGCCCGTAGTAGGACGGCAGGGAGCTGTCGGGGTGGTCGCCGTCGGTGAAGGTGTTGTGGTCCAGCCAGATGTGCGTGGCGCCGTAGACGGTCACGTCGTCGTACTCGGAGTTCCAGTTGCCGACGGCGGTGTCGGTCGGGTCCCACTGCGGGAAGCAGTCGAGGGCGCTCTGGAAGCGCAGGTTGCGGACGATGACGTTGTCCACGCCCTTGATCACCAGGTTGGCGCCCTGGAATCCGGCGTCCTTGCCGATGCCGATGATCGTCGTGTTGGCCGGGACGTTCGCCTCGACGTAGGCGGCCTGGTCGGCCTCGGAGGCGCGGCGCAGGCCCTCGGGGCTGTCGGCGGGCTCGCCGTCGAGTTTCTTGGTACGGCCCCACACCGCGGGGTCGTAGGTCTTCAGGTAGGTGGCGAAGTCGTACCCGGGCACGGCGAACGAGCCGCAGCTGGGCTCGTCGGCGCGGATGGTCCCCTGGACACGGATGATCTTCGGTGCGCTGCCGCCGTCCTTGAGGGCCGCCTTGAACTGGTCCCAGGTGGTGACGGTGTACACGTGCGCCGAGTCGGCGGCGGCACCGCCGGTGGTCCCCGAGCCGTCCGCCGCCCAGCCGTCGTTCGCGGGCAGCACCTGCCGGTCCAGGCCGGCCCGCAGACCGGGCTGGGCGAAGGCGGATGCGGATGCGGAAGTGGTGCCGGTGACGGCGAGGGCCAGGGCCGTGCAGCCCACCAGCGTTACTATGACACGTCCATGACATTTCTGTGTACGCACTGTGCGGGTCTCCTCGATATGACTCGATATGAGAGGCAAGCGGTCAGGATTGCGGTGCCGGCGGCCAGGTGATCCAGGACGCCGGGATGTCCTCGTGCAGCCGTACGACGTCATGCGGCGCCAGCACCCGGGTGCGCAGCAGCTCCTGCGCGACGAGCCGGGCCACGGCGATGGCGCCGGGCGGGTTGAAGTGCGTGTTGTCCTGCTCGGTGGCGGTCCAGTTGAAGTAGACCTTCGTCTCCTCCATCCCGAGCCGCTGCCACAGCGCGAGCGACAGCGCCTCGATGTCGAGCAGCGGGACGCCCTCCTCCCGCGCGAGCGCCCGCATGGCCGCCGGGTACTCGCCGTGGGTGGGCACGGCGTTGCCGTCGGCGTCGAACCGGCGGCGCTCGACCGGGGTGGCGAGGACGGGCCGGGCCCCGTGGGCCCGCGCGCCGTCGAGGTAGAGCCGCAGATACTGCTGGTACGTCGTCCACGGCTCGGTGTAGCGGGTGGGGTCGGTGGCCTTCTCGTCGTTGTGCGCGAACTGGACGAGAAGGAGGTCCCCGGGGCGGATCTCGGCGAGTATCGCGTCGAGCCGCCCCTCCTCGACGAAGCTCTTCGAACTCCGGCCGTTCATCGCACGGTTGTCGACCTTGTGGTCTCTCCTCAGAAAGAAGGGGAGTGCCATTCCCCACCCGGTCTCGGGTGCTTCGTCGGCGTATTTCTGCGCCGCCGTCGAATCACCGGCGACATAGAGGGTGCGGGACCGCCCGGCGGCCTGGGCGAGGCCGCCGGCGGAGAGTGCGAGGGGAACGGAGGCGAGGGCGGCGAGGCCGGCCTGTCTGCGCGTGAGGGACACGACGGTCCTTTCTCAGGCTGTCAGTGATTCTTCTTCCAGTCCGCCTGAGCCTTGTTCAGCTGATCGGCCAGCGTGTCCAGGAACTGCTTCGCGCTCAGCTTGCCGAGCAGCAGCTTCTGGAAGTTCGGCTCGTTGTCGGACTTGGAGATGGTGTTCCAGTCGGGCAGGTAGTACGGCAGCTGGACGATCTTCGTGTCGGCCCCGTTCAGTGCCTCGGCCGCCAGCTTCGTGGGCTCGGCCTGCTGGATCCACGCGTCCTTCGCCGCGTCCGTGTTCGCCGGCACCTGCCCCGCCGACTGGTTGAACTTGGAGTTCTCGGCGGCCGAGACGGCGAACTCGATGAACTTCCAGGCGGCCGCCTTGTTCTTGCTCGACTTGAACAGGCTCAGCCCGTCCACCGGGTTGGACACCTGGACGCGCGTGCCGTCGTCCATCGTGGGGTTCGGAACGCCCCGGAACTTGTCCTTGCCGAGCGCCTTCAGATGGTCCTGGTAGGAACCGAGATTGTGGCTCAGCATGCCGATGGTGCCGCTGTCCCACTGGGCGACCATCTTCGTGAAGTCGTTGTTGATGTCGGCGGACGGGGTGTCCTTCTTGTAGAGCGCGATGTACTTCTCCAGCGCCGCCACGTTCCTGGGATCGTTGACGGTGGTCTTGTCACCGTTCCAGAACGAGGTGATGCCGGTCTGGCCGTACACCGCGTCCAGGGCCGGGGCGATGGATCCCGCACCGCCGCGGAGGGTGAAGCCGAACTCGTTCTTGCCCTTGTCGGTCAGCTTGTCGGCGGCCTCGTAGAACTTCGACCAGGTCGTCGGCGCGGCCAGGCCCGCCTTCTTGAACAGGTCGGTCCGGTACCACAGCGTGCCGTTGTTCGCGGACGTCGGCACCTGGTAGAGCGTGTTGTCGCCGCCGGCCGCCTTGCTGACGTCGATGAGGTTCTGGTTCAGCTTGCCGTTGAGGGCGCTCTTCGAGAGCCGGGAGTCCAGCGGCTCCAGCGCGTTCTGGGCCGCGACCTCGGCGAGCATCGCGGTGCCCACGCCGCCCACGTCGGGCAGGCCGCCGCCCTGGATCGCGGTGTCGTACTTCGACTGGGCGCCGGCCGCCGGGATGCCGACGTAGTCGACCTTGATGTCCGGGTACTTCTTCTCGAAGTCGGCGATGATCTGCTTCCAGATGTCGGTGCGGACACCGCCGTTGGTGTCCCAGAAGGTGATCGTGCCCTTCCCGGACCCCTCGTCCCCCTTGTCCCCCGCGCTGCCGCTGCCGTTGTCGCCGCACGCGGTCGCGGTCAGCGCGACGACGGAACCCACGGCGACGGCCATGACGGCACGCCTGCTTCTGCGGATGCTTCTGCTCTTCATACGTCGGCTCTTTTCATCATCGAAGGAGAGTGCGGAAGAACGAAGAACTACGAAGAACTACAAAGAGGACGGACTACAAAGACGTGATCCGGAACCGGGTGAAGGTCGCCGCCCCCGCGTGCCCCGGTCCCTCGGGAGCGACGGCGAACAGGCCGAGCAGGGCACCGACCCAGCCAGGGCGTGGCCGCGAAGACGGGACCGGAGCGGCGCGGGCCGTCCCCGACGTCGTAGCCGAACCGGCAGCGCGCCCCGGCGCCGATCTCGATCCGCAGCCGGGCCCGCCCCTCGGGCGCGGGGCAGGACACCCCGGCGTCCCGCTCCAGGTCGGCGACAGCCTCCGCGAACCGGTGCACGAGCCGGACCGTGCCGTCGACCGCCCGTTCCAGCCCGATCCAGCCGAACGCGTCCCCGAGGACGACGAGTCCGGCCCGCGCCCCGGGTTCGGCGGTGTCCAGCCGCAGCTCGACCTCCACCGTGCAGGGCAGGCCGGGCAGCCGCTGGGTCAGGAGGTTCGGGAGCCTGCGCGGGTCGTGGGCGTCGGCCGAGCGCGGATACGGTACGGCGCTCGCGCAGCAGCTCCGCCCCGGCGGCGACCCAGCGCAGCTCCTCCAGGAAGCCGTCGGGATCGCGCAGCTGGAAGGCGCTGTGCCGCTGGGCGCCGTGGTTGTCGAGCTCGGCCGGCCCCTGGCCGCGGACAAAGGTGCGCCCGCCCCAGAAGTTGTGCCCCTCGACGTCGGGAACGGCGACACCGACGCCGAGGTGGTGTGCGTGGTCGGCGGGGCTCAGCTCGGTCACCGCCGTACCGGCCAGGGTGGTGACCGGGTGCAGATAGGGGCGGGGGGAGAGCCGGGCGGGCAGTTCGGGCCGGGTGACATACCGGGCGACCGGGCGGCCCACGGCCCGCAGGACCAGGGTGTCGGGGGAGGTCATCAGCGGCTCACCTCGTTCCGTACGGCCCAGGGAGCGCCCAGTTCGGAGTAGAGGGCGAGGGTGTCGGCCGAGGCCGCGACCAGTGCGTCGATGCCGGGCACGATCCGGCGGTCCTCGGCGGGCAGCCGCCGCCAGGCGCCGTCCGGGAGCGGGGCCGGGTCGGGGGCGGTGCGGACGGCCTCCACGACCCGCATGAAGGCGCCGGTGTCGTCCGGCGGGACCAGCAGCTCCGCACCGGCCGTGAGGTGCTCGACCAGGTTCTCCAGCAGATCGGTGCGGCCGTACTCGGTCTCCTCCGGGCCGTGCCCGGCGCGCTGGAGCAGTACCCGGTCCTGCTTGTACCAGAAGGTGATCCGGCCGCTGCCGCCGTGCACCAGGACGTACGGCTCCCCCGGTTCCTCGGCGCACAGGGTCGCGGCGACGGTGACCGGGCCGCGCGGGGTGCTCACGCGGACGCAGGAGGTGTCGTCGGACTCGATGTCGTTGGCCCGCCGCAGCTCGGTCTCGATGCCGGTGACGTCCTCGGCGCGGGTGGTGCCGAGCAGGGCGAGACCGGTGGCGACGGCGTGCGCGAGGGGATTGGTGAGGACTCCGTCGACCACGTCGGTGCCGTTCAGGCGGCGCCGGCCGGCCCAGGGGGCGCGCCGGTAGTAGGCCTCGTCCCGGGCCCAGGCGCCGGCGCCGCCGACCCCGACGATCTCGCCGATCGCGCCCTCGGCGAGCAGCCGCCGGATCGCGGGCACGGCGTGCGAACCGAGCGACTGGAACCCGATCTGGCAGACCACGCCCGCCGCGCCCACCCCGTCGGCCATGCGCCGGAACTCCGGGTACGACGGCGCGGGCGGCTTCTCCAGCAGCAGGTGCGCACCCCGGGCGGCCGCCGTGAGCGCGAGGTCGGTGTGGGTGGGGATGGGGGTGCAGACGACCGCGATCCGGGCGCCGGTGGCGTCGAGGAGCGCACCGAAGTCGGCGGACTGCTCGGGTGTGCCGAGGCCGTCGGGGATCTCGTGCGGGGCCAGCGGGGTCAGCTCGCAGATCCCGGCGAGCCGGACGAGGCCGCGCCGCTGGAGCCGGCGGATGTTGTCGAGGTGCCAGCGGCCGTGACCGCGCGCGCCCGCGAGAACGATCGGCAGTGTCATCCCTTCACCGCCCCCGCGCTGAAGCCGGTGATCAGCCACTTCTGGATGAAGGCGAAGACGATCACGACGGGTACGGCCGCGATGATGCCGCCCGCCGCCAGCGCGCCGAGGTCGACGCTGTCCGCGCTCATCAGGGTGTTGAGGCCGACCGGGATGGTCTGCTTGCTCTGGTCGGACAGGAACATCAGGGCGAACAGGAAGTGGTTCCAGGCGTGCACGAAGGCGAAGGAGCCGACGGCGATCAGCCCGGGCCGCAGCAGCGGCAGGACGACGATCCGGAAGGCGGTCATCCGGTTGCAGCCGTCCACCCAGGCGGCCTCCTCCAGGGAGTACGGCACGTTCCGGATGAACCCGCTGATGAGGATCATCGACAGCGGCAGCTGGAAGACGGTCTCGGCGATGACGACACTCGCGAGCGAGTTGATCATCGACAGCTTGGCGAAGATCTGGAACAGCGGGACCAGCAGCAGCGCGCCCGGCACGAACTGGGAGCACAGCAGGGCCAGCATGAACCCGCGCTTGATCCTGAAGTCGAAGCGGGCGAGGGCGTAGCCGCCGGCCAGGGCGACGACGGTGGTCAGCACCAGGGTGGCGAGGCCGACGTAGACGCTGTTGGTGAAGTAGGTGCCGAAGCTGCGCTCGGTCCACACCTTCTGGAAGTGCTCGAAGGTCATCGGCCACGGCACGAGCGAGGTGGAGCCGGCCGGGCGCAGGGCGAAGAGCAGGATCCAGTAGAAGGGGATCAGGGTGAAGAGGAGATAGATCGACAAGGGGACATAGATCTGCCGGCGCGGTACCTCGTCCCAGGCGCGCCGCCGCTTGCGGGGCCGGGCGGGCTCGGGCGCCACGCGCCTGTCCTCCGCGGGAGCGATCTCGGTGATCACTTGGTCTCACCTCCGAACTTGCTCAGCCGCAGATAGACGATCGAGCAGAAGAGCAGGATCACGAACGCCACCGTGGTCAGCGCGGAGGCGTAGCCGAAGTTGTGCGCGTTGACACTGGTGTTGGCGATGTAGAGGGGCAGGGTCGTGGTCTCGCCGGCCGGGCCGCCGCCGGTCAGGGTGTAGAGCAGGTCGACGTTGTTGAACTCCCACACCGCGCGCAGCAGCGTGGACAGCACGATGGCGTCCTTCAGATGAGGCAGGGTGATGTGCCAGAACTGCTTGATCCTGCTCGCCCCGTCGACCTCGGCGGCCTCGTACAGGTCCTTCGAGACGGACTGGAGGTCGGCGAGGATGAGGATCGCGAAGAAGGGCACACCCCGCCACAGGTCGGCGACGACCGCCGCCGGGAAGACGGTGGAGGTGTCCGACAGCCAGCTGGTGCCGTACGACCCGATGCCCGCGTCGGCGAGGTAGCGGGTGATGCCCGTCTGGGAGTTGTAGAGCAGCACCCAGATCGCGGAGGTCAGCACGCCGGAGACGGCCCAGGGCGAGAAGACCAGGGCGCGGCCCAGCGCCCGGCCGACGAAGGTCTGGTTGACGATGAGCGCCAGCGCCAGGCCGAACAGCAACTGCAACCCGACTTCCACCACGACCCACTTGGCGCTGAAGGACAGCGTGTCCCAGAACTGGGGGTCGTGGGCGAAGATCTGGGTGAAGTTGCCGAATCCCGCGAAGCCGTTCCGCCACGGCTTGGTCGGGTTGTATTTCTGCAGGCTGTAGTAGAAGACGCTGAGCACCGGGTAGGCGATGAAGCCCAGCATCAGCAGGGCCGCCGGGGCGATCAGCAGGTACGGCAGCCTGCGCGGGGGCGCGGAGGCACGGCGCCGCCGGGGTGGCGCGGGCGGTTTCGCCACGGCTGCGGCTTGGGCCATGACTGTTCTCCGTTCGCAGTGGGGCACTTGCAGCGGCTATAGGAAGCGCTTGCTACATGCACATGGGTGAAGCGCTTCGGCAGGTGGGACAAACGCGGGTGTGCTCAGCCGGCGTACGGGTCCGGCACATGGCCCGGCCGGGCCAGGAACTCGAAGTCGCAGCCGGTGTCGGCCTGGGTGATCTGCTCGTTGTAGAGGGCGCCGTAGCCGCGTTCGTACCGGGCGGGCGGCGGGGTCCACTCGGCCCTGCGGCGCGCCAACTCCCCGTCGTCCACGTGGAGATGGAGGCTGCGGGCGTCGACGTCCAGGGTGATGAGATCCCCGGTGCGCACCAGCGCCAGGGGCCCGCCGACGTACGACTCCGGGGCCACGTGCAGCACACAGGCGCCGTAACTCGTGCCGCTCATCCGGGCGTCGGAGATCCGCACCATGTCCCGCACGCCCTGCTTGAGCAGGTGGTCGGGGATGGGGAGCATGCCGTACTCGGGCATGCCGGGGCCGCCCTTGGGACCGGCGTTGCGGAGCACCAGCACGCTGTCGGCGGTGATGCCGAGCGCGGGGTCGTTGATGATGCGCTGCATGGTCTTGTAGTCGTCGAAGACGACCGCCGGTCCGGTGTGCTTGAGCAGGTGGGGCTCGGCGGCGATGTGCTTGACGACCGCGCCGTCCGGGCAGAGGTTGCCGCGCAGCACGGCGACCCCGCCCTCGCTCGCGACCGGGTTGTCCCGGGTCCGGATGACGTCGTCGTGGTGCACCTGGGCGCCCGCGATCTGCTCGCGCAGGGTGTCGTACGAGACCGTCGGCCGGTCCAGGTGGAGCAGGTCCGGGATCCGGGAGAGGAAGCCGGGCAGGCCGCCGGCGAAGTGGAAGTCCTCCATGAGGTACGTACGGCCGCCGGGGCGGACGTTGGCGAGGACGGGCACGGTGCGGGCGATGCGGTCGAAGTCGTCGAGGGTGAGCCGTACGCCCGCCCGGCCGGCCATGGCGATCAGATGGATCACGGCGTTGGTGGAGCCGCCGAGGCCGAGCACGGTGGTGACGGCGTCCTCGAAGGCCTCACGGGTGAGGATCCGGCTCAGCTTCCGGTCCTGGTGGACGAGTTCGACGGCTGTCATGCCCGCTTTGGCGGCCATCCGGTCGTGTCCCGAGTCCACCGCCGGGATGCTGGACGCGCCCGGCACGGTCACGCCGAGCGCCTCGGCGGCGGCCGTCAGCGTGGACGCCGTACCCATCGTCATGCAGTGGCCCGGCGAGCGGGCCAGGCCGCTCTCCAGCTCGGCCATCTCGCAGTCGCCGATGAGGCCGGCCCGCTTGTCGTCCCAGTACTTCCACATGTCGGTGCCGGAGCCGAGGACCTCGCCGCGCCAGTGGCCCGGGAGCATGGGCCCGGCCGGCACGAAGACGGCGGGCACATCGGCCGAGGCGGCTCCCATGAGCAGGGCCGGGGTCGACTTGTCGCAGCCGCCCATGAGGACCGCGCCGTCGACGGGGTAGGAGCGCAGCAGCTCCTCGGTCTCCAGCGCGAGCAGGTTGCGGTAGAGCATGGGGGTCGGCTTCTGGAAGGTCTCGCTGAGCGTGGAGACCGGGAATTCGAGCGGGAAGCCCCCGGCCTGCCACACGCCCCGCTTCACGGCCTGCGCGCGGTCCCGCAGATGCACATGGCACGGGTTGATGTCGGACCAGGTGTTGAGGATCGCGATGACCGGCTTGCCGAGGTGTTCCTCGGGGAGATGGCCGAGCTGGCGGGTGCGGGCGCGGTGGCTGAAGGAGCGCAGGCCCTCGGTGCCGTACCACTGGTGGCTTCTGAGCTCCTCGGGGCGTTTGCGGGGCGCGCTCATATGGACCATCCGGCGGCGATGGCGGCTACCTCGGCGCGCTCGTCCTCGGGGAGGTGCCGGCTCGGGGGCCGGACGTCCCGGCGGCACAGGCCGAGCGAGGCGAGGGCCTCCTTGACGATGGTGACGTTGTCGGCGGAGCCGTGGGCGGCCCGGAGTTCCTCGAAGCGGCGGATCTGCTCCCACACCTTCATGGCGGCCGGGTAGTCGCCGGACCGCAGCGCTTCGATCATGTTCAGCGAGACGGCCGGGGCGACGTTCACGAGTCCGGAGGTGAAGCCGGTGGCGCCCGCCGAGAAGTAGGAGGGGGCGTACGGCTCGGCGAGCCCGGCGACCCAGACGAAGCGGTCGAGGCCGGCGTCGCGGGCGAAGGCGGCGAAGCGGGACGCGTCCGGTACGGCGTACTTGACGCCGATGACGTTCGGGCAGTGGTCGGCGAGTTCGGCGAGCCGGGCGCCGGGCAGCTGGGCGTTGCGCAGGTACGGCACCACGCCCAGCTCGGGCACGGCCTCGGCGATGGCGCGGTGGTAGTCGACCCAGCCGGCCGCGGAGACGTAGGGGTGGGCGGGCTGGTGCACCATGACCATGCCCGCGCCGAGGTCACGGGCGTGCCGGGCGGAGGCGACGGCGGTGGGCAGATCATGTCCGACACCGACGAGGATCGCGGCGCGGTCGCCGACCTCGTCGATGGTCAACTCGGTGACGAGACGGCGCTCTTCGGGGCTGAGGGCGTAGAACTCGCCGGTGTTGCCGTTCGGGGTGAGGGTGGTGATCCCGGCTTCGAGCAGGCGGCGCAGCAGGGCCCGGTGGGTGCCGGTGTCGATGGAGCCGTCCGCGGCGAACGGGGTCACCGGGATGGCCACCACGTCGGCCAGGGCCGCCCGCCTGCTCTCGAACGTCACGCTGCTCATCGATGACCTTCCTCTGCGACGGGCCGGGGATCCTAGGCGTCCGAGGGGAATGCGCGCTGGACGAAGGACGCGATGTGGGCGTGCAGGGCGCCGGCGGCCCCGTCGGCGTCGCCGGCGAGCGCGAGCCGCAGAATGTCCCGGTGCTCGGCGGCCTCCCGCTCCCAGGAGGGGTCGGTGGCCCAGGCGACGGCGGAGACGAGGGCGGCCTGGTCGCGGACCTCGTCGAGCATCCGGCCGAGCAGCGGATTGCCGCACGGCAGGTAGAGGGCGCGGTGGAACTCCCGGTTGGCGAGCGACCGTTCGGCGGTGTCGGTGGCCTCGTCGGCGCGGGAGAGCGCGTCGCGGGCGTCGTCGAGGGGGGCACCACGCCGGACGGCCCTGCGCAGCGCCTCCGGCTCCAGCAGCAGGCGCACGTCGTAGACCTCGCGCGCCATGTCCGCGTCCACCATGCGCACTGTGACGCCCTTGTACTGGCTCATCACGACGAGTCCGGTCCCGGCGAGGGTCTTCAGCGCCTCGCGCACCGGGGTCTTGGACACCCCGAACTGCGCGGCCAGCTCCGTCTCGACCAGGGCCTGTCCGGGCGTCAACTGCCCGGTCAGGATGCGGTGTTTGATCGCGTCCAGCACGAACTGCGTGCGGGACGGGATCGGGGTGGGCACAGAGGTCATGTGGCCCTCTCGGATCTCACATATCGCGTCTCATATATGACGTACGAAGTACGACGCGGTTGAAGGTAAGAGGGGGCCTGTGTTTCGTCAATGCTTCTGACAAAGGAAGTCGGGGGACCCTCAGAGCGTGTGGGTGGCGCCCTCGACAGCGGCGAAGGTGGGCCGGCCCGCCATCTCGGCGGCGCGTGCGGTGGCCGCCTCGCGGGTGAGCGTGGGACCGACGTGGGTGACGAGCAGCCCGCGCACACGCGCCTCGCGGGCGATACGCCCGGCGTCCTCGGGCGTCAGATGCACCTGTGCGCCCTGTTCGCTCTCGCGATGCACGTCGATGTCGGCCTCGCACAGGAACAGATCGGCACGGTAGGCGAGTTCACCGAGCGCGGCGCACGGCCCGCTGTCCCCCGAGTACGCGAACACGCTCCCCTGGCACTCGGCCCGCAGCCCGTACGCCTCGGTGTCGTGGGCGACGGCGCGGGCGGTCAGCCGGAGGTTCCAGTGCCGGACGTCGTGGCCGTCGTACAGGACCCGGAAGTCGAAGACGCCCTTGAGGAACCCGACGTCCGGCCGCCCGAAGAAGCCGGCCAGCCGCTCGGCACAGTCCCGCGGGGCGTACACCGGGATCGGCGCGTGCGGGGTCATCGCGCCGAAGGCGAAGGCATAGGCGGCGGCGAGCAGGTCGGCACTGTGGTCGGCGTGCAGATGGGAGATCCAGATCGCGGTGAGCCGCGCCGGATCCGTGTGCCGTTGCAACGCGGCGAACGACCCGGGGCCCGCGTCCACCCACACCTCGGCCCCACCGCCGGCCAGCAGATACCCCGAGCAGGGCCGGTCGGGACCGGGATGCGGGGAGGCGGTGCCGAGGACGGTGAGGCTGAGGGGCATGGAGGGAAGCGTACGGTGCCGTTTCAGCTAGTGCCGCGGCAGGCAACGGCCCGTCAAGGAGCGGCGTCCGGTGCGTGCTCTGGGGGGTCCCCCCGGCCGAAGGCTGGGGGAGTGCCGGCCGGAAGCCCTCGTACTGGACGTACTTGGGCTTTCGGCCGGTGCGGCGAGTGGGGGTACCCCCTCTGGGGGAGCGTGCAGGGCGTCGCGACGGGGCGAACGTTGCCTGTTGCGGCACTAGGGGCGCTGCGACTCCCCAAGGGGCGCGGGGCTGTGCCGGTGTGCGGCTCGAAGCCGCTAACCCGACACCGGCCGCCATTCCGGATCCCGGCCGCTCAGACCCACGGCTCGGTCCAGCAGCGTCGAAGACTCCGGCACGGGAACGACCGGCCCGAACAGCCCGCTGCCCCGGCCGGGATCGTCGGCGGCGGCACGCAGGAACGTCAGCGCCGAGCCCAGCGCGGCGGGGTCGGGCGCATACTCCTGTCCCGTGGCGCGCGCCAGATCCCACCCGTGGATGACGAGCTCGTCGGCGACGACGGCACCCGCGACCGCCGCCGGCAGATCCACCCCGCCGGCCCGGGTGTCCCCGGTCCACGCGGCCGGGTCGCGCCAGGCGTCGGCCAGCTCGTCCAGCGTCTTGGACAGCTCCTCGCGCCAGCCGGGCCCGATGTCCGGGACGGTGGCGCCCGGGTTGGTGTCGGTCGTGGGACCGAGGTCCTTGCGGGCCGCGTCGCGGAAGGCGACGGACAGCCCCAGCACGTGACCCAGCAGATTGCGCACCGCCAGGTCCGGGCAGGGTGTCGGGCCCGTCATCTGCTCGTCGGTCACCGACTCGGCGAGCCGCGCCACGATCCTGGTCTGCGGTCCGAGGTCCAGCGGGGTGGTCATGCCTGTCTCACTCCTTCAGGGTCGCTGCCTGTACGAAGGGCAGACCGGCGGGCTCCCGAAAACTCATCGGTCCGCGTACGCCCGCGGGGCACGACTGACACGTTCCGACGGATTGCCGCCGGGAGCGGACCGCACCGGAATCCGGAATAAGGCACCTTACCGATCCGCGCCCACCCCCCTTAGCCCCACGATGACCAGGCATGACGACTTCCTGGACCCTGCCGCGCGTGCTGCGCGACCGCAACGCGGGGCTGTATCTGACCGCGGTGATGGTGTCGGGCTTCGGCAACTCCGCGCTGTTCCTGGCATCGGGTGTGTGGGTGAAGGACCTCACCGGCTCCGACAGCCTGGCCGCGCTGTGCATGCTCGCCATGTGGGCCCCCACCCTGGCGGGCCCGGCGCTGGGCACGATCGCCGACCGCGTCCGCCGGGGGCCCCTGCTGGTGGCGCTGAACGCGGGACTGGCCGCCCTGCTGCTCACCCTGTGCACCGTGCGCTCGCCGGGCGGCCTGTGGCTGCTCTTCACCGTCCTGCTGGTCTACGGCGCCGCCGAGGTCGTCCACGACGCGGCCGAGTCGGCCCTGGTGACCGCGGCCGTCGGCCCGGAGCGCCTCGGCGACCTCAACGGGCTGCGCATGGCCGTCACCGAAGGCATGAAGCTCGTCGCCCCGCTGACCGGGGCGGGTCTGTACACGGCCTTCGGCGGCCCGGCCGTCGCCTGCCTGGACGCGGGCACCTTCGCGGTCGCCGCCGGGTTGTACGCCCTGCTGCGGGTGCGCGAGGAACGGCCGGCCCGGACCGGCGGCAGCCGGTGCAAGGAGACCGCGGAGGGCGTCCGGCACCTGTGGGGCCACCCGGAACTGCGACCGCTGGTCGGGGCGGGCGGTACGACGATGTTCCTCGCCTCCTTGAGCAGCACCACGCTGTATGCGGTCGTCGACCGCCTCGGCCACTCCCCCGCGTACACGGGCGTGCTCTACGCCGTCCAGGGCGCCGGCTCGGTGGCGGCCGGGCTCGTCTCGGGCACCGCGCTGCGGCGGCTCGGTCCCCGCCGGTTCGCGGCGGCGGGGATCGCGCTGACGGCGCTCTCGATGATCATCCGTGCCGTGCCGTCGGACCCGGTCGCCCTCGCGTCCTCCGCGGCGGCCGGTCTCGGGCTGCCCTGTGTGCTCGTCGCGGTGTTCACCGCCGTCCAGCAGCGGACGCCCGGCCCGCTGCTGGGCCGGGCGACGGCGACCGCCAGCACCCTGGTCTTCACGCCGAACGTCATCGGGCTCGGCCTCGGCGCGGGCCTGGTCGAACTTGCCTCCCCCGTGCTGCTGTTGCCGGTCTACGGCCTGGCGCTGCTGCTGACGGCGGCCGTGCCGGCTCAGCGCGCGGACAGGGCCTCTCGTACCGCTGCGAGGTCGTCGTCCGACGCCAACCCGGCGTGATACAGCCGCAGTTCGGTCGCGCCTTGCGCACGCGCGCGTGCCGCGTCGTCCGCGAGGGTGCCGGGGCTGCCGCCCATCCCGGAGACCACGGTGAAGTTGGCGGCCAGCACCGTCTCCTCGCGGGCGTGTGCGGCGAAGGGCGCGAGCAGGGCCGTGCCGCCGGCGCACGGTACGACGACGCCGTCGGCGACGGAGAGGACGCGGGCGGGGTCGGTGCCGGGGTTGGCGCCGCAGTGGTACGGGACCGGGTCGGCGTGCAGCAGGATCTGGAAGCCGGCCGGGGCGGCGGCGCGTACGGCGGCGACGGCCTCCTCCTGGAGGGTGCCGGCGGTTTCCTCGCGCCACGCGCGCGTGCGGGCCGCCGCCTCCTCACCGAGGAGCTTGCCGACCGTCGGCCAGCCCTCGTCGCCAGCGGCGCCCCGCCACAGCGGCTCCAGCGCGTCCCGTACGGAGGCCGCCAGCGCGTCCGGGTCGAGGCCCTGCCCGTCGTACCCGGCACGGCAGGACGGGCAGAAGCACAGGGCCATCAGGTACTGCCCGGCCTCCCCGAGGGCGACGCCGCCGGTCTTGTCGTGGGCGTGCAGATGCTGGAGCCCGTACCAGCCGAGGGACTCCAGCTCGGTGCCGTGCGCGCCGGGGCGTACGGCGGCCTCGGCGGCCAGGTCGGCCAGGTACGCGCGCGTGGCGGGCTGGGCGATGCAGGGCGCCCAGGGGTAGCGGTCGCCGTAGGCGTTGACGACCGAGGTGTCCGGGTGCTCGGCGCCCAGGCGGGAGTTGTGGGCGAGGACGACCCAGGTGTGCACCTCCAGGCCGGCCGCGGCCAGGGCCCGCGCGGCCTCGCCGTGGGCGTCGCCCGGGGCCCAGCGGCCGGCGGGGTACGGCCTGAGGCCCCGGCCCGCCCAGCGTTCGCCCGGCGGGTAGAGGACGGCCGCGTACTCGGCGGTGACGATGCGGTGGCCGGGGTGGCGGGGGGTCAGGGCGCGGGTGGAGTGGTAGGCGGCGGCGAGGGTCACCTGCTCCACGCCGAGCCCGGCCACGCGCGCGGGGGCGTCGGGATCCCCGGTGACGTCCCAGGGGTAGAGGAACGCGGACGCCTTCACCGGCCCTTCTCCAGCAGCGCATGGCCCCGTTCGATGAGCTGGGCGAGCTGCTTGACATGCTCCTCCGGCGGCTCGTGCAGCGGGGGCCGGACCTCGCCGACGTCCAGGCCGCGCAGCCGTACGCCCGCCTTGACGAGGGAGACGGCGTAGCCGGGGCCCTGGGCGCGCAGTTCCACGAACGGGCGGTAGAAGCCGTCCAGCAGGCGCCCCAGGGTCGCCGTGTCGCCCGTGCCGAGGGCGTTGTAGTAGGCGAGGGCGATCTCGGGGGCGAAGCAGAAGACGGCCGAGGAGTACAGGGTGATGCCGAGGGCGTGGTAGGCGAGCTGGGTCTGTTCGGCGGTGGGCAGGCCGTTGAAGTAGAGGAAGTCGCCGGGGACCTCGGTGCGCACGGTGCTGACGATGCGCTGCATGAGGTCGAGGTCGCCGAGGCCGTCCTTGAGGCCGATGATCCCGTCGGTGCGGGCGAGTCCGACCACCGTGTGCGGGGTGAAGACGGCGTTGTCGCGCTGGTAGACGATGACCGGGAGGGCGGTGGCGGCGGCGACCTCGCGGTAGTGCCGCAACAGGCCCTCCTGTCCGGCCTGGACGAGGTACGGGGGCATGGCGAGCAGGCCGTCGGCGCCCGCCTCCTCGGCCAGGCGCGCGTAGCGGACGGCGAGCGCGGTGCCGTATCCGGCGCTCGCGACCACCGGCACCCGCCCCTCGGCCGCCTCCACGGCCGCCCGTACGGCCGCCTGGAACTCCTCCGGCAGCAGCGCGTGGAACTCTCCAGTGCCGCAGCAGGCGAACACGGCGGCGGCACCGGCCTCGACACCCCGGCGCACATGGGTGCGGTAGGTGTCGAGGTCGAGGGCGCCGCCCTGGCCGTAGGCCGTGACGGGGAAGAAGAGCGGCCCGCTCGGGGCGCTGAGCCGGGCGGCGAGAGGGGCTGGCGTCACGGGCTCTCCCTTGGGACACGCGGTACATGTTTCTGATTGATGTCTATGTTTCTGAACGCGACCACGCTAAGGGGCCTGCTTGCGGCTGGTCAAGCGGGGAAACTCGTAACCCCGAAGTGAATTCACCGAGATCACGCGACACTTGACGGTGCACAGCGGAACTCTCTAGCTTGCCCATATATGTGAATGCCGGCCACAAGGAGAACCGAGGATGCCCGCTCCCCGCACCGTTCTGCTCACCGGCGCCGCCGGCGGGCTCGGCACCCTGATGCGGTCCCTGCTGCCGGAGTACGGCTACACCCTGCGCCTGTTCGACGTGCGCCCCGTCGAGGGCGCGCCGGACGCGATCACCGCCGACCTCGCCGACACGGCGGCCCTGCGTGAGGCGGTGCGGGGCGTGGACGCGGTCCTCCACCTCGCGGGCATCTCCCTGGAAGCCCCCTTCGAGAAGATCCTGAAGTCCAACATCGAGGGCACCTACAACCTGTACGAGGCCGCCCGCCAGGAGGGCGTGCCCCGGATCGTCTTCGCCTCCTCCAACCACGCCGTCGGCTTCACCCCGGCCCCGCGCGCGGGCGACCCGCTCATCCCGATCGACACCCCGCGCCGCCCGGACACCTTCTACGGCCTGTCGAAGTCCTTCGGCGAGGACCTCGCCCAGCTCTACTGGGACAAGCACGGCCTGGAGACCGTCTCCGTCCGCATCGGCTCCTGCTTCCCGGAGCCGGCCAACGTGCGCATGCTCTCGGTGTGGATGAGCCCGGCCGACGGCGCCCGCCTCTTCCACGCCGCTCTGACCGCCGAGGGGGTCGGCCACACGGTCGTCTACGGCTCCTCCGCCAACACCCGGCTGTGGTGGGATCTGACCACCGCGCGGGCGCTCGGTTACGAGCCGCAGGACGACTCCGAGCCGTACGCCGAGAAGCTGATCGCCGAGCAGGGCGAGCTGGACCCGGAGAACCCGGCGCACACCCACCTGGGCGGCCCCTTCGTGAGCGACCCGCCGATCTGGCCGTACTGACCTCACTGAAGACTCCGGGCGGCGGAAAAACGTCGCTCACGCGCGCGGGCGGGCACCGAACGGACCCGCCCGCCGCCATGTTCGGGCATCCGGACCGCCCGCTCCCACCCCGCCGGCCGCGGCCGCGCAGGTCCGCGCCGGGCACGCTGTACGGCAAGCGGGCACACCCGGGCAGGAACGGGCCCGCAACAGACCTGGTCAGCGCCGCGTACCCGCTGTAGAACTTCCCCCATGGGCCCGAACGGGCGATTCCACGGGAAGGCGGGTGACGAGATGAGCACGAGGACGGCCGAAGAGCGCCAGCGTGAGATCGTGCTGGCGGCGCGCGCCACCGGCTCGGTCGACGTCACCGCGCTCGCCGCCGAGCTGGGCGTGGCCAAGGAGACGATCCGGCGCGATCTGCGCGCGCTGGAGGACCACGGTCTGGTCCGCCGCACCCACGGCGGCGCCTATCCGGTGGAGAGCGCCGGCTTCGAGACGACGCTGGCCTTCCGCGCCACCAGCCATGTGCCCGAGAAGCGCCGGATCGCGGCCGCCGCGGCCGAGCTGCTCGGGGACGCCGAGACGGTCTTCGTCGACGAGGGCTTCACCCCGCAGCTCATCGCCGAGGCTCTGCCCACCGACCGGCCGCTGACCGTGGTCACCGCCTCCCTGCCGGTCGCGGGCGCCCTGGCGGAGGCCGAGAACATGTCGGTGCTGCTCCTCGGCGGCCGGGTCCGGGCCGGCACGCTGGCCACCGTCGACCACTGGACGACGAAGATGCTCGCCGGTTTCGTCCTCGACCTCGCCTACATCGGCGCCAACGGCATCTCCCGCGAGCACGGCCTCACCACCCCCGACCCGGCGGTCAGTGAGGTCAAGGCGCAGGCGATCCGGGCCGCCCGGCGGACCGTGTTCGCGGGCGTGCACACCAAGTTCGGCGCGGCCGGCTTCTGCCGGTTCGCCGATGTCGGCGCACTGGAGGCGATCGTGACGAGCACCCTGCTGCCGGCCTCCGAGGCGCACCGCTACTCCCTGCTGGGCCCGCAGGTCATCCGGGTCTGAACAACCTGCTCAGGCAGTCCGAAAACGAACTCAGTCCCCTGTACGGCACCTCCACGCCCTGGAGTGCCCTTTATCTCCCCATTCATCCAGGAGCGATCCATGCGAACCCCGAGCCGACGGAGGCCGCGAGCCACGCTCGCCATGGCCGCCGCAGGGACGCTGCTCGCCCCGCTCCTCTCCGGCTGCTGGGCCGGTGCGGGCGGGTCCGGTTCCGGCGGCGACGCCATCAACGTACTGATGGTCAACAACCCCCAGATGACCGAGCTCCAGAAGCTCACGGCCGCCCACTTCACCAAAGAGACCGGCATCAAGGTCAACTTCACGGTCCTGCCCGAGAACGACGTCCGCGACAAGATCAGCCAGGACTTCGCCAACCAGGCCGGCCAGTACGACGTGGCCACCCTGTCCAACTACGAGATACCGATCTACGCCCGCAACGGCTGGCTGCACGAGATGAACGGATACGTCGCGAAGGACCCGTCGTACGACGAGCAGGACGTGCTCGGGCCCATGCGCCAGTCCCTCACCGGAAACGACGGCAGGCTCTACGGACAGCCCTTCTACGGCGAGTCGTCGTTCCTGATGTACCGCAAGGACGTGTTCGCGGCGAAGGGCCTGACCATGCCCGCCCACCCCACCTGGCAGCAGGTCGCCGACCTGGCCGCGCGGGCGGACGGCGCACAGCCCGGGATGAAGGGCATCTGCCTGCGCGGACTGCCCGGCTGGGGCGAGCTGATGGCGCCGCTGACGACGGTCGTGAACACCTTCGGCGGCACCTGGTTCGACGAGAAGTGGAAGGCCCACCTGGACTCCCCCGAGTTCGAGAAGGCGACAAAATTCTATGTCGATCTCGTCCGCGCGCACGGCGAGTCCGGCGCCGCCCAGTCCGGCTTCGCCGAGTGCCTCAACGACATGACCCAGGGCAAGGTCGCCATGTGGTACGACGCCACGAGCGCCGCCGGACTGCTGGAGGCGGCCGGTTCCCCGGTCAAGGGCAAGCTCGGCTACGCCCCGGCCCCCGTCGAGAAGACCCCGTCCTCCGGCTGGCTCTACACCTGGGCCTGGGGCATCCAGAAGGCCTCCCGCAACCCCGACAAGGCCTGGAAGTTCATCTCCTGGGCGTCGGGCAAGGGCTATGAGCAGCTGGTCGGCGAGACCAGTGGCTGGCCGAACGTGCCGGCGGGCAAGCGGGCGTCGACGTACGAGAACGCCGACTACCGCGCCTCGGCCGCCTCCTTCCAGGAGATGACCAGGCAGGCCATCGAGAGCGCCCGCCCGGACGACCCCGGCGTGCAGCCGCGGCCCGCGCCCGGCATCCAGTTCGTCGGCATCCCCGAGTTCACCGACCTCGGCACCAAGGTCTCCCAGGAGATCAGCGCGGCCATCGCCGGACGCCAGTCGGTCGGCTCGGCCCTGAATACGTCCCAGGCGCTCGCCGAGAAGATCTCCAAGGAGTACGAGGGACGATGACAGCGACGACCACGGCCCCGCTCACGGCCACCCCCGCACGTACCGTGAAACAGCCCTCGGCCCGGCTGCGCGCCTGGGCCACCCGGGCCCCGCTGCTGCCGGCCCTCGTCTTCATGATCGCGGTCACCCAGCTGCCGTTCGTGGCCACGCTGGTGATCTCCTTCTTCGACTGGAACGCCCTCTACCCCAAGGCCCGTCACTTCACGGGCCTGGACAACTACCGCCAGGTGCTCACCGACGCCGACCTGCGCCACTCGGTGTGGACGACCGTGCTGCTCACGGTGGCCGTGGTGCTCGCCAGCCTGGTCCTCGGCCTGGCGCTCGCGCTGCTGCTGGACCGGAAATTCCGCGGCCGGGGCATCGTCCGCACCCTGCTCATCGCACCCTTCCTCGTGGTGCCGGTGGCCGCAGCCCTGCTCTGGAAGCATGTGCTCTACAACCCTGAATACGGCCTGCTGAATGGGTTGTTGCACTATGTGGGCGGCCCACAGCCGGACTGGATCTCGAACACCCCGCTGCTCGCCGTCGAGGCCTCCCTGGTGTGGCAGTGGACACCGTTCATGATGCTGATCCTGCTCGCCGGGCTGCAGAGCCGGGACCAGCAGCAGATCGAGGCCGCGCGGGTCGACGGCGCGAACGACTGGCAGATCTTCCGCCACCTCACCCTCCCCCACCTGCGCCGCTACCTCGAACTCGGCGCCCTGCTCGGCTCGATCTACATCGTGCAGAACTTCGACGCCGTCTTCACGATCACCTCGGGGGGCCTGGGCACGGCGAACCTCCCCTACACCGTCTACCAGAGCTTCTACCAGGCCCATGAGAACGGCCTCGCCTCGGCGGCCGGCGTCCTGGTCGTCATCGGCTCGATCATCATCGCCACCTTCGCGCTGCGCGTGGTGTCGTCCCTGTTCCGCGAGGAGGTGTCCCGCGCATGAACGCCGTACCGCACCGGAACGGACCGAGTGCCGTACTACGCCGTAACGGGCTGGGCCTGGTGGCCTGGCTGGCCGGCGTCGTGTTCTTCCTGCCGATCGCCTGGATGGCCCTCACCTCCTTCCACTCGGAGGCGGACGCGGCGACCAACCCGCCGTCCTTCACTGCGTCGTTGACGCTGAACGGCTACCGCGAGTTCTTCGGCAGCGGCGGCGGGGCGAGCCCGTGGCCCGCGCTGATCAACTCCACGGTCGCGTCCGTGGTCTCCACGCTCTGCGTCCTGCTGCTGGCCCTCCCGGCGGCGTACGCGCTGTCGATCCGGCCGGTGAAGAAGTGGACGGACGTGCTGTTCTTCTTCCTGTCCACGAAGATGCTGCCGGTCGTGTCGGGCCTGCTGCCGATCTACCTGTTCGCCAAGAACACCGGGATGCTCGACAACATATGGCTCCTGGTCATCCTCTACACCTCCATGAACCTGCCGATCGCGGTGTGGATGATGCAGTCCTTCCTCGCCGAGGTGCCGGTGGCGGTGATCGAGGCGGCGAGAGTGGACGGCGCCCGCCTCCCGACGATCCTCGCGCGCGTGGTCGCCCCGATCGCCCTGCCCGGCATCGCGGCGACGGCGTTGATCTGCTTCATCTTCAGCTGGAACGAACTTCTCTTCGCCCGAGTCCTGACGGGCGTGGTCGCCGAGACCGCCCCCGTCTTCCTGACCGGCTTCATCACCAGCCAGGGCCTGTTCCTGGCCAAGGTGTGCGCCGCGTCGCTCGTCATCTCCCTGCCGGTGCTCGCCGCGGGGTTCGCCGCCCAGGACAAGCTGGTCCAGGGCCTGTCGTTGGGAGCCGTGAAATGAAGGCCGCCGTCATCGAGTCCGTGGGCCGCGCCGTGGTCACCGAGGTGCCGGACCCGACGCCGGGCCCACGCGAGGTCGTCGTGGAGGTGGCCGCCTGCGGCCTGTGCGGCACCGATCTGCACATCCTCCAGGGCGAGTTCGCACCCGAGCTGCCCATCGTCCCCGGGCACGAGTTCGCCGGCGAGGTGGTCGCTGTCGGCACCCAGGTCACGGAGCTGGCGGCCGGCGACCGGGTGGCCGTCGACCCGTCCCTCTACTGCCATGAGTGCCGTTACTGCCGTACCGGCCACAACAACCTGTGCGAGCGGTGGGCGGCGATCGGCGTGACCACGGCCGGCGGGGCCGCGCAGTACGCGGTCGCCCCGGTGGCCAACTGCGTGAAACTCCCCGAGCACGTGCGCACCGAGGACGCGGCCCTGGTCGAGCCGTTGTCCTGCGCGATCCGCGGCTACGACGTCCTGCGCTCCCGTCTCGGCGCCCATGTGCTGATCTACGGCTCCGGGACCATGGGCCTGATGATGCTGGAGCTGGCCAAGCGCACGGGTGCGGCGAGCGTGGACATGGTCGACATCAACCCCGCCCGGCTGGAGACGGCCCGCCGGCTCGGCGTCTCGGCGGCCGCGGGCGGCGCGGACGAGCTGGAACGGCCGCAGGGCTGGGACCTGGTGGTGGACGCGACCGGCAACGCCGCCGCCATCCAGGACGGCCTGGGCCGGGTGGCGAAGGCGGGCACGTTCCTGCAGTTCGGCGTGGCCGACTATGCGACGCGCGTGACGATCGATCCGTATCGCATCTACAACCAGGAAATCACGATCACCGGCTCCATGGCGGTGCTGCACAGCTTCGAGCGGGCGGCGGAGCTGTTCGCGAACGGGGTGCTGGACCCACAGGTCTTCATCAGCGACCGGCTGCCTCTGGACGAGTACCCGCGGGCGCTGGAGCAGTTCGCGGCCGGGGTGGGGCGGAAGATCGTGGTGGTGCCCTGAGACGGCTCGGGGTCCGGCCCCTGAGCCGATCGGGGGATGGGTAAGGGAACGGTAAAGCGGTGTCGTTCGTTCACCCGGCATGACAGCTATGACCCCTGGCTCGAACATTCCTCTGTCAGCCGCCCGCGTCACGGTGGACGTGGCCGCGCCCGTGCGGCTCGATGTGTCGGGCCTGCTGCTCACCGCCGACGGCAAGGTGCGCTCGGACGACGACTTCATCTTCTACAACCAGCCGGCGGGACCGGGCGTGACCTACACCTCCGGCGGGGGTACGGCCCCCGACGCGATCACGGTCGACACCGCCGCCGTCCCGCCGGACATCGAGAAGATCGTGGTCACCGCCAGCCCGGACGCGGCCGGCCAGACCTTCCAGGGCATCGAGCCGACGGCCACGATCCGCGACGCGGACGCCGGCGCGGTGCTGGGCACGTTCACCCCGCCCCGGCTCGGCACGGAGACGGCCCTGGTCGTCGTGGAGGTCTACCGCAGGGGCGGCGCCTGGAAGGCCCGTGCGGTGGGCCAGGGGTACGCCGACGGACTGGCCGGCATCGCGACGGACTTCGGGGTGACGGTGGAGGAACCGGCCGCGGCACCGGCGGCTCCGCCGCAGCAGCCAGTGGCTCCGCCGGTCCCGCAGGCTCCCCCGGCTCCCCCCGCTCCCCCGGCGCCCGTTCCCGGTGCGGGGAAGGTGAACCTGGACAAGGGCCGGGTCAGCCTGCAGAAGAACCAGACCGTGTCCCTGGTCAAGGCCGGCCGCCCGCTGCTCTCCCAGGTCAGGATGGGCCTCGGCTGGGAGCCGGCGTTCCGTGGCGCGGACATCGACCTGGACGCCTCGGTCATCGCCTACGGCCCGCAGCGCAACCACATCGACAGCTGCTACTTCGGCAAGCTGAGCATCCTGAACGGCGCGATCAAGCACTCCGGGGACAATCTCACCGGTGAGGGCGGGGGCGACGACGAGGTGATCGTGGTCGACCTCGGCCGGCTCCCGCAGGAGGTCACCGGTCTGGTCTTCACGGTGAACTCCTTCTCCGGCCAGAAGTTCACCGAGATCGCCAAGGCGTACTGCCGCCTGGTGGACGCCGCCACCGACGAGGAACTGGTCCGCTTCGACCTCACCCACGCCGAGCCTCAGACGGGCGTCATGATGGCCAAGCTCATCCGCCAGTTCTCCGGCGAGTGGGACATGACAGCGATGGGCGACTTCGTGAAGGCACGCACGGTGCGGAACATGGTGGAACCGGGGGCGAGAGCGCTGTAGTTCGCCGAGGGTGCGTGGGGGTTGATCGCTCTACCCCCGCAACCCCTCCATCAACAACCCCAGATACCGCCGGATCTGCGCGCCCTTCCCATCGGCCAGCTCCGATGCCGTAGCCACCCCATGGGCCAGCCGCAGCAGCTCGATCGGCTCCAAGTCGGCCCGCAGGAAGCCCTCCTCACGGGCCGCCTCGATCAACCGGCCCGCCGCGCCCCGCACCGTCGTCCCGCACGCCGTCAGCGCCGCCGTATTGCCGTCCGTGACCGCCGACCCCAGCAGCGCCTTCAGCCCGCGCACCTGGATCGTGCCGACGCACAGTTCGTACAGCCACTCCATCAGCGCCTCGCCCGGCGGGAGTTGTGCCGCCAGCTCGTCCGCCCGCGACCCCAGTGCCTCGATGCGGTCCACGTACGCGGCCTCCAGCAGCGCCTGCCGCGTCGGGAAGTGCCGGTAGAGCGTGCCGGAGCCGACGCCCGCCCGCTTGGCGATGTCGTCGAGCGACGCGTTCTCCCCATGCTCGGCGAAAGCCTCCGCCGCCACCTTCAGCAACCGCTCGTAGTTGCGCCGAGCGTCCGCACGCATGGGCCTGACCTGCGTCATCCAGTTACTCCTTGCCAAACCGGGGACTCTCTCCGTATTTTACCGACATCTAAACGGAGACAGTCCCCGCTTGCTGCCGTCCTGCTCCGTGGCAGCTCACCCCTGCCATGGAACACCGCCGCGCGCCCGGGGACCCCAGACCGGGAGACCGTCATGTCCACCCCGTCCGTACCGTCCGCCACCGCCACCGCGTCCACCGCGCCCTCGCCACCCGCGAGGCTCGGCACCACCCTCCTCGTCATCGTCACCGCCTATCTGATGGTCGGCGTCGACTCCACCGTCGTCAACGTAGCCCTGCCCGACATCCAGCGCGGCCTGCACTTCAGCCGTACCGGACTGTCCTGGGTCCTGAACGCCTACACCCTCGCCTTCGGCGGTCTGCTGCTGCTCGGCGGGCGGGTCGGCGACGTCCTCGGCCGCCGCCGCACCCTGACCACCGGGGTACTGCTGTTCGCCGTGTCCTCGCTGCTCGGCGGTCTCGCCGTCGACGGCGGCTGGCTGCTCGCCGCCCGCGCGCTCCAGGGCCTCGGCGCCGCCCTGATCGCCCCCAGCACTCTCGCCCTGATCACCACCAACTTCCCCGACGGGCCCCGCCGGCACCACGCCCTGAGCGTCTACTCCGCCATGGCCGGCATCGGTGGCTCGGCCGGCCTCGTCCTCGGCGGCATGCTCACCTCCTGGGCCTCCTGGCGCTGGGCCCTGCTCATCAACGTCCCGATCGGCGCGGCCCTCGCCCTCGCCCTGCCCCGCTTCGTCACCGAGACCCCGCGCCACGCGGGCCGGTTCGATCTGGCGGGCGCGCTGACCGGAACCGCGGGGACCACCTCGCTGGTGTACGCGTTCATCCGGGTCTCCGAAGCCGGCTGGAGCGACACCCGGGCCCTGCTCGGCTTCAGCGCGGCCGCCGCTCTGCTGGCCGGCTTCGTCCTGGTCGAATCGCGGGCCGACCAGCCGGTCATGCCGCTGCCCCTGCTCGGCGACCGGAACCGGGCCGGCGCCTACGCGAGCATCCTGCTGCTGCCCGCCGGCATGTTCGGCGCCTTCTACTTCCTCAGCCTCGTCTGCCAACAGGCCCTGCGCTACAGCCCGTTGCGCGCGGGATTCGCCTTCCTGCCCATGACGCTGGTGATGTTCACGGCCGTACGGCTGGTGCCCCGGCTGCTGGCCCGCTTCGGTGTGAAGCCGGTGCTGCTGACCGGCATGACGCTGGTCGCCGTGGCCTGCGGCTGGCTGTGGCGGCTCGGGCCCGGGGACGGCTACGCCACCGGGCTGCTCGGGCCGCTGATGCTGCTGGGCCTCGGCACGGGCCTGAGCTTCATGCCGCTGAACGCGACGATCCTGTCCGCCGTCGAGCCCCGGGAGGCGGGCGCGGCCTCCGGCCTGCTCCAGACCCTCCAGTGGCTCGGCGGCACGGTTGGCCTGTCCGTCCTGGTCACGGTGTACGGCACGGCGACCCGGCACACCACTGGGGCACCGGGTGCCGTCCTCGTCCACGGCTCCGCCCGCGCCTTCGGCGCCGGCGCGCTGATGACCCTGGCCGCGCTGGCGGTGGCGGCGACGGTCCTCACGGGTCGCCGCCGGTCCGTCTAGTGCTGTGACCGCATAGGTTCGCCGGGTCGGTGGTCATGGCGGTTGGATGTGTGGTGACGTCTGATCCGACTG
>NZ_JAIQYY010000024.1:0-64205 GCF_020181035.1 Streptomyces sp. CoH27
TGCCGCTGGGGATCGTCCGGCATGTCACCGTGCTCGTCGGGCGAGGCACCCTGAGCCGGCGGAGCCGAGGCGTGGGCGCCCGGCCACGGAACCCGTCCCGCACCGGTGCCGTCGGCGATTCGATCAGCTCTCCTTCGAGCGCGCGTAGTGCCGGGACGCCTTCGCGCGGTTGCCGCACGCGGCCATCGAGCACCAGCGGCGGGTGCCGTTCCGGGACGTGTCGTAGAAGTGCAGGATGCAGCCGCCGCCGGCGCAGGTGCGAATCCGCTCCGGGTCGCGGGTGAGCAGTTCCAGGTAGTTCCGGGCGGCGAGCCAGGCCGGGCCCCACGCCGGGTCGGCGAATTCGGGCTCCTCGCCGGGGCCGGCGGCGGTCAGCCGGGCCCGGATCCGCCCGCGGGCCAGTACGGCGTCCACGAGCGGCGCCGCCTCGTCCGGTGAGCCGTGCACGGCGGCCCGGAGCGCCTCACGGGCCTGGCGCAGATGACGCAGTACGGCCGCGTCGGCGGGGTAGGTGCCGGCCAGCCCGTTGCCGCCGAGCCACACCTCCAGCCCTTCGGTGCCGTCCAGCAGGTCCTGGGTCACGCCCTCCCGGTTCCACCGGGTGTTGAGCAGGTCGAGGGCGAGGGGCTCGCCGGTGAGCGGGCGGGGGTCGCGGGCGGCGGACATCGGGCTCTCCTTCTCCTCTAACCACTCAAGGGTACGTGACAGGTTGACTCCCCTGTATCTAACCCTCTAACGTGACTAAAGAAGGTTAGATATCCGGAAGGAGAACCGCCATGGCTCCGCGCCTCGCGCACACCGGCCTGAACGTCACCGACCTCGACCGCTCCCTCGCCCTCTACCGCGACCTCCTCGGCTTCGCCGTCCTCGCCGAGGGCAAGGAGGACGACCAGCGCTGGGCGATGCTGGGGGAGCCCGGCGGCGCCCCGCTCGTCACCCTCTGGCAGCAGGCCCAGGGGTCGTACGACAGCGGCCGGCCCGGACTGCACCACCTCGCGCTGACCGTGGACTCGATCGACCAGGTCCGCGCGTACGAGACCGCGCTGCGGGCCGCCGGGTTCGACTTCGCCTACGACGGCGTGGTCGCCCACCGGGAGGGCGGCACCTCGGGCGGCATCTTCTTCCACGACCCCGACGGCATCCGCCTGGAGATCAACGCCCCGCTCGGCCCGGACGGCGCCCCCGCACCGCACGACTCCGCTCCGACCTGCGGCTTCTTCTAAACCATGGGCACCTATCACGCCGGCTCGCTCGCCGTACAGGAGCTGATGGGCGTCCGCGACCGGGCCGACCACGTGGGCCGCTCCCTGGGCCAGGACATCAAGCCGGTCGCGGCGGCCTTCCTGGAACTGCAGCCCCTGCTGATCACGGGCGCGGCGGACCCGGGGACGGGGCGGGTATGGGCGTCGGCGCTCACGGGCAGCCCGGGTTTCGTACGGGCGACGGGTCCGAGGCAGATGTCGGTGGCCGGGGGCACGGCCGCAGGCGACCCGCTCACCACAGCCCTCACCACCCCCGGCACTCACCTGGGCACCATCGCCCTCGACCCCCGAACCCGCCGGCGCATGCGCCTGAACGGCCGCCTGCGGTCCACGGCAAGGGGCTTCGCCGTCGAGGCCGACCAGGTCTTCTCCAACTGCCCCAAATACATCCAGCGCAGGGAGTCGTACGAGACGGTCGCCGACCGCCTGCCGGGCCGCCCGCTCCGGCTGACCGAACTCAGCCCGGAACAGCAGGAGTTCATCCGCGCAGCCGACACCTTCTTCCTGGCCACGGTCCACCCCGGCGGAGCCGACGTCAGTCACCGCGGCGGCAACCCCGGCTTCGTTACCGTCACTTCAGCGGGCGAGCTGACCTGGCCGGACTACTCCGGCAATGCCATGTTCCTCACCCTCGGCAACCTCCGCACCGACCCCCGCGCCGGACTGCTCTTCCTCGACTGGACCACCGGCACCACACTCCAGCTCACCGGCGAGGCACACACCGAGTTCACCGACGGAGGCGAGCGCAGAGTCCGCTTCACCCTCGGCGCGGCCCTGTGGACCCCGGCCGCCCTGCCCCTGCGCTGGTCCGCGCCCGAATATTCCCCGGCGAATCCGGACATCGCGCGCTAACGTCCGCGCATGCGAGAGAACTTGAGGGTGGCGGCCTACGCCGTGTGTGTCCGCGACGGACAGCTTCTGCTCGCCCGCTCGCCGGCCCCCGACGGCACTCCGGAGTGGGTGCTGCCCGGCGGCGGCATGGAGCACGGCGAGGATCCGTACGACACCGTCCGCCGCGAGGTGACGGAGGAGACCGGTTACCGGATCAGGGTGACCGGTCTCCTCGGCGTGGACTCGCACCGGCTGACCGTGCGGCGCACCGACCACCACGCCCTGCGGCTCGTCTACGAGGGCGAAGTGGTCGGCGGTGAACTCCGCTACGAGATCGGCGGTTCCACCGACTTCGCCGCCTGGCAGGACCTGGACGCCGTACCCGGACTGAACCGCATCCCCCTGGTCGACACCGCACTGCGGCTCTGGCGCGAACGCCCGCCCCACGGCCGGCTGGAGGACCCTCCCATACCCAGCGGGATGAACGACGAGTGACCGCCCCCCGGCCGTCCGCGATCCGCTCCCCGTCCACTCCATGGCGGCCCGCCCGCCCCGTGATCCACGTACGGTGATCGGCGCTGCGCGTTGCCACCGCGTTCACGCGCAGGTCATTCCCGGTGCCAAGCATCCAGTGCGAGCGGGGCGTTCGCGCCTGCGTACGGCCCGCGACCACTGCCGACGCGTTCGCACTCGGGGAGATCGCGCCATGTCGCGCACACGCTCTGTCGCCACCTCCGCGGCTTCCGGCCGCGGAGTCCACCGTCGTTCCGTCCTCGCCGCCGCCGGAGCGGTCTCGCTCTCCGCGGGCATCGGCTACGCCCTGCACCCCACCGACAGCGAGGCCGCCACCGACGCCCAGGCACCGGCAGCCGACTCCCGGCAGGCCATCGCCGAGCCGGCCCTCGCCCCCTACACCAAGGGCACCACCCTCGCCTCCGTCGCGACGCCCCGGAACAGCTCCGGCTACCAGCGCCTCGGCGACGGCCCCGGCTGGCAGCGGGTGGTGCGCGGCGAGCTGGCCACGCCCAAGTCCGGCCGGGCGAGCCGCCGTAGGACGCTCGCCGCGTTCGTCCAGTTCACCGACCTGCATCTACAGGACGTCCAGAGCCCGCTGCGCGCGGAGTTCCTGCGCTCCAACGGCGTGCACGCCTGGCGTCCGCACGAGGCGCTGACCGTGCAGGGCGCCATCTCGCTCGTCGAGCGGGTCAACGCCCTGAAGGGCGGCCCCGTCACCGGCGCCCCGCTCGGCTTCGTCATGACCACCGGCGACAACACCGACAACAACGCCGGCTCCGAACTGGAGTGGTTCCTGCAGGTGATGAGCGGCGGCCGCATCAGCCCCAACACCGGGGACCCGAGGCACTACGAGGGTGTGCAGAACAGCGGCCTGAAGCTGTACTGGCAGCCGGACTCCACCGTCCGCGACAACGACAAGGCGCTGGGCCTTCCGCACCTGAACGGCTTCCTGGCCGCCGCGATCCGCGAGGTGAACAGCCCCGGCCTGATCCTGCCCTGGTACTCCACCGTCGGCAACCACGACGGCCTCGCCCTCGGCTGCTTCGGCATCCACGGCGACCCCTACCTCGCCGAGTTCGCGATCGGCGGCAAGAAGCTGATGAGCCTCTCCGCCGCCGAGGGCAAGAAGCTCCAGGACGCCATCAGGGACAACAAGGACCCCCACGGCGTCGGCTACCGCGACCTGCTCAAGGCGCACGCCCGCGAGATGCGCTCGGTCACCCCGGACGAGAAGCGGGCCCCCTACACCCCGGCCGACTACCTCAAGGCCCACCTGGACCCCGCCTATCGGGGCCACGGTCCGACCGGGCACGGCTACTCCTCGGCGAACCTCGACGCGGGCACCCAGTACTACACCTTCCGCATCTCCGCCGACGTCATCGGCATCAGCCTCGACACCACCGACGCCTGCGGCATGCCGGGCGGCTCCCTCGGCACCGCCCAGCTGAAGTGGCTCGACAAGACGCTGGCGGACAACAAGGACTCCTACGCCGTCGTCTTCAGCCACCACACCAGTACGACGATGAGCAACACCTGGCCCGACCCGGCCCGCCCCGCCGAGAAGCGTCACACCGGCGCCGAGGTGCTCGCGGTCCTGTCCGCCCACGCCAACGTCCTGGCCTGGGTGAACGGTCACGTCCACCAGAACGTCATCACCCCGCACCAGGTCTCCGGCGGCCGCTCCTTCTGGGAGATCTCCACCGCCTCGCACGTCGACTTCCCGCACCTCGCCCGGATCATCGAGCTGACCGACAACAAGGACGGCACGGTCTCCCTGTTCACCACGCTGATCGAGTCCGCCGCCCCGCACCGCACCGACTTCACCGACCTCTCCCAGACCGGTCTCGCCGCCCTCTACCGTGAGCTGGCCTTCAACACCCCCGGCGCGAGCAAGACCCTCGCGAACACCGCGGTCCACCGGAACACGGAACTGGTGCTCAAGAAGGGCTGAAACTCACCCAACTGGCGTACAGGTAAGCAACCTTCACGCATCCGGCACCGGTTTCTCCCCCCGACCGCACCCGCATCACGGGTGACACCACAGGTTGGGGGAAGACATGCGCGTACGTACGACCCTGGGTACCACCCTGGTGGGCGCCACCGCCCTGCTCGTCTCGGCGGCCCTCGCGGCACCGGCCGTGGCAGCCGGCACCGGCACCGGCGCCCACCCCGCCACCCGGAAAGCCATCGAGGCGGCCGTCGCCTCCGGGGTGCCCGGGGTGACCGCCACCGCGAAAGACGCCCACGGCACCTGGTCCACCACGGCGGGCGTGGGCGACCTGCGCACGGGCGCGCCGCGCTCCGTCGCCGACCGCTACCGCGTCGGCAGCATCACCAAGACCTTCGTGTCCACCGTCCTGCTCCAGCTGGAGGCGGAGGGCCGGATCTCCCTGGACGACACCGTGGAGAAGTGGCTGCCGGGGGTGGTCCGGGGCCACGGCCACGACGGCAGCCGCATCACCGTCCGCCGGCTGCTCAACCACACCAGCGGCATCTTCAACTACACCGAGGACACGGACTTCGCCCGCGACTACTTCACCGAGGCGGGCTTCGAACGGCACCGCTACGACACCGTCACCCCGGGCGGGCTGGTGGCGATCGCGATGCGGCACGCGCCGGACTTCGCGCCGGGCGCGGCCTGGCACTACTCCAACACCAACTACGTCCTCGCCGGCATGGTGATCGAGAAGGTGACCGGACACCCGTACGCCACCGAGATCGAGCGCCGCATTCTCCGGCCGCTGCACCTGGCGGGCACGTCCCTGCCCGGCACGAAGGTCACCCTGCCCCGACCGAGCAGTATTTCTTACTCGAAATTCACCGATCCGAACGGTTCGACGTACGACGTCACGAACCTCAACCCCTCCCTCGCCTCCGCCGCCGGTGAAATGATCTCGACATCCTTCGACCTCGATCGTTTCTACGGAGCCCTGCTCGGTGGAAAACTCCTTCCGTCCGAGCGGCTGAAGGAAATGAAGACCACGGTCGAGGTCACCGGCGTCCCGAACGCCCGCTACGGCCTCGGTCTCATCGACACCCGGCTGACCTGCGGTGTTCATGTCTGGGGGCACAGCGGGGGCATTCACGGCTCGGTCTCGGAGGCGGCGACGACGGCCGACGGCCGGCATTCCCTGGCGTTCAATTTCAACGGAGACTGGTCGGGTGACTCCGGCTCGGTGCTGGATGGGGAATTCTGTTAGTCACCGTTTCACCCACGTCATGCCCTGTTAACGCGCACGCAATGTCCGTACCGCCTCATAACGGCTAACCCGCTGTGGACGGGGATGGCTCGATCTTCTCGATCATTTATGCAAGGCGGGTGGTGCTGTGCGCGCTTCGCACGAACTGCGTGTGCTGTCGGTCTACGAGGGCTTCTTCTCCGGAGGAGCCCGGATCGTGCACAGCGACGTCGTCCTGGGACTGGCCGAGGGCGGCCAGTCCCACCAGGTGCTCAGCATCCACGGCGAGGTCCGCCGCGAGGCCACCTCGCAGCGCATGGAGGACGACGCCTGCTACCGGGCCCTGACTGCCGCCGGGGTCGGCGTCACCTCGCTCGGCCGCAGCGCCGGGCTGGTGGACGGATCGCTGGCCGCGGACGCCTTCAGCGGCCCGGAGCTGGCCGGAACGGCCCGGTCCATGGCCGGCGCGGACGTGATCCTCTCCCTGAAGGAACAGCCGCTCGCCCTGCTCAACCAGGGCGGCCTGCCCCGCCGCCCGGTCGTGGTCTGCCTGCACCGCTCCGACCCGGAGAACCAGGGCCCCGCCCTCGACGAGCTGAAGGCCGCCATCGCCGACGGCACGGTGGTGGCGTGCGTGTGCTGCGCCGAGTCGACCCGGGCGGCGTACGAGGCGGCGGGCATCCCGGCCGAGCTGCTGCACGTGATCCCCAACGGCGTGGACCTGCTCCGCTTCCGCCCGGACGCGGCGGCCCGGCTCGCCTTCCGCGCCTCCCTCGGCATCGCCCCCACGGCCCCGGTGATCGTCTTCGCGGCCCGGTACGCCCCGATGAAGAACGTGCCGCTGCTGCTCCGCGCGGCCCGCGCCTGGCTGGCCCGCGAACCCGAGGGCCACGTCCTGATGTGCGGGGCGGGCATGAGCGATGAGAACCCCGCCCTGCGGGCCGACATCGAGGCCGCCTTCGGCGCCGACCGGGACCTGGCGGAGCGGATCGGGCTGCTCGGCGTACGGCACGACATGGAGGCCGTGTACGCCGGCGCCGATGTCGTCGCCCTGACCTCCGTCACCGGGGAGGCGGCCCCGCTGTGCCTGATCGAGGGCATGATGTGCGGCGCGGTCCCGGTGACCACCGACGTCGGCGACAGCGCGTCGATCGTCGACGGCCTCGGCTTCGTCACCCCGCCGGACCCGGCCGCGATCGCCCTCGCCTGGAGCGCCGCGCTCACCAGCCGCGCGGATCTGGCCCCGGCCCTGGAGCTGAGCCGGGAGCGGTTCAGCCGTACGCGGATGATCGCGGCGTACGCGACCCTGCTCGACGAGGTGTACGCCTCACACGTCGGCGGGCAGCGGGTCGTCGCGCAGCACGCTGTAGGCGACGCCGTCGCGCCACTGCCCGTCCCGGAAGACGATGCCGCGCAGTACGCCCTCGCGAGTGAAGCCGGCCTTCTCCAGGGCCCGCTGTTCGGCGATGTTCTCGGCCTCGGTGTCGGCCTCGATCCGCATCACGGGGCTGTGCGCGAAGAGGTAGCGGACGAGCTGTAGCTGAGCCCGGCTGCCGATGCCCCGGCCCCGGGCCTCGGGGAGCAGCTGTGCGCCGATGTTCCAGCAGTAGGTGGAGGCCGAGACGACGACCTTCCGCCACGCGACGAACCCGAGCGGCTCGGCACCGACGGCGACGACCAACTGGCCACCGTCCGCGCCGAGCATCCGGTCCTCCTCCCAGCGTTGCCGGAACCGCCGGGGGTCGGCGAACCCGTACCACTGGAAGGGGCCGGCGGCGGTGGGGTCGGTGAGGAAGCGCTCCAGCAGGGGGAGGTCCTCCTCGCCGACGGGGCGGAGGGTTGTGGGTTCGGCGGACATGGGGCTGATGCTGCCATGACATCGAGCCGCCGAGCGGGCAGCCCGGGAAAGTGGCTTCAGGAGGCGCGATCGAGTGCCGGCAGGTAGCCGTACGAGTGGCCCAGTGCCGTGGGGTGGTACGACTCGGTGAGCCTGAGCAGGTCGACGCTGTGCAGCCAGGGGGCCCGGGAGCAGATCTCGTGGCCGGTGAAGGCGGACCTGACGTCGGCGAAGGCGAACCCGTGGCCGGCCGCGCGCTCGGCGATCATGGTGTCGAGCCGGTCCACGGCCCGGTCGATGGCGGCGCGCTCGGTGTCCTGGAGGCCGGCCTGGCAGGTGCCCATGAGGTGGTACAGGTGCGGATAGCCGAGCACCACGACACGCGCGGCGGGAGCCCGGTCCCGGATGGCCGAGTAGAGCCGGTCCAGGTCACGCGGGAGGGCGCCGTCCATGGCGGCGCGCGCCCGGGAGACGGCCGACAGACAGCGGTCGGTGCCGCCCAGCGCGCAGGTGGTCATGACGGTGGCGAAGCCCGCGTCACTGCCGCCGACGGTGAGGGTGACCAGCCGGGTGCCCGGCCCGAGCGCGGTGAGCTGGTCCTTCAGCACGTCGCTCGCGTGGGCGCCGTTGCACGCGGGGAAGGCGAAGGCCGTCGTGTGGTGGGACGCCGCCCACAGCATGGGGTACGACCGGCTGCTGCGCTTGCAGTGCGCGGGGCCGGGGAGGTAGTCGCCGGCGCCCACACCCGAGGAGTAGGAGTCGCCGAGGGCCACATAGCCCATGGCGGCCGTGCGGGGCGCCCCTTGCGCCGTGGCGGGGGCGGTGGCGAGGCAGGCCGTGGCGAGCAGGAAGGCGGCCGAGCACACGGCCATCCGGGTGTGTCGCATACGTCTCGGTCTACCGTGGCCCGCTCGGCGCCGCCCGCCGGTCTCGGCCGTCCGGGTGAGAGCACAGTGTGACGAGGACACGAGGAGGGGCCACCGGAATCGGCCCCGGTGGCCCCTCCTCTCCCCTCCTGCTTCCCCCGCTGGTGCTCCGCCGGTCCGTCACTACCGGGGAAGCACCACGACATAGGCGGCCGGGTCCCGGTCGGCGGACGCCATCAGGGCCGTACGGACCACCGCCGCCTGCTGTTCCAGGGAGTCCCGGAGCTTCTTCGGGGTGATGTACACGACCGTGATCCCGAGGCGTTCCAGGTGTTCGCGCTTGCGGGCGTACTCGGACCAGAGGGCGTCCTCGTCCTGGCGGGGGGCGCGGGTGTCGAGTTCGACCGCCACCGCCTGGTCGGGCCAGTAGGCGTCCAGGCCGCCCAGGTGCGGGCCGCCGGGCAGGCGCAGGTCGACGTTCCAGACCGGGTCGGGCAGGCCGTACTCGGCGACCATCCGGTACAGGCGGTTCTCGGCGATCGAGCGGCCCTCGGCCAGGATCGAGTCCACCGCGTCGACCACGTGCGGCCGGTTCAGCAGCTTGGCCTGGGTCAACTCACGTACCACGGCGGCCGGTTCGCAGTGGCCCGCGCGTACCGCCTCGGTCAGCAGCCGGCGTACCGCCTCGGCGTCGGTCAGTTCCGCGACCGCGTCCGCCAGAGCTCGGGGCACGGGCGCGACCGGCAGGCCGGTCACCGTGCGGGGCGCCGGCAGGGCGGGAGTGCGCAGGACGCGGACGTAGCCCGTGGGGCGCAGCCGGCGCTGGCGCGGGACCAGGACGTCGATGTGGTCCAGGGAGAGCAGGGGCGGGGTGGCCGAGAAGCCGTACAGGGTCAGCGCCGCCAGGCCCGTGATCATCGCCTCCGCGTAGACCGGGGCGTGCGGGGTCTCCGCCGTCGGCTGGGGCGGGACGCCCGGCGCCGACGACTCGCGGGCCGCGTACAGCAGGGCCCCGTGCAGACGCTCCTCGCTCGTCGGCGGGCCGGGGTGGAGGAGGACCACGTTCGGGAGCAGCTGCTGCCAGGGGCCGTCGGGGCGGCACTGCTCGGTCACCTCGGCCGCTGTCAGGCCGTGGGCGCGCAGCTGAGCTGTCGTCAGGACGCGGCGGTGGACCTCGGAGAGGTGGCGGAGGGGGCGGGGGGAGAGCGGGGTGTTGTGCGTCATGGCGTCGGGATTCCCGCGCCCCGTCCCCCCTTTAACCGCTGTTACACGGCCGTTGAGGAATGCGGACAAGACGGGACTAAAGGTCAGGTGTTCGGATGCCGAGTAGGCAGCGAAAACCCCTGGTCCGAACGGGGTGGACCAGGGGTTACGGCTCTGTTTGACCGAATTTCGTAACGGTCACCTACCCGGCAAGCTCAGGCCAAAGCTCGGCTGTCGTCGGCCGTCGGACCGGCCGTCGCGTCGCACTCCTGTGCGCGCAGGGCCCGCGCCAGGTCGTCCCGTGCCTCCAGCACCAGGCGGCGCAGCGCCGGCGCCGCGTCCTCGTGCTCCGCCAGCCACGCGTCCGTCGCCGCCAGCGTCTCCGGCCGGTCCTGATACCCCGGGAACAGGCCCCGTACGACGTCCATGCCGATCTGGATCGACCGCTCGGCCCACACCCGCTCGATCACCGCGAAGTACTTCTCGGCGTACGGCGCCGTCAGCTCCCGCTGCGAGGCCTGGTCGAAGCCCGCGATCGTCGCCTCCACCAGGGCGTTCGACAGCACGTCGGACTCCACGACCTGCGCCCACGCCTGCGCCTTGACCGCCGCCGACGGGCGGGCCGCGAGGCAGCGGACCTGGTGACGCTTGCCGGACGCCGTGTCGTCCCGGGCCAGTTCGGCCGCCAGCACCGACTCGTCGGCCGCGCCGTGCGCGGTCAGCGGTTCCAGGAACGCCCAGCGCAGCTCCTGGTCCACCACCAGCCCGTCGATCGCCGACGTGCCGTCCAGCAGGTCCGTCAGCAGCTTCAGGTCCGGCTCGGCGGAGGCCACGCGCGCGAAGAACCGCGCCCAGGCCAGCTGGTGCTCGCTGCCCGGCTCGGCCGCCCGCAGCTCCCGCAGCGCGCCCTCCGCCAGCAGCTCACCACCGGCCGTCCGCCACTCGGGCGCCGCATAGTGGGTCAGCGCCGACTCCGCCCACGCGTGCAGCATCTGCAGCACACCGATGTCCGACTCCCGGCCCGCGAACGTCAGCACCAGGGCGATGAAGTCCCGCGCCGGCAGCAGCGCGTCCCGCGTCATGTTCCACAGCGCCGACCAGCACAGGGCCCGGGCGAGGGGATCCGTCAGGGCGCCCAGGTGCGTGCGCAGGGTGTCCAGCGAGGTCGCGTCGAAGCGGATCTTGCAGTACGTCAGGTCGTCGTCGTTGACCAGCACCAGGTCCGGCGCCTCGGCACCCGCCAGCTCCGCGACGACCGTACGCGGGCCCTCCACGTCCGTCTCCACGCGCCCGTACCGTTCGAGGGAGCCCTCGGGCGTACGCCGGTACAGACCCACGGCGATCCGGTGCGGACGCAGCTCGGGGTGCGATTCCGGGGCTTCCTGCACGACCGCGAGCTCGGCGACCCGGCCGCTGCCGGCGTCCAGCAGCACCTGTGGGGTCAGCGAGTTCACCCCGGCCGTCTGGAGCCAGGAGCCGGCCCACGCCGACATGTCCCTGCCGCTGGTCTCGCCCAGCACCGAGAGCAGGTCGCCGAGGCGTGTGTTGCCGTACGCGTGCCGCTTGAAGTAGCGGCGGGCGCCCTCCAGGAACGCCTCCTGGCCGACGTACGCCCCCAGCTGCTTCAGCACCGAGGCGCCCTTGGCGTAGGTGATGCCGTCGAAGTTCAGCTTGGCATCCTGCAGATCACGGATGTCCGCCGTGATCGGATGCGTGGACGGCAGCTGGTCCGCGCGGTACGCCCAGGCCTTGCGGCGGTTGGCGAAGGTGATCCAGGCGCCGGTGAAGCGGGTCGCGCCCACGTTCGCGAACGAGCCCATGAAGTCCGCGAAGGACTCCTTCAGCCACAGGTCGTCCCACCACTCCATGGTGACCAGGTCGCCGAACCACATGTGCGCCATCTCGTGCAGGACGACGTTGGCCCGCGCCTCGTACGACGCCTGCGTCACCTTCCCGCGGAAGATGTACTCCTCGCGGAAGGTCACCAGCCCCGGGTTCTCCATCGCGCCCAGGTTGTACTCCGGCACGAACGCCTGGTCGTACTTCCCGAACGGGTACGGGTAGTCGAAGTGGTCGTGGAAGAAGTCCAGGCCCTGCTTGGTGATCAGGAAGACGTCGTCCGCGTCGAAGTGCGGAGCCAGCCCCTTGCGGCACATCGCGCCGAGCGGGATCTCCAGCTTGGTGCCGTCCTCGAAGGTACGGGTGTAGGAGTCGGTGACGTAGTGGTACGGCCCCGCCACGACACAGGTGATGTACGTCGAGATGGGCTTGGTCTCGGCGAACTTCCACACCCCGTCGGCCAGTTCGCCCGCGCCGTTGCTCCACGCCGTCCAGCCCTCGGGCGCCTGGACCTCGAAGCGGTACGGCGCCTTCAGGTCCGGCTGCTCGAAGTTCGCGAAGACGCGGCGGGCGTCGGCCGGCTCGTACTGGGTGTAGAGGTAGACCTCGCCGTCCTCGGGGTCGACGAAGCGGTGCAGGCCTTCACCGGTGCGGGAGTAGGCGCACTGGGCGTCCACCACCAGCTCGTTCTCCGCCGCCAGGTCCTCCAGCGCGATCCGTGCGCCGTCGAAGACCTCGCCCGGGTCCAGGTCCCGCCCGTTGAGCGACACCGACGTCACGCTCGGTGCGATCAGGTCGGCGAAGGTCGCGGCGCCCGGCTCGTTGCAGCGGAAGCGGATCGTGGTCACCGAGCGGAACGTGCGCGGCTCGCCGTCCCCCTCGCCGACGGCGGACCGGAGGTCCAGGAACACGTCGTATCCGTCGACCGACAGCAGGGCGGCCCGCTCCCTGGCCTCGTCGCGGGACAGATTCTCACCGGGCACGGGCGGCACTCCTCGGGTGGTTTTCGGCATATGGACAGGGCCGATCCTGCCATGTGCCCCTGACAGGGGGCAGCAGGGAATCATGGCCGCGCGGTTGTCGTTGACGTTTCAAAAGAGTCGTTCCCTGAGGAGAACCATGTCCGAGTCCGGCAAGACCCCCGTCGACTTCTGGTTCGACCCGCTGTGCCCCTGGGCCTGGATGACCTCCCGGTGGGTGCTGGAGGTCGAGAAGGTCCGCGACATCGAGGTCCGCTGGCACATCATGAGCCTGGCCGTCCTCAACGAGGACAAGCTGGACGAGCTGCCCGAGCAGTACCGGGACATGCTCGCGACCAAGGCGTGGCAGCCGGTCCGCGTGGTCACCGCCGCCTGGCAGAAGCACGGCGAGGACATCCTCGGCCCGCTCTACACGGCGCTCGGCACCCGCATCCACAACAACGGTGAGGGCCCGACCCTGGAGGCCATCGCCGGCGCCCTCGCGGACGTCGGCCTGCCCGCCGAGCTGATCGAGTACGCCGAGCAGACGGACTTCGAGTTCGACGCCGAGCTGCGCGCCTCCCACAAGGAGGGCATCGACAAGGTCGGCCAGGAGGTCGGCACCCCGGTCATCGCGGTCCCGGGCGCCGACGGCGAGCAGATCGCCTTCTTCGGCCCGGTCGTCACCCCCGCCCCGAAGGGCGAGGAGGCGGCCCGCCTGTGGGACGGCACGCTCGCCGTGGCGTCGGTGCCGGGCTTCTACGAGATCAAGCGGACCCGGACCCAGGGGCCGGACTTCAGCAACCTGTAGGCCCGTGGCGGGCGGGCCCGGATACGAGACCGGTGACTACGAGAGCGGCACGCCGGGCCTGAGGAAGAACAGGCCGGAGACGGCGCCGCCGTTGTCGAAGCTCACGCGGAACTCACCGGGCCCGCGCTCCATGCGAAGGGGCACCCTGACCACGGTGAACCCGCCGGCCTTGGCGTCCTCGGGGCGCTGGTGGGACGTGTAACGCCCGAACTGCTCCTGGTAGTTGCTCCATGCCTGCTTCAGTGCGTCCGGCGGCAGCTGCCTGCGCACGGTGGCGTCGAAGTGGGCGGTGGCGGCGGTGTAGTCGCCCTTGACGATGTCATCGAGCGTCCGCAGGGCGATCGCGTCGTCCTGAGGCGCGGCCGGTGCGTGACCGGCGGCCGGCAGGAGTGCGGACGCGGCCAGCGCCACCGTGGCCACAGCCCGGACGAGTCGCCCCTTGCCGCCGGGTGTGATGTCGTTGGCGGACATACGTTCATCGTGCGCCCCGCGCCCGTCCCTCGCCTCCCGACCGGGCGAGCGGAAAGCCCCGTGAGTCACGTCCTCACGGGGCTTTCCGTTCCTCCGCCTGCCGTCGTGAAGGGTGAGAAGACGATCACGAGGCAGGACGTTCTCTCGACCGGCTCACCTACCCCGTCGGCGGCGAGCGGCTCCCCGCCGCCGTCCTGCGGGCCGTTACCTTATTGCAAGTTACTTGCAAGTGCAGGCTAGCAACAAGAGTGTCAGGGCAACAGAAAGGCCCCCGCGTGTCGTACGCGGGGGCCGTTCCGGTGCCGGTGTGGGCGTCAGCCGCTCTTGGCCCGCACCTTCTGCCATCCGTACCCCACGGCTGCCAGGGCCGCGGTCATCCCGCCGGTGAAGTACAGCTGCACCCGCGTGTCCGCCTCGCGGGCCATCAGGACGAAGATCGCGGCCATGCCCGCCAGGGCGACCCAGGTGAGGACCGGGAACGCCCACATGCGCACGACCAGCTTCTCGGGGCTCTCGCGCTCGATGCGGCGGCGCAGCAGGAGCTGGGAGACCGCGATGAAGATCCAGACGACCAGGATGACCGCGCCGATCATGTTCAGCAGCCACTTGAAGATGTCGTCCGGCCGCCAGTAGCTGAGCAGCACGCACACGAAGCCCAGCACGGAGGAGGTCAGGACCGCGATGCGCGGGACCCCGCCGGACAGCTTCGCCAGCGCCTTCGGGCCCTGGCCGCGGTCGACCAGGGAGTAGGCGATGCGCGAGGCACCGTAGATGTTGGCGTTCATCGCGGAGAGCAGGGCGACCAGGACGACCACGTTCATCAGCCGGCCCGCGCCGGAGATGCCCAGGTGGTCGAGCGTGGCGACGTACGGGCCCTTGGTGACGACCTCCGCCGAGTTCCACGGGACCAGGGTGACCACGACCGCCATCGAGCCGATGTAGAAGAGGGCGATGCGCCACATGGCCGTGCGGACGGCGGACGCCACGCCCCGCACCGGGTTCTCCGACTCGGCCGCCGCGATGGTGACCGTCTCCAGGCCGCCGTAGGCGAAGACGGACGCGAGCAGGCCGATGATCAGCCCGTTGCTGCCGTGCGGGAAGAAGTCGGACAGGTTGGCGGTGCCGGGCGCGTCCGTGCCGGGCAGGACGCCCGCGATGGCCAGCACGCCGAGGATCAGGAAGAGGGAGATCGCGCCGACCTTCAGCGTGGCGAACCAGAACTCGAACTCGCCGAAGTTACGGACGGCGGCCAGGTTCGTGCCGCAGAAGACGACCATGAACAGTGCCACCCACAGCCACTCGGGCGTGCCGGGCACCCAGCCGGAGACGATGTGGGCCGCGCCGATGCCCTCCAGGCCGACGGCCGTGCACAGCAGGATCCAGAAGGACCAGCCGGCGGCGAAGCCCGCCCAGGGGCCGATCGCCCGCTCGGCGTGCGCCGAGAAGGAGCCCGAGGACGGGTACGCGGCCGACATCTCGCCCAGCATCCGCATCACCAGCATCACCAGCAGGCCGGAGACCGTGTAGGCGATCACGATCGACGGGCCGGCGGCGGCGATGCCCGCACCCGAGCCGACGAACAGGCCCGCGCCGATCACCCCGCCGAGGGCGATCATCGACAGATGGCGCTGCTTGAGGCCGTGCGAGAGGGAGGCACCGTCCTGTCGCTGTTGCTGGGGCGGCGTCTCGGTCGTCGGTTCCGGTGCGGGCATGGGCGCGGCTCTCCCCCTGTCATGGGTGGGTAAAAACCCCGCCAGTGTGGGCGGCCCGTCCGCTCAGGCCGACGGGCCGCCCACTATCCGGACACCTGTCGTACGCAGGGTGAACGATCGGTTACGCGGCTGCGAGCACCGGCGTGTAGTGCGAGGCGTCGCCCTCGATCGAGTAGCTCTCCTTGCCCTCGATGCCCACCGGGACGTCACCGGCGACGGTCACCCGGTGCAGCCGGCGCGGCTGTCCGTCGTAGTTGTCGATCGCGTAGTGCTGGGTGATCCGGTTGTCGAACAGGACCAGCTCGCGCTCCGCCCAGCGGTGGCGCAGGACGTTCTCCGGGCGGGTGACGTACGCCTGGAGGAGGTCGAGCACCTTGCGGGACTCACCGGTGGACAGGCCCACGATCCGCTGCGCGAACCCGCCGATGAACAGACCGCGTTCGCCGGTCAGCGGGTGGACGCGGACCACCGGGTGCGCGGTGCGGTACGTGATGGACGTGAACTGGGCGCGCTGGGCCGCCCGCTCCTCGTCGACCTCCTCGTCCGGCACCGCGTAGTCGTAGTCGTTGGTGTGCTCGGCCCACAGGGTGTCGGCGAAGCGGCGCAGCGGCTCGGGCAGATCGCGGTAGGCGGCGGCCGCGTTCGCGATCAGGGTCTCGCCGCCGTACGGCGGGATCGTGATCGAGCGCAGGGTGCTGGCCTGCGGCGGGTTGAGGACGAAGGTGACGTCGGTGTGCCAGTGGTTGGCCCGGCCCCGCTCGCTGTCCACGGGCAGCACGTTCGGCGCGCCGTCGACCGCGCCGACCGTCGGATGCGCGGTGGTCAGATCCCCGAAGTGGCGGGCGAAGGCCTGCTGGCCGGCGTCGTCCAGGTCGCCCGCCTCGAAGACGAGCGCCTTGTGGACGCCCAGCGCCTCACGGATCGCGGTGACCTCCTCCGGGGCGAGGGGGCGGGTGATGTCGACGCCGGACACGCGGGCGCCGATGCGGGCGGTGACCTTGGTGATCTCGATGGACATGGCGGTTCCTTTCGGATGAGGTCAGACGAGGGCGGGGGCCGGGGTCAGGTACTGGTTGGCGGGGCGGGGGAGGCCGTAGCGCTCGCGGAGGGTGCGGCGGCCGTCGTACTCGGTGCGGAACAGGCCGCGGGCGCGCAGGAGCGGTACGACGTGCTCGACGAAGGCGTCGAGGCCCGAGGGCAGCACGGCGGGCATGATGTTGAAGCCGTCGGCGGCTCCTTGCGTGAACCAGGCCTCGATCTGGTCGGCGACCTGCTCGGGCGTCCCGGCGAAGGTGAGATGGCCGCGCCCGCCGCCGAGCCGCCCGATCAGCTGCCGGACGGTGAGCCGCTCGCGCCGGGCCAGCTCCACGACCAGCGTGTAGCGGCTCTTGGCGCCCTCGATGGCGGACTCGGGCGGCAGCTCGGCGGGGAGCCGGGCATCCAACTCCAGGGTTCCGGACGGAAGTTGCAGCAGGCTCTCCAGCCTGGCCACCCCGTGGTCGTACACGATGTGGTCCTCCAGCAGCCGCTCCGCCGCCCGCGCCTCGGCCTCCGTCGAGCCGAGTACGGGCACGATCCCGGGCAGCACCTTGAGGTGTCCGGGGTCCCGGCCCGCCCGCTCCGTACGGGACTTGAGGTCGGCGTAGAAGGCCTGGGCGCCGGCGAGGGTCTGCTGCGCGGTGAAGACCGCCTCCGCGTACCGGGCCGCGAAGGCCTTGCCGTCCTCGCTGGACCCCGCCTGCACGAGCAGCGGGTACCCCTGGGGCGTGCGCGGCACGTTGAGGGCACCGGCGACGCCGAAGTACGTGCCTCGGTGCCGGGGCGGATGGATCTTGCTGTCGTCGCCCCAGACGCCGGCCGCCTTGTCGGCGACGATCGCGTCGTCCTCCCAGCTGTCCCACAACTTCAGAGCCACGTCGAGGAACTCGGCCGCGCGGGCGTACCGCTCCGCGTGCGCCGGCTCGGCGTCGAGCCCGAAGTTCCGGGCGGCCTCGGCTCCCGCCGTGGTGACGACGTTCCACCCGGCCCGGCCGCCGCTGATGATGTCCAGCGAGGCGAACGCGCGGGCCAGGTTGTAGGGGGAGTTGTAGGAGGTGGACGCGGTCGCGATCAGGCCGATGTGCTCGGTGGCCGTCGCCAGCGCGGTCAGCAGGGTCAGCGGTTCCAGGGCGCCGGCCGGGCGCTGCGCGAGGTTGCCCCACAGCTGGGGGCCGTCGGCGAGGAAGAGCGAGTCGAAGGTGCCGCGCTCGGCGATCTCGGCGAGCCGCACGTAGTGCCGCAGATCGACGTGCGCGTACGGATCGCTCTCCGGCAGCCGCCAGGAGGCCTCGTGATGGCCGGTGTTCATCAGGAACGCGTTGAGGTGGAGTCTTCTCTCCGTCATGTGTGGTCCTCCGTGACACCCAGCGCGGCCAGCAGCCGCTCGCGGTATTCGCCCAGCACCGGCTCGCGGTAGGAGCGAGGGTGGGGGTGGTCGATGGTCAGGTCGAGGCCGATGCGGCCCCGGTCGAGGACGAGGACGCGGTCGGCGAGCACGATCGCCTCGTCCACGTCGTGGGTGACCAGCAGCACGGACGGGCGGTGGCGCTGCCAGAGGTCGCGCAGCAGGTTGTGCATCTTGATCCGGGTCAGTGCGTCCAGGGCGCCGAACGGCTCGTCGGCCAGGAGCAGTTCGGGCTCGCGGACCAGGGAGCGGGCCAGCGCGGCCCGCTGGGCCTCGCCGCCGGACAGCTCGCCCGGCCAGGCCCGCTCGCGCCCCTTCAGCCCGACCTCCGCCAGCGCGGCCCGGCCCCGTTCCTCGGCGTCTTCGCCGGCCGTGCCCAGCAGCACGTTGTCCAGCACCCGGCGCCAGGGCAGCAGCCGGGAGTCCTGGAAGACGACCGAGACGCGCTCCGGCGCGGTGAGCCGCCCGCCGCCCGCGACTCCGTGGTCGAGCCCGGCGATCGCCCGCAGCAGCGTGGACTTGCCCGAACCGCTGTGCCCGAGCAGGGCCGTGAACTGTCCGGCGGGCAGTTCGAGATCGATGCCGTCGAGGACCGTTCGGTCGCCGAACGACCTTGTCAGGCCGGCGAGTTGTACGGTGGGGCGGGTCAGCTGCTCAGTGTGCGGCGCCACGACAGCACCCTCCGTTCGACGATCCGGACCGCGCTGTCGGAGACCAGGCCGAAGACGCCGTAGATCAGCAGACCGACCAGGATCACGTCGGTCTGGCCGTAGTTCTGCGCCTGGAACATCAGATAGCCGAGGCCGCTGGTGGCGTTGATCTGCTCCAGCACCACCAGGCCCAGCCAGGAGCTGGTCACGCCGAGCCGGAGTCCCACGAAGAATCCGGGCAGCGCGCCGGGGATCACGACCTGCCGGACGAAGGAGAGCCTCGACAGGCCCTGCACCTCGGCGAGTTCGACGTACCGGCTGTCGATGCCGGCCAGCGCGGCATGGGTGTTCAGATAGACCGGGATGTAGACGACGATCGCGATGATGGCGACCTTGAACGTCTCGCCGATGCCCAGCCAGAGGATGAACAGCGGGATCAGGCCGAGGGTCGGGATCGCCCGGTTGAGCTGCACGGTCCCGTCGATCAGCGCCTCCCCGGTCCGGCTGAGCCCGGAGACGAGTGCGAGCAGCACCCCGGCGGCCAGTCCGATCGCGAAGCCGTACCCGGCCCGCTTCAGGGAGGTCAGGACGTCGGTGGGCAGCGTGCCGTCGGTCCACAGATGACCGGCCGTGCGCAGCACCGTCCAGGGCGCCGGGACGGCACCCGTGTCGAGGGTTCCGGCGGCGGAGGCGGCGGCCCACAGGGCGAGAACGACGAGCGGGCCGACCAGCCGGGCGGCGGGCAGCCGGCGGCCGGGGGAGAGCCGGCGCCGCCGGACCTGGGGAAGTTCTCCGGCCCGGGCCGCCGGGACGGCGGTCGTCGTGGTCACGGCGGTCATTTCCGGTACTCCTCGGGTACGGCCCGGGCGGCGATCGCCTCGAAGCGGTGGTCGAAGAGCGAGGAGACGTCGAACTTCTTCACGAAGCCGCCCTCGGCGAGCAGATCGGCCGTCTCCTGCTCCCACGTGATCGCCTCGTCCCAACGGGGCGGGAACAGCGGCTTGTTGGCGAGCTTGGAGATGCCCTGTGCCTGCTGGAGGGTCAGGTTCTGCGTCTTGACGTAGAACTCCTCGTTCCACACGTCAGGGTGCTCGTACTGCCACACCAGGCCCTGGGCCCACTGCGGGATGTACGCGGCGATCGCGGCGGCCTTCGCGGGGTCGTTCAGCACGGACTGCGGGGCCCACAGCAGGTTGAGCAGGTCGACGACGTCGGTGGGGATGCTTCGCGCGCCCTTCGCCGCGTACTGCTTCAGATACGCGGGGGCCTGACTGATGGCGAGCGGGGCCACGTCGACCTGTCCCGACTGGAGCGCGGTGAAGAACTGGTTGCTGGTCAGCGGGACCAGCTTCACGTCGTCGTACTTCAGGCCCGCCTGTTTCAGGGCGCGCAGCAGGACGACACCCTGCGCCTGGCCCTGCGAGAAGGCGAGCCGCTTGCCCTTGAAGTCGTCGACGGTGTGGATGTCGCTGCCGGGCCTGGTGGCGAAGAGGTAGTTGGGTTTGCGGGTGATGTCGATCGCCACGATCTTCGCGGCGTAGCCCTGGTAGTGCGCCTGGATCGGCGGGATGCCCGCATTGTTGGCGAGGTCCAGGGACCCCGCGCGGAAGGCGTTGATGACATCCGGACCGGCGCCGATGTTCAGCCAGTTCGACACGGTGAACGGCAGCTCGGGCAGCTTCGCCAGCCTGAACTGCAGCTGCTGCTGCCCCAGATAGGAGGCGATCTTCAGACTGGTCCCGGCCGGGACCTTGTCGGCGAGCGGCTTGGTGGCGGCGCCCTTGACGGCGGCGGAGGCATCACCCTTGGCGCAGCCGCTGAGGCCCACGGCCGCGGCGGACGTGCCCAGCAAAGAAGCGAGAAAAACACGACGGTGCATGCGAGATCTCCCCGAAGGAAAAGAGGGGGAAGGCAGGAGGAATTCCGGAGTCACAGACCGGACGAAAGAGAAGAGCAGCGAGCCGGAAACACGCGCTTCACGCGCGGCAACGCGTCAGCAACAAAGGATGCGACAGCTCGTAAGAAGGCTCATGACCAGGATGTTCCTGTCCGCGACTGATGCCTGTCAACATTCGGAGTTTCTGAATTAAATACCCTCAGGTGACGCGCCCAGCGGATCCCGGTACAGCACGTCGAGCGCCACCGAACCGCCCGCCACCGCCAGCACGGAATCCGGGAAACTCGTCGGCATGACGGCCGCCGCACGCCGTATTCCCGCCGCTTCCCTGAGTGCGGCGAGGCAGTCCTCGAAGTGGATGATCCCGACCTCGGTGACGACGACGGTCTCCGGATTGAGCACGTCCAGCAGCAGCCCGGCGGCCCGCCCCGTCATCCGGGCCCGCTCCACGAGCAGTCGCCGGGACACCGCGTCCCCGGCCGCCGCCGCGGCCACCACATGCATCGGATTCACCGAGTCGATCACCCCGGCCGCCCGGGCCCGCCGGCACAACGTGCGCTCGCTCAGCTCCGCCTGAAGGCAGCCGGTGCGGCCGCACGGGCACGGCTCGGTGCCGCCCGGCACCGGCAGATGCGCGATCGCCCCGGCCGCCGAACGCGGCCCGTGGTGCACCTCGTCATGGGTGGCGAAGGCCGCGTCGACCACATTGCCCACGAACAGATGCAGCACGCTCCCGCTGCCCCGGGCCCGCCCGAACAGCCGCTCCCCGTTCACCAACGCCCGCGCGTGCCCGTCCACATGGACCGGCAGCCCGGTGCGGGCGCCGAGCAGCTCCCGCACCGGTACCTCCCGCCAGCCCAGCAGCTCGTGCTCGACCACGCTGCCCGTCTCCCGGTCCACCCAGCCGCCGACGGCCACCCCGACCCCGAGCGCCCGGCGGCCCGGCACTTCGGCGAGCAGCCCCGCGAGCCCCTCGGCCGCCCGCGCCAGCACCCGGCCGGGCTCGGTGTGTTCGTGCTTCAGCTCTCGCCGGGCCACCACCCGGCCGCGCAGATCCAGCAGCGCGACCGTCGTGTACGGCACGGCCACATGCACCCCGCCGACCAGGAAGCCCGACTCGTCCAGGTCGACGGGGACATGCGGCCGGCCGACCCCGTTCGACCGGCGCGGGGCCGCGGACTCCCGGATCAGGCCGAGCCCGGCGAGCCGCGCACAGTGCTCGGTCACCGACGCCGGCGACAGCCCGGTCAGCCGGGCGATGGTGCTGCGCGCCACCGGTCCGTGCTCCAGCACGGACCGCAGGACGACACTGGCGCTGGTGCGCCGCCGGTCGTGGTCGGCGGCACGCGGAACGGGCGAGTCAAGGGTGGACACCGCGGTACGGGGCATGGAGAACCGTCCTTGAGGAACGGGGCCGACACGTCTCGGAAGGCGGAGCGTGCCGAAGAGCCCGCCCCTACCCCGGGCGGCGACAGGTGGCCGTGCCCTGGCGTCGCAGGTCGACGTAGCGACGCGAGGTGAGGTACCGGGCCTGGGCAACCATGCGGTCGAAGCTAGCAAAGCGCCCCCGCGCTGCCCAGACGGCGACCGACGGGCGAGACGATCCCCACGGGGCTTTGGCGGGAACCTACAGTCGGGATCCTCTGCCGGCAGAGGCCGGAAAGTGAGCTGAGCGTCTTCACCTCAGTGACCGGTATCACGCCCGACCGCGTGTGAGCGGCGCTCTTTGTGCGAAGGTCACGAAGGCGCCGTTCGACCCTTTGTCGAGCGCCGACGGTGATCGGCTCCAGGTCGCTGGGATAGCGTCACGGAGTCCCGACGTGTCCACACCACCCCGCGGAGTCCCCATGAGCACCGCCACCGCAATCGCGCGCCCCGGCGCAGTCCTCGCCGACCTGCTCCCCGCGTCCCGCGTCCGCGACGCGGCCCTCGTCATCGGCGGCGCCGTGCTCACCGGCATCGCGGCCCAGGTGGCCGTCCCGGTGCCGCACTCCCCGGTGCCGGTGACCGGCCAGACCTTCGCCGCGCTGCTCGTCGGCACCACGCTCGGCGCCCGCCGCGGCTTCCTCTCGCTCGCGCTGTACGCGCTCGCCGGCGTGGCCGGGGTGCCGTGGTTCGCGGGCGGCGCCTCCGGTGCCGGCATGGTCTCCTTCGGCTACATCATCGGCATGCTGCTCGCCTCGGCGGCCGTCGGCGCTCTGGCCCGGCGCGGCGCCGACCGCTCCCCGTTGCGCATGGCGGGCGCGATGATCCTCGGCGAGGCCATCATCTACGCGGTCGGCGTGCCGTACCTCGCCCTGGCGGCCCACCTGTCCGCCTCCCAGGCCGTCGCCGCGGGCCTCACCCCGTACCTGATCGGCGACGCCCTCAAGGCCGCCCTGGCGATGGGCGCGCTGCCCACCGCCTGGAAGTTCGCGAACAAGCGCTGAGCGCTCCGCGGGAAGTGCGGCGGAGCCGCATGTCGACACAGCCCCGCGCCCCTTGGGCGCGCTGCCGAACCGCGGCCGGCTTCGCCAGGACCGCTCAGACGCCGTAGTTCCTGCGGAAGAGGTTCGCCGGGTCGTACTGCTCCTTGACCCGGGCGAGCCTCTTCGTCGTATCGGGGTCGTACAGCCCCGCACCCCGGTCGCCCGCCCCGAAGGCGAAGTTGAGCGACCGTCCCAGGGTGTCCTCGGCCAGCAGCGCGAACGCCGGGTCCAGCAGCGCCCGCGCCGGCTCCCGCTCCCCGACGGTCAGCAACCGCACCAGGAACCGGCCCGCACGCCACGGCACCGCGTTCGGCGCCGGCCGGGCGAGCGCCCCGCCGAGATGGTTGATCTGCACGACGCACATCGCGTCCGCCGCGCCCGGCCCGGTCATCCGCAGCAGCTCCCCGGCCCGCCCGACGTCCAGGCCCGCCAGCACCGCGCTGTCGCCGTAGTAGGCGTGCGGGGTGTCCGGGTCGCTGTGGATGGTGTGGCTCTCGGCGTACGGCATCACGCGCAGCGAGTCCGACAGCACCGGCCCGAGCCGGCGCAGCGGAGCGACGAGCGCCTCCCCGTCGTCACCCGTGTAGGCGACCCGGACCGAGACGACGTACCTACCGCGCAGATGCGGGGGCAGCGCGGGCAGATCCGGGTACGGTACGGCGGCGAAGGACGAGGTCAGCCCGTCCGGCACGGTCCGCGTCCAGGCCTCGTACGCCCCCAGCACGGCCGCCGGGTCCACCACCCGCCCGTCGAAGGCGAGCGAGCCGCCGTACAGCGTGCGCACCGGGACGAGCCCGATCTCCAGCTCCGTGACGACACCGAGGGTGTGCCCGGCGCCGAGCAGCGCCCAGTACAGCTCGGGGTCGGAGTCCGGGGTGACACGGCGTGGCTCGCCGTCGGCGGTGACGAGCTCCAGCCACCGCACATGGTCGGCCGCGTACCCGAACTCGCGGGCCAGGATGCCGAGTCCGCCGCCCAGGGTGTACGACACCGCGCCCACGCCCGGGGCCGATCCGTTGAGCGGCGCCAGTCCGTACGGCTCGGCCGCCGCGGCCACCTGCCCCCAGCGCACCCCCGCCTGCACACGCACGGTACGAGCCTCGGGATCGACGCGGACCCCGTCCATCCGCCGGGTGGAGACGAGCAGCCCGCCCGCGGAGCCGCCGGGCAGCCCGTGCCCGCTCGCCTGCACCCCGACGGGCAGGCCCCCGGCGGCCGCGTGACGTACGGCGGCGACCACGCCGGCCGTCGAGCGGACCGGTGCGATCAGCGCGGGCCGCTGGGTGAAACCGAGCTGGAAACCGGCGAGTTCGTCGTCGTAGCCGGCCTCTCCGGGGCGCAGGAAGGGCGGATCCGGCTCGTCGTCCGTGTAGGTCATGGAATGCACCATGGCCGCATATCCTGACAGGTTCCGTCAGGCTATGCGGCCATGATGCGCGGTTCGGCTCGCCGCCTCAGCCGGTGGTGACCTTCTCGGCCGCCTCGACGGCGGGCTCGCCCGCCCCACGGCCCGCCTCGACCTTCTGCTTCACCAGGGCGATCACGACCACGACCGCGGCCACCCCGACCGACAGCAGCACGGTCGTACGGCCGCTGCTCTCGCCCTCCGTGTCCGTCAGCATGTAGCCGAGGACGAAGACGATGAAGCCGGCCGTGATCCAGGTCAGGTACGGGTACAGCCACATCCGCACGACGAGCTTCTCCGGGGCCTCCCGCAGGATGATCCTCCGCATCCGCAGCTGCGAGAAGCAGATGACCAGCCACACGAACAGGGCCACCGCACCGGAGGAGTTGACCAGGAAGAGGAAGACGGTGTCCGGGTAGGCGTAGTTGAAGAAGACCGCCACGAAGCCGAAGACGACCGACGCCAGGATCGCCGCCATCGGCACACCGCGGGCGGTGGTGCGGGCGAAGACCTTCGGGGCGTCACCGCGCTCGCCGAGCGAGAACGCCATGCGGGAGGCCGTGTAGAGGCCGGAGTTGAGACAGGACAGCACCGACGTCAGCACGATCACGTTCATGATCTCGCCGGCGTGCGCGATGCCGAGCGAGTCCAGCGCGGCGACGTAGGAGCCCTCCTTCTTGATGGAGGGGTCGTTCCACGGCAGCAGCGAGACCACGACGAGGATCGAGCCGAGGTAGAAGACGCCGATCCGCCAGATGATGCTGTTGGTGGACTTGGTGACCGCGCGCTGCGGGTCCTCCGACTCGCCGGCCGCCAGCGTCGCGATCTCGCTGCCCATGAAGGAGAAGACGACGAGCAGCACACCGGTGAGGATGGTGCCGGGCCCGTGCGGCAGGAAGCCGCCGTGGCTCGTCAGATTGGCGAAGGACGCCTTGTCGGTGTGCACACCCGGCAGCACGCCGAAAATGGCGAGCAGGCCGACGACGATGAACGCGCCGATCGCCACGACCTTGATCCCGGCGAACCAGAACTCGAACTCGCCGTAGGAGCCGACGGAGACCAGGTTGGTCGCGGTCAGCACGGTCATCACGATGAGCGCCCAGCCCCACTGGGGGACGGCCGGGACCCAGCCCGCGAGGATCTTGGCGCCCGCGGTGGCCTCGACGGCCAGCACGACGACCCAGAAGAACCAGTACAGCCAGCCGATGGAGAAGCCGGCCCAGCGGCCGAGGGCACGGTCGGCGTGCGCGGAGAAGGAGCCGGAGGTGGGGTTTGCGGCGGACATCTCGCCCAGCATCCGCATCACGAGGACGACGAGCGTGCCGACGAGTGCGTACGACAGGAGGATGCCCGGTCCCGCGGTAGCGATTCCGGAACTGGAACCGACGAAGAGGCCGGCTCCGATCACACCACCGATCGCGATCATCGTCAGGTGGCGGTTCTTGAGTCCTGCTTGGAGGCCCGAACCAGGGGTCATGGACGGTTTCCTTTACGCCAGGTGGAGCGGCTCGCACGAGCGGTGTACGAGTCGGTCCAGTGAATCCGAGGCGAACGGATTCGGGAACCTCTGAAACGGGATCGTTACTTGAGGTTCCCTTGAGGTTCTATGGTCTCCCTCACAGTTTCAGGCCATCTCTCGTGCGCCGACACCCGAGGCTGCTGCCCTGGATCAGGCGTGTCACACTCATGGCATGCGCGTGTATCTCGGCTCCGACCATGCGGGCTACGAACTCAAGAACCACCTCGTCGAGTGGCTCAAGGCGGCGGGGCACGAGCCCGTCGACTGCGGGCCGCACATCTACGACGCCCAGGACGACTACCCGCCCTTCTGCCTCCGCGCGGCGGAGCGTACGGCCGCGGACCCCGAGTCCCTCGGCATCGTGATCGGCGGCTCCGGCAACGGGGAGCAGATCGCCGCGAACAAGGTCGAGGGCGTGCGGGCGGCGCTGGCCTGGAGCGAGGAGACCGCGTCGCTGGGCCGCCAGCACAACAACGCCAACGTGGTGGCGGTGGGCGCGCGCATGCACACGCAGGAGGAGGCGACGAAGTTCGTCGAGACCTTCCTCAACACCCCCTTCTCGGGTGACGAGCGCCACATCCGCCGCATCGACATGCTCTCGGCGTACGAGACGACCGGCGACCTCCCCCCGATCCCGGCCCACCACCCGCAGGACTAGCCCAGGCCTGGCCCGCCCGCCCGCTCGCCGAGTCAGGTGGGCGGGCGGGCGACAGGTACGAAAGGACAGCTCAGCCTTGCCGGAAGGGCACACCATCCATCGGCTGGCGCAGGACTACGCCCGGCGATTCCAGGGGACCGCTCCCCGCGTCAGCAGCCCGCAGGGCAAGTTCTCCGACGCCGCCGCCCTCCTGGACCGCGCGGAGCTCACGGCCACCGAAGCCCACGGCAAGCACCTCTTCCTCCGCTTCCGCGACACCGACTGGGTCCACATCCACCTCGGCCTCTTCGGCAAGGTCGGCTTCGGCGGCACCCCCGCACCCCCGCCCACCGACACCGTCCGCCTCCGCCTCGTCAACGACACCGCCCACGTCGACCTGCGCGGCCCGACGACCTGCGCGCTGATCACGGACGAGGAGAAGCGCGCCATACACGCCCGCCTCGGCCCCGACCCGCTGCGCGAGGACGCCGAGCCGAGCGCCGCGTACCGGCGGATCTCCCGCAGCCGTACGACGATCGCCGCCCTGCTGATGGACCAGAAGATCGTCGCCGGCGTCGGCAACGTCTACCGCGCCGAGGTCCTCTTCCGGCACGGCATCGACCCGTACCGGGCGGGCAAGGACGTCACCCCCACCGAGTGGGACGCCCTCTGGGGCGATCTCGTCGCGCTGATGCGCGAGGGCGTCCGGAACAATCGCATCGACACCGTCCGGCCCGAGCACACCCCGGAAGCCATGGGCCGGCCACCCCGCGTGGACGACCACGGCGGCGAGGTGTACGTCTACCGCCGGGCCACCCAGTCCTGTCACATCTGCGGCGACGAGATCCGCACCGCCGACCTCGCCGCCCGCAACCTCTTCTGGTGCCCCAGCTGTCAGCAGCGGTGATCTAGAAGCCGTGCGGCAGCCACGGGGCCACCGGTGAGCCGAACGCCACCGATGCCGCCGCCAGCGCTCCCGGCCGCAGCTCCCGCACCCGCCCGGCCGCCGCCAGCGACAGCAGGGTCACCCCGCCGAGATAGGCCGCGCCCAGCTCCCGTACGGACAGGGCGAGCTCGGCCGCATCGGTCGTACGCTCGCAGGACGCCCCCTTGGTGTCCCCGCTCAGCCGCCAACGCCCCGCGTTCCAGGGGCAGAAGGCGTCGTCCACCTCCAACACCACGTCCACCGGCGCCTGATAGGTGCGCGCCGCGAGCGCCGTACCGACGTCGACGAGACGGACGTACCCCATGTCCCGCACCTGCGTCCGGCAGCGCCGGATGTCGGAGACCAGGTACTGCCAGGCGTCGTCGAGCGGCCGCCCGCGTACCGTCCGCAGCGTCGACATCAGGTCGATGCCGAACAGGAACCGCCACAGCGCCGCGTCGCTCGCGGGATCGAGGGCGCAGAGGTCGTCCAGCGACACCGTGCCGTCGTGTCCGCTCGGCGACCAGCCCAGCTTGGTACGGAACCGGGCGTACCCCGTGACCCGCCCGTCCCGCTCGGCGACCACGCACTGCAGGGCCGACGCCCCGTCCCGCTCGCTCTCCGGGTCGAGGAGCCCCACCCGCTCCCAGCCGGGCTGCCGGGCCAGCATGCCGGGCCGCCGCGGCACCAGCTCCGCGAACACCGCCTCGCACTCGGCGAGCACGTCGGCCGGATTCGCGTACCGCAGTCGTACGTCGTCGGTGCCGGCCGGCACGTCCAGGGTCACCCGGCTCGTGTCGATCTCGGCGTGCAGCTGGTGGATCGCGGCGGCGTATCCGAAACGGCCGTAGATCGCCGGCTCGGAGGCGGTCAGCACGGCCAGCGGCTCGCCCCACTCCCGCACGTCGTCCAGCTGGCGCCGCATCATCGAGGTCAGCACCCCGCGCCGCCGGTGCGTCGCGGCCACGCTCACCATGGTGACCCCCGCGGCGGGCACCCCGGCCCCGCCCGGCACGGTCATCCGGAAGCTGAACGCCCCCGCCGTACCGACGATCTCGTCCCCGTCCCGGACGGCCAGCGAGCGGTCGAACTCCGTGAGCGAGCGGTCCAGTTCGCGCTCCTCGGCCGCGGCGACCCCGCCGAAGGCCCGGACCAGGCCGTCCCACCAGCGGTCGAAGTCCGCCGGCCGCAACACCGTCAACTCGGAAGCGCGTTCCGTCCGCTCTGTCCCCATGAGCCATGCCTATCAAGGCGGTGCGGGACGAGCCAGCGAATTTGTCCGGGGCGGCAGCGCGGTGGCCGCGCGTGCCGTTCACTGTGAGGACCGGCTGTGAAGTGCAGCCCCGCACGGGGGACAAGTGGGACCTCCCGTGCCAAGCAGCCGGTCCGATGGATAGGGTCCCGAACTGATGGCAGCAGGACGAGAGCGGCGCGCGAAGGCCGAGACGTTCACGGCCCGGTGGAAGATGCAGTGGCACCGGGTCCGCACCGGCCTGCGCAGAAGCGCCGTGGACTACTTCCGCGGCGACGGCTCCGACTGGATCGCCTTCGCCGGACTGCTGCTGACCATCCCCGTCCTCATGGGCATGACCCTGGTCGACTCGGTGTGGTGCTCCCCGGCCGCCCTGGTGCTGCCGATCATCGCCGGCGGCCTGCTGCTGCGCCCGGCGAGCCTGCTCGGCCTGTACGCGGCCGGGGCCACGGCCCTGATCGTGGAGTCGGTACGCCTCGGCCCGTACACGGAAGGGCCGTCGCGCGTGACCCCCGGCGTGGTCCTCGTCGTGGCGGCCTGCGGCTTCTTCGGCCTGCTCACGGCCCAGTTCCGCAGCCGGGTCGGCGTGCCCTGGCGGCGCGGCGGCACCATGCTGTTCGACCTGCGCGAGCGGATCCGGGTGCAGAGCAAGCTGCCCAAGCTGCCGCAGGGCTGGCACCAGGAGATGGCACTGCGGCCGGCCGGCGGCCAGTCCTTCTCCGGCGACTTCGTCGTCGCGGCCCGTACGAACGGCGGCCGCACCCTGGAGGTCGTGCTCACGGACGTCTCCGGCAAGGGCATGGACGCCGGCTCCCGCGCCCTGCTCCTGTCCGGCGCCTTCGGCGGCCTGCTCGGCTCCCTGCCCCCGCACGCCTTCCTTCCCGCCGCGAACGGCTACCTCCTGCGCCAGGACTGGGACGAGGGCTTCGCCACCTCCATCCACCTCGTCCTGGACCTCGACTCCGGGGACTACGAGCTGTACACCGCGGGCCATCCGCCAGGGCTCCAGCTCTCCGCCGGCAGCGGACGCTGGGAGGCGAAGGCCGCCGAGGGCCCGCTGCTCGGGGTGTACGACGGTGCCCAGTTCGATCCCGTGAAGGGCTCGCTGCGCCCGGGCGACGTCCTGATGCTCTTCACGGACGGCCTGGTGGAGACCTCCGACCGGGACATCGTCGAGGGCATAGACCGTCTGACCGGCGAGGCCGACCGCTATGTCGCCGGCGGCTTCCACGGCGCCGCCTGGCATCTGATCGAGGCGGTGGCGAAGGACGTCAACGACGACCGCGCCCTCCTCCTGATCTGCCGCCAGGCAACCGCCTCGACCCGCTGAGCCGTCCTCGCCGGTGCCCTCAGCCGTCGGTCCGTATCGCGGCGGCACTCAGCGGGGCGAGCACGCGCCAGCCCAGGCTCTCGTACAGCGCCCGTCCCTGCGCGGTGGCGCCCAGCACCGCGGCCCTCGCGCCCTGCTCGGCCCCGGCCTCGGCGAGCGCCCCCATCACCACACGCCCGAGCCCCCGGCGCTGATGGGCCGGATCGGTCTCCACCTGGTCGACGGTGGCGGTGGCCCCGGCGACGGCGATCTGCCCACGCGCCGCGAAGCCCCCGTCGGCGGCCCGCACCAGCACCCGGGTGACCCCGGCCCGGTGCCAGCGGCTCAGCCGGTAGCCGTCGGCCGGCGCGGGCGGGGCCGCGAGGCGGCCGAGGGAGACGGCCATGAGGGAGTCGTGACCGTCCAGCAGCCGCCACCCGTCCGGCAGCCACGCCGCCAGCACCGGTGCCGGAACGCACGCCTTCAGCGCGACACCGGCAGGGCTGCTCTCGGCCAGCTTCCGCACGGTCGCCTCGTCGGCGGCGGTCAGGACATGCCGGGCGACCTCCCCGGGCCGGCCGACCTCGACGGTGAATCCCCAGGGCTGATCCGCCGGTTCGGCGGCTCCGCGGGATACGACCCACCCGTGGACCCAGGCTCGTACGGCGTCTTCGGTGCTCTCGAACGGCAAGGCCGCCTCCAGGCGATGTAATGAGTGACTGGTGTAAGTGATTATTACTCAGGTCGGGCTGGAGGTGGGGTTTTTCAGCGGTGGATGGGGGACGTGGATGGGGGACACTGGGGCGATGACACGGTCCACGCCCACGCCCGAAGCCACGCCCCTGCTCACGCTCGCCGAGGTCGAGACCCTCGCCCGTGCCGCGCACCAGGGCCAGACCGACAAGGCGGCGCGGCCGTACGCCGAGCACCTCGCCGCGGTCGCCGCGGGCGTGCGTGCCCGGGGCGGGGATGCCGAGCAGATCGCGGCGGCCTGGCTGCACGACGCCGTGGAGGACGACGCGCTCACCCGGGAGTGGCTGGCGGCGGCCGCCCTGACTCCGCGCACCAAGGCCATCGTGGACGCCCTCACCAAGCGGGCGGGGGAGGAACCCGAGGCGTACGCGCGGCGGATCCTCGACACCCCGGGCGCCCGGCTGGTGAAGGAGGCCGACCTCGCGCACAACGCCGACCCACGACGGCTGGCGGTCCTGGACGAGCCGACCCGGAAACGGCTGACCGAGAAGTACGCCGGGATGCGCGCACTTCTCGGTCTCGGGCATGGGTGAGCGGGCGCTCGGCCCAGCTCGCGCTCCCTCTTTGCGGCCCGGCACCCGATCACGTCCTGGGGACGGAAACGAACGCGCGCAATTCCATGGAAAGTCGCGCACAAGCCCGCCGAATTGCCGTGCGGGGCACCGCCGGTACCGCACCCGTACGGCTCCGATGCCCTACGTCGTATCCCTGACGTATCCCCGACGTTGGGTCACGGGCCGCATAGGGCGGCCCGGTTGGTGGCACGATGGTTCTGGCGGGGGGTGCGCGGACCGTACCTCCGGGCCGGGAGAGCGGACCGACCTAGGGTGTGATCAGTTGTGGCCATTTCACTGTCTGTGGTGCTGCTGTTGGCGATCATCCTCGTGGTCATGATCCGCGGGGGCAACATCAAGGCGGGCCCGGCCGTCATCGCCGCCCTCTTCGGCTTCTTCCTCGCCTCGACGGGCATGGCCCCGTCGATCAATCGCTTCCTGGACTCGATAGCCCATTCCATAGACTCGATCAAGTTCTGACCCCGGCGCAGACCGCGGAGGCCGGGCCTCCGGAGGGATCGGAGCGGGCGACGGTGCATGCGCGCCGGTCGCTGCTGCCCGACCCTACGGCTCACCCCACTCGGGGACGCACATCATTCGGTGAGCCGGCACCACCGGTTCGCCCGGCAACGGATCGATTCCGCGGACCCGTACGGCCACGATATCGGCCGGGACGAGGGATCGGGTCGGAAGCCTCGTCAGACGCCATCTGAACGCCTCTGGGACGTCTTTGGCGGGCAGTTCCACCATGGCGAGGCTGACCCATCGGTCGTAGTTGGTGGGGTACACGCGGATTGAAGCGCCGCATTCCGGGCAAACAGGTGGCTCGATCCATGCCACGTCGTCGGGGTCGGGTTCGGGCCCAGGGGCGGCTGTGGCCCCGTCGGCCTCGGCCATCTCGTTGGCGAGGATGTTCCAGCACTTCCCGCAGTACCTCGCCGTGAGGCCGATCCGCCCGCGCTCGCGTACGGAGCCGCCGGTCTCTCCGCAGCGCAGACATGTGGACTGGTCGCCATCCCGCGTCGCCCCCATGTGCCCGAGTGTGGGCGAATCTGACGGGGTCCCAGTAGGTCGCGATTTAGCCTCATTTGGCGATCAGGCGCTCGCGAGGTCCGTGGAGCGCTTCAACAGCCAGTCGAGGCGCTCCACCGACCTGCCCTCTGCCGCACTTCACCGTCGCGGTGCCGGCATTCATCGCGCGGCCTCTTCGAGCCACCCCGAGGGGAAGAACGGCGTAGGAATCAGTGCCGCGAATGCGATCTGAGCCATGACCTGGAACACCAGAGGTTCGCCGGCGCTGCTCGCAAGGAGGGGCCAGGCACAGACGACCAGCGGAAGGGCAAGTAGCACTCGGAATCGGACTGTCTCCATCTGGTGGTGGACCCAGACCGCGAAAACGGCGATGAACAGGGTGGGAATACCGATGATCAGCAGCATGCCCATCCCCAGCATCATGATCTCCGGGAAGCTCTCTTCCCACCAGACGGTCTGCGAGATGGCCACCCATGCTGCGGTGTGGAGGAGGACGTATGTAAGCGCACACCGCCCCATTCGCCCCAGGATGTACCCAAGCCTGCGGGCGGCTCCCCACTCTGTCGCCATCCCCGCCCCATGCCCGAGCCCCAGTTTTGAACGCGTTCAACATAGTGCACTGGTGGCCTGACGGCGGCGTCGGGACCCGTGACGGCCACTGGAAGACAACTCCGTCGGAGCCCGCACTGGATCCTTCTTTCCCATGACTGCGAAGAGGGTGCGCAGCGCGGGCATGATCCGGGTGCGCGGCTCGGTGACGGAGCTGGGGACACGGAGGGCTGATCGGCCCCCGGAACGGCTGAAGGCCCAGGGAGAGGAATCCAACCTCTTACCTGGGCCTTCGGCGTACAGAGCGGGCGACGGGAATCGAACCCGCGTAGCTAGTTTGGAAGATCGCGTAACCGGATGTGGGCTGACCTGGCGAGACGCTGGCACTCGGCGTTCCTGGGTCGTTAGCCGACGTTCCCCGTTGGTCCCTGCCTGTTGCTGCTCGATCGGGCACGTAGAGGGCACGTGTGGCCTTCTCCCGCCCTTCCAGGGCGGGAACGCCGAGTGCGGCGCGGCGGGCCTAGTTGGCGATCACGCGTCCGTGTGGGGCTGCCTCGCTGATGCTGCGCTCACTGCGGAGCCGGAAACGAGGGCGGCCGACAGTGCGATCAAGTTGGTCAGAACGCCTTGGACCTGTGCGGCAGGGACGTAGATGACCACGATGATGACGAGAACGGCAGCCCAGTCTCGTGGGTGGGGGATTGAAAGCGGGTTGGTTGGGGTCACACTCATAGCAGTACCTCCTGGGTGCGCGCCCACCGATTGCTGCTCTCGCCGGGAAGCCTGTGCAGCGATCGGTGGGCTTTCGTTTTGGGCCACTGTGATGTGTGTCTCCCCCGCGCACGGCGGTTGCTAAGCGTGACCTAACCCACGGTACCGATGCATGGGGGGCGCATGAAGGTAAAGCTTCTGGCAGTGTTATCAACCCAGTTGACAGTGATGGTCCGTCAGCTTGGGTCGATGGTGTGCGGGATGGGAGCCCTCGACATCCGCCACGACGGACCGGCGGTCGGCGACGGCGCCCCCTCCATCCCGGTGCCGGCCGATCCTCCGCCGGAGGCACTGTTCTGACCGTCGCATGCGCGGTGATCTACTCATGGGGCCAGCCCGCGCCTTGCGCGGGCACCTTGATGAGGTGGAGAAACCTGTAACAGCTCATGGCCAATACGGCCCTTGGCGCTGGTCATGACTCCGTGGTGATCTGGCAGCGAAGCACAGACAGGGGGGGCAGTGTGCAGCCAGACGACTTAGCGGAGAACCGACCGGGCGACGCGGTGCGCCGCAAGATCCGTGAGTTGCAGCCGAACCCACTGCTGAGGCTGATCGGCCGTTGGATGCCGGGCTCGGAGATCCACAGTTGGGCGGGCGGACTCATTGGGGAGCGCGCCACCGGCAGGAGAATCGACAGGCTCAAGGGGCACGGCTGGTTCACCCTGCATGCCGTTCCGTGGGCGAGCGGCGCAGACATCGACCACGTCGCCATTGGCCCCGCCGGCGTCTTCTCCATCAACTCGAAACGACACCCAGGGAAGGTCGTCTGGTACGGCGATACCGCCATCACGATCAACGGGGCCACGACCCGTCACATCGCAATCAGCGAGTCCGAGGCGCGCCGCGTATCGCGGGTCCTCTCTCGCCACTGCGGCGGTGATGTGCCTGTCCGTCCCGTGATCTCGGTAGTGGGCGCGGCAAAGCTAACGATCAAGAACGCGAACCCACGGGTCCTCGTACTGGAGGTTGATCAGGTAGACCGGGTCCTTTCGGGCCTCTCCCCAACGCTCTCCACGGAGCAGGTGGCACGCATCTACCAGGTAGCGCGAGATGCCCGGACCTGGGCCGGTCAGGGCCTGTCCGACGGGTCGCGTCACCGCCCCCGCACCCGACAGCACTGTCACCCGAATGGCGCAACATCACATGCCACCCGCATGGGTGAAGATCAAGCTGACTAGTGGCCCCAACCGAGGCAATCCGTGAAAGGGGAACCACATGCGCATTCGACGAATCCTCGCCGCCGTCATCGCCACGGCAGCCCTCGCCGGACTCGGCCTCACAGGCGCCGCCACAGCCACCGCCGCCACCGCACAGGGCGCCCCGTCCTACGTCACCCCTTCTCAGTGCAAGCAGGGTGGCGGAACGGCCGATCTGACGGACAACACCTGCAAGGGCGGTACGTACGACGGGCAGAAGATCGACTGAACCCCACAAGGCGCCCCGCAGCCACGCGTCGCGGGGCGCTCCCGTGCGAGCGTAGCCGGGAGAGTCGCACGGACTGCGGCGACCCGTCGCACTGCGCCGGCGGGACGTGGACCTCGACGCGGGCTTGATTCGGGTACGTGGCTCGGTCTCGGAGCTGAACAGCGGCGAGCGGATCTACAAGGCACCCAAGAGTGAGGCGGGCAAGCGGTCCGTGGCCATCCCGCGTTCGGTCATGCCGATCGTCGTCGCCCACATGAAGCAGTTCGCGGAGCCCGGTGCTGACGGCCATGTCTTCGTCGGCGCAAAGGGCGCCACACCTCGCCGGAACCACTTCAACAAGCTGTGGCACAAGGCGTGCGCCGAGGTCGGCATCAAGGGCCTTCGCTTCCATGATCTTCGGCACACCGGCAACACCCTGGCGTCCCAGACGAACACCAGCACACGCAAGCTGATGACCCGGCTTGGCCACAGCTCCACCCGCGCCGCGCTGATCTATCAGCACACTTCCGATCGCCGTGAGCGGGAGATTGCCGACGGGGTGGACGCGGTGATCGTGAACGCTCTGAAGCGTCGTCGCCGGCCGAAGGGGCACATGGGGGGACACGGAGGGCTGATCGGCCCCGAGAACGGCTGAAGGCCCAGGGAGAGGAAACCAACCTCTTACCTGGGCCTTCGGCGTACAGAGCGGGCGACGGGAATCGAACCCGCGTAGCTAGTTTGGAAGACTAGGGCTCTACCATTGAGCTACGCCCGCAAGCGTGCGCCGCAGGTCGGTGACCACGGCACTGGAGGCATCGTAGCGGGTCGCCCGGCGCCGAGGCCAACGAGTTCGCCCCGGGAGTCGCCACGCGCCCCCGCGCGCATCGCCGAGGAGAATACGGCCGACGCGAGCGTCCCGGGCATGTACCCTACGTGTCGCACCAGACGGGGTGTGGCGCAGCTTGGTAGCGCGTCCGCTTTGGGAGCGGAAGGCCGTGGGTTCAAATCCCGCCACCCCGACCACCGACTCACGTCACCGTGACGATCACGGTGATGATCACCGCGGTGATCGCCTTTTGGGGCGCTGAGCGGCTGCGGTTACTATGCAAGCTGCGCGCCCGTGTGCCCCGGCCCTCACGGCCTACGTACTCCTCCGGGCGGCGAATCCGCCGGACCTGTCTGGCTCCGGCAGAATCCAAGAAGTCAGCCACAAGGAGACCGAACCGTGAAGAGCGCCGTGGAGACCCTGAACCCGACCCGGGTTCGGCTCACTGTCGAGGTGCCCTTCGAGGAGCTCAAGGACAGCCTCGACGCGGCGTACAAGAAGATCAACCAGCAGGTCACGGTGAAGGGCTTCCGCAAGGGCAAGATCCCGGCCCGCGTCATCGACCAGCGGTTCGGCCGCGGTGCGGTGCTGGAGGAGGCGGTCAACGACGCGCTCCCGAAGTTCTACACCGAAGCGGTCAACGAGGCCGAGCTCAGCCCGCTGGGCCAGCCCGAGGTCGACATCACCGAGCTGAAGGACGGCGAGACGCTGAACTTCACCGCCGAGGTCGACATCCGCCCGGCCCTGGAGATCCCGGACTACTCCGGCATCGAGGTCGAGGTCGACGCCGTCGAGGTCACCGACGAGGACGTCGAGAAGTCGGTCGAGCAGCTCCGTGAGCGCTTCGCCTCCACCTCGCCGGTCGAGCGCGCCGCCGAGGACGGCGACGTCGTCACGGTCGACCTGGAGGCCAAGGTCGACGGCGAGGTGCTGGAGGACGGCATCGCCAACGGCGTCTCCTACACCATCGGCTCCGGCGAGCTGCTCGACGGCATCGACGAGGCCGTCACGGGCAAGTCCGCCGGCGAGGAGGCCACCTTCACCTCCGAGCTGAAGGGCGGCTCCGCCGCGGGCAAGGAGGCCGAGGTCACCGTCAAGGTCACCCAGGTCGCCGCCCGTGAACTGCCCGCGCTGGACGACGAGTTCGCGCAGCTCGCCTCCGAGTTCGACACCCTGGACGAGCTGAAGGCCGACAGCCGCAAGCGCCTGGCCAACATGAAGCAGTTCGACCAGGCCACCCAGGCCCAGGAGCGCGTCCTGGAGAAGCTGCTGGAGCTGGTCGAGGTCCCGGTCCCCGAGAAGCTGCTTGAGGACGAGATCAACACCCGCAAGCACAACCTGGAGCACCACCAGCTCGCCCAGATGGGCCTGACCCTCGACAAGTACCTGGAGATCCAGGGCAAGACCGCCGAGGAGTTCGAGACCGAGACCCGCGAGGCCGCGGTCAAGGGCATCAAGACCCAGTTCGTCCTCGACGAGCTGGTCAAGCAGGAGAAGCTCAACGTCAGCCAGGAGGAGCTCACCGAGCACCTCATGCGCCGCGCGGCCTCCTCCGGCATGTCCCCCGACCAGTTCGCCCAGGCCGTCGTCGAGGGCGGCCAGGTGCCGCTCCTGGTCGGCGAGGTCGCCCGCGGCAAGGCCCTGGCCGTCGTGGTCGAGAAGGCCACGGTCAAGGACACCAACGGCGAGATCGTCGACCTGGACGACGAGGAGGAGACCGAGGCCGCCATCGAGACGGTCGAGGCCGCCGAGGCGTCGGAGACCTCCGAGGAGAACGCCGAGGGCTGAGCGGGCCCTACGGCGCCTCTGAAGCGCGTACGCAGGCCCCTGGGAGTGTCTCCCGGGGGCCTGCGTCGTCTCCGCGAGGGGCAGCCGACCCCAGGGGGCGCGGGCTGTATCGATATGCGGCTCCGCCGCGATGGGGGCCCCGGGTCCGAGTGAAGTCGAGAACTTTGGGGGAGCGAACAACCCACGCACCCGCAGCCCGACGGCAGCCGAACCACCCTCCCCGGAACCGCACCCGGCCCCCCGGCGGAGCGCTACGCCCCCGGCGAACACCGTCATCTGCGGGATTCCCCGAGGGGACCATCGCGTTAGGGTCCATGAAAGGCAGAACAATGAGACGGCCCGGCGCCGTCGTAAGACGAGCAGGTGGATACGTGACGAATCTGATGCCCTCCGCCGCCGGCGAGCCTTCCATCGGTGGTGGCCTCGGCGACCAGGTCTACAACCGGCTGCTCGGCGAGCGGATCATCTTCCTCGGCCAGCAGGTTGACGACGACATCGCCAACAAGATCACCGCGCAGCTGCTGCTCCTTGCGGCCGACCCCGACAAGGACATCTACCTCTACATCAACAGCCCCGGCGGCTCGGTGACGGCCGGCATGGCGATCTACGACACCATGCAGTACATCCCGAACGACGTGGTGACGATCGGCATGGGCATGGCGGCCTCGATGGGCCAGTTCCTGCTCACCGGCGGCACCGCCGGCAAGCGCTTCTCCCTGCCGCACACGGACATCATGATGCACCAGGGCTCCGCGGGCCTGGGCGGTACGGTCTCGGACATCAAGATCCAGGCCCAGTACCTGCTGCGCACCAAGAAGACCATGACCGAGCTGACCGCGCTGCACTCCGGCCAGTCCGTCGAGACGATCCTCCGCGACGCGGACCGCGACCGCTGGTTCACCCCGGAAGAGGCCAAGGAGTACGGTCTCATTGACGAGATCATCACGCACGCCTCGGGTGTTCCGGGAGGCGGCGGCACCGGTGCCTGACCGGCCCGGCCACGCCACGCACCGCCGAGACCCCAGCCCCCCGAACGCCACCAGGACGGTGAACCCCATGAGCAACTTCCCCGGCGCCGCCAGCGGCATGTACGAAGGGCCCCGGCCCGACAACCGCTACGTCATCCCGCGCTTCGTCGAGCGCACCTCCCAGGGCATTCGCGAGTACGACCCGTACGCGAAGCTCTTCGAGGAGCGCGTGATCTTCCTGGGCGTCCAGATCGACGACGCCTCCGCCAACGACGTCATGGCGCAGCTGCTGTGCCTGGAGTCGATGGACCCGGACCGGGACATCTCGATCTACATCAACAGCCCCGGTGGCGACATGACCGCCCTCACGGCGATCTACGACACGATGCAGTTCGTGAAGCCCGACATCCAGACGGTCTGCATGGGCCAGGCGGCCTCCGCCGCGGCCATCCTGCTCGCCGCCGGCACCCCGGGCAAGCGCATGGCGCTGCCGAACTCGCGCGTCCTGATCCACCAGCCGGCGGGCTCGACCGGCCGCGGTCAGCTCTCCGACCTGGAGATCATCGCCAACGAGTTCACCCGGATGCGTGAGCAGCTGGAGAACATGCTGGCCAAGCACTCGAACCAGCCGATCGAGAAGATCCGCGAGGACATCGAGCGCGACAAGATCCTCACGGCCGAGGAGGCGCTGGAGTACGGCCTCGTCGACCAGATCATCTCCACCCGCAAGCTGAACAACTCCGCGGTCCGCTGACCCGGAACGCAGGATTCCCGGCCCCCCTTGGCAGGGCGCACGTCAAAGTGAACCCTGCCAAGGGGGGCCCTAACACCGGGCCCGGCAAGGTACCGTCGGACATAAGGCAGCACCAGGAGCCGCTGGACTCGAAAGCGTCCAGGCGGCTCCCAGGCGAAGGGGAAGCACACCGTGGCACGCATCGGTGACGGCGGCGATCTGCTCAAGTGCTCGTTCTGCGGCAAGAGCCAGAAGCAGGTCAAGAAGCTCATCGCAGGGCCCGGTGTGTACATCTGCGACGAGTGCATCGATCTCTGCAACGAGATCATCGAGGAAGAGCTCGCGGAGACCAGCGAGGTGCGCTGGGAGGAGCTGCCCAAGCCCCGCGAGATCTACGAGTTCCTCGAAGGCTATGTGGTCGGCCAGGAGGCGGCGAAGAAGGCCCTCTCCGTCGCGGTGTACAACCACTACAAGCGGGTCCAGGCGGGCGAGAACGGCGGCGCGAGCGGCCGTGACGACGCCATCGAGCTGGCGAAGTCCAACATCCTCCTGCTGGGCCCCACGGGCTCCGGCAAGACCCTCCTCGCACAGACCCTGGCCCGCATGCTGAACGTGCCCTTCGCGATCGCCGACGCCACGGCGCTCACGGAGGCGGGCTACGTCGGCGAGGATGTCGAGAACATCCTCCTGAAGCTGATCCAGGCGGCCGACTACGACGTGAAGAAGGCCGAAACCGGGATCATCTACATCGACGAGATCGACAAGGTGGCGAGGAAGAGCGAGAACCCCTCGATCACCCGCGACGTCTCGGGCGAGGGCGTCCAGCAGGCCCTGCTCAAGATCCTCGAAGGGACGACGGCCTCGGTCCCGCCCCAGGGCGGCCGCAAGCACCCCCACCAGGAGTTCATCCAGATCGACACGACGAACGTCCTGTTCATCGTGGGCGGTGCCTTCGCCGGCCTGGAGAAGATCATCGAGGCCCGGGCGGGCGCGAAGGGCATCGGCTTCGGCGCCACGATCCTGTCCAAGCGGGAGCTGGAGTCCAAGGACGTCTTCGAGGACGTCATGCCCGAGGACCTGGTCAAGTTCGGCATGATCCCGGAGTTCATCGGCCGCCTCCCGGTGATCACTTCGGTCCACAACCTGGACCGCGAAGCGCTCCTCAAGATCCTTGTCGAACCCCGCAACGCGCTCGTCAAGCAGTACCAGCGCCTCTTCGAACTCGACGGCGTGGAGCTGGACTTCGAGCGCGAGGCCCTGGAGGCCATCGCCGACCAGGCCATCCTCCGCCAGACCGGCGCCCGCGGCCTGCGCGCCATCATGGAGGAAGTCCTCCAGGGCGTGATGTACGAGGTCCCGTCCCGCAAGGACGTGGCCCGCGTGGTCATCACAGCCGACGTGGTCCTCTCCAACGTCAACCCGACCCTGATCCCGCGGGATGCGCGGGGGCGGGGCTCGGGCGAGCAGAAGTCGGCGTAAGCAGCTCTGTGAGACAAGGCGCCCGACGTACGTCTGTCGGGCGCCCTTTTCTGCTCGCGCTCGGCGGAGCGCCGCCAGGGCTGCGGGTCATCGCCGCCTGACACGGCAAGACCGCCACCTCTTGCGAAGTGGCGGCCGTATCTACGTCGTTGAAGCCGTGCGAGATTTGTTTCAGGTACCTCAGAGATGAGCGCGGGTGCAGGCTTCTTGAGTGACCCCCCAGCTGACCCCGATCCGGTACAGCTCGTTGACGCAGTTGGGATTGGCTACCCAAAATTCCACGTACACCGCCAGGTTCCGACAGGCAGCCTCTACCTTGGGGCCCACGCGGTAGCCGTGGTCTCCGACGTAGTTCCAGCAGGGGCTGGCGGGCTCCCACGCTGCCGCTGGCGTAGCGGTTGCGACTGGAGTGAGTACGGCGGCCGCCGTGATGCCCGCCGCTGCAAGTGCCTGGCCAACCCTCAGCGCTCTCATCGTGATCCTCTCTGTTGCATGGGACGAGGTGACGTGGACAAGTCAAGCGTGGAATCGATCATGTATGCGATTGGGTGGTGTGGCGGTTGGCTTGGATGTTGCGGTTGCCTGAGGCGTGCTGATGGGTGAGGCAGATCCTTGGAACCCAGATAGCCAGCTCCTGTTGCCCAGAGCTTCGTGTGGGCCGCCCGCCGGAACGAATGGCGAGCGCTTACCGTGGGGTGCGCCAACATGGCTGAGAACTTCGCCAGTGCGAGATCATCGCGGGATGAGCACTCCTGGTGCGACTTCCTGGTGATGTCTACGGCGGCGTACCCGAGATGCGAGAAGGGGCCCCGGTCGGACCTTGGGTTCTAGTGGTCGTTGCAACACCCCAGTTCAAGGGGTGCGATGGACTTCGAGATCCGGAAGGACCGGAGGCCGCAGGGACGGAAGAAGCTGACGCGGGAGCGGGCGGCATACTTCCAGCTCTTGCAGCAGGGCTACATCAGCAGGGAGGCCTGCCGGATCGTCGGTATCGACGTCCGGACCGGCAAGAAGTGGCGCAACGGCCGCCACGCCCACAAGGGTCGTGAGAAGGCGGCGCCTCCGATCTACCAGGAGGCGCCGCCTTCGTCCGGTCCCTCCCGCTACCTGGGTGAGGCCGAGCGCATCCACATAGCCGACCGGCTGCGGGAGAAGGCAACCGTCCGCGCGATCGCCGCCGAGCTGGGCCGCAGCCCGTCCACCATCAGCCGCGAGATCCGCCGCAACCGCCACCCGGCCGGCGGCCAGTACCGGCCCCACGCCGCCCAGGCCCGTGCGGATGCCCGACGGCCCCGCCCCAAGCCGGGGAAGATCGGCCAGACCCCTCAGCTGCGCGACTTCATCCAGCGTCGCCTGGACATACGGTGGAGTCCCGAGCAGATCTGCCAGGCTCTGCGGGCCCAGTTCCCGACCGGCCGGAGATGCACGTGGCCCACGAAACGATCTACCAGGCCCTCTACGTCCAGGGCCGGGGCGAGCTGCGCCGCGAACTCGCCGGGGCTCTGCGCACCGGCCGCACCCGCCGCAAGCCCCACCACCAGGCCGCCTGCCGTCAGCCGCGGTTCGCCACCCCGATGGTGACGATCAGCGAACGTCCCGCCGAGGCCGAAGACCGGGCCCTGCCCGGCCACTGGGAGGGCGACCTGACCATCGGCAAGGACGGCAACTCCGCCATCGGTACCCTCGTCGAGCGCACCACCCGCTACGTGATGCCGCTGCACCTGCCCGACGGCCGCACCGCCGAACAACGTCCGCGACGCACTCGTGGAAACCGTCCAGACGCTGCCCACTCACCTGGTGCGGTCTCTGACGTGGGACCAGGGCAGCGAGATGGCTGCCCACGGCTCCTTCACCCTCGCCACCAACATCCCGGTCTACTTCTGCGACCCGTCCAGTCCCTGGCAGCGCGGCTCCAACGAGAACACCAACGGCCTGCTGCGGCAGTACTTCCCCAAAGGCACCGACCTGTCCGTCCACCCCCGCGAACACCTCGACGCCGTCGCCGCCGAACTCAACGGCCGGCCACGCAAAACGCTCGGCTGGCAAACCCCAGCCGAGCGCCTGCATAAACTGCTCGCGGCCTGATCAACACGACCGTGTTGCGACGACCCCTAGAAACCGCCGACAACCGGGGCCCCTTCGTGTTTCGTGTGGCTGTCAGGCCTTGACGCGGACGTCGTTGCGGAGCTTGGCCGCGAGGTCCGCCACGTCCTGCATGCTCATTCCCTTGCCACTGGCCAGGCCGGCCAGGTCGAACGACGAGATGATCGCCATGGTGCTGTGGTCGCCCCAGATGCAGACCGGGACAGTGATGGTCTTCGGCGCGCCAGACGTGGCCCCCTGGTTCGAGATCTGGCTTTCCTGGCACTTCATGACGCCATTGCTGAAGCCGGACGGCGTGAACTGCTGCGGGGAGCCGACGAGCGTGCCCTTGCTCCCGCTGGTCCCGTCGCTGTTCTTCTTCTCGGACTTGGCCTTCGCCGCGGCGAACATCGCGTCGACGGTCGCCTCGGGGTCCTTGATGGTGCCGTACGTGCCCTCGAACATCAGGTTTTGGGCGGTGAGACCGGTACCGGCCTTGTAGCCGGCCTGGACGCCCTGCGCGTTCTGGACGCCGGCGTTCTTGAAGTCGGTCATGTCCTCGTCGCTCACCGAGGAGTCACTGCCGTCAGCGGACTTCTTGTACGTCCCGTTGATCACCGAATCCGGCGTGATCAGCTTGTGCGGCCCGTCGTCCGCGACGGAAGCGCCACCGCCCCCGCCGATCACGAAGTACGCGCCCACCGCCACGGCCGCCACCACGGCCACCGCGACGATGATCAGGCCGGTCTTCTTCTTGCCGCCGCCCGCCTGCGGCGCCTGCGGCATGCCGTAAGGCTGCTGCCCGTAGGGGCCCGGCTGCTGGCCGTACGGGTTCGGCTGCTGCGGTACGCCCTGCTGCGGGTAGCCGTAACCGGGCTGCGGCGGGGCCGCCTGCGGGGCCTGCTGGGGGTAGCCGTAGCCGGGCTGCGGAGCCTGCGGCGGCTGGCCGTACGGGCCCGGCTGGCCCGGCTGGCCGTAGGGCCCCGGCTGTCCGAACGGACCAGGCTGCCCCGGCTGGCCGTAGGGCCCCGGCTGCTGGGGCGGCTGGCCGTACGGGCCCGGCTGGTTGTTGCTCATTTCTGGGTTCCCCCTTGGATGCTTATGTGTTCCGAACATCCTGTCTTAGGGGGCGGTTGTTCGGAGCATCGGGGGCCAACCCGTTACCAATCCTGCCGGTTTCACTACATCCCTGTGACAGGGTTCCCCCTTGCCGTGACCTGATCCAGGTGCAGGGCGTTAGACAGGGCGATATCGCATGTTCGTATGAGCGTGGTTCGGGTGTGTCATCGGGGAGGTGACCATGGGGCAGGGGGTGGGCGGCGAGCACCTGCGGGTGCTCACAGCCGTGGTGCCGGTGTGGTTGAACCGAGCCAACCATGAACGTGCGCACGAGGCGTGTCATACCTCCGCGTTGCTGTGGAACCGGACTCTTGCCTGGGTACGTGATGAATGGAAGACCGGTCGGTCACCTGGCCGGGAGGACATCCGCCGTTACGTCACCTCCCTGCCCGCTGAGGTGCGTCCGATCCATGCTCATACCGCTCAGGCAGTGGCGTACGACCTGGCGGACGCCATTGCTCTGGCGCGAACCAACAAGGCTCAGGGCATCGCTGGAGCGAAGCTCCCCTGGCGCGAGAAGAAGTACAGACCTCTTGTGTTCACCGCCCGCTTCGGCTGGAAGGTCAGGGACGGAGACCGACTCCTCCTGTCGCTGGGGCGATTGCGGGAGCGGATCGTGCTGCCGGTGCCGGAGTTCACTGACAGGTCGGGCCACCTGGTAACCCCAGAGCGCTGGGGCGAGATGAAACTGTGCTGGAGCAGCGTGGCCCGCAGTTGGGCATTGCACATCTCCTACAGGGCGGTCGACGACAGTCTGCCTGGTATCGGTTCGCCCGAGGCCCCGGAACCAGGGGCCGTGTCTGTGCACGCCGTGACGGTCGCGGTCGATGAAGGTGTCATCAACCCCATGACGCTCGCGGCGCTCGGCGCGGACGGCGCTTACGAAGTGCTTGTGATCAACGGGAGAGGGGCGCGCGCAGCCAAGCAAGCGCGCAACAAGGGGATGGCCCGGCTCCAGTCCAAGATGTCCCGCTGTCGCACGGGCTCGCGTCGGCACCGCAAGCTCGCCGAGGCGAAGAGGAAGCTGCGCGCGAAGACCACCCGTCGATTGCGTGACTTCAACCATCAGGTCACCGCGAAGGCCAATCGATTCATCCGCGAGCAGGTGGCGGCGCATGAGCGAACAACTGCCGACGGCACCGACGTGGTCGTTCGACTCGTCGTAGGTGACGTACGGGGGGTCGAGAGGAACACTGAGAAGCGGCGGCGTGCCTCGCGCTCGACGCGCCAACAGCTGTCGCAATGGGAGCGGGGGACCCAGGAGCGGCAGCTCGCCTACAAGACTGGACTGCCGATCCAGTACGTCAGCGAGGCGAACTCCTCGCAGACGTGTCCCTTCTGCCTCCACCGTCGCAAAGTGCGTGGCCGCAGATACGTCTGCGCGAACAAGGCTTGCGCCCTGGTGCTCCACCGGGACGCTGTGGGCGGGGTGAATATCCACACCCTTGCCGTCAATGACGGGACGTTCCTCCCGGTCCCACCCGGCACCGATATCCGGGTGAAGTATCTACGAGCCCAACCCGGCTGGTCGCCTGGCCAGCGGGAGCGCCATGGTTTCCATCAGCATGCGCAGGCGCGCGCCGGTGCGAGTCGATGGCGCGAAGCACGTAGTAGTGCCCTGAACCGGGCCACCTATACCGATGCTGTCAGCGATGCAGGTGTTGCTGCCGTTCCCAAGGGGAAACCGCGGTGATCAAGCACGACGGTGCCGCTACCTCGTCGGAGGTACCGGCCGGGCGTCCGCTCGTACCGTCCGAAGGGTCCCGGAAGGCAGAAACCTCGGCGTTTTCGTCGGGGAGGTTCGCACCTCTAAACTGGCCGGGTGACCGAGAACGCTCAGCAGCAGCCACCCGCGCCCGACTCCGAACTGCCGACCCAGTACGCGCCGGCCGATGTAGAGGGCCCGCTGTACGAGCGCTGGGTAGAGCGCGGTTACTTCGAGGCGGACGCCAAGAGCGACAAGCCGCCGTACACGATCGTCATCCCGCCGCCGAACGTCACCGGCAGCCTGCACCTGGGCCACGCCTTCGAGCACACCCTCATCGACGCCCTGACCCGCCGTAAGCGCATGCAGGGCTACGAGACGCTGTGGCAGCCCGGCATGGACCACGCCGGCATCGCCACGCAGAACGTCGTCGAGCGCGAGCTGGGCAAGGAGGGCAAGTCCCGGCACGACCTCGGCCGTGAGGCGTTCGTCGAGCGCGTCTGGCAGTGGAAGGGCGAGTCCGGTGGCCAGATCAGCGGGCAGATGCGCCGCCTCGGTGACGGCGTCGCCTGGTCGCGTGAGCGCTTCACCATGGACGAGGGGCTCTCGCAGGCCGTTCAGACCATCTTCAAGCGCCTCTACGACGACGAGCTGATCTACCGCGCCGAGCGCATCATCAACTGGTGCCCGCGCTGTCTGACGGCCATCTCGGACATCGAGGTGGAGTACCAGGACGACGACGGCGAGCTCGTCTCCATGAAGTACGGCGAGGGGGACGACACCATCGTCGTCGCCACCACCCGCGCCGAGACGATGCTCGGTGACACGGCCGTCGCCGTCCACCCCGAGGACGAGCGCTACAAGCACCTTGTCGGCAAGCTCATCCGGCTCCCGCTGACCGACCGTTCCATCCCGGTCGTCGCCGACGAGCACGTCGACCCCGAGTTCGGCACCGGCGCCGTCAAGGTCACCCCGGCGCACGACCCGAACGACTTCGAGATCGGCCAGCGCCACGACCTGCCGTCCATCACGGTCATGGACGAGCACGCCGTCATCACCGTCCACGGCCCCTTCCAGGGCATGGACCGCCTGGAGGCCCGCTCGGCGATCGTCGCCGCGCTGCGCGCCGAGGGCCGGATCGTTGCCGAGAAGCGGCCGTACGTCCACTCCGTCGGCCACTGCTCGCGCTGCAAGACCACCATCGAGCCGCGCCTGTCGATGCAGTGGTGGGTCAAGGTCGGCCCGCTCGCGAAGGCCGCCGGTGACGCCGTCCGCGAGGGCAAGGTCAAGATCCATCCGCAGGAGATGGAGAAGCGGTACTTCGACTGGGTCGACAACCTCCACGACTGGTGCATCTCGCGCCAGCTGTGGTGGGGCCACCGGATCCCGGTCTGGTACGGCCCGGAGGGTGAGGTCGTCTGCGTCGGGCCCGACGAGGAGCCGCCGAGCGGCGAGGGCTGGCACCAGGACACCGACGTCCTCGACACCTGGTTCTCCTCCGGCCTGTGGCCGTTCTCGACCCTCGGCTGGCCCGAGCAGACCGAGTCGCTCGCGAAGTTCTACCCGAACTCCGTCCTGGTCACCGGCTACGACATCCTCTTCTTCTGGGTCGCCCGGATGATGATGTTCGGCCTGTACGCGATGGACGGCACCCCGCCGTTCCACACCATCGCCCTGCACGGCATGGTCCGCGACCAGTTCGGCAAGAAGATGTCGAAGTCCTTCGGCAACGCGGTCAACCCGCTGGACTGGATGGACAAGTACGGCAGCGACGCGCTCCGGTTCACCCTGGCCCGTGGTGCCAACCCGGGCGTCGACGTCCCGATCGGCGAGGACTGGGTCCAGGGCTCCCGCAACTTCGCCAACAAGATCTGGAACGCCACCCGCTTCGCGCTGATGAACGGCGCGACGGTGGAGGGCGAACTGCCGGACGCGTCGCGGATGTCGGCGACCGACCGCTGGATCCTCTCGCGCCTGAACTCGGTCGTCGCCGAAGTCGACGCGTACTACGAGGACTTCCAGTTCGCCAAGCTGTCCGACGCCCTGTTCCACTTCGCGTGGGACGAGGTCTTCGACTGGTACGTCGAGCTGTCCAAGACGACGTTCCAGGCGGGCGGCGAGCCGGCCGAGGTCAGCAAGCGCGTCCTGGGCGAGGTCCTGGACGTCACGCTGAAGCTCCTCCACCCGGTCGTCCCGTTCGTCACCGAGACCCTGTGGACGACCCTGACGGGCGGCGAGTCGGTCGTCATCGCCGAGTGGCCGAAGGACAGTGGCTTCCGCGACGCCGCCGCCGAGCGGGAGATCGAGAGCCTCCAGTCGGTCATCACCGAGGTCCGCCGCTTCCGCGCCGACCAGGGCCTCCAGCCCGGCCAGCGGGTCCCCGCCCGCCTGACCCTGGACGGTACGGCCCTCGCCCCGCACGAGGCCGCCATCCGCCAGCTCCTGCGCCTCCAGCCGGAGGGCGAGAACTTCACCGCCACGGCCACCCTCCCGGTCGCCGGCGCCGAGGTCGCCCTCGACCTCTCCGGCACGATCGACGTGGCGGCCGAGCGCAAGCGCCTCGCGAAGGACCTGGCCGCCGCCGAGAAGGAGAAGGCCCAGGCCACCGCCAAGCTCGGCAACGAGGCCTTCCTGGCCAAGGCCCCGGAGAACGTGGTGGACAAGATCCGCACGCGTCTTTCCAAGGCCGACGAGGACATCGCCCGCATCACGGCCCAGCTGGAGAAGCTGCCGTCGGCGTAACCGGTCGTGCGTGACGGAAGGCCCCCGGAGCCGTACAGCTCCGGGGGCCTTCGCCTACCCATGTCACCGGGCCTCCGTAGACTGGCCCTGTGAGCGACCTCCCGCACGAAAACGACCAGCCCGACCCCCTCGACAGCTTCGACGAACTCATCGAGGCCGAAACCACCCGCGACCCCGACCTCGCGGTGATCGAGGCCGGCAGCCGCACCCTGCGCACACAGGGCGGCCCGCCGCAGGCAGACGTACCCGGGCGACCGGAGGACCCGGAGGTCGACAAGGCTCTCCGCGAGGTCGAGGCGGACCTGGCCACCCGCTGGGGCGAGACCAAGCTGGAGCCCTCGGTCTCCCGCATCTCCGCGCTGATGGACGTGCTGGGCGAGCCGCAGCGCTCGTACCCCTCGATCCACATCACGGGCACCAACGGCAAGACCTCCACCGCCCGGATGATCGAGGCCCTCCTCGGCGCCTTCGAGCTGCGCACCGGCCGCTACACCAGCCCCCACGTGCAGTCGATCACCGAGCGCATCAGCCTGGACGGCGCCCCGATCTCCGCCGAGCGGTTCATCGAGACGTACCAGGACATCAAGCCGTACGTCGAGATGGTCGATGCCGCGCAGGAGTACCGGCTGTCCTTCTTCGAGGTGCTCACGGGCATGGCGTACGCCGCCTTCGCGGACGCCCCGATCGACGTGGCCGTCGTCGAGGTCGGCATGGGCGGCTCCTGGGACGCCACGAACGTCATCGACGCCGACGTCGCCGTGATCACGCCCATCGACCTGGACCACACCGACCGGCTGGGTGAGACGCCCGCGGAGATCGCGGGCGAGAAGGGCGGGATCATCAAGCAGGGCGCGACGGTGATCCTGTCCCAGCAGCCGGTCGACGCGGCGCAGGTGCTGCTGAAGAAGGCCGTGGAGGTCGACGCGACCGTGGCCCGTGAGGGGCTGGAGTTCGGGGTCGTGGCGCGGCAGGTCGCCGTCGGCGGGCAGCTGCTCACCCTGCGCGGCCTCGGCGGTGAGTACGAGGAGGTGTACCTCCCGCTGCACGGCGCCCACCAGGCGCACAACGCGGCCGTCGCGCTCGCCGCCGTGGAGGCGTTCTTCGGCGTCGGCGCCGCGCGCGCGGAGCGACTGGACATCGACACCGTCCGCAAGGCCTTCGCGGCCGTGTCCTCCCCGGGCAGGCTGGAGATCGTGCGGCGCTCCCCGACCGTCGTGCTGGACGCCGCGCACAATCCGGCGGGCGCCGTGGCGACCGCGGAGGCGGTCCAGGAGGCGTTCGACTTCACGCGGCTGATCGGTGTGGTCGGCGCGAGCGGCGACAAGAACGTACGGGGGCTGCTGGAGGCCTTCGAGCCGATCTTCGCCGAGGTCGTCGTCACCCAGAACTCCACCGCGCGGGCCATGGACGCGGACGAGCTGGCCGGGATCGCCGTCGAGGTGTTCGGCGAGGAGCGGGTGCAGGTCGAGCCGCGGCTGCCGGACGCCCTGGAGGCCGCGATCACGCTGGCCGAGGAGGAGGGCGAGTTCGCGGGCGGCGGCGTGCTGGTCACCGGTTCTGTCATCACGGTCGGCGAGGCCCGGCTGCTGCTGGGGAAGGGCTGAGGCTCCTACGATGCGTACGCTGTGCTCCTCGACCTTGATCGGCGAGTTCTTCATCATCGGCTTCGCCGGACTGGTCGCCATGAAGGACCCGAGCCTGTCGGTGTCGACGGTGTGGCTGGTCAGTGGCGTCGCGATGCTGCTGTGCGTGCTGATGTGCGCGGTGGTGACGCGTCCTGGGGGGGTGGCCCTCGGCTGGGCGCTGCAGATCGCGCTGATCGCTTCCGGTGTCTTCGTCCCGACCATGTACTTCATGGGCGCGGTCTTCGCGGGCCTGTGGTGGGCGTCGGTGCACTTCGGCCGGAAGGTGGACGAGGCGAAGGCCAGATTCGCCGCAGAGGGCTGAGCACGCCTCTTGTAACCTCGTGCCACCGCACATGTCAGTCGTAAGGAGTACCTCGTGACCCAGCGCACCCTCGTCCTGCTCAAGCCCGACGCCGTCCGTCGTGGCCTGACCGGCGAGATCATCGGCCGTATCGAGCGCAAGGCCGGCTGGCAGATCACCGCGCTGGAGCTGCGCACCCTGGACCGCGCCACGCTGGAGCAGCACTACGGCGAGCACGTCGGCAAGCCCTTCTACGAGCCGCTGGTGGAGTTCATGTCCTCCGGCCCGGTCGTCGCGCTGATCGTCGAGGGCGAGCGGGTCATCGAGGGCGTGCGCGCGCTCGCCGGTCCGACGGACCCGATCGCCGCCGCGCCCGGCTCCATCCGCGGTGACTTCGGTGTGATCGTCCGCGAGAACCTGATCCACGCCTCCGACTCCGAGGAGTCCGCCGAGCGCGAGGTGAAGATCTTCTTCCCCGGCCGGGCATGAATCCCGGGCGGAGGTTTCGCCAATTTTTCTGAGGGGGCGTCAGCCGTATGCGGCGGCGCCTGACCAGGGACGGCCGTACATTTCCGGCCGTCCCTTGGCATATGCCTTGCCGATCGGGGGAACGCGTGCCTCCGATGGACCGTCTCCACAGGCGAGGCGGCCCGCCATCTGGTGACAATGGCGGAGACCCTCGCGCAGTGGCCGTGCAGGCGCGTTTACGATGGAAGCCTTCACGTCACAGCACCCGCCTCGCCGACCTGATATGCCCTCAAAAGCACAGGAAGGCCAGATGAATCCGGATGGGGAACTCAATGTCGTTCATCGGCCGTGACATGGCTGTCGACCTCGGGACCGCCAACACGCTGGTGTACGTCAGGGGTCGCGGAATCGTACTCAACGAGCCGTCCGTCGTCGCGATCAACACCAACACGGGTGGGATCCTCGCGGTCGGTGCCGAAGCGAAGAAGATGATCGGCCGGACGCCGGGCAACATCGTGGCCGTGCGTCCGCTGAAGGACGGCGTGATCGCCGACTTCGAGATCACCGAGCGGATGCTCCGCTACTTCATCCTGAAGATCCACAAGCGGCGGTATCTCGCCCGGCCGCGGGTCGTCGTCTGTGTGCCCTCGGGCATCACGGGCGTCGAGCGCCGCGCCGTGATCGAGGCGTCCACCCAGGCCGGCGCCCGCCAGGTGCACATCATCGAGGAGCCCATGGCCGCGGCCATCGGCTCCGGCCTGCCGGTCCACGAGGCCACGGGCAACATGGTGGTGGACATCGGCGGCGGCACCACGGAGGTCGCGGTCATCTCGCTCGGCGGCATCGTCACCGCCCAGTCCATCCGCGTCGCGGGTGACGAACTGGACAACGCGATCATCCAGTACATCAAGAAGGAGTACAGCCTTCTGCTGGGTGAGCGCACGGCCGAGCAGATCAAGATCACGATCGGTTCGGCGTACGACCTCGACGCTGACGAGCACACCGAAGTGCGCGGCCGGGACCTGGTGTCCGGGCTGCCCAAGACCGTCGTCATCTCGGCCGCCGAGGTCCGCAAGGCGATCGAGGAACCGGTCAACGCGATCGTGGACGCGGTCAAGACGACCCTCGACAAGTGCCCGCCGGAGCTGTCCGGCGACATCATGGACCGAGGAATCGTTCTGACCGGCGGCGGAGCCCTGCTGCGCGGCCTCGACGAGCGGCTGCGCCGGGAGACCGGCATGCCGATCCACATCGCCGAGGACCCGCTGGACAGCGTCGCGCTCGGTTCCGGCAAGTGCGTCGAGGAGTTCGAGGCGCTCCAGCAGGTGCTGGACGCGGCTCCGCGCAGATGACGCAACTCATCGATTCCGCCGTACGAGACGTTCTCCTCTCGTGCGGCGGATCGTTGATATAGAGGCATAAGCTCCCACAAATGGGTCCCTTCGGTGTGCGTTTCGCGTGCCGTGCCGGGTTCGCTACCGCGCCGCGCAGGGGCTCTTCGAATTCCTATCGAGGAAGGGCACGGCCGCCGCACGTGAGGGACACGAAAGAGAGCCGGCTGCTCCTGGTCCTGCTGATCGCCATCGCGTTCGCACTGATCACGGTGGATATCCGAGGGGGCCGGAACTCCCCGGTCGACGGCGCCCGGCAGGCCGCGGCCGCGGTGTTCGGGCCCGTCGAGAACGGGCTGTCCTCGGCGGTCGACCCCGTCGGCAACGCGGTCTCCGCGATCCGTGACTCCGGCAGCCGGCACAGCCGGCTGGCCGCGCTGGAGAAGGAGAACGCGGCCCTCAAGGCGAAGCTCGGCAGCGACGACCGCAACCGCAGCCGGCTGAACCAACTCGACAAGATGCTGAAGATCGCGGGCGAGGGCCAGTACGGCATCAAGGGCGCCCAGGTCGTCGCCATAGGGTCGGCGCAGGGCTTCTCCTGGACCGTCACCATCGACGTCGGCGCCAACGACGGCATCAAGCGCGACATGACCGTGCTCAACGGGGACGGACTGGTCGGCCGTGTCACCACCGTCGGCCCGGACACCTCCACCGTGCTGCTCGCCAACGACCCCGACTTCACCGTCGGCACCCGCATGGAGGGCAGCGACGAACTCGGCTTCGCCTCCGGCCAGGGCGACCGCCCGCTGCGCGTGGAACTGCTCAACGGCAAGGCGGAGGTGCACAAAGGCGACCGGCTCGTCACCTTCGGCTCGCAGAACGACCGCCCGTTCGTGCCGGGCGTCCCGGTCGGCGTGGTCTCCCGGGTCGACCCCTCCGGCGGCGGCCTGACCCGCACCCTCTACGTCACCCCGTACGTCAGCTTCACCAAGCTCGACATCGTCGGTGTGGTCGTCGAGGCCCCGAAGAAGGACCCGCGGGACACCGTGCTCCCGGCCCAGGACAAGCCGACCCCGACGCCGACCGTCACCGTCACGGTGACCCCCTCGGCCAACGCGACCGACTCGACCGGCCAGCAGCACTAGGAGCTGACTTCCCCATGCGCCTCAACCGGATCCTGCTCTCCAGCGCGCTGGTCGTCGTGGCCCTGGTGATCCAGGTGAGCGTCCTCGCCCGCCTGCATCTGCCAGGCGCCGTCCCCGACCTGCTGCTGCTCACCGTCCTCGGCCTCGCCATGGTGTACGGCCATGTCGGCGGCGCCCTCGTCGGCTTCGGCGCCGGCCTGCTCGCCGACCTCGCCCCGCCCGCCGACCACGCGGCCGGCCGCTACGCGCTCGTGCTGTGCGTCACCGGCTACTTCGCCGGCCTGATCAAGCCGGACCACGGCCGGCTGAAGTCGGCGACCGGTCCGATGGCCGTCGTGGTCGCCGCCGCGATCGGCTCCACGCTGCTGTACGCGGGCGTGGGCGCCCTGGTCGGGGACACCGCCGCCCGCCATGTCGGCCTGCCCGGCCTGCTCATCTCGGCCGCCCTGTACGACCTGCTGCTCGCCCCGTTCGTGGTCCCCGTGATCATGTGGCTGGCCCGCCGCTCCGACAACGATCCGCTGACCGAGTCCGGCCCCGCCGCCAAGGCCACCGACATCTCCTCCGGCTGGCTCTCCTCGGGCACCGGCCTGCGCATCGGCAGCCAGCGCGGCGGCCTCGGCGCCCTGAAGGCCAAGGCCCGCACCCGCTCGGCCCGGGTCGGCCGGATCAAGGGGGTCAAGCGGCTGTGAGGGGTCAGGTCGCCGCGCCGCACGGTCAAGCACCTGTGGGGCCCGCGGAATTCACCCGAACGGGTCAGCTTTCGCGGAACGCGGGTTCACAGGCTGGTCGTTCATCATTCGTACGCGCATCCGCATCAGCGCTCTGAGAGGGGGAGACAGCCGCAGTGACCAACATCCCCGAGACCGGTCGGACCCCACGGGTCCAGATCAGGCTCGTCGTGATCCAGATCCTCGTCCTCTCCCTCCTCGGCACCCTCGGCGGCCGCCTGTGGTATCTGCAGATCCGCGAAGGCGCGCAGTACCAGAAGGAGGCGTCGGGCAACCACGTCCAGCAGGTCGTCGACCCCGCCGTGCGCGGTGACATCCTGGACGCCCGGGGCGTGCCCCTCGCGGACAACGAGACCCGCCTGGTCGTCTCCGCCTCCCGCACCGACCTGCTCAAGCAGAAGGACGACGGCAAGGCCGTCCTCACCAAGCTGGCCGGCGTCCTCGGCATGCAGCCCGAGGAGGTCATGCAGAAGGTCCGGCTGTGCGACGCGAAGACGCCCCAGCCGTGCTGGAACGGCTCGCCGTACCAGCCGATCCCCATCACCGACAAGGCCACACCCAAGCAGGCCCTGCAGATCCGCGAGGCCTCCGAGGACTTCCCCGGCATCAGCGCCGAGCCCGAGGCCGTGCGCCGCTATCCCGGCCCGGGCAACTCCAACACCGCGCAGGTGCTCGGCTATCTCTCGCCCGTCACCGACGCCGAGATCCAGAAGGCCAAGGACACCGACTCGCCCTATCTGCGCTCCGACATGGTCGGCCGCTCCGGCCTGGAGCGCGAGTACGACAAGGACCTGCGCGGCAAGGCCGGCGTGACCCGCTACGAGGTGGACAACCTCGGCCGGGTCATCGGCAAGGCCAAGTCCACCCCCTCCGAGTCGGGTTCCAACCTGGTCACCAGCATCGACTCCCGGGTGCAGCGCGTCGCCGAGTACGAGCTGGACCAGGCCATGAAGGCCGCCCGCCAGCAGTTCGACAAGAACACCGGCGAGAACTTCAAGGCCGACTCCGGCGCCGTCGTGGTGATGGAGGCCAAGACCGGCCGGATCGTCGCGATGGCCTCGGCGCCGACCTACGATCCGAACGTGTGGGTGGGTGGCATCTCCGCCAAGGACTACAAGGCCCTCACCGGCAAGGACTCCGACTACCCGCTGCTCAACAGGGCCATACAGGGTCAGGCAGCCCCCGGTTCGACGTTCAAGGTGGTCTCCACGGCCGCCGCGGTCAACGCCGGCTACGCCTGGGACGGCGGCTACCCCTGCACCAGCTCCTACTCCGTCGGCGGCCAGGTGTTCAAGAACTTCGAGGGCGAGAACTTCGGCGACATCTCCCTGGGCCGCGCCCTGGAGGTCTCCTGCGACACCGTCTTCTACGGCCTCGGCGACAACGAGTGGAAGAAGGACGGCGGCATCAACCCCAAGAAGGGCCAGCCGAAGGACTGGTTCTTCAAGACCGCCCACCAGTTCGGGCTCGGCAAGGCGACCGGCATCGACCTGCCCAACGAGGTCACCGGCCGCGTCCCCGACCGCCAGTGGAAGCTCGACTACTGGAAGGCCAACAAGGACGCCTGGTGCAAGTCCGGCAAGAAGGACGGCAGTTACGTCGAGAAGATCGCCTACGAGAACTGCCTCGAAGGCAACAAGATGCGCGAGGGTGACGAGATCAACTACTCCATCGGCCAGGGCGACACGCTCGTCACGCCGATCCAGGAGGCGATGATCTACGGCGCGGTCGCCAACGGCGGCACCGAGTACGTCCCGACGATCGGCAAGGCGATCATCAGCCCCGACGGCAAGAGCGTCCAGGAGATCAAGCCCAAGGTGGCGCGCAAGCTGCCGGTCACCCAGGCCACCCTCAAGGGCATGGACGACGCCTTCGCGGGCGTCATCACGCGCGGTACGGCGGCGTGGAAGTTCAACGGCTGGCCGCAGGACAAGATCCAGCTGCACGGCAAGACTGGTACGGCGGAGGTCTACGGCAAGCAGACCACCGGCTGGCTGGCCACGTACTCCAAGGACTACTCGGTGATCATGACGATCTCCCAGGCCGGTACGGGTTCCGGTTCCGCCGGTGAGGCCGTGCGCAACATCTACAGCGCGCTCTACGGCGTCCAGGGAGACGGCTCCATCGACACCAGGAAGGCGCTGCTGCCCGAACCGCAGAAGACCCTGCCGAAGGTCCGCACGGACGGCACGATCGCCGCCCCGAAGATCACCGGCGACCCGGGCAAGGACGCCGAGGCCTCGCAGCAGAACAACCCCAGCAACGGCACCGATCAGCAGCCCGCCACCTCGCCCTCGCCCACGGCGGGCAACCGCAACACCCGCAGGAGGCCACGCAGGATTCCCAGGCGCGGGAGCCGGAGGATGCCCTCATGACCGGCAACAGCTTCTCCGTCTCCGGGTACGGCCCGGCGCGGGCGGGCTGGACCAGGATCTTCGCCCGTGACTCGCTGGCTCGCCGGCTCGACTGGCCGATACTGCTGGCCGCCCTCGCGCTGTCCCTGCTGGGCTCGCTGCTGGTGTTCTCGGCGACCCGCAACCGCACGGAGATCAACCAGGGCGACCCGTATTACTTCCTCGAACGCCATCTGATGAACCTCGGCATCGGCTTCGCCCTGATGACCGCCACGATCTGGATGGGCCACCGCGCCCTGCGCAACGCCGTGCCGGTCCTCTACGGCCTGTCGGTCCTGCTGGCGCTGGTGGTGCTCACCCCACTCGGCGCGACCATCAACGGCCAGCGCAACTGGATCGTGATCGGCGGCTTCTCGATCCAGCCCGCCGAGTTCCTCAAGATCGCGATCATCCTCGGCATGGCGATGCTGCTGGCCACACGGGTGGACGCGGGCGACAAGCCGCACCCGGACCACCGGACCGTGGCCCAGTCCCTGGGCCTCGCGGCTGTGCCGTGCCTGGTCCTGCTGCTCATGCCGGACCTCGGCTCGGTGCTCGCCATGGTGGCCATCATCCTGGGCGTCCTGCTCGCCTCCGGCGCCTCCAACCGCTGGGTCTTCGGCCTGCTCACCGTCGGCGTGGCCGGCTGCGTCGCCATCTGGCAGCTGCACATCCTGGACCAGTACCAGATCAACCGCTTCGCGGCCTTCGCCAACCCGAACCTGGACCCGGCAGGCGTCGGCTACAACACCAACCAGGCCCGCATCGCCATCGGCTCCGGCGGCCTGATGGGGCAGGGACTCTTCCACGGCTCGCAGACCACCGGCCAGTTCGTGCCGGAACAGCAGACGGACTTCGTTTTCACGGTCGCCGGGGAGGAACTGGGCTTCGCCGGCGCGGGCCTGATCATCGCGCTGATCGGGCTCATCCTGTGGCGGGCCTGCCGCATCGCCCGCGACTCCACGGAGCTGTACGGCACGGTGGTGGCCGCCGGGATCGTCGCCTGGTTCGCGTTCCAGTCCTTCGAGAACATCGGAATGACCCTCGGCATCATGCCGGTCACCGGTCTGCCGCTGCCGTTCGTGTCGTACGGCGGCTCGTCGATGTTCGCGGTGTGGGTGGCGGTGGGACTGCTGCAGTCGATCAAGGTGCAGAGACCCATGTCCGCGTGAGGCCGTACTCCGGGTGCTCGACCGGCGTTTTCTCGCCGTTCACCCGGAACGGCCCCTGCCGGATCGGCCCGCTTCGCACTAGATTCGGTTCATGGCGGATGAGAAACGCGAGATCGAGCGCAAGTACGAATCCGACGACAGCGGCCTGCCCGACCTGACCGGCGTCGGCGGAGTGACGGCCGTACTCGACAAAGGCGTGGTCGAACTCGACGCCATGTACTACGACACCGCCGACGAACGCCTGGCCGCCGACTCCCTCACCCTGCGCCGCCGCACCGGCGGCGCGGACGCCGGCTGGCATCTGAAGTTCCCGGTCGCCCCCGGAATCCGCGACGAGATCCGCGCCCCGCTCTCCGACACCGTTCCCGAGGAGATCGCCGCCCTGGTCCGCTCCCGCGTCCGGGATGCCGAACTGATCCCGCTCGTCCGCCTCCGCTCCGCCCGCGATGTGCGCCACCTGGTCGACGCCGACGGCGTGCTGCTGGCCGAGGCGAGCGTGGACGCCGTGACCGCCGAGCGGCTCGGCGGCAAGGGGGGTGCCGCCCAATGGACCGAGATCGAGGTGGAGCTGGCCGACGGCGGCGACCCGGCCTTCCTGGACCTGGTGGAGAAGCGGCTGCGCAGAGCGGGCGTCCAGCCCTCGCGCGCGCCGTCGAAGCTCGCCCGGGCCCTGGAGCAGACGGCCGGCCGCAAGCGCCGCAGGAAGGACAAGCGGGCGCGGCCGGTGACGGCCAGCGACCACGTCCTCGCCTACCTCCGCGCTCAGCGTGATGTGCTGGTCGAACTCGACCCCGCCGTCCGCCGTGACGTGCCCGACGCGGTGCACCGCATGCGAGTCGCCACCCGCCGCGCCCGCAGCACCCTGCGCAGCTTCCGCCCGGTCCTCGACCGGACCGTCACCGACCCCATCGGCGTGGAGCTGAAATGGCTCGCCGGCGAGCTGGGGGTCGGCCGCGACCAGGAAGTGCTGGCCGAGCGCCTGACGACCGCCCTCGACACCGTCCCGCCCACCCTGATCACCGGCCCGGTCCGCGAACGCCTCGTGTCCTGGTCCGAGACCGGGCACGGCAGCGCGCAAAGCCATCTGGCCGGCGTCCTGGACTCCCGCCGCTATCTGACCCTGCTGGACACACTGGACAGGCTCCTCGCCGATCCGCCGCTGCGGAAAGCGGGCGGCAAGCGGCCGGAGAAGGTGCTCGGCAAGGCCGTACGCAAGGACCTGGCGACCCTGTCCGCCCTGGTCGAGGAGGCCCTGGGCGCCCCGCCCGGCAAGGAACGCGACACCGCCGTGCACGAGGCCCGCAAGAAGGCCAAGCGCACCCGGTACGCGGCCGAGGCGGCGACGAAGGCCCTCGGTGAACCCGCCCGCGCGCTCACCGCGTCCATGAAGAGCCTGACCACACTCCTTGGCGACCACCAGGACAGCGTCATGGCCCGGCTGACCCTGCTGGAGCTGTCCGCGGTGGCGCACGCGGCGGGGGAGAGCACGTTCACCTACGGGCTGCTGTACGGCAGGGAGGAGGCGCGGGCGGCGGCCGCGGAGGCGGAGCTGCCGGCGCTGTGGCGGGAGATCACGCAGCGGACGTCCGGCTGAGCGTGCGGGTCTGCCCTCCGGGCGGGTTAGGCTTGATGGTCACCCCTGTCAGCTCACAAAGGTTCCCCCGATGTCTGTCGAGTCGGTGTTCCCGCAGCTCGAAGCCCTGCTCCCGCATGTGCAGAAGCCGATCCAGTACGTAGGCGGCGAGCTGAACTCCACCGTCAAGGAGTGGGACAGCTGCGACGTCCGCTGGGCCCTCATGTACCCGGACGCGTACGAGGTCGGCCTGCCCAACCAGGGCGTCATGATCCTCTACGAGGTGCTCAACGAGCAGGAGGGCGTCCTCGCCGAGCGCACCTACAGCGTGTGGCCGGACCTGGAGGCGCTGATGCGTGAGCACCGCGTCCCCCAGTTCACGGTCGACACCCACCGCCCGGTGAAGGCCTTCGACGTGTTCGGCCTGTCCTTCTCCACGGAGCTGGGCTACACCAACATGCTGACGGCGCTGGACCTGGCGGGCATCCCCCTGGAGTCCAAGGACCGCGGCCTCGACGACCCGATCGTCCTGGCGGGCGGCCACGCGGCCTTCAACCCCGAGCCGATCGCGGACTTCATCGACGCGGCGATCATCGGCGACGGCGAGCAGGCCGTCCTCGACATGACGAAGATCATCCGTGAGTGGAAGGCCGAGGGCCGGCCGGGTGGCCGCGAGGAGGTCCTCTTCCGCCTGGCGAGGACCGGCGGGGTCTACATCCCGGCGTTCTACGACGTCGAGTACCTGCCGGACGGCCGTATCGCCCGCGTCGTACCGAACAAGAGCGGTGTCCCCTGGCGGGTCAGCAAGCACACCGTGATGGACCTGGACGAGTGGCCGTACCCCAAGCAGCCCCTCGTCCCCCTGGCCGAGACGGTCCATGAGCGCATGTCGGTGGAGATCTTCCGCGGCTGCACGCGCGGCTGCCGCTTCTGCCAGGCGGGCATGATCACCCGCCCGGTGCGCGAGCGGTCGATCACGGGCATCGGCGAGATGGTCGACAAGGGCCTGAAGGCGACGGGCTTCGAGGAGGTGGGCCTCCTCTCCCTGTCCTCGGCGGACCACTCGGAGATCGGCGACATCGCCAAGGGCCTGGCGGACCGGTACGAGGACGACAAGATCGGCCTGTCCCTCCCCTCCACCCGGGTCGACGCGTTCAACGTCGACCTGGCCAACGAACTGACGCGCAACGGCCGCCGCTCCGGCCTGACCTTCGCTCCCGAAGGCGGCTCGGAGCGCATGCGCAAGGTCATCAACAAGATGGTCTCGGAAGAGGACCTCATCCGGACGGTCGCGACGGCCTACGGAAACGGCTGGCGCCAGGTGAAGCTGTACTTCATGTGCGGCCTCCCCACCGAGACCGACGACGACGTCCTCCAGATCGCCGACATGGCGACGCACGTCATCCAGAAGGGCCGCGAGGTCTCGGGCTCGAACGACATCCGCTGCACGGTCTCGATCGGCGGCTTCGTCCCCAAGCCCCACACTCCCTTCCAGTGGGCCCCACAGCTCTCGGCGGAGGAGACGGACGCGCGCCTGGCCAAGCTCCGGGACAAGATCCGCGGCGACAAGAAGTACGGCCGCTCGATCGGCTTCCGCTACCACGACGGCAAGCCGGGCATCGTGGAAGGCCTCCTCTCCCGCGGCGACCGCCGCACCGGCGCGGTCATCCGCGCGGTCTACGACGACGGCGGCCGCTTCGACGGCTGGCGCGAGCACTTCTCCTACGACCGCTGGATGGCCTGCGCCGACAAGGCGCTGGCTCCGTTCGGCATCGACGTCGACTGGTACACCACCCGCGAGCGCAGCTACGAGGAGGTCCTCCCCTGGGACCACCTCGACTCCGGCCTGGACAAGGACTGGCTCTGGGAGGACTGGCAGGACGCCCTCGACGAGACAGAGGTCGAGGACTGCCGCTGGACGCCGTGCTTCGATTGTGGCGTCTGTCCGCAGATGGACACTCGGATACAAATCGGCCCGACCGGCAAGAAGTTGCTTCCGCTGACGGTCAAGAACGCTGGTCCGACGCCGGCTTCGAGTGGTCACGCGCACTGAGGTGGGCGAGGCACTCGATCGGGTGATTGAGGCGCTGGCGGGGGTGAGCGAGGAGGAGGTGGCTGCGGCGTTGGCTGCGGCCGGTGCTTCGCGTCGCTTCCGGCCAGCGCCGTCTGCGCCTTCCCGAACGCCACTGCCGGGCCCTCGGGACGCCTCGCAGATCGTCTCCGAGGTCGAGTGGGTCTGAGGACCTGCCTCCGACGCTGACCCAGAGATTCCGCCAGCCTCGTGCGGGTGGCGTCAGTCAGTGCCCAGCGCTTCACGTACAGCCTGCCGAAAAGCGGCCCGTGGAGCCTGGATCGCTTCCATGGCGGTATCAAACCTGTCAGCGAACGCTGTCAGACCGCGTTGTCGGCCGGCGCGCACCGCGTCGCGCCAATCGGTCCCCGCCGAGTCCAGCTCGAACATGATGTCGATCAGAGGCTCTGCCGCTTGAGCTACTGGCTGAGGACCCGCGACGGAAACCGCAGCTACGGCGGTACTGAACTCGGTCCATAACTCGTGTGTGCGAAGGAACCGTTCCTCCCGCAGGCTCTCGTCGCTGCGTTGGGAGCGCAAGACATCTGCGGCAACCCACCAGCCGGCCGACAGCCGTTCGCAGCAGTCCAGCAGCGACGTATACGCCTGGCGTCGCATGTCGTCGCGCCAACGCGCCCGTTCTGCGCGCCGTTGCTGACGCTGGCCAAGCAGGGTGAACCAGCTGCCACCCAGTCCGCCTACCGCACCTACTGCTGCGCCGAGCACCGCCGCAATCCCGGAATCCACGGCTGGCTATTAGATCGCCGGAAGAGGATCAACACAAGATCGCTGGAAGCCTCAACCCAGCGGTTTGAGACGAAGATGCCAGCACTCGGCGACAGTACGTGCGTCTTGAGCCGCGGCTACGCCAGCGCCCTCGGGATGCCGTGGCGACCTCACTCGTGCCGGCGAGGTTTCAAAGGTCCCTCTCCGGCTCGGATGTGGGTGACAATGTGTCCGCAGATGGACACGGCCATACAAATCGGCCCGACCGGCAAGAAGCTGCTGCCCTTGACGGTCAAGAACGCCGGCCCGGCGCCGGCTTCGAGCGGGCACACGCACTGACACACTGAGGCGGGCCATGAATGCATGGCCCCGTGAGCCCCCTTTCCCTGACGGGGAGGGGGCTCTTGGTGTTCGGTGGCGCAAGGTGGCTCGCTCTGCCGACTTTTGGCACTCGACAGCGATACTCGTGGGCCATTGTCATCTGGGCTGGACGCTGGTCTGGGTTGGGCAGGCGGGTGTGCCGGTGGCTGTCGCGCGGGCCGGTAGGGGGTTGGGAACTACTGTCCGCTGACTGCGAATGCGCACGTTCTGGCGTGCATGAGTGAGTGCCTCGACCATGGGACTCGCCGACCCTGAAGATGGACATGCGTTTGCCCATCGAATGCGTGACCTTTACCGGTGGTGGTCGTTGGGTGTGGTGAGCGAGGCTTCGGCCGACACGGGGACGGGGGTGAGAGCATGGGCAGACTGCGCGAGATCGCGGCGCCGTTCGTCGCCCTGGGACCGTCCGGTGTGGCGATCCGTACCCGGCTCAAGCACCTGACCACCGAGGACGAGAAGGTGCTGCGCCTGGTCGGTGACCTGCTCGGCACCCTCGCCAGCCGTGACCTCAAAGCGCGGTGCGCGGCGAGGCTGGACCACGACACCGAACAATGGGCCGAGCGCAAGCGCGCGCTGACGCGGGAGTCCTCCTCCCGGTGGGCCGGGTCGATCACGAAGGCCTCCCACGATCAGTGGGCGCTCGCCCGGCGCGGCCGGCTCGCACACATCCACAGCCTCGAAGCCGCCATCGCCACGATCACGCACCGGCTGTCCCTGCCGCTCGGGGAGAAGGGCAGCAAGCAGGCGCCGGGCGGATATCGCAGTCGGCGGGAGTGGCATGCGAAGGCGCGCCGCCTGCACGTGCTGGCCGACCGGCTGGATACGGCGCGGGCGGACTGGCAGGCCGGTGTCGTGCGCGTGGTGCGCGGCGGCAAGCGGCTGCTGAACACCCGCCACCACCTGGAAGCTGCTGATCTCAGCGAGGAGCGGTGGCGTGCGCGGTGGCAGGCCGAGCGCCGGTTCCTTGCGGCGGACGGTGAGTCCGGCAAGCGGTACGGCAACGAGACCATCCGCGTCACCCCCGACGGCGAGGTGAGCATCAAGCTCCCCGCGCCGCTGGCGCACCTGGCCAACGCCCCGCACGGCCGGTACGTGCTCGCCGCGACGGTGTCGTTCGCGCACCGGGGCGAGCAGTGGGCCGACCGCGTCGCCGCCAACCGGGCGGTCGCCTACCGCATCCACGAAGACACGACGCGCGGGCGCTGGTACCTCACCGCATCGTGGACCATCCCCCCGGCCCGGACCGTCCCCCTCTCGGCGGCCCGCGCGCACGGGGTGGTCGGGGTGGACACCAACGCCGACCACCTCGCCGCCTGGCGCCTCGACCCACACGGCAACCCCGTCGGCGAACCCCACCGGTTCGGCTACGACCTCACCGGCCCATCGGAGCATCGCGACGCCCAGGTCCGCCACGCACTCATCCGCCTGCTGCACTGGGCCAAACGCCACGGCCTCGCGATCGCGGTCGAAGACCTCGATTTCCAGGCGGAGAAGACCCGCGAGAAACACGGCAGCCGCAAGGAGTTCCGCAACCTGATCTCCGGCATGCCGGTGTCCAGGCTGCGGGCCCGGCTCGTGTCCATGGCGGCCGAACTCAGCATCCCCGTGATCGCCGTCGACCCCGCCTACACCAGCAAGTGGGGCGCCAAACACTGGCAGAAACCCCTCACCAGCACAACCAGGAAGACCACTCGCCACGACGCTGCCGCTGTGTCGATCGGCAGGCGCGCCCTGGGGCACCCGATCCGGCGACGGACGGCACCGCCCCTGCACGACCGGAGTGATCGTGCAG
>NZ_JAIQYY010000024.1:64215-95468 GCF_020181035.1 Streptomyces sp. CoH27
CGACCGGGCTCCCTGGGGTGCGAGGGAAACCGCCCCCGCGTCCCCGGACCACGGACACGATCCGTGCGCGCCGGGCGCGGAGCGAACGCGGTGGACCAGGACGCCCAACACCGTTCGGGGCGTCCGGCTGAGCACGAGTCCTGGGAACAGGACTCACTCCCGCTCAGTCTCTAGGAACGGTGGACGATCGCGCTTCCCTTGCCCTTGAGGCCGTAGAAGTTGGCGATCCAGATGGTGCCCTTCTGGTCGACCGCAGTGCCCTGGGGGTGGTTCAGGTCGCCGTTCTTGAAGCCCGTGCTGGGCGACAGCGGTTTCCCGGACGGCGAGTATTTCGCCATGGCGTCGTCGGCGTACCTGGGCACCCAGACGGAGCCTTGGTGGTCGATGGCGAGGCCCCAGGCGCCCGCCTTCATACCGCCACCGCTGATGGGGCTGTTGAAAATCGGGCTGCCCACGGGGTCCTGCACGGTGACATAGGGGCTGGGGTTTCGCGTCCCGGGCAGCCAGTTGTTGGCGGCCCAGATGTTGCCCTTGGCGTCGACGGCGATCCGGCCGGGGGCGTAGACCTTCGGAGCGGTGTAGTGCAGCGCCAGAACCCATGCCGCCGGGGCGGCGGTGGGCGCAGGGCTGTAGGTGTATGCAGCTCCGGCGAGGGCGTACAGCTTGCCGGTGGCCAGCCTCGGGTTGCGGGCGAAAGCGTCCAGCGAGGCAACCAGCTCAGGCAGCAGGGATGGCGCTCTGAATCGTGACGATGACCAGTCCAATCGCGTGATCACCGTGTGGCTGGTGATACCGCTGCCCCCTTCATGCTGAACCCTTTCGGCACAGCTCACCACCGCTGGCAGCTCTCGGACGCCGCTGCCGGCCCTGGAGGCGGCGGCTCGCAGATCGTCTCCGAGGTGGAGTGGGTCTGAGGGTCAGTTCGCGGCTCGGGCACGACGATTGGGCCTCCTCCCCGGTTGGGAGCGGGGCCCATCGGCGTTCGGCAGCGTGCCGCTCACCAGGAACATTCAGAGGCTGCGTGGGACGATATGAGCGGGTTCCGACCACGGGTTGGCGGGAGGAGCAGGCATGGAGATCAAGCCGCAGGCAGCCGTCATCCCCAAGGAGACCGGGCATCTCGAACAGGGGAAGTATGGGCCCGTCTTCCCGAAGACCCCGGCGTGCTACGGGTTCACGGTGATCGCGAACGTCAAGCCGGGCCGAGCCGACGCGGTACGTGAGTACGGCTACACGCTGGCCAGGGCGCTGGAGCAAGATCCGTATCTGCTCGCGCCGCTGAAGCTGCACTACTTGCGCTGGGTGCTCTTCGACGACGACACGCGGTTCATGTATCAGGGGATCTTCGACACCGATTTCGACAAGTACACCGAGGACGCCATCGCACTGTTCAGGAAGGCGGGGGTGACCACGGTCTTCGAGAACCTCGAAGGGTTTCCCGAGGACTGGCGGACCAATCCCGAGGCGTTCGTCAGGTTCGTACGTGAGCATCAGTGTCCGAGCTTCATCGAGTACGGAGAGTATCCGTACGTGTCGGCAGACGAGATCAAGAAGGCTCTGCGGATCAAGAGCGCCCTGTCGGACATGCTCGACCAGCTTCAGTGAGGGCTTGCTGAGATGAGCGAAGCCAGGACGGCGCGGACGTACAACCAGAACCACGTCCCGCGGGAGTACACCCCCGATCGGCGCCGGGTGAGTATCTACGTCTCGTGGAGCTATCCGGCCGAGGCGGGCCGGGACGTGGCCGGGCTGGACAACCGCTTCTCCACGATGACCGAGGTCAGGCGGGTGGCGTGGCCGGCCTACGAAGATCCGCAGTGGTCGGATCCCGGTCGGTTCCTGCAGGGCATCGCGGGCTCTCTGGAGCTGTTCTTCCGCGCCTGGGTGCCGTTCCAGGAGTTCGTCGAGGAGGTGACCGGGCATCCCGTCCCGGTGTACCAGCGCGTCGACCAGGCGGGCTTCCACACGCCCCTCGATGAACGGGTGCTGGCCGACACGGACGTCCTGTTCGTGTTCGGGCTGGACCACATGGTCACCGGTCAGGAGGCTCAGCCGGGAGAGATCGAGGCCCTGCGGGCCTTCATCGCCCGGGAGGACGCCCGCCTCGTCCTGGGGCCGCACCACGATGTGGGTGCGTCGGACGATCTGTCCGTACGGGAGATGGAGTACCGCCACCACGGGGATCCGCTGGTCCCGCGGCAGCAGCGGTTCGCCACGTACGTCAGGGACGTGATGAAGGGCCTGGACGTGCCGGTCATGAACCGCTACGGCCTGCGCCCCGCGACGCGTGAGGGCAACCGGATCGCTCCCCTGTCCACGGCCAGGGACCTGGACGCCAAGGGCTGGCTGGACGGGGTGAGCACCTTCAACTTCCATATGCATCTGCCGCACTACGACGTCACCAGCGACGAGCCGGATGCCGTCCACGTGCTGGCCAGGCAGCCGATCGACACCTCCCGGCCGCATCCCTTCACCGAAGCGGGCAACACCGAGTTCAACATGTTCCTGTGGATGCCTCCGAGCGGTGACCGGGCGGCCGACGTGCTGCTGGCGGACTCGACGATCTTCAGCACCTTGTTCGGCGGCGACGACAGCCTGCGGAATTTCTGGCGCAACCTCGTCTCGAAGTAGTGCCGCGAGGAGCACCTGAGGGAGGCCGGCCATGAGCGAGGCCACGGACGTCGAGCTGGAACTGGACGACATTCAGCGCGGGGTGCTCAGCCCCAGACCGACTCCCTACGCCGCGGCCTACCTCGCCTTCCGCATCGACGACCGGGCCCAGGGACGGGAGTTGATGCGCAGGTCAGCCGCGGCGGTGACGTCCGTGACGGACCCGGTCAGCCCGCTGGGGGAGACCTGGGTCAGTGTCGCGGTGACCTGTTCCGGCCTGGCGGCACTCGGCGTGCCGGATGCGTCTCTGGACACCTTCGCGTGGGAGTTCCGCCAGGGGATGGCTGCCCGCGCCAAAGCCCTGGGCGATGAGGGCGCGAGCGCCCCGGAGCACTGGGAGACACCGCTGGGCAGCCCCGACGTCCACGTGGTGATCGCAGCGGTCGCGCCCGACCCGCTGCACCTGCAGGCAGCTGTCGACCGGTCGCGCCCGGCCTACGACCGCCTCCCGGGCGTGACAGCGATCTGGCGGCAGGACTGTTTCGCCCTGCCCACCGAGAAGGAGCACTTCGGCTACCTGGACGGTGTCAGCCATCCCGCCGTCGAAGGCAGCGGCATCGCCGGATCCAACCAGCTGGAAATCCCCCTGAAGGCGGGCGAGTTCGTTCTCGGCTACCCGGACGAGCTCGGCGGCACCCAGACACCGCAGCCACCCGTACTGGGGCGCAACGGCAGTTACGCCGTCTTCCGTAAACTGCACCAGAAGGTCGCCGAATTCCGGCGTTACCTGAGGGACAACGCCACCGACCCCGCGGACGAGGAACTGATCGCCGCCAAGATCATGGGGCGCTGGCGCAGCGGAGCCCCCTTGGCGCTGGCGTCGCAGTCGGACGATCCCCGGCTCGGGGCCGACCCGCACCGCCGTAACACGTTCCTGTACGAGCGTGACGACCCGGCGGGCTTCACCACACCCGGCGGCTGTCATATCCGCCGCGCCAACCCCCGTGACGCCTCGGTGGCCGGAGAGGTGCGGCTGCACCGCATGATCAGACGGGGTGCCGTCTACGGACCGCCCCTGCCCGAAGGCGTCATGGAGGACGACGGTGCCGACCGCGGACTGATGTTCGCTTTCATCGGTGCGCACCTGGGCCGGCAGTTCGAGTTCGTCCAGTCGGAGTGGATGAACGACAGCGTCTTCTTCGGCGCGGGCAGCGCCAAGGACCCCGTCACCGGGTCCCAGGACGGTGTCACCGGCTTCACCATTCCGCGCCGGCCGCTGCGACGGCGCCTTGCCGCACTGCCGCAGTTCGTCGTCACCCGGGGCGGCGAATACTGCTTCCTGCCGAGCCTGAGCGCGCTGCGCTGGCTCGGCGACCTTCACGACTGACAGGACGGCAACGCGCGACGCGGTCCCGTCCGAAGGCGCCGGCGCTGTGCGGCGTCCTCACCGACGTACCGCTGCTGTCGCCGGCGCTGGTTGCCGACATGGTGGTCATTCCGCTGCTCGGCCGGGGCCTCGGCGCAACTTTCAGCCTCCCTTCGGCCTCCTTCATCGCGCTCGTCCCGTTCGCCGTCGGACTGCTGCTGCGCCCTGCTGCTGCGCCGCTGGGCCACGGACGTGGCGCAAGCATGGCCCCCGTCCCGCGGGCGGCCACCGTCTTCAACGTCACGTTCCTGGGCGCTGCCCGATACCCGTTCGGACGCGAGCCGTCACACCAGAGACTTGCCCGAAATGCCGGTGATCGGGGCTGTCGGTACGTTCGTCGCAGGTCGGTCGCCCGGCCGACGTCCGTGCGACAGAGAGAAGCGACATGTCTCCGCGTACCTTTGCTGTGGTCGGCACGGGAGTAGGCGTGACCGTCCTGGTGGCCGCCGGCATCACCTACGCCTCGGCCCTCGGATCAACCCCCGCGTCCCCTGCTGTCCACCACGCGGCCCGGCCGGCGCACCGAGCCGCTCCTCCCGCGGCTCCCGTGGGCGGCAGGAGCGCAGGCGGAGAGAAGAACGAGGGCCGCGAAGGTGGTGGACGCGACTACGGCCATGAGACAGACGGAAAGATCTACTTCAACGAACGTACGTACTCCGCCTCCGCCGATGGCTGTATCACTGCGACCGGCTCCAGCAGCTTCAGTGTTTTCAATGACAGCCGCAGGACCGTCGAGGTCTTCCGGGGCTACACCTGCGACAACGGCGCTCCGGTCACCACCGTGGGCCCCCACGGCGACACCTACGGCACTGTGACCCGTACCGGCCACGAGGGCGTATTCGGCCACGAGGGCATGTTCGACCAGTGGGCCGCCTTCGGTGACGACGGTGTCGTGGGAAGCTTCCGGGTGATCAGCGACCACGGCGAAGGGTGACAGCGCCACCCGGCCTCCTGCCCCGCCCCGCACCCCGGACAGGAGGCCACCGGCGAGCGCGTCCCACCGGCACCCGCATCACCCGCGCCGGGAACGTCCGCTACGAGCACGACGCTCTGGGGCGGATCACCCTGCGCCAGAAGACGCGGCTGTCGCGCAAGCCGGACACCTGGGAGAGGCCCACTCGTGGCAGTCACGTACATGTACGAGAGGTGCAGCGGTCCGTGGGGGCTCGTCGCCCGCGTCACCCTTGACGTCCGGCCCGTGGACGATCCCCCGCATGAGGCGCGCAGAATGCTGTCATCGAGTGCCTGCAGCAGAACTACGGCGTCGGCAGCGTCGACATCGGTGTCACGTTCGACCGGGAGCGGAACCGCTACCGGTTCACCTGGGACGGGGTGTCGGCCGAGCCGGGTCGGAGCTGATCCGGGCGGCAGCCGAGTCGGCTCCGCCGGTTCCGGTGGTCTTCACCGGCGATGTCGCCGAGGGTTACTCCGAGGCGTACGCGCAGCGGGTACGTCACGTCCTGCCGACGGCGCTCTTCTTCGGATCCCTTGAGCTGATGCGGCTGCTGTGGCTGCTGTGCACGGCCGGTGCCGCACGCGCCGAGGGTGCCGAGCGTCAGTTGCCCGTGGCGTCGGCGCCCGCCCTCCGCGCTGTCCGGCGGTGGCGCTGCCTCCCCGCGCTGTTGCGGAGGCAAGTGCCCGGCGTTGCAATCAAGTGTGAGGCACTTTGGCGGCGCCGTGCCCGCCGATCGCCCCGCTCCCGGGCCGGGGGCCGGCCGGAAGGGGCTCAAGAGCGACGCCCTGGGCATGTTCTCCTCGGTGGCCATGGGTCTCGCCTCCGCAGGCCCGGCGTACAGCATGGCCGCCACGCTGGGCGTCATCGTGGCGGGGGTCGGACTGCAGGCCCCGATCGTCACCATGCTGGCGTTCATCCCGATGCTCCTGGTCGCGTATGCCTTCCGGGAGTTGAACGCGAGCAACGCCGACTGCGGAACCACCTTCACCTGGGCCACCCGCGCCTTCGGACCGCGCGTCGGCTGGATGGGCGGCTGGGGCCTCATCGTCGCCGACATCGTCGTCATGGCGAACCTCGCCCACATCGCCGCTGCCTACGGCTTCCGGCTGGTGGGCCTGGACGGACTGGCGGAGAACCGGCTGTGGACCACCATGGCGGGCATCGTCTGGATCGCCGTGCTGACCGCGATCTGCTACGTCGGCATCGAGTTCTCGGTGACCGTCCAGCGCTGGCTGCTCTGCCTGGAAGCGGTGATGCTGATCCTCTTCGCCGTCGCGGCGCTGGTCAGGGTCTACACCGACCCGCCCCCGACGGCGATCCATGTTTCCGCCTCCTGGTTCAACCCGTTCGAGGTGCCCTCGGCACGGGCCCTGACCTCGGGCGTCCTCGCAGGGGTCTTCATCTACTGGGGCTGGGACACCGCGTTCTCGGTCAACGAGGAAACCATCGACAGTACGCGCATCCCCGGGCGTGCCGCGGTCACGTCCACCCTGCTGCTCCTGGTCATCTACGGCCTGGTGTCCACTTCGGCACAGGCGTTCGCCGGCGTCGGCACCTCGGGTATCGGGCTCGGCAACGCGCACAACTCGGACGATGTGCTCTCCGGGCTGGGGGAGGCCGTGTTCGGGAGCGACAACACCGGGTTGCTTCTGTCGAGACTGCTGATCCTGATGGTGCTGACCTCCGCGCTGGCCTCCGCCGAGACCACCATCCTGCCCCTCGCCAGGACCGTCTTCTCCATGGCGGTCCACAAGGCGCTCCCCTCCCGGTTCGCCCGGGTCCACCGCAGGTTTCTCACTCCGACCTGGGGCACGATCGGCATGGGAGCGGTCTCGGTCGCCGTGTTCGTCCTGTTGGCGTCGTACAGCCGGAACATCCTGGCCGACTCGATCGACTCGGTCGGTCTCGCGATCGCGTTCCAGTACGGAGTGACCGGCTTCGCCTGCCTCTGGTACCACCGCAAGGTCCTCACCCGCAGCGCCAAGGACCTGGTTTTCAAGGGCGTACTGCCGGGGCTCGGCGGGCTGATCATGGCCTTGCTGTTCCTCTACGCCGCCTTCGTCGTCTACGCGAACCCCGAGTACGGCACGACCGCCGTCGACCTCCCGCTGATCGGCAGGACGGGCGGGGTCACCGTCCTGGGCCTGGGCGCCCTGCTGATCGGTCTCCTGCTGATGCCACTGGTCACCCGTGGCCACACCGTGGCCCTCAAACTCCAGCGGAGCCTGCTTCCGCGCCACCTGCCGCAGCACGCCGCCGTCGACTCGGCGAGCCGCTACCTGCCCGCCGACAGCGGGTCCGGGGTGGGCGGCGACTGGTACGACGTCATTCCCCTGTCGGGAACCCGGGTCGGCCTCGTCGTCGGGGACGTGCTCGGTCACGGCATGCGTGCCGCGGCCACCATGGGACGCCTGTGTACGGGGGTGCGCGTGCTGGCCCGGCTGGATCTGAGCCCGGACGAGCTGCTGTCCCGCCTGGCCGACCTGGTGGAGCAGACGCACGAGGCCGGAGCAGCCGGCCGAGGCCCGGGCCATCGGAAGCCGCGCGCCGACGCGGCCCTCGGCGTGAGCTGCCTGTACGCGGTGTACGACCCCGTCTCGGGGAAGTGCAGCCTCGCGCGGGCCGGGGAGCCCGTGCTGGCGGTCGTCCAGGCGCACACGGGTGTCGTCGACTATCCGGAGCTGCCCGTCGGGCCGCCGCTGGGAATCGGCGGCCTGCCCTACCAGAACATGGACCTGGACCTCGCACCGGGCAGTCTCCTCGTCCTCTTCACAGCCGGCCTTCTCCAGGCGGCCGACGACCGTGACGCCGGGCTCGCGCAGCTGTCCCGCGTCCTGGCCGGCGACTGGGCGTCCCTGGAGGCGCTGTGCGACAGGGCGGTGACCACCCTGCTGCCCGGGGCGGTGGACGTGGACGCGACACTGCTCCTGGTCCGCACGCGGCTGCTCGACCGGAACCGGTTCGCCGAGTGGGCGGTCGCCCCGGACCCGGCGGCGGTGGCCGCCATCCGCACCGCCACCGGCAAGCAGCTCGGTGACTGGGGGCTGGACGATCTGGCGTTCACCACGGAGCTCATCGTCAGCGAACTGGTCACCAACGCCATTCGCTACGTCGGCGGTCCGATCCAGGTACGCCTGATCCGCGATCGGAGCCTGATCTGCGAGGTCTCCGACACCGGCCACACCTCGCCCAATCTGCGGTACGCCGCCAGCGATGAGGAGGGAGGACGGGGTTTGTTCATCATCGCCCAGATGACCCATCGCTGGGGTACGCGCTACACCCGCGCCGGCAAGACCATCTGGACCGAGCAGGACGTGCAGCAGAGCGGCGGCGCCTGACGGGCCGGTTGATGCAGCGGAATTGCTACCGTTTCACCTGGGGCGGGGCGTAGGCCGCGGTGAGGATCTGGTTGACCAGGGCTATGTCGTTGCCTCCACCGGTGATGGGGTTGAAGCAGTACGTCAGGCGGCGGCGCAGGTCAGGGGTGGTGAACATGCCGTCCGTGTAGCCGTAGGTGCTGCCCGTCTTGCCCCACACGGTTATGCCCTGGCGGCCGTCACTGGCGGGCAGCGTGACGCGCATCAGGCCCGCGCCGTAGTAGGCCCGGCCATGGCCCGGATCGTTGCGGGTGCCGCCCAGGTAGGGCTTGTCGGGGACGGTGAGCAGTTCCTTCATCTGGGCCGGTGCCAGGAGCCGGCCCCGGAACAAGGCGGTCAGGAAGCGGTCGAGGTCGGCGGTGGTGGAGATCATGCCGCCGGCGCCTGGATTCTGCTCGGTGACGTCGGCCAGTTCGCTTCCTCCGCCGGGTTGAGGGACCGCGAGGTAGCCGTGGGCGTGGGGGCCGGGGATCGTGGGGTCGGTCTCGGGGGCGGTGGTGTCCCGCAGGTGCAGCGGGCGCAGGATGCGGCGGGTGATCTCCTCCTCGTAGCTGTGACCGGTGATCTTTTCGACGAGCATCGTGGCCACGTAGTAGCCGGTGGCCCCGTAGACCTGCATGCTGCCCGGCTCTTTGAACGGCCGGTCGTGCCGGACGGCCTTGGCGACCAGCTCGGACAGTGGGTGATCGTCGAAGCGGTGCTGGACGATGGCCCCGGGCGTGGACGGCAGGTCGTCGGCGGTCAGCTCGGGCAGGCTGCTGGTGAAGTTCAGCAGGGTGCGCACCGGGATCGGCGGATAGTCGGCGGGCAGCGTGCCCGGGAGGTAGTGCTGGACAGGCTGGTCGAGGTCGACGCGGTGTTCGGCGGAAAGCCGCAGCATCACCGTGGCGATGAAGGTCTTGGTGACGCTGCCCAGACGGAACCGGCCGTCGACCGGAACCGGCTGCCGTGTCGTGGTGTCGGCCACCCCGTACGTCCCCGTCCAGTGCCCGGCCGGTCCGCGGACCCGGGCCAGCACGCCGGTCACTCGGCTCGGTGCGCTGGAGATCGCCTGCTGAAGGGCCTGGGCGTTCAGCTCGGGCAGCGAGGAGACCCCGGACCGGCGTGCGGACGCCGGATGCGGGGCAGGCATGGCCGGCGCCGGCGCTGCCGCACCGACGAGCACGGCCGTGGCAGCGGCGGACGTCAGCACGGCCCATGCCCGGCGGCGTCGCCTGGGCGCCCGGGAGGCGGTCGTAGGGCGGGCGGAAATCGGCTCGAAGGTCATACCCACGAGAATCCGGCACCCCGGCTCCCCAGCCATCAGGGATCACCCGGAACCCACCCCCAGACGCCCCTGACGCACCGTCATGGTCCAGCCCCGGAGCACGAGTCACTCGTTCGGCGGTAATGCCGTCGTGCGTGCCGTCAACTGCGGATACGGCACACGGGCTCGTGTCACGATCATGTGACGACCAGGCAGAGAGGGCATGACGTGGCAGAGCAGCTGTACGCGACGCTGAAGACCAGTCAGGGTGACATCGTGATCCGGCTCTTCCCGGACCATGCGCCGAAGACGGTGAAGAACTTCGTCGAACTGGCGAAGGGCGAGCGGGAGTGGGTCCATCCCGAGACGGGCCAAAGGACCACGGACCGGCTGTACGACGGCACGGTCTTCCACCGGGTCATCAACGGCTTCATGATCCAGGGCGGCGACCCGCTGGGCAATGGCACGGGCGGGCCGGGGTACACGTTCGCCGACGAATTCCATCCCGACCTGGCCTTCACCAAGCCCTACCTGCTGGCCATGGCCAACGCCGGGCCGGGGACGAACGGGTCCCAGTTCTTCATCACCGTGGGCCCGACCACCTGGCTCACCGGCAAGCACACCATCTTCGGGGAGGTGGCCGACGACAACAGCAAGAAGGTCGTCGACGCCATCGTGGGGACGCCGACCAACCCGCGGACGGACCGGCCCGTGAACGACGTCCGCATCGATTCGGTGGTCATCGAGACCCGCTGAGCGCTGAGCCGCCGTGACGCCATCGCAACCCGGGAGCGGAATCCGCAGCCGGGGCGGGGGGCGTCCTGACAGGCATGGAACCGCAGAAGCCGTCGCCCCAGCCCCGGCAGCCCGAAGGGTGTCTTGTCGTCGCGATCCGTGTCCCCGTGCGGATCGTCGTACTCGTGCTGGTCGTGCCGGTGCGGATGGTGTGGGACGTGCTCGTCGTCGCCGGACGGATTCTGCTGGACGCCCTCCTGCGACCGCTCGGGCGGGCCCTGGCGTGGGCCGGGCGGGTCCTGTTCGTCCGGCCCGTCGTGGCTCTCTGGCGGTATGTGCTCGTGCCTGTCGGCACGGTGATCGGCCTGCTCGCGCGCGTACTCGTCGTCGTACCGGCCCAGTGGCTCTACCGGTACGTGCTCACCCCCGTCGGGCGCGCCCTCGCCTGGCTGGGCCGGTATCTGTTCGTCGTGCCCGCGCGGTGGCTCTACACCTGGGTCCTCGCACCCCTCGCCACCGGCATCGGCCTCGCCCTGTACTGGGTGCTGCGCGTGCTGTTCGTACTGCCCGCCCTCACGCTGTGGCGCTGGGTGCTCACGCCTGTCGGGCGGGTGCTCGCCGTTGTCGCGCGGGAGGTGGGGGAGGCCCTCGGGCACGGGTGGCGGATCGCCGGGCGGATTTTGCGGGCGGTCGGGCGGGTGCTCGCGGCCTTCTTCCGGTGGATCTTCGTGGAGCCCGTGCGCTGGGTGTATCGGAGCATTCTCACGCCCGTCGGGCACGTCGTCCGCGATGTCGTCCTGCGGCCCGCCGCCCAGGGCGCGCGTGCGGTGGGACGGGCCGTCCGCGGCGCGTTGACCAGCGCGCGGGACGTGGTCCGGCAGGCCCGGGCCGACGTACGGCGGATGCTGTTCGGCGAACCCCGGCGACCGGTCGCGGTGGACCGGCGGGAACCTCAGGAGCCCGCTGCACGTACTCTTGGTAGCAGTACGACCGCTCTCACGAAGGACTAGGACACTGGGCAAGCGACAGCCCGAAGGCCCGCCGCCCGCACCCGCGGTGCAGCGCATCCGACTGCGCTACACCAAGCGCGGCCGCCTGAGGTTCACCAGCCACCGAGACTTCCAGCGCGCCTTCGAGCGTGCGCTGCGCCGCGCCGAGGTGCCCATGGCGTACTCGGCCGGGTTCACGCCGCACCCGAAGGTGTCGTATGCCAATGCCGCACCCACCGGCACGGGCAGTGAGGCGGAGTATCTGGAGATCGCGCTCACCCAGGCGCGGGATCCGGAGAAGCTGAGGGTTCTGCTCGACGAGTCGCTGCCCACCGGGCTCGACATCGTCGACGCGGTCGAGGCGCGGACCTCGGGCCTCGCCGACCGGCTGACGGCCTCCGTATGGGAGCTGCGGCTGGACGGCGTGGACCCCGCCGACGCCGGGCGCGCGGTCGAGGCCTTCAACGGGGCCGAGACCGTCGAGGTGCAGCGCATGACCAAGAACGGTGTGCGCACCTTCGATGCCCGCCCGGCCGTGGTGAGCCTGGAAACAACAGAAACACACAGTTCGCAGGCTGATAGGCCGAGCGACCAGCCCTGTGCGATACTGCGGCTGGTTGTTCGGCACGTGACGCCTGCCGTACGACCCGACGACGTCCTGTCCGGTCTCCGCGCCGTGGCCGACCTGGCGCCGCCGGTCCCCGCAGCGGTGACCAGGCTGGCGCAGGGGCTGCTCGATGAAGAGACCGGCACGGTGACCGACCCGCTCGCGCCCGACCGCGAGGCAACCGGGGCCCTCATGGCCGCACCGGCTGCCGCCGCGACGGCACCGACGCCGGAAGGTTCCGCGTAAGGACGGACGTCGTAGCGCCGCCCTCGTACTCGGGAGCCACCTGGGTCGGGCAGCGCACCGACCAGAAGACTTTCGCCAGGCCGTACCGACAAGGCGTACGGAACCGGCGAGACAGGACACAGAGTGCTCCCGTGCGGCGCCCGCGCCCCGGACGGCGGCCATCGCGCATCGCGCGGGCCGCGGACGTCAACGGCGGACGGCCCTTCGAGGCCGTCGCCGGACCAGGCGCGGCGCCCGGGAGCCTGACGGGAGAAACGCCCGCATGCTCGAACCGACCGAACCCGTAGCGGGTTCCGAACTGAACACTCCCAGCGACACCCTGCCGCCGCGCAGGCGTCGCCGTGCCGCCTCCCGCCCGGCGGGCCCACCCGCCGCGGCCGAGGCACCCGCCGAGGTGACCCTGCCGGCCATACCGGCGGAAGAGGCCTCCGAGGCCTCCGAGGCCGACGAGATCCTTGTCGCCGAGACCGGCGAAGAGGCCGTCGAGGGCGCGAAGGTCACCGAGACCGCTGAGGCCGCTGCTCAGGCGCCTGCCGCCGAGCCGGCTCCGGCCGCCAGCCGTCCGCGCCGCCGCGCCACCCGCCGGGCGTCCGCCCCGGCGGGAGCGCCTGCTGCCGCCGAGGCCGTCGAGACCGCCGTTCCCGCTGTCGAGACCGCAGCACCGGCTGTCGAGACCGCCGTCCCGGCCGCGCCCGCCGTCGCCGAGACCGAGCAGCCCGCCGCCGCGGCCGAGGGCGGCGAGGTCGTCGTCGGCGAGGAGGCCGCGCCGCGCCGCGTCCGCCGCCGGGCCACCCGCACCGTCTCCACGCCGGCCGCCACCGCCACCGAAGAGGCTTCCCCCGCCGTAGCGGCCGAGGGGACCGCTGAAGCCGAGCCCGTCGCCGAGGCCGCGCCCGCGGCTCGTCCGCGTCGCCGTGTCGCGCGTCGCGCGTCCGCGCCCGCCGGTGCTCCCACGGCCCCCGAGGCCGCCGAGCCCGCGGTCCAGGCCACCGCCGTGTCCGGTACGGCCGAGGAGCAGCCCGTCGTCGAGACGCCCGCTGCCGAAGAAGCCGCTCCCGCCGCGCGTCCGCGCCGTCGTGCGACCCGCCGCGCGTCCGCGCCCGCCGGTGCGCCCCAGGCTGTCGAGTCCGCCGCCGCGGAGATCCCGACCGGCGCCGAGTCCGCTCCCGCGGAGGCTCCTGCCGGCGCCGCTGAAGCTCTCGCCGCCGAAGCCCCCGCGGCCGAGGCCGCCGCTGCCGCCGAGGTGAGCGGTGCCGCCGAGGAGGCCGCTCCGCGTCGTACTCGCCGCCGGGCCGTCCGCAGGGCGTCCGCGCCCGTCGAGTCCGCCGCAGCGGAAGCCCCGGTCGCCGCCGAACCGGTCGCCGCCCAGGCGCACACCCCGGAGGTTCCCGTCACCACGCACACCACCGAGCCCGCCACCGCAGCCCAGGAGCCGCGGACCGAGACCACCGCGGCCCCCGCCGAGGAGGCCGCTCCGCGTCGTGCCCGGCGCCGGGTCGTGCGTGCCGCGTCCGGGTTCTCCGAGCCCCCGCGGGCCGCTCAGGCCGAAGAGCCCGAGGCCGTCGAGGCCGAGGCGCCGCGCCGGCCCGCCCGGCCCGCCGTCGCCGTCTTCCAGGCGCCGGTGTTCACCGAGCCGAGGTTCCAGACCCCGCAGCGCGCCGCCGCCGAGGCGGCGGCCGAGGCCGCCGGGGCGGAGGAGACGGAGGAGTACACGGAGGAGCGTGCCGAGACCGGCTCGCGCCGCCGCCGGCGCCGCCGGGGCGGTGCCGAGGAGCCGCAGGCCGTCGAGACCGCCGCCGTGGAGGAGGAGACGGAGGAAGCCGAGGAGGCCGCCGAGTCCGTCGAGGACCTCGCCGAGGGCGAGGAGGCCGACGAGACCGAGGGCGCCGAGGGCTTCGAGGAGTCCGGCTCCCGTCGCCGGCGCCGCAGGGGCGGCCGGCGCCGCCGTCGCGGTGAGGCCGCCGAGGGCGAAGGCATCGAGGGCGAGGCCGACGAACTGGCCGCCGAACAGGCCGCGCAGGACGCCGAGGACACCGCCGAGCAGGAGGAAGAGGACGCCGAGGAGGCGGGTTGCGACGAGGCCGCCGGCTCCAGCTCCAGCAGCCGACGCCGCCGTCGCCGCCGTCGTCGCGCCGGTGACACCGCCCTCGACACCGAGCCCGGTGAGGGCGACCCGGAGCGTACGGTCGTCAAGGTCCGCGAGCCGCGCAAGCCCAGCGAGCCGTCCGACGAGGTGCAGTCCATCAAGGGCTCGACGCGTCTGGAGGCCAAGAAGCAGCGCCGTCGCGAAGGCCGCGAGCAGGGCCGCCGACGCGTGCCGATCATCACCGAGGCCGAGTTCCTGGCCCGCCGTGAGGCCGTCGAGCGCGTGATGGTCGTGCGCCAGTACGGCGAGCGCACGCAGATCGGCGTCCTGGAGGACGGTGTGCTCGTCGAGCACTACGTCAACAAGGAGCAGTCGACCTCGTACGTCGGCAACGTCTACCTGGGCAAGGTCCAGAACGTGCTGCCGTCGATGGAGGCCGCCTTCATCGACATCGGCAAGGGCCGCAACGCCGTGCTCTACGCCGGTGAGGTCAACTTCGAGGCGCTGGGCATGGCCAATGGGCCGCGGCGCATCGAGTCCGCCCTCAAGTCCGGGCAGTCCGTGCTCGTCCAGGTGACCAAGGACCCGATCGGGCACAAGGGTGCGCGACTGACCAGCCAGGTCTCCCTCCCGGGCCGCTACCTCGTGTACGTCCCCGAGGGCTCCATGACCGGCATCAGCCGCAAGCTGCCCGACACCGAGCGGGCCCGTCTGAAGACCATCCTCAAGAAGATCGTCCCCGAGGACGCGGGCGTCATCGTGCGCACCGCCGCCGAGGGCGCGAGCGAGGACGAGCTGCGCCGGGACGTCGAGCGTCTGCAGGCGCAGTGGGAGGACATCCAGAAGAAGGCCAAGAACGGCAACGCGCCGACGCTGCTGTACGGCGAGCCGGACATGACCGTCCGGGTCGTGCGTGACATCTTCAACGAGGACTTCTCCAAGGTCATCGTCAGTGGTGACGACGCCTGGCAGACCATCCACGGGTACGTCTCGCACGTCGCGCCGGACCTCGCCGACCGGCTGTCGAGGTGGACCTCCGAGGTCGACGTCTTCGCCACGTACCGGATCGACGAGCAGCTCGCCAAGGCGCTGGACCGCAAGGTCTGGCTGCCGAGCGGTGGTTCGCTGGTGATCGACAAGACCGAGGCCATGGTCGTGATCGACGTCAACACCGGCAAGTTCACCGGTCAGGGCGGCAACCTCGAAGAGACCGTGACCAGGAACAACCTGGAGGCGGCCGAGGAGATCGTGCGTCAGCTGCGGCTGCGCGACCTGGGCGGCATCGTGGTCATCGACTTCATCGACATGGTCCTGGAGTCCAACCGCGACCTGGTGCTGCGGCGCCTGCTGGAGTGCCTGGGCCGGGACCGTACGAAGCACCAGGTGGCCGAGGTCACCTCGCTGGGCCTGGTCCAGATGACCCGCAAGCGGGTGGGCCAGGGTCTGCTGGAGTCCTTCTCCGAGACCTGTGTCCACTGCAACGGCCGCGGTGTCATCGTGCACATGGAGCAGCCGAGCGCCGCCGTCGGCGGTGGCGGCAAGCGCAAGAAGCGCGGCAAGGCCGGTGACGTGCACGAGCACGCCGCCGAGCACGTGCACGAGGCCGCCGTCGTGGCCGTGGAGACCGGGGAGGCCGTCGAGCCCGAGGTGGAGACCGTTGCCGAGGTGGCCGCGGCAGCCGCCGTGCCGGTCGCGCTGCCCGCGCCCGACTTCGCCCCCGACGAGGAGCTGTACAGCAGCGTCGCCGAGGCGGAGGCGGCGGCCACCCGTGGCCGTACGCGGCGCCGGGCGAGCCGCCGGGCGTCGGCTCCGGCCGGCGCGCCGAAGGCGGAGCGGGCTCCCCGGGCCGAGCGGGCTGAGAAGACCGAGGCTGTCGCCGAGCCGGTTGCCGAGGCGCCGGTGGAGGAGACCGCCGTGGCGCCGGTCGCCCCGGAGGTCACGGCCGTGGAGACGGTCGCCGGGGTGCCCGTCGCCGAGCCGTCGGCCGTCGAGGCCCAGGCCGTCCTGGCGGCGCCGGCCGAGACCGAGGCCGTCGAGGAGGCCGCGCCCAAGGGCCGTACGCGCCGTCGTGCGACCCGCAAGGCGTCAGCGCCGGCCGGCTCCCCGGCGGGGGCCGAGGCGGCCGTGGTGACGGTGTCCGAGGCCGCGCCCGCGGCCGAGGTGCCGGTGGCCCAGCCCGAGCTGGAGGCCGCGGTGCCGGCGCCGGTCGAGGAGGCGCCCGCCGAGGCCGCCGCCCCGGCCCGCCCGCGCCGGCGCGCCGTGCGCAAGGCCACCGCGCCGACCGCGTCCGAGGAGACGGCCGTCGTGGTCGTCCCGTCGGCCCCGGCGGAGGAGACGGCCGAGGCGCCCGCGGCCGAAGCGTCGGCCGAGGCTCCGGCCGAGGAGGCCGCTCCGGCCAAGAAGGCGGCCCGCAAGACCGCCAAGAAGGCCGCGGTGAAGAAGGCCGCCGTCAAGAAGACCGCGGCCAAGAAGACGGCCGCGAAGAAGACGACGGCCGCGAAGAAGACGACGGCCAAGAAGGCGGCCAAGACCGCCAAGACGGCCGCCGCGAAGGCGACGGCGAAGAAGACCACCACGGTCTCCGCCACCGTCGCCGACGAGGGCTGACGCCCGGGTGTGCGGCCGGTCCGACCCGACCGGCCGCACATCGCCGGGGACCGGTGGGACCGGCTCCGTGCGATCGGCCGTACACCGGTGCGGTCGGGTCCACGTGACCGGCTCCACACCCGCTGGGCCCGGTTTGACCCCCTCGGCCGGGCCCCGTAACCTTGACCGTCGGCGTGTCACTGAGCACGCCACATCCCCGTAAACCTCTTCCTCCCGGGCGCAAGGCGGGCCGGGAGAGGTCGCCTCTGTGTTGTGGGGCGGCTGGCCTGCGGGGGTGCCGGTTCTGAACGAGCGAAAGAGAGATCCGCGTGTACGCCATCGTGCGCAGCGGTGGTCGCCAGCACAAGGTTGCTGTCGGCGACATCGTTGAGGTTGACAAGATTTCCACTGCCAAGGTTGGCGACACGGTCGAGCTCTCGACCCTGCTCGTTGTCGACGGCGACTCCGTGACCAGCGACCCGTGGGTGCTGGCCGGCATCAAGGTCCAGGCCGAGGTCGTGGACCACCACAAGGGCCAGAAGATCGACATTCTGCGCTACAAGAACAAGACCGGCTACCGCCGTCGCCAGGGTCACCGTCAGCAGTACACGGCGATCAAGGTCACGTCCATCCCGACGGCCGCGAAGTAAAGAGGGACTGAGCAATGGCACACAAGAAGGGCGCATCGTCCACCCGGAACGGTCGCGACTCCAACGCCCAGCGACTCGGCGTGAAGCGCTTCGGCGGTCAGGTCGTCAGCGCGGGTGAGATCCTGGTCCGCCAGCGCGGCACCCACTTCCACCCCGGCGCCGGTGTCGGCCGTGGCGGCGACGACACGCTGTTCGCCCTCCAGGCCGGTGCGGTGGAGTTCGGTACCCACCGTGGCCGCAAGGTCGTGAACATCGTTCCGGTCGCCTGAACCACCTGATCGACCTGATCAAGGGCTGATTCAGCACCGAACGCTTTCGCGAGGCGGACCTCACTTCCCGGTCGGGAAGGCGGGTCCGCCTTTCGCGTGTTAAGCGTGTTGAAGAGAGAAACATCCGTACCCCCCGACCTTCGGCCGGGGACCCCCAGGAGGCACTGAACCATGACCACCTTCGTGGACCGCGTCGAACTGCACGTCGCCGCGGGTAACGGAGGTCACGGCTGTGCCTCCGTCCACCGCGAGAAGTTCAAGCCGCTCGGTGGCCCGGACGGCGGCAACGGCGGGCGCGGCGGTGATGTCATCCTCACCGTCGACCAGTCCGTGACCACGCTCCTCGACTACCACTACTCGCCGCACCGCAAGGCCACCAACGGCAAGCCCGGCGAGGGCGGCAACCGCGCCGGCAAGGACGGCCAGGACCTGGTCCTGCCGGTCCCGGACGGCACGGTCGTCCTCGACAGGGCGGGCAACGTGCTCGCCGACCTCGTCGGCCACGGCACGTCGTACATCGCCGCGCAGGGCGGCCGCGGCGGCCTCGGGAACGCCGCGCTGGCCTCCGCCCGCCGCAAGGCGCCCGGCTTCGCGCTGCTCGGCGAGCCCGGTGATCTCCAGGACGTCGTCCTGGAGCTGAAGACCGTCGCCGACGTGGCGCTCGTCGGCTACCCGAGCGCCGGCAAGTCCTCGCTGATCTCCGTGCTCAGCGCGGCCAAGCCGAAGATCGCCGACTACCCGTTCACGACCCTCGTGCCCAACCTCGGTGTCGTCACGGCCGGTTCGACCGTGTACACCATCGCCGACGTGCCCGGACTGATCCCGGGCGCCAGCCAGGGCAAGGGCCTCGGCCTGGAGTTCCTGCGGCATGTGGAGCGATGCAGTGTGCTGGTGCACGTGCTGGACACCGCGACCCTGGAGTCCGACCGCGACCCGGTCTCCGACCTCGACATCATCGAGGAGGAGCTGCGCCAGTACGGCGGCCTCGGTGACCGGCCCCGGATCGTCGTCCTGAACAAGGTCGACGTGCCGGACGGCAAGGACCTCGCCGAGATGGTCCGCCCCGACCTGGAGGCGCGCGGCTACCGCGTCTTCGAGGTGTCGGCCGTCGCCCACATCGGGCTGCGCGAGCTGTCCTTCGCGCTCGGTGAGCTGGTCGGCAGGGCGCGTGCCGCGAAGCCGAAGGAGGAGGCGACGCGGATCGTCATCCGGCCCAAGGCCGTGGACGACGCGGGCTTCACCGTCACCCGCGAGGAGGTCGACGGCGAGCCTGTGTTCCGGGTGCGCGGTGAGAAGCCCGAACGCTGGGTCCGCCAGACCGACTTCAACAACGACGAGGCCGTCGGCTACCTCGCCGACCGGCTCAACCGCCTCGGCGTCGAGGAGCAGTTGATGAAGTCCGGCGCCCGGGCCGGCGACGGTGTCGCCATCGGTCCCGAGGAGAACGCGGTCGTCTTCGACTGGGAGCCGACCTTGACGGCCGGTGCCGAGATGCTCGGCCGACGCGGCGAGGACCACCGCTTCGAGGCGCCCCGGCCGGCTGCCCAGCGCCGCAAGGACAAGCAGGCCGAGCGGGACGAGTCGCTGCGCGAGTACGACGACTTCGACCCGTTCGAGTAGACCGGGATCCACGACTGGACCGGGGTAGGGCGACAGCCGCCGCCCTCGCTGCGGCGGCTTGAGCCCAGCTGGGCTGCCGCCGGGCGGTCTCCGGCGACGTCCGGGGTAATGGACTGCCCGCCGAGCCGGGCGGCCTGCTGGACGCCGTGAGCGATCCGGCGGGCGACCCGTCGGCGGCCGACCGCACCGAGCTCAAGCGCTCTCTGCCGGGCCCGGACGAGCCGAAGCCGATCGGCCGGTTCGACGCGGCGGTGGCCGGCCTGGCACGAGGAGGGCGTCTTGAGCGAGGGCAGGTCTCGGAACCGGCCCTCCCGTGTACCGGCCCTCCCGTGTACCGGCCCCCCTGTGCGCTGACTGTGAGTGCGTGGCTACCCAGCGCGTGTCCGGAGGCTGGACCGGCGCGCGCGAGGCGATCCACTTCGCGTAGATTGCCGCACAGGCAGCCGGAATCCCGCGCGGGACACGAGGGAACAGAGGGCAAGGTGGCAAGGGCAAGGCAGGCCGTGGGCGAGGCCCGCAGGATCGTCGTCAAGGTGGGCTCCTCCTCGCTGACCACTGCCGCCGGCGGCCTGGACGCCGACCGCGTCGACGCGCTGGTCGACGTGCTCGCCAAGATCCGCAGCGGCGGAGAGCGGGAGATCGTCCTCGTGTCGTCCGGTGCCATCGCCGCCGGGCTCGCGCCGCTCGGTCTGCGCCGCCGTCCCAAGGACCTCGCCCGCCAGCAGGCCGCCGCCAGCGTCGGCCAGGGCCTGCTCGTCGCCCGCTACACCGCCTCCTTCGCCCGTTACGGCGTCCGCGTCGGCCAGGTCCTGCTCACCAGCGACGACATGAGCCGCCGCGCTCATCACCGCAACGCCTCCCGCACTCTCGACAAGCTGCTCGCGATGGGCGCCTTCCCGATCGTCAACGAGAACGACACCGTCGCCACCGACGAGATCCGCTTCGGCGACAACGACCGCCTCGCCGCCCTTGTCGCCCACCTCGTCCACGCCGACCTGCTGGTTCTCTTGTCCGACATCGACGGGGTCTACGACGGCGACCCCAGCAAGCCCGGCACCTCGCGGATAGCGGAAGTGAAGGGTCCCGAGGATCTCGCGGGCGTCGAGATCGGCAGCGCGGGCAAGGCCGGCGTCGGCACCGGCGGGATGGTCACCAAGGTCGAGGCTGCCCGGATCGCGGCCGCCGCCGGCATCCCCGTCGTCCTCACCTCCGCCGTGCACGCGGCGGAGGCGCTGAGCGGCGGCGACACCGGCACCTACTTCCACCCCACCGGCAAGCGCTCCGGCGGCCGGCTGCTGTGGCTCCAGCACGCCTCCGCCCCGCAGGGCGCGCTGATCCTGGACGACGGGGCCGTCGAGGCCGTGGTCAAGGGCCGCAAGTCCCTGCTGCCCGCCGGGATCGCCGGCGTGGAGGGCGAGTTCAGCGCGGGCGACCCCGTCGAGCTGCGGGACGAGGCCGGCCGCGCGGTGGCCCGGGGCCTCGTCAGCTTCGACGCCAAGGAGATCCCCCGGCTGATCGGGCGTTCGACCCGGGAGCTGGCCCGCGAGCTCGGCGCGGCGTACGAACGCGAGGTCGTACACAGGGACGACCTGGTGCTCCTGCACTCGTAAAACAGGGCATAACGACAGCCCTCGGTGGGGGACGTTCCGTAAAACCGCCCCGCAGAGCGATACGGCCTGCTCAACTTTGTCTCATAGGCATGTTTCCGAGCGCTGGGTTGAGGAGGCCGTCGTGAGACGAGCGCGCCCTGGGGTGGCATCCCGCGGTGGCCTGACGAGCGTCGCGGTCGGGGGCACCTACGAGGAGCCGAAAGACCTGCCCCGGCTGTGGCACGTCACCCTGAGCGTCTCCGGGGCGCAGGTCCCCCTGCCCGACCTGCGCCGGGCCCTGGAACAGCTGGCCCACGACCACCCCTTCCTCCTGACCAGCAGATACGCCACCGACCACGCCGAGATCCGGTACTGGGAGGAGGCCCGCGACCTGCACGACGCCGCGGCCGTCGCCCTGCGCTTGTGGGGCGAGCACCGGCAGAGCGCCGGCCTGCCGCCCTGGGAGATCGTGGGCCTGGAGGTCATCGACCGCGAGACCTACCACCACCGCATCGCCGAGGGTTACGGCCCGCCACCTGCGACACCCGTAGGGGTCCACCCCTTCTGAGCCTGTACAGGGTCCGTTATCGGGGGGTTTCATCTCGCGGTGTGGGACGTACGCTGAACCGCTCCGCACCGCGCACTACCCTTCCTGCATGACCACGCTCTCGCCGTACGACTCGATGTCCCCGGTCACCCAGGCCGCCTACCGTGCCAAGGCCGCCGCCGCCGACCTCGCGCCGCTGCCGCGTGCCGTGAAGGACGACGCGCTGCTCGCCATCGCCGACGCCCTGGAGGTCCGGACGAGCGAGATCGTCGAGGCCAACGCCAAGGACGTGGCCAAGGCCCGCGAGAACGGCACCAGCGAGTCCGTCGTCGACCGGCTCACCCTCACCCCCGAGCGGGTCCGCGCCATCGCCTCCGACGTCCGGGACGTCGCGAAGCTGCCCGACCCGGTCGGCGAGGTCGTCCGCGGCTCCACCCTCCCCAACGGCATCGACCTGCGCCAGGTCCGCGTCCCGCTCGGCGTCGTCGGCATCATCTACGAGGCCCGGCCGAACGTCACCGTCGACGCCGCCGCCCTCTGCCTGAAGTCCGGCAACGCCGTCCTGCTGCGCGGCTCCGCCTCCGCGTACGAGTCCAACACCGCCCTCGTCCGGGTCATCCGTGACGCCGTCGGCGGCGCCGGGCTGCCCGCCGACGCCGTACAGCTCGTGCCCGGCGAGAGCCGTGACTCCGTACGCGAGCTGATGCGGGCCCGCGGCCTGGTCGACGTCCTCATCCCGCGCGGCGGCGCCTCCCTGATCCAGACCGTGGTCAGCGAGTCCACCGTCCCCGTGATCGAGACCGGCACCGGCAACTGCCACGTCTACGTCGACGCCCACGCCGACATCGACATGGCAATCGACATCCTGATCAACTCCAAGGCCCAGCGGGTCAGCGTCTGCAACGCCGCCGAGACCCTCCTGGTCCACCAGGACATCGCCGCCGAGTTCCTGCCGCGCGCCCTGGACGCCCTCGCCGAGGCCGGCGTCACCGTGCACGCCGACGAGCGGGTCATGGTCTACGGCAAGGACTCCAAGGCGACGCTCGTGGAGGCCGTGGCCGAGGACTGGGAGACCGAGTACCTCTCCTACGACATCGCCGCGGCGGTGGTGGACTCGCTGGACAGGGCCGTCGAGCACATCCGGCTGTGGACCTCCGGCCACACCGAGGCGATCGTCACCACTTCCCAGCAGGCCGCCCGCCGCTTCACCCAGCTGGTCGACTCCACCACCGTCGCCGTGAACGCCTCCACCCGGTTCACCGACGGCGGTCAGTTCGGCTTCGGCGCCGAGATCGGCATCTCCACCCAGAAGCTGCACGCCCGCGGCCCGATGGGCCTGCCGGAGCTGACCAGCACGAAGTACATCGTCACCGGCGACGGGCACGTACGTCCCTGAGCGCGCCGCTGAAATTCACCCGTTCGGCTGAACGCCCCGGTGCCCGGGCAGCGTTCGGGCGGCGTCCGGAAATCGTCTCAACAGGCGGATGAATTTCCATACCGTCTGCCCAAATTGACCCCCCAGGTCTACTCTGGATGCGTGCCGGAGGACGTGGGGGGCACGCCGTTCCCTGACGGCTGGGAGCCCGACGACGACCACGACCACGGGGTGTCGGACGAAGAGTTCGCCTCCGTGGTCTTCGACGAGGCCTTCGTACAGGCGGCCACGGTCCATGAACCGACCGCCGTGGAACGCCTCCTGGCCGCCGCGCAGGCCAGAGCCGAGGCCTCCGAGGCGGAGGCCCGCCGTGCTCGCGCCCGAGGCGAGCGCTACGACGGCAAATACGCCCCCGAGGGGACCGATCTCGGCCAAGATCGTGACGACGACGAGCTGGACGACATCTACGTCCTCGACGACGGTCACGGCCCCTTCACCGGCCACGGCAGACAGGTCCGCTGGCACCGCCCCGTGGCCTGGGTGCTCGCCGTCGTGATGGGCATAGGCATGGTCGCGCTGGCGTTCGCCGCCGTTTACCGGGGCGGCTCCTCCGGCACCCGCGAACGGGTGCCGGCACCCGCCTCGACCGGCGTGGAACAGGGCAGCGCCGCCGCCCCCTCCGTCTCCGCCGACACGGACCGGCCGGTCGCCTCCGCCGTGCCGCGCACCCCCTGAGCACGCCCGCACAACCCTTGCTGAGTACCTGTCAGAAGTTGTCGTGTACCAGGGCGTTTACCCGAGGCCCCTGAGACCTACTCTGAAAGTATGGGCGGGCCAGGAGACCCACCGGAGGGGACACCCGAGGGCGGCCCCGCAGGTGGCGAGGACGAGTACCGATCCGTCGTGTTCGACGAGTCGTTCGTCCGCGCTGCCCGCCTCCAGGAGTACTCCGCCGAGGAACGGATGGCCGACCACACGCCGGCCGTACGCCGACGCCCCTCCCTGCAGCGCGGACTGACCCGGCAACTGCTGGTCCTCGTCGTGCTGGTCGCCGTCGCCCTGGGCACCGCCGTCTACATGAGCGTCCGTCACCCCTACGGCACCCCGCAGGCCCAGAGCGCCGCCGAGCCCCTGCGGATGACGGTGATCCCGCTCACCCCGACGAGCGGCGTGCCCGGCGCCGCCGACGCCGAGACCCTGTACGCCCACAGCCCCGCCGCCCAGTTCGACATCGGCGCCGAGGGCATACCGCTGCCGGCCGCGCGCGGCACCGCGCACTTCTCCGACAGCCAGGTCGTGGCCGCCCTCATCATCGCCAAGGACTACATCGTGCGCTCCGCGCTCTACCCCGAGGTGCTGACCGGCCGCCAGACCGCACCCGCCCGCGCCCTGCTCGACGCCGTCCAGCTCGACCAGTTCGACCAGAGCTTCGCCCACCCGGCGGCCGACGGCCGGCACGCCCCCACCGGCTGGCTGATACGCCTCGACCCCGCCCGCACCCAGCTCGCCGACGACCGGATCCGCGTCCAGGGCGATCTGCAGGCCGTCGAGGCGGACCCGGACACGCTGGAGGTCACCGCCGACCACACCCTGGTCTACGCGCTGCGCCCCGCAGGAGCCCCGGCCGGCGCGCAGGTCTCCCTGTTCACCGTCCGCCGAGCGCTGACGTTCCGCTTCACCCGCGACGACCTGCGCACCCACCAGGTCCAGCTGCTCACGTCGTACATCCAGGCGGGCCCCCTCGCCTGCGCCGAGGACTCCACCTCGTACCTACGGCCCCTGCTGGCCGGCCATACGGCCCGCACCGGCGCCCCCGCGGGCACCGACCCCTTCGCGACGGACAGCCCGGCGGCGCTCTGCGGGACGCTGGCCGCCGGGGCTCAGCCGAAGGTGTGAGCGGCGTTCTCAGTGCCGAGTAGGGGTCACTCCGTGTCCTGCGGCCCCTCCTGCGCCGGCGGCGGGCTGCGGAAGCCGTCGAAGCCGCGCCGTACCCGGCCGCCGAACTCGCCCGCGCCGCCCGCGAGGTCCGAGACCAGCTTCATCAGCGGGTCCTTGGAGCCCTTCACATCGCTGGCGTACGCGGCCGCCGACTCGCGGAAGGAGTCGCTGACCGAGGCGTCCTTGTCCTCGTCGCGGTGCGTGTAGTGACCGTCCATGATCCGCTGGAAGTCCCGGGACTCGGACCACTTCTTCAGCTCGGCCGCCCGCACGGCGGCGAACGGGTGCGAGCGGGGCAGCACGTTCAGGATCTTCAGCACCGAGTCGCGCAGATCGCCCGCGGCGTCGTACTCCTCGGCCTGCTCCAGGAAGGCGTCCACGTTCATCTCGTGCAGATGGTTGCCACCCGCGATCTTCATCAGGCCGCGCATCGAGGCCTGTACGTCCTGCCCCACCAGCAGACCCGCGCGGTCCGCGGACAGCTCCGACTTGCGGAACCACTCCCTGAGGGCCGTGATGATCGCCATGATCGCCACGTTGCCCAGCGGGATCCAGGCGACCTTCAGCGCGAGGTTGGTCAGGAACAGCAAGATCGTGCGGTACACCGAGTGGCCGGAGAGCGCGTGACCCACCTCGTGGCCGACGACCGCGCGCATCTCCTCCTCGTCGAGAAGCTCCACGAGCCCCGTGGTCACCACGATGATGGGCTCGTCCAGGCCGATGCACATAGCGTTCGGCTGCGGGTCCTGGTTGACGTACATCGGCGGGACCTTCTCCAGGTCCAGGATGTAACAGGCGTCCAGCAGCATGTCGTGCAGATGCTGGAACTGCCGCTCGGAGACGCGCACCGAGTCGGACAGGAACAGCAGTCTCAGGCTCCGCTCCGGCAGCAGCCCGCTGAGCGCCTTGAAGACCGTGTCGAATCCGCTCAGCTTGCGCAGCGCGACCAGGGCCGAGCGGTCCGCCGGATGCTCATAGGCGCGCGAGGAGATCCCCGGGAAGCGCCTGCGCTGCCTGCTCGGCACGCGCTCGTGCCCCGTGTCCTGCCGGCCGTCGTCGGACATGTCTTCCCCCAAGTGCGTGTGAGTGCCCACTGTGCCCCCGAGGCAGGGCCCAGCCTAGGCGGAGATACCGTGGACGGGCAGTACAGCCGAAGGAGTCCACCGATGGATCACCACCCCGCAGCCGTCTGGCTGACCGAGGCCGCCGCGAGCGCCGTCCAGCAGCACGGGACGGGGAACCTGCTCCGTATCGTGCTGATCGTGATGGTGCTGGGCTGCGCGCTGACCGCCTGGTTCCTGCTGCGCGGCTACAAGCGGAAGGACGACTGACGGCCGGCGAAAGTTCCCCGCCGGACCCCGACGCACTTCCCTCCGGGTCCCAACGGCGGAGTCGGGGTGATCGCCGACAGGCCGCCCGCATACGATGAGCCGACATCTTTATCCCGCCCACACGCGTTAGGTCCTGCCGAAGATGAGCCTTCACAGCACCGCAGCCCAGATGGTCACCCTCGCCGAAGCCGGGGGCGGCCACCACGACAGCCTCAACCCGCTGGTCACCGGCGGAGGCGCCTTCATCATCCTGCTGCTCCTGCTGTGGATCACCACCCGCTTCAACCGCGACCGCTGAGCCGGCACCCCGTCCCCGGCGGGACGCCCGAGACCGGGCCGGTAGGGTCTGCACGCATGGGAGAGCAGGACATGCCTACCGGTCCGGCGTACGACGGCCGCGAGAGTGCCGACGACGGGGCGCAGCACCCGCGGTACCGGCCGTTCGGCGGCCCCGTGCACACGGGCAAGCGACGCCTGGGCGTCATGGGCGGAACGTTTGACCCGATCCACCACGGGCACCTCGTGGCGGCCAGCGAGGTCGCCGCGCAGTTCCAGCTGGACGAGGTGGTGTTCGTGCCCACCGGCCAGCCGTGGCAGAAGTCCCACCGCAAGGTCTCCCCGGCCGAGGACCGCTATCTGATGACGGTCATCGCGACCGCCGAGAACCCCCAGTTCTCCGTCAGCCGCATCGACATCGACCGCGGCGGCCCCACCTACACCGTGGACACCCTGCGCGACCTCAGGGTCCTCAACCCCGACACCGACCTGTTCTTCATCACCGGCGCCGACGCCCTCGCCCAGCTGCTGACCTGGCGTGACAGCGAGGAGCTGTTCTCCCTCGCGCACTTCATCGGCGTCACCCGCCCCGGCCACCACCTGACCGACCCCGGCCTGCCGGAGGGCGGCGTCTCCCTCGTGGAGGTGCCGGCGCTCGCCATCTCCTCCACGGACTGCCGCGCGAGAGTCGCCAAGGGAGACCCCATCTGGTACATGGTGCCGGACGGAGTCGTGCGCTACATCGACAAGCGCGAGCTGTACCGCGGCGAGTGAGCCGAGAGGGGCACCGGTGAACGACCGATACGACGCGGGTGACGGCTACGGCGCCGCCCCGTACGAGATCGTCGGCTACGACGAGTACGGCCGGCCCGTGTACCAACAGGTCCCGGCACAGCAGGCACCGCAGGCACAGCAGACCCCCCGGTCGGCCTACGAGCCGTACACCCAGCAGCAGGGCTACGGCTACGACCCGTACGCCACCGGCCAGCAGCCGCCGGTGCCCTCCTACGACTCCGGGCAGCAGCAGGCGTACGACCCGTACGTGGCCCAGAGCCCGTACAACCCCTACGGGACCGGGACCGGCACCCAGCACCCCGCCGGCTACGACCCCTACGGGCAGGCCGCGACCAGCGGGCAGCAGCCCCGGGTCGCCGGGCAGACCGCCTACATCCCGCAGCAGGCCGGCCCGGCGGAGCAGCCGAAGGCGGTCGGCGAGCCGCGTGACGAGGGCGAACGGGACTACCGCACCGAGCAGTTCGCCTTCGTCGAGGAGCCGGACGGCGACTCCGAGGACGTCATCGACTGGCTGAACTTCACCGAGAACCGCACCGAGCGCCGCGAGGAGGCCAAGCGCCGCGCCCGCAGCCGGCTGATCGCCCTGGTCGTGGTCCTCGCGCTCGTCGCGGCCGGCGGCGTCGGCTACCTCTGGTACGCCGGAAAGCTGCCCGGCCTGTCCTCCTCGGCCGCCAAGCCCGGCGCGGCCACGCCCGTCGCCGCCCAGAAACGCGACGTGATCGTCGTCCACCTGCACAACACCGACAAGGGCGGCACCTCCACGGCACTGCTGGTCGACAACACCACCACCAAACAGGGCAGCACCGTGCTGCTGCCCAACAACCTCGCCCTGAGTGACGACTCGGGCGCCACCACGACCCTCGCCAAGTCGGTGGACGACGACGGCTCCTCGGGCACCCGCGACCAGCTCGACACCGTCCTCGGCACCAGCATCCAGGGCACCTGGCGCCTCGACACCCCGTATCTGCAGAACCTCGTCGACCTGGTCGGCAACATCGACATCGACACCAACACGGACGTGCCCGACCCGGACGCCAAGAAGAAGGGCACCGAGCCGCTCGTCCACAAGGGCAGCCAGCAGACCCTCAGCGGCAAGATGGCCGTCGCCTACGCCACCTACCGCGCCTCCGGCGAGAACGAGAACGCCCAGCTGGAGCGGTTCGGGCAGGTCATGCAGGGCGTGCTGCGCAAGCTGTCCTCCGACCAGTCCTCGGCGATCACCACCGTGCAGACCCTGGCGCAGATCCTCGACCCGCCGCTCACCGACAAGGACCTCGGCGCCTTCCTCGCCAAGCTCGCCGACCTCGCCAAGAGCGGCCAGTACAAGACCGCCCTGCTGCCCGTGCGGACCGACGGCACGCTGAGCGCGCAGACCAGCGACAGCGTGGTGAAGGACATCCTCGGCGGCACCGCGAAGAGCCCCGCCGCCGGTTCCGCGGTCCGGGTCTCGGTGCAGAACGCCACCGGTGTGAAGGATGACACCGAGAAGGCCCGCGTGGTGCTCCTCAACGGCGGCTTCACCTTCCTGGAGGGCGGCACCGCGTCCGGCACCCAGGCCGCCTCGAAGGTGCTCTACGCGAACGCCTCCGACAAGGCGAACGCCACCGAGGTCGCCAAGACCCTCGGCCTGCCGGCCGGCTCCGTGGCCAAGGGCACGGTCTCTTCCGGCGCCGACGTCTCGGTGGTCCTCGGCCAGGACTACAAGCCGTCCGCCTCCTGACGAGGGACACGGGGCACCCTGCGCGATCCTTTAATCACGTGGGGTGCCCCGTGCGGTCCGTGAGACCCTTGATGGCAAAAGTCCGCCGACCGAAAGCTTCGTAGTGACCGCCACGAACCGTTCCCTTGAGCTCATCAACACCGCCGCCCAGGCGGCGGCCGACAAGCTCGCCCACGACGTCATCGCCTACGACGTCAGCGACGTGCTGTCGATCACGGACGCCTTCCTGCTGGCCTCCGCGCCGAACGACCGCCAGGTCAAGGCCATCGTCGACGAGATCGAGGAGCGCCTGCTGAAGGAACTCGGCGCCAAGCCGGTGCGCCGCGAGGGCGACCGCGAGGCCCGCTGGGTCCTGCTCGACTACGTCGACATCGTCGTCCATGTCCAGCACAGCGAGGAGCGGGTCTTCTACGCCCTGGAGCGGCTGTGGAAGGACTGCCCCGAGCTGGAGCTGCCCGCCGACGCCAAGGCCACCCGCGGCAAGGCGAAGGAGCACGCCGAGCTGCAGGCCCAGGAGGCCGCCGCGGAGCCCGGCGGGGAGTGGTGATGAGCGCCACCGGTGAGGTCACCGACCGCAGGAGCCGGGGCCGCCGCATCATCCTGTGGCGCCACGGCCAGACCGCCTGGAACGTCGAGCGCCGCTTCCAGGGCAGCACGGACGTCGCGCTGACCGAGACCGGCATCGGCCAGGCCCGCCGTGCCGCCCGGCTGCTGGCGTCCCTGAAGCCGGACGCGATCGTCTCCTCCGACCTGCAGCGGGCGGCGGACACGGCCGCCGAGCTGGCCACCCTCACCGGCCTCGACATCACGCGCGAGGAGAATCTGCGCGAGACCTACGCGGGCGTGTGGCAGGGGCTGACGCACGAGGAGATCATCGCCCGCCACGGCGAGGAGTACGCCGCCTGGAAGCGCGGCGAGCCGGTCCGCCGCGGCGGCGGCGAGCTGGAGACCGAGGTCGCCGACCGGGCCGCGCCCGTCGTCCTGCGGCACGCCGAGAAGCTGCCCGAGGACGGCACGCTCGTCGTCGTCAGCCACGGCGGCACCATCCGCACCACCATCGGCCGGCTCCTCGGGCTGGAGGCCCGGCACTGGGAGAGCCTCGGCGGTCTGTCCAACTGCTGCTGGTCCGTGCTCGGCGAAGGCGCCCGCGGCTGGCGCCTGCTGGAGCACAACGCGGGCACCCTTCCGGAGCCCGTCCTCGGCGACGACACCTGACCCGTCACCCCTCCCGGACCCCGGATTTCACTTTCTGCCAGGTCACAGGCTAGAGTTCTTCTTGTTCGCCCCGCCGAGCGGGAAGCGAGACACCATGCGGTTCCACTGCGTGGCAAGGGGCTATAGCTCAGTTGGTAGAGCGCCTGCATGGCATGCAGGAGGTCAGGAGTTCAATTCTCCTTAGCTCCACTGATCGACGACTCGGTTGAGTCGTCAGAGATCGGTGATGAAGATCCCGTCCCCACCAGGGGGCGGGATCTTCTGCGTGCGGCTTGAGTCGGTCGGGGCCCCGCGCGCGTATACCTCTGCACAGCGGCGGCGGCAGCCGTGTCCGGACTGGTACTGAGGCGTCGCTGACCGTATTGCTCCGGCCGTGGCAGAATCAAACGGCCGGAAGGGGGCGCGGCCCGACGGGAGGGAGTAGCGATGCCTGCGAGCATCCTTGGGGAGGGCGGCGACCTCCTCGGTGCGGCGTTGATACGGAACACGACCACCCGGCTGCTCTGCCCTTCCTGCGGTTCCGCGCATGTCGCCCAAGTCCTCGGCGACAACGGCGGAATCTCCTACGTGTGCACGGCCTGCGGCCACAGCTGGAGCTGATCGATGGGTGCACACAGGCGAAAGTGCGACTGGTGCGGGAGCGGTACGCCGATTGTCCGCGACATGGAGCCGATCAATCCCGACTACCAGTACTGGTGCGAGGAATGCGCACGGGCGCTGATCATAAAAGGCGACCCGATCGAGACGTACCGGGAATTGGAGGGCGAACCGATCTACGGCCGCCTCCTCGAAGAGCACTGCACGCTCAAGCGGTTCTACTCCTTCGTGACGGCCTGACAGCTCCAGCGCGAAACCGGACATAGGGGCACGTACCTGTGTGAACCTGAAACCGATTTTGCGCTACGGCCCCGGCCCTGTAATGTTTACGACGTCGCCGGGGGAACCGGGCGAAACAACAGAACAAGGGGCTATAGCTCAGTTGGTAGAGCGCCTGCATGGCATGCAGGAGGTCAGGAGTTCAATTCTCCTTAGCTCCACAGAAGTCGAAGGCGGACCATCCCGCGG
>NZ_JAIQYY010000024.1:95631-135567 GCF_020181035.1 Streptomyces sp. CoH27
TGTCCGCGCGTGTCCTCTTCGAGGCGCAGGGCGAGCGCCGGGCAGCGGCGCACCGCGCGCAGCGCCTTGGCCTCCGCGTAGCGCGGCACCTGCGCCTGGGCGACGGTCGGGAACCCGTCGGCGCCGAGTTCGAACACCTCGGGCAGGATGTCGGCGCACAGCCCGTGGCCCCGGCACAGCGTCCAGTCGACGTAGATCTTCTGGCGGCTGGCGCCGGTCTCCTCGGGCTCTCCGCCGCCCGGGATGCCCGTGGGTGCCCTGCCCCCCTCGAAGAGCGGCAGAACGCCCTCCACGGGCCGTCCGCAGCCGTTTCCGAGGACATGGGCTGCCAGGTCGTCGGTGAACGCCTTGATGGTCGACTCCAGGAACATCGCCGAGCCGTCCGGATGCGAGCACGCGCCGCGGCGCTTGACGTTCTTCGCGACCTGCTTCAGTGCCTCCAGGGCGGCCGGTCCGCCGCCGTTGAGGATGTCCTCCATCCCGCGCGCGGCGGCGGGCAGCCCGAGGTAGCAGGGGCCGCACTGGCCGGCGCTCTCCTCGGCCAGCCACTGCGCCACCCGCAGCGACTCGCCCAGCGGGCAGGTCTCCTGGCTGATCGGCAGGATCGCGCCCGCACCCAGCGAACCGCCCACCGCGTCCAGGGAGTTGCGCGAGACGATCGCCTCGTTGACCGTCGCCGCGTCGATCCACTTGCCGTGGTAGCCGCCGGTCAGCACGCCCTGCGGCACCGGCGGGGCGCCCGCCAGCTGGAGCACGTAGCGCAGCGGCACACCCGTGGGGACCTCCAGCACCATCGGGCGGGCCACCGCGCCGGACACCGTGAGCATGACGGTGCCCGGCTCGTCGTACAGGCCGGTGTTGCCGTAGCGCTCGGGGCCGATGCGGGCGGCGATGGCCAGCTGGGCGAACGTCTCGGCGTTCGACAGCAGCGTGGGCGCGCCGCCGACGCCGCTCTGCGAGGCGCTGATCTTGCGGCCGGGCGGGATCGCGGGGCCTCCGTCGACCGAGCGGATCAGCGAGGCGGCGGCGCCGGTGACCATGCGCACCGGGTTGCGCTGCACCCACGCGCGTAGCGCCGATCTACGGCTGTTGCTCAGCCCGCGTTCGGCGAGAGCGGCCTCCATGGAGCGCTGCGTGGACTCGCGCGTGACGCCGATCACGAGCGTGCGCGCGCCGAGCGCCTCCGCGCACAGCAGCGCGCCGTCCAGGATCAGGTGCGGGGCGCGGTTGATCAGCACCGTGTCCTTGCGGCAGGCCGGCTCGTCCTCGCTGCCGTTGACCACGACGACCGGCCGCACCCCGCGCTTGATCGCCGACTCGGCGACCGAGCGCAGCTTCTTGTGGAAGGGGAAGCCCGCGCCGCCACGGCCCTTGAGGTTGATGCTCTCGGCGAGCTGCGCGAGCTGTTCGCCGCCCAGGGGGTCGAGCGGCCCGTGCACTTTCAGGTGCATGGGCAGGTCGAGACGTTCCACGAGGTCGAAGCCCGACGTGAGCTGGGGAAGGCCGACGACGCGGACCTCGGGGACGTCGGGCAGGGCCTCGTTCACTTAAAGCCTCCGGACGGCGTGTTCCAGGATTCGCCCGAACCCGGTGCGTCGAAGGACGCGCCGGGCAGCGTTTCGGCAGCGGGACCGTTGTTGTACGTGTCACTGGCGTTGTACGTGCCATAGCGGCCGTTTGTCTCACCGGTGTCGTACATGTCACTTCCGCCGTATCCGGACGTGCCCGGATTGCCATAGACCGGGATGGTGTATCCGGTGTCCTGGAGCGGGTCGTACGCCGACGGCGGGGCCTCGCCGACCGGCGGCGGGGACGGGATCGGCCAGCTGCCCGAGGTGCTGGACGGGCCGTCGACGCGCGGGATGGCCTCCGTGGCCTGCAGGTCCAGCGGCAGGTCCATGCGGGCGGTCTGGCCGGCCGCGAACGGCTGCTGGGCGCCGCCGCGCGGGGAGACCGCGCGGTAGGCGGCCGCGAAGCCCGACGCGGGCTGCGCCGCGGGGGTCACGGGCGACTGGTACAGCGGCGTGGCGGGGGCGGCCGCCGCCTCGGGCTCGCGCCGGCGTTCGAAGCCCGCGGACGCCGACTCGGCCATCCGGGAGCGGCTCGCGTCCAGCTCCTCGAATCCGGGCCGCTCCGAGCTGCCGAACAGGGCCACCAGGCGGTCGGCGACCTTGCGCTTGACCGGGCGCGGCGCGGAGCGCAGCGCGAGGGCTGCCATCACCCCCAGCAGCGACAGGCCGTAGGAGATCACGAAGAACGGCTTGGCCGCGCGGCCCGCGTACAGGCCATGGATCAGCGCCGCGCACCAGGCCGGGTAGGCCAGCATGTGCATCGCGCGCCAGCGGGCGGCGACCGGGGCCGGGGTGGCGAAATTGCTGCGCAGGGCGCCCGTGACACCCACGAAGATCATCAGCAGGCCCGCCACCGAGCCCAGTCCGATCAGGCCGCCGATTCCGGTGACGCCGAGCGAGAACGGAATGATCGCGGCGATCGCGGGCGCGTGCCCGAGCGCGACCTTCGTGACGATGTGCAGGAGGAGGAACGCGATCGAGGCGATCCCCAGAGTGCGGTGAACCGCCTGGCCGACGATGCGCTGCCGGATGTTCAGGAAGATCCGGTCCTGGGCGAACAGGCCCCAGATCACCGAGCAGCTGAGCGAGACCAGCGACAGCACGCCCGCGCCGAAGTTCAGGAAGTCGCGGACCGGGCCGCCTCCGACCAGTACGACCACGGGTATCAGCAGCAGGGCGACGGCGGTCGCCACCCCATAGGCCGAGCGGCCCGGTTTGGGGAGTGAGCTGGTACTACGACGAGGGTTCATGGGGGCAACTCCGAGCAGTTTCGGGAAAGCGGTCCCGCTGCCGAACTCTAAGCGGCGTCATACCGATCGGTACGCGGTTTCAGTTATTGCGTTGTTATCAACGGGCAATACGACTGGACGGTGTCCCTTAGTGGACGGTACGCGATGCATTTATTGACTTCGGTTCAGTTCCGGGTCGGACTCCTGGCATGTCCACAAGGGATACGGACGCGCGTCGCGGCTTGCTCAAGGCCGTCGCGGCTCGCTCAGGGCCTGCGGTACCCTAGCGCCATGCGTGCCGTACGCCTTCTGCTTAGCGGGCCGCGCTGATCAGTACCGACCCCGGTCGTACCCGTGAGGTCGGCATCGGCGCGGCGTCCCCTCCTGTGTGAGGGGATTTTTCGTTTCTTTGAATGTCAGCCGCAGGCAGAGACGATCGATGGAGCTTTGAGGATCATGAGCGAGACGAACCCCGCTGCCACGTCCGAGGTGGCAGCGCCGCACCGCTACACGGCCGCCATGGCAGCCGAGATCGAGGCACGCTGGCAGGATTTCTGGGACGCCGACGGCACCTACGCGGCGCCGAACCCCACGGGCGACCTGGCCGGCGACCCCGCGGTGGCCGCCCGGCCCAAGAAGTTCATCATGGACATGTTCCCGTACCCCTCCGGTGCGGGCCTGCACGTCGGCCACCCCCTGGGCTACATCGCCACCGACGTCTACGCCCGGTTCCAGCGCATGACCGGCCACAACGTCCTGCACACCCTGGGCTTCGACGCCTTCGGCCTGCCCGCCGAGCAGTACGCCGTGCAGACCGGCACGCACCCGCGTGTCTCCACCGAGGCCAACATCGAGAACATGAAGGCCCAGCTGCGCCGGCTGGGCCTGGGCCACGACAGGCGCCGGTCCTTCGCCACGATCGACCCGGACTACTACAAGTGGACCCAGTGGATCTTCCTGCAGATCTTCAACTCCTGGTACGACGGCGAGGCCCGCAAGGCCCGCCCGATCTCCGAGCTGATCGCCCAGTTCGAGAGCGGCGAGCGCGCCGTACCCGGTGACCACGCGCGCGCGTGGAACGAGCTGAGCACCGGCGAGCGCGCCGACATCCTGGGCGAGTACCGCCTGGCCTACGCCTCCGACGCGCCCGTGAACTGGTGCCCGGGCCTGGGCACCGTGCTGGCCAACGAGGAGGTCACCGCCGACGGCCGCTCCGAGCGCGGCAACTACCCGGTCTTCAAGGCCAAGCTGCGCCAGTGGAACATGCGCATCACCGCCTACGCCGACCGGCTGCTGGAGGACCTGGAGGAGCTGGACTGGCCCGAGGCCATCAAGCTGCAGCAGCGCAACTGGATCGGCCGCAGCGAGGGCGCCCGCGTCGACTTCCCGATCGACGGCGAGCGCATCACGGTCTTCACCACCCGCCCGGACACCTTGTTCGGCGCGACCTACATGGTGCTGGCGCCCGAGCACCCGCTGGTCGACAAGTTCACCCCCGAGGCCTGGCCCGAGGGCACGCACACGGTGTGGACCGGCGGCCACGCCAGCCCGGCCGAGGCCGTCGCCGCCTACCGCGCGCAGGCCGCCTCGAAGTCCGACGTCGAGCGGCAGGCCGAGGCCAAGGACAAGACCGGCGTCTTCATCGGCGCCTACGCGACCAACCCCGTCAACGGCGAGCGGATCCCCGTCTTCATCGCCGACTACGTGCTGATGGGCTACGGCACCGGCGCGATCATGGCCGTCCCGGCGGGCGACCAGCGCGACTTCGAGTTCGCGCGCGCCTTCGAGCTGCCGGTCCACTGCATCGTCGAGCCGACCGACGGCCGCGGCACCGACACCTCGACCTGGGAGAACGCCTTCGGGTCGTACGACGCGAAGATCATCAACTCCTCGAACGACGACATCTCCCTGGACGGCCTGCCCGTGGCCGAGGCCAAGGCCCGCGTCACCGAGTGGCTGGCCCGCAAGGGCATCGGCGAGGGCACGGTCAACTTCCGCCTGCGCGACTGGCTGTTCAGCCGCCAGCGCTACTGGGGCGAGCCCTTCCCGATCGTCTACGACGAGGACGGCGTCGCCCACGCGCTGCCCGAGTCGATGCTGCCGCTGGAGCTGCCCGAGGTCGAGGACTACAGCCCGCGCACGTTCGACCCGGACGACGCGGACACCCAGCCCGAGACGCCGCTGTCGCGCAACGAGGAATGGGTCAACGTCACCCTGGACCTGGGCGACGGGCCGAAGAAGTACCGCCGCGAGACCAACACCATGCCCAACTGGGCCGGTTCCTGCTGGTACGAGTTCCGCTACCTGGACCCGCACAACGACCGGCAGCTGGTCGACCCCGGGATCGAGCAGTACTGGATGGGCCCGCGCGAGGGCCGGCCGCACGGCGGTGTCGACCTGTACGTCGGCGGCGCCGAGCACGCCGTGCTGCACCTGCTGTACGCGCGCTTCTGGTCCAAGGTGCTGTACGACCTGGGCCACGTCTCCTCCGCGGAGCCGTTCCACAAGCTGTTCAACCAGGGCATGATCCAGGCCTACGTGTACCGCGACAGCCGTGGCATCGCGGTGCCGGCCGCCGAGGTGGAGGAGCGCGACGGCGCCTACTACTACCAGGGCGAGCAGGTCACCCGTCTGCTGGGCAAGATGGGCAAGTCCCTGAAGAACGCGGTCACCCCGGACGAGATCGCCGCCGAGTACGGCGCCGACACCCTGCGCCTGTACGAGATGGCGATGGGCCCGCTGGACGTCTCCCGCCCGTGGGACACGCGCGCGGTGGTCGGCCAGTTCCGGCTGCTGCAGCGGCTGTGGCGCAACATCGTCGACGAGAACACCGGCGAGGTCACGGTGGTCGACGCGGCGCCCGACGAGGACACGCTGCGGGCCCTGCACAAGGCCATCGACGGTGTCGGCCAGGACCTGGAGGGCCTGCGCTTCAACACCGCCATCGCCAAGGTCACGGAGCTGAACAACCACCTGACCAAGGCCGGTGGAGCGCTGCCGCGCTCGGTCGCCGAGCCGCTGGTGCTGATGGTGGCCCCGCTGGCCCCGCACATCGCCGAGGAGCTGTGGCGCAAGCTGGGCCACACCGACTCGGTCGTCCACCAGGACTTCCCGGTCGCCGACCCGAGTTACGTCGTCGACGAGACCGTCACCTGCGTCGTGCAGATCAAGGGCAAGGTCAAGGCCCGTCTGGAGGTCCCGCCGGCCATCTCCGAGGAGGAGCTGGAGAAGGTGGCGCTGGCCGACGAGGGCGTCGTCCGGGCGCTGGGCGGCGCGGACATCCGCAAGGTGATCGTGCGCGCGCCGAAGCTGGTGAACATCGTCACGGGCTGACGCTCGCCGGCGTCCCCTACGGGCAGACTCGGGGCAGGCTCGGGGTTCTTCCGGAACTCCGGGCCTGCCCGCCGCGTTTACCGTGGAAAGCGCAGCGGCGAGTGCCGCACCGGTCCGAGGAGGAGCGTCATGGAAGCAGTCATCGCCGTGTTCGCCCTGCTCTTCCTGGTCTTCATCGGCCTCGGCGCATACGCCACGGTGAAGGCGGTCGGCGCCGCCAAGCGCGGCGTGGACCGCACGATCGAGCAGGCCCGGCGCACGGTGGAGGACCACACCCTGCGCGCGAAGACCTTCGCCAGACTCGGCCCGGCCGCCGAGATCGCCCAGCTGCGGCTCACGCTGCGCACATCCATGCGCGCCACGCAGGACGCGCTGCGCACGGGCGTCGCCGAGGACGAGTCGCTCAAGGAGTCCCTCGGCCTCTTCGAGCGGCTCAGCGCACACGGACACCAGCTGGACGCCGACCTCAGGCGCCTGGAGTCCGAGCCCGCCCGGGCCGAGGTCGGCGCCCGGCTGCCCGAGCTGCGCGAGCGCACCGAGCGGATCACCAAGTCCGCCGACTCCCTGCGCTGGGCCGTCCGCGACCGGGCCCGCCGCTTCACCGACGACGACCTCGGCGCGCTCAGCGACCAGATCGACATCGAGGCCGACGCCCTGCGCCACTGGACCCCGGCCGGTCCCGAGCGGACGCCCCCGCAATGGCCCGACGCCGTCGGCCCCGAGGGCCCGGCGGAGCAGCGCCCCCCGTCAGGGACGCCCGGCTCCCGCCCCGCCGAGAAGCCCGGCACACAGGCGATCACCCCGCCGTCGGCGCGCCCCGCCTACCCCTGGCAGAAGAAGCCGCGCCCCGAGAGCACCGCCTGAGCGGACCGCTCCGTTCCCGGACCGCGGGGGCGGGCTGCCGTCCGCGCGCTACGGCAGGTAACCTCCAGCTCATGTCCCGCCATGTCGCGATCGTCACCGATTCAACGGCCTACCTGCCGCCACGGGCGATGGAGCGTCATGACATCACCGCGGTACCGCTGACCGTGGTCCTCGGCGACGAGGCGCTCGAAGAGGGCACCGAGATCTCCACCCGCTCGCTGGCCCAGGCGTTGCAGAAGCGCCGTCCCGTCACGACCTCCCGGCCGAGCCCCGAAGTGTTCGCCGAGACCTACCGAAGGGTCGCCGAGTCCGGCGCGAGCGGCATCGTCTCGCTGCACCTGTCCGCGGAGCTGTCCGGCACCTACGACGCGGCGGTCCTCGCGGCGCGCGACGCACCGGTGCCGGTGCGGGTGGTGGACACCGGGATGGTCGCGATGGCCCTCGGCTTCTGCGCGCTGGCCGCGGCCGAGACCGCGGAGTCCGGCGGCACGATGGACGAGGCCGTCACGGCCGCAGAGAAGCGCGCCGAGGGCACCTCCGCATACTTCTACGTCGACACCCTCGACTATTTGCGTCGCGGCGGCCGCATCGGAGCCGCCCAGGCCCTCCTCGGCTCCGCGCTCGCCGTCAAACCCCTGCTCCAACTCGACGGCGGCCGTATCGAGCTGCTGGAAAAAGTCCGCACGGCGTCCAAGGCCATCGCACGCCTGGAGGAGCTGACGGCCGAGCGGGCGGGCAGCGCGGAGGTCGACATCGCCGTCCACCACCTGGCTGCCCCCGAGCGTGCGGCCGCGCTCGCCGACCGGCTGCGGGCACGGGTGCCGGGCCTGGCCGAGCTGCATGTGAGCGAGGTCGGAGCGGTGATCGGCGCGCACACCGGGCCAGGGCTGCTGGGAGCGGTGGTTTCGCCCCGCTGATCGTTCACTCGTGCGGGTGGCGAAGTTTTCCACAACCGGGCGGTAATACCCGGGAATTGACCAAGATCATCGCGATTCGGCGAGATGTTCCATCCTCGTCGCATGGCACTTCGATCACGTACACGCATCGCCTCCGCCGGCAGCGGGCCCGGGCGTGCGCCCGCCTCGGACGGGCGAGTTCGGCATCGCTGCACCGAACACGGCCGGACCCGTCGACGCCCGCCGGACCAGTCCGAGGAACTGCGCCGCCGAGCGGAACTTCTCTTCGGCGAACGAGCCCTGCGAAGGCGGGAGTCGGACAACGGCCCGCCGGACGGGGACAGGCGCGCCGCGATCGCGACGGCGGCCACGGTGACGGAGACCGGTCCGGCGACAGGGCTGAGTCCGGAGACAGAACTGATTCAGGCGAGGACGGCGGCGACCGCGACGACCGAAGCCGAAGCAGAACCCGAACCGACAGAGCCCGCACGCCCGTTGGAGGCGCCGGACCCCGCCGGTCCCGGCCGGCGGGAGCGGGCCGCGCTGGCGTTGCGGGAGCGGATGCCGGTGTGGTTGCAGGCCCGGTGCGGGGTGGAGCGGCGCGGAGTCGTGGCCCTCGCCGTGGTGCTCGTGACCGCCGCCGCGTTCGCCGTACTGCACTTCTGGAACGCCCGGACCGAAACCGTGCGGGCACCTCAGGTGGTGCGTGCCGAGCTGCCGTACGACAAGAAGGGTGCGGACACCAGGTCCGGGGCGAGTGCGCCTGCCTCGGCGGCGCCGGGCGGGGAGATCGTCGTGGACGTCAGCGGCAAGGTCCGTCAGCCGGGGATCCGGCGGCTGCCGGCCGGCTCCCGGGTGGCCGACGCGCTGCGCGCAGCGGGCGGTGTCCGTCCGGGAGTGAGCACCGAAGGTCTCAACCGGGCCCGCTTCCTGGTCGACGGCGAACAGGTCGTCGTCGGCGCGCCGGCCGGAGCGGTGGCTCCGCCCGGACCGATGAACGCGACGGCCTCCGGAGCGGCGGGCGCAGGCTCCACGACACCGCTCTCCCTCAACACGGCGACGGCGGACCAGCTGGACAGCCTGCCCGGCGTCGGTCCGGTACTGGCCCGGCACATCGTCGACTACCGCACGCAGCACGGCGGTTTCCGTTCGGTGGACGAGCTGCGTGAAGTCAACGGTATCGGCGACCGTCGCTTCAGCGATCTGCGCCAGCTGGTACGGCCATGAGCCGCGCGATCGAGGTGGGACCGCCCAAAGCTGCCGCACCCTGTCGGCCCGAGGTGGCGGACGATGCACGGGAGGCGCTGAAGGCTCCGCGCGGCGACCGGGAGGGTCCCCTGGACCTGCGGCTGGTGCCACCCGCGCTCGCGGCCTGGGCCACGGCGGCCCTGACACTGGACACACCGGTCGGCTGGACTGCCGTGCCGGCCGTGGTCTCCCTGGTGGGCGGGGTTGTGCTGCTGTCGGTGCGGAGGGCTGGACGGAACGGGCGGGCCGGAGGGGCGGGAAGAACTGCCCAGACCCTGGGGCGGAGCCGGGCCGCGCAGGTGCCCGGGCGGTTCGCGTGGGCGCGGGCTTCCGTTGCCGCTGTACTGCTCTGCATCGCCGCGGCCGCCGTCTCCGCCGGGCTGCACAGGGCGGATGTACGACGCGGGCCGGTGCCCGAGCTGGCCCGCCGGTTCGCGACCGTGACCGCCGAGGTCGAGGTGACCGACGACCCCTGGCTCAGCCGGCCGCGAGTGCGCGGAGATCACGCGGCACCGGCGGCGGTGCTGGCACGGGCGGAGCTGCGGAGCGTCGAGGAGAGAGACGGCAGGCGGGTGCGGACACGGAGCCCGGTGCTGCTGGTGGTCGACGTGGACGTTCCGGCGCGGGGGAGCGGTCGGCGGAAGGGGAGTTCGGCGGAGGGGAGTGGTGCGCGGAAGGGTGGTTCGGCGGAGGGGAGCGTTGGGCGGAACGATGGCCCGGCGCAGGCACGTGGTGCGCGGGACGACGGCCTGGCGGAGGGGAGCGCCGGGGGGAACGGAGGTGCGGCGGGGGGTGGTGGTGCGCGGGACGATGGTCCGGCGAAGGCAGGTGATGCGTGGAACGACGGCCCGGTGGCGGGAGAGGCTGGGTGGAGCGGGGGTTTCGTGGCGGGCTCGGGGGATGGTGTCCGGCGAGTGCCGGAGGGGCGGGCCGGATGGCTCGGGCTGTTGCCGTCCACGCGGTTGCGGGTGGAGGGGCGGTTGGCGCCCGCACTGACGGGGGGTGACCGGACTGCGGCCGTGTTGCGGGTGCGCGGGCAGCCCGGGCCGCGGATCGTGGCGGGGCCCAGCGGGGCGCAGCGGCTGGCGGGGCGGCTCAGAGCCGGGCTGCGGGAGGCGACGGACAGCCTGCCGGGGGACGCGCGGGCGCTGCTGCCCGGACTCGTCGTCGGGGACACCGCGCGGATCACCCCCGAGCTGGACGACGCGTTCAAGGAGACGGACCTGGCGCACACGCTCGCGGTGTCCGGCAGCAACCTCACGGTGCTGCTCGCACTGCTCGTCGGCCCGCCCGGGCTGGCCCAGCGGGCCGAGCGGCGCGGCCTGGCCCCGTACCTCGGGCTCTCGCTGCGGGCGACCGCACTGACCGCCGGGGTGCTCACGCTGGGATTCGTGATCGTGTGCCGGCCCGACCCCAGTGTGCTGAGGGCCGCCGCCTGCGGCGCGGTCGCGCTGCTCGCGCTGGTCACCGGGCGCCGCAGATCCCTGGTCCCGGCCCTGGCGACGGCCGTCCTGCTGCTGGTCCTCTACGACCCCTGGCTGGCCCGGAGCTACGGCTTCCTGCTCTCCGTGCTGGCCACCGGCGCGCTGCTCCTCCTGGCGCCGGGCTGGAGCGAGGCGCTGCGGCGGCGCGGGGTACCGGCGAGGCTCGCGGAGGCGTTGGCGGCGGCCGCCGCGGCGCAGGTGGTGTGTGCGCCGGTCGTGGCGGTGCTGTCGGCCCGGGTGAGCCTCGTGGCGGTGCCGTGCAACCTGCTGGCCGAGGTGGCCGTGGCGCCGGCGACGGTGCTGGGGTTCGCGGCGCTGGTGACGGCGCCCGTGGTGATGCCGGTGGCCAAGACGCTGGCCTGGTGCGCCAGTTGGCCCGCCGGATGGATCGCCGGGGTTGCCCGGACCGGGGCGGCGCTGCCGGGCGCGGGGCTGGACTGGCCGGGGAGCTGGGCCGGGGCGGCGCTGCTGGCGGCGGTCACCGTGGCCGTCGTGCTGGCCGGGCGGAGGTTGTCGCGGCACCCGTGGTGGTGCGGGCTGCTCGGGCTGCTGCTCGTGCTGGCGGTGGTGCGGCCGGCGCCGCTGACCCGGGTGATCACGGGCTGGCCACCGCCGGGCTGGCGGTTCGCGATGTGCGATGTCGGGCAGGGTGACGCGACCGTGCTGGCGGCGGGCGACGGCGCTGGGGTCGTCGTGGACGCCGGACCCGATCCAGCGTCGGTCGACCGCTGTCTGCGGCAGCTGGGCATCACACGCATCCCGCTGCTCGTGCTGACCCACTTCCACGCCGACCACGTGGCGGGACTGTCCGGTGTGCTGCGGGGCCGCTCGGTGGCCGCGATCGAGACGACGGGCTTCGAAGAACCCGCCGACCAGGCCGAGTTCGTCAGACGGGAGGCGGCATCGCGGCACATCCCGGTCACCCGGGCCGTGGCCGGGGAGGAGCGGCGCGCCGGTCCGCTCGCCTGGCAGGTGCTGTGGCCGCCGCCGAGCAGCGGGGCGCAGTCGGCCCCTGGGGTCCCGGTGTGGCCGGGTCCGGTGCCGGAGCCGGACGGTCCGAACGACGCCAGCGTCGCGATGCTGGTCCGCACGGGCGGACTGCGGTTGCTGCTGCTCGGCGACCTCGAACCCCCGGCCCAGCAGGCGCTGTTGAGGTCCCCGGAGGCGGCCGGACTGGCCGGGGTGGATGTGCTGAAGGTGGCCCACCACGGCTCGGCCTATCAAGACCCGGAGCTGATACGGCTCGTGGCTCCCCGGGTGGCTCTCATCTCTGTAGGGGCCGGCAATTCCTATGGGCACCCGGCACCGGCGACCGTGGCCATGCTGCGGGCCGGCGGCGCGCTGGTGCTGCGCACGGACCGGGACGGCGGCCTCGCGGTCGGCGGGGCGGGCGGGAGAGGCGAGGAGGTGTGGGTGAGGAAGGACTAGGGGCGGACGCGCGGGGCCGGCCCGTGCGGAGCCGCCGAGGGCTGTGTTCCCGCTGTGCGGAACCGGAACGGTGGCTCCTGATTCGGATCGGTTCCGGCGCATGTGCTGGATTCCCGCGATGTGGTCCCGTGTTGCCTCGAAAGTCGCATCAGTGATCGAATGAGCCTTCGGCAACCGATGATGTCGAGGCGTACAGGGGTGTCGTAGATGTTCGGCCGCTGGCTGGGTAACCGGACGGACCAGAAGCAACGGACGAGTTCCCTGGTGACGGTGCAGACCCCGCCCGGCGCCGGAGTGCTCACCTGCCGGGTGGTCGATCCGGTCGACGAGCCGGTCACGGGGGCCGAGTTCACGGTCAGCGACACCATGGGCCGCAAGGTCATGTCCGGTGGCACGGACCCCTACGGGACCTTCATGGTGACGGTGCCGGCGGGGGAGTACCGGCTGGCCCTGTCCGCCGATGGCTACACCCCCTACCGCGCCACCGCGCTGGTCGGCGAGAACTCCCTCGCCTCGCTGGGCGATGTGACCCTCCAGGTGTCCCAGCCGCCGGAGCCGCCGGCGCCCGGCGACTGGGAGATCGAGCCCATGCACTCCTCGATCGGCTTCACCGCACGGCACATCGGACTGGCCCGGATCCACGGACAGTTCAACTCCTTCGCCGGAGTGGTGCGGATCGGTGAGCGGGTGGAGCGGTCGGCGATGCACGTCGTGATCGACGCCGCCTCCATCGACACCGGGGTGCGGATGCGGGACGACCATCTGCGCTCGGCGGACTTCCTGGACGTGGAGCGGTTCCCGACGCTGGAGTTCTACAGCGACCGGTTCGTGCACAAGGGCGGCAGCCGGTGGGCGATCACCGGCGCGCTGTCGCTGCACGGGGTGACGCGCACGATCACGCTCGACACCGAGTACCTGGGACTGGGCAACGGCATGGAGGGCGAGGTCCGGGCCGCCTGCCGGGCCACCACCGAGCTGCACCGCGACGACTTCACCGTCAGCTGGCAGTCCATGCTGGCGCGGGGCATCGCGGTGGTCGGGTCGAGTGTCCGGGTCGACCTCGACGTGCAGCTCGTCGCCAAGGGCTGACCGGGCGGTTCGCTCTTCGAGCCGTGCCGGAGAATGGGCGCGTGAGCGATGTGAGACATGTGCTGGTGCTGCCCGACCGGGACGCCGCCGAGGAGGCGGCCGAGGCGCTCGGCGAGCGGTTCGGCCTGGACGAGGAGCCCCAGCTGGTCCGGGACGCCCTGGCCGGTGAGGACGACGCCGAGGACGCGCAGTGGCTGCTGGTCGTGCGGGACGAGCACGAGCGGCTGGACCCTGCCGAACTGGACGCGTTCGCCGGCGAGTGGGACGGCTGGCGCGAGGAGCCGTGACCCCGAGACGGGCTCCGGGTCCGTTCGGGGACCGCTCAGGGTGCGCGGGCCGATTCGTTGTCAGTGCCGCGTGGGATGCTGTGAGTGATGGCCAGGAAGACTGCGAATGACGACCCTCTCGCCCCGGTGACGCTTGCCGTGGGCCAGGAGGACCTCCTGCTCGACCGTGCCGTGCAGGAGGTGGTGGCCGCCGCCAGGGCCGCCGACGCCGACACGGACGTACGCGACCTCACCCCGGACCAGTTGCAGCCCGGCACGCTCGCCGAGCTGACCAGTCCCTCGCTCTTCGCCGAGCGCAAAGTCGTGGTCGTACGCAACGCGCAGGATCTGTCGGCCGACACGGTCAAGGACGTGAAGGCCTATCTGGGCTCCCCCGCCGAGGAGATCACGCTCGTGCTGCTGCACGCGGGCGGGGTCAAGGGCAAGGGCCTGCTGGATGCCGCGCGCAAGGCGGGGGCGCGGGAGGTGGCCTGCCCGAAGATGACCAAGCCGGCGGACCGGCTGGCCTTCGTACGGCAGGAGTTTCGCGCGGCGGGCCGGTCGGCGACGCCCGAGGCGTGCCAGGCGCTGTGCGACGCCATCGGCAGCGATCTGCGGGAGCTGGCCTCGGCGGTCTCCCAGCTGGCCGCCGACGTGGAGGGGACGATCGACGAGGCGGTCGTCGGGCGGTACTACACCGGCCGGGCCGAGGCCTCCAGCTTCACGGTCGCCGACCGGGCCGTGGAGGGGCGTACGGCGGAGGCGCTGGAGGCGCTGCGGTGGTCGCTGGCGACCGGGGTGGCGCCGGTGATGATCACCAGCGCGCTGGCGCAGGGGGTGCGGGCCATCGGGAAGCTGTCCTCCGCGCGCGGGGGGCGGCCGGCGGATCTGGCCCGTGAGCTGGGGATGCCGCCGTGGAAGATCGATCGGGTGCGGCAGCAGATGCGGGGGTGGACGCCGGATGGTGTCGCGGCGGCGATGCGGGCTGTCGCCGAGGCGGACGCGGGCGTGAAGGGCGGGGGGGATGATCCTGAGTACGCGCTGGAGAAGGCCGTCGTGATCATCGCTCGGGCCGCTCGGTCACGCGGGCGCGGGTAAGGCGAGTCGAGCCGGGGGGCGGTCGGCTGGGAAGCCGACCGGAAAGCGGCCCGCGGCCCCGTCGACCAGCCGAACCACCGAACCACCGAACCACGGACCGTCGGACCAGCCGAACCGCGGACCCGTCGACCAGCCGAACCGCCGAACCACGGACCGTCGAACCGCGGCCCCGCCGAACCGTCGGCACACCGAAAACCCCGGCATCCGCCCTGGGGAAGGGAGAGATGCCGGGGTTTCGGTTCACGCTGTTGGACTCGCACCCGCGTGGCGAACGCAGGCCGCGTGCGAATCCGTGGGTGCCGGACGGGAGCGGATGAGAGAGGGCCCGCTCTGGGTCCTTCCGGCGGTCAGATCAGAGGGAGAGCTCAGCCCTGGAGGGACGTGACCTTGGAAGCAAGCGCCGACTTCTTGTTGGCGGCCTGGTTCTTGTGGATGACGCCCTTGGAGACGGCCTTGTCGAGCGCACGCGCAGCAGCGCGCTGCAGCTCGGTGGCCTTCTCGACGTCACCCGCGGCAGCGGCCTCGCGGGCCTTGCGGATCGCGGTCTTCAGGGAGGACTTGACGGCCTTGTTGCGCAGTCGAGCCTTCTCGTTGGTCTTGATCCGCTTGATCTGGGACTTGATGTTCGCCACGAAGGAGCCTTTTCAGGTTCTGGTGCGGGGCCGCGAAGGTCCCGTACCGGTGATCCAAAATTTCTCTGACGCGCCTCGCGCTGAGAGGGCATGAGGCACAGCCATCTACAGTACCAGCGGCCCTGCCGACGGCCCAAAACGGTCCCCGCTCCCTCCGCGTGGGACCATGGAGACTACGTATCGATCCGACCCGAGGCATAAGGCGCCTCAAGAGACAGGACCCTGCGTGCCCGCGACCCCTAACCATGTGCCCGAGCCGAGCCGTACCGCCCCGGCTCTGATCCGCAATTTCTGCATCATCGCGCACATCGACCACGGCAAGTCCACGCTCGCCGACCGGATGCTCCAGCTGACCGGTGTGGTCGAGCAGCGGCAGATGCGTGCTCAGTACCTCGACCGGATGGACATCGAGCGCGAGCGCGGCATCACGATCAAGTCCCAGGCGGTGCGTCTGCCCTGGGCCCCCACCGAGGGCCCCGACCAGGGCACGACCCACATCCTCAACATGATCGACACCCCGGGGCACGTCGACTTCACCTACGAGGTCTCGCGGTCGCTGGCCGCCTGCGAGGGGACCATCCTCCTCGTCGACGCCGCCCAGGGCATCGAGGCGCAGACCCTCGCCAACCTCTACCTGGCGATGGAGAACGACCTCACGATCATCCCCGTGCTGAACAAGATCGACCTGCCGGCCGCCCAGCCGGAGAAGTTCGCCGAGGAGCTGGCGAACCTGGTCGGCTGCGACCCGGAGGACGTCCTCAAGGTCTCCGCGAAGACCGGTCTCGGCGTGGACGCGCTGCTGAACAAGGTCGTCAAGGAGATCCCGGCGCCGGTCGGGGTCGCCGACGCGCCCGCCCGCGCGATGATCTTCGACTCGGTCTACGACTCCTACCGCGGTGTCGTGACGTACGTCCGAGTCATCGACGGCCAGCTCAACAAGCGTGAGCGCATCAAGATGATGTCGACCGGCGCGACCCACGAGCTGCTGGAGATCGGCGTCAACTCGCCCGAGATGCTGCCGGCCGACGGCCTCGGCGTCGGCGAGGTGGGCTACCTCATCACCGGTGTGAAGGACGTCCGCCAGTCCAAGGTCGGTGACACCGTCACCAGCCAGAGCAAGGGCGCGACCGAGGCCCTCGGCGGGTACAAGGACCCGAAGCCGATGGTCTTCTCGGGCCTGTATCCGCTCGACGGCTCCGACTACCCCGAGCTGCGCGAGGCGCTGGACAAGCTCCAGCTCAACGACGCCGCGCTGGTCTACGAGCCGGAGACCTCCGCGGCCCTCGGCTTCGGCTTCCGCGTCGGCTTCCTCGGCCTGCTGCACCTGGACGTGATCCGGGAGCGCCTGGAGCGCGAGTTCGGGCTCGATCTCATCGCCACCGCGCCCAACGTGGTCTACCGCGTGATCATGGAGGACGGCTCCGAGCACGTCGTCACCAACCCGAGCGAGTTCCCCGAGGGCAAGATCGGTGAGGTCTTCGAGCCGGTCGTGCGGGCGACGATCCTCGCGCCGACCGAGTTCATCGGCGCGATCATGGAGCTGTGCCAGACCCGGCGCGGCACGCTCCTCGGGATGGACTACCTCTCCGAGGACCGCGTCGAGATCCGCTACACCCTCCCGCTCGCGGAGATCGTCTTCGACTTCTTCGACCAGCTGAAGTCCAAGACGCGCGGCTACGCCTCCCTGGACTACGAGCCCACGGGCGAGCAGACCAGCTCCCTGGTCAAGGTCGACATCCTGCTGCACGGCGACAAGGTGGACGCCTTCTCGGCGATCACCCACAAGGACCAGGCGTACGCGTACGGCGTGCGGCTCGTCGCCAAGCTCAAGGAGCTGATCCCGCGGCAGAGCTTCGAGGTGCCGGTGCAGGCCGCCATCGGCTCCCGGGTCATCGCCCGCGAGACCATCCGCGCCATCCGCAAGGACGTCCTCGCCAAGTGCTACGGCGGTGACATCTCCCGTAAGCGGAAGCTGCTGGAGAAGCAGAAGGAAGGCAAGAAGCGGATGAAGATGGTGGGTTCCGTGGAGGTTCCGCAGGAAGCCTTCATCGCGGTGCTGTCCAGCGATGACAGCGCGGGGTCGGCCAAGGGCAAGAAGTAACCATCGGTAACAACGGGGTACGTCCATAAACCGGGCATGAAGGGGCTCGTCGTGCGAAAGTGCGGCGGGCCCCTACGCGTGCGTAGCGTCGCTCTGCGTGGAGAACCCGGGGAAACCGACAGGCCGATGCCCCTTACGCAGCGGCCGGTCGCGGCTTACTCTGATCCCTGCTCGATAGTTACTCGCGAGTTAAACAACAAGCGCGAGCCTCGCCGTGAGTCAACCCCAGCCGCATGTGAGCCAGCCGCACCGTCGCGGGCCCCGGAGGATGTCGTGAGCGACACACAGACCCTGATCGAGAACCGTCCGCCGTCCGTGGCGGCCCTCTTCCTGGAGCGCGTGGCGGCCACACCGGACGCCGAGGCCTACCGGTACCCGGTCCCGCCGGCCTCCGGCCAGGGCCCCGACGACTGGAAGTCGCTGAGCTGGGCACAGGCGGCCGAGCGGGTCTACGCGATCGCGGCCGGACTCATCGAACTGGGCCTGGAGCCCGAGCAGCGGGTGGCGCTCGCCTCCTCCACCCGTGCCGAGTGGATCCTCGCCGACCTCGGCATCATGTGCGCCGGCGGTGCGACGACCACCATCTACCCGCAGACCAACGCCGACGAGTCGGCCTTCATCCTCTCCGACTCCGAGAGCCGGGTGCTGATCGCCGAGGACGCCGCGCAGGCCGCCAAGGCCGTCGAGAAGCGCGCCGAACTGCCCGAGCTGACCAAGGTCGTCGTCATCGACCCGGCCGGCGTCGAGACGGACGACTGGGTGACCACCCTCGCCGAGCTGGAAAAGCGCGGCGCCGCCTACCTGGAGACGCACCCCGAGCTGATCAAGGAGCGGGTCGGCGCGATCACCAAGGACCAGCTCGCCACCCTCATCTACACCTCCGGCACCACCGGCCGCCCCAAGGGAGTCCGGCTCCCGCACGACAACTGGGCGTACATGGCGAAGGCGATCGCCGCGACCGGTCTGGTCACCATCGACGACGTGCAGTACCTGTGGCTGCCGCTGGCGCACGTCTTCGGCAAGGTGCTCACCTCCGGCCAGATCGAGGTCGGACACGTCACCGCCGTGGACGGCCGCGTCGACAAGATCATCGAGAACCTTCCGGTGGTCCAGCCGACGTACATGGCCGCCGTGCCGCGCATCTTCGAGAAGGTCTACAACGGCGTCGCCGCCAAGGCCCGCGAGGGCGGCCCGGCCAAGTACAAGATCTTCCAGTGGGCCGCCGAGGTCTCCCGCGAGTACGCCAAGGTCAGCCAGGACAACTTCCGGCGCACCGGCAACCACGCCGTGCCGTTCGGCCTCGCCGCCAAGCACAAGGTTGCCGACACCCTCGTCTACGCCAAGCTCCGCGAGGCCTTCGGCGGCCGGCTGCGCGCCTGCGTCTCCGGCGCCTCCGCGCTCGCGCCCGAGATCGGCTACTTCTTCGCCGGCGCCGGCATCCACATCCTGGAGGGCTACGGCCTCACCGAGTCCTCCGCGGCCTCCTTCGTCAACCCCGGCGAGGCCTACCGCACCGGCACGGTCGGCAAGCCGCTGCCCGGCACGGAGGTGCGCATCGCCGACGACGGCGAGATCCTGCTGCGCGGCCCCGGCATCATGCAGGGCTACCACAAGCTGCCCGAGAAGACCGCCGAGGTGCTGGAGTCCGACGGCTGGTTCCACACCGGCGACATCGGCGAGCTGTCGCCCGACGGCTATCTGCGCATCACCGACCGCAAGAAGGACCTCATCAAGACCTCCGGCGGCAAGTACGTCGCCCCGGCCGAGGTCGAGGGCCAGTTCAAGGCGGTCTGCCCGTACGTCTCCAACATCCTGGTGCACGGCGCCGACCGGAACTACTGCACCGCCCTCATCGCCCTCGACGAGATCGCGATCGCCGAGTGGGCCAAGGAGAACGGGCTGGAGGGCAAGCCGTACGCCGAGATCGTCGCCGCGCCGCAGACCGTCGAGATGGTCGACGGGTATGTGCGGGAGCTCAACGCCGGGCTCCAGAAGTGGCAGACGATCAAGAAGTTCCGGCTGCTGCCGAGGGATCTCGACGTGGAGCACGGCGAGATCACGCCGAGCCTGAAGCTGAAGCGGCCCGTGGTGGAGCGGGAGTACAAGCACCTCATCGACGAGATGTACGCCGGGACGAGGGAGAAGTAGCGCGACTGTCACCGCCGTTCAAAAGTCGCTATCTTCTGGCCACTTCGATAACTCAGCGCTGCTGATCGCCCCCTGTCTGTCACCCTGGCCGCATGGACATGGCGGCCATACCCACGCAACGGGAGAGTGAGCCCCGGGACCGGGAGGTACGGGGGCGGGCCGTGCTGCCCGGGAGTCCGCTGGCGCCCGGGGCGGCCCGGGCACTGGTGCGGGCCGCGCTCGTCGACGTACCGGACGTCACGGCGCGGCTCGTCGACGATGCCATGGCCGTCGTCAGCGAGCTGGTCACCAACGCCGTCGTGCACGCCGGTACGGACGTGGAGGTCGACTGGCGGACGGAGGAGACCGGCGCGTTCGTCGTGGAGGTGCACGACCGGCATCCCTCGCGCGCCCCGCGCGACCCCGCGGCCGGCGAGGGGCCGTACGACACCCCTGAGTACGGGCGCGGGCTGCGGCTGGTCGCCACGCTCGCAGAGTCCTGGGGCGTCACCTATCGCGCCGGTGCCAAGACCGTCTGGGCGCGGCTGCCCCCGGGCGGAGCCGAGGAGCCGGACGGACCGGCCCCCGGGTCCGCCCTGGCAGCCGCCGAGGACCTCGCCCCGCAGCCGCAGCGGGCCGGAGGCGACGCGGACTGGCTCGGCCGGGGCGCACTGTCCTTCCTCGCCGAGGCCTCCGACCTGCTCGCCGGACAGCTGGACGAGACCCTGGTCACCGCCCTCACCGGCCAGCTCCTCGTGCCCCGGCTCGCCGACTGGTGCGCGATGTGGCTGGAGGACGAGGCGAGCGTGCGCGGCGGCGCCGGCGGCGGGCCCGCCCGGGTCTGGCACACCTGCGAGGGCCGCGTCGAGGAACTGCACCTCGCCCTGGAGAAGGAGCCGCCCGCCTGGAGCGAGGGGCTGCGCTCCGGCCCCGAGCCGTACCCCTGGCCCGGCGACGCGCTCGGCCCGCGCGGCGCCGACGGTGCGGCGCTGGCCTATCGGCTGATCGCGGGCGGCCGGCCGCTCGGCACGCTGGTCATCGGCCGGTACGGGCCTGCCGGGTTCCCCGACGAGGTCACCGGGCTCGTGGAGGACCTCGGCCGCCGGGTGGCGCTCGCCATCGGCGCGGCCCGCCAGTACGCCCGCCAGGCCACCATCAGCGCCGTACTGCAGCGCGGGCTGCTGCCCGGCGCGGTCGCCGAGATCCCCGGCATGAGCAGCGCCCTCGTGTACGAGCCGTGCGACAAGGGCGGCCCCAGCGGCGACTTCTACGACCTGTTCCCGGCGGGCGACGGCCGCTGGTGCTTCGCCGTCGGCGACGTCCAGGGCAAGGGCCCCGAGGCGGCCGTCGTGATCGGCCTCGCCCGCCCCTGGCTCCGCCTTCTCGCCCGCGAGGGCTACCGCGTCGCCGACGTCCTCGACCGCCTCAACCAGCTCCTCCTGGACGACGCCACGGAAGCCGCCGACGCCGCCGCCCGCGCCCTCGTCGCCGCCGGCGGCCGTCCCGTGGCCACGGGAGAGGGCCCGCAGACCCGCTTCCTGTCCCTTCTCTACGGCGAGCTGACGCCGTACGACGGCGGGGTCCGCTGCACGCTCGCCTGCGCCGGCCATCCGCTGCCGCTCGTCCTCGGCCCCGACGGCGCGGTGCGTACGGTGGCCCGGCCGCAGACCCTGCTCGGCGTGATCGAGGACGAGACCTACACCAGCGAGACCTTCGAGCTGCGGCCCGGCGACAGCCTGCTGTGCGTCACCGACGGGGTGACCGAGCGGCGCTCCGGCTCCCGCCAGTTCGACGACGGCGACGGGCTCGCCCACGCCCTGTCAGGCTGCGCGGGCCTGAGCGCCGAGCTGATCGCGGAACGGATCCGCCGCCTGGTGCACGACTTCGGCGGCGGCCAGCCCGAGGACGACCTGGCGCTGCTGGTGCTCCAGGCCGACTGAGCCCCGAAGCGCGGGCCGGCCGGGCAAGGGCGCCGGTGCTGGACAATGGAGGACATGCCTTCCGCACTCCCCGACGGCGAACCCGTCCCCGCCGACGGCGCGCTCCCCGCGTCCGCGCTCGCCGGGGCCCCGGGCCGCCCGCTCGGCTTCTACCTGCACGTCCCGTACTGCGCGACCCGCTGCGGCTACTGCGACTTCAACACCTACACCGCGACCGAGCTGCGCGGCACGGGCGGGGTACTGGCGTCCCGCGACAACTACGCGGACACCCTGACCGACGAGATCCGCCTCGCCCGGAAGGTGCTCGGCGACGACCCGCGCGAGGTCCGTACGGTCTTCGTCGGGGGCGGTACGCCGACGCTGCTGGCCGCCGACGACCTGGTACGGATGCTGGCCGCGATCCGCGACGAGTTCGGCCTGGCGCCGGACGCGGAGGTGACGACGGAGGCCAACCCGGAATCGGTCGACCCCGCCTACCTGGCGACCCTCCGCGAGGGCGGCTTCAACCGGATCTCCTTCGGCATGCAGAGCGCCAGGCAGCACGTGCTGCGCGTGCTCGACCGTACGCACACTCCGGGCCGCCCCGAGCGTTGCGTGGCGGAGGCGAAGGCCGCGGGCTTCGAGCACGTCAACCTCGACCTGATCTACGGCACGCCGGGGGAGAGCGACGACGACTGGCGGGCCTCCCTGGAGGCGGCGATCGGCGCCGGGCCGGATCACATCAGCGCGTACGCGCTGATCGTCGAGGAGGGCACGCAGCTGGCTCGTCGTATCCGCCGGGGCGAGGTCCCGATGACCGACGACGACGTGCACGCCGACCGCTACCTGATCGCGGAGTCGGTGCTGTCGGAGGCGGGCTTCGACTGGTACGAGGTCTCCAACTGGGCCACCTCGGAGGCGGGCCGCTGCCTGCACAACGAGCTGTACTGGCGGGGCGCCGACTGGTGGGGCGCGGGCCCCGGCGCGCACTCCCACGTGGGCGGGGTGCGCTGGTGGAACGTGAAGCACCCGGGGGCGTACGCGGCGGCCCTCGCCTCCGGCCGCTCGCCGGGCGCCGGGCGGGAGCTGCTGTCCGAGGAGGACCAGCGGGTGGAGCGGATCCTGCTGGAGCTGAGGCTGCGGGAGGGGGTGCCGCTGTCCTTGCTGAAGGAGGAAGGGCTTGCGGCGTCCCGTCGCGCGCTGGCGGACGGGCTGCTCGACGAGGGCCCCTACGGCGAGGGGCGGGCCGTGCTGACGTTGCGGGGGCGGTTGCTGGCGGATGCGGTGGTGCGGGACCTGGTGGACTGATCACTCCCGCGAGTGGATCCCTCCGGAACGCCGGTTCGGTCCCTAACCTGGTTCGTAGGCTGCCGCTAAAAGTACGCGGCGGATGTGGAGGCCACGGAGATGACCGCTGTGGACGAGCGTGGGATTGCCAGGTTCTTCGAGGAGTTCGAGCCTCCCGAGGGCATCAAGGCCGAGCTTCTCCGGGGGGAAATCGTGATGATGGCCACTCCCGATCTGGTGCACAACCGGATCGTGGCGGACTTGGTGGACCAGATCCCGCGCAAGCGCTGGGAACGGCTTCAGGTGACGGATGTGGACATCATCGATGAGACCAGCGAGCCCATTCCGGACTTGGTGGTGGTGGAGCGCGGCGTTGCCCCGGACTCAGGCCGTCTGCTGCCGTCTCAGTTGGTCACGATGGTGGTCGAAGTGGTCTCCAAGACCAGCGTCCAGCGGGACTACGAAATCAAGCGGTCGATCTACGCCGCCGGCGAGGTGCCTGCCTACCTCATCGTGGACCCGATCATGGCGCAGTGCGTTCTGCTGACGAGGCCCGTTGGGAAGGGGGAGAACGCCGACTACCAGAGGCAACAGATCACCAAGTTCGGGGCGCCCCTGCCACTGGAGGATCTTGGACTGGAACTGGACACCATCGAGTTCGGCACGTACAAGAACGTCAGGCCCCACCGCTACCCGTAACAAAGTCGATCAGCTCCTCCACCCTCCCCAGCAACTCCGGCTCCAGGTCCTTGTAAGACCCCACCCGCTTCAGGATCGCCTGCCACACCGCGCCGGTGTTCTCCGACGGCCAGCCCAGCGCACGGCACACTCCCGTCTTCCAGTCCTGGCCGTGCGGGACGCGGGGCCACCCGGCGATCCCCAGGGACGACGGCTTCACCGCCTCCCAGATGTCGATGTACGGGTGGCCGACCACCAGCGCGTGTTCACTCGTCACCGCCTCCGCGATCCGCCACTCTTTCGTGCCCGGCACCAAGTGGTCCACCAGGACACCCAGGCGCGCGTCCGGGCCGGGGCGGAACTCCGCGACGATCGACGGCAGGTCGTCCACGCCCTCCAGGTACTCCACGACCACGCCCTCGATGCGCAGGTCGTCGCCCCAGACCTTCTCGACCAGTTCGGCGTCGTGCCGGCCCTCGACGTAGATACGGCCGGCGCGGGCCACGCGCGCGCGTGCGCCGGGGACGGCGACCGAACCGGAGGCCGTACGGGCGGGTCGCACCGGAGCCGGTGCGGACGGGCGGACCAATGTCACCACCCTGCCCTCCAGCAGGAAGCCGCGTGGCTCCAGCGGGAAGACGCGGTGCTTGCCGAAGCGGTCCTCCAGGGTCACCGTGCCCGCCTCGCAGCGGATCACCGCCCCGCAGAACCCGGTGCCGGGCTCCTCCACCACCAGGCCCGGCTCCGCCGGTACCTCCGGCACGGGCTGCTGCTTCTTCCACGGCGGGGTCAGATCGGCGGAGTACTGGCGCATTCGGATGACCATAGGAGAAGCGGCCCTCCCTCGCTCACGACACGCCGAAACGGGCCGCCAGCTGATCGCGTTGCCGGCGTACGAACGCCGCGTCCACCACCGCTCCGTGACCCGGTACGTACAGAGCGTCCTCACCGCCCAGTGCCAGCAGCCGGTCCAGGGCGTCCGGCCAGCGGGACGGGACCGCGTCCGGACCCGCCTGGGGCTCGCCGGACTCCTCGACCAGGTCGCCGCAGAAGACCACCTCCCGGTCGCCGGGGATCAGGACCGCCAGGTCGTGGGCCGTGTGCCCCGGGCCCACGTTGGCCAGCAGGGCCTGGCGGCCGGTGCCCAGGTCCAGCGTCCACTCGCCCGAGACCTGATGGCCGGGCGGGACCAGCGCGTCCGCCGCCTCGTCGGCCTCCCGCACGTCCAGGCCGTTTCTGATCGCGTCCAGGCGCAGCTCCTCGCGCTCGTAGGTGAACACCGCGTCGACGCCGACCGCCGCGTAGATCTCCGTCCCGGCGAAGGCCGGCGCCCCGAAGACATGATCGAAATGGGGGTGCGTGAGCGCGAGATGTGTCACACGGCCGCCCGCCAGTTCCTCCGCCCACCCCCGCAGCCGGGCGCCTTCGGCCAGACTCGACCCGGCGTCGACCATGAGCGCCGTACTCTCTCCGAGGACCAGCCCCACGGTGCAGTCCCAGCCGGGCAGCCGGCACCGCCCGACCCCGGCGGCCAGCCGCTCCCAGCCCAGCTCTTCCCAAGTCACGGTCATACCGCGACGCTAGCTTCACAAGCCGTGACGACGACGGCGACCTTGCCCAGGGTGTACCCGACAGCCGTACACTGGGGCCGGGAATGCTGGCACTCGCATGGGAAGAGTGCCAGGCGGCCGACCCGACGGACGAGCGGGCGAGGGACGACGTGCTGGAGGTGCGCGCGCATGCTGAGTGAACGCAGGCTTCAGGTGCTGCGCGCCATCGTCCAGGACTACGTCGGGACCGAGGAGCCGGTCGGCTCCAAGGCCCTGACCGAGCGGCACAACCTCGGGGTGTCCCCGGCGACCGTCCGCAACGACATGGCGGCCCTGGAGGACGAGGGGTTCATCGCCCAGCCGCACACCAGCGCCGGGCGTATCCCGACGGACAAGGGCTACCGGCTGTTCGTCGACAAGCTCGCCGGGGTCAAGCCCATGACCGCGCCCGAGCGGCGGGCCATCCAGAACTTCCTGGAGGGCGCCGTCGACCTCGACGACGTGGTGGCCCGTACGGTACGGCTGCTCGCGCAGCTCACCCGGCAGGTCGCCGTCGTGCAGTACCCGTCCCTGACCCGGTCCACCGTCCGGCACGTGGAGCTGCTCGCGCTCGCCCCGGCGCGCGTGATGCTCGTGCTGATCACGGACACCGGCCGGGTCGAGCAGCGGATGGTGGACTGCCCGGCTCCGTTCGGCGAGGCCTCGCTGGCGGATCTGCGGGCCCGGCTGAACAGCAGGGTCGCGGGCCGCCGCTTCACGGACGTGCCGAAGCTGGTCGAGGACCTCCCGGACGCCTTCGAGCCGGAGGACCGCGGTACGGTCTCCACGGTGCTCTCCACTCTGCTGGAGACACTCGTGGAGGAGAACGAGGAGCGGCTGATGATCGGCGGCACCGCCAATCTCACCCGCTTCGGACATGACTTCCCCCTCACGATCCGGCCCGTCCTGGAGGCCCTTGAGGAGCACGTCGTGCTCCTCAAGCTCCTCGGCGAGGCGAAGGATCCGGGCGTGATGGTGCGCATCGGGCACGAGAACGCCCATGAGGGACTCAACTCCACCTCCGTCGTGTCGGTCGGCTACGGTTCGGGCGGCGAGGCGGTTGCCAAGCTCGGCGTGGTCGGACCGACCCGCATGGACTACCCGGGAACGATGGGAGCGGTACGCGCAGTGGCACGGTACGTCGGACAGATCCTGGCGGAGTCGTAAGTGGCCACGGACTACTACGCCGTTCTCGGCGTGCGCCGCGACGCGTCGCAGGATGAGATCAAGAAGGCGTTCCGCCGGCTCGCGCGCGAGCTGCACCCGGACGTCAACCCGGATCCGAAGACCCAGGAGCGGTTCAAGGAGATCAACGCCGCTTACGAGGTGCTGTCGGACCCGCAGAAGAAGCAGGTCTACGACCTCGGCGGCGACCCGCTCTCCGCGGCGGGCGGTGCGGGCGCGGGCGGCTTCGGGGCCGGTGGCTTCGGCAACTTCTCCGACATCATGGACGCGTTCTTCGGTACGGCGTCGCAGCGCGGGCCGCGCTCGCGCACCCGGCGCGGCCAGGACGCGATGATCCGCATCGAGGTCGAGCTGGACGAGGCGGCCTTCGGGACGACCAAGGACATCCAGGTCGACACCGCGGTCGTCTGCAACACCTGCAACGGCGAGGGCGCGGCCCCGGGCACGTCCGCTCAGACGTGTGACATGTGCCGTGGCCGCGGTGAGGTCTCGCAGGTCACCCGGTCCTTCCTGGGCCAGGTCATGACGTCGCGGCCCTGCCCCCAGTGCCAGGGCTTCGGCACGGTCGTGCCGACCCCGTGCCCGGAGTGCGCCGGCGACGGCCGCGTCCGCTCGCGTCGCACGCTGACCGTCAAGATCCCGGCCGGTGTCGACAACGGCACCCGGATCCAGCTCGCCGGCGAGGGCGAGGTCGGGCCGGGCGGCGGTCCCGCCGGTGACCTGTACGTCGAGATCCACGAGCTGCCGCACTCGACCTTCCAGCGGCGCGGCGACGACCTGCACTGCACGGTGACGATCCCGATGACGGCCGCGGCCCTCGGCACCAAGGTGCCGCTGGAGACCCTGGACGGCATGGAGGAGGTCGACATCCGGCCCGGTACCCAGTCCGGCCAGTCGATCCCGCTGCACAACCGGGGCGTCACGCATCTGCGCGGCGGTGGCCGGGGTGACCTGGTCGTCCACGTCGAGGTCCAGACCCCGACCAAGCTGGACCCCGAGCAGGAACGGCTGCTGCGCGAGCTGGCCAAGCTGCGCGGCGAGGAACGGCCACAGGGGCAGTTCCAGCCGGGACAGCAGGGGCTGTTCTCGCGGTTGAAGGATGCGTTCAACGGGCGCTGACGCGTGGCGCTGCGGGGTGGCCGGGGGTCCGGGGGGTGGCCCCCGGGTAGGCACGGTCAGCCGGGACAGCAGGGGTTGTTCAGTCGGCTGAAGGACGCCTTCAACGGGCGCTGACCGCGTGGCGCTGCGGGGTGGCCGGGGGTCCGGGGGTTGGCCCCCGGGCAGGCGCAGTCAGCCGGGACAGCAGGGGTTGTTCAGCCGGCTGAAGGATGCGTTCAACGGGCGCTGAGCCCTTTGGGATCAGGGGCGTACCGGGAGCTTCGGCACCCTGTATGCCCCTGTCCTATGCCATAGGACGCCCGGATTCGGACTTGTTCGAAGGACGTGACAACATGCGGTCATGTCCTCCGCGCTGACCGATCTCTTCCCCCACCCGATCGTGCAGGCCCCCATGGCGGGCGGTGTCTCCGTCCCGCAGCTCGCCGCCGCCGTGTCCGAGGCCGGTGGTCTCGGGTTCCTCGCCGCCGGTTACAAGACCGCCGACGGGATGTACCGGGAGATCAAGCAGCTGAGGGGGCTCACGAGCCGCCCCTTCGGGGTGAACGTGTTCATGCCGCAGCCCGAGTACGCCGAGTCGGGCGCCGTCGAGGTCTACGCCCATCAGCTGGCCGGCGAGGCCGCCTGGTACGAGACCGAGCTGGGCGACCCCGACAGCGGCCGGGACGACGGCTACGACGCCAAGCTCGCCGTACTCCTCGACAACCCGGTGCCGGTGGTCTCCTTCCACTTCGGCGTGCCGGACGGCGACGTCCTCGACCGGCTGCGCCGGGCCGGCACCGTCACCCTGGTCACCGCCACCACCGCCGAGGAGGCCCGCGCGGTCGAGCGGGCCGGGGCCGACGCGGTGATCGCACAGGGCGTGGAGGCCGGCGGTCATCAGGGGACGCACCGGGACCTGCCCGAGAACGACGGCTCGGGCATCGGCCTGCTGTCGCTGGTCGCGCAGATCCGCGAGGCCGTGAGCCTGCCGATCGTCGCCGCCGGCGGCATCATGCGCGGCGGCCAGATCGCCGCCGTCCTCGCGGCGGGCGCGAGCGCGGCCCAGCTGGGCACCGCCTTCCTCGCCACCCCCGAGTCCGGCGCCCACGCCCTGCACAAGCAGGCGCTGACCAACCCCCTGTTCGCGCGCACCGAGTTGACCCGCGCCTTCTCCGGCCGGCCGGCCCGCGGACTGGTCAACCGCTTCCTGCGCGAGCACGGCCCGTACGCCCCCGCCGCCTACCCGGAGATCCACCACCTCACCTCGCCGCTGCGCAAGGCCGCCGCCAAGGCCGGGGACGCGCAGGGCATGGCGCTGTGGGCGGGCCAGGGCCACCGGCTGGCCCGGGAGCTGCCGGCCGGGGAGCTGGTGGAGGTGCTGGCGGCCGAACTCGCCGCCGCCCGGACAGCGTTGTCGGCCGGGGGTGACGCGCGATGACCGCACCCGTCTTCGTCGTCGACCAACTCGACCGTGTGGGGCCGGAGTTCGTGCTGGAGGGCCCCGAGGGTCGGCATGCCGTCTCCGTGAAGCGGCTGCGGCCGGGCGAGGACGTCGTCCTCACCGACGGGCAGGGCCGCTGGGCCGAGGGTGTCGTCAAGGCGGCCGAGGGCAAGGACCGGCTCGTCGTGACCGTCGAGTCCGTCCACGAGGAGCCGCCGGCCGCCCCGCGCATCACCGTCGTCCAGGCCCTGCCCAAGGGCGACCGGGGCGAGGTGGCCGTGGAGACGATGACCGAGGTCGGCGTCGACGCGATCGTGCCCTGGCAGGCGTCGCGCTGCATCACCCAGTGGAAGGGCGAGCGCGGACTGAAGGCGCTCGGCAAGTGGCGGGCCACCGCCCGCGAGGCCGGCAAGCAGTCCCGCCGGGTCCGCTTCCCCGAGGTCGCGGACGCGGCGACGACCAAGCAGATCGGGGCACTGCTCGCCACGGCCGACTTCGCCGCCGTCCTCCACGAGAGCGGCGAGGAGCGCCTGGCCACCGCCGAACTCCCCACGGACGGCGAGATCGTGCTGGTCGTCGGCCCCGAAGGGGGCGTCTCTCCCGAGGAGCTGGCCCTGTTCGCCGAGGCGGGTGCGCGGCCGTACGTCCTCGGGCCCACCGTGTTGCGCACCTCCACCGCCGGCACCGCCGCCGCGGCCCTGCTGCTGGGCCGTACCGGCCGCTGGTCCTGACACACAGCTGGTCCTGACACACATCTGGGGGACACCGTGGAACTCGCCCAAGTCCGGCTCCTGGTCACCGACTTCGCCGCGTGCTACCGCTTCTACGCCGACGTCCTCGGCCTGAAGCCGCAGTCCGGCGCGACCGAGGGGCCGTACGAGAAGTTCAGCCCGCACACCGGCTCCGCCGGGATCGCCCTCCAGGACCGGGCGATGATGGCCGAGATCCTGGACGAGCTGGGCGAGACCGCCACCGGGCACCGCTCCCTGGTGGTGCTGCGCGTGGACGACCTCGACGCCTACTGCGCCGAGATCACCTCCCGCGGCGCCGCCCTGCTGCACGGCCCGGCCCCGATGACCGACCGCATGCGCGTGGCCCACCTCAAGGACCCGGAGGGGAACCTGGTGGAGCTTCAGCAGTGGCTGCTGCTGCGCGGCTGAGGGCGACGCCGGGCAGCAGGGCCCGGCCGTCCACGTCGCCGGGTGCCGGCCGCAGCCGCCGTACCGCGTCCGCGAACGCCCGTACGACGCCTGGCTCGTGCAGATTGACGGCGTTCCCGCGGTGGTCGGCGACGAGGCCGGAGTGCCCGTAGGCACCGCCGGTGCCCGGGAACACGATCCGGATCGGGGTCCCGTCCCGGTACAGCGTCAGCACCTCCTGGCAGGGGCCGCCGTTCCGGTGCCGGTGCCGGACCGTCCACCGGTACTCGGTCCCGTCCGCCAGCACGAGCCGCCTGAACCTGCGTTCGCTGCGCATCCGCCCAGCGTAGGCGCTTCACCGGGGACGCCGCTTCGGGAACACGGGCCGCGGGCAGCCGAGGGCAAGTGATCGAAACGGGGGGCGCGTAACCGCCGTCGCTGCGTACAGTGACGGGGTGACTCAGGGTGCTTCGACGGGCTATCTCCGATTCCCCCATCTGCACGGCGACTTGGTGGCTTTCGTCGCCGAGGACGACGTATGGCTCGCGCCCCTCGACGGTGGCCGGGCCTGGCGGGTCAGCGCCGACAACCGGCCCGTGACCCAGCCCCGGATATCCCCGGACGGGCGGTTCCTCGCCTGGACCTCCGGCCGGGACGGTGCGCCCGAGGTGCATGTCGCCCCCGTCGACGGCGGCCCCGCCGAGCGGCTGACGTACTGGGGCAACCGCCGTACGGAGGTGCGCGGCTGGACGCCCGACGGGCGGGTGCTCGCGCTCGGCGCGCAGGGCCGGCCCAGCTTCCGGCAGACCTGGGCGTACGCCGTCCCGCTGGACGGCGGCCCCGCCGAGACCCTGCCGTACGGCCCGGTCGGCGATGTGGCGCTCGGGCCGGCCACCGTGCTGCTGTCCGCGCCGATGGGCCGCGAGGCCGCCTACTGGAAGCGCTACCGGGGCGGTACGGCGGGCAAGCTGTGGATCGACAGGGAGGGGAGCGGGGAGTTCGTACGGCTGCACGAGGACGTCGACGGGAACATCGAGTGCCCGGTCTGGGCGGGCGACCGCATCGCCTTCCTCTCCGACCACGAGGGCACCGGCGCCCTCTACTCCTCCCTCGCCGACGGCTCCGACCTGCGCCGCCACACAGCGCTTGGGGGCACCTCCCGCGATGGGGGTCCCTCCCGCGCGAGCGAAGCCGAGCGTGGGGGAGAAGCCGAGCGTGGGGGAGGCTTCTACGCCCGGCACGCGGCCGGTGACGGCACCCGGGTCGTCTACAGCGCGGCCGGTGAACTGTGGCTCCTGGACGATCTGGACGGCGCCGAGCCGCGCCGGCTGGACGTGCGCCTCGGCGGGCCCCGCGTCGATCTGCGCCCCCGCCCGGTGAACGCCGCCCGCTGGTTCGGCGCGGCCGCCCCCGACCACACCGCGCGCGGCAGCGCCGTCTGCGTGCGCGGCGGGATCCACTGGGTCACCCACCGCTACGGCCCCGCCCGCGCCCTCGCCGCCACCCCCGGCGTCCGCGCCCGGATGCCGCGTGCCTTCCGCGCCGATGGCGAGGAGTGGGTGGTGTGGGTGACGGACGCCGAGGGCGACGACGCCCTGGAGTTCGCCCCCGCCACCGGCAACGTTCCCGGCGCCACGCCGCGCCGGCTCGCCGCCGGACAGCTCGGCCGGGTCCTGGAGCTCGCCATGGCCCCCGACGGCAGCCGGGCCGCCGTGGCCGCGCACGACGGGCGGCTGCTGCTCGTCGAGCGGGAGACCGGCGAGGTCCGTGAGGTCGACCGCAGCGACGACGGTGAGGTCTCCGGGCTCGCCTTCTCCCCCGACTCCGCCTGGCTCGCCTGGGCCCACCCCGGCCCCCGCCCGCTCTCCCAGCTGCGCCTCGCCCACACCACCGACCTGTCCGTCACCGAGGCGACCCCGCTGCGCTTCATGGACTACGCCCCCGCCTTCACCCTCGACGGCAAGCATCTGGCGTTCCTGTCCAACCGCGCCTTCGACCCGGTCTACGACGAGCACGTCTTCGACCTCGCCTTCGTGGTCGGCGCCCGCCCGCACCTGATCACGCTGGCCGCCACCACCCCCTCGCCCTTCGGCCCGCAGCGCCACGGCCGCCCCTTCGAGACGCCGGACAAGGACGAGACCCCCGACAGCGAGGGCACTCCCGCCACCCGCATCGACCTCGAAGGCCTCGCCGACCGCATCGTCCCGTTCCCGGTGGAAGCCGGCCGCTACTCCACCCTCCGCGCCGCCAAGGACGGCGTCCTCTGGCTGCGCCACCCCGTGGAGGGCGTTCTCGGCGCCACCCGCGCCCGCCCCGAGGACCCCGACCCGCACACCGAGCTGGAGCGCTACGACCTCGCCCAGCGGCGCCTGGAACACCTCGCCTCCGACGTCGACCACATCGAGGTCAGCGGCGACGGCAAACGCGTCCTGCTGTGGAGCGACGGCCGGCTCCGGGTCGCCCCCAGCGACCGCCGTACCGGCAGCGACGACGACGGCGACACCAGCGTCACCGTCGACCTCGCCCGCATCCGCCAGACCCTCGACCCGGCCGCCGAGTGGCGTCAGATGTACGACGAGACCGGCCGCCTCATGCGCGACCACTTCTGGCGTCCCGACCTCGGCGGCGCCGACTGGACGGGCGTCCTGGACCGCTACCGCCCCCTCGTCGCCCGACTGGCCACCCACAGCGACCTCACCGACCTCCTGTGGGAGGTACAGGGCGAACTGGGCACCTCGCACGCCTACGTCATCCCCGCCGGCGGCCGGGGCGGCGGCGCCCGGCACGGGCTGCTCGGCGCCGACATCTCCCGTCACGCGGACGGCAGTTGGCGTGTCGACCGCATCCTGCCGTCGGAGACCTCCGACCCCGACGCCCGCTCCCCGCTCGCCGCTCCCGGCGTCGCGGTCCGCCCCGGCGACGCGATCATCGCCGTGGCCGGGCACCAGGTCGACCCGGTGACGGGCCCGGGTCCGCTGCTCGTCGGCACGGCGGGCCACCCGGTGGAACTGACCGTCTCCCCGGCGGGCGGCGGCGAACCCCGTCACACCGTGGTCGTCCCCATCGCCGACGAGGAACCCCTGCGCTACCACGACTGGGTCGCCGGCCGCCGCGCCCACGTCCACACGGCCTCCGGCGGCCGCCTCGGCTACCTCCACGTCCCCGACATGCAGGCCCCCGGCTGGGCCCAGATCCACCGCGACCTGCGCGTCGAGGTCGCCCGCGAGGGCCTGGTGGTCGACGTCCGCGAGAACCGCGGCGGCCACACCTCCCAGCTCGTGGTCGAGAAGCTGGCCCGCCGCGTGGTCGGCTGGGACGTCCCGCGCGGCATGCGTCCCACCAGCTACCCCCTCGACGCCCCGCGCGGCCCGGTCGTCGCCGTCGCCAACGAGTTCTCCGGCTCCGACGGCGACATCGTCAACGCGGCGATCAAGGCCCTCGGCATCGGCCCGGTCGTCGGCACCCGCACCTGGGGCGGAGTGATCGGCATCGACAGCCGCTACCGCCTGGTCGACGGCACCCTGGTCACCCAGCCGAAGTACGCGATGTGGCTGGAGGGTTACGGGTGGGACGTGGAGAACCGCGGGGTGGAGCCGGATGTGGAGGTCGTACAGCGGCCGCAGGACTGGGTGGCGGGGAGGGACGTCCAGCTGGACGAGGCGATCAGGCTCGCGCTGGCGGCACTTCAGGAGCGGCCCGCGAAAACTCCGCCGGGAATGCCCACCTGATACGACTACGATGCACCGGTACTGATCACAGGTGTGAGGAGGCACAGGCATGGCAGGTGAACCGCAGGACGACTGCCTGTTCTGCAGGATCGTCGCGGGGCACATCCCGGCGACGATCGTCCGCGAGACGGAGACAACCGTCGCCTTCCGCGACATAAACCCCCAGGCCCCCACTCACGTCCTCGTGATCCCCAAGGCCCACTACAAGAACGCGGCCGCCCTCGCCGCCGAAGCACCGCAGCTGGCGGCGGACGTCCTGCGCGAGACCCAGGCCGTGGCGGACGAGGACAAGCTCGACAGCTACCGCATCGTCTTCAACACGGGCTCCGGCGCCGGTCAGACCGTGTGGCACGCCCACGCGCACGTCCTCGGCGGCCGTGGCCTGGAATGGCCCCCCGGGTAAACCATCGTGTCCGTACGTGAATTGGTGGTCCTCGGCACCGCCAGCCAGGTCCCCACCCGGCACCGCAACCACAACGGCTACCTGCTGCGGTGGGACGGCGAAGGCATCCTCTTCGACCCCGGCGAGGGCACACAGCGCCAGATGGTGCGCGCCGGGGTCGCCGCGCACGACCTGAACCGGATCTGCGTCACGCACTTCCACGGCGACCACTCCCTCGGTCTCGCCGGCGTCATCCAGCGGATCAACCTCGACCAGGTGCCGCACGAGATCACCGCGCACTACCCGCGCTCCGGCCGGCGCTTCTTCGACCGCCTGCGGTACGCGACGGCCTACCGGGAGACGGTCGGCATCACCGAGGCGCCGGTCGCCGCCGACGGCATCCTCGCGGTGACCTCGGCGTACACCCTGGAGGCGCGCAGGCTCTCGCACCCGGTCGAGTCCTACGGCTACCGGCTCATCGAGCCCGACGGCCGCCGCATGCTGCCCGACCGGCTCGCCGCGCACGGCATCAAGGGGCCGGACGTCGGCGTGCTCCAGCGCGACGGGCGGCTCGGGGACGTGACGCTGGAGGACGTCAGCGAGGTACGGCGCGGGCAGCGGTTCGCGTTCGTCATGGACACCCGGCTCTGCGACGGCGTGCACGCGCTCGCGGAGGGCTGCGACCTGCTGGTGATCGAGTCCACGTTCCTCGACGAGGACACGGAACTCGCCATCGAGCACGGTCATCTGACGGCGGGTCAGGCCGCCGCCGTGGCCCGGGACGCGGGCGTGCGGCACCTGGTCCTCACCCACTTCAGCCAGCGCTACTCCGAGCCGGAGGAGTTCGAGCGGCAGGCGCGGGCGGCCGGTTTCGAGGGTGAGCTGACCGTGGCGCACGATCTGCTGCGGGTGCCGGTGCCGAAACGGCGATAAAGCAATCGGCGGCAAAACGCCCGTACGATACGTCGATGCCCCTCCCGAAAGCAGAACTGCACCTCCATATCGAAGGCACCCTGGAGCCGGAGCTGGCGTTCGAGCTGGCCGCCCGCAACGGTGTGACCCTCCCGTACGCGACCACGGACGAGCTCCGCAAGGCGTACGACTTCGAGGATCTCCAGTCCTTCCTGAACCTGTACTACGAGCTCATGGCCGTCCTGCGCACCGAGCAGGACTTCGCCGACCTGGCGAACGCCTACCTCGCGCGGGCCGCCGCGCAGGGTGTCCGGCACGCGGAGATCTTCTTCGACCCGCAGGCCCACCTGTCCCGGGGCGTGTCCATGGGCACGGTCGTGGAGGGGCTGTGGCGGGCGCTGGGCAGCAGCGAGCGGAACCACGGCATCTCGACCAGGCTGATCCTCTGCTTCCTGCGCGACGAGTCCGCCGAGTCGGCCCTGGAGACGCTCGAAGCCGCGGGGCCGTACCTCGACCGGATCACCGGAGTCGGACTCGACTCCGCCGAGGTCGGGCATCCGCCGGTGAAGTTCCGGGAGGTGTACGAGGCGGCCGCCGCGCTCGGGCTGCGCCGGGTCGCGCACGCCGGTGAGGAGGGGCCGCCGGCGTACATCACCGAGGCGCTGGACGTGCTCGGCGTCGAGCGCGTCGACCACGGGCTGCGCTGCATGGAGGACCCGGCGCTGGTCGAGCGGCTGGTCCGGGAGCGGATCCCGCTGACGCTGTGCCCGCTGTCCAACGTCCGGCTGCGGACCGTCGACACCCTCGCCGACCACCCGCTGCCCGCCATGCTCGACGCCGGCCTGCTGTGCACGGTCAACTCCGACGACCCGGCCTACTTCGGCGGGTACGCGGGCGACAACTTCACGGCCGTCCAGCAGACCTTGGGCCTGCCCGAGGACCGCCTGCGCGAGCTGGCCCGCAACTCCTTCCTCGCCTCCTTCCTGGAGGACGACGAGGAGCGGCGGGCCCGTTACCTCGCCGAGGTCGAGGCGTACGAGTTCGGCGACGCGGTGTCGTAGGCCTCCTGTGCGGGCACGGGCGCCTCCACCGGGAGTTCCACGACCGGCAGGGGGCGCCTTGCCGTACGCAGCGCCACCGCCGTCATCGGTACGGCGATCAGCAGCAGCCCGGCGGCCAGCAGCTCGCCCATCACCGGGAAGCCCATCCCCGACGCCAGCACGCTCCCGGTCAGCGGGCCCGCCGCCGTGCCCAGCGAGGACGCCGAGCCGACCAGGACCGCCCAGCGGCCGCGCGGGTCGAGGGAGGCGGCGAGGCCGAGGACGTACGACAGCACGACCGGGTAGAGGATGTTCCAGGAGATCTCCCCGGTCGCGAAGGACGACAGGTCCCGCGCCGACGCGCTCAGCGCGATGCAGCCCGCGATCAGGGCCGTACCGGCGCCGATGGGCAGCGCCCGGCCCAGCCGGGAGCCGAGCACACCCGCGCCCAGCACCCCGAGCAGCCCGGCGCCGAGCGCGACCGCGAACACCGCGCCGACGGTGACCTCGGTGAGACGGGCCTGGGCCAGACCGATGCGGCCGCTGACGCCCCACAGGGAGTTCTGGGCGAGGGACCAGCAGGTCATGGTGGCGGCCAGCAGGAGGCCGGCGCGGAGATGGGGGAGCCGGCCGTACGCGACGGACGAGGACGTGCGGGCCGGTGCCGCGGGACCGGACAGCCGGCCGGTGAGCGGCCAGACGGCGAGCGCGGTGAGGGCGATCGCGGCCAGGGGCAGGCCGTGGCCGGGGCCGAGGTGGGGGATCGTCAGATACAGGGCGCCGGCGAGTGCCGAGACACCGAGCAGGCCGGCCGTGGTGACCCGGTGCGGGTCCTTCTGGGCGGCGATGCCGCTCGCCGCGACCGCCGTGATCGTGCCCGAGCCGAAGCCGCCGGCCACCGCGCCCGCGACGACGGCCGGGACGACGCCGGTGAGGGCGGCGCCGCCGTAGCCGAGGAAGGCGAGGGCGAGGCCCGCACGGGCGAGGGTGCGGGCGCCGATCCGGTCCACCCGGGACGCCAGCAGGAAGCCCGCCGTCGCCGAACTCAGCAGCAGGGCACTGCCGATGGCCCCGGCCTGGGTGGCGGTGAGCGGAAGCCCGCTGCTGAGCCGGCCGACGGTGGTCGGCAGCAGATACGGGGAGAGGTACCCGACCGTGAACAGGGTGACGAGGGGCCAGGGCAGGGTGCGGGGGGCGGGCACGGGCGTTCCAGGCAGGAGAAGAGGGGGAGGCGAGGCAAGTTGTATCAAGCGCGCGGGGCGCGAAGAAGCCAGGGTTGGGTGATCCGAGTCACTTTCTGGTTTGCCGGGTGTCGACGGGGGTAGCAACTTTCTCCAGCAGCTGTTCTCATATATGGACGGCATTCAGAAGGGGAGATAATCGGCGTGGATGGCGATCCGAGTCCGCAGCACGTGGCACGGCGGCTGCGGGAGGGTATGGCGCAGGGTGTGCTGTCCTTCCCGCTCACCGCCTTCCACGACGACGGCTCCCTCGACCCCGACGGCTTCCGCGCCCATGTCGCCGGCCGGCTCGCCACCGCCCCCGGCGCCGCCACGCGGCGGAGCCGCAGGATCGACGCAGCCCGGCCTGCGGCGCCGGGGAGTTCTTCTCGCTGGACGAGGACGAGGACGAGGACCGGACGGTCGTCGCGATCACCGTCGAGGAGGCGGCTGGGAGGGTGCCCGTCGACGCCCCTCCCGACAGCAGAACTGCACCTCCACATCGAAGGCACCCTGGAGCCGGCACCGACGCCCCGCTCGTCCTGCCCCACTACCTCGTGGCCGCCCCGCAGGACGGCCTCACCGCCCAGCCGGAACAGCTCGCCGCCCGCACCCGGCTGCCGCTCGTGGCCTGCCGGCGCGGCCAGGTCGTCCACGGGGTGGAGACGCTGCGGTGCATCGCGCGCATCCCGAACGTCATCGGCGTCAAGGACGGGCACGGCGACCTCGATCGGCTCCAGCGCCTCACCCTCGCCGTCGGCGCCTTCTTCACCGCGCTCCGGGACGGGGACCAGGGGATGGTGGAGAAACCGCTGCGGGAGTTCTACGTCCCCTTCGTCGAACTGCGCGACCGCGCACCCGGATACGCCGTGTCCCTCGTGAAGGCGGCCGCCCGGCTGCGCGGACAGCGCGTCGGACCCGTCCGCGCCCCGCTCACCGACCACGCGCCCGCCGACCTCGCCGGCCTCCAGGCCCTGCTCACCGCCGGACTCGACCTCGTAGGAGCATCCCTGTGACGACCGTGACGACCCGTGACCTGACCATCGCCGAGGTACGCCTGACGCCGATCCTGGTGGCCGACGCGCCGCTGCTCAACACCCAGGGCGTGCACCAGCCGTACACGCCCCGGCTCATCGTGGAGATCGTCACCGCCGACGGGGTCACCGGGCTCGGCGAGACCTACGGCGACACCAAGTACCTGGAGCTGGCCCGCCCGCTGGCCGAGCGGCTCACCGGCCGCTCGGTCATGGATGTGAACGGGCTCTTCGCGCTCGACCTCGGTGTGGACGCGTCCCGGGTCGAGGGACAGGTGGACGCCGGCGGGCTGCGCGGGGTGCAGAGCGCCGACAAGCTCCGGCTGTCCGTGCTCTCCGCCTTCGAGGTCGCCTGCCTCGACGCTCAGGGCAAGGCGCTCGGGCTGCCCGTGCACGCGCTGCTCGGCGGCAAGCTGCGCGACTCCGTCGAGTACAGCGCCTACCTGTTCTACAAGTGGGCCGGACACCCGGCGGGCGTCACCGCCGAACCCGACGACTGGGGCGCCGCCCTCGACCCGGCCGGGGTCGTGGCCCAGGCGCGCACGTTCAAGGAGCGCTACGGCTTCACCTCCTTCAAGCTCAAGGGCGGTGTCTTCCCGCCCGACGAGGAGATCGCGGCCGTACACGCCCTCGCCGAGGCCTTCCCCGGCCACCCGCTGCGCCTCGACCCCAACGGCGCCTGGTCCGTCGAGACCTCGCTGAAGGTGGCCGGGGAACTCGGCGACGTCCTCGAATACCTGGAGGACCCGACGCTGGGCACCCCGGCGATGGCCGAGGTGTCCGCGGGCACCGACGTCCCGCTCGCCACCAACATGTGCGTGACCACCTTCGGCGAGATCAAGGAGGCGTTCACCCGCGATGCCGTCCAGGTGGTTCTCTCCGACCACCACTACTGGGGCGGTCTGCGCAACACCCAGAGACTCGCCGCGATCTGCGCGGCCTTCGGCGTCGGGGTGTCCATGCACTCCAACACCCACCTCGGGATCAGCCTCGCCGCGATGACCCAGGTCGCCGCGACCGTCCCCGGCCTCCACCACGCCTGTGACTCCCACTACCCGTGGCAGTCCGAGGACGTCCTCACCGAGCGGCTCGCCTTCGACGGCGGCCGGGTCGCGGTGACCGACGCACCCGGCCTCGGCGTCGTGCTCGACCGGGACGAACTGGCCCGGCTGCACCGCCGGTGGGCCGAGGACGACGGCGCGCTGCGCGACCGGGACGACGCGGCGGCGATGCTGATGGGCGAACCGGAGTGGCGCCGGCCGGCGATGCCGCGCTGGTGAGACCTGGCTGGTGAGACCTGTACGAGTGGCGGTCGATACGGTCGTAACCGGCGATTCCCGTGCGTGACCTGGTGCACACTGGCCAGATCCGCACCACGTCAGGGAGCGCACCGTGACCGCCTCGCACGCCCTCACCGGAGAGGAACCGGAACACCTCACCAAGGCAGCGCGCTGCCAGACCCGGGTCGACCCGCTCGCCGGGCTGCGCACACCCGGCGACCCGCCCTGGGACGTCTACCTCACGGGCACGGTCTTCCTCGACATCATCTTCACCGGCCTGGACTCGGCGCCCGTGCGCGGCACCGAGTCCTGGGCCCGGGGCATGGGCTCCAGCCCCGGCGGGGTCGCCAACATGGCCACCGCGCTGGCCCGGCTCGGCCTGCGGACCTCCCTCGCGGCCGCCTTCGGCGACGACCACTACGGCGAGTACTGCTGGGACGCCCTCGCCCAGGGCGAGGGCATCGACCTGTCGGCCTCGCGGACCGTGCCCGGCTGGCACTCGCCGGTGACCGTGTCCATGGCGTACGAGGGCGAGCGGACGATGGTCTCCCACGGGCACGAGCCGCCGCCGGAAGCCGCGCTGCTCCAGGAAGGCGCGCCGGACCACCCGCCCCGCGCGCGTGCCGCCGTCGCCTCGC
>NZ_JAIQYY010000024.1:135672-147183 GCF_020181035.1 Streptomyces sp. CoH27
ACCGGGGCGTGGGATCTGTCGGGCCTGGCCGACCTGGAGCACTGCGAGGCGTTCCTGCCGAACGCGGAGGAGGCGAAGCGGTACACCGGGACCGACTGTCCGCGGCTCGCCGCGCACGCCCTGACCGAGTACGTGCCGGTGGCTGTCGTCACCCTGGGTTCGGAGGGGGCGTACGCCGTGGACCGGCGGACCGGGGAGGCGGCCGAGGTGCCCGCGATCGCCGTGGAGGCGCTGGATCCGACGGGGGCGGGGGACGTCTTCGTCGCCGGGTTCGTGACCGGGTCTCTCGCGGGTTGGCCGCTGGCCGACCGGCTGGCCTTCGCCGGGCTCACGGCGGCGCTGTCGGTGCAGGAGTTCGGGGGGTCGCTGTCGGCGCCGGGGTGGTCGGAGATCGGGGCGTGGTGGCGGCGCGTGCAGTCCCTTGCCGGGCAGGATCCCGCGGCGCTGGAGCGGTACGCGTTCCTGGAGGGGCTGGTGCCGGAGGAGCTGGACCGGCCGTGGCCGCTGCGCCGGGCGGTGCCGACCATCGGATTCCGGCGCTCGGGGTGAGTGCCGGGGGTGAGCGCGCGGGGTGCGGGACGGGTGGGTCCGACGACGGTCGTGGAGGCCCGTGAAAAGCCCTACGGCGTTGTCAGCCCCCCGTCGTACCCTGGAATCGCGAGGCCGCCCTCAGCCAGGCGGCCGTGACGAGGAGGAAGCGCAGGCCTTCAGCGCCGGCCCATGACACAGACATCCACAGCTCGCACCCCTTCGCAGGAGCAGGCGAGAGCCCAGCTCACCGTCCCCGCCCAGCACCCCATGGTGACTGTGCTGGGTTCCGGCGACTCCCTTCTGCGTGTGATCGAGAGGGCCTTCCCGGCGGCCGACATCCACGTCCGGGGCAACGAGATCAGCGCGGCCGGCGACCCCAGCGACGTCGCCCTCATTTCGCGCGTGTTCGACGAGATGATGCTGGTGCTCCGCACCGGGCAGCCGATGACGGAGGACGCAGTGGAACGGTCGATCGCCATGCTCAAGGCGAGCGAGAACGGGACGAGCGACGGCCCGGAGACCCCGGCCCAGGTGCTGACGCAGAACATCCTGTCCTCGCGGGGCCGGACCATCCGCCCCAAGACCCTCAACCAGAAGCGGTACGTCGACGCGATCGACAAGCACACGATCGTCTTCGGCATCGGCCCCGCCGGTACCGGCAAGACCTACCTGGCCATGGCCAAGGCCGTGCAGGCCCTGCAGTCCAAGCAGGTCAACCGGATCATCCTCACCCGCCCCGCGGTCGAGGCCGGCGAGCGGCTCGGCTTCCTGCCCGGCACGCTCTACGAGAAGATCGACCCCTACCTGCGCCCGCTCTACGACGCGCTGCACGACATGCTCGACCCGGACTCCATCCCACGGCTCATGGCCGCCGGGACCATCGAGGTCGCGCCGCTCGCGTACATGCGCGGACGCACGCTCAACGACGCCTTCATCATCCTGGACGAGGCCCAGAACACGAGCCCCGAGCAGATGAAGATGTTCCTCACCCGCCTCGGCTTCGACTCGAAGATCGTCATCACCGGTGACGTGACCCAGGTCGACCTGCCGAACGGCACCAAGTCCGGTCTGCGGCAGGTGCAGGAGATCCTCGACGGCGTCGAGGACGTCCACTTCTCCCGGCTGTCCTCGCAGGACGTCGTACGGCACAAGCTGGTGGGCCGTATCGTCGACGCGTACGAGAAGTACGACGACTCGCACGGCACCCAGAACGGCATGCAGAAGGGCCGGGGCAAGTCCGGGCACAAGGGGAAGTAGACCAGCACGACCATGTCGATCGACGTCAACAACGAATCCGGTACCGAGGTCGACGAGCAGGCGATCCTCGACATCGCCCGCTACGCGCTCGCGCGGATGCGCATCCACCCGCTCTCCGAGCTCTCGGTGATCGTCGTGGACGCCGACGCCATGGAGCAGCTGCACATCCAGTGGATGGACCTGCCGGGGCCCACCGATGTCATGTCCTTCCCGATGGACGAGCTCCGGCCGCCGTCGAAGGACGACGACGAGCCCCCGCAGGGCCTCCTCGGCGACATCGTGCTCTGCCCCGAGGTCGCCGCCAAGCAGGGGGCCGAAGCCCCGACGCAGCACTCCATGGACGAGGAGCTCCAGCTGCTCACCGTCCATGGCGTGCTGCACCTGCTCGGGTACGACCACGAGGAACCCGACGAGAAGGCCGAGATGTTCGGGCTCCAGGCCGCCATCGTCGACGGCTGGCGGGGCGAGCACGGCCTGACCGGCCCGTCCCCGGCGCCGACGGTCTCGTAGGCGAGACGAGTCCCGGATGTCTCCGCAGATCGTCCTCGGCGCGATCGCGCTGGTCGTCGTCGCCTGGCTCGCCGCCTGCGCGGAGGCGGGCCTCGCACGCGTCTCCAGCTTCCGCGCCGAGGAGGCCGTCAAGTCCGGCCGGCGCGGCAGCGCCAAGCTCGCCCAGATCGCCGCCGACCCCACCCGCTATCTCAACGTGGCCCTGCTGGTCCGCGTCGCCTGCGAGATGGCGGCCGCGGCCCTGGTGACGTACGCCTGCCTCCAGGAGTTCACGGCCACCTGGCAGGCCCTGCTGGTCGCCATCGGTGTCATGGTGCTCGTGTCGTACGTCGCCGTCGGCGTGTCGCCCCGCACCATCGGCCGCCAGCACCCCCTCAACACGGCGACCGTGGCGGCGTACGTCCTGCTGCCGCTCGCCCGTGTGATGGGCCCGATCCCGTCGCTGCTCATCCTCATCGGTAACGCGCTCACGCCCGGCAAGGGCTTCAGGCGCGGCCCGTTCGCCTCCGAGGCGGAGCTGCGCGCGCTGGTCGACCTCGCCGAGAAGGAGTCGCTGATCGAGGACGAGGAGCGCCGCATGGTGCACTCGGTCTTCGAACTCGGCGACACCCTGGTGCGCGAGGTGATGGTGCCGCGGACGGACCTGGTGGTGATCGAGCGCTACAAGACCATCCGCCAGGCCCTCACCCTCGCCCTCCGTTCGGGCTTCTCCCGGATCCCGGTCACCGGCGAGAGCGAGGACGACATCGTCGGGATCGTGTATCTGAAGGACCTGGTCCGCAAGACGCACATCAGCCGCGACGCCGAGAGCGACCTGGTCTCGACCGGCATGCGGCCCGCCGTCTTCGTACCCGACACCAAGAACGCCGGTGACCTGCTGCGCGAGATGCAGAAGGATCGCAACCACGTCGCCGTCGTCATCGACGAGTACGGCGGCACCGCCGGCATCGTCACCATCGAGGACATCCTGGAGGAGATCGTCGGCGAGATCACCGACGAGTACGACCGCGAGCTGCCGCCGGTCGAAGACCTCGGTGACGACCGCTTCCGGGTGACGGCCCGCCTGGACATCACCGACCTCGGCGAGCTGTACGGGCTGGAGGAGTACGACGACGAGGACGTGGAGACCGTCGGCGGACTGCTCGCCAAGGCCCTCGGCCGGGTGCCCATCGCGGGCGCGTCCGCCGAGGTCGAACTGCCCGACGAACGCCGCCTGAAGCTCACCGCGGAGGCCGCCGCCGGCCGCCGGAACAAGATCGTCACGGTCCTGGTGGAGCCGGTTCCCGTGCTGGTCCCCGAGGAGGAGAAACCCGAGTGACCCCCGAGGAACTGCGCGCCTTCTGCCTCTCCTTCAACGCGGCCGTGGAGGACTTTCCCTTCAATCCCGAGACGTCGGTCTTCAAGGTGCTGGGCAAGATGTTCGCCCTGACGAACCTGGGTGCGCGGCCCCTGACGGTCAACCTGAAGTGCGAACCGGAGGACGCCGTCCGGCTCCGCGGCGAGCACGAGGGCCTGATCATCCCCGGCTGGCACATGAACAAGCGCCACTGGAACACCGTGACGGTCGACGGCGAGCTCCCGGACCGGCTGGTCCGGGAGTTGATCGAGGATTCGTACGACCTGGTCGTCGCCGGGCTGCCGCGTGCGGAGCGGCTGCGGCTCGACCGTCCGTGACCTGGTCCGTGACCTGAGGCTCAGTCGGCACGCTGATCGTCAGCGCCGCTGCCCGACCCTGACCAGGCCGGTCTGCCCTGTGACTGCTCCGTAAGCTAGGGGCATGACCGAGAGCAACGCGCTTGACCCCGAGGACCGCAAGATCGTCACGCTGGCCCGTTCCGTGCGGGCCCGCAATGGTGTGCCCGAAGGAGCCGCCGTACGGGACGAGACCGGGCGTACGTACGCCGCCGGGTCGGTGGAGCTGGCCTCGCTGCGGCTGAGCGCGCTGCGTACCGCTGTCGCGATGGCCGTGGCGTCGGGAGCTACGTCGCTGGAGGCGGCGGCGGTCGTGAGCGAGGCGGAGTCCGTGCCGGCCGAGGATCTCGCCGCCGTATCCGACCTGGGCGGGCCGCAGACGCCGGTGCTGCTGGCCGGGACCGACGGAGCTGTGCGGCTCACCGTGTCCGCCGGCTGAGGTACCGGGGGCTCCGCCCCCTGGACCCCGCGGCGGCGCAGGCTCAGTTCAGGCTCGCAGGAGAGGGGCCGAGCCTTTCGATGACCTCGCGCATCTCCTCCTCGTCGGCCTCGTAGACCGTCTCGCCCATGCGAGGGTCTCGTGCGTGGAGCGTATGGATGAGTGGCCCGTGAGGTGCTCCCAGGTGGACGAGGGAGGCCGACGGACCGTGGACGGCGCGCTCGGTGCCGGGGCGGGCGGTCAGGTCGATGCGGCTGACGACGCCGGGCGTGACCCAGACGGTCGCTTGTGCCAAGCGGGCCAGTATCTGCAGGTGGAAGTGCCCGCACAGGATGAGCTGGACGTCGGTCCCGCGGATCGTTTCGGCCAGCTCTGCGCCGTTCTGCAGGCCGAGCGCCCGCTGAACGTCGACGTCCAGGGCAACCGGCGGGTGATGGAAGGCCAGGACGGTGCCCATGGGTGCCGGGGTGGCAAGTAGTTCGCGGAGCCAGCCGAGTTGGCCGCCGTCGAGTCGGCCGTAGCCCTTGCCCGGAACGAGCGTGTCCAGCGTGATCAGTCGCCATCCGCCGACGGTGGTGGCCCCCGCCCGCTCGCCTGCGGCCCCCTCGTACACCGCCTCGGGCTCCACGTGGCCGGTGCCGAGCACGTCCGCGAATGCGGTGCGGTCGTCGTGGTTGCCCGTCGTGTAGAAGACGTCCGCCCCTCGTCGGCCGGCGTAGCCGGACAGGAGTTCATGTGCCCGCGTGTACGCCTCGTGAGAGCCGTCGTCCGCGACGTCGCCGGTGACCACCACCGCGTCGAGGTCGTCCAGATGACTCAGTTCGCCCAGCAGGCGGCAGAGCGCCGCGGTGCCGTCGGCCCCGTCCTCGTCGGGGCCGCCGGACCGGTCCAGATGGGTGTCCGAGAGATGCAAGATCCGCATCGTCCGAAGGTAGCCTCCGGCACCGGCGATGAGCCATCGCCTTTCCCGTCATGCGGTCGGTCCCATCCGGTCGGCACCTGGCTGCCCGGCACAACCGCCACCCGTTCTCGTGAACAGCACCAGGAAGGTCGGCCGGATTTCAACCTTGTTCGGTTCTCGCCCTTGCGCATCAATGGAGCCGTAACTTTCCGACGGACCGTCAGATCCGCACCGCCCTCGCAGTGTGACCGCACCCGCCTGCGCAGGCCTCTCCGTCCGTCGGCCCCCCACATGGCACTCCCCACCATAGGGAAGGGAAGCGGATCCCCATGAGAGGCAAGCGCACGGCAATGGGTGCGGCACTGGCCGCCGGGGCCCTCGCGGTCACCGGTCTCGCCTTCGCGCCCTCCGCGGCCGCCGTCACCCCACAGTCGGCGACCATCACCGCGAGCTGCGGCATCTTCGGCGGCGGTACGGCCACGCTCACCGCCACCCAGAGCGGCACCTCGGCCACCATCTCCCTCACCTCCTCCGCGATCACGGCACCGGTCGCGGTGGCGCAGGACTCCATCACCTCCACCCTCACCATGGCCAAGTCGGATGGCGGATCAGTGGTGTTCAGCGGGACCAAGAACCCCGCCATGAACACCGGCGACGCAGTCAGCGTCGGCCCGCTCAGCGGTACCGTCGCCTCCGGCGACAGCCTCGACGCCTACGGCGGCTCTCTGAAGATGGTGATCTTCGGGATCACCGTGACCTGTACGGCGAGCGGCCCGCAGTCGCCCGGCCCCTTCGTCTTCGACTGAGCCCTTCGGCCGAGCCCTTCGACCGAGCCCTTCGACTGAGCCTTTCGGCCGAGCCCCTCGGTCGATCCCTTCGGCCGACCGAACTGAGCGATCTGTTCCGGATGCCGCAGAAACTGATGATCCGTCAGATTTCTGCGGCATCTCCATTGACTTCTCACCCCCGCTCCACATCAATGCCCCCTGTCGGCGCAGATGAGCCGCTGCGCCCGCGACCCTCAGGAGGGGGCCCATGGGTGCCACACCGCCCTCAAGCTCACGAAGATCCCTACGGTGGCGCTGGATCTCACTGTTCGGGGCGACCGCGCTCGCGGTCACCGCGGGCGGCGCGCTGGCCTGCCCGGCCGATGCCGCCGGCACGAACGTGGACTTCGCCACGCACTGCATCCCGCCCGCCGTGGCCGGCATCCCGCCGATCGACGGCACCACGACCGCCAACGTCTCGGTGGACAACGCGAGCCCGAAGGTCGGCGACACCGTCACCGTGACCTACACCGTGGTCACCGCCGCCGCGAGCAACCCCACCGACCTCGCCCTGCCCGCCGACATCATGACCCCGACCGGCAAGGTCACCCTCGGTGGGGCCCAGACCGGGGACGTCACCGTCGCGGGGCCCAAGAAGAATCCGCCGGTCCCCGGGAAGGCCGCCTTCCCGTCCTTCTCCATGACCGGCACGTTCACCGTCACCAAGCCCGGCCAGATCACCCTCTCGCCCGGCGACTACAACATCCACACCAGCTACATCCTGGAGCTGGACACCCCCTGCACGGTCACGAATCCGCCCGCACCGGTCTCCGGGACGGTCACGGCGACCTCCGGCACTCCCGCCAACACCCGTGCCATCTCGCTGAGTTCGGCCTCCGGCAACCCGGGCGCCGGTGTCACCGTCAGCGGCAGCAACTTCACTCCGGGCGCGACCGTCACCCTCGCCGGCCGGTCCGGGGACAAGCAGACCGCCGACACCGCCACCGTCACCGCCAACGCACAGGGCTCCTTCAGCGGTTCCCTCGTCGTCAACGACAAGACGACCACCGGGATCGTGGCCTACGAGGGCAGCTCGTGGAGCGCGGACAAGGGGGCCGGGCCCGCGGCCTACGTCGTCAACGACACCACCCCCGTCCCGCCCGGCAGTCAGAAGCTGACGACCACCGTCAAGGCGGGCACCCTGTCCATGTCCCAGGCCGGGGACTCCGTCGCGCTGTCGTCCGTCGACTTCGGCCAGGGCGGAGCCTCCACCGGCAAGCTCCAGACCGTCACCGTCAAGGACTTCCGTGGCGGGCCGGCCGGCTGGTCGCTCACCGGCAAGGTCACCGACTTCTCCGGGCCCGGCGCCAAGATCGATGCGGGCAAGCTCAGCTGGACTCCCGCCTGCGCGACCAAAGCGGGCAGCCCCAGCACCTGCAAGGCCGGTTCGGCGGGCACCGTGGGCAGTTCAGGAGCGACCCTCGCGTCGACGTCCGACGGCACGCTCACCGGCGGTGAGTTCACCGTCGACGCCGGACTCTCCCTGGACGTACCCGCGTTCACGCCTCCGGGCTCGTACTCCGGTGTGCTCACGCTGACGCTCACCTGAACCCGAGCGTACGGGCGTCCGCACCCGCCCGTCTCCCCTTCTCCCACCGGGGGTCCGCACCCATGCGCAAGCCGTACGCCCTCCTCCGATACGTCCTGAGCCTCCTCGGCCTCCTGCTCGCGGGGCAGGCCATCCCCGCGCACGCCGCCGACAACGGCAGCTGGTCCGTCTACCCGGTCGCCTCGAAGATCGCCGCGCGGCCGTACTTCTACCTCGCCGCCGACCCCGGGCAGACCCTCACCGACAAGGTCGCCGTGCAGAACAAGACCGGCGGCCCGCTCACCTTCCGCCTCTACGCGGCAGACGCCTACAACACCGCCCGCGACGGCGGATTCGCCGTACGCGGGCCGACGGAGCGGATGGGCGGAGTGGGCGCCTGGGCCAGGCCGGCACAGCCCCGGATCACCGTGCCGGGGCATACGACCGTCACCGTGCCGTTCACCCTGCACGTGCCCGACGGCGCCGGACCCGGCGACCACCCCGGCGCCATCGTCGCCCTCGACGAACGGATCGACCCCGGCAGCGGCTCACTCGCCCTCGGTGTGCAGCGGGCCGTCGGCGCCCGCGTCTACCTCCGCGTCAGCGGGCCCACGCTCCCCGCGGTCTCGGTCGAGCACGTGCGGATCAGCCATCACCAGCCGCTGATCCCGGGCCTCGGCGCCAGTACGGCAACCATCTCCTACACCCTGCGCAACACCGGCAACGTCACCGTCGACCCGAAGGTGGAGCTGAAGGCGCGCGGGCTGTTCGGCCGTACGCTGCTCGACCGCACCCTCACCCGGGTCCCCTCCGAACTGCTGCCGGGGCAGCGGGTACGGCTCACCGAGCCTTGGTCCGGGGCGCCCCAACTCGACTGGGGGGACGTGACGTTGACCGCGAGCGCGCCCGGCACCCGGCAGTCGGCGAGCGCCTCGTTCCTCGCGCTGCCGTGGCTCTTCGCCGGGCTCGTGTTCGCGGCGGGCCTGACGACCGGGGCGCTGCTGGTCAGAGCGCGTCGGGGCCGTGCTCGCCGGTCCGCACCCGTACGACCGTCTCCACGGGCACGGACCACACCTTCCCGTCCCCGATCTTCCCCGTCCGCGCGGCCCTGACGACCGCATCGATCACGGCGTCGGCGTCCGCGTCCTCCACGACGACCTCGATGCGCACCTTCGGCACCAGGTCGACGCGGTACTCGGCGCCCCGGTACACCTCGGTGTGGCCGCGCTGCCGGCCGTAGCCGCTGGCCTCGGTCACGGTCAGACCGTGCACGCCCAGCTCCTGCAGGGCGGTCTTGACCTCGTCGAGGCGGTACGGCTTGACGATGGCGGTGATGAGCTTCATGCCTGGGTGCTGACCTTCTGGGTGCTGGTTCCGGTGAGAACGGAGTGGGAGACCGGGGCGCCATGGCCCAGGACGCCGTGATCGTATGCCGTCTCCGCGTGCACCGTAAGGTCCAGGCCGGTGTGCTCCTGCTCCTCGCTCGCCCGGAAGCCCATCATCGTGTCCAGCAGCTTGCCGAGGCCGTACGTCACCGCGAAGGCGTACGCCGCCACGACCACCACGGCCAGCGTCTGCTTGCCGAGCGGGGCGAGCCCGCCGCCGTAGAACAGGCCCTCGGTGCCGCCGGTCATCGCCTTCTCGGCGAACAGGCCGATCAGCAGGGTGCCGATGATGCCGCCGACCAGGTGGACGCCGACGACGTCGAGGGAGTCGTCGTAGTTCAGCTTGAACTTCCAGCTCACCGCGTAACTGCAGACGACACCGGCGGCCAGGCCGACGACGAGGGCGCCGAGCAGGGAGACCGTGCCGCAGGACGGGGTGATCGCGACCAGGCCGGCGACCGCGCCGGAGGCGGCGCCGAGCGTGGTCGGGTGGCCGTCGCGCTTCTGCTCCACGAAGAGCCAGCCGAGCAGGCCGGTGCAGCCGGCGGCCAGGGTGTTGAGGAAGGCGGCCGCGGCGAGGCCGTTCGCGCCGAACGCGCTGCCCGCGTTGAAGCCGAACCAGCCGAACCAGAGCAGACCGGCGCCGAGGATCACCATGGGCAGGTTGTGGGGCCGCATGGCGTCCTTCTTGAAGCCCAGCCGGGGTCCGAGGACCAGGCACAGGGCGAGACCGGAGGCACCGGAGGTGATCTCGACGGGCAGACCGCCCGCGAAGTCGAGCGCGCCGAGCTCGGCCGCGATCCAGCCGCCGGGGCCCCAGACCCAGTGGGTGATGGGGATGTATACGAGCAGGGTCCAGACCGGGACGAAGACCAGCCAGGCCGAGAACTTCGTCCGGTCCGCCACCGCACCGCTGATCAGGGCCGCCGTGATGATCGCGAAGGTCAGCTGGAAGGTGGCGAAGAGGAGCGTGGGGACGGTGCCGTGGACGCTGCCCGGCGTGATGTGTGCCATGCCGGCGTGACCGAGGCCGCCGATCAGTCCGCCGCCGATGTCGTCGCCGAAGGCGAGGGAGTAGCCCACCGCCAGCCAGACCACCGTGACCAGGGCGATCGACACGAAGCTCATCATCAGCATGTTGAGGACGCTCTTCGTGCGGACCATGCCGCCGTAGAACAGGGCCAGGCCCGGCGTCATCAGCAGGACGAGGGCGGTCGCGGCGAGCAGCCAGGCGGTGTCGCCGGTGTTCACTGGGGGCGCGGCGGCGAGGGTCACAGGCGTCTCCAACGGTGTCAGGGCTGCGTCAGAGGTTCACCGGTGCGCGTTTCCGGTTGCGTACGAGTGTGTTTCCGTGACGTTTCATTGCCTGAGGGTTACCGAAACCTCACGGTGCGGCCGGGGGTTGTGGATCAGGGACAATGAACGGCATGAGCGTGCGTACCCAGTCATCCGAGCAGCCGGCCGAGGCCGTCCACCGTGCCGGCTTCGCCTGCTTCGTGGGCCGCCCCAACGCGGGCAAGTCCACCCTCACGAACGCTCTGGTCGGGCAGAAGGTGGCCATCACCGCGAACCAGCCGCAGACGACGCGGCACACGGTACGCGGGATCGTGCACCGGCCCGACGCCCAGCTGATCCTCGTGGACACCCCCGGGCTCCACAAGCCGCGCACGCTGCTCGGCGAGCGGCTCAACGACGTCGTACGGACCACGTGGGCCGAGGTCGATGTGATCGGCTTCTGCCTTCCGGCGAACGAGAAGATCGGCCCCGGTGACCGCTTCATCGCGAAGGAGCTGGCCGGGATCAAGAAGTCCCCGAAGGTCGCGATCGTCACCAAGACCGACCTGGTCGACTCCAAGGCCCTCGCCGCGCAGCTGATCGCGATCGACCAGCTGGGCAAGGAACTGGGCATCGAGTGGGCGGAGATCGTCCCGGTGTCGGCGGCGGGGGCCAAGCAGGTGGATCTGCTGGCCGACCTCCTGATCCCGCTCCTCCCCGAGGGCCCGGCGCTCTACCCCGAGGGCGACCTCACGGACGAGCCCGAGCAGGTCATGATCGCGGAACTCATCCGCGAAGCGGCGCTGGAGGGCGTCCGCGACGAGCTGCCGCACTCCATCGCGGTGGTCGTCGAGGAGATGCTCCCGCGCGAGGACCGCCCGGCGGACCGCCCCCTGCTGGACATCCACGCCAACGTCTACATCGAGCGCCCCAGCCAGAAGGGCATCATCATCGGCCCCAAGGGCAAGCGCCTGAAGGAGGTCGGCATCAAGTCCCGCAAGCAGATCGAGGCGCTGCTCGGTACCCCGGTCTTCCTGGACCTGCACGTGAAGGTGGCCAAGGACTGGCAGCGGGACCCCAAGCAGCTCCGCAAGCTGGGTTTCTGAGGGCGGGGGCTTCGTCCTCGGGCCTCGTTTCCCGTGCGGCGTCAGGTCCCGCGTGCAGAT